>JBBRBB010000007.1:0-154429 GCA_038206235.1 Chitinophagales bacterium
ATTGAGTTTGTTGTTATTCACAATTAGTACAATTTTTCAACTTTTAAGCAATAGCCTTTTTTTCCACCTATGTTAATTATTCAAAATTTATCCGGTTTTGCCTACTGGTAATGCAAAATCCTATTTTTAAACAGTTTCTAACAAATATATTTAGTGCATTAAACTTTATTTTCATGACTGTTTATCCGGTTCGCATTGCATTGATTGCCGTATTGGGCGGATTTTTATTTGGCTTTGAAACAGCCGTGATTTCAGGAGCCGAAAAAATTATTCTGCAATGCTGGAAATTAGACAGTGTGTGGCAGGGTTTAACTGTTGCAAATACAAATGGTGGTTTGGGCGGGATTTGATTTGCATTTTTTTATTTCTAAGATTATCTTTTATAATACTCTTACAATTTTCTGGCGACTTAGCAAGATTCATACTATCTTAATCTTCGCCAAAATAATCACTGTCCATTCGTTTAACTTCGTATGTCTGTTGTTTAGTTACACCCAAATCAAAATCAATCATGAGCTGAGCAAGTTGCTCACCATCTATGAGAACAATTTTAGTTTCATTTTTAGGTTGGTACTCTCTTGCTTCATTGGTTTATTTCTGCTGGATTTTTTGCCAATAAATCTTTTCCTGTTTGTGTGATTTTTAAATGTCCCCGTCTAATATTTTCTAATAATCCTGCCATTTTAAAATGTGCCTTTGCCCAAAATACCCGGTTGTAAAAAATCTTTTGATTTCCACTGGGCAAATATTTTATTTGCTTCTTCATCTGTTAAATTGAAGTGCCTGGCTAAGCTGTTATGTGTTTCTGTGGTTGAATGTTCTTGCCCATCTGCAATTTGCTTTAAGAATGGAAGCATGATTGTTTGAAAATCTGGTATTGGCATAATATGTTAGGTTAAGGAAGATTAATTTCAGTTTCAAATACAGTTGCTATGAAAATATGTTGTACAAGGGAGTGACACAAGGAACGATGCCATGAAAAACTAAAGCCGGTACCATAAAAAGAAAAATATTCAATCATTTCTTCAGCACTTCCGCCATTGTTTTGCCAATGTCTGCGGGGCTTTCCACCACATGAATGCCGCACTCTTTCATGATTTTCATTTTAGCAGCAGCAGTATCTTCAGCGCCGCCAACAATGGCTCCGGCATGACCCATACGACGACCCGGAGGCGCAGTTTGGCCGGCAACAAAACCAACAACAGGTTTCTTTGGATTTTCCTTTATCCATCGTGCAGCTTCGGCTTCCATGCCACCGCCAATTTCTCCAATCATGATGATGCCATCAGTTGCATCATCATTCATAAATAATTCAACAGCTTCTCTTGTGGTAGTGCCAATAATGGGGTCGCCGCCAATGCCAATAGCCGTGCTAATTCCAAGACCTGCTTTTACCACCTGGTCGGCAGCTTCATAAGTGAGTGTACCCGATTTGGAAACAACACCAATTCTTCCGGGCTTAAAAATAAAACCGGGCATAATGCCAATCTTTGCTACGCCTGCTGTGATAACGCCGGGACAATTGGGGCCGATAAGTCTTGTATTCGTGCTTTGCAAATAGTGTTTCACTTTCACCATGTCTTGCAC
This sequence comes from Chitinophagales bacterium, assembly GCA_038206235.1. Lineage (GTDB taxonomy): Bacteria > Bacteroidota > Bacteroidia > Chitinophagales > Chitinophagaceae > JBBRBB01. The sequence goes on from JBBRBB010000007.1 coordinate 1,588, forward strand.
AGGAATACCTTCGGTGATACACACCACAAGGGCAATGCCTGCATCTGCTGCTTCCATAATTGCATCTGCAGCAAAAGCTGGAGGAACAAAAATGATGCTCACATCTGCACTGGTATTTTTTACCGCATCTGCAACGGTGTTGAAGACAGGCTTATCAAGATGTGTTGTGCCGCCTTTATTTGGAGTAACACCACCAACTACATTAGTGCCGTATTCAATCATTTGAGTGGCGTGAAAAGTTCCTTCGGTGCCTGTAAAACCCTGAACAATTACTTTAGAATTTTTATTAACGAGTACTGACATTGCGAGCTTTTATTGGTTGAAGAATTGCTGACAAATGTAGGTGAAAAAAAAACCAAGAACCAAGAAACAAGAGACAAATAACAAGAGACAAATAAATTAGAAATTAGAAAATAAAAAATAAATACAATGCCGCTAGCTTATTCTGATTTTTGTTTTGTTTTTTGATTTTTATTTGAAGTTTCTTGTTATTTGCAATTTTTTCTTACAACAACTTTACTTCACTTATGAGTTTCTGCAATACAGTTTTTGCATCACCAAAAAGCATAGATGTCTTGGGATGAAAGAAGAGTTCATTTTCAATACCTGCATATCCTGGTTTCATACTACGTTTATTTACGATAACCATTTTTGCATCTTCCACTTCAAGTATAGGCATGCCATAAATTGGTGAAGTAGTGTCTGTTTTTGCGGCAGGATTTACAACATCATTTGCACCTAATACCAGGACAACATCGGTTGATTTGAATTCATCATTGGCCTGTTCCATTTCAAGCAATTTATCATAACTCACGTCTGCCTCTGCAAGTAAAACGTTCATGTGCCCCGGCATTCTGCCTGCAACAGGATGAATAGCATATTTTACTTCAACACCTTTTTCTTCGAGGTGAGATTCCAGTTCCTGACATGCGTGCTGCGCCTGTGCTACGGCTAATCCGTAACCGGGAACAATCATCACTTTTCTTGCATAGCTTATGGCAACGGCAGCATCGCTGACAGTTATTTCTTTGTATGAGCCGGAGGCTCCTGAATTTATGGCGCCGCCGGAGGCGGCGCCACCGAAGTTGCCAATTAAAACATTTTTGAGAGAGCGGTTCATTGCTTTGCACATAAGAATAGTGAGCAGTGTGCCGGCAGCGCCAACAAGAATACCTCCCGTAAGCATTACTTTGTTATCATACAAAAAACCACCGCATGCTGCAGCAACACCCGTAAAAGAATTTAATAAAGAAATTACTACGGGCATATCTGCGCCGCCGATGGGAAGAACGAAGAGAATGCCGTAGATGATTGATAATAGCGGAATGAAATAGAAGAAGAAATAATTGTCTGCAAAGAACGGTGTAAGCAATAAAATAATCAGTGCAACGATTATAAAAAACACACTGAGATTTACAATATGCTGTCCTTTGAAAGAATAGTCTTTTATTTTACCATTTAATTTTCCCCATGCAATCATACTTCCTGCAAAGGAAACAGAACCGATAAATGCGCCAATATAAATTGTAAGTAACGTTGTAAATACATTTTCGTTTCCTAAGACAATCCAGCCACCTTTCAAAAAGCTTTGTGTAAAGTGATTAAGCTCAGCGATTGAAATTAATGCTGCGCAAGCTCCCCCCATACCATTGAAAAGACTCACCATTTCGGGCATAGCAGTCATCTTTACTTTTTTTGCTGCGAGTGTTCCAACTATGCCGCCAATAATTATTCCTCCGAAAATCCATGAATAGTTATGCAATGCATTTCCCTCATCATCTTTGTATAAAAAAATGGTTGCGATAATTGCAATGCTCATGCCTGTTGCTGCAATTAAATTTCCTCTGCGTGCAGAGGCAGGATTGGAGAGCATCTTCAAGCCGAGAATAAAGGTTATGGAGCCAATGATGTAGCAAATTGTGAGGATGTTTAATTCCATACTTTTTTGAAATTACAAGAAACAAAAATCAAGAAACAAATAAATTAAAAAAAAAGAAAGCAAAAAATTAAACACTAATCGACACCCACTTACATCCACATAAGATTTAAGTAAAATAAAGTCCTTTGTGAGGTCTCCTTTAATTTTAAATTTGAAGCTTTATTTGGAACTTGTTTCTTGATTTTTTGAATTTTTATTTTTTAAGAGGGCTGTAAAAATTAAAACAAATTCTTTCGCTTCTTGTCGTAAAGAAGCTCTTTCGTTTTCCATTTCTATGGAGTTATCAGTAAGTACTAATCTCAGCCAATAAGCTGATTCTTTTGATTCTCTTCTGCATGTTTTTATTTTCATGTTGAAATCTTTATCACCAATGCTTTCGTTAGCTTCAATATAATTTGCCCCCGGCGAACTTCCGGCTCTCAATAATTGAGGTATATATTCGTTATTCACAACATTTTTCGGAAGCTTTAAACAAAAGTCCCGAACTCTTTCTGCGAATAGAGCAGTTCTTTCTTCAAGGTCATATTTTTTATTTTAATTCTCCAATTTGAAATTTATTTGAAGCTTGAGCTTTAAACTTGAAATTTATTTGTTCTTGTTTCTTGAATTTCGAATTTTAATTTATTTGGAACTTGTTTCTTGAATTTTGAAGTTTTATTTGATTCTTGATTTTTGGTTCTTGATTTTTGATTTAAACATTTCCAGCATTCTATCCGTTACTACAAATCCGCCCACAACATTAAGCGTTCCTAAGATAACTGCTAAAAATCCGAATGCCAAAGCAAGATAATTATTGCTCTCTGCTTTGCCCATCACGATAATTGCCCCGATAATAACTACTCCATGTATTGCATTAGCACCGCTCATCAAAGGGGTGTGTAATACACTTGGCACACGACCTATAACTTCTATGCCGAGGAAAATCATGAGTATTACTATGTAGATGTATTCCTGATGTTGTTGAATCCATGTCATAAGAAGAAGCCCCCTCCATCTCCCCCTGCGGGGGAGGGTTCTGATGAGTAAATATTAGATATTTAATTTCAATTTTAAATTTTATTGGTGAAATTTATTTTGCATTACAAGTGTTGCGCCAGGGCAGGAACCAAAGTTTCATACAGATACAAAAGCCCAGCTCATACATTTCCTCTTAATTAATCAAATCTTTGAATCATGCCTGCCTGTCGGCAGACAGGATTCTGACTCTTTCATTCGTAACTTCTCCGTTATATGTAATGCATGTGCCCTTTACAATTTCATCATCAAAATTCAGATTGATGTTTCCCTCTTTGCCGATGATGAGCTGTAAAAAATTGAGCACATTTTTTCCATACAATTTACTTGCGTCACTCGGCATGGTTGCTGCAAGATTACTGTTGCCCACAATGGTTACCCCGTTGTATTGAATCGTTTTATTGTTCACGGTTTTGGGGGTATTACCACCAGTAGCTGCAGCCAGATCCATAATGAGGGAACCGTGTTTCATTCTTTTTAAAGTATCTTCTGAAATAAGCACTGGCGCTGGTTTGCCGGGAATTTGCGCAGTAGTAATTATTACATCTGCTTTTGCTGCTACCTCCGCAATTTTCTGCTGTTGCTTTTGCTTGTACTCTTCAGATTGGTCAACTGCATAGCCGCCGGCTTTTGATGCATCAGCAGCACCTTCTACCTCAACAAACTTTCCGCCTAGGCTCATCACTTCTTCCTTTACTTCGGGTCTTGTATCGAATACTTCAATAACAGCACCTAATCTTTTTGCAGTGGCTATTGCCTGCAAGCCTGCGACGCCTGCACCAAGAATCAAAACCTTTGCAGGAGGAATGCTGCCAGCGGCAGTTATAAACATTGGAAAATATTTTGGGTATAAAGATGCGGCTAATACTACCGCTTTGTAACCTGCAATATTTGCCTGGCTGCTTAAAACATCCATACCTTGAGCACGTGTAATTCTTGGAATGGTATCTAAACTAAAAACAGTTAATTTTTTTTTAGCCCATAGCTGCATTAATTTAGAATTATATAATGGTTGATAAATACCAAGCAGAATGGCGCCGGGTTTTATTTGCTGAAAATCATTTTCTGAAAGGGGATGAATTGATAAAATAATGTCAGCTGATTGTAAAGCTTCTTTTCTTTCGTAAATTGATGCGCCTTTTGAAACATAAAGAGTATCTGGTGCAAAAGCAAGTTCACCGGCAGATTTTTCAATAAGAACTTCTGCATTGTTTTTTTTTAGCGCTTCAACCTGTTCTGGTAATAGCGATACACGGCGGTCGTCAGGAGGCTCTTTCAGAATGGTTACAATCATGCGTGGAAAATTAAATCATTTTTTTAGGAATAATAAAAGAGAAAGATAAATTTATTCTCACACTACTTTTTTGATTAAGAAAATGGCCGGGGTAATCACTCGAAATGGTATTCTGCCTGGTTGTTTTGCCCTGCCTTAAATATTAAACAAAAGGAGGGCGATACAAAAATATATTCTCATCAGAGATATTATATTTTAAACTATCAAAAGCGAATCGTAAAATGCTGTGTTGCTTTTTGTTCTTTTCTGAAAAATATTATTCCTATAAAAAATAAATCAATGCTTAAAGTTACAGCTGGATGTGTTTGGATGGCTTGCCATGCTTCTTCCATTTCTTTGCTCCAGTGTACATCATCAAAAACAAGAATGGAATTTTCGGTTGTTTTGATTAATAGTTGCTGAAAGTATTGCAGCGTGGGCTTTTTACGATGATTGCCATCAATGAAAGCAAAGTCGATAGTTGATTGTTGTCCGCAGGACTCTGTGAGGTTGTTGTCCGCAGGACTCTGCGAGATAGTGGGTTGTAAGATTACGTCAAAATTACCTTCAATGATTTTTATGTTTGATAATTGAAGCTGTATAAAATTTTTTTGTGCAATATCAGAAATGGCTTTTGAACCCTCCATTGTTATAACAGGAATATTATTATTAGCAGATGCCAGGTAAGCAGTTGTAATACCCAATGAGGTTCCAAGCTCAAGAATATTTTTTGGCTTATAAAAATTTACCATTCTAAAAAGCAATTGCGAAAATTTTTTGGGTTTTAGAGATGAGTGTGCTACAGCAGAAATTTTGCGTTTAGTATTCTTACCTGTTGCTGAGCCTGCGCCAAAGTCTTCTACAGAAATAACGGTATTATCCTGCTTTAGTTCATTTCTTAAATCTTCTATTGTTTGATAGCAGTAATAGGTTCTGTCATCATTCAAAACTTGTGTAACAAATTCAAATACAAAAGGAGAATGTATTCCATGACCTTTGCCATTAGAAGCTGTAATAAGATAGCAAACATATTTTAAGGCAAGCTGAAACTTGGAATACATAATTGAGTTATGTGTGGTGAATATTATTTTCTCACCCATAACTGGAAACTGTAGTCATGAGCATGTTTTCCATCTTTAAAAAAATCTTTGTTTAATGTAAGCTCCCATTTGGTTTCATCAATTTCAGGAAAAAAAGCATCGGCGTTTTCAAATATATGATGCACTCTTGTAAGATATATTTTATCGGCCATGTTGATTGTTTGCTTAAAAATTTCACCTCCTCCCAAAATCATTAATTCTTTGTAGTCATGTTGCTCTGCAATAGCGATTCCTTTATTTATATCATGAACAACAATAACATCTTTTGGTGAAAAATCTTTTTGTGAAGTAAGAATAATATTCAGTCTGCCGCTCAAAGGTTTTGAGCCTAATGACTCAAAGGTTTTTCTTCCCAATAGAACAGCCATTGCCCAAGTAGCATTTTTAAAAAATTTTAAATCGTTTGGCAAATGCCAGAGCAATTTGTTGTTTTTACCAATAGCATTGTTTGTTGATGCTGCAACTACTAAAGATAAAATCATAAGAACCCCCGGCCCCTAAAGGGGAGAATTTGAATTTGAAAAATAAAATCAAATGTATGGAATTCCCCTTTAGGAGTTAGGGGTTTCATACCGCTACTGTTGCTTTTATTGCCGGATGATGCTGATAATTTTCAAGTGTAAAATCTTCATATTGAAAATTGGAAATGTCTTTTACCTCAGGATTTAATTTCATTGTTGGCAAAGAATAAGGCTTTCTCATCAATTGCAATTTCACCTGCTCAATATGGTTACTATAAATGTGCACATCACCAAAAGTGTGAATGAATTCGCCTGCTTCTAAATCACAAACCTGTGCTATCATCATGGTGAGTAAAGCATAAGATGCAATATTAAAAGGCACACCTAAAAATACATCTGCGCTGCGCTGATACAATAGACAACTTAGTTTGGCTCTAGCTCTCCTCTCCACCCCGTGGAGAGGGGCTGGGGGTGAGGTATAAAACTGAAATAGTACATGGCAGGGCATTAATGCCATCTTTGGTAAATCGGCAACATTCCATGCGCTCACGATTATTCTGCGGCTGTCAGGAAAATTTTTTATTTGATTGATGGCATCGGTTATTTGGTCTATCACTTGTCCGTTTGCATCTTGCCAACTGCGCCATTGCTTTCCATAAACAGGACCGAGCTCGCCGTTCTCATCAGCCCATTCATTCCAAATACTTACACCGTGTTCTTTTAAATATGCAATGTTTGTTTCGCCTTTTAAAAACCAAAGCAATTCATAAATAATACTTTTTAGATGCATTTTTTTTGTGGTAACTAATGGAAATCCTTTTTGTAAATCAACACGCATTTGATAACCGAAACAACTTGTAGTTCCTGTTCCGGTACGGTCTGTTTTTACCATTCCGTTATCAACAATATGCTGTAATAAATTAAGGTATTGCTGCATGTGCGCAAGGTAAGAAAGTCTGAACCATGATTTTAAGAGATTGCAAGAATTGTGAGGAAAGTGTGAATGACAAAATGTGCTAATATGATAATGTGCTAATCTGCTAATATGATTTATGTATCCGGTTCAAAGTACGTAAACATGGTAAGTGTAATAAGAACTGTTTGCTGAAATGATAAATTTTTTATAAAGCAAGGGCCGCTTAGTTTAAGATGCCTCGATTTAGCAGATTATAAACTCCCAATAATAAAACGTTGGTAAGTGCGCTTTATAACAATCTTGCGTTGATAAGTTTAATTTAATTGATACTTAATTTAATAATCGCGTAGAGAAAATGGAAATTTTTGCGTGCTTAATTAAAAGTAAATTTTCCTATGGTTGGTGTAAATCTTAAACTGAGGTAAAACCACCAGGGAAAGGCCTTTGTATCTCCTGCTCCTTTTTTAATTGCTATCATTGATTGTGTAACAGAAGCCCAGCAGAAGCCGCTTTCTATATCTAAAATATTATTGAGAACCTTGTAGTTTATCCTGCTATCGAATTCATACCCTAAATATTTGTTCAAATCTCCTTTTCCTTTAAACGCAGCATTCGATTGAGAATAGAAAAGATGATTCTCCTGACGCAACGTTAGTCTTTTATTTATACTCTGATATTGGAAGAATAAATAAGGATTGATGAGACCGCCATTATTCACGTCTCCCGGGAACGAACTAAAGTAATCGAGATTACCCATGAAGCGATGGGCCACTCCATACAACGGCACAAAACTGTTGTCCTTATCACTTGTAGTATCCTGCCCGCTCATGTATTCCATACCGAGACGTATGAAAAGTTTTTTACCGGAATATTTTATTTCGGGCTGAAAGTAATATGCAGAAAGCTTTTTGCCCGATGAATCTTTTCCATACTGATAATAACCCGCAAAAGTAAGATACCAGTTGTAAGATGAATATTCAAGACGGCCCCCGCCTGTAAGCCGCATAAACGTTGTTCTGTAATCTTTTGCACTTTGATATCCATCTGCAGCATTTATAGTAGTGAGCACAAAATTTTTATTGAACTTCCAGTTAAGGTAATGAGCCAGCAGCGCTTTATAATTTACAAAACCGTTTGGTTTATAATTAGAGGTAAATGTGTTTTCTCCATATTGATTGTATGCGGCAATAAATTCAGTAGTAAAATTTATTTTATTATTATAAATAAATCTTACAGCATCATGCGAATTTGCGGTAAGCCTCCAATCATTTTCAGCAAAAAGTCTTTGGTTGTCGTAAACAATTCTTTGCCGCCCGATTCTCATAGATACTTTATCTGAGAAATGAGGCTCAGCATAAAGTTCAAAAAAATATATTGGGTAAGTAGTAGCTTCTGTAGGCGCAGAAGTGCCCTGACCTTCACGTGGATCCTGTTGCCCCCACACTCTTGTATCCTGCAATGAAGCGTAAAAATCGAAGAGCTTTGTTTTAAAATCAAAATTCAAACGTGTACGCTGGTTGGTGAAAACGGCGGGTAATGTATCCAGCGTAGGAATAGTTTTATAGCCACGCCTTACTTCTGTTCGCACTCTCATATCAACAGAAATAGTAAGAGAATTTGGTTTAGGTACGGGCTTCGCCGTATCAACTTTTGGCAAACCTTTTAATGAATCTTGTTTTTGCGATAAAGGACTTTGCCCGGTTTCAGCAACTTTTGTTTTCGTAGTGTCTTGTGCCGACAGAAATAAGCAGTTAATTAAAAAGACTATCACAAGCACAAATTTTGGTTGTAAAGTGCGATTCATGAGGAACATATTTTAGCAAATATATAATTCCTATCGAAATTATAGGAGTTGAAGAAAATTTTTTTATTTTTTCTTTTTTAATGAGATCTTAGACTTTTTACCAAGAAAATCTGAGCGACTGATGATTTCTGCCAGGGTTGCTCTTTTCAGCATATTTACTGTTTCGTTTCGCACATCTGCAAACACACTTCTAATTCCGCAAATGTTTTCATCAATGCATTCATCGCAGCGTTCATAATATTTGTGCGCAACACAGGGGAGCAGTGCAATAGGTCCATCAAATAATCGCATAACATCTGCGATATTTATTTCCTCCGGGTTCATTTGTAAATAGTACCCTCCCATTTTCCCCTTTTTGCTATTAAGCATGCCTGCATTGCGTAAATCCAATAAAATAGCCTCGAGGAATTTTCGGGGTATACGTTCGCTTTCGGCAATGCGGCTTATTTGAACGGGTTCATTCTTACTATATTCCCGTGCGAGATATACAAGAGCATTTATGGCATATTTGGTTTTTTTTGAGATCATATCTATTACAAAACGTATTCGTTTTAGGTTCTGTATTAAATTACTTTTTGTTCATGATAAGCTTATTCATATTTATATCCCGCATATTCCTATACATCAAAATTAAAAGCCTGGTTGTTTTCAGAGCTTCAGATTTACCCGTAAAAATATTTTTGGGTTGCTCTTCAATTATTTCATTCTGTAATGTAAATGTTTGCGGCTTATCGCTCAAATTTAATATAACTAATATTTTGTTTCCATTTTTTTCTCGCGGATAAGCGCCTTGCCCTTATAATACATAGTAAAGATTTATAAGAATAAAATTATCCTATTTAAGTTGAATGAATACAAGTTAAGATGACAAAAATAAAGCGAAGTAAATTCTTTACTTAAGGCTTGCTTAAAAATTTCTGATAGTGTATTACAGTATTTTTTTTTAAAATATTTTAATTCTTCAAATACTTTTATATTTTAGTCTCATAAAAGCAATTGGATTAAATTATGCTTTTATACTAATCCGTATTTATTTATTATGAAACAAACTAACTGGAAAGCCATCATTGGCGCCGTGCTAATCTATGGAGGATTAACCTCATTTTTTTTCATTTTACAGGAACATGGGCTTCACTCGTTTTCGTCCAGCTCTAAGAATTATGTATGGAGTTGTGCGGCATTAATCATTGCAGGAATTTATATTCTGCACAAAGGAGTTAAGAGTAAAAGAGCTTAATAGAAGATGAACAGTAAGAAATTTATGTTCCGCATTTTTTGCTTGCGGGGAAGATTCTGATTCATTGCCCACAGCAAATAAAGTGCAAAGCATACATGTTCGTGTCTCTTAACTGTTGTACATAAATAGTAAACCCCGCAAATGCGGGGTTTACCAGCTAAACAATTTAAATCATTTTTATTGTACAACCAGCTTATACTTTGAAGACAAGTTTTCACCTGTAATAAGTATATTATAAATACCGGCCGATAATTTAGATACATCTATATTTAATGATGCTCCATTTAAAGTATAATTTCCTAACACGGCTCCGGTATTGCTTAGCAATTGAACATTCAACTGTGCAGTATTACCCGGAATAGTAATTGTTACATGGTCTTTAGTGGGATTGGGAGATACCTGTGCAAGCGTTTGCTTAAAAGCATCAGGTAACTTGTCTGCAATCACTTTATTGCTCTTGGGATTGGTTACACCCGGAGGTAAATTGTAAGCACCCATACCGTCTTTAATTTTTTGATTACTTCCTTGGGTAGCGCTGTAACCCATGCCGCGGCGTGCAAATGCTTTCCATATTTCGCTGCCATGCGAGCCGCCATACAAAAGCGTATCGGCATCTAATATGGCATTCCTTGCATCTATACAACCCGGGCTGCATTTTTGCAATTTCATTCCCTGTATTACAAGCTTCATTGCAGTTGTGTTTCCTCCCGCTACAGTGGCTTTAAAGAATGTTTTATTAATGCCTTCGGTTTTAATAAGATTCCACGTCATATCCCATAAAGTGCTGCACCAAAGTTCTCCTGTATAATAAATAGCACCGGGATTTGTGTTGGCATTGTACTCATGAATAGAAGTGTCTAAGCGCAGGCTGTCATACGTCCACGGGTCAATAGAAAAAAGCTTTGAATAAGGATATATCCGTATGCCTCCATAAGTAGTATCAAGGCCTGCAGCATAGTTACCAATGGTGCGTGGCTTGCTGCTATCCGAAACTTTTGCAGTTTTCCAGTTGGTTGTCATCATCAAAGCAAAATAATCGCTCCAGCCTTCACCAGGTTGTTCACCATTATTAAGGCATGAAACTGTTTGAGCGCCGCCTGTTAAACGATTCGAAATGCCATGTGTGTACTCATGAGTTGCAATGGTATTGTCTACATCGCCATCAATCATGGGAGTGGGAGTTAAGGTAGCATTTGAAACAATATTGTTTATTAAATTATTTTTTAGTTTGGTAGCTGTGTCATATTGAATAAATACTCCGGGAATTGTAATCGTATTATCAAGAGGAGTGGCGGACATAATGACTAAGAAATTGCCGGTGTTTGTTCCATCATATCTTGGGTCATTAGGAGCAACATTACCAACAATAATAGCCTTGGCTCCTGCGGTCTGTGCATTATGGAATTTTTGAGTAAATGGGCATGAACCCCTGTCTATATATGCGATTTTTCCTGAAATTTGAGCTGCATTGGCTGCACCTCCGCAGGCAGTGCTTGAGTCGGTGGGATGCAGTATATCTTTATAAAGAACTACATCAGAAGTGATAATTCCTTTTTGTGCAATCTTGTTATTATTACTTACATTACTTTCTGATGCGGGCTTGGAGCCTTTAAATGAAAGAGGAGAATTGAATTTTAAAACTTTTAAAATAGATTGTCTCCAAAGGAATTCCTGCAAGCGGCTTTGCTTACCATCAACCGTGGGAGCAAAGTTTGCATTGCTTGTATCGGCCCCATCCATGGCTTCAGCTAAAACCAAATCTTTTTGTTTGCCGCCGCGACTAAAATTAGCGGTCTGCATATTACCGGCCGCTTCATCAAATCCATAATCATAACTCATGTCGTGCATCAGGTTTGTCCAATAAAATAAATTCACAATGCCGAAACTTGGATCTTCAGTGGGATCTGCATTAAAGTCAACTAAATAGTTCCACGTTAAATCAGGAAGCGGGGTTTGTGAAGGCGGAGAAAAATCAGGCTTATTATTAGAATTTCTGTCAGTATAAGCAAATATATTATTCCCTTTAAGGCTGTCCTTATAATCCATTATATTATCAGAGTCCCACTTCTTAGTATATGCTTTTGGATTACCATTTATTGTCCATGGATTTGTTTGCAATGATGGCGCTGCATAATTTGGGTCCTGAAAAGGATAAGCAATAACATTATATTTTGCAGAATCAACGGATTCTAAACCGGTAACACCTGCAGCGGTGTTTGCGTTATCAACCGAAGTTGCCTTTGCGTTATCAAATGATTCTACCGGATAGCAATATACATTGCGTTTGGGTTGATGGATTGCAATAGCCCAATCGCACTTTGAGGTAAGATTATCTTTACGCACTATTTGACCGCTAAGGGCATTCACGTGCAACTGCCAGCTATCATTTCCTTTAAGCGTTAAAAGTGAAACCTGCCAGGTAAGCTGCAATTTTTTTTCATCCTGTACAGGAGTCCACATTAAACGAACAGTAATATCGTTCAGAGCAATGCCTAAGTTATCGTATTCAAACTCTTGGCCATCATCTGAATGGCTGCGCATTAACACTGGGCGTAATAAATTGAGATTAAGATTTCTTACTGCAGCAGACAATGCGGCGGCAGGTGTTATTGCCGGCTTTGATGCCGCCCCTTTGGCTTTTGTTGCTGCATCTTCTATTTTAGAAGACTGAACAGAAATTAATTTATCATTTTTAAAAGCAACGGCGGTAATTGCATTGTAAACCTCAATGCCCTTGTAAGTTTGCTGAAGATAAGCCATAGTTGCCTCTGCTGTTTCATCGTAATAAGCGTTGGCAATACGATAATTTTCCAAATCAGCTTTTGAAAAATTGAGAGCTGAAGCATTTTTAGTTACCAATTGTTTTAGGTGGCTGGCATCCACAATCGTTTGTGCCTTTGGCGCTATAGCAAGCAGGCACAGAAAACTCGTGAGAGTAATGAATCTGGTCATGGTTTTTTATTATTTTGAATGAAAAAATGAAAGAGGTACAAGATATATATTTTTTATTGATAAATTATTTTAAAAATTTTTTTTAAGATTGTTATACCATTCCTTTTTTTGGATAGCATAGGTAACTCATCTAAAATTTCAGGGAAAGCATCTTTGGAAAAAATAAAGTGTAAGGCATAAGTTTAGTTGAAAACAAAAACAGAGAAAAAGTTGTGTTGAGAGCAGAAGCAGTTATAAACTTTGATGCAATAAAAGAAAAAAAGACGAAAAAAATCCAGTCTAAAGCACATAAAACCAATAACTCAATTACCATCCGCCGCTGGCGCCGCCGCCGCCGCTGCTTCCGCCGCCAAATCCCCCAAAGCCCCCGCCTCCGCCGCTCCATCCTCCTCCTCCTCCAAAACCACTGCCACCACCTCTTCCGCCGCCCATGAAAAGAAGCGGCCATAACATACTACCATAACCTCTGCGGCTAAACATACCACCCCCTTTGCCACCACCTCTGCCAAAGACAATGAACATAACAATAAGAAAAATAATAAAGCCTAATAAAGAGCCGCCGCCACTTGCACCAGAATTATTTTTTTCTCTTCGTATTTTGTATTCGCCAACAGCAGACTGGCTTAATGATTCAACCGCCTGATCTAATCCGCGGTAATAATTGCCCTCTTTAAAATTCGGAGTAATATCATTATCAATAATGCTTTTGGTTGTTACATCAGGAATAGCGCCTTCTAATCCGCGACCTACTTCTATTCTTACTTTATGGTCATTTACTGCAACAAGAATTAGTATGCCGTTATCGTTTCTGCTTGTACCAATTCCCCAATCACGGAAAAGTTTCACTGCATAAACTTCAATAGGATAATCGCCCAGCGCAGGAATTGTTACAATACTTATTTGGTTTGATGTGCTGTCGTCCAGTGCAACCAGCTTTTCTTCTAATATATCTCTTTGTTCAGGTGATAAAAGATGAGCAGCATCAACCACCAATCTGGGCGGATTGGGTTTAGGCAATACGTTCTGTGCCTGCGATGCAGAAACTAAGAGTAATAAAATTAATACAACAAAACGCTTCATTATATTATACAAGAAAAGCATCTCCGAAAAGATGCTATGGATTATTTATTTACCAAATGCAATCTCATCTGGCAATTCATTCTTATCAATTTTTTCATCAAAAGGAAAATAGCTGCTTAATGCTTCGCCAATCTCCTGCACAACCTGTACTACCCCATCAGCATAATTTTCTTTATTAAAATGAGTCATCATTAGCAACACCTGATTCTTCCAAAATTCTGCGCCTGCTTTGTTATAAATACCTTCATCGGCAAAAACGGCAAGTTGCCTGTCTTTCATGGCAACATATACCAGCACTGCATTGCGTAATTCGGTAGCATCCATCTTCAGGCTGTAAAAGATTTCTGCAGCCCGGTCGAGCGGATCAACAAAACGGCAATGAGTTTCTACATGCACACGGATTTCGCCACTGGTGCGGCGCTCAGCATTCTGAATAGCCTGTACTATTTTTTCTCTTTCTTCTGCGGTGAAGAACTGCGGTTGTTTTCTTTTAAAGATTGACAACATCTCTGTTTTTACTTGATGTTGAAATTAATTTCAGGCGGGTTTTCGGTGCCGATATTCGCTTTATAATAAGCCCTTTCATGAAAACCAAACATACCTGCAAATAAATTATTGGGGAAGGTCTTTACTTTCAGATTGTAATCATTCACAGTTTTATTATAATCCTGCCGCGCAATATTAATACGATTTTCTGTCCCCTCTATTTGGGTTTGAAAATCCTGGAATGCCTTGGTTGTTTTAAGTTCGGGATAACGCTCTGCCACTGCCATTAATCGTCCGAAAGCGCTTTGCAATTGACCCTGTGCCTGTTGATATCTTGCCAGCGATGCAGAATCATTTATATCAACATTTACACTCGTAGCTCTGGCTCTTGCCTGTATTACTTCTGTGAGAGTTGATTTTTCAAAATTGGCAGAACCCTCAATTGTTTTAATAACACTGTTGTACAAATCTGTTCTTCGCTGATAATTTGTTTCTACATTGCTCCACGAATTTTTAACCTGCTGGTCGCTGGTGATTAATCCGTTATAGCTATTGCATCCGCAGCCTGCAAGCACCACCACCAATGCAATTACTACAATTAAGCCGAGGTTTCTTGTTTTCATTTTTTAAAATTTGAGGGCGAAAATACTAATAAACAAAATTTTGAGCCGTTAATATTTTTATGTGGGTTTAAAAGCCGTTTAAAAATCTTTTTTAAAAATAATTTGAATAATGCTTTGGGCTGGCATTTGAATTGAATGTATTCTCAAGGCTTCGGAATTATAATCTTCTAATTGAAAACACGTAATATGCTGCAATACTTTCTGTTCATCTTTGTATTTGTAAATACAATCTTCAGTTGCGGAGATAAGGATGTAAAACAAAATTCTGTTGATTTGCCATCGGGGATTACCGCAAAAGTCTTAGTACATAACCTTAGCTATCCATGGGAAATTTTATGGGGACCTGATAATTTTATCTGGTTTACAGAACGCCCCGGCAAAATAAGCAGAGTTAATCCGGCAAACGGTTCTGTTACTCCCTTGCTGCAAATTCCCGAAGTAAAATCAAGAGGCGAAGGCGGATTATTAGGCATGGCGCTGCATCCTGATTTTACACATCATCCTTATATATATGCAGCATACGATTATGAAAAAAATGGCGATTATAAAGAAAAAATTGTTCGTTACACATACAAAGGAAAAAAACTCATCAATCCAATTATTTTATTGGATAATATTAATGCAGGCGGCATTCATAATGGCTGTAGGTTATTAATATCTTCTGATTTAAAATTATTCATTACAACAGGCGAAACAGGCAATCAATCCTACGCCCAAAATATAAATGCAGTGAATGGAAAAATATTGCGCATTAATCTTGATGGAACTATTCCGGCTGATAATCCTTTTCCAAACAATCCCCTGTGGAGCTATGGTCATCGTAATGCACAGGGTTTAGTTTTTGTAAATGGCAGTTTATTTAGCAGCGAACATGGGCCAGACAGTGATGACGAAATTAATTTGATAGAAAAAGGAAGAAATTACGGATGGCCCACTGTAAAAGGTTTTTGCAACAACGATGATGAAAAAACTTTTTGCAATGCTCATAATGTAAAAGAGCCTTTATTCGCATGGACGCCCACGCTTGCAGTTTGCGGATTAGATTACTACAATAAAGACCTGATACCTGAATGGAAAAATTCTTTATTGCTTTGTACCCTGAAAGGAAGCAAGCTTGTGCAATTAAAGCTTAATAGTTCTCATTCTGCAATTGTTTCAGTAACTGAATTCTTTTCGGGTGAATATGGAAGAATGAGAGATATATGCATATCACCTGATGGCAAAGTATATCTCTGCACAAGCAATGGCAGCAACGATGTGATTATAGAAGTAACAAAAAAATAATAT
This sequence comes from Chitinophagales bacterium, assembly GCA_038206235.1. Taxonomy (GTDB): domain Bacteria; phylum Bacteroidota; class Bacteroidia; order Chitinophagales; family Chitinophagaceae; genus JBBRBB01. Next base: position 17,760 of record JBBRBB010000007.1, read on the forward strand.
ATGCACAACTAAGACAGTGAATTGTATTATAACCTGCGTATTTGCATTCCCCCTATTTTTGCCCCGAAAAAGTTCTTTAGAAAAGATGGTAAGCAGACGAAATATACGTGTGAAGGTGATGCAGGTGCTGTACATGCTCGGCTCGCAGCATGAGATGAATGAAAAAATAAAGGCAACTAAAGTTTTACAGACAAGGCTTGCAGACATCACGAATCTCTTCCTCTACCTTTTACACTTTCTAATAAAAACTGCGCTCTATGCGGAAACTGATGCTAAACAAAGAGCATCGAAACATTTGCTTACACGTGAAGATCTGAATGTAAACAAGAAAATTTCTGCCAACCTGTTATTGCAAAAAATTTTAAAAAACGAATCTTTTAAAAATAGTAAGCCCATTGATTTTGACGATACAAATCAGCAGGTAAAAAAAATATATCAAAACCTGGCAGCAACAGAAACTTATCAAAAATATATTGGTACTCAAACAAGGGAAAAAAATACTGAAGCCGCAATAATAAAATTCATTTTTACAGACCTGATGCTTCCTGATGAAAATTTTACATCGCATTTAGAAGAGCACTTTATGAATTGGGATGATGATGCAGGGCTTATGAATCAGCTCATGCTGCATTTCCTCCAAAAGCCTGACAGCTATAATCTGGAGCTATTGCTTGGTGATGACAAATGGCAATTTGCAAAACAGCTTCTTGAAACAGTTATTGATAAAAAAGAACTCATTACTGACATGATAAAGCCACGTTTAAAAAACTGGGATTCCGAACGCATAGCTTTACTCGATATGATACTGATGCGAATGGGTGTATGCGAATTTTTGTTCTTTGAAACCATTCCTCCAAAAGTTACCATTAACGAATATATTGATCTTGCAAAAGAATACAGCACCGAACAAAGCGGGCATTTTGTAAATGGCATTCTCGATAACATTCATAAGGAACTTCTTGCAAGTAATAAAATTCATAAAATTGATTTTAAACAGTAAACAGAAAAGGAAACCTTTACATTTGCAAACAATTTATTTATATGAAAAAAATGGGATTTCTTTTTATAGCATTTTCTTTTTCTTTTTTAATAAGCTGCAGCAATGAGGATGCTGCTTCAAAAACAGATTTAGCAAAAGTATTTGCCGATTCATCTAAGTACACTACGGCGCAATGGCTTGATTCTGTTCAGGATTTTGGCACTGTAATGATGGGCGAAAAGGTGAAAATAACTTTTCGCTGTAAAAATACCGGCAAAAAATTATTGTATCTTTCAGATGTAAGACCCGGTTGCGGCTGCACTGTAGCAGACTATACCAAGGAGCCAATATCTCCCGGCAAGCAGGGAAATGTAGTTGCCGAGTTTGACAGCAAAAAAAGCCACCCCGGCAAAGTAAGAAAAACAATTTTCGTTCATACAAATACAAAAAATATTACGCCGCGTTACCTGATATTTAGCGGCGAAATACAGGCTGTTGACAGCACTCATACTGCTTCTAAAAAATATTAATAACACAAATAAACAGAACATAAAAAAATGACAGCAATTAATGCAATACTGCTTATGGGGCAGCCAAGTGGTTCGCAACCCAATTCAAGTTTTTCGCTTATAATGATGGGCGCCATCATCCTTGTTTTTTGGTTGTTCATGATTCGTCCCCAGGCAAAGAAAGCCAAAGAGCAAAAGAAGTTTATTGAGAATCTGCAAAAGGGAGATAAGATTGTTACCATTGCAGGCATTCACGGCACAGTAAATAAAGTGAATGATGATAATACTTTGCAATTAGAAATAAGCCCGGGCAGCTATGTAAAATTAGAGAGAAGCGCCATAAGCCAGGAGTGGACGCAGCAACTCAATAAGCCTGTTGCAGAAATAAAATAAAGTTTGTAAATACGAATATAAAAATCCCTTCATTCGGGCAGGCGAATTCGAAATTAAGTTTCGGATTTTTATTTTGTACCGTGCTATTGAATAAGAATAAAGCTGCCGTTACTACCAATGCTTTGAACATATTACAACAAGTTAAAAAATATTCAAGCTGCTATCTTTGGTAAGATGAAAATTGACAAATATCCAGTAGTTGTTGGCGAAACTTCTATGGTTTTTGAATTTATGAGTCAAGGAATACGAGGCATCATTCCTAAACTTATTATTTATAGTGAGACGCATCTTCATAATTTTTACAATTTAGGTTTCGGCGACAAGGATGAGATAACAGGACAAATTGACGATGAAGTTGTTACCAACAACGGCGATAGTGAAAAGGTGTTGGCTACAGTTGCTTCTACCTTATACACCTTTACTGATAAATTTCCAGAAGCAATGGTTTTTGTAACTGGCAGTACAAAAGCACGAACTCGGCTTTATAGAATGGGAATCAGTAATTATCTTGAACAAATAGCAGAAGACTTTGAAGTATTTGGCTTAGTTGAAGGTGAAAATTGGCAACCCTTTCAAAAACAAATAGAATTTGAAGCCTTTTTAGTAAAAAGGAAAAAGAGTAATTTTACAATATGAAACACTCAAAAAATAGTAACAAAAAGCCGACCATCATAAGGGTTGACAAAAGTTTAGACAACTATCTTGATAAAGGGTTGTTTAAACACAAAGTAGATAAAGCCAATCGTGTACTGAAAACAGTAGGACTTCCCAAATTCACAAAATAATTCTGCCATTAATGATGACTTGCTCAATAGCTGACAAGATATAATGCCGCTACTTACAGCAGGCACTTTACTTTATATAGCATTATCTCGCCGAGAGGCTATACACACTTTTGCATTCGGTAATTCTATTCAACTGTTTTGATTTCTATATGATACCCATAATTTTGTAATCATGCTCAAAGTTGGCTTAACAGGCGGCATAGGTAGCGGTAAAACCACTGTAGCAAAAATCTTTACTGTGCTATGCATTCCTGTTTTCGATGCGGATACAGAAGCAAAAAGAATTATGAATGAAGATGAAGATGTGAAGAAAAAAATAATTGCATTATTTGGAGAAGATGCTTATAAGAATAATGAATTAAACAGAAAATATATTGCAGATATTGTGTTTGCAGATGCAATAAAGTTGGATAAGTTGAATGCTCTTGTTCATCCTGCAACCATAGCGGCGGCAGAAAAATGGATGCAGCGGCAAACAACGCCTTATGCTATAAAAGAAGCTGCGCTTATGTTTGAATCTGCTGCAGCTGAAAACCTGCAGTGTGTAATTGGTGTTTTTGCACCAGAACATCTGCGCATACAGCGCATCATGCAACGCGATAACATTACACGTGAAGAAGCGCTAAGCCGTATGAACAGGCAAATTGATGAGGAAATAAAAATGAGTCTCTGCGATTTTATTATTATAAATGATGAGCAGCAATTAGTAATTCCGCAGGTTTTGCAGTTGCATGAAAAATTAATTGCAATGGCAAATAATAAAGAAAACAATTGAATTGAAAATTTAGAAACCCTGTTATAGTTTCAACTTAACGCCTCCGTTTACCACAAATCCTTCTAATGGCGCATATATATCTTTGAACACAGGATTCGTTACTGAACCTGTATAAATGCTTTCAAACTTTGTTTGCCTTACATCTCCCATGTTTTCAAAATTTATGTAGGCTGAAAACTTCTTCCATAGTTTTTCAGCTAAAAAGCCTGTGAGCCAATAATCCCGTCCAATGCTTCCATCACTCAATTGTTGCTTACTGAAATAATATAACTCCGAGCCAAACTTCCACTCATTTTCTATTTCATACACAATGGCGCTATTAAAACGATGTTTGGGAGTTAGCGGGTTTTGAGTAGCGATACCGTTATTATAAATTTTGGCATCGGTAAATGTATATCCCAAATACAAGCTAAAATCCCGGTAACCCAGTTTAATATTTGTTTCAGCGCCTTTGGTATTGATGTGCCCGGGAATGTTTTGAAACTGGTACAATCCATTTTGAATTGCTTCAAGAAATAGCGGATTCTTTAAATGAGTATAAAAGAAAAATTGATTAATGCTAAAAGTTATTTCATTAAAAGATGTTTTGTAATTAACATCCCAATTTGCTCCGTAGCTTCTCTCTAATTTATTTATAGAGGAGTTAACAGGTAAAACATTTTTGTACAAAAGCTTTTCGCTTTCTTCTGTAAAAATGGTTGGTGGTTTGTAACCCAATCCTCCGCCAATGCGGCTGGTTAACTTTGCGGCAATTTTAAAAAGCGCTGAAATGCGCGGCAATACAGCAAAGCCATAATCTTTTACATAATCCCCTCTTAGTCCTGTTTCTAAGGTGAGCCAGTCAGAAGCGTTCCATGTATTTTGTGCAAATGCCCCAAAAGTATTTTGCTCATAATTTCTTAAAGGAACAGTTGTTAAAGACTTTTCCTGAAAATCATCAGTCAATAAATTAATTCCGATTACCCAATCGGTCTCTTCCATTTTATTAATATAAGTTGCTTCTGTAAATGTGCTGTATTGTGTTCCGTTAAAAATAGTTCCCGGTGAATTAATGATGCGGTTAAAATAGCTTATGCTATTCTTAAATACAAGGCTGCTCTCTTCGTTTAACTTATGTTCTATTGTAAGTTGAGTTGAAAAGCGTTTTGTTTTATTGCGTTCAAAATAGCTGTGTGTGCTGTCGGCGTTACCTTCTATAAATTGAATATCGCCTCCTAACCGGTTTTCAACAGTTGCATTTACACCAAAGCTTAAATTGGTTTTATTGCTGAAGTATAAAAATAATTTTGGATTGATAGTATATCGTTCAAATTTTGGAATGGCAGAAAAAGAAATATTTGCCGGGTCATAAGCTTTATTTGAATTTCTTGAAACAAAAAGTGTTACTCCTGTTTTTTTAAAACGCTCACCATAAAAACTATTTATATCAAGCCCGCCTGCTGATGTAATATTAAAATGAAAATTTAGCTCTCTGTGCTCTGTTGCAACTTTAGAAATTAAATTTATTAAACCTGCAATGGCGCCGCCTCCATAAAGAGTAGATGAAGAACCTTTGATTATTTCTACCTGTCTCAGATCCAAAGGTGGCGTTTGCAATAAGCCCAAACCCGTTGCTGCGCCTGAATATACAGGAAAGCCATCTTTGAGAATTTGAGTATATCTGCCATCTAAACCCTGTATGCGAATGCTTGCGCTTGCACTTGTGGCAGATGTTTGCTGTGTTTGAATACCGGTGCTTTCGCTCAATAACATTCGTATATCACCAGGTTTCATTTCTGCCTCTTCGTGAATTTCTTCATCTGAAATTATTTCAACCCTTGTGGCAGTGTTATTTATACTTCTGTGAGAGCGTGTACTATTTACCGTTACTTCTTCCAGTTCTCCAGGTTCAGGCTCTAAAAAAATTTCCATAGTGTCTGCACTCTTTAGCGGAAAGGTAAATACGCTTTCGTTTTTCTTAAAACCAATATGGCTAAATTCTAATAGCTGTTTCCCGTCAGGCAAATTATTTAAAAGGATTATTCCTGTATCGTTTGCTTTTACTGATAACTTTAAAGTTTTAATTTCAACTGTAGTGCCCTGTAATGTTTCTTTGGTATCCTCATTTCTTATAATTCCAATAAAAGTATTTTGTGATTTGGCAAGAAAATAAAACACGGTAAAGCAAATGATAAAAAAGATTTTTTTCATTTAGGCAATAATAACACAAAATAGCAACACCTGCTCTGCTCTTTGCAAAGCAACTTCTCCCCCTCCCCAAAAAAAGGAAATTGTAGAAATGCTTATGAGATATCTTGATGAATACTGCGGTATAAACGCCTGGTGTCATGTCAACAAACTATTGTCGGATATAATCTTTTTAATTTTATTCTTGCATCCTCATTTGTAAACTGCCAATTTATTGTAGCCTCATCCGCTCACCATATTCATGTTGATACAATAACCCGCATCATAATTTTTTAATTACCCTTCCTTCACCGATATTCGCATTGCGAACACCTGTTAGTATGCGTCTTTCCTTCAACAATACAGAAATTGCCTTTGCTTATAAAACAGATAAAGAATTAAAAGCAGGTCGTTTTTTATTTGGCACCATGCGCTATCAGTGGTTTTCTGCTGTGGGAGTAAGACTTACTCCTTTTTTAATGAAAACAGGTTTGCCTGTGCATAGCATTATTCGCCAAACTATCTTTAAGCAATTTGTTGGCGGTGAAACTCTTGAAGAAACTGCTGCGGCTGCAAAGAGATTAGATGAATATAATGTGCGGGTAATTCTTGATTATGGCGTTGAGGGAAAAGAAGGAGAAGAAAATTTTGATAACGCTGCACAGCAATTTATACGGGTAATTACTTATGCTGCCACTCAAAAAAATATTCCATTCATCAGTGTGAAAGTTACAGGCATTGCACGTTTCAGCCTGTTGCAAAAGCTGAATGATGCACCGCGGCTGCGCAGTGGTATTCACGGGCACGAAGAAGAAGAAGCAGAGTGGGAAAGAGTGCGAAACAGAATGCATAAAATATGCGAAGCTGCCGCAGAAAAAAATATTGGTGTTTTAATTGATGCGGAAGAAAGCTGGATACAAGACCCCATTGACAGGCTCACCATTGAAATGATGGAAATTTTCAACAAGCAAAAAGTAATCGTGTACAATACGATTCAGTTGTACCGCCACGACCGTTTATGGTTTTTAAAATTATCGCATAAAATTGCAGGAGAAAGAGGATTTATGCTGGGCTTAAAATTGGTACGCGGCGCTTACATGGAAAAAGAGAGAGCAAGAGCGAAGGAAAAAAATTACCCCTCTCCCATTCAGCAGGATAAATCTTTCACGGATGGCGATTTTAATTCTGCCATTACCTATTGCATTGAAAACATTGACGCCATTGCATGCATTGTGGCAACGCACAATGAATACAGTAATCTTCATGCTGCTGAACTGCTTGATAACAAAGGCTTACAGCGCAATCATCCTCATGTGCATTTCTCACAATTGTATGGCATGAGTGATAATATTACTTTCAATCTTGCCAATGCCGGATATTCAGTAAGTAAATACGTGCCCTTTGGTCCCATCCGAGATGTAATTCCTTATCTCATGCGCCGGGCGCAGGAAAATACAAGCATTAAAGGACAAACTAACCGGGAATTATTGTTGCTAAACAGGGAATTAAAACAAAGAAGAAAGGCAAGGAAAAAAGTCTAAGGGATTTGTAATCTCTTCAAAAATATTTTTTTTTTGATACCAGCTTCAGTTTTTCATAGCATCTTCGTTGCGTCGCAAGCACTTTATCGTTCGGTTATCATGGCATCTTCAGTCTGCGGATTTTATTACCATGTTTTTTCCATTGTCCCAAAAGTCCCAAATGTCCCTTCTAACCGGCGCCATCTGACTCCGAAGAAGCAACCTCTCATAAAAGCTCTCAATATTTCTAACGAAATGTCTGCAACAAATTTTCAACCACCACCAAACTCCATATATTTACAGTTGATTTCTCTCACTTAAAAATCTTTTCTCATGAAAAAAAATATACTATTTGCATCTGCAGCTTTTACAGTTTCGCTTTGCTTAGTAACTACATTATTATTTGCACAAGCGCCTTTACCAAAGCAGTGGGATAAAAGATTTGGAGGGAATGATTATGATGAACTTTATTCTTGTCAGCAAACAACCGATGGGGGCTATATTTTAGGAGGGTACTCAGGTTCACATGTTGGCGGGGATAAAACAGAAGGTAGCCGGGGATATAATGACTATTGGATAGTAAAGATTGATGCCAATGGAATAAAACAATGGGATAAGCGTTTTGGGGGAACTTTTTATGATGAACTTCAGTCTCTTCAGCAAACAACCGATGGCGGCTATATTTTAGGAGGCACTTCCCGTTCGGGTATTGGCGGTGATAAAACAGAAGATAGCCGGGGTTATAATGATTATTGGGTGGTAAAAATTGATACTAATGGAATAAAACAATGGGATAAATGCTTTGGAGGCAGTGGGGATGATCAACTATATGCCGTTCAGCAAACCAGTGATGGCGGATACATTTTAGGAGGTTCTTCTACTTCCGGCATTAGTGGCGACAAGACAGAAGACAACTGGGGATTTGAAGATTACTGGATAGTAAAAATTGATGATAATGGCATAAAACAATGGGATAAACGGTTTGGAGGAACTAATATAGATTATTTCCGGTGTCTTCAAAAAACAAAGGATGGCAACTATATTTTAGGAGGGTCTTCTGCGTCTGATGTGAATGGCGATAAAACTGTGCCACTTTGGGGAGGCTTTGACTATTGGATTATAAAAATTGATGCCAACGGTTTTAAAATATGGGATAAGGATTATGGAGCAGGTGATGGTGAAACCTTACTTCAAGTCCCGGTGTACAATTTCAATGGCTCAAAGAAGGTGTAAAAATTCCCGGTGCAACAAAAAGAACATATACAGCAACAGAGCCCGGAAGATATAGAGTGGCAGTGGGAACTACAAGAGAATGCGGCCAGCTTTCAAATCAAATAAATGTTATTACTTCCTGTAACAAAGTTTCATCACAAAAAATATTTATCTCTCCCAATCCAGTTCAAAACATCATTCACATCACCAGTCTTTCTTCAGTTGAGAGTTATGAATTAAGAGTTATGAACGAAACCGGAAACGTGTTGCAGCAAATATTAATCAACAATTCTTCTTCCTTCAACATAAATGTAAGCGCATTAAAAGCAGGTGTGTATTATTTGAATGTGCAAACGAAAGAGAAGAAAGAGACGATGAGGTTTGTGAAGGAGTAACCGGACGTCATTGCGAAAAATTTCTCACAGCTTTTGTGCGCCGGCAATTTTGAAGCAATCTTATAATTCAAAAAACATTGTATAACTTTAAAACCATTTCACACACACAAAAACATTCTATCTCCGGCTTATACAACCTTCAAATAATTAATAACAGCGAAGCAAACTCGGCAAAGTTTATAGTAGAAAAATAAGTCCTCTTTTCTGGCGCAAGGTATTGTCTGTAAAACCAAATAAATATCTATCAACTGAAAATTGGTAATTTTACAATAGAAATAAACCTGTTATATGGCTTACAATGTAAAAGAATTATTAGTTCTGCCTGCCGAAGAAAAAATTATGCTGGCAGATTTGCTTTATACAAGTGTAAATGAAGAATTAGAAGAAAATAAAAATGGCACAGAATGGTGGAGGGATGAAGAATTCGTAGAGCAACTAAATAAAGAATATGATAACTGGAAGAATGGAAAAGCAAAGGGATTTACTATTGATGAAGTAAAGGCTTCTATCGAAGAGCAGAGAGCAAAACGAAAAGCAAATGAGTTATAAACATCCTGCTCCCAAGGGCAAGTAAAGAATTAATCGAGTCATGGATTTGGTATCAGGATAAACAATCTGGTTTAGGGGATCGTTTTGAAAATGAAGTGTACAAACGTATTGAGGAAATATTACAACATCCTGAAAGATATCCAGAACGAAAGAAACCTTTTCGTGAAATAAAAATTAACACATTTCCTTACCTGATCATTTATCGCATAGAAAAACAAGAAAAATTTATAATCATATCCCCCATATTTCATACCAGCAGAAATCCTAAACTAAAATACAGATAAAAATCAAGCTGAGTGCTAAACCCTTCCATCTGGCGCAACTATGCATTCAGGCTATATGCCTTCGCATACTTGTGCCCTTAGAATCACTACCAAATCCAAAATTTCATCAGAAAAACCCAAACCCTCGCTGGACAAACCCAAACTCCCGCTAGTAATTGAAAAACCTGTCAGGTTCTGAACCTGACAGGTTAGTTCGTTTGATGGGGAATGATGCTTTAAGGTAAATATCATTTCACCAGCTCCAGCACATAGCTCTCGTGTGCAGGTACCCGGAATTTATTTTTACTGTTGAATGTTTTATGGGTTTCTATATATCTTGCCGAGCCAAAGCCTGCAGTTCTTTCAGTAAAACGTAACATATCAATCTGCTTCTCTTCATCCGCAGTATTTATAATGCACATAATAGTTTGCTGAGCATTGTAGCGGAAATAAACATACACGCCATCCTGCGGCACATACTGCATAAACTTCCCGGTTTTAATTGCAGAAGATTTTTTGCGAAAGTTTGCAAGCGTGCTCACAAAATTGAATGCCTCATTTTCTTTTTCTGTGCGGCCCGATGTTTCAAATTTATTTTCTTTATCTCCTGTAAAACCGCCGGGAAAATCTTTGCGTACTTCCGCATCAGTGGGGTCCATAAAATTCTTCATCAATATTTCTGTGCCATAATATAATTGAGGAATGCCCCGCTGTGTAAGCAATAATGTAATGCCTTGTTTATACTTATTAAAATCTTCGTCCACTACAGAATAAAAACGATTCTGGTCATGGTTGTCAAGAAATATTTCGTTGCGCATGGGGTCTTGGTACAATATATCCTGTACGAGTGTATTGTATAGTCTCATGATGCCATTGCTCCATCCAAACTTTTCATTCAAACCTGCTAATACACTTCCCCACCATTGATAATCTGTAACGCCCTGTAAATTACTTTTCCATTGCACATTCAAATTATTTTGCATGTAGTATGCCTGCTCTGTTACAGATTGCATAGTTGTTTCGCCGAATATAGAAATGTGCGGATATTCTGTATAGAGCGCCTCGTTTACATCATTTAAAAAATCACGGTCGCTGTAGAAATAGGTATCCACACGCCATCCATCAATTCCAAATTCTTCTACCGTCCATATTGCATGTTGAATAAGAAATTTTTGCATGAAAGGATTTCGCTGATTTACATCAGGCAAAAAAGGAGTAAACCATCCGCTTACTGAATGTTCATAATCATACTTTGATGCGTAAGCATCAATCAGGGGTTGATCTCTATAGCTGCTATTCGTATATTCAGGCCATTCATTGAACCAGTCTTTTCCGGGAGGGTCAAGAAATAAAAAATGTTTATTCCCTGCATGATTATACACCGCATCCTGAATAATTTTTAAACCCTTTGCATGTGCAGCATTAATCATTTCTTTATACCCCTCATTGCCACCAAAGCGTTTATCAATTTTGTATTGGTCTGTAAAATGATAGCCATGATACGAACTGCGCTTCGTCCCATTCTCATCGGATAGTGATGTGTTGTTTTCAATAACAGGAGTAAGCCATAGTGCCGTTGCGCCAAGGTTGTTGAAATAATCCAAATGATTAATGACGCCCTGCAAATCGCCACCGTGGCGCAGAAAAGGATTGTTACGATTGCTGCTGGTATCATTCATATCAGGAAATTTATCATTGCTTTCATCACCATTGCTGAAACGGTCGGGCATTATAAGATAAATAAAGTCTGATGAAGTAACCCCCTGTGCATAAGACACACCATTGCCATTACGTCTTGCTTTTAATTCCCACGAAATGGTTTGAATTTTTTTTCCTTTTTCTAAAAATTGAATGTATACAGTGCCGGGATTTGCGGTAGGCAGAATAATTATATCAAGAGCGATATATCTTTTGTTTTCAAGCTCATTCTTCTTTATTAACTGAATACCGGGATAATTTAGACGAATCTGTTTTTGGCTGATAGGCACATCATCACTCCTGATTAAGAGCTGAATTTTATTCATCTTCATACTTACCCACCAGTTAGTTGGATAAATATGAATATCTGCAAAGGATATTTTTGTAAGCGTAAGAAATAAAAGTGCAGTGATAATTTTTTTCATAGAGACTTCATTTATTTTCTAATGGCTTTACATTTTTTTTGATTTACTTAATCCTGATAAGTCAATAAGGTGATGAGTATCGTGTTCTTTTTTTTTACTAAGCCCATTAGCTGAAGGCGATAAAACCTAATTACCTTATCACCCTATTACCTAATTACCTAATTACCTTATTACCTTATTCATACTTCGGGCTTATTTCAAACTTTTTAGCTTGTCAAGATCAAGCGCATCAGCAAAAGATTTTAAATTATCGAGACCGGTGTTATCACCCATCAGGCTAACCCAGAAACGTTCTCCGGTTAAAAAACTTTCTGTATAGCTATTACTGCCTTTGTTGTAAACCTCAATTGCTTTTGTTCCCATATATTTTACGGTTTTTTCATATCCATTTTCATCTTCTCTTTCCATATTCAATGCAGCGAGATAGCTCATGCCATAAAATGCAGAGCCGGCTTCACCGGCACAATCATAAATCATAACCTGGTAGCGGGTGGTATCATCTTTTTTATATTCGGCAGTGCCCATTGCATAGCCAGTCATATTATTTACGCTGAATGATGAGCGCTTCATCCCCATTACTTCTTCAGGGAAAAAAGATTTGAGGGCATCATTGCTGATGGTTGGAATTTTTTTCAACTCCTCAATTCTTTTTTGCGCTTCATCCTGTGGGTTTGCAGAAGAAGAAGATGATGAGGATGATGAGTTATCACTACTTGTGGTAGTGGATGTTTCCTCCTTTTTTTCTTTAGAAGAATCGCTGTTGCAGGCAAATAGAGAAAAAAGGATAAATGCACAGAAGAAATTTTTTTTCATAATAAAAGTTTTAGGATAAATAATTATTGAAACAAAATATTTACATAATCGAATTTATGCTTTTACTGAAACTGGTTTTTTAATTGTAAGCGATGCGGGATCATATACAAAGAAAACGCTTAGTGCAGCGCATAACATAGATGCACCTGCTAAAACAATTGCATATACGGGCTGATTATTATAAACATATTTTACCATTGGCCCTCCGATAATACCATTTATTATTTGCGGAATAGTAATGAAAAAATTGAATATCCCCATATAAATACCCATTTTGCCCGAAGGGATAGAGCTTGATAGAATCACATAAGGCATAGCCAGAATACTTGCCCATGCTATTCCTACACATGTCATTGAAAAGATGAGGAATTCTTTGTTGGGCGCAAAATAAATTGATATCAATCCAATTCCACCAATAATAAGACTGATTGCGTGCGTTTGTTTTCTGCCTATTTTAGCGGCAATTGAAGGAAGCAATAATGCATATATAGCTGAAACAAAATTATACACACCAAAGATTACTCCCGTCCAGTCCTGAGCTTCATGATACATCTTTGAGCTTTTATCTTCAACTGGCAAACCCAGTACATGTGTGGCGATAGTATCTGTTGTAAATACCCACATCCCAAATAAAGCAAACCAGCTAAAGAATTGCACCAATCCAAGCTGCTTCATGGTTTTAGGCATTTTGCCCAGATCAGTAAATATGGAGGATAAACCTTTATGATAATCTTCATTCTTTCCATGATATTTTTCATATTCTGCAGGAGAATATTCTTTTGTTTTAATAACAGTCCAGAGAATAGAAGTAATAAATACTCCTGCACCAATATAAAATGCAAACTTTGTATTTGCTGCCACAATACCTGCAGGCGCTTCGTTTGATACATGAAACCAATGAGTAAGAATGTATGGCAGCCATGAACCTATCACTGCACCTACGCCGATTAAAAAAGTTTGCATAGAAAAACCAAGTGTTCTTTGTGCATCAGGCAAATTGTCTGCAACCAAAGCCCGGAATGGTTCCATTGCAAGATTGAAACATGCGTCCATAATAGCGAGAAAGCCGGCAGCAATAAAAAGAATAGGTCCGAAAGCGCTGAATAAATTTGCATTCGGCATTAATATTAAAGCGCTTGATGAAAGTATAGCGCCTGCTAAAAAATAGGGTCTTCTTCTGCCAAGCCTGTTCCATGTGCGGTCACTATAATACCCCACTATTGGCTGAACTATAATTCCTACAAAGGGAGCAACAAGCCAAAACCAGGAAAGCTTATCTACATCTGCGCCATAGTTGCGCAAGATGCCGCTTGCATTACTGCTTTGCAGCGCAAATCCAAATTGAATTCCAAGAAAGCCGAAGCTCATATTAAATATCTGCGCAAAGTTTAGTCGTGGTTTAGAAGTAGCGGTTATTGTGCTTGCTGAAACTGATGATGACATAGCAGTTCGTTTACAAAACAAATATGTGCAAAAAATGCCGAAGCGTAAATTTTATTTTATTCATCGGGCAATAAGAGATAATTGAAAAGCTAAACGTTAAAAAAATCTCTGCAAATTTGAAACACGTGATTTATCTTTTTCAGGAAAGTATATTAAAGAAAAAAAGTATTTATTTTGCTTAACTTTTTTTTTGAAAAGAATACATGTATGATTAAGAAGTCGCCGTTCCCTTTTTTTATTCTCTTGGTTTTAATTTGCAATAGTGCGTGTAAAAAAAATCCTTCCGCGGAGCATCTTCCACCGCCACCGCCTCCCCCTCCTGCATATAATAATCCATTTGGCATTTTGGTTAGTGCATCGAATGGAACTGATAGCCTCAAACAACATCTTCTTACACCCAAAGACGCAGCCAGCCTTGCACGCGACCTTGGTGTGGCTTATGCTCGGGTAGCTGTAAGTAATACAGCATGGGGCGAAACTGATACAAAACAGGCTTTTCTTGATGAATACAATGCTTATACTAAAGGCAGTCCCTCGATAAAAGTTTTGCTAAATGTAAATTGGGGTAAGCATGCAACGGGTGCGCAAGCTTATCCGGGAGCTACACCTGATTACAAGGCATTCATAAAAGACCTTTTAGATACTCTTACCTCACTCGGTTATGTGCCGCCTGCTGTAATAGTGGTAGAAAATGAAGAAAATAATAAACAGTTTCATGTGCTTGAAACGCAGACAGACCAGGATAATTATATTGCTATGTTGAAATTCGACATTGAAGAATGTCATAAAAGAAATTTAAAGGTTACTAATGGGGGGCTTACAGATATGGGGGTAGTTTTGGTAGTGCGGGATTATTTTTTAAACGTCCTTCACGATACTGCAAGAGCTACTGCATTTGCAGATAGTACCTTTCCCCCAAAAATGCAGAGAGATGTGGACAATGATTTTTATACCAGCAAATTAGTAATATCAAGGTACTTTATGAATGCTTATGCACCCTTAAACCTGGATTACATAAACATACATTGGTACGAACCAATTAAGCTGGCATTTTGGTATGATGCTGACCGTGCTAAGTATGTTGATACTGCCCACATAACCCCCGGAAGCTTAGCTGAAGTGCTTGCATTTTTCAGAGACCCTGCTACTGAAGGCGGCAAACAACTGATGGCTAATGAGGTGGGGCAGGTAACCCCCGCTAATGAACTTCCAATGGAACTAACCTGTGCCCTGCAGGGTTTACCCTATGTTATTTGGTACAGCGGAGACAGAAATGTAAATCAAAGTATAAGACCCTATTTGCAGTATGCCCTGCACAATACTTATACAACAGGACAATTCTCCTTCACTATACGCTCAACGGGTAATATTTTTAGGGATAACATTGCAAACATCATTGCAAATCCGTTTACATTTTGCCCCCCAATGTAAATTATGAAGCAAAAAAATTTGTTGACAGAAAATCCACGTGCCAGAAATAACGTTTTTCACAGAAATAAAATTTTCACCATTTTTATTAATTACTTGTTGGTTCTAACTTTTTTTTTTAATATTACACCCAATTTAATCCTGCTCGAAAAGGAGTAGCAAAGAAAACAATTTCCAATTAGTAATGACTGTGCCATGCAATTGGAAATACAGAGGTTTACAGTATAAAAAAAGTAATTAATTTCTTAAAAATCAATCTATGAATGCAAAATCACTACTCATCCGTTTTAGTATTGCAATTGTAATCTGCAATATTTCCTGCACCAAAAATCCTTCTGCCAGAGAACCGGAAAATTCTTCCTCTAATTTCGCTAAGGCAGCAACTTATCAAAATCCTTTTGGCGTATTGGTAAGTGAAACATACGGCGACCCGGACGGGAAACGACATTTTCTTTCACATCAAAATGAAGCCAGTCTTGCACACGACCTTGGAGTTGCCTACGCCAGAATTGCCGTTAGCAATTTAAAATGGGCTAATGCCAATTCAAGAGCTAATTTTCTTGATGAATATAAGGCATTTACTAATAGCACACCATCTATCCACATTTTGCTAAATGTAAACTGGGGTGAACATTCCGCTGGACCTCAATTATTTCCCGGGGCAACACCAGCGTACCAGGCTTTCATTAAAGATCTTACTGATACACTTACCTCACCAGGTTATATTCCGCCTGCTGTAATGGTAATTGAAAATGAAGAAAATAATCCGCAGTTTCATGTTCTTAATAGTGTAGCAGACCAGGCAAAATATGTGGATATGCTAAGCTTTGCTATTCAGGAATGCCATTCAAAAAATCTAAAGGTTACCAATGGAGGGCTTACACACCTTGGAGTCAATTTAAAAGTACATGATTATTTTTTAAACAACCTGCGCGATACTGCAAGAGCTGATACATTTGCACATGCTGTATTTCCTGATGACATAATTTCCATGTTGTATAATGCTTTTTTCACAAAAAAAAGAAGCATATCTCTTTACTATTTTGCTGCTTATGCTCAATTAAATCTTGACTATGTAAACATGCACTGGTACGAGCCTGTAAAGCTGGCCTATTGGTTTGACACTGTACGTGCCGTAGGTATAGATACCAATCACATCTCTCCAGGAGCTTTAGTAGAAGTGAAGAATTTTTTTAGAGACCCGAATGCTGTGGGCGGTCATCAACTTATCATTAATGAATTAGGACAAATAAATCCGGCTACAGAGCTTCCGCAAGAATCTACCTGTAACGTACAAGACCTTCCTTATGTAATTTATTATAGTGGAGACAGGGACCAATACAGAGGCATAAGACCGTACAGACAATATGCCTTGCATAATACTTATACAACAGGAAATCCTCCTTATACACTTCGGGCTACCGGCATTGCTTTCCGCAATAATATAGCAAACATAATTGCAAACCCTTATGTATTCTGCATCCCACTGGCGCCTGATAATATACCACGATAAGTAAGCTTAATTGTAAAGTATGCATTGATTTATTTTTATAATAGATGCATACTTTTTTTTAGTACTTCTTATAAGAATATCTTCCTCTCTGTAAGTTACCGCAAGCTGAAATATTAAAACAAAATTAATGAGACAGCATGGGGCAATGAGAAGCCTCAATACAACAATGCGAATCAAACACCTAATATCATTTTAATATTGGCTGATAATTTGGGTACGTTGGATAAGTTACTTAAATATTTCCTGCAGCTTTTGATTCAACTGCCCCCCATCAAGTCTTTTGGCAATAATTTTTCCGTCGGGGTCAACAAGAATGTTTTGCGGAATTTCATGAATATTGTACAACATGGCTGCGTCATTATTCCAAAATTTTAAATCGCTTACATTAGTCCAAGTAAGATGGTCTGCCCGTATAGCCTGCAGCCATTTATCTTTTTCTTTATCAAGCGAAACACCAAGAATAGCAAAATTATTTTTCTTAAACTTATTATATGCTTCAACGATTGAAGGGTTTTGCAAGCGGCATGGACGGCACCAGCTTGCCCAAAAATCAATCAGCACATATTTACCTTTGAACTGTGAAAGCGAAACATCTTTTCCCTCTGTATCTTTTTGTGTAAAATCAAGTGCCTGTGTGCCCACCGACCCAATTTTATCTCTTGCTATTACCTCAGAAATATTTTTAGCGAACTGGCTTTTTGTGGCATCACCTTCCAGCATATTAAATCTTTTCTCAAGCAATAAAACATCTTTATTGGGGTCTGTATCGTAGCTGTAAGCAAGTATTAAAGCAGCAACCGGTGAATTCTTTTTTCTGGAAAGAAACCGGTCAATGCTGTTTTGATACATGTTGTAAGCAGTATTAAGCATTATCATCGAAGAATCCCTGAAAGCCTTTGTAGGCGCAGATTGTACCTGCTGGCGGTAATAATCAACAAAATCGTTCAGTGGTTTTATATCATACAAAAATTCATCATAATCATAATTTGCGGGGGAACCCGTAATGTTTATATCAGAAAATTCGCTGTTGCCTGTAATATAAATTTGCTCATTGCCCGAAAAAACCACCATTCTTTTTTGCAGTTCAGGAAATAAAATGGTTCTTGCATCAATATTATCCACCTTACCTTTCAGCACAAAAAGACTGTCATGCACTTTTGTTTTTGCTATGGTATCTTTTCCATTAAAGTCCATAAGCAACACTTCCGTATTTTCAGGAATTGATTTTATTCTTCCTTCAATCACAAAGCCTGAGGTCTGCGCACCAATAAACAAAGGACTCAAACAAAATAATAAGATAAATATTTTCATAACTTAATTCTGCAATGTCTAAAATAAAATATTGTGCAATTTAAAATGGTTTTGGTTAATCAAAAGTAAATAGTAATACAACTCGCTGTTTTTCGGTCAGACGGCTTAGAGCCGTCAGACCGATAGTTGTTTTGCCTAAATCAAATCTTTTTTCCTTTCCATCTTCCGCTTTGCATGTACCAGAATGAAGGTATAAATAAACAAATCCAATACAGCCATTCACTTAGCCAGCCCCATTCTATTGAAAGATTAAGATATTCCAGCGTGATGTACACATAAACAATATAAACTACAAGCGTCATACTCTCTGTAAGCAGATTCATTTTGCTGTTTCCTGTCCCCACAACTGCATTCAGATAAATTGTGGAGACAGATTGCATTAACAACGCGATTGAAATTATTCTTACCACCGGAATTGCGGCGATAATAAAAGCCTGGTTTTGTCCATAAGCCTGCAGTAAAAATCCTGGAGAGATATTAAGCACAATACAAATGATAACTGAAAAGCCAAGACTAAGTGTGAGTATTTTTTTAATCAGCTCTTTTATCCTGTGTTCCTTATCCTGCCCGATAACATTACTAACCATGCTGTTTGTAGTTGATGCAAAAGCCCATGTAATGCAACCGAATAATCCAAATATATTTCGCATGGTGTTTGAAACGGCAAGCGCTCTTTCACCATGATGCTCAATCAGAATATAAAAAAATTCCCAGCTTGTAATGCTTATTGTATGCTGTAAAATCAAAGGCGTTGATTGCGATAATATTAATTTTGTATAAGAAGCTTGATGCGTAAAGCTTTTGAATAAATTCAGTTTTTTATCAATCCCTTTGAAATGAATTACACCAAATACGGCAAGCATTCCAATTGCTTCGGCGATAACAGAAGAGTATGCAGCGCCGTTGAATCCTATTTTAGCAAACCCGAAATGGCCAAGTATTAAACAATAATCGAGAAAAATATTACAGCCCGTTTCAATCAATGAACCTATTAAAAGATACTGGCTTTGATTGGTGCTTATCAACAAGGCGTTTTGCATTTGATACAAATACAAAAGAGGCAAACCCAAAATGCGGATGTACAAAAAATTTACTGCAAGCTGTACGTGCTCTGAAGTATGCAGTGTTGATTTAAAAATATTGGGTGCAATTAAAAAAGTGATTACAATTCCTGTAATTGCAAAGCCAAGTGCAATACGAACTGTGTGGCTGAAAAGTTTTCCAATTTCATCAATACGGTTCTCGCCTGCTCTGCGTGAAATTAAGGCCTGCAAACCGGTGTTAAGTCCAAAACCAATCACAGCAAATATTAAATAGTACACACCGGTTATACCTGCCACAGCAAGCGATTGCTCACCAAGCTGACCCAGAAAAATATTATTGGTAATAAAATTTATTTGAGGCACCAGAATGGAAGCGGCAATAGGCAATGCTATTTTTAATATTTGCCTGTAACTAATTTCAACCTGAAGCTTCATGCTGTCTGATTTTATTGGCGGGCAAAGATAGTTGACAGTTGACAGTTGACGGGTGACAGTTGACAGTTGACAGTTGACAGTTTACCGTTTACAGTTTACCGTTTACCGTTTACATTTTACCGTTTACAGTTTACAGTTTACAGGGCTTTCTTCACAGGTTGTTCATGCAAACAATTTAGCCATTCAGCCATTAAACAATTAAGCCCTTAAACTCTAAACTTGTAGTATCATTGCAGCCGGAAAATAAATGCATGCTACGTAAAACATTCAGTATATATAATTACAATGAACAAGAGATAAATTTATTTATTGAAATAGCTAAGAAGCATATAGCCTGTTTCTCTAAATCTGCTGAGAAGAGTGTTTTACATTCATTTGAGTTTTTTCAGTTTGATGCAACCAGAAATGAAAATTTTTCACAATTACTAAACGGTGTAAAAACGCACTCTGAACTGTTTGCAAAGAATTTTCAAAATGTTCAGATAATTTGGAACAATGAAGAATGCATTTGCGTGCCTGCTGAATTTTATAATGAAACTATTTCTTCAGATTATTTTAACCTCGTGTTTGGTGAAACAGATAATTGTCATTTGTTTTCAAAAAATTTGAATGAGCTTCAAGTGGCAGCAAGAATACCTCTTGCGATGCAGCAGTCAGTTACAGATATATTTCCCACAGCGGAATTTGCGCATCAATATTATATGCTGCTGAATGAAGATATAAAAAATGATAAAAATAGGAGTGGCTCACAAATTCAGATTTTATTTTATCCCGATTATTTTGTTGTGTTTGCAAAAAGTAATTCGCAGCTGATGCTTATTCAAACCCGTGAATATTCAGTTCCGGAAGATGTGCTCTATTTTTTACTGAATATTTGTGAGCAATATGAGCTTCCGGTAAATGAAACAAAGATTATTGCTTCGGGAATGATTGATGCAAAATCAAAACTCTATAATAAGCTCTATGAATACTTTTCAGGTTTTGAAATAGCAACTGCTGATGAAGCTTTATTTGTGTCTGATTCATTTAAAGAATTTCCGCTCCATTTTTTTCTGCCCTTTGCAAACTATGAGATTGTATGAGAATTATTTCAGGGCGATTAGGAGGAAGAAGAATAAAGCCTCCTGTAAAAATGCCACTTACCAGACCCACAACAGATATAGCGAAGGAAGGATTATTTAATATTCTCCAAAATAGAATTGCTTTTGAAGGCATCAAAACATTAGACTTGTTTGGCGGCACGGGAAGTATAAGCTATGAGCTTGCTTCAAGAGGCACTGTTGACCTCACCATTGTTGAAAACATTCCGGGAATGCACAATTTTATAAAGGAAACTATTAAAGCACTTGGTATTGAAAATTGCAAAGTAATTAAAGCTGATGTGTTTCATTTTATTTTAACCTGCACCGAACAATTTGATTTTATTTTTGCAGGACCGCCATACACATTAAAAAACATAGATGATTTACCAGGAATTATAATGAATAAAAAATTACTTACAGAGGATGGTATACTTGTACTGGAGCATACACCACGAAATGATTATAAAAATTATGAAGGATATAGCTTTCAGCGTAATTACGGAACAACAGTATTCTCATTTTTTAGTACTCCATAATTATAAATCTGTAAAACACAATTTCCCAATTTCCCAATTGCAATGAACTCCATTTTTATAACAGGTACAGGAACAGGAGTTGGTAAAACAATAGCAGCGGCAATAGTTGCAGAGGCATTGCAGGCAGATTACTGGAAACCAATACAGGCAGGCTTTTCAGAAAGCACGGATACTGAATTGGTGCAATCGCTTATCACAAATAAAATTACCAAAATACATCCTGAACTTTATAAGTTTAAGCTTGCAGCCTCACCGCATCTTGCTGCGAAAGCAGAAGGAATTATTATTAGTACAGACGAAATTTTTAACCACTACTGCCTCCGAAAGGAGTCTTTCGGACAACTGTCAACAGCTAACTGCCAACTGCCAACTGCCAACTGTCAACTGATTATCGAGGGCGCCGGTGGCTTGCTTGTTCCATTAAACGAAAATGAATTTGTAATTGACTTAATTAAAAAGCTGAAAATAAAAGTGATACTTGTAAGCAGGAATTATCTTGGCAGCATTAATCATTCATTATTAACAGCATCAGTTTGCAAAGCGAATAATATTGATGTGCTTGGGTGGCTCTTTAATGATGAGTACATGAACTATGAAAATGAAATTGTACAGTGGAGCGGCTACAAAAAAATTGCTTCAATTCCTTTTACAAATGAAATTGATAAATTATTTATTCAGAAACAGGCAGCGAGGATTAAAAAAAATTTAATTGAAATGTTGTGCATCAGGCACGGCGACAGCGCAATAATCAAAAAGACTTAAATTTGATTCTAAACAGGGACAATATGCGGACACTTAATATATCCATCTCAGACCTTGAGTATAACAAGTTCGGCTTAAAAACTGACCAGCTTTCCTTCACTGAGTTTGTTGACATCATTAGTAAAGAACTTTCTAAGCAAACCCTTGATGACTGTGTTGAACTTGCAGAAAAATACGGTCTTTCTAAAATGACAATGGACGAAATAACTGAAGAAGTAAAAGCTGTAAGGGAGAATGCAAAAAATCATCATTGACACCAATGTTTTTGTTTCTGCATTGATACAGCGCAGCTACCCTTATTATATTGTAAGCGGGCTATTTTCCAACACTGATATTGAACTATTTCTGATGATTTGTTTGAGGAATATTATGATGTTTTAAACCGGGAAAAAATTTCAAAGTATCCTGACTTTGCTACAAAGGCTCAAACATTATTAGCGGACGTTCAGAAAAAAGCTGTTAAATATTTTCCAACAATAAAACTTAAAATTATAAATGACGTTGACGATAACAAACTGCTGGAACTGGCTGAAACAAGTAATGCAAACTTTTTAATTACTGGCAATACCAATGACTTTAAGATGAAAGAATATAAGAGAACAAAAATTGTAACACCAAAAGAGTATTGGGAAATGTATATCACGATATGACCAAAAAAGAGCTTCGCAAAATTTATAAAAAAAAACGTCTTGCAATTGATTCAAAGGAAAAATTAAAGCTCGATGATTTGCTGCTGATTCAATTTCAAAATCTTTCTTTTGAAAATATTCATGTGTTGCTTAGCTATTGGCCAATGGCAAATGTTGTTGAACCTAACACGCATTTATTTTCCGGTTATTTGCGACACACAATACCCTCTTTACAAATAGCTTATCCTGTAACCGATTTTCTCTTAGGCACAATGGATGCAGTGCTAATTAATGAAGACACAGTTTACAAAACAAACGAATACAATATTACTGAGCCTGTAAAAGGAGAAACTATTAATGCTGAAATTATAGATATGGTATTTATTCCTTTTTTGATTTGCGACAAGCAAGGTTATAGAGTTGGCTTTGGCAAAGGCTTTTACGATAAATTTCTTCCGCTGTGCAGAGAAGATATTCTTAAAATCGGCTTCAGCTATTTTGAACCTGTTGATAAAATTGAAGATGCACAGTCATTTGATGTACCTTTAAACTATTGTATCACCCCCGACAGCATTTATGAATTTTGATAATTTTTTTCTGCGCTCTTTTCGCATTCTTTTATTTCCTTTTGCATTGTTATATGGGCTTGGCATCACCATTCGTAATTATTTATACAACAAAAATTTTTTAAAATCAGCCACTTTTAACTTCCCGCTAATATGTGTTGGGAACCTTGCTGTGGGCGGAACAGGCAAATCACCTATGGTTGAATACATTGTTAATCTGTTGCACAATCGCTTTAAGGTTGCTACGGTAAGCAGAGGTTATAAACGCAAGACAAAAGGCTATGCTTTAGCGAATGATAATACAACTTATCTTGAAATTGGTGATGAGCCTATGCAGTTTTATATAAAATTTTCTGATGTTGCAGTTGCTGTTGGGGAAGAACGTATTGTTGCCATACCGCAACTCTTGCATGATAAGCCGGAAACTGAAGTAGTTGTTCTCGATGATGCTTTTCAGCACAGGGCAATTAAGCCGGGATTTAATATTTTGCTTACAGAATGTAATGACATTTTTACAAGAGATTTTTTTTTGCCAACAGGAAATTTACGCGACGAGCTTTCCTCTTATAAAAGAGCACAGGTAATTGTAGTTACCAAATGTCCGGAGAATTTTTCAGAGGCGGAAAAAAATGAAGTGATTGAAGAAATTGCTCCGCAAAAAGAGCAGCAGATATATTTTACTGCTTTTGAATATGGCGCTCCCTATCATATAATCAATCATCGGTTGCGGCCAATCACTTTTCAGGATGAGGTGTTGCTGGTGTATGGAATTGCCAAGCCTGCGCCATTAAAGCAATACATCGCAGAGCATTCCGCTGCTTACTATCAGCAGGATTATGGCGACCATCACATCTTCACAACAGAAGATTTAAAAAGCATCAAAAAAAAATTTGATAATATTTCTTCAAACAAAAAATTCATCATCACAACGGAAAAAGATGCGGTGAGGCTTTTTAAATTTACTGAGCAATTAAAAGAGCTTCCAATATACGTGTTGCCCATCAGGCATAAATTTTTATTCAATGAAGAAAATATTTTCAATGAAACCATTATCAATTTTGTTCAGAACTTTAAAAAGACAGCTTCAGCATGAGCAAAAAAAAATCAAAGCAAAAACATAAAGAATCATACAAATCAATACTCACAGGCTCTTTGGATATTGCACGTTCGGGTATTGGTTATATAATTATTGCGGACGGCAGCGGTGATATATTGGTGCGCCCCGGAAATTTCAATACCGCATTACATGGTGATACCGTTCAGGTGAAGGTGATAAAAGAAAATCTCAATTCTAATCGAAAGGAAGGAAAAATTATTGAGATTGTTGAGCGCAAGAGAACAGAGTTCATCGGCACATTGCAACTCTCAACCAATTTTGCATTTTTTATTGCAGACACTGATAAGCCCATGCCCGATATTTATATTCCGCTCAAAAAAATTAATGGCGCCGGCAATAAAAGCAAAGTTGTGGTTCGCTTGCTCGAATGGGAAGACGGAAATAAAAAACCCATTGGTGAAGTAATCAGTGTGATTGAAGCAGATGATGAAAATGATATGGCAATGAAAGAAATTCTTGCAGAGAACGGCTTCCCTTTATCTTTTAGTGATGAAGTGATAGAAGAAAGTATTCAATTACCCGAAGAAATACCGGCTTCAGAAATTAAGAAAAGAAAAGACTTTCGCAACATACTCACCTTTACTATTGACCCTGTTGATGCAAAAGATTTTGATGATGCCTTATCTGTTCTCAAACTAAAAAACGGCTTGTACGAAATTGGTGTTCATATCGCTGATGTAAGTCATTACATAGAATTGCATAGCGCACTTGATGAAGAAGCATATAAAAGAGCTACGTCTGTTTATTTGCCAGACAGAGTGAATCCCATGCTGCCTGAACGTATTTCAAATGAGCTATGTTCATTGCGCCCGCAGGAAGACAAGCTTACCTTCTCTGCAATTTTTCAGTTACATGCAAATGGCGAAATAAAAAAATCATGGTTGGGAAAAACTATCATCCATTCCAATCACCGTTTTAATTACGAAGAAGTTCAGGAAATTATCGAAACAAAAAACGGACTGTATGCAGAGGAAATTTTATTGCTGAATGATATAGCTCAAACCCTGCGCAGGCAACGGTTTGCAAAAGGCGCCATTAATTTTTCTTCGCAGGAAGTAAGATTTCAGTTAGATGAAAAAGGATTTCCTATCGGCATCATCATCAGAGAAAACAAAGAAGCGCACCAGTTGATTGAAGAGTTTATGCTGCTTGCAAACAAAACCGTTGCAGAAAAAGTTTCTAAAATAAAAGTGGATAAAAAACAGATTCCTTTTCCCTATCGTGTGCACGACCAGCCTGATGAACAAAAGCTTACACCCTTTATTGTATTTGCAAAAAAATATGGGCACACTTTCGATATTAGCTCACCCGAAAAAATTGCCGCAAGCTTTAACCAGATGCTTGCAGATGTAGAGGGGAAGCCCGAGCAGCATGTGCTTGAGCAGCTTGGCATACGCACTATGTCAAAGGCTATTTATACCACAGAAAACATCGGGCATTACGGATTAGCGTTTAAACAGTATTGTCATTTTACTTCGCCCATTCGCCGCTATCCAGATGTGCTGGTTCACCGCATTCTCGAATCGTGTTTAAACGATGAGCCTCTTATCATAAAAAAGCTTGAAGAAAAATGCAAGCACTGCAGCGACAGGGAGCGTGCTGCTATGGAAGCTGAAAGAGCCGGCAACAAATACAAGCAGGTTCAATTTATGAAAGAAAAATTGGGTGATGAGTTTGAAGCCGTAGTAAGCGGCGTTGCCGGTTTTGGTTTTTGGGCAGAAACAGTTGAGCATAAATGCGAGGGATTAATCAGCATTACAAACCTGAGTGAGTATGATGATTTCAGTTTAATTGAAAGTGATTACAGTTTGGTGGGTCGCCGCAGCGGAAAAAGTTTTCGCATTGGCGATAAAGTTGACATTCGTGTTGTTGCTGCAAACCTTGATAAACGCCAGTTAGATTATGGATGGGTGCATGCAGGAGAAGCAAATGAGGAAGCAAAAAGTAGTAAGGCAAGAGGAAAAAATTGGTAGAGGTTTTTTTGTTATCGGGTTGGGTTTTCTGCAAGAGTAAATGCAAAAAGAAGGTTTAAACTTGTGAGGTTTTCAAAATCTCCCGGATTGTTTTTTTTAAATGGCTGGCTTTATCTTACCTGTTTCAACTTTGGTCCAGAAATCTTCATAGTCTTCAATACTATCAAAATCTCCCTGGCTTATAAGCCATTCGACTTCCTTTCTTTCGCCTTCAGTTTTAATTGTATACTTATAGCCAGATTTTTTTTTACTGGGTGTGTTGTTTGTTTTTTTTGTGCGGGTACTATTTGTTTTCTTTGTTGCTTTCATAGTTTATAACATGTTTTTAATACTGCATTTTGCTTATCCAAAATTACTACAATCTTGAAATTGTTGCCCTTAAAATTTACTGTTCCTGTGTAAGTCCTTTTCTTTTTTAAATAAAAGATACCAGGTCTTGCTGCTTTTTGAATCTCCAGAAAAGTTAAGGGATGGCTTTTATTATTATTAATATAATTGTACATAATATGATCCGCAAATTCGAAAGTTAGTTTTAATTCAACTTTTCGTTTTCGGATAGTGATAGTTGCGTTTTTTGTAGCCATGGGTGTAAATATATGAGAAATACATGTCAGGTTTCGCCAAAATAGTAGGGCGGCGCTTCGCGCCGTCCTACCTCAATTTCTATATCAACATTGCGATTTGACAGGCTATTCAAATATTTATTCTTTCACAAACCTGTAACCGCTGCTCTTCTCTCCCTCCTCAACTCTCAAATAATAAATCCCCTTTGCAAGTTGCCTTACATCCAAATCATAACTATCTGCACGCACACTTGTTTTACTAATTATTTTCCCTGCTGAATTAATAACAGCAAGTGATGTATTTACACCTGCATTCAAATCTGTTATATGCAAAACATCGCGTACAGGATTAGGAGATATTTTTATTAAAGTAGTTGCAATAAAATTTGCACTCACAACTTTCGAGTAAGTGAACTTACCATCATTATCAACTTGTTTAAGCCTGTAAAAATTATTTCCCTTTAAAGGCGTTGCATCTGTAAAACTGTAACTATTATCACAAACATAGCTGTTGCCTTTTGAAGCCACATAACTAAGAGAACTCTAACACACCTCTTATCTTCAAATACCATATAACTACAGGTATTTCCTCAACTCTCCTTCTATCATTTTACAACTTACAAAAACCGGTTTATCGGTTATTTCAATTTGAAATTTTGATTGCACGATAGTATAGGTGCCACTAATGCTTCCGATAATTGTTGAAAGTGAAAATGCACCTGCAGAGTTATCGCCACTAAATTGTCCGCCAGCATTCGTTATTGCATTACCTGCCCTTGCAATAAGATGTTCAGCATTGCCTGTGAACTCAATTGAAAAATTACATTTTGCCATAGCTTAAATAATTTGATTTTTCTTCATGGCCTGAATTGAAGTTACAGCATTTCATACCAAGTAAAACTTCACTCCAATATAGATTTGCAATTAGTTTTTTCAATTATCTTTTTCCATACAACATAAGCTTGTTATTTTGCATCAATTCATAAAACTCTGCGATGCACTCTTTTAAAGAACTAACTGCGAAATTTATAGAAAAGTTTAATACAAAACATTTTCCTCTGCAACCTGAAACATTGTATAGTGCAGCCGATTATTTTTTAAGCCTCGGCGGAAAAAGAATACGCCCTGTAATGTGTTTGATGGGAAATGAATTGTTTGATAATATTAATCCTGATGCATATAACGCTGCAACCGCCATTGAGCTTTTTCACAATTTCACATTAATACATGATGATATAATGGATGCAGCGCCTTTACGCCGCGGCATGCAAACCGTTCATGCAAAATTTAATGAAAGCACAGCCTTACTTACCGGCGATACAATGCTGGTAACAGCTTATGAATATCTCAATAAAATAAATATTTCTTATCTCAAGCGCATAACAGCTTTGTTTAATAAAACCGCAAAAGAAGTTTGTGAAGGACAGCAGCTCGATATGGATTTTGAAAAAAAAGAAAGGGTAGCGCTGGATGAATATATCCGCATGATTGAATTGAAGACATCAGTATTAATTGCTGCCAGCCTGCAAATGGGCGCTATTCTTGGCGGAGCAGGTGAAGGCAACTGCAAGCACTTGTATGAATTCGGCAGAAATCTGGGCATTGCATTTCAAATACAGGATGATTATCTCGATGCATTTGGCGAGCCTGAAAAAGTTGGGAAAGAAGTGGGCGGTGATATACGGCAAAATAAAAAAACCTTTCTGCTTATTCATGCGCTGGAAGCATCTGATACGAAACAAAGAAAAAAATTGCAAAACCTGCTGCAGCAAAATGCTGAAGATAAAGTAGCACAGGTGCTGGAAATTTATCACTCATGCAATGCAGATGTTTGGGCAAAAGAGTTAAAGCAGAAATATGTAGCTAAAGCATTGCAGCATCTCGATGATATTGCTGTGATATCTATTCGGAAAAAGCCACTGGCAGAGCTTACGGAATTTTTAATCGTGAGAGAATATTAATAACTTGAATGGAGGTAAAAAAACAATCCCCGCAGGGAGAACCTTGCAGGGAGTTTGTTATGAGCAAGCAACCGATCACAAATTTGTATATTCTCAAAGAGAATAATGTGTGGCTAAAGTAATGGTTTTTTTAAAACCAAACAAATGTTAGTTAATAATTTTTTAATCGAAATTTTATCCCCAACCCTCACAGGTTTTAAAAACCTGTGAGGGTTAAAAAATATTTATGAATGTTCTTGAAATTTTTCAACCCATTACCACATTTGTTTTTGATGTTGATGGCGTGCTTACCGATGGTGCTATTTGGGTGATGCCCGGCCCGGTAATGGTACGCCGCATGAATGTAAAGGATGGATATGCCATTCAGCTTGCTGTAAAAAAAGGATACCACATACTTGTGATTTCAGGCGGATATTCCCTGGAAGCTGAGCAACGATTGCAAAAGTTAGGCGTGAAAAATATTTTTATGCGGGTTGATGATAAAGTAAGTGTGCTGAAAGAATATCTTGATAAGCACAGCCAGCAGCAGAATGAAGTTCTTTACATGGGCGATGATATGCCCGATTATGAAGCGATGCAATTTGCAGGCCTGCCCTGTTGCCCTGCCGATGCAGTAAGCGATATTAAACGTTTATGTAAATATGTTTCATCAATAAGGGGCGGTGAAGGTTGTGTAAGAGAGGTTATTGAAAAAGTGCTGAGGCTGCGTGGCGACTGGTTTGTTGATACACTTATATAAACAAAATAATTTCATCCCCCTCTTAATAAATCCTGTTTATT
Source organism: Chitinophagales bacterium (assembly GCA_038206235.1). Lineage (GTDB taxonomy): Bacteria > Bacteroidota > Bacteroidia > Chitinophagales > Chitinophagaceae > JBBRBB01. The sequence goes on from JBBRBB010000007.1 coordinate 47,384, forward strand.
TTGCAATACTAAATATAGTTGTCTGAAAATTCTTACAGCATTTTTACGTTTGGTAAGATGGCCTAATCTTGTGTTTATTGCATTAACGCAGTATTTATTTATGTACTGTGTATTAACGCCATTGTTTGCAGAAGCAGGCATTAAAACAAGCCTTAACAGCACAAACTTTTTATTACTTTGCCTGTCGTCTGTTTTTGTTGCCGCAGCAGGATATATTATTAATGATTATTTCGATTTGAATATTGACAGAATAAATAACCCCGGTAATCTGATTGTTGAAAAAATTATTCCCCGCCGCCTTACCATCCTTTTGCACTTGTTATTAAGCTTCATTGGCATTGCGATTGGTTTTTATCTTGACTACTCAACCAAAGTAACGCTGGTGGGATTTTCGAATCTCGCTTGCGCAGTTTTATTGTTCTTATATTCCATTTCACTGAAAAAAAAATTACTGGCAGGTAATATTCTTATTTCGCTGTTAACAGCATGGGTTGTGCTCGTAATCACATGGTGCGAAGCAAGATTTTTTTTCCGTTCTAATACGGTATTAAATACGCCCAAAATTGCCAGACTCACTATGCTCTATGCAGGCTTTGCCTTTGTAATTTCATTAATACGTGAAGTAGTAAAAGATATGGAAGATATAGAAGGAGACCGCCAGTATGGATGCAGAACCATGCCGATTGTTTGGGGCTTAAATGCATCAAAAGTATTTGTAGCGGTTTGGTTCACTGTGTTAATTGCCGCCATAGTTGCCTTGCAGTTTTATGTGCTGCAGTTTCATTGGTTCGTAAGCTCTGTTTGGTGTATCCTCTTTATTATAATCCCGCTAATCTGGATATTTAAAAAAATGTATAGAGCGCAGGCTCCTGAGGATTTTCATCGTCTTAGCTCTGCAATAAAATTAGTAATGCTTACCGGAATTTTATCTATGATATTTTTTCGGCTGCATGTATAAAAACCCTTACACTATTTCTAAATTCTATAGTCACAACTTAAGTTTTAGATGTTTAAAATGATAATCATTGAATCTAAATTTAACAGTGTTAATTCACCATTACCAAATGAATAAAATAAAACCAGTAACAGAGCAAATGAAAAGACCTGGATATTTTTAAAGCCTGTTTACATGCAATGCTATGCAAATAGCAAACGCATACAGACGACATTAGAAGTAAACACGCTGCACCAAATGATCCCTTTAAAAGGCCTCGGCAAGCCTGAAATGCCGAAATATTATAGCTCCTTGAGACAGTATGTGTCTAAGAGAAAGTTTTCAACATTCAGTAGGGTTGTCAGGAAAATAGCAGCGTGTATTTGCTTTGGCTGAATTAAAGTGAGGTGTCTCAATAGCATTGCTTACCGCAAATCTTTTGCTTTTACTTCAGCATTATACATTTTATCACAGCTTAATATAAATAGAAGCACCGGCAGACAGGCTTATAGGAAAGGTTTTCACAGGCGTTCCTTTATTTACAGGCGTTATTGCATAGCGTACCACAGGGTTGATACCGGCAATTATATTTTTAGTAATCGGGTAAGTTGCTTCTGCACCGCCAACAATGGTGAAGAAAGTCTTTTTTATTCCCTCAATTTTTTCTATAGTCTCCTTTTCTGAATTATTATTTGCGGCAGTATATTCCACTTCTGCTCTGTCGCTTACTATGCGATTTATGGCAACACCGGTGATACTGCTGATATTTAATTTACCGGGCTTAAGATTATATTTTAGAAGTAAGGGTACAGAGATGCTCTGCAGGCGCAGCATTCCATTGTTTAATAAAAGAGTGTCGCCCTGCTGTGGTGCAGATATACCTGATTTTTTTATTTCTGCAAACCCGTAAGTGGTGGCAAGCTTGAATTTATAAGTGCCTGAATTATCCTGCAATGCCCTCACTGTAGTAGATGATAAAGAGGTAAATGCATTAGAGAAAAGCAGGCCTGCCTGAACAGATGCTATATCAGAAAAATTATATTGGGATAAGATGCCAAACGTATAAGACACATCCGGCTTTTCTCTGCTGGCAAAATCAACAGCATTCTGGTTATCGTATTCATACTGCTGATGAAAGCGCCCTGTAATATGGTCGAAAGAAAAATATGGGATAATGAAGAAGGGATGTTTTTGTTTTGTTTTATTTTCGTCTTTTTTGGCTGATAATTGATCCTGAATTTTATTTGTGTCTGAATCATTCTTTAGTAAATCTGGTGAAACAGGAATAAAAGGTTTTTGATAATCGGAATTATTTGCTTTCAATTGGGGCGAAGGAAATACGTTGCCTTTGTCGCTGTTATAAGTATTTAATAAATCAGGAAATGATATATTGTTATTTTGATTTTGATTTATTATTTCATGATTGTGTTTTAAGTTGTCTGAATTTTTTTGCAAGCCATTGTCAGGTAACTTAGGGAATGATTGTTCCTGCTTATTGCTATTATCATTTATTCTTTGCGGAAGATTTTTAGTTGATGCAACTTTCTCAATAACCGAATCACTCAAGTTTCTTTGCAAAACATAGCTTATTAATAAGCAGGCACAGGTAAGCATTAAACAAATAAATGTTCTGCGCAGAAAGGTATATTTTGCTTTATACTTTTCTGCATCTCTTTTGTTGAGTTCATTTTCAATTGCCTGCCAGCTATTTTCAGGAGGGTCTTCCTTATAATTCTCCAGCAATTGAATAAATAATCGGTCCATTTTGTTTAAATCTTCATTCATGCGCCGGAGTTTAGATTTATAAAAGAATTTTGTTTACTCAATCTTTGCTGCAGCAATATCCTTGCATCATGCAAGTTCGATTTAGATGTGCCTTCAGAAATGTTGAGCAATTTGGCAATCTCCCTGTGCTTCATGCTTTCAAAAACATACAGATTAAAAACTAGCCTGCACATATTTGGTAAATTTTGTATCAGCAGAATTAATTCTTTCGCAGTAATGCCTTCAAGTATTCCATCTTTCTCACCCAATTCTTCTGCAGCAGCTTCAGCATGAACTATAGGATACATCAGGTTTTTATTTCTTAATCTTTGCAGGGCACAGTTAATCATTATCTTTTTTATCCAGCCTTCCAAAGAACCCGCGAATTTGTATTGATGAAGACAGGTAAACACCTTTATAAATCCTTCCTGCAATATTTCTTCAGCATCGCTGCGGCTCTTTGCATACCTGAGACAAACCACAATCATTACAGATGCAAATTGCGCATACAATGTATTCTGCATTATCCGGTTTCCGGAAATGCACTCGCTTATTAATTCCCTTTCATTATCCAATATAAAGCAGGGTTTATCTTTCAAGATGCTTATTTAGTTAAAAAGGTTGGTTAGCATTATTAAAATATAAAAATTTCAACTGATAGTTGCAGTTAAAGGTAATTTTCCAGAATGATGTAAGCCTGCTATATAATAAGCCGTTTAAAATCTTATTTGTATAATCCGTCTCAATCTTGAAACCTTAAATTAAACATTTAAACTGAATCATAAAAAAATTTATTCCGCTAAGTGTTTAATGGCCTAACACTGATGGCGCGAGAAAAATTGAAAATCGTGTGTAAAGAGAGGGGGATGATAGAAAGGCTGCAGTAAAAATTATTTCCTGATAACTACTCCTTTTAAAATCTTATACATTGCGGCCACTATAAATATAATACCCAGCACCGTAACGATAGAAGAGCCTGCAGGAAAATCGTAATGAAAGGAAAAATTCAGTCCAAAAAAACTTGCGAGTATGCTGATGATAATTGAAATGATTAATAACACAACATCATTTTTTGTAAGCAATATGGCTGATACTGCAGGAATAATTAAATAAGAAAACACCGGGATCACACCATTGATTCTTACTGCAAAAACAATCGCCAGCCCAATGGAGATATAAAATAAAAAATTCCAGATATTGAATATTCCTATCAAATGATTTTCGCCATTCTCAAATGATTTTGTCAGTGCGAAAAATTTTTGAAAAAAAATAAGATGCATCAATGCAATAGCCCCGAAAACAATTGCTATTAATGAAATCTGTTGCCAGCTTACGGATAAAATATTTCCGAATAATACTTCCTGTATATCAGAATCTCCGTGTGGCGTTTTTGAAATGAGCAAAACCGTAAGAGCCGAAGTAAAAGCATAGAGTATTCCAATAATGGCCTCCTGCTTCAAACGCTTATCACGAATATTAATAAACGACATAAGCAAAGCTCCTGTTAAAGTAAAAATGAGAGGAATGGAAGTAAGCCCTGTGCCAATAAATGCCGCAAATGCAACACCTAAAGATGATATTTGGCCAAGCGCCAGATCAACGAAAACAATTCCACGCCCTACAACATGCACACCCAAATAGGATAATAAGATTCCGGTAATAACAGCCGCTGTAAACGCCTGCACCATGAATGGCAATTGAAACATCTGGAACATACTGAAGTTTGAATCTACAATTTTAGGAAAGAGTTATTAATTTATTTCAACGCTGCTGTTAATTGGTCAATATCATAATCAAAAACATCAAAGTAATTTTTTACAGAATTGAAAGCGCCTGTAGAGGTAGCAAGGGTTAATACTTTTACGCCGGTTTGTTTTGCCACTACAACAGATGATGAAGTAGTAAAATAAGGAGATGAAATAATCACTTTAATATTGTTCGATTTTATTTCATTAATCACTTTTACCAACTGCGATGGTGATGGAGGAATGCCCGGCTTCGGTTCCATAAAATCAACAACCTGTAAACCAAAACGCCGTTCAAAATAAACCCATTCATTGTGATAGGCAATTATTTTCGTGCCCTTAAAAGGCTGCATTTTTGCCTGCCACTCTTTCATCTTCATATCAATTTTTGCGTAGAATGTTTGCAGGTTAGCCTCATAAAAAGTTTTGTTGGACAGATCAATACGCTCTAAGCCATTGGCAATATTTCTTGCAATCACTTTTCCATTCAGCGGATCAAGCCAGTAATGGGGATTGCCATAAATATGAATATCTCCTTCGCCGCGATTTGCAGATGTGGGCACTTGTAATAAACCAATTCCTTCAGAAGCATCTACATAACCTGCAGAGCCTTTTTGAATTTTTGAATTCCGTGAGCTTGCTAGTAATTGCGGAGACCATCCTGTTTCCAAATCAAGACCAACTGTTACAAACAAATCAGCATTCGATAAGCTGATGATATAACTTGGCTTGGGATCAACAAAGTGAGGATTCTGGTACCCCGTTGCAATAGACGTTGCAGAAACTTTATTGCCGCCAATCATTTCAGCAATGCTTTTCAAATCGGTTAATGTAGTTACAACTTTTATTGTGCCTGCATTAGTATGCAAAAGAAAGAATAAAGTGATTGTAACAATAAATGAAATTCGTTTAATCATGATATGTATTTTTTTTATTTTGCACATTTACACATTAGCACATTAGCACATTAGCATATTAGCATATTAATACTGATGCGCTCCATGTGCACCAATTACAAAAATCCATCGCAGCCACGCCTGATAATATCTTGATGCAATGTTATCATCCGTTGTTTTTGCTTCAAGCTCCATTTTTGAAAACTCAGTAGCATACCATCCAGCAGTAAGAGAATATGCCTGCTCCTTAATGGTTTTATTGTATGGTTTTTGTGCATAATCATAGCGCCCTACAGCAAACCATCGCTTTGCCAACTGGTATTGAATAAAAGAATATAATCCGAATGAGCTTATTGAATTGTTCTCTGAAAATTTTGCTTTGCTGAAATAAAGTTCGCTTTGCCAGGTAAGAGAACGATAGGTATTTAATTGAACAGGTTTCCATTTATAAGTAATATCTGCAGCGCCGATGTTAGTTGTAAAAGAAGAATCATTGGGCCCGGTAATTCCTGTTAGCCCTAATTCAAGTGTTGCATTATCATTAAGCGTAAAAAAATTTTTTAAATGACCGAGATAGATAAGATGATTTCCCTCGCTGCGGCTAAACGCCGGTGCACCAGTAAATCCTGAAGTTACCTGAACTACAAGTTCTTGGTAAAATGCCTTATTGGGAAGTAACCAGCTTAGCGAAACACCTTCATCATTCAATCCTTCTTCACCAAAATAATTTACAAAAGCATTTGGCAGATCAATAAAGGGCAATGCATGCGGGTGAGTTGGATTTATTCTGCCTACGGCTTCACGAAACTTTCCAACTTTCAATTGCAGTTTTGCGGGTAAGGAAAGCGTAGTTAAATATCCTTCTTCTACTTCAACACCATATTCCCCGGTTTCAGGATTTCTTGCAAACGATAAAAAGAAATCTGCACGTGCATAGGGGTCAACAACGGCTTGTAAAGAAACCTCGGTTTCATTAAGATACATGTCAAAATTCTTTTTGCCGGTACTTATGTATGAGCCTTGAAAATCTCCTATCACTCCAATATCAGGATTAAAGGAAAGACCAGAACGCGCTTGCTGCGGAGCTGGCTGATTATTTGTCTGCATTTGTTCCTCAAGTTGTTTTAATAGTGCAGAGTCTGATGAAGTGCTGTCTGCAGCAATTTGAGCTTGTATGTTTGTGCTTATAAAAAGAAAAAACAGAAACAGAACTTTAAAAATAACATACCCTGATTTTTGATTATTCATTTTAAAAATTTACTCTTCAAAAATTTTAAAGGATGCTTTTGGTAATTCTTATTATTTAAAAAATGCCACAATGTTGCAAATGTAACAGCATACAATATTTGAAAATTCATCATTACAAACATTTAACACTTAAAGAATTTTGTTTTAAATTCTTCTTGTTCTCATAAGCTCAAAAAAATAATTATTGTGAGATTGCTATAAAAGCAGCATTGTAACAAAAAAATTGTCTACTTTTATTGGGTAATTTTTTTATCCTCAATGACAGAACAATCCATCTTAGCGGGCTGCCTGCAAAATGATTCCGCAGCACACAGGGAATTGTACAATCGCTACAGCCCTAAAATGTTTTCGGTATGTTATCGTTTTGCGCAAAATCGCGAAGATGCTGAAGATATGCTGCAGGAAGGATTTATCAAAGTTTTTTTGCAGATAAATACCTTTCAGAACAAGGGTTCTTTTGAAGGCTGGATAAGACGAATAATTGTGCATACGTGTATCAATTTTTTAAAGAAGTATAAAAAGTTTAATGAAAGTATTGATTTGGCTTATGCTTCTTACCTGCAGATAAAAGAAGAAACGATGCCTTCTATTATGCAGGCAAAGCAGGTAGTTGAATGTATTCGTTTATTACCCATTGGCTACCGAACTGTTTTAAACCTCTATGCCATTGAGGGATATAATCACAAAGAAATTGCAGGCATGCTCGATATAGAAGAGAGCACAAGCAGAAGCCAGTACACAAGATCTAAAACCATGCTGGAAGGTATTTTGATAAAGAAAAAGATTCTTGAAAACCCGGAAAAGGAATTAAGCTGGGCCACTGCATTAAAAAACAAACCAAGCTATTAAGCATTATAAAATGAGGAATTCTTTATATAATGATGATTTAGAAAGTTACCTGCAAAAGCAGGCAAACCAGCACAGGATGTATCCTTCCGATCGTGTATGGAGAAATATAAGCAAGGAGATTCATAACCATAAAAGATGGCCGGCACTTTCTGCAATCACGGTTTTTATAATAGCGGCTTTAGTGATTGGCACGCTGATTAAAAAGCCACAGCCCGATGTAATTTTATCATCCAACTATAAATTTACGTTACCCGCAAATTCTGCTGCAGATAAAAATATAAAAAATAATAGCAAAACATCCGTTTCAAATTTTGATGAACATCTTACGGCAGAAAAAATCACAAAACAAACTATAGCTGCTGCCACAGAAAAGCTAAAAATACAAACTGCTATAGCCAATCAAGCCAGAAGAATAATAAATAATAATGATGCATCTGTCGGGATGCAAATGCAATCAGTTATAAAAAATACATCGGGTGAGCCAAAGGTTAAGATTGAAAATAAAACGTTGGTTGCAGAAAAAAGCCCTCAAAGTTCGGAGCTTACCATTTCAGAAACCTCTTTTAATACTATGAAGTCAAAGCTAAGAAGGCTTATCTTCAATTCTTCATTTTCTTCAATGAATAATACAGTGTTGCCGCAAGGGAAAAATGTGCAGTATAGTAATAGCTTTACCCCTGAAATAAATTTGGCTGCCGATGAAAACAATTACGGCGGGCAATCATCAGCTCTTGAAAAATTAAAAAATACATCATCTCGTTTTGATTTTAGGTTTTATATTACGCCATCTCTAAGCTATAGAAGATTAACTGAAATAAATGAAAGTAAAAGCACCACTGGCAATGCTGATGTTCCCTATGCCTCTAATTACACAATTGACCCGGGGCAGGCAATACGCCACAGACCTGCCATAGGCTACGAAACAGGTGCAGGACTTGGTTATAAATTAAACGATAAATTTTCTTTAACCGGAGGTGTGCAATTCAACATAAGTCAATATAAGGTTGATGCCTATATACACAGAACAGATGCGGCGTCAGCAACCTCTGGTTCAGGAAACGATGCAAATACTGTTACTACTTTCTCAGGTTTAAGAAGCTCGCCTATTACCCTTACAAACCGCTACTATGAGCTTTCAATACCTTTGGGAGTTGACTGGAAGGCATGGACAAACGGGAAGTTTACCTGGGGTGTAGCAGCAACGCTTCAACCCTCTTATACTTTTGATAAAGAACCCCTGATAATTACTTCCAGCTTTAAAAATTATACTGATGGTTCGTTACTTATTCGTAACTGGAATTTGAATTCAAATCTTGAAACTTATTTTGGCTACACAAGAGGAAGTTACAGGTGGCAAATTGGTCCGCAATTCCGTTACCAGCTTCTCCCCTCACTTACCTATCAATATCCCATTAAAGAATACCTGCTCAATTATGGACTGAAAGTAGGTGTGGTGAAATCTTTAAAATAAATTTATTACTCATAAAGCTTATTCTTTAAAGGCCGCATACAGCGGCTTTTTTAATTGCAAAATTTCTATATCATTATTACATGCACACGGCTTAAGATTGCTGATCAAGGGTATAAAGACACAAAGAAAATAACCCTGGTGATGGATAACTTAGCGACGCACAAAGCAGCAGCGTTATATGAAGTGTATGCACCACAGGAAGCTAAAGAATATGGGACAGATTTGAGTTTATCTTCACTCCCAAACATGGCAGTTGGTTAAATATGGCAGAGATAGAATTAAATGTGCGAATGAGACAATGTTTAAACAGAAGAATAGACAAGATGCAAACAATGAAAGAAGAAGTACAGCATGGCATGTGGATAGAAACAATAAAGAGACTACAATAAATTAGCAGTTTACAAATCAGGATGCAAGAATAAAATTAAAAAGAATAGTTTGTTGACATGACACTAGAAAAAGGATCCATTTTCTTCATGACATTCACAATAAATTTTTATATCACTGTTTACCATAGGTGCCAAAGCGATAATTAATAGTGTTATTATTAAATCAGCAATACTATTTTATTTTTTTAGCTTCCACATGCATTCCCTGGTGGTCAATAAGCAATTTTATGACATTCCCATTTTCGTCCTTTACAAATTCAAGCTCCGCATCAAGAGCCTTTAAAAAAAACTTATGTTCAGTGGAAGGATAAATTTCTAATTGCCCATATTCTCTGGCAAAACCTTTTAACTGATGACCTTCTTTAGAAATTGTAATGATAGATTCAGGAGATATTTGATATTCACCAACATAAGATGCAAGAATACTATCAGGAATGTTTATTTCATTTGAGTGGACTGGTTGATTATATAAAATTCTTCTAACAAAATTAATTGGCATATCCGCTCTATCAATATTTGTAATATTATTATTGTTTTATCTCTATCCAATTCTCTTTCTATATAAGTACGATAACCCGGCCAACTACCAGAATGTGAAACAATTTTGCCTAATTCCGTATTATTTTCAATATCCCAGCCAAAGCCATAAAGTGATGGTTCTTGATTGTTTAGCAAAGCAGGTTCAAATATAACTTTCATTTCTTCTTTATCAAACAACACATCTTTATATAAAGCCCTGTCCCACAAAAGCAAATCAGTTACTGTTGAGTTTACAGTTCCGTCACCATAAATTCCATCCATGTAATATACTTCATTAAAACTCAAAAGGCTGTCGGGTAATTGTTTTTCACGGGCACTGTCATAAATATAACCAAATGCATAATTGTTTATTTTAAAGGGCTTATAACGCCTTGTATAAACAAGGCTGTGCTGCATTTTGAGAGGATTGAAGATGTATGTTTTTAAAAAATCAGGATAGGTGTTTTTTGAAACTTTTTCAATTATTATTGCTAATAATGCATAGCCAGTATTACTATATTCATATTGTGAACCGGGTTCAAAATGCAATATTGGCTTATACTTTTTAAACAGCGTAACTAAATCTTTATTGGTTGCAATTTTGGACTTATCCCAAACTGAATCCAGAAAATCTTCATAAGCAGGCATTCCGGAGGTATGATTAATTAGTTGCCTTATTGTAACTTTTTTATAAAAATCTAATTCGGGAGTATATTTAGAAATAAGGTCATCATAATTGAGTTTATTTTGTTTATTCAATATTGCTATTGCCATTGCAGTAAACTGTTTTGAGCAAGAGGCTAAATTCAAACACAGAGTTTTCATTAAGTGGCTGTTTCGTTGTTTCATTAGCCAGACCAAAACTTTTTTTATAAATAACTTTACCTTTTTCAGCGATAAGAACATTGCCATTAAATCTACCATCATCATGAAGTTTGCCGAACAAGCTATCCAATTGAAACTCCCTATTTTGTCCAATGGTTGTATTTATTGTAAACAAGAAGAAAGAAAAAGCAAAGAAATATTTCATTATTGTTAATTGTATTCTTAGATGCCGGAAGAAATCAATTCCATAAACTTTTATTAAATAATGAAAGAGAAAATGCGAAGCGAGACAGCAATAAAAAAAATAATAATTGACTTCGCTATAAATGACGAAAGAATAAGAACCATTTTACTTAATGGTTCAAGAGCTAATCCGAATGTTCAACCTGACAAGTATCAGGACTTTGACATCGTTTTTATTGTTCGTGATTTCAACAGTTTTATAGACGACCATAGTTGGACAAATGTTTTTGGAGAAAAATTAATTTGGCAGCTTCCAGACGAAATGTCTTTAGAGAAATCTGGAGAAGAAGAAAACGTTGGCTTTATTTATCTAATGCTTTTCAAAGATGGAAATCGTATTGATCTTACAATTTTTCCGATAGAAAAAATAAAAACTGATTTTCAAAGCGACAGCTTAACTATCGTATGGCTTGACAAAGACAATTTGTTTTCTAATATTCAATCATCAAATGACAAAGACTATCATATTAGCAAGCCAACTCAAAAAGAATTTTCAGATACTTACAATGAATTTTGGTGGGTAAGTACATATGTTGCAAAAGGACTACTGCGGGGAGAAATAATTTACGCAAAACAAATATTTGAAACAGTTGTTAGACTAATGTTTATGAAACTAATTGAGTGGAAGATAGGAAGCGAAAATAATTTTTCAGTTTCAGTCGGGAAAGCAGGGAAGTTTATAAAAAAGTATTTGACAAAAGATGACTACAATAAAATATTAACGACATACGCTGACTTTGAAATAGAAAATAATTGGAAATCATTGTTCGTTATGTCTCACCTTTTTGAACAATTTACGAATGAACTTTCAATTGAGCTAAAATTCAATCATAATAAAACAGAACAACAAAATATAATTAAATATTTAAAACAACTTTACGCGGAACAAAAAATTACCGTTATCAAAGTATCTCAAGAATAATAAAACTTTAGCGGTCATTGTAACGGATACCCTGAAAAATATAACTGAACAAATAATGACATTAGAACAATACCCAAAAGTTTATTTATACAGGCGAATTGTTCAGGCAAAACTTTTCATTGACAATAACTACGCAGATAGTATAAACGTTGATAAAATATCAGACGAAGCATACTTTTCAAAATTCCATTTCACAAAACTTTTTAAAAAAATATACGGCAAAACTCCTCACCAATATTTAATTTTTGTGAGAATTGAAAAAGCCACGCTGTTGTTTAGAGCAAGTAAACCTGTTTCGGAGGTTTGCCATTCTGTTGGCTTCGAAAGGCTAAGTTCGTTCAGTGGTCTTTTTAAACGAATTGTTGGCGCAACACCTTCCGCTTTTTTGTTTATCATATAATCAACCAGCAATAAACTATCATTTCCACCATCTTCGGCAACGTAATAAGTAGCGGTAATTTTAACGACATCCATTACACAACTGAGACACATAAAAAATTATTGAAATGGAAATGGAAATTAAAGTAATTGCAATTTCCGGTAGTTTACGAAAAGAATCATACACTACTAAACTTATTAAGGCATTTCAAAAAAGTACGCCAACAGGAATAATTGTTATAATAATTGACATTGGTAATTTGCGATTTATAAATGAAGATATAGAAGCTGATTTACCGCAAGCCGTTAAAGATTTACATGAAAAAATTAAAGATGCAAATGCTATTCTTTTTGCAACACCCGAATATAATAGAAGGAAAACATTAATTTAAACTCATTCTTTATTTCATTTCAATTTATAATATATTGCAGGTAACATAAACAATTATTTCTGTGGATGACTTCTCTTACATTCTCAATGAACTCGGCGAAGAGCGTGAAAATTATTTTAATGCAATCGCCCCGCCCATTATTCAAACCAGCAACTTTAAAATTGAAACTGTTAGTGAGTTAAGAAAAAGTTTTGAAGATGAATTTGCTACATGTCTTTACAGTCGCGGCAGAAACCCAACAGTTGATATACTAAGAAAAAAATTAGCAGCATTAGATGAGGCTGAAGATTGTTTGGTATTTAACAGCGGCGCTGCGGCAATTTTTGCTTCTGTATTTGCTAATGTAAAAAGCGGCGACCACGTTGTAAGTGTAAAGCAGCCCTATACATGGACAAAAAAAATGTTTGATGAAATATTGCCCCGCTTTAATGTAACAACAACCTATATTGATGGAACCTCAACAGAAAATTTTGTAAAAGCAAAAAAAGAAAATACCACTTTATTTTACTTAGAAAGCCCCAATAGCTGGACTTACGAGCTTCAGGACTTGCAGGCTGTTTCGCAATTAGCAAAACGGCATAACATTCTTACTGTTTGCGATAATAGCTATTGCTCTCCCATTTATCAAAAACCCATCCGGTATGGCATTGATATATCCGTGCAAACAGCAACAAAATATATTGGCGGGCATAGTGATACCATTGCAGGTGTTTTGTGCAGCAGTACAAAAATAATTCAGCGCATTTTCAATAGTGAATTCATGACTATCGGCAGCGGCATTCAGCCTTTTAATGCATGGTTGCTGATACGCGGACTGCGAACTTTACCCATACGATTAGAACGAATCACTCAAACAACAGATAAAATAATTTCATACCTAAAACAGTGCTCAAGAATAGAAAAAACTATTTTCCCTTTTGACGAAACTTTTCCGCAATACAATCTTGCAAAACAGCAAATGAAAGGTGCATGCGGCTTACTCACCTTTGTGCTAAAAACAAAACACATTGATACCATAGAAACATTTTGCAATTCCCTTCAGCACATTTTAATGGCGGTAAGCTGGGGCGGGCATGAATCCCTTATTCTTCCCAAATGCGCGGGAATTAAAAAAGAAGACTTTAATGTTGACAACGAAGAACACAGAATGCTGCGGTTATATGCCGGATTAGAAGATGCCGAATATCTGATTAAAGATTTAGCTCAGGCTTTCACAACAATTGAATCTTTGGAATAACATTAACCTATTAAACACGAAGCTTTCCGTTTATCGAATTTTTAAAATGGGTAAAAAGCTCTTTCGCTTATTTTTGCGCCCACCATGAAAATTTTCTTCTCCATATTTCTCTGCATATTTTCTATTAGCCTGCGTGCCCAGGAACAATGGGATTTAAGACAATGCGTAGAATATGCTATGCAAAATAATATTTCTGTAAAGCAGGCCGATGTGCAGGCGAGAATAGCAGCGCTGCAGGTAAAGCTGGCGCAGCTTAGTAAAATACCTACGGCTAATTTCACTACAGACGCAGGCTTGCAATTCGGTCGGTCTATTGACCCTACCAGCAACCAGTTTACCACCTCTAAATTATTCTATAACAGTTATGGATTGCAGGGTGGCGCAGAGCTTTATAATTTCGGAAGATTAAAAAATGCAACCCGGGGTGCACAATTCAACGCAGAAGCGGCTTTGGCTGATGTTGCAAAAGCGGCGAATGATGTTGCATTAAGTGTTGCAACTTATTATTTGCAGGTGCTTGCCGCAAACGAGCAAATTGAAATAAGCAACGTACAGATAGCGCAAACAAGAGAGCAATATAATGTTACAAAGAAAAAAACAGATGCAGGAGCATTGCCTGAATTAAATCTTGCCGAGCTGGAAGCGCAGCTTTCAACCGATAGTGTGAATTTAGTTACAGCAAAACTATCTTATGAGCAAAATATTTTATCGCTGAAAGCTTTACTTAACATTGATGCAGGCACGCCATTCGATGTAACAAAACCGCCGGTAGAATTAATACCATTGGAGCCACTGGCAGAACTGGAGCCGGAAATGGTTTATCAGTTAGCTATTACAAGTCAGCCGTTGCAAAGGGCAACAGCACTAAGAATAAAAGGGGCTGAAAAATATATTTTATCAAACAAAGCTGCAATGCTTCCTTCTTTAACAGGCTCTTATTTTTTAGGTTCCACATATAATAACCAGGCTTTGGGGCTTCTTGGCACCACAACGTTTACAGCGCCTATCGGTACCGTAGAAATCAATGGAACTAAGTATGAGGTTTTTTCCAATGAACCTTTTACGCAACCTGTCTATGGCAAAACAAGATACCCGAAGCAGATTAGTCAAAATTTCAGTCAGTCTGTGGGTATCAACCTTAACATTCCCATTTTCAATAATGGCAATGCAAGGCTTGCATGGCAGCGCTCTAAACTTGATTTGGAAAGTTTAGAATTGCAGCAGGCACAAAACGATCAAACACTAAAGACCAATATTTATATGGCATATACAAGCGCTCTTGCTGCCATGAAAAAATATTATCTGGGCGAAACCACAGTTGCGGCTGCGCAAAAAGCTTATGACTTTGCAAGCAAACGCTATGAAGTTGGATTATTGTCAACCATTGATTTGTTGATTACGCAAAATAAATTGCTTACAGCTAAGCTGCTGCAAGTGGCAAATCAGTATGATTATGTTTTTAAAATGAAGGTGCTGGAATTTTATAAAGGGCAGGGGATAAAATTATAAAGCCAAAGCCCCCTAAATCCCCTCAGGGGACTTGAAGGCACCAAAATAACTTGAAAATATTTTGAACTATGAGTAAAAAAATGATTTGGATAATTGTGAGCTTAGCCGCGGTGATAATACTATTAGTGGTTTTAAGCAAGGCTGGAGTATTGGGTAAAGACGAGGGAACAAAAGTTACCACAGAAAAAGCTGCACTGCGCAACATTACGGAAACTGTAAATGCCAGCGGAAAAGTTTTTCCTGAAGTAGAAGTAAAAGTAAGCCCTGATATTTCCGGAGAAATTATTGACCTGCTTGTGCAGGAAGGCGACACCGTGAAAAAAGGCCAGGTGCTTGCAAGAATTTATGCTGATATATATGCATCGCAACGCGACCAGGCCGCGGCTACTGTGGCACAAAGTGAAGCTCTGGTGGGTAATTCAAAATCACAAATGGGGGCGTTGAAAGCCGGGCTTGACCAGGCGCAGGCAAACTATAACCGGCAGAAAACATTATTAGATCAAAAAGTAATTTCTGCTTCAGAATTTGAACAGGCGCAGCAGGCTTATCTTTCTGCAAAAGCAAATTATGACGCCGCTTTTGAAGGCATTAAAGCAAACCAGGCAAATGTACAAGGCGCTATGGCAAGTCTTACCCGGGCAAATAAAGATGTAGGCCGTGCAACGCTTACCGCACCCATGGATGGAGTCGTTAGTTTGCTTGCAGTAAAAAAAGGCGAAAGAGTTGTGGGCACGGCGCAAATGGCGGGCACAGAAATGATGCGCATTGCAGACCTTGCCAGCATTGAAGTGCAGGTTGATGTGGGTGAAAATGATATTCCTAAAGTAAAGATTGGAGATACAGCCATTGTTGAAATTGATGCGTACAATAACCGCAAGTTTAAAGCTGTTGTATTTAGAATTGCAAACCCGGTTACCAATTCACAGGCATCTTCTTTATCATCATCCACAACGGTAACCAATTATCAGGTGCACATACGATTGTTGCCCGATGCGTATAAAGATTTAATTGTAAAAGGTCAGCCATTTCCTTTTCGTCCGAATATGACGGCGAGTGCAGATATCGAAACCAAAACAAAGACGAATGTGCTCTCTGTTCCTTTAAATGCAGTAACTACAAGAGATAAGAGTATGGATGCAAAGCCGGATGAGAAGAATAAAGATAAAAATACAAAAGCCGATAAGAAAGATGATAAAAAAGATAATAAGGCAACCACTGCAGATACTGATTCAACAAATATATCAGGTGATGATGATTTCGGAATCCAGGAGGTAGCATTTGTTTTACAAAAAGATGGAACCGTAAAAAAATTTCCTGTGAAAACCGATATACAGGATATTAATTTTATTGAAATAATGCAGGGAATAAAACAAGGTGATGAAGTGATTACTGGTCCTTACGATGTTGTTAGTAAAGATTTGAAAGATGGCGATAAAGTAAAAGTAGTAAGTAAAGATGAATTAATAAAAGATTTTAAGAAACCGTAATCGTTTATCGTTTATCGTTTGCCGTTTATCGTTAGGATAGGGAAATTCGCTTGTAACGTGAAGGTCGTGATAAGAAGCTTGTAAAAAAATTAACTTTAAAACACATCAGCGCATTAGTTGATGACTTTAGGCAAACCTTTAAATATTAAAATAAAAAAAGGATACATATTTATATTATGCATCCCTGGTGTTTTATCTCTATTATTACAGGAAAGGTTTATTTCTTCATCATATCGTCAATCTTCTTCACTGCATCCAAATGCTTTTGAAGGGTAGGCAATGTATTTTGTGCCCACGCCTTAAGGTCTGCATCACTCTTATCTTTCTTTGCACATTTATCAAACATATCAACATCATGCTTATGATCAGCTACCATCATATTAATATAGGCCTTGTCAAAATCTTTTCCGCTTTTTTGGCTAAGGTCATTATAATCTTTTTGCTGATCATTATCCATGCTTGCAGGCAGCGTTACATTTTTGCTGGCGGCTAAAGATTTAAGTTCACCAGCTGCTTTTGTATGATCTGTAACCATCATATCAGCAAATGATTTTACGCTTGCGGCAGTTGCCTTTTGTTGCGCTAATTTTGACATTTCAATTTCCATCATTCCACCGGCAGCAGCTTTCACCATAAAATCGGCATCGTCTTCGCTTACTGTCATAGTGCCTTTCATGGCAGTATCATTATTATTCATACCCATATTATTATCAGAATCTTTCATTTCATTCATATTCTGTGCGCTGTCTACACTGTCATTATTATTAGAGCTTGTATTACATGCCTGGAATGTGTAAACTGCTAAAAGCAATGTGAATAAAAAACTGTACTTTTTCATAACTTATTTTAATTTTTTTGTGAGCAATACTTTGCTGTTATGCAAAACTTATGCCTTTAAAATTTTTTATGATAATAATGAGGTTTGTAAAGAGAATTCCACAGTTTACAACAATAAAGGGGAAAGAGTGTGAGAGAATTGCTTTCGGGAAATAGAAAAGAGGCTGACTTAACTTTTTAGCCAGCCTCTTTGTATCTTATCCTTCGCTGTGCTCTTACATTAGAATTATTTTATTTTAATGTAAGATATCTTTCAGCAACTTTATTCCAGCTTACAACATTCCAAAAAGCACTAAGATATTCAGCACGCCTGTTTTGATATTTTAAATAGTATGCATGCTCCCAAACATCTACACCCAACAGAGGTGCGCATTTGCATTCGGCAACATCCATCAGGGGATTATCCTGGTTGGGTGTAGAGCATATCACCAGTGAGCCATTCTTAGAACCGAGCCATGCCCAGCCGCTGCCAAAGCGAGTGATTGCTGCCGCAGAAAATTTTTCTTTGAAGCCATCTAAATTTCCAAACGCAGCGTTGATTGCATCTGCCAGCTTGGCTTCAGGAGCACCACCTGTGCTAAGAGCAAGGCTTTCCCAAAAGAAGCTATGATTCCAGTGACCACCACCGTTGTTTCGCACAGCAGGAGAAATGGCTCCGGCATTTTTTAAAATATCTTCGAGACTTTTATTTTCATGCTCTGTACCGGCAATAGCCTTATTGAGATTATCTACATAAGCCTGGTGGTGCTTATCATGATGAATTTGCATGGTAAGCTTATCAATGTAAGGTTCCAGCGCATCATACGCATACGGGAGTGGAGGTAATGTAAAAGGCATACAATTAAGATTTAATATTTAATATTTAAAATTTAAAAAATGACTACTGACTGCTGACTAACTTGTGTAACTTTTTTCCCTTTTTCATATATGCAATTATTAAACCAGTTGCCTCCATATCTAATTTTATAGTTTCGGTGTACCATCCCACAGAACCTTCAAAGGCAATTTTTTCTTTTTTAAAATATTCTTTTACACTGGCTGCGATTAATGAATAAGAAAGCGGCTCTTTAGCAAGAGTTTTTGTAATGGCTCTTTTAAAAAGATGATAGGTGGTCGCTGCAATGGCAGGTGCATGTTTACCCTGCGGATGCAGACATTGAATTTTATCTTCATTCATAGAATCATCTTTTTGCTTTAAAAAAATCTTTAAGCAGTACAGCGCACTCTGCTGCAAGTATGCCACTTATTAATTCTGTTTTGGGATGAAAAGGCAAAAGTATTTGATCTTCTGAATGTGCTGATGAGCAAATATATTTTCTGAAACCGTTCTTTTCATCCGCTGCTCCATAAATTATTCTTGCAATCTTGCTCCAGTGCATGGCGCCGCAGCACATTAAGCATGGCTCAATGGTAACATACAGGCTGGCCGTTGTTAAATATTTGGAACCGAGAGAATTGCAGGCTGCAGTAATGGCAAGTATTTCTGCATGAGCAGTAGAATCGTTTAATAATTCTACCTGGTTGTATGCCTTTGCAATTATTTTGTTGTGGATAACTACGATTGCGCCAATGGGTACTTCATCTGCTTCAAAAGCAAGCTGAGCTTGTTTTAAAGCGTGCTGCATAAAGTATTCATGGGTGTATAAAAACATGCCTTACAAAAAATAAGTTTGAAGTGAATTTACACTTTTTCCAGCAGCCACCATAAACGCGTCCGCGGCCTTATCTTATAATTTTGGGTTATATAAGTTTGAATATGATTCATCGCATCTTCCACACTATCGGTAAGCAAAACCAATGATAAATCTTCGCGGTTAATGGTGCCTTTCTGCGCCATGTATTCCAGGTATTCCCATAGCTCACTATAATATTCTTTTCCATACAATACAATGGGAAATTGTGTGAGTGTTTTTGTTTGTATTAAGGTTAGCGTTTCAAAAAATTCATCCATAGTGCCAAAGCCTCCGGGCATAATGATGAAGGCATAAGAATATTTTATCAGCAATGTTTTTCGAATAAAAAAATGTTCAAACGTAATTGAAGTTTGTATATATTTATTTACCTTCTGCTCAAATGGCAACCTGATATTGCACCCAACCGAGTTGCCATTATTTTCAAAAGCCCCGCGGTTTGCAGCCTCCATAATTCCGGGGCCGCCGCCGGTCATGGTAGTGAAACCAATGGCTGCAATGCTTTTGCCAAATTCTCTTGCTGCTATATAAAACGGATTATCTTCTTTAAATCTTGCCGAGCCAAAAACAGTAATGCACGGCCCCACGAAATGCAGTGTGCGGATACCTTTGATAAATTGACAAAAAACTTTCCACACAAAAGCAAGTTCATACGTGCGGCTTTTGGGTCCATCGAGATATACATGCTCCTTGGCAGGAATGATGCGTTTGGAAATGGCCATAATATGTGGCTAAAATAATAAAAAGAAAGTTGTTTATTTTATAGGCGAACAAATTCTAAATAACAATAAAGCTACTTTCGCAAGCCTTACAAATTTTTAAATTACAAAATTAAATTATAACCATGCGCATTATTAGTTATAACGTGAATGGAATTCGCTCTGCAATTAATAAGGGATTTATTGAATGGCTGAAAACAAAACCGGCAGAGATTATTTGCCTGCAGGAAACAAAGGCGCATCAAGATAATGTGGACCTTAAACTGTTTGTAGACGTTGGTTATGATGCGTATTGGTTTTCTGCGCAAAAAAAAGGTTATAGCGGAGTGGCAGTATTCAGCACTATAAAACCAGATAATGTTGAATATGGTAATGGCGATGCGGTTAGCGATGATGAAGGACGAATATTGCAATTAGATTTTGGAGATATAAGACTTATTAATGCATACTTTCCTTCCGGCACTTCAGGCGATCTGCGGCAGGCTTTTAAATATCAATGGCTCGATGAATTTTATATCTATCTCACAAATCTTAAAACAAAATATCCAAAAATAATTTTGTGCGGCGATTATAATATTGCTCACAGGGAAATAGATATTCATGACCCCAAAGGCAACAAAAACTCATCCGGCTTTTTGCCTGCTGAAAGAGCATGGATGGATAAATTTTTAAGCAGCGGATGGATTGATGCTTTCAGAGAATTTCATCCCGAACCTCACCGGTATAGCTGGTGGAGTCAGCGTTTCCCCATGGTACGCCTGCAAAATAAAGGATGGAGAATTGACTACATAAATGTTACAGAACCTTTGCGAAAAAATTTAAAGGATGCGGAAATTTATCCTGATGTAAAGCATAGCGACCATTGTCCCGTTTATCTGCAGATAAATCCATAAGTTGGTGTCATAGATCACAAGCATTCTTCCTTTACAATTTATCAATACCTAAAAGAATGAACGCTGATTCTAAAAAATGCAGTGCACAATTTTCTTTTTTAAGTACATTTTGAACAAGCAAGAAAATTGCACACAATCATCATCTTCCTGTTTTCTTTTGCTGCTTTGACACAAATGCTTCAAACTCTTTTAAGCTAAAGCTGCTTACATTATTTTCTTTTATCACTCCTCCTTTTTGTGCGGCATACACGCCATATTTAATAATGTCAAACTCTTTTATGGCATGTGCATCGGGGTCTATGGAGATAAGCACATTTTTTTCAAGACAATAATCAAGATAATGCCAGTCCATATCGAGTCTGCGGGGATTTGCATTTAATTCAATCACCACATCATTAGCAGCACAGGCGTCAATAATTTTTTTATGGTCAACCGTTAATCCTTTCCTGCTTAATAATAATCTGCCGGTCATGTGACCGAGAATAGATGTGTAAGGATTTTCAATTGCTTTCAATAAACGCTTCATCGCCTTTTCCTCATCCATTTTTAAATTCGTGTGAGGAGATGCAATTATAATATCAAAGGTGGAAAGAACGTTGGGTGCATAATCAAGGTTTCCATCATTCAAAATATCACTCTCAATGCTTTTGAAAATTTTAAAAGGCTTGAGCTTTTTATTCAGCTCATCAATTTCTTCATGCTGTGCAATAATTCTTTGTTCATTTAATCCATTGGCATAATAAGCGCTTTTGCTATGGTCGCTTAGCACAAGATATTCAAAACCCTTATCTATAGCGGCTTTCGCCAGGTTCTCGATTGTACTGCCGCCATCGCTCCATTTACTGTGGCAATGAATAATGGCATTTATATCTTTAACATCAATAACATTTGGCAGCTTATTTTTTTCAGCAAGATGTATGATGTAATCTTTTTCACGCAGGTATGGCTCAATAAAAGCAACACCTGCTTTTTTAAAAATTTCTTCTTCAGATTTGTAAAATGTTGAAGTACTAAAAGAAAATCTTTTCACCCATTCATTTAAAAATTCTTCGCTGCAGCTTGTTTCAAATAAATTGCGGTAAACATTTTGTGTATCGCTGATATAAAAATGCAGCAGCACATTTTCTGTATGCGTTTTAAAAATCGCCTCCTCTTCCGAAGCATCAATTATCTCGTAATTATTTTTCTCAAAAAATTTTTGCAGCACAGCCAGTGGTGCTGTGGTAACGCATTCGAGCTTATAAATAGTTAAGGCGTGTCTTCTAAAATCTCCTGTTAACAGCATCACGAAATCTTTAAATGAAGATTGCAATTTTTCCTGCATGGCAAGAGCAAAGGTTTCAATCTGTGCAAAAAGAAAAGAGCTTTGGCTGCTGAGGTAAAGCTCAATGCTCTCCTGCACATTCTTTTGTGTTTTTTCTCCAAACCCTTTATACAGAGAAAGCCGGTTTTCGTTGCAGGCATATAACAGTTCGCCGATGCTTTCTATTTCCATCTCTTTCCAAATCGTTGCAATTTTTTTGGGTCCGATGCCTTTTATATTAAGCATTTCAAGCACTCCCGGCGGAGTTTTTTCAATCAATGAATTTAATTCTTTAAGCCCGCCGGTTGCTAATAATTCAGAAACTTTTTTTGCAACGGAATCTCCTATGCCTTTTATGGAAGAGAGCTTGGCAGCAGGTATCTCTGATAATTCTTCGGGTAATTTTTCTATGGTAAAAGCAGCGATGGAATAAGATTTAGACTTGAAGCTGTTTTCACTATGTATGTCCATTACTTTAGAAAGCAGGGAAAGCTGGTCGGCAATAAAGTTGTTATCAACGGGCATGGTGATTCTTTATCGTGAAGGTAAGGAGAAGATGAGAATTTTTTTGGGAACCGCCTGCAGATTAAATGGCATCGCCCCGCCAACAGCCTGGGGCATCAATTCCGTAAAATTCTTTCCCTATTTTTATTATCCAAATATTCCTGACAGAATTCTTTTTTTTCTTTTTTGTTTTTTGCTAAGCAATGTTATTGCAGTTGCAAAAATTAAAATACTGCTTGCAACAACTATAAGTGGCAGATAATTTCTGAGAGGTTTTGGCGGCACATATAACACTCCGTTTACATCTGCTATGGCAGCTTCATTTATATACCGACCATTGGAAGGAACCGCGAGTTCATAAAAATGTTCATGCAAATTGTGGAGTTCTTTTCTCATTTCACGGCCATACATGGGTAAGCCATGACCTGTGGCAACAGCTTCCGGCGCCAGTAACAACAATTGCTTCACTGATTCATCTGCAGCCTCCCAATCGGGCGTTAAATACTTAGGCGGCCCGCATATTTTTTTTGTTTGCCTTATGATTGATAATACAGACTCAGCTTTGGTTGTAACAAAAGCATCGCCGGCTATTAATACTTTATCTTCTTCTCTGAATAAGCTTATATGCCCTGGCGTGTGCCCGGGTGTATGCATGTATCGCCAGCCTTGTAATCCCGGAACAGAATTATCTTCAGGCAATGCAACAATATATTCCTCCACATCAATTGGGTGATAAGGATACAAAAATGCCATTGTTGCCATTAAACCCCCGCCAACCGTAGGGTCTGGTGGAGGATAAGATGATTTGCCTGTAACATAAGGCAACTCCAGATAATGCGCATAAACAGGTACGTTCCATTCTGATGCTAATTTTTTCAAAGAACCTACATGATCGAAATGGCCGTGAGTAAGAATGATTGCCTTTGGACGCTTGTTACCAAACAAGTCTGCTGCCATTTTTCTAATTTTTGGCGCGGATATTTTAAGCCCTGCATCAACTAAAACCCAGTTTGCATCATTGCGGTTTTGTATCATATACATATTCACAAAAATGTCTTTCATACCCCACACAACCGGTGCTACATTGAAATAGAATTTGCCTTTTTCAGCATTTATTTTTTGTCTCATTGTAAAAATTTTATTAAATAAACATGCCTGTGAGCAGGAGATTAAAAAAAGTATGCCATGTGAGGTATCAGCTTTCAGCTATCAGGTATCAGCAATCAGGTATCAGAGAGAAACAATTACTTTTGCGGCTTTGAAAAAATTAAGTCAATGGGCAAGGGGCAAGGGGCAGTGGTCAATGACTCAATGACTTTAATGACTCAATGACTTTTAATGATGAGATACGAAAAAGAAATAAACAGAAGAAAAACATTTGCAATCATCTCTCACCCCGATGCGGGTAAAACTACTTTAACCGAAAAGTTTTTATTATTTGGCGGCGCTATACAAATAGCAGGCGCTGTTAAAAGCAATAAAATAAGAAAGCATGCCACCAGCGATTTTATGGAGATTGAAAGGCAGCGCGGAATTTCTGTTGCAACTTCGGTGATGACATTTGAGTATAAAAATTTATTGATTAATCTTCTCGATACTCCCGGACACAAAGACTTTGCAGAAGATACGTACAGAACATTAACAGCGGTTGACAGTGTGATTCTGGTAATTGATAGTGTGAACGGTGTAGAAGAACAAACCCGCCGACTGATGGAAGTTTGCCTTATGCGTAATACACCTGTGATTGTTTTTATAAATAAATTAGACAGAGATGGCAAAAACCGTTTTGACTTGCTGGAAGAAATTGAAAAGGAGCTGAACATTCAGTTGCACCCGATGACATGGCCTATAAACAGCGGCAAAGATTTTAAAGGAGTATATGATTTGCATAATAAAAGTCTGCTGTTGTTTATTGCACATACAAAAGCTGCAGAAGAAGATAGTATTACGATTGAAGATTTGAATGATGTATTGCTCAATGAAAAAATAGGAGAACGTGATGCAATGCAATTAAGAGACGATGTGGAATTGGTTGATGGCGTTTATGGCATACTGAACGAACTGGAATATTTGCAGGGAAAAATTGCGCCGGTTTTTTTTGGAAGCGCCATTAATAATTTTGGCGTAAAAGAATTGCTCGATACGTTCATACGCATTGCACCTGCCCCGCAAAGCCGCGAAACAAGTGTGCGAAAAGTAGAGCCTGATGAGGATAATCTTAGCGGATTTGTTTTTAAAATTCATGCTAATCTTGACCCCAAACACCGCGACAGAATTGCATTTATGAGAGTTTGCAGCGGCAGGTTTGAACGCAATACTTATTATCATCATGTGCGATTGAATAAAGATGTTCGTTTCAGTAATCCTTACTCGTTCATGGCGAGAAATAAAGATATTATCGAAGATGCTTATCCCGGCGATGTAATAGGTTTATTCGATACGGGTAATTTTAAAATAGGTGATACACTTACAGAGGGAGAGAATTTTTATTTCACAGGCATACCTTCTTTTTCACCGGAAATTTTTAAAGAGCTTGTAAATAAAGACCCGATGAAGACAAAGCAACTGGAAAAAGGAATTGCTCAGTTAACTGATGAAGGGATTGCTCAGTTATTTACACAGTTTGGCGGCAATAAAAAAATTATCGGTTGTGTCGGTGAACTGCAGTTTGAAGTGATACAATACAGATTGCTGCACGAATATGGAGCCGCATGTGAATTTAGAACATTGCCATTTTATAAAGCGTGTTGGTTAACAAGTGATGATGCAAAATTGCTGGAAGATTTTTTGCGCTTTAAACAGCAGAATTCCGCAAGAGATAAAGACGGTCATCCGGTTTATCTTGCACAAAGCGAATGGTTTTTGAATACTGAAATAAAAAATAATCCCGGAATACAATTTCATTTCAGCAGTGAAATACATAAGTAAGTTGGAAGTTGGAGGTTGGAGGTTGGAGGTTGGAAGTTCTAGTCTGACCGTCCCGGCTCTGACCACATCTCCAAAGGAGAATATCTATATTAAAAATTTAATACGCCATTAAAAAATAAATATCATTGCATTGTATTTATGAAAATTAATATTGCCTCTTATATAGACCACACCATCTTAAAACCAACAACACTAATTTCAGAAGTTGAAAAATTATGTGAAGAAGCAAAGCAATACCAATTTGCAGCGGTATGTGTTCCTCCTCCCTTAGTAAAAACAGCAAAAAAATTATTGGAAGGCAACGGAGTTAAAACCATTACCCCAATTGGTTTTCCTTTCGGCTATTCAGCCATTGAAGCAAAAATTGCAGAAATGATTTTAGCCATTGCAGATGGCGCTGATGAGCTGGATATTGTCATCAATCTGATTGCTCTTAAAAATAACGACTGGCAATATCTTGCCGGCGAAATAAATAATATAATGCCAGTAATTAAAAGTCATAATAAGATAGTGAAAATAATTATTGAAAGCGGCGTTTTAACTGAAGCAGAGATAATTCGCTGCTGTGAATTATATGGCGCTGCTCAGGTTGATTTTCTTAAAACTTCAACCGGGTATGCAGAGAAAGGTGCAACAGTTGAAGCCGTGCAATTAATAAGAAAGCATTTGCCCCAACAAATACAAATAAAAGCATCCGGCGGCATAAAAGCTTATGACTTTGCAATGCAATTAATTGAGGCAGGTGCTACCCGTATCGGCTGCAGCAGCAGCGTTGCAATAGTAAATGAACATTAATTGGTTTTTCTAGAATTAATTTTAAGATTACCAAATGACTCAATGACCATTGACTTACTGACTATTGACTAAATGACTACTGACTGCTGCTGACCAAAGTTGCAAGTCTATCAAAAGCAGAACCCCAGCCATTATAAAAGCCCATTTTCTCTTGTTGCTTGCAATATTCTTCAGTAGGATGAACAACGCTAAAAGTAAAATTGGTTTTATCTCCGTCTTCTTCGAATAAAGCATGTATTTCTACACCTTCTGTCATTGGTTTAAAGTTAGCAGACGTAACTATTTTTTTTAACTCAACAATTTCTAAATATTCTCCATCAGAAATGAATTGGTTACCGTCAGGCATTGGCATACTATATTTCCATTTTCCGCCAACCCTAAAGTCATGTTCAATTACATTTATTTTCATTCCTTTTGGTGCCCACCATTGGATTATATGGTCGGCCTGAGTCCAGGCTTCCCAAACTAGTTTAACAGGAGCATTGAAAACTTTTTTCAATGTAAGTGTTCGATTTTTTAGGTCATTCATTTTTTTTGTTTTTTATTTTTTGATTGTAACTTATTTAGGTATTGTTCAAAAGAACCTAATCTTTCTTCCCATTGTTTCTGATACTGCTCTAACCATAAAAAAGCAGGAATTAGTTTTTCGGGTTTAATTTTACAATATCGCTCTCGTCCCTTTTGTTCAATTTCAACAACCCCACATTCAGTTAAATGTTTTATGTGTTGCGATACGGCTGGTCTGCTAATATGAAATTTGTCAGCAATGGCATTAAGTGTCATAGATTCTTTGCCAAGAAGATCTATAATCTGTCGCCTGTTTGGGTCCGCTATTGCTTGAAAAACATCTCGTCTTATTTCTGTCGGCATAATGTGTAAGTAAAAGCTTACGCAAATATATATGTAAGTATTTGGTTACGCAAAATATTTTTTCAGTAATATTTTTGTCAATTAGAAAATTAGAGAGAATTGTTACTTGGTAGGGTGTCGCTTTACAATGACCGCTAACTGACTATTTTATTTCCGGCATATTTTTTTCTTTACATTGCTTAAAAATTTCGCTACATGAAAAGTTTGATGATTGTGTTATTAATAATGATAGCAAATATTTGTTTTGCAGCAGACACTATCATTGTACATAAAGATGCCCGCCTCGATATTCTTACAGAGAAACAGGCTTATCTTAACAGGGTAACTTCAAAAATGACGAGCAGCGGCATGATTAAAGGTTACCGTCTG
Organism: Chitinophagales bacterium; assembly: GCA_038206235.1. Lineage (GTDB taxonomy): Bacteria > Bacteroidota > Bacteroidia > Chitinophagales > Chitinophagaceae > JBBRBB01. The sequence continues at coordinate 75,101 of JBBRBB010000007.1, forward strand.
CAGGTGCTTACATCCAGAAGCCGCGACGATGCTTTCAAAACAAAAGCGATGCTGCTTCAAAATTTTCCTGAGCAAAAGACTTATGTTTTATACCAGTCTCCATACTTTAAAGTGCGTATAGGAAATTTTCTCACAAAATCTGATGCCAATGATTTTAAAGACCTGCTTAGTAATTTTTATACCGAGCCGGCTTATGTAATTGAGGATATTATTGAGTATATACCCGGCCCTGATGATGATATTTTTAATTAATAATTAAAACACACAGCAGCATTGATATGCTAAAAGAAAAAATTCAGTCTCAGGCGAAAGAACGGTTGCATGAGCTTATTGAAATAAGACATCACCTGCATTCTCACCCTGAATTGAGTTATCAGGAATTTGAAACCTCAAACTTTATTCAGCAAAAACTTTCAGAATGGAATATAGATTTCCGGGTTATTGCCGGTACCGGTGTGGTTGCTTTAATAAAAGGAAAAAATGCAGATAAAAAAGTAATAGCGCTTCGTGCAGATATGGATGCCTTGCCTATTATAGAAGAAAATGAAGCAGAGTACAGATCACAAAACAAGGGTGTAATGCATGCCTGCGGGCACGATGTGCATACAACTTGTTTGCTGGGCGCTGCAGCAATACTCAATAATTTAAAAGAGGAATGGGAAGGCACTGTAAAATTAATTTTTCAGCCGGGTGAAGAAAAAAATCCCGGCGGAGCTACACTGATGATTAAAGAAGGAGTTCTTGAAAATCCAACACCTGCGGGCATTGTAGCTTTGCATGTGCATCCCGGTTTAGAAGCAGGAAAGCTGAGCTTTAGAAAAGGATTGATAATGGCAAGCGCCGATGAAATTTATATTACTATTAAAAGTAAAGGCGGTCATGCTGCTGCTCCGCATCTCACTGCAGATACTATTTTAATAGCCTCGCAGCTTGTTGTAAGCCTGCAGCAAATAATCAGCAGAAACAATAACCCGGTTTCACCCTCGGTTTTATCCATTTGTTCTTTTCAGGGTGGCAACGCAACAAATGTGATTCCTGATGAAGTGAGGCTGATGGGCACCTTTAGGGCGATGGATGAAGAATGGCGGTATAAAGCTCATGAACTTATTAAAAAACAAGCCATCGGAATAGCAGAAGCTATGGGTGCTGAAGCAACAATTAAAATAGATATTGGCTATCCATGTGTGTATAATGAAGAAAATTTCACTAACCTTGCCAAAGAATTAGCAGAATTGTATGTTGGCAATGAGAATGTATCAGAAACAGAACTAAGATTAGGCGCTGAAGATTTTGGATTTTATGCGCAACTGATACCCGGATGTTTTTTTCGACTCGGAGTTAGAAACGAAGCCTTGGGAATTGTTCATAACGTACACACACCCCAATTTAATATTGATGAAAAAGCTATAGAAAACGGGGCGGGTGTTATGGCCTGGATTGCAGCAGTCATTTGTTTATAGCAACATGGCATTTCATATTGCGTACCTTAATTTTTTTGAAAACAGTGAAACCATTCTTTTGCGGAATCATTTTCTTTTATTTTTTTCTATGCAGTACCCCTTTAATTGCACAGAAAGAAGCTTATAGCGATATCCCCTCCACCCTTCAGCATTTGCAAAATGAAAATCTTTCTGATTCAGCGAAAGCAGTATATTATACAGCCTTATCTTCTTTATACGCCGTTAAAAACTTAGACTCTGCTTTTTTATGGGGAGAAAAAGCTATTGAGCTTTCAAAACAAAAAAATATTCAGCCTGTTTTAGCAAACGCTTATATAGAGCAGGGAACGAATTATTTATCAGCAAAAAATTTTGATGCAGCTTCATCTCTTTTTAAAGATGCAATAGACCTTTCACACTCTCAGCATTATTATAATTCCCTGTATACTGCATTTAACAGGGTATCGTATATGTGCCAGTTGAATGAAATTTGGGATAAAGCCTTACAATACGCTAAAAGCGCTCTTGATATATGCGCCACCAATTCGCAGCAGTGTACCGAATCGCATGCCTATGCATATATGAATTTTGGAAGAGTATATGCTGCACTTAATAATTATGACACAGCCGAAAGTTATTATGCAAACGCAAAGAATGGGTTTAATGAAAACAGAGATGATGAACAGCTTGCAAATTGTTATCTTGAAATGGCGGGCATGTACACCTATCAAAAAAAATACACCGCAGCAAAACAATTTTTAGATTCTGCTGCTTATCTTTTTAATTCATTGAACAAACCGCTTAAAACTGCAGCGGCATATGAAGGCTATGGAAATCTTAATTTTCAACAATCACTCTATGATAATTCAAAATTATACTTTGGAAAATCGTATAAAATATACAACGAAAACCGCATGACGCCTGCTGTTCAAAGACTGAAGATCAGTTTTGGTAAAATTGCTTTTTCACAACATCTCTTTATATTAGCACGGCGTTATTTTGATAGCGCATATATTTTTTTCAAAAATTCAAGCGATGATAAAGCAAAGCTGGAAGCGCTTAGTTTACTAAACCGTACCGATAGTGTTTTAGCCATCTCATGGAATCCTGATAAGTATTCGTACCAGTACAAATTAATTTCAGATTCATTGAAAAGCAAACGGGAAAGGTTACGTGCAAACGCATTAATGGCCGATTCTTTTATTAATGAAAACCCTTATACAGAAACAAAGCTGCATGAAAAGAAAAACCAACCACAAAATATGAACGCAGGTGTGCTTGTTGTAGCGGGTATTACGCTATTGGCAATGAGTATTTTATTTGCAATTCTGTACAGGCAAAAAAATGCTGCTCTTAAAGAGGTAGAAAAAATGCAGCAAAAAACCGCTGCCACTAATAAAGAGCTTGCAAAAATTAATACAATAAAAGATAAGCTGATTTCAATAATGGGGCACGACATTCGTTCTCCGCTCGCCTCCCTGCAAAATACACTTGCCTTAACAAGAGAAAATATTCTTAGCAAAAATGAGTTTGAGAAATATAGTCTCTCTGTAGAAGAAGATATTTATAACCTGCGCGGCATGCTCGATAACATGCTGTTGTGGGCACGTGAGCAGCTCGTAGATATTAAAGTAAATAAAATAAATTTTAATCTGTCTCAGTTAGTAGAAGAGATATTAAAGCTGAATAAAAATCACATCAGCAGCAAAAACCTTACAGTGCTTAATTATTTAGTGCCCGATACGGAAGTTTTTTCTGACAAGGATATTGTGAATACCGTATTCCGGAACTTTTTTTCAAATGCGCTGAAATTTAGCCAGCCCGGTAAAAAAATCTACCTTCAGCAAATACACGCAAATAATAAAGTTTATGTTTCTATAAAAGATGAAAGCGATGGTATTGCGCCGGAGGTTTTAAAGAAACTCACTAACAGTGAATTTGTTTCTACAAAGGGTACAGCCAATGAAAAGGGAACAGGGTTAGGAATTCTTTTCAGTAAAGAATTGCTTAATAAATTAGGTGAAACTTTTGATATGACATCTATCCCCGGCAAAGGCACTGCCGTTACATTTTCTTTAAGCATTCAGTGAACCCTGAATTTTTTAAAAGGTTCGCGATGCATTAATTTCCTCTTTTTATTTTGTACGCATGCCATTTTATCTTTCCTTAATTTAGTGAAATAATTAATTTGATTGTTTTATGTCAAAGCTGCTGGAGCACCTGGGAAAATTTCTGCTGATGCTAAAGGGTATGTTCACTTTTCCAGAAAATTTTAAAATGTACTGGAAAGAGTTCATGCATCAATGTGTTGAGATTGGTATTGGCTCTTTACCAATCGTAGTCATCATCTCTTTATTTCTTGGCGCCGTTACAACGGTGCAAACGGCGTATCAATTGGTAAGCCCGCTGGTGCCGGCAGCAACCATTGCACAGGTAGTACGGGACAGCGTTATTCTGGAACTGTCGCCCACCGTTGTAAGCATTGTGCTTGCAGGTGTAGTGGGCAGTAAGATTGCCAGCGAGCTTGGCAACATGCGCACAACAGAGCAAATTGATGCACTTGAAATCATGGGCATTAATACACGCAGCTATCTTATTATGCCAAGAATAATGGGGGCCTTAGTAATGGTGCCCTGCCTCGTTGTGCTTTCCATAGTGCTTGCTATTTGGGGCGGCCGTGAAGCAGGAGCCTTATCAGGTATTATTGGAAAGAATATTTATGATATGGGCTTACGCCAAAACATGAACTTCTTTAATATTACTTTCTCATTAAGCAAAGCATACACTTTTGCATTTATTATCAGCAGCATACCGGCCTATTATGGGTATTATGTTCAGGGAGGTGCGCTGGAAATAGGACGTGCAAGCACCACCGCAGTTGTGGTTAGCTGCATTATGATTTTACTTGGAGATTATTTACTCGCCGCACTGTTGCTATAATTTGCTGCAAGCCATTTTTCAGAAAATTTAGTTCCCAACAAAGCATCGAGTTCATTTATATCTTCAATAAAATATTGTTTCAACTGTTGCTTTATTTGCTGAATGGTTTCTTTACTCTCTTCCTGTTGCAGCGGTTGGGAAATTTTCTTTTGAGCTGTGTTCATTTCGAATAACTTTCTTTTCAGCATTTTTCTTTTACCTACCGGAAATACTGGGTCAATGATATTATCTATCAGCCATTTTCTCAGCTTGCCGCGATGTATCATTTTTTGCTGCAGGTATTGATTCTTTACAGAGCCTGTTACATTTTTTGGCGTCAGGTCTGGTTTAAATGAAGCATCAATATGCAGAAAAGAAAACATGTGCTGCAGAAGCGATGCAGCATTATTAGCAAGCTCATCATAATCTAAAACCAGCAATTGTTCTTTTGAAAAATATTGCAGGCAGTTTTTTATTTGCCTGGCATAAAATCCATGTTCTATATAAGTGAAATCGCTGTTGTCTTTACTAAATTCAGTTATATTTTCTTTAGGTTGATACAGTAAAGCCTGCTGTACAGGTCTTGTTTCACGCAACATTTTTTTAAAATAAAAATATGATGAAACGGCTCTTTCCACAGGGTCTCTTAAAATAACGATGAGCTTTGCATCAGGTGCATATTGCGAAATGCTTGCGGGCAGATGCGGATAAAAAATATAATTCACGGCACTCTGCAGCACTATAGGCTCGCCTTTATACACTGCCGGTTCTTTTTTTAAACGATCTTCAATTTCAGGCATTGATTTAAAACGTGCAAACAGGTGAATATCTTTTAATGATTCGTAGCAATAGATTTGAGGATGCTGTGCCAGCCAATCATCCAAAGTGGTGGTCCCTGCTTTTTGAACTCCTATGATAAATGTATTTGGAAAGGGGTTGCTCATGCTGTTGTTGCAAAACCTCACAGGTCTTAGAGACCTGTGAGGTTTAGGCTTATAATTTATTTAATGCACCGCCTGCAAAATTAAGTGTGACGCAAACCTCACAGGTTTTATAAACCTGTGAGGTTTAAACTTTACAATTTATTTAATGCGCCGCCTGCAAAATAAGAAAATTTATGTTTGTGAAATTGCTTCTTCCAGGTATCATCATACTCGATAGGTCTTTTTGAAAATCTGCCAGGTGTGCCTGCAATAGTGTGGTCTTCATGAAGCTCCATAAATTTTGGTGTTTCAAAAGGCTGCATATTAAAAGCGGTAAATATTCTTTGCAGCTCATCATGCGTGTGCGTTGCCAGCGATTCGTAATCCATTTTTATAATGTCTGACGGATGCACCAGTTTTGAAACCGTATAGCAAAGCCTGCGGTAATAAAACACATCGAGCATTTGTTTTGAAAGCTTTTTTCTTTTTCTTTTATTCTGCTCCTTCCATTTTCTTTTTGATGCGGTGATTGCCCGTATGTCTCTCTTGAGCCAGATTATTTTTACGTTGTAATCTGTTCTTTGTTTATACACAGCAAGCGCCTGTATTGGATTTTTAGATGAGTCAATTATAAATTTTTTTCCGGTATGCTCTGCTATGATATTGTATAATTGATTAAGCGTTTCAATTACTTTTTTATTTTTTTCTGAATTGCAAATTCGTAATAATCTTTTTTGAAACAGGGAAGGAAAGATGGCATTTACGGCCAATGCTTTTGATTTAAAATTCCAGTTAACTTTTGTAAAAAAATTTTCCCTGTCTAAGGAATATGTTTTTTTAAGGATAGGTCCCCAGAACTCACATTCAGTAAAGGGTTTGCCGCATGAGCAATTCCAGTTCCATCTTTCACCAAAGCCTTCTTTAAGCAAATGACCTTTTAACATGGCAAGCTCCCCCACAGAAAATGCTTCCTGCGATTTTGATAAAATATTTTCAAGAAGAGTGGAACCACTCCTGTTATCTGCCATTATATAAATTACCTGTGGTGTGTTCATCTGTTATTATTATTTTAGTTGATTGGTTAGGAGTATAAGAAGCTGAACATTATGTTGCCATTGGCAGTGCAGATGAAAGCATTGCAACGCAAGGCATAAGGTCGAAAATTATCCATATTAGGCGAGCACAGTTAGGCGTTCAACTTTATTGGCAACTGCATAAAATTTTTCAATTGTCCTGAGAGATCAATGTATGCCTTTGAAAACTCTTTTGATTTTAAACGATTATTTTCCCATCCCAATTTAGCAAGTTCCATCTCACACCCTTTTTGAGATAACCCGGACAAATATGAAAAAAAATCTTTCATTGAAAATTTCATCATTTCCATTGCTTTTTTTCATCTGCACCGTAACTGGTGAGTTCTAATGAAGGTGTATAAAAAACAATTTGACGAGTGTCTTTGTCTCTGAATTTATAGACAGTAATAGCTGCACTGATTTTATTTGCCTTTGCAGTTATTCGCAATCTGTCATAATCAATTTTTTTGTTTGATATTGTAAATTTTTGAAATGCATCCATTAGAATTAATTTTCTTTTTTTACAAATTAAAATATACTTATTCAATCTGTAAAGAGAATTTATTTAACAAAATTCCCTATTTTGTCTAAATGAAAGCCAGTTCCATAAAAATTATTCTACTTACCAAAATAAAGCTTGTTGTACTTGGCAGCGCAACTCTCTATGCTAAATTCATTTTGATATAATGCTTTTCCATTCGCTTTTAATTTTTCTATTGTGGTTTTATCTTCATGCAAAAAAGATTTAATTGCCGTAAGATAGCTTTCGGCGCTAAGACCGGCAGACAAATATCCAATCTCGGGTTTCACAATATCAAGCAGCCCGCCTACAGGTGTGCATACAGGCACAGCGCCTGCTGATAAAGCTTCGAGCAGGCTTATGGGCAGTCCCTCGTAAAGCGATGAAAGAAGAAACGCATCTGTATTTAGCAAATAGTCCCCAACATTTTTTACTTTACCGAGAAAGTGAACATTAGAAGGCTTCATTTCTAAAAGCTGTTCATAAAACTTTTTTTCCTCAGGCAAATGGTCGCCAAGTATTAATGCAATTACATTTTCATCTTCAAGCTCCCGGAATGAATCGAGTATCAACTGCTGATTTTTCACCTTATGTATTCTTCCAATGCTCACAAAAACTTTTGTGTCGCTATTTTTCTTAAGCTTTTGAATAGTCTCTGATACAGATTGAAATTTTTCGGTTGGCTTTACAGGAGCCGAACCGTTATGAATTAACGTTGTAAAGCTGGTTCCATATTCATCAATGGCTCCTTTCAATACTTCTTCTGAAATGCTTACAGGATGAATTATATGATGACGGAAAAAAAATTTATACAACAAGCGTCCATGCCAGGGCGCATCTTTTGTGACAAGTGAATGAAAGGTGTGTATCTTCCTGATTGATTTATCTTTTAGCCTCATGTAGGCCCAGGTAGCATAATATCCGGCATGTAAATGCGTATGCACAACATTAGGTTTTAATTTTCTAAGAAGACCGTGCAGCTTCATGAAAATACCAAGGTCTAAACCACGTTGCTTACCTAATGTCATAAAATTTACTTTCTCATCGAGCAAGTCAATTGACATGTGATTTGGGGTATGATGATAGAGGGATACTAACGTTACTTCATGGTCAGGATATTTTGCCAGTTCATTACAAAGCTGAATGCAAAATACCTGGGCGCCCCCCCATCCCAAAGCAGGCAGTATCTGTACAATCTTAACCATAATTCCCTGTTAGCATTACAAATTTATTTTTTCTGATTATTTAATTCGCTCTTCCTAAACTGCAATTGTCAAAGTAATAGTTTTGGTTTATTTTTTCCTTTTTACACGGGCATCTATTACCACAGCACCATCACTGTAAGAAAAAGTGTGTGTAGCCTCTGCATCTTTTTCCCAGTGCGGAAATATAGTTGTTATTTTTCTTTCTTCATATTCTGTTTCGCTTAAAGTAATAAGTTCATTCAGGTTTATTGCATATCCATACGTGCATGATGAATCCTGCGAGGGGCGGAATAATTTATTTTGATGAACGAAAAGCCGTCCTGCAGGTCTTGCGGAACGTACATCTGAAATCACAGGATTTTGCGAATGCGGATTCCATGTCTTAGTTAGAAGCTCATTAGAATAAAACAAAAACAATTCATCCCAGGCAGATGCGCCCTTGTTTTCTTTGATGTTTGCAAATAACCAATACTTTCCTTTGTAATAATGCACAGTTGCATCCACTGCATGCAGGTTCTCCATTAAATTCATTTTAAATTCCCATTGATATGGAAAGGAAATACATTTATATATTTCTATGGTACGGTTTGCACTTGTTTCTGGTATCATAAAAATCTCATCGCCGGCATTAAAAACAAAGGGATAAGATAAATGGTACGGCTTATCTAAAACAAGTTGGGGTTCAGAGCTTTTACCTGTTTCATTCAATTCTATTACCGATATATGAGCTTTCTTTTTTTTGTAAATATATTCCTCAAGAAATATAAAACGCTTTTCGCTGCTTAAGCTGAACAAACAAGGGTCTGCCCAAAACCGGTCTTTTGGCGGCGCTAATTTATGATACTTGGAAATTATCAGGGGCAATTCATTTGGGCTTCTAAAATTATATAGCAGCATCCATTGTTGAAAATTAAACAGGTTATCTATTTTCTTTTTTAGTTGATTAAAATAATGACTGAATAAATAAGCAATGAATGTTGAATTCCCCGGTGTTTTAAAAATTGATTTATTGTTAGAAGCAAAAGTTTGATTTTTTTTCTTTAGATTCTCTAAAAAACTATTTCTGTTTTCGTATAATTTTTTTAATATACGAGGAATAAAAGAGGCTGCTTTCCAGCAGGCGATATTCATGTTTTTATTTATAGAAGTTTGGGTTGATGAGAAAGAGCGATACAATGTAACACCTTGCTCTGTTTCATCCGTTAACTTGGTAACACCAATTTCTGTATGGCAAATGCCATGCATTACCTCCCATACCCCAGGCTCCATAATATTATTGCCATAAGTGTATGCCCAGGTTCCAAATTTGGCGCAGCTTAAAATGCTTCCGCTTACTTTTTTAAGCCCCAGCTTAATGCATACATCGGGTTTATAAGATTGAATGATTTGAATATCTTTTTCATCAACTAATTCAAAACCTTCTTTCGGTGAAGGCTGCACTTCAAGTATGGGAACATCATTTAAAAGTGAGGAAATATTTTTCAGGGTAAGGGCATTGGGATTCAGCTTCACCATTTTATTTTCAAGCTTTCTATACAATATGTAAGCAAGAGTATTAAGTCTTTTGTGTGTGCCGCGTAAATTTTTGTTTTTATTTTTTACAATCAGAACTATGGTTGCATAATCACTCTCATTTACTTTTTTCAACATCCCGTAAATCCATGCTTGTAAAAAGAAATCATCAATCAATAATACAATCTTCAACTTTTCGTAGGCCATAGTTTGGACTTTATTGGTGTTTCTCTACCTGCTATCTTTTAAAATTTTGCAATATCGTATTTTTTAGCAACAAAAAGGAAGGGATTGATTACTTAATCGCTTTCAGTATTATTATTTAGTGAAGAAAAAGTTTTGCATTCTGCCGCAGGAATAACAATTTAAACATCAACCAAAAAATGTATGCTGTTTGATAATAAACAAAAGAAATTGGAAAATATTAATCAAAAGCTGTTGCTGAAAGCGTAACATCGCTGCTTTCTTCATCAGAAATACAGAGCAATTTATCAGGAAGTAATTACTAATACAGCACCAGATAAAAGTGCAGGCATACAAACTTTTTTTATAGTCTTATTAATATACTTATTTACCAATATACCTTATATTACTTATTATACCTTACATACTTTTGTAGAACAATCTCACCAATTCACCGGACGAATTTTTATACAATTAATCGTTTAAAAATTTTTTATGAAACTTATAATTGTTGGCGGAGGCTTTGGCGGCTTAAAGCTTACGCATAAGCTCAATAACGTAAAAGGCATCGAAATTTTGCTTATAGATAAATTTAATTATCACCAGTTTCAGCCTTTATTTTATCAGGTAGCCACCGCAGCCCTCGATGCAAGCAATATTTCTTTTCCCTTGCGCAAAGCCTTTCAAAAAAGTAAAAATATAAGAATACGCCTTGCCGAAATTTTAGAGATTGATACAGCTAAAAATAAAATCATTACCGGCATAGGAGAATTTGAATACGATATACTGGTGCTTGCAACCGGCGCTGAAACCAATTTCTTTAATAATAAGCAGCTTGCCTCCTGTGCATGGCCTATGAAGTCAACAGTAGAAGCAATAAGACTGCGTCATCATTTAATACAAAATTTTGAAGATGCTTTACAGGAGAAAAATTCAGAAAAATTAAAGCAATTGATGACGATTGTAATTGCAGGCGGAGGCCCCACGGGCGTAGAGCTTGCAGGCGCCATTTCTGAAATGAGAAGATATGTGCTGCCCAAAGATTACCCCGAACTCGATTTTTTACTTATGGATATTTTTTTGGTTGAAGGCAGTGATAAAATAATGGGCGCCATGAGTGAGAAAACTTCCGCTGATTCAAAAAATTATTTGGAGAGGTTTGGTGTAAAAGTTTTGACCTCAACGTATGTGCAGGATTACGATGGTGAAGTGCTCCACTTCAAAGATGGAAAAACATTGCGAACAAGCACCGTAATATGGGCTGCAGGAATAAAAGGGAATATACCCCGCGGCATTAACCCCGAACTTATCATGCGAGGAAACCGCATTATGGTTGATACATTCAACCGTGTAAATAATTATAAAAACATTTATGCTATTGGTGATATAGCTTACATGGAAACCGAAGATTATCCCCACGGGCATCCGCAGGTAGCGCCTGTTGCCATACAACAGGCAGAAAACCTGGCAAAGAATTTAAAGAACATTGTAAGCGGAAAAGATATACTGCATCAATTCAACTATTTTGATAGAGGCTCAATGGCCACAATCGGGCGCAATAAAGCTGTTGTAGATATACCCAAGCCAAGGCTGCATTTCAAAGGATTTATTGCCTGGCTCATCTGGACGTTTTTGCACTTAATGCTTATTCTCGGGGTTAAGAACAGGCTCTTTGTATTTTTAAACTGGGTATATAATTATTTTACCTACGACCAATCTCTGCGATTAATATTTAAAGAATTCAGCAAGCCCGCCGGAGACACAAAAGAAAAAGCTGAATAGCCAATTCTATAAAAGTGTAATCAAAATAAGGAGTGGCATCATTTTTATACTGTAGATAATTCATTCTAAAAACATTTTTTATGGAACAACAAACAAAATCCCGCAGCAAAAGCAGTGCTGCAACATTACACGGCAGTAAATCGAAATCTTCCAATAACGGCAGCTCAAAAGCAACTAATGGAACTAATGGATCTAATGGTCACCAGCGAATGGATACACAGCTCGAAAAGTTTTTTGTAGATGAATTAAAAGATATTTATTATGCTGAAAAGCTGCTCACCAAAGCCTTGCCCAAAATGGCAAAAAGCTCTACAACAGAAGAGCTGAAACATGCATTTGAAGATCATCTTGCCGTAACACAGGAGCAGATTGTACGTCTTGAACAAATATTTGATATGCTTGGCAAAAAGGCCCAGGCTAAAAAATGCGAAGCAATGGAAGGGCTAAAAAAAGAGGCAGACTCTATTGTAGAAGATACTGAGAAAGGCAGCCTTACCAGGGATGTAGGTTTAATTTTCGCAGCCCAAAAAGTAGAGCATTATGAAATTGCCACTTATGGTTCATTAAGAACAATTGCATCTACAGTAGGCATGAATGATATTGCCGATTTACTGCAGCAAACTCTTGACGAAGAAAAAGAAGCAGATGAAATGCTCACTTCTATTGCGGAAAACAATATTAATTACCAGGCAGCCAGTGAAGATGAAGATGACATGGGATGACGAAGATGAGAATGAACATAATAACGAAGATGAAGATGACAATGAAGAAGATAAAAAGCTAAATGCAACACGTTCTCATTCTTGAATTACAAAAAAAAGGTCAGGCTTTTATGGTCTGACCTTTTTTATTTGAAGACGCAATTCTTAAGCTCATAGTATTACGTGTCGCCAAAGGCAGGAACTAAAGCTGACAAGATGCAAAGATTGGTATATAATAATAATATTATAAAATGCTTTTAACTGTAATTAATCCTGAATATATAGGTATAGCTGCAGGTGTTCTTACATCCATATCCATGCTGCCGCAATTATTTAAAATGCTGAAAAAGAAAAAAGCCGATGATGTATCAATCCCCATGCTGCTTGTTCTCTTTTCGGGTATTGCACTTTGGATTTACTATGGCTATCTTAAGCAAGATTTACCCATTCTTCTTACCAATTCCTTTTCGTTATTAGTTAATATTGTAATTATCTTTTTCACCTTCAAATTCAAACAAAAAAAATAGCTATGAAAGAAAAAAAAATACCCGAAAAAAGATTAAAGCGTGCACGGCTTTACGATAGAATCTCCACGGGAGTAACTAAGGCAGCCGGAAGCCCCATTGCCTCTATATCGGCATTTTCAATCATCATTATATGGGCACTTACCGGACCCATATTCGGTTTTTCTGACACATGGCAACTTGTAATAAACACAAGCACTACTATCATCACCTTTTTAATGGTATTTGTAATTCAGCAATCGCAGAACAAAGATTCCGTTGCGGTGCAAATGAAGTTGAATGAACTGATTGCCTGCAACGAAAAAGCAAGCAATCGCCTAATCGCTATTGAAGACCTTACGGAAGATGAGCTTATCTTAATTAAAAAGTTTTATACCAAGCTTTCTAAACTGGCAGAAAAGGAAAAAGATTTGCATACTTCGCATTCACTCGATAGCGCACAGGATATTCACGAGAAAAAATCTGTGCATTATAAACGCCCCGAAGTTTCCAAAAATGCAAAGCGATAATTTAGAAACATCATCTCTCAGTCACAAAGAAATGCTGAAGCTCGACAAGGACTATCAGCAAACAGCAGAAATGGCTGCGCTGGTATATGTAAGCGATACCATGCCCGGAATAAAGCGCATAAAAAAAGAAGACGAATTTTATTTTTTGTATGAAGATAAATCTCTGAAAAATGAAAAAGAAGTAGAGCGCATTCGCAAGCTCGCCATTCCGCCCGCATGGACCGAGGTATGGATTTGTCCTGTACCCAACGGTCATATACAAGCCACCGGGAAAGATGCACGCCTGCGCAAGCAATACCGCTATCATGCTCTGTGGCATGCGCTGCGCAATGAAACCAAGTTTCATCGCTTGTACGAATTTGGAAAAGCGTTTCCTAAACTAAGGTTGCAAATAGAAAACGATATTGCTAAAAAAGAGCTCTGCGAAGAAAAAGTGATAGCCACCGTCATCAGCCTTATGGAAAGAACCTATATACGTATTGGCAATTCCGGTTACGAAAAACTCTATGGCTCTTATGGCCTCACCACTTTAAAAGACAAGCATGCAACGGTTACAGGCAGCGCTGTAAAATTTTCTTTTAAAGGTAAGAAGGGAATATATCATTCCGTAACGCTGAAAAATAAGAAGCTCGCAAATATTGTAAAAGCCTGCCGCGATATTCCCGGCAAAGAATTATTTCAGTATTACGATGCAGAAGGTAACCGCAAAAGTATTGACAGCGGCAAAGTAAACAGCTATATAAAAGAGGCAACCGGCGGCGATTTCACGGCAAAAGATTTTCGCACGTGGGCCGGAACTCTGAATATTTTGCGCAGCTTTAAAACCATCGGCGAAGCCATAACAGAAGCTGAGCGAAAGAAAAAAATTGTGGAGGCTTTGGATGATGTTAGCATAAAGCTCGGCAATACCCGCACTGTTTGCAAAAAGTATTATGTGCACCCCGGGATAATACGGATGTATGAAGAAGATAACCTGCAGAAATATTTTGCAGAATTAGACAAGCTGGAACTACCCGATAACTCATCAGACCTCACGGGAGAAGAAAAAGTGCTGATGAAGATTTTGAAGAGTTTACAGGCCCCGGCGATGTAAGATGAAATCAGCAGCAGCAAAAACATTTTCTTTCACCGGTACGAAGCAAATCATACAAAATTTCGCCCCCAATATCCGGGGGTAAATCAAATGCCACAATAAATAAAAAATAAAGTAATAAGATTTAAAAGTTGCAAGATGCAGTTTTCTACTCTGCTTTAAAAACATGGAATCTAAACTCGTACCAACCTTATTACCTTATTATTTTTCGAGCTGCAATTCGGTTTGCACCCAAAAACTCTGTCCCCGTTTTTAAAAAACTATCTTACAATAGTTTTTATCCGGGGGTAAATCAAATGCCACAATAAATAAAAAATAAAGTAATAAGATTTTAAAGTTGCAAGATGCAGTTTTCTACTCTGCTTTAAAAACATGGAATTCAACCTTAATAGAAAGCATGGAATCTAAACTCATACCAACCTTATTACCTTATATTTTTCGAGCTGCAATTCGGTTTGCACCCAAAACTCTATCCCCGTTTTTAAAAAACTATCTTACAATAGTTTTTATGCATTGAAATGAATTTTATAATTTGTATTGCCTTTCGCTATAAAGAAAAGTAACTCATGAAACAAATCTTCGTAAATCCGGATAAAAAAAATAAAACAAGAAGCAAGCCCCTGAAAGAGGGTGAGGCTTGGTTTCGCAATATGGCAAACAATGCACCGGTAATGATGTGGGTTGCAAACGCAGATAAACAGCGTGTATTTTTCAATACTACCTGGCTCAAATTTACCGGCCGTACAATAGAGCAGGAACTGAACGATGGATGGATGGAAAATATATATGAAGAAGACAGGGAAAACTTTCTAAAAATTTATAATTTATGCTTTGATGAGCGCATTGCCTTTCGCACCGAATATCGCTTGCGGCACCGCAGCGGCGAATACCGGTGGATACTAAGTATGGGTAATCCCAGCTACGCCTCTGATGAAAGTTTTTTAGGATTTATAGGCACAGCTACAGAAATTACGCAGGAAGTACAGGCGCGAAGCTTAATTAAGGAAAGCGAAGAACGCTTCAGGCAAATGGCTGATGCCATGCCGCACATAGTATGGATGGCAACTGCCGAAGGCAAGCTGAATTATTTTAACCAGGGATTTTATAATTATACCGGCCAACCTCAGGATGAAGAAATAAATGAAGCTTCCCGCAAAATTGTGCACCCAGATGATATGGAACGTGCAAAGCTAATATGGATGCACTATTTAAAAGGCGACAGGCAAATGGAAGGTGAAGTAAGATTCAAAAGAAAAGACGGCGAATATCGCTGGCATCTGGTACGCGGCGTGCCGCTTAAAAATAAAGATGGCGATATTAAAATGTGGGTGGGCACATGCACCGATATTCATGACCACAAAACACTGAACGAAGAATTAGAAAAAAGGGTTGAAGAGAGAACTCACGACCTGCAGGAAATAAACCGTGAAATGGAACGCTCGAATAGCGAGCTGCAGCAATTCGCTTATGTTGCCAGTCACGACCTGCAAGAGCCTCTGAGAAAAATAATAACCTTTGCTGACAGGCTGCAGGCTTTTAAAGACAATGTGCCCGACAAGGGTAAGCTCTATCTTGACAAAATCGTTGCATCTTCTCAGCGTATGACAAAACTCATTGACGACCTGCTGAATTTCTCCCGCATCTCCCGCACAGGAAGCAAATTTGTGCAAACAAACCTGAATGAAATTCTGGAAAAAGTATTAACCGATTTCGAGGTAATCGCTACGCTGAAAAACGCAACCATCACCTACCAAAATTTACCTGTAATTAATGCTATACCTGTGCAAATGGAACAACTGTTTCACAATCTTGTAGCCAATGCATTAAAATTTGCAAAGAAAGATGTACTTCCTGTTATTACCATCACGGCGCGGCGGGTAACGGCAGGTGAAGAAGAAAAATTAAACGGGCTTGATAGAGAGCGGCACTATGTAGAAATCGTTGTACGTGATAATGGCATTGGCTTCAGCAATGAATTTGCAGAGCAGATATTTATAATATTCCAGCGGCTAAACGATAGACATACATATCCGGGAACAGGTATCGGGCTGGCCGTTTGCCGCAAAATTTCAACCAATCATGGAGGAAAAATTTATGCTGTTTCAAAAGAAGATGAAGGGGCTGCTTTTTATATCATTTTGCCTATCGTTTAGCGTTTAGCGTTTCTCGTTTTCTTGGTGTATCAGCCCATTGCTTATTGCCTATTGCCTATTGTTCAATTAGCAGCCTGATACAGGTTTCTTAAATGTTGTAAACCCGCACGGCTTCTTGTTTTTACTGTACCCACGGGAATGGCAAGCATTTGCGATACCTCTTCCTGCGAATATCCCCAAAAATAAACCAGGTCAATTATATGCCTGTATTTAGTATCCAGCTTAAATATTAAATTTCTTAGATCACTTTTTTCTGCATTATAATAAAGCATGGAAGCTATAGCAGGGTTTCCGGGTATAAGCTCATCAGGGGTGGTGATTAATTTTATTTTGCACTCGCTGCTTCTAAAATAATCAATACAGGTATTGCGCAGAATATTCAGCATCCAGGTAAATAAGGTTCCTTTCTCCGCATCATATTTATCCATATTCTTCCACACTTTTACAAAAACATCCTGCAAAATATCTTCAGCTACAGTTTGGTTTTTCACCATTTTAGCAGCCATAGTATTCAAAGCTCCGGAGTATTGATTGTATAATGAAGAAAATTGTAAACGCTTATTAAGAGCGGGGTTTATATACACAATCTTCACTGCGGATGCAGCATTCTGGCGAGAAGGAGAAGTGAGAGTTTCCATATATTAAGCGATTGTCTCTGGGGCAGCCGTAACAAATTTCATGGTTGCTGTTGGTTAATATAAAAAAAATTGTGCCAATGAAAGCATGCGGGGCTTTTTTATTTCTAAAAATTTAAAAGTCATAGCTGGGGAAATTCCCCATAATTTCCAGTTCATTTTCAGACTTTCAAATTCTGATTAAGGCATGATTTTTTCATCGGTTCATATTATTAATTAAAAATTGAAATATGAAAACAAAACTCTTTAGCGCCCTCATTCTAATAGCAGGGCTAAGCGGAAATCATTTATTTGCACAGAACGACTCTACTGCAAAAGATGCAAACAAAATGTCTACAGACAATCAAAATCAAATGTCACCTGCCAATCAAAATCAAATGTCATCCGCCAATCAAATGCAGATGCCACCCCATAGTCAAATGGCGATGCCCGATTTAAAAAGTTGGCCCAAGGCCTCGCAAATGGCTGCAGAGGAAATGATGCAGAAATATGGTAACCCCGACGTAATGGGTAATGATGTACTCGTTTGGATAAATAAAGGAATGTGGAAAAGAATTGTGGTGAACAAGCAGGAAACACCCCATAATTTCCCGGTACAGCATACCGATATGCTGATGCAGAGCATCAGCCATAAAGTGCCTCTTGATAAATATGATGAGCTGGCAAAATTTGATGGCAGTGTAATAGTAAACAGAACGCAGGGATTCCTAAGCGCCCGCTGCGATAAGGAAGCCAATAATATTTTAGCGCTGAATCTTGCGCATGATATTATTACCGGCAAAAAATCTGTGGAGCAGGCACGTAGCGATTATGGTAAAATTGTAATGGAAAAAATGAAAGGCGGCAACCCTGAGTATATGCAAAAGCTATTGTTCTCTCCTGATAGCAATGCAGCGGATGCCGATATTAATACAACAGGTCTTGATAAAGACGGAAATAAAGTGGGCAGCAATGGCAGCAAAGAAATAAAAGAACAACCACAACAATAATGAAGTTTAAGCACTTCAGTTTTTAAATATCCCGCACATGAAAATGCGGGATATTTAAAATGTTGTTCTCTTTATTCCACAACCCTCAATTCAATCCATAACTTTTTTGCTGGCATTATTTTTTATAGATAACTAATATCTCCACAAGATTGTGGTCTATTATATAAAAAATCAGGCATTAATTTTTAGGCATTAAAAAAATTTTGTCTGATTTTAAGAAAACGGGTATTATCAAGCTACACCTTTTAAAACATCCTATTAACTGGGGTTAATGGTTAAGACCTTGGAGTTTTACATAAAATCTTCAAGGTTTTTTTTTTGCTTTTTATTTTCCGAGAGATGAAACGTTTTACAGAAAAAAACTACGCCCCATCAATAAATAATGGTAACCGTTCCTTTTTTAAATCTTTTTTTACCATCAAAAACATACTGAGAAGCCCACACGTATGTAGTCGCATCTGCATTTCTTCCCTTAAACATACCATCCCATTTTTTAAAAGGGTCGGTCGAAGAAAATACAACCTGCCCCCAGCGGGTGTAAACAATAAGCGAATAATTTTTCATTCCGCCCAAGCCTCCCAACGGTCCGAAATAATCATTTCTTCCATCCCCGTTTGGCGTAAATGCTGAGGGAAAATAAATATCTGTACAGCTTACCGTTACCAGTATAGTATCAGATGCAGTGCATCCTGATGCATCAGTAACCATTACAAAATAAGTTCCTGTTTGCGTAACAGCGTAAGTAGAAGAGGTAGTGCTATCCTGCCATTGATAAGTAACGTAAACGCCGGGATTAAGGACAAGATTTTGTCCCGGGCATATAGTGGTATCGTTACCAAGATTTGGTTTTGTGGGGCTAATGCTAAGCACCACAATATTGCTTGCAGTATCTGCACAGCCTTTGGCATCTGTAGTTATTAAAGAATAATTTCCGGGTGAAAGATTATTTATGGTTGATGTTGTTTGTCCCGTAGACCAGGTGTATTGATAAGGAGAAGTACCACCCGCAACGGATGCTGCAATGGAGCCGTTATTCAGTCCGCAGCTTGCAGGTGAAATCACTGTAGTAATTGCAACTCTGTTTACAATAGTAACCAAGATATTATTTGCTGCAACAGTACATTCGATTGCATCAGTAACCAGTAAAGAATAAGTACCCGCAGCAATATTATTAATGGATGATGTGGTGTCGCCGGTTGACCATGCATATTTATAGGGAGCAGCTCCTCCTGAAACTGAAGCCGCAACAGAGCCATCGTTTATTCCGCAGCTTGCTGATATAGTTGTGGTGATTACAGCAAGCGTGCTCATGGCATTAGGAACCTGTATATTATTTACTGCGGCGGTGCAGCCATTGGCATCAGTAACCAATAAAGAATAATTGCCTGCCGGAATATTATTTATTGAGGAGGTGGTATCACCCGTTGACCATGAATATTTATAAGGAGCAGAACCTCCCATGATTGTTGCAGAGACAGAGCCATTGCTAATGCCACACGATGCCGGAGTAACCGCGGTGCTTATAGCAAGTGTGTTTACATTCACCACTAGTATATTATTTGAATCTTTGGTGCACCCATTAGCATCAATAACAGTTACAGAATAAGTACCCGGTGCAAGATTATTTATGGATGAGGTCGTAGAACCAGTTGACCAGCTATAAAGATAAGGAGAAGAGCCGCCTGTAACCGCAGTAGCAACAGAGCCGTTGTTCATTCCGCAGGTAGCATCTGTAACAATAGGGTTTACAGTAACGGGTATGGGTTCCTGTATAGTAACCGATGCTGAGGCACCGCAGGCGGTTGCAGAAGTAACGGTAACGGTATAGGTTGCAGCAGGCAAGCCGCTTACAGATTGTGTTGTTTGCGGCGGATTGGTATTCCAGAAATAATTGTACATACCATTTCCACCTGTAACCATTGCGGTTACGGCGCCGGTGGAATCGCCGCCGCATTGAATTAAATTGGTAGTAATGGGGATTACCGTTAAAACAGTAACATTTTTTGTTGTGGTAGATGTAGTTCCCGATGCAAAGGTTGCCGTTAAAGAAACAGTATAAGTTCCGGCTGCGGAAAAAACATGATTAGGACTATCAAGAACAGAAGTATTATTAATACCAGAGGTGGCGTCTCCAAAATTCCATGACAAGCTGGTTTCGCAGGGCGAAGGTATATTTAGAAATTGAACCGTTTTATTGCCGTTGCACAGATAATCAAAATCTGCGGTATCAATCTTTCCTTCACCAATAAGTATATCATCAATTGCAAAGCCATCATAATTATTGCAAATATTTCCTGAGCCAAATGCAAAGCGAAAAATAACATTAGATAATCCTGCAACAGCAGAGAGGTCATGTTTTGCAAGCAGCCATTTGCCGCTTCCGCCACCGCCCAAACATTGACCAAATGTGGGTTGTATATTTCCGCTCCAGCCGGGAGCTCCGCTTAAAAAATTAATGGGAGAATAATTGAACCAGTTTATACCAACGCAATTTGCATTTGAATTTTGTGAGCCGAGAATATTCCATGTGCTGCCTCCATTAGTGGAATACTGAAAATTAGCGCCATCGTATTGTTGTTCTGTTTCCCAAAAAACTTTAAAAGAAATTTGTGGTGTTATTAATGAATTAAAATCAAAGCATGGGCTTTGCAGCCAGGAGCTTTCAGCGCCATTGTAAGCAGAGCCTGTAAGACCTCCGGTGGTCCAGCATTTGATGCCCCCGCCCGCAGACAGTATAACGGGTTTGGAAGGAATGCCCCAAACCCAGTCAGAAGAAACGCCACCGGGAATCCAATTTCCATTTGTGGTTTCAAAATCTTCATTATAGGGAAATGTGCTTATGCATTGCGTGTATGCAAACTGTTGCGGGCATAAACACAGAAGCAGCAAAACCTGAAATAAAAAAAGTTTTTTATTAGCAAACATTCAGCACTATTAGCTATTATGGATAAATGGCTAAATTACAACGAATCGTGTTATGGGTTTGTTGTTTGTATGGGGAAGGCCTTCACCCAAGATGCACAGTTCATCTGGTTGTAACATTGTGATTTATTTTCTCCCCGTGAAAAATCACATGCTCTTATGTGATTTTTCACATTGCTTCATTCTTATCAATACTTCACCTTTACGTTTTAAAAATTATTGCCCCTTTTTTCTCCTGCCCTAAAACCACCAAAGGGAAAAAATGACCATCTTTTTACTTGTAAAAATATTTTGTATAGATAGCTACTCAATACAGTTGCCCAAAACACAAAACAACAGGAGAATCTCTAAATGATAAAAATTTTTCTCCTAAAAGGAAAAAAACGAGGAAGATAAAAGTATTTGTATTTAAAAAATTTTGGTACGTGAATTGTGTATACGCTATTGGTTTTTCATAGGATATTGGAATTTAAAACGGGGCTGAATTTTTATTCCGGCCCTTTTTTATTTTTGCTACTTCCTATTCAGCTACAAAATTTTATCAATTCACATCCAAACTAATTTATTCTAATACTACTGCAGCCAATGCGGGCAAATGCACTTTTAGTTTATACCATTTGCCTTCACCATAAACGGGCTCGCTTTTGATTTCAGGATTGTAAACATCTCCTGTGCCCCAGAAGTCTTTACTGTCGCTATTAAAAATTTCCCGCCAAATACTTTTTCTTTGTACATGCACTTCCCAGTTGTGACGCACCACAGGCATCATATTTAAAATAACTAATACATCGTCTTTTGGTTTTTTACCCATACGCTTGTATACAATTACGCTTTCTTTGCGATGATTCAAATCAACCCATTCAAATCCTTCAGTTTCAAATTGTTTTTCATATAGTGCAGGATAGTTGCGATAAAGCTCATTTAATTTTTGCACACAATATTGCATACCACCATGACTTTCATATTGCAGCAAATTCCATTGCAATTCGCTTTTATAATTCCATTCCTTGGTTGCGCCAAATTCATTTCCCATAAATAATAGCTTAGCGCCGGGATGTGTAAACATATATGTATATAGCAGGCGCAGGTTTGCAAACTTTTGCCAATCGTCGCCGGGCATTTTATAGAGCATGGGGCTTTTGCCATGCACTACTTCATCATGGCTTAATGGCAGCATAAAATTTTCATCATAGAAATACATCATGCTAAAAGAAAATTTATCCTGGTGAAATTGACGGAAGATTGGGTCCATCTTAAAATAATCGAGTGTATCATGCATCCAGCCCATCATCCATTTCATTCCAAAGCCCAGCCCGTCTTCCACTGTAGGTTTGCTTATTTTTGGCCAATCTGTAGCCTCTTCTGCTATGGTTTGTATATCAGGAAAATCCCGATACAATGTTTCATTCAAATCTTTTATGAAAGCAATCGCTTCAAGGTTTCCGTTTCCGCCAAATTCATTAGGCTCCCATTGACCTTCATTGCGACTGTAATCGAGACGCAGCATAGAGCTTACAGCATCAACGCGCAAACCATCTATATGAAATCTTTCGCACCAAAATCTTGCACTGCTTATTAAGAAACTTTTTACTTCACCTCTTTTGTAATTAAATATGTAAGAACTCCAGTCGGGATGATAACCTTTACGCATATCAGCATATTCATACGTATGCGTGCCATCAAACATAAAGAGACCATGAGAATCGTAGGGAAAATGAGAAGGCACCCAATCGAGCAGTACGCCAATATCTGCCTGGTGAAACGCATTAACCATTGCCGCAAAATCCTGCGGGCTTCCAAAGCGGGATGTGGGCGCAAAATATCCTGTGCCCTGGTAGCCCCAGCTTCCATCAAACGGATGCTCCATTACAGGCATAAACTCTATATGCGTAAAGCCCATTTTTTTTATGTATGGCACAAGGCTTTCTGTTATTTGCTGGTATGTATTATATCTTTCCTCATCATTTTTATCAGGGCGCATCCAGCTTGCCAGGTGCACTTCATAAATAGAAAAGGGTGCATTTAAAGAATTATGCTTTTTTCTTTTCTGCATCCAATCATCATCATTCCATTCATAATAAGTTCCCCAGGTAATAGATGCCGTGAGAGGACGTTGCTCCCATAAATGAGCGAAAGGGTCGCCTTTATCAAGCAGTAACCCGCCATAACCATGAATATGATATTTGTACGATTCGCCTGCTGGAATATCTGGAATAAATCCTTCCCAAATTCCGGAATTATCTAACCGCACATACAACACATGAGCGCTTTTATTCCAGTGATTAAAATTTCCTGTAACGCTTATCTGTATTGCATTTGGCGCCCATACGGCAAAATAAGTTCCGGTAGTATTCAAAACTTCAATCTGCTTATTTCCGAAAAATTTGTATAGACTATAATGAGTACCCTGCTGAAAATTTTTTATGTCTTCATCAGTAAATAATGAGTAATTCCAAATAGGCTTTGAGCTGTCTACAAAATGTTGCTCTTCATATTTTGGAGAAATATTTTTTTCTTTTTTGTTTGATTTGGTTGCTGTGTTTTTATGGGCGCTTATCTTTTTTGTTGCGTCATTGAATTTCTGAATAGATTTTTTTTGGGTTGTTTTAGACATACCATTATCGTTTATATGAATAAGCTGGCAGCATGTAAAATTAGTAATCGTTTCCTGCTATATATAATAATTTATCATTCTTGCGTAATAAATCAGAACTGGTTTTATGCAGGCAGTTATTTTTTTTCAGCGGGCAATTTTATTTTGGGAAGAAATGTCATCATGAGTATGGTAACGGAAACAAGAAGCAGCAGATAAATACCAATTCTTTTTTCAGGACAGTCGCCCAAATAACAAGTAGTAACCAAGAGATAATTTCTAATAGCCCATGCAAGGTTCATCGCTGCAATAAAAATATTTATTCTTTTTGCCCAGACGTTTGGAATAAGAAACAATAACAAACTAATAGAGCCGAAGATTATATTCATTAAGCCGGGCTTGCCAAATTCAGTTCCGGGTGCACTTATTCCTGTAATAATTATTTGCTTGCTTGCAATAAAGCTCCACGGAATAAAACATACGCTCATTAAAGCTATTACAGCAATTACGCCTATAAGTTGAGAATGTTTCATTGTAAAAAAACCTATAAGGTTTTTGAAAGCCTTATAGGTTTTATTTTTTAAGAGATTGCGAGCAGATTCGTCCCGCCATTGGCGGGATTGCAGACCCTCTGTCTTCACAATTGTCTTTTTCGAGGTCCCGAGCGGATTTGAACCGCTGTGGGAGGTTTTGCAGACCTCTGCCTAGCCACTCGGCCACGGAACCATTTTTAATTTTTAAAAGCAAAGGTTTTGCTTTCCTCTGCCTATCCGCCAGCCGGCGGACACAGAACCTTTATTATTATTCCCTGCGAAAATAAAACAAACTACTTAAATAGAAATCCGAAATTTGAAACCTCTATCAACTATTCTTATCATCTATTATGAATCGTATTGCAGAAAGTGAATTAATCATCAACAGCCGCGGCGCTGTGTATCATTTAGATTTGCGCCCCGAAGAATTAGCTGAAACCATTATCACTGTTGGCGACCCTGACCGTGTACAGAAGGTAAGCAGACATTTCAACACAATAGAATTAAAAAGACAGCACAGAGAATTTGTTACGCATACAGGTTATCGTGGCAATAAGCGAATCTCAGTTATTTCTACCGGTATTGGTCCCGATAATATTGATATTGTATTTAACGAACTCGATGCACTTGTAAATATTGATTTTGAAACACGAACGATTAAAAAGCAATTAAGTTCACTTACAATTATTCGCATTGGAACCAGTGGTTCACTGCAGCCTGATATTCCTGTTGATTCTTATGTTGCCACTACTCATGGCTTAGGAATTGATAACCTGCTTAATTATTATATTCATACAAACAACAATGAAGAAAAAAATATTTTGCAGCAGTTTATTGCACATACACAACTTGATTCTCAGTTCTTGCAGCCCTATATAAATACGGCATCTGCATCGGTATTAAAGCATTTTGTTGAAGGATTTCATCACGGTATCACGGTTACTTGTCCTGGCTTTTACGGCCCCCAGGGCAGAGTGCTTCGTTTAGGGCTCACCAATCCACACCTTATTGACAGGCTTAGTGAATTTCACTACGGCAACTATCGCATCACTAATTTTGAAATGGAAACAAGCGCTATTTACGGGCTGGGAAAATTGCTTGGACACCATTGTTTAAGTTTGAGCGCTATTGTTGCGAATAGAATTCATAAAGAATTTTCAAAAGATGGAAATGCCGCGGTGCAAAAATTAATTCGATTCGCTTTGGGCATTATAGAAAAAATTTAATAGAACAAATACATTTTTTGATGCAACTTGCCGCCTGCACAAAAATTATATGAAACTTCAATTTTATAAATATCACGGAACCGGAAACGATTTTATTATTCTTGATAATCGCAGCAATACAATTAGTCTTACAATCAAACAAATTCGAAAAGTTTGTCATAGGCGGTTTGGAATAGGTGCAGATGGCTTCATGTTATTAAACAATAAAGAGGATTACGATTTCGAAATGAAATATTATAATTCTGATGGGCATGAAGGCAGCATGTGTGGCAATGGTGGCCGCTGTATGGTGCAGTTTGCCTGCGATATAGGAGTACAAAAGACACAATATCAATTTTGGGCAATTGACGGAGCACACGAAGCAACTATTTCGGATAGCGGCTGGATATATTTAAAAATGAATGATGTAAATGGAATTGAAACCGGAGTTTTTGGGGATGTCATTGTAAATACAGGCTCACCGCATTATGTAAAAGCTGTATCAGATCTTTGGAATTATGACGTTGTAAAACAAGGAAAGGAAATAAGATATAGCGATGAATTTAAAGCAGAAGGCATCAATGTAAATTTCGTACAAGAATCAGGCGAAGAAGAATTGTTTGTACGCACATATGAACGCGGAGTAGAAGATGAAACTCTTAGCTGCGGAACAGGCGCAGCGGCTGCTGCGCTTGTGTTTGCCCATAATTCAAATGGATTTAACCGCGTGGAAATAAAAACTCCCGGCGGGCGCCTTGCAGTCGAGTTTAATAAAGTTGGCGATAATAAATTTGAAAACATCTGGCTTTGCGGACCGGCAAGATTTGTGTTCAATGGCGAAATGGAATTAGAAGATGATGAATAAGAATTACAAGTTTAATCAATTCGAAAATCAATTTCTTTCATTCTGTTTAAACCATAATTTCACCGCAAATTATTGCCTGTTTATTATTGATTGATTTGATGATTCAATGACTTTAATGACTAATGACTTTTCTCATGATTCAGTATTTCAAAAATATAAACAGCCAAACCGTTGAAATTGAAAAGCCGGATAGCGGCGCATGGGTGAATGTTGTGCCTCCATTAAAAGAAGAAGAGTTTGTTGAGCTGAGCGAAAAGCTGGATATACCCGTTGAATTCTTACGCGATTCGCTTGATATTGATGAAAGACCACGCTACGAATTTTCTGATGATGTTCGTTTCATGATAATAAAAACGCCCACCGAAAATAATTCGTTTAACGACAGCGATGCCTACTACATCACCATTCCCATCTGCATTATTTTAACCGATAATCAAATTGTAACTGTAAATTCTTTTGACAACGGCGCCATAAAAAATTTTTTAAACACTTTTGAAAAGCGTCATCCCGATAAACGAAATATGATGGTGCTGAAAATTTTTGAGAAAATTGTTCAAAATTTTATGGAGTATCTTAAACAGATAAATCATCAAAGGAATCTTTACGAACAAAAGCTATACGACAGTAACCGCAACGAAGAGCTGCTGCAATTAATGCGCATACAAAAAAGTCTTTTGTATTTTGTAACAGCCCTTCGCAGCAACGAATTAATGATGATGAAAATGGAGCGCACCAATTTTCTTGGGCTCACCGAAGAAGAGCGTGAAATATTAAAAGATGTAATTGTTGACACCAGCCAGGCTCTTGAAATGGCAAATGTTTACACAAACATTTTAAGCAGCACACTCGATGCTTTTGCCAGCATCATCAGCAACAATTTGAACAGTGTAATGAAGCGCCTCACCTCAATTACAATCATACTTTCTCTTCCTGCACTCGTTACCAGCATTTACGGCATGAACGTGGAGATACCTTATGCAAATACTGCACACGCATTTTACATCCCCGTAATTTTATCCCTGCTTGTATCAGTTATCATTGCCGGATATTTTATGAAGAAGAAATGGTTTTGAATATCGGTCAGACGGCTCTAAGCCGTCAGACCGTTAATCTTCATTTTGAATTATATGTTACCGGCTGCATGAAATGAATTATTCTTTATAAGCCCAGCTTCAGATTTTCATGGCATCCCAATTGCGTCGCATTCTTCAACGTTCATAACTTTATTTATCAATTTACAATTCAAATTGTGTAATATATTTCAACGTTTTTTGATATGGAAAATAAAACAGAACAGTTTGTAATAAGAGTTTACGGAATTTTAATGGATAACCACAAACGCATTTTGCTAAGCGATGAATTTATAAGAGGAAAATACTACACTAAGTTTCCCGGCGGCGGTCTTGAATTTGGCGAAGGAACACGTGATTGCCTGCAGCGTGAGTTCAAAGAAGAAACAGGTTTGGATGTTACTGTATGCGAACATATTTATACCACCGATTATTTTCAATTATCTGCATTTGATAAGCAGAGGCAGGTTATATCCATTTATTATTTTGTAAGTGCAGAACAATCATCATCACTCAAAACAAAAAATAAATTATTCGATTTTACTCCCGAGCAAACTGCAGATGCAAACGTGCAATGCGAAGTCTTTCGCTGGGTTGAATTTAAAGATTTGAATGAAGATTGTGTTACACTTCCTATTGATAAAATAGTGGTTAAGCTGTTGAAGAAAAGTCCCCTTTAGGGGATTTAGGGGCTCCATCACCCGTTTGTCCCATGGCAGCTAATTTCATTTTGCGTGCCGTTTCATACCCCACATACTTTTCAATTCTGTGTTCAATAAAATAAATCAATGGCGTAAGAATAACAGCCAAAATAAATTTATATGAATAGTTTACCATGCCTATTGCCAACACTCTTTGCCAGCTCCAGCTGTTGCCCAGCTTAAAAGCAATAAACAAAACAACATAGCTATCTACTAATTGAGAAATCATGGTAGAGCCTGTTGCCCGCAGCCAAACTTTTTTTTCGCCGGTAATTTTTTTAATGCGATGAAACACGGTTACATCAACAATCTGGCTTACAAGGAATGCGACAATACTACCAAAAATAATCCACATACCCTGCCCGAATATTGCGGTAAAAGCATTTTGCATATTAGGTATTCCGCTATCTTGTTTATAAGTGAGCCAGAAATTATCAGGAGGAATATGCATCGCCATATAAAACATAAGAAAGGCATAAGAGATTAATGCAACGGCTGTATAGCTGATTCTTCTTACTGCTTTTGGTCCGAAATATTCATTCACAATATCTGTGATTACAAACTCCAGCGGCCACAGCAATACACCACAGGTAAGTGTAATGGATAAATCTTTCTCACCCAGCAAACTAAATTTTAACGGGCTGAATCCGAAAAGCTTTTCTAATGAAAATAGTTTTGTTCCTATACACTCTGCAATTAATGCATTGGCAACAAAGAATGCAGTGATACCGATAAAAATCTTGGTGGGCTTGTCTTTCAGAATATTATGTATCATCAGAAAATAATAAAATAAAAGATTTGAAAAACAAATATAAACACGCTACAGGCTGTTGCCCATTTATTAATAACTATTATTCTATTCTCTTTTATTTTCAGCATAGCTATTATAAAAAGGATAATAAAATTAAGAAAGGGAGAAATTATCCATCCAGGTATAATTGTTATGCTTTGTACTAACTCAGGAATTGATACCTCTGTATATCGCAATACAAGGCAAACGATAAATAAAATATTCAGTATAAATGCGAGGCGCTGCAAAAAGAGAAGCCATTTGTATTTTGCAATTACTTCATCCATATTTAAAACCCTCTAAATCTCCCTAAAGGGAGACTTTGAAACCCGTTTATTTAATTACTTTTTTATTGTAGTAAGGAAGGTGCAACTTAAAGATTTTTTAATTGTATCATCTTACTCCATTATTTGTTATAGAAGTCTATAACTTTCTTTCGCTCTTTTGAGAATTTAGCGAGTTCATGTAGGTTTGCCGCTACTATCAATCATACACATGAAGAATTTCAACTGGAAAAAACTGAAACCGCATGTTATTGCAATAGGTATATTTTTAATTGTTGCTATAATTTATTGTAAGCCTGTATTGCAGGGAAAAGTGCTGCAGCAAAGCGATATTATTCACTGGAAAGGAATGGCGCAAAATTCTTTTAAATATAAAGAAACGCATGGTCACTTTCCTTTGTGGAGCAACAGCATGTTTAGCGGTATGCCCGCATATCAGATTGCGATGGATAGTAAAAATCCAATTCCGCTGGCTTACCTGCACTATCTGTTTACTCTATTTCTTCCCAAGCCAATTAATTTTTTCTTTCTGCTGTGTGTATCATTTTATTTTCTCAGTCAGGTTTTAAGAACAGATTATCGCATTGGAATTTTGGGCGCTTTAGCGTATGCGTATTCCTCATATAGTTCTATTATTATTGCTGTGGGGCATGAAACTAAGGTTCAAACAATGGGTTACATACCTGCATTATTAGCCGCCATTATTCTTGTATATCAAAAGCGTTATTATATAGGAGCGGCGCTTAGTACCCTGTTTGCCACGCTGATGATAACCATGAATCATCCGCAGATTGATTATTATTTTATAATTGTGGCTGCGTTTATGACCATAGCTTATTTAATAAAATGGATAAAGCAAAAAGAGTATAAACATATTGCCGTATCATTTGCAATACTTGCGGTTGCCGCAGTAATTGGTGTGGGAGCAAACATGGTTACCCTCGCTACTACTTATGATTATTCCAAGGCTACCATGCGCAACAGTACATTGAATTTAGACACTGCAACCAACCAGCAAAGAACATCTTCAGGCTTGCCTATAGATTATGCATTTGGGTGGAGCTATGGACAGGCAGAAACATTGTCACTGCTTGTAGCAAATGTGTATGGAGGCAGCAGCCAGGGAGGTGTATTAACTCAAGACTCTCATCTTGCAAAATTGGCGATAGAAAAAGGAGTGCCGGAAGAACAGGCAGCACAATTCGCATCTTCTTTTCCTGCGTATTGGGGTAATCAGCCCTTCACGTCTGGCCCGGTATATCTCGGCGCTGTTATTTGTTTTTTGTTTGTACTTGGAATTATTTATTTAAAAGGCTTTGATAAGTGGTGGATTCTCCCAGCATGTGTATTGGCGATATTGATGAGCTGGGGAAAAAACTTTTCTGCTTTCAACAGTTTCCTGTTTAATTATATGCCTTTATATAATAAGTTTCGTGCCCCAACAATGGCGTTGGTAATACCTCAGTTACTTTTTCCATTTGTTGCAATACTCAGTTTGCAAAAACTGCTTTATGAAGAAAAGGATAGAGCAGCGGCTTTAAAAAAATTAAAAACGGCCGGCTACATAATGCTTGGCATTTTTGCAATAGCGGCAATGCTTTACAGCAGCTTTACCTATAAGGCAAATGATGACAGCAGCACCATAAACTATCTTACCCAATTAACACAGGGAAATACAGATGAAGCAAATAATTTTTATCGTGCGTTATTGGATGACCGACGCAGCCTTTTTGGTAAAGACCTTCTTCGTTCCTTATTTTTTGCAGGTGCAGCTTTTTTATTTGTATGGCTGATGCTCAAAGGGAAAATAAAAAATGTATATGCTCTATGGGCATTACTTCTTTTAAGTTCAATTGATGTATTGGCTGAAGGAAGAAGATATTTGAATGATAATAGTTTTCAGGATGAAGCATCTTATGATGAAACCAATTTCACTGCATCACCTGCAGATCTTGAAATTTTAAAAGATACAGGATATTATCGTGTGCTTAATTTAACGAAGGATGTTTTTAATGATGCGCTCACTTCATATTTTCACAATTCAGTAGGAGGCTATCATCCGGCAAAATTGAGCGTTACAGAGGATTTATTGAATTACCAATTACGGAAACAGCCAATGAATTTACAAGTGCTGAACATGCTTAATACAAAGTATGTGATAAATTCAGGACCGCAGAACCAACCCGTAGTGCAGCAAAACCCCGGTGCACTCGGAGCATGCTGGTTTGTGAAAGCAATTCAATTCGTTAAAGATCCCGCAGCAGAAATGAAAAGGCTTGATAATTTGAATCCTAAGGATACTGCTGTGGTAGAAGATGCATATAAGCAATCAATACCTTTTATGCCTGTTGCAGACAGCAATGCAAACATAAGGCTGATGAAAAATGATAATGATATTATTACTTATCAAAGCGCCTCTAAAACAAACCAGTTCGCCGTATTTAGTGAAATTTTTTACGACCGCGGATGGAAAGCATACATTGACAATAAAGAAACGCCGATAGTAAGAACTGATTATACTTTGAGAGGATTGGCATTACCCGCAGGTAATCATACCATACGATTCGAGTTTAAACCTGCTTCCTATTACAACAGTGAAACCATTGCTATTATTGCTTCTGCGCTGGCATGGCTGATAATCGGATTTGGATTATTCAAAAATTACAAACACAAGAACAGGCAATTGAAGAGTGTATAATTAAGATTTTTGCAGCCACATAGGTTTTTGTTTGATGATTTTTTTATACACCGGGCAACTTTCGGAATGAGCGCCGGATAAATATCCTGTGCTCATTAAAAACTCATTCACAATCTCGCCACCGGTAAACCTCAAATTTTTTTTAAACGGCTTTACCCATTCCTCTTTTGTAAGAGGGTGATGATGAGTAAGCCAGTTTTGAAAAGACCCAAATTCTTTTTGAAGTTCAATAATCTTTTTTGCGTTATCAATTGCAGCGTGAATTTTTAAACGATTCCTGATAATGCCTGCATCATTCAGCAGCTTTTCAATTTTACGATTATTATATGCGGCTACTTTATCAATTTCAAAATTGTCATAAGCCGCAAAAAAATTATCCTTCTTTTTTAATATAAGCTCCCATGTAAGCCCGGCCTGATTTATTGCCAGCACAAGCCTTGCAAATAAGGCATTATCATTATGTAAAGGAAATCCATATTCTGTATCGTGATAAAGCCTGTGCACATTGTCTTTATTAAGAGCCTTAACATAAGTGCAGTATGTTTTAATTTCATTTGCCATAGTCAATTGCAATTATTCAAATAGGATAGTGAGGATTAGAGGATTGAACGTGCATTGAACTTCCTCACAGAGTCCTGCCGGCAACTTCAAACCTCCAATTTCAAACATTTATTTTGCAACATATTTATTCCAAAAATTTTCAGCAGTTATCACTTCTATTTCTGAAAAATAAAAATCTTTTGGGTTTTCTGTAAGAATGCAGTTGCATTTGTTTTTAAGAGCAGCATAATATTCAAGCCCATCTTCAAAGTCATGTATTTTTTTATTCTCCAGGCTTTTTTGCACAGAAGAAGCTGTGTCTTCAGCTATATTAATGTTTGTGCAGAGTAATTGAATTTTTTGCTTTGCTAAAAATTTTTTGTGCTTTTTCCCGGCAAAATAAAAAGCAATTGCAAGGCAAATAGGTGAAGTATAGATTTGAAAATTCTTTGTTTCCCCAAGACTTAAAATGCGTGAAGTATAAATAAATAAAGGATATTCTTTATTTAATACCGAAACCAAAATATTTGCATCTGCGAAAACTCTCATTTTTTTGAGCTGAAATATTCTTCCTTCATAGATTTACGGCTTTTCTTTTTAGAAGTTTGATATTGTGCTTCTCCCTCTGCAACCATACTTACCCAATCTGAAATAGGATAATCTTCAAAACTTTTATGACGGGATGAAGTAACCTTACGCAATAAAAATTCCACAAGCCTGGAGAGGCTCATGTTATTTTTTTCAGCATACCTTTTTGCTCTGCTAATTATATTTTCATCAAAGCTTAAAGTGATTTTTGCGTCCATAATTTTAAAATTTTATCAAAGATATTTCTTTCATACGACAAACAAAAAATTTCTATACGTACAACTTATTTCTTTACGCCTTTCCTTGAATCAGTTTTGTAATACCAAATGCAGTAGCCGCGGCAACAGCGCCAATCAGCAAAACTTTTAATCCTCCGCTCCAGGGATTTACACCAGTTAACCTGCTTTTAAAAAAACCAAATACAAACAGGCAAACTAATGTTATGGCTACAGAAAATTTTAGGGCTGCTAATGAATCATGAATAAAAAAATAGGGGCTTAAAGGGACTAAGCCACCAACAATATAGGATACACCAATATTAAAAGCACTTTGCCCTGCTCTCTTTGGGTTGGGCTTATCAAGCGCCAGTTCATACTTCATCATAAAATCTACCCAGCGGTCTTTATTCTTCGTTAATTCATTCACCGCTTTTTGCTGCACATCTTCGCTCAAACCTAATCCCTCAAAAAATTCTTTTACTTCTGCCCGTTCCTTATCCGGCATATTATCTACTTCGTAATATTCTCTTCTTAATTCACTGTTGTAATGGTCTTGTTCGGTTTGGCCTGCAAGGTATCCGCCTAAACCCATCGCTATGGAACCTGCAGCAATTTCTGCAAGACCTGCCAGCACAATAATTGCTGTATCATTTACAGCGCCGCTTAATCCCGCAGCCAAAGCAAAGGGTACAGTTAATCCATCGCTCATGCCAATTACAATATCTTTCAAAACATTTGAACTTAGTACATGTTCTTCGTGATGTAAGTAGGTTGCTTCCATGTAGGATAGTATTATTGTGATAGTTTGTACAACGAATGCAATATTACATAACAATGCTGCTGTTTATTTATCTTTAATTTTCAAATGCTGAAACATGCCAGAACATAATTATGAAATTAATATCCGGTGGACGGGAAATCTTGGAGATGGAACAAAAAGATATAATTCGTATAGCCGCAATCATCTGATTTCCGTAAAAGATAAACCTGATATTTTATGCTCTTCTGACCCTTCTTTCAGAGGTGATAAAACAAGATATACTCCTGAAGATTTATTGGTTGCATCTTTATCATCATGCCACATGCTTTGGTATTTGCATTTGTGTGCAGTGAATAATATTGTTGTGATTGATTATACAGATAAAGCCACAGGCACAATGGAGGAAGATGCTGACGGCAGTGGTTTTTTCACGGAAGTAACGCTGCATCCAATTGTGATAATAACTGATGCCTCAATGACGGAAAAAGCAAAACAACTTCATCATGATGCAAATAAAATGTGCTTCATTGCTAACTCGGTAAAATTTCCTGTGAGGCACGAAGCGGTAATCAAGATTGCGGTGTAAGCTTGTATGTTTCAATTTTTAAAAACCTTGTTTTCTTATGGTCAGACCCGGGACAGCCTGTTCCGCAACGCGGAAGTCAGACCATGTAGTCAATAGAATTCCTTATGTTCGTTTCATAAAAAGAAAAAAATAAAAATGAAAAAGCAATTATTATTTTGTTTAATGTTGATGCCCTTTATTTTACGAGCTCAAAATACAATGACGCCTGAGTTACTATGGAAACTTGGCAGAGTATCAGCAGTTGGAATAACAAAAGACAGGCAAAATATAATTTACAAAGTAAGTACGCCTGATGTGGCGCAGAATAAGAATGTTTCTAAAACTTACATTATTTCTTTAAGCGGCGGAAATGCAAGAGACATAAGCAATGCAGACCGTCTTGTTACGAATGAACATATTTCACGAGACGGTAAATATATCATCAGCACTAAGCCTGTGAAAATGTTGAATGTGTATGGAAGTGATTTTTATTCTGAGCTTACAAAATCAAATGTGTACATCTACAACTCCCTTAACTATCGCCACTGGGATGAATGGGAAGATGGAAACTTTGACCATGTATTTGTTGCACCAAATGATACTTCAAGAGCAAACGAAGCAAAAGATATAATGGCTGGTGAGCCTTATGATTGCCCGCAAAAACCTTTTGGCGGGGATGAAGATTTTATCTGGAACCCAGACAGCAAGCACATTGTATATGTAACCAAGAAAAAATTTGGAACAGAGTATACCATCAGCACTAACACAGATTTGTATGAGTATGATGTTACAACCGGCGCAACAAAAGACCTTACACAAGATATGGCTGGTTATGATGTGAATCCTTCATACAATAAAAAAGGAGAACTGGCATGGCTTAGTATGAAGCGTGAAGGATATGAAGCAGATAAGCAGGATATAATTGTAAGCAATGGAAGCTCAAAACAAAATTTAACGCAGCAGAGGGATGATATTCATGTTGAAAGCTTCAAGTGGGGGGATGATGATAAAACAATTTTCTTTACTGCACCAATTGACGGAACGCTGCAGCTTTTTTCAGTGAACTATCCGGGGATTACCAGAGTGGCGCCTGCAATAACTCAAATTACAAAAGGTGATTTTGATATAACCGGAATAGTAGGAGAAAATAATAACACACTTATAGTTAGCAGAACAGATATGAATCATGCTGCAGAATTGTTCACCGTTAATATAACTAATGGCAGCATGCAGCAGCTTACGCATGTGAATGACAGCATCTACAACACGCTTGCTCTTTGCAAAATTGAAAAGAAGTATGTAACTACTACTGATAATAAACGCATGTTAGTGTGGGTGATAATGCCACCCAATTTTGATCCCGAAAAAAATCGGGACAAAAAATATCCAACGCTTTTGTATTGCCAGGGCGGACCGCAATCTTCATTAACTCAATTTTATTCTTTCCGCTGGAATTTTCAATTAATGGCATCGAATGGTTATGTGGTAGTGGCGCCTGCACGCAGAGGTATGCCCGGCTTTGGCACGCAATGGAATGAACAGGTAAGCAAAGACTGGGGCGGACAAGTGTTGCAGGATTATCTCAGTGCCATTGATGCAGTTTCAAAAGAACCTTATGTTGATACAAGTCGCAGGGGATGTGTGGGCGCAAGCTTTGGCGGTTTTAGTGTGTTTGCGCTTGCAGCAATTCATCAGCATCGCTTCAAAACTTTTATATCGCATGATGGTGTGTTCGATTTCAGAAGCATGTTTGGAACTACTGATGAAATGTGGTTTGAGAATTGGGAAAAAGGAGGAGCCTATTGGGAAAAAGATAATGCTGTTGCACAGCGTTCATTTAGTCAAAGCCCGAGTAATTTTGTTGACAAATGGGATACGCCAATGATGATTGTACAAGGCGGTAAAGACTATCGTGTGTCTATAGAGCAAGGCCAGCAGGCATTCCAGGCTGCACAATTGCGGGGAATAAAA
This sequence comes from Chitinophagales bacterium, assembly GCA_038206235.1. Classification (GTDB taxonomy): domain Bacteria; phylum Bacteroidota; class Bacteroidia; order Chitinophagales; family Chitinophagaceae; genus JBBRBB01. Next base: position 111,564 of record JBBRBB010000007.1, read on the forward strand.
AGCAGGTTTTTGTTTTTGCCCGATGAAAATCATTGGGTGCTAAAAGCTCAGGATGCTCTAGTTTGGCAAAGAGAATTTTTTAAGTGGCTGCAGGAAACGCTGAAGTGATTTTAATTTAACGTAGAAATTCACCGCTTATGGCGGTGGTTATTTTCTGATGGCTATACCTTTTTAATTCTTGTCGAATAAAGTAATAAGGTTGTTTAGCAGAATAATTCATTTTTTCTTCTATACAACTCAAAGTTTTCAACAAATAATATATTCGTTTTAAAATGGTTCAATTACAAGCTTTTCAAGAGTTGTTATGAGCGAAACAGCAGCGCCTTCTTGAGGGACTACTAAGGTTAATAAGATTGACCTTAGTAGAAAACGTAAGAGCCTCTTTCCCTAACCTTATTATCTTATTTTATGATGCGACAATTGGTTTAAACTATTAGAGTTGGGATTATAGCCCTTTGGATTAATCCTAAAGACACCGCCTTTGGGGTGGTAGTTGACTTTAACTGTTTACTTTTTGAGCATAGGGTTTTATCTTTTCAAATATTTATCCACTAATATTTTCTGCATTACTTCGTCTTTTAAATTACGGCTTACCGGTATTTCATGCTCATGTATATATAATATATTTCCCTCAATGCTGTTCACTTTTGAAATTTGAACAATAAATGATTTATGCACTTTTACAAATTGTTCTTTGGGCAGCGCATCTTCTACACTTTTAAATGTAAGATACGTAATATACTTTTTTTGTGTGGTATGTATGGTTACATAATTCTGAAGCGCTTCAACAAAAAGAATATCAGCGTATAAAATTTTAATAATCCTGCCATCGGATTTTATGAAAAAATAATCATCGTTATTGCCGTTTGCCTGTTGAGATTTTGAAGTGTTTTTATGTTTATCGTAATGTTCTCTTGCCTTCATAACCGCTTTTAAAAAACGGTTGAAGGAAATGGGTTTTACAAGATAATCGAGCACATTCAAATCAAAACCTTCGAGTGCATGTTGGGGATAAGCTGTGGTAATAATTACAAGTGGCGGGTGAGCAAGGGCTTTTAAAAAATCAAGCCCGTTAAGCCGCGGCATTTGTATGTCAAGAAGAATGAGTTGTATATCCTGTGCATTTAATACAGAAATGGCTTTCAGCGCATCATCATATTCACCGGCAAGATGCAAAAATTCCACCTCGTTTATATATTCTTTTAATCCTTTGCGGGCAAGAGGCTCATCATCAATTATAATTGTATTAATCTTCATAGAAACAAAAATGTTCAATTTTCAATATTCAATGATCAATGTTCAATGTTAAGGTAGCTGAAAAATAATTCTTGTCCTGATAAATGGCAAGCTTGTGTTTTTCGGGATATAAAAGTTCTAATCTTTTTTTCACATTGTTTAATCCAATACCACCGGTAAATTCGTTTCCCTTCCCTTCTGTGGTGTTAACCACTTTAAATAACAACTCAGCATTGACTTTTGAAATATCAATTTTTATTTCATTCATTTTTCCATTGTTATAATGCGACAGATGCTTGAATGCATTTTCTACAAAAGGCAACAGCAACAAAGGTTCTATCTCAAATGCTTTTACTGAAGAATTAATTTTAAAGTTAATAAGAGTGGTATCTTCATCTAAACGTAACCGCTGCACCTGGATATAATCTTGTAAAAAACTAATTTCTTTTTCAATTGCAATTTTTTGGCCATTGCATTCATATAATTGGTATCTAAGCATTTCAGAAAATTTGTGCAACGCATCTCTTGCTTCAATGTTATTCTTATCAATCAGGAAAAAAACGGAATTGATTGCATTGAATAGGAAATGAGGATTCATCTGGCTTTTTAAAAAATTCAATTCTGCCTCTGCCTTTTCTTTTGTTAGTTCTGCCAAATGTTTTTGTGTGCTTGCATAATCGTATAGCAATTTGAAAGCAGCGCCTGTGGTAACTAATAAGAAATGCGGTATCACATTATCGTAAACTCTTTCTTTAAAATTATCCCACACATTGAAGCTGTTTCTGCCATATAGTAAAATGCCTTCAAGATACATTTTAAAAATGCTTGCGCTGAAGATCATTACCACATAAACAAATGCGAATAGAACATAATTCTTTTTATAAAGAAATTTCGGAATGAGGAAATAATTGGTTGCATAAACAAGCACAGCAAGAAAAACAACTTTTAATGCAGTTATTTGTAAGGCTTCTGAATTACTGTAGTAATCGTCGTAACGGAAAAAATACCAGCTTGCAAAAAGCAGCAACCAGAATAATACATGATGGAGCTTATATTTTATTATTGAATTATGCATATCAATACAAAATAAATTTACAAAATCTCTATGAATGTACTACTTACACAATAAGAATGATTTGCTTGACGTACAGCAGAATTCACTAACAAGTTATTTGTATTTAGTTTTTCATCAAGCTATTTGTGTAATATATGTAAATAGTTTTATAATAGCATTTGAATAAATCAATTTGCAGTGAATTAGTTAACAATAAAAATAAAATGATGAAAAATTATGTTCTTTTATTTGCTGTTATCCTCCTGATACAAACATCAGCCTGCACACAAAAAAATAATCAGCAAAAAAAATCATTACAATCTTATGATGCAACAAAAAATGTGGGTGGTGGTTGTGAAGGATGTGAAGTAATTCTTGAAAGCCCTGTTCCATTTGACAAAGTGAACTGGATTGATACGTTGCCAGATTTTAATGAGCGTGGGCCCAAAATGATTATCAGCGGCGTGATATATAAGGCTGATGGCAAAACACCTGCAAAAGATATAGTGCTGTATGTGTATCACACAGACCAAACCGGGCATTACACAAATAAGTTTAATGAACCCGGATGGCCTGGCAGAAACGGGTATATAAAAGGATGGATGAAAACAAATGAAAAAGGCGAGTATAAATTTTATACATTGAGGCCTGCTCCATATCCGGGTGCTAAAATTCCTGCACACATTCATCCTGTGATAAAAGAAGCGGATAAAAATGAATATTGGATTGATGAATATTTGTTCGATGATGACCCATTGCTTACACTATCAGAAAGAAATAAACAGGAGCAACATGGCGGAAGCGGCATTATTCATCTTGTGCAAAAAAATGGAATGCTGATTGGAACAAGAAATATTATTCTCGGATTAAATATTCCGAATTACTCTTTAACATCAGGAAACAAAGTACAAACAGATAAATTACAATCGGGGCTTGCGATGAGAGAAAATATGCCCGCCATGGATCCCTATCATATCACCGGTCCTGATAAGGGTACAAAAACCTGCCCTATGTGCAAGTATGGGCGTGGACAAGGCATTATGGTTTGGTGGAACAGCGAAGACATTCGTCCCTTTATGCAAATGATGCAACGCATGGATGCAAAAATTCAACAAAGCGGTTTTCAAAAACTGAGAGTGTTTGGAATTTATATGAATCCCGGTAAAGAATCAATTGAAAGAGTTAAGCAAAGAATGCAATCATGGATTGATATATATGGCTTTCAAAACGTTGCTATACTTTGCATTCCTTCACCCTCAGATTCTGCAACTGCAGAATTGTATCACATTAATCCATCGCCTGAAATAGAGAATACGATATTTATTTATAAACAAAGGCGTGTAGCAGATAAATTTATTAATTATAATGCAACTTCAGACACTGAGTATGGGTCTCTGCTGAAATTGTTGATGTAAAGCAGTAAGCAATGTAGCAATTTAGCAATGTTACAATGTAACAATTCGATAATGAAGCATCAGCAACATTCTTACCGCCTCCTGCATCTCTTCAGTTCATCACCATTTCCCTTGCATTCTGTAACGCTGCTGCAGTGGGCTTTTCACCGCTTAGCATTTGTGCTATTATTGTAATGCGTTCTTCCTGCGACAGCTTGCGAATTCCGGTTATAACGGAATTATTTTTTATTTCTTTAAACACAAAAAAATGAGCATTTGCCCTGCCAGCAATCTGCGGCTGATGTGTTATTGAAATAACCTGCCGCTTTGCAGAAAGTGTTTTCATAATTACACCTACTTGTCGGGCTGCTTCTCCAGAGATTCCAGTATCTATTTCATCGAAGATGAGTGTGGGCAGATTGATGCTTTCTGCTACAAGAGATTTTATGCAAAGCATTAAGCGGCTTAATTCACCGCCGCTTGCTATTTTGCGTAAAGGCTGTAAGCGGTTGCTGTTGCCTGCCTGTGCGGCAGGTAAATTCGCATCAAATAAAAATTCAATCTCATCTTTTCCATATTCCTTCAAAGCGATTTGATTGATTGATACTTTTATTCTTGCATTAGGCATACCTACCTGCACGAGCAACTCATTTACATTTTTCTCAAATGCAGGAGTAATCTTTTTTCTTCGGGCAGATAATTCTTCTGCCATATCAATTGCCTTTTGATACAACAGTTTTGTTTCTTTTTCTTTGGATGATATGGCCTCATCAATATGTAAAACCTGCAATAATTTTTCTTCTAATTCATTTTGAATGATGAGTAATTCTGCGGTTGTTTGCACACCGTGTTTTTTTAGCAGCTTGTAGCCTGATAAAATTCTTTCGTTGATATATGCGATACGTTGCTCATCGAACTGTATGGTGTTGTTGATGGATTCCGTTTCGTCAGCAACATCATTTAGTTCTATGTAAGCGCTTTGAAGCCGCTCAACGATTGAAGGAATATTTTTATGATAGGCAGCAATGGATTGTAATTGCTGCATGAGTTGTTTGATGGATTGCACAACAGGCTGTTCCGTTTCTTTGAGCTGATAATATACCTGTGAAAGTTTTGTTTTTATATTCTCTGCATTGCTCTGTATTTTTAATTCCTCATCAAGAAGTTCGAGTTCATTTTCCTGGAGATTGATTTCGGCTAATTCATTAAAGAGGAACTGGTGATAATCGAATTCTTTATTAAAATTATTTTTTTGTAATTGCAGTTGTTCTAATTCTTTCGAAGCAGATTGCCACAGATGAAATACATGCTTATAGTTGCTTAAAGCTGCTGCATTTTTTGCAAGAGCATCCACCACTTCACGCTGAAAATCAGAATCGCCTAATTCGAGTGTATCGAACTGTTGGTGAAGGTCAACTAATAAGGATGCAAGGATTTTTAATTGTTGTAAACTGGCAGGCGTATCATTTATAAAAGCTCTCGATTTTCCGTTAGCAGCTATTTCCCTGCGCAGCACCACTTCATCAGCATCGTTGTGCAAATCATTTGCAGTGAGAAAATCAAGCACATTATTGCGTCTTTCAATTTTAAATACGCCTTCTATAAAACATTTTTTACCAGGCTGCAACAGCACAGATGTATCTGCTCTTTCACCAAGAATTAAGCTCAATGCGCCGATAACAATGCTTTTGCCTGCACCCGTTTCACCCGTTATAATATTCAGGTTTGGAGAGAAGCTTATTTCTATTTCATCAATAATGGCATAATTCTGTATAATGAGTGATGAGAGCATGAGCAAATTTTGTAATTTTATTTTGCAAAACGAAATGAGATGAATGTTATTTCTCCACCGGGAACGATGCTGCAGGTTTTTGAAGGCCTGCCCGAAGGTACTTTGTGCCAGCTAATCAATAATCAACTTGTTATGTCACCTGCCCCATCAGACCCTCATCAAAGCGTGCTGCTTGATATAAGCACTGATTTGAACATCTTTGTAAAAAAGAATAATTTAGGAGCACTTCGTATAGCTCCTTATGACGTTTATTTTAATAAAGAAAATGTTTTTCAACCCGATATTGTTTTTGTTGCAAAGGAGAATACTCATAAAATAAAAAAGAATGGATTGCATGGTGCACCTGACCTTGTAATAGAAATTCTTTCGCCTGCCACAGAAAAATATGACAGGGGAAATAAAAAAGAAATTTATGAAAAATATGGCGTGAAAGAATACTGGCTTGTAGAACCTGAAAGCAAACAGGTAACTTTTTATTCTTTGATTAACGATGAATATGTTGAGGTTGAAGTGAAAAAAGCCATGATAAATTCGAAGCTGTTAGGAGTAAGCATAAATTTTAATTAATTCATTAGCGCATCATCACATTAGCGCATCAGCACATTAATTCTCACTGCCCCTTGCACCTTGCAATTCCCGCCTTTGCTTTTTGATCCATTGAGTCTTTATATTCATGGTCATTCATATTAAGGCAACGCTGATAATACGTAATAGCAAGGTCTTTTTTGCCCTGGTTCTCATAAATACTTCCAATTTGAAAAGCAGCTCTTGATGCATAATATTCCTGCCGCTTCTCACCAATATTAATTGCAACCAAATAAGTTTTTATAGCTTCATCATCCCAGTTCAAGTCATCATATATTCTTGCGAGGCGATACGTAAATTCTAACTTTTCTTCAGTTGTTGAGAAATCATTTGAATTTTTTCCGGCGAGCAGTGCAAGAGCATTGTTATTATATCCTCCATCATTTAATAATCTTGCTTTTAATAATAAGATGTTTGGCCATATTCCTGATTTTGCATCTTTTAAAGCCTCTTTATCAGCATCAGTTTCGGTACTCCCTTTTTTTAGAATTTGCTGCCTCGCCTGGTTGGCTGCAGCCATATTTCCCTGCAGGTAATAACACCAGCTTAATTTTTCATAAGCATCTTTCGCATAAAATTTTCCTTTGAACCTTCGAAGAAAGTTTTCAAAATAATCTGCCGCATCCTCAACTTCAAGATGGCGCATTTTTATATACCCCATTTCAAAATCCCATACCGGAGTTGTAATATATACGCCGGAGTGATTTCGGTTTTGAATAATATTTTTTGCGTAATCATTCATCTTGTTATTAATAGCAAGATTGGCGGCCATGTATGCAAGCAGGTGGTTATTTACAATATCTAAATTTTTTTGTGCGATGTATTGAAAAACTTCATCTGGTTTATTTTGCACATAAAATAAAATATAACAATAATAAAAGCTTGCTTCGTTTAAAAAAAGTTTTGTCAGCGAATCGTTGCTGTTCATAAAATCCTGCATTAGCCTCATGCCATCTTTAATAGAACCCCTAATGCCAAATAATCCGGCAAGCCATTTATAGCTGTCGGGTATAGTGCCCGCGACAACCTGCATGGGGCCATACATCATATTATTAGCAAGGAATGAGGGAAATTTTTTCCTGTTGTCTTTTACGAGGCTAAAGGCTTTTCTAAAATCCCAGCCGCTGTTCCATTTTTCACCAAATTTAATTTCCACACATGCTTTTTGTAAGTACACAGCGCTGCGACAATAATTATAAAAAGGAGAGTTTTCAGGGCCATCTGCAAGCCTTTCTAAGCGTTGCTCAAATTTTGCTTTTCGTGTTTTAAATTCTGAAGGGTTTTCATTAAAGAACAAAATAAAAAAATCAATATAGCTGTCGAGCAAATCAGGAATAAGATTATTGGGATTTTGCTGCCTTGCCTTGTTTACCAATTGCTGACCCGAATTTATTTTTAAGGCAATTATTTCATTGTATGCCTGCTGGCAGGTTGCGTTGAAATCATAAACTTTTTGTGCATTGGCAGATGCACTGCATAGAACAACAAATAAAAAAGCTGTTATTATTTTCTGAAATGAAGTTTTGAACGAATTAAAAAAAATATTAAACCGCAACGACACTACACCACTAAGTTGCATTAAGCCTTTGTTATGCTTTGTGCCTTTGTGTCTTTGTGGCTCAAAAAAATTATATAAAAATGTATAGTGTTTCAAATTTTTCAATCCCCGAAAATAAAAAAGGATGCTGAATTAGCATCCCTTTTATAAAATCTTAATTCGCAGTTAACGTAAATTATTTTAATGCAATTGCATTGTTCAGCTCATCATCTACGAGTATGCGACCGCAGTTTTCGCAAACAATAATTTTTTTGCGCTGCTTTATTTCACTCTGCTTCTGTGGTGGAATGGCATTGTAGCATCCACCGCAGGCATCTCTTTCCACCGGTACTACTGCAAGCCCGTTGCGGTAGCTAGTGCGTATGCGGTCATAAGAATACAACAGGCGCTCGTCCATTCCTTTGCGGGCATTCGCAGCAATTGCATCAAAATGTTTTTCTTCTTTTTCGGTCTCTATAATTATTTTTTCAAGCTCTCCTTTTTTGCCCGTTAAAACACCTTCCTTGCTTGCAATTTGCTTTTTCGCGGCCTCAAGCGCTTTGCCTTTTTCGGCAAGCTCTTCATTGGCATCACGAATATGTTTTTCGGCAAGTTTCGCTTCCAATTGCTGCATTTCAATCTCTTTGTTTATCGCTTCAAATTCACGGTTGTTTTTTACGGCGTCGGTCTGTTTTTCATACTTTTTTGTCAATGCTTCAGCTTCTTTAATCGCGTTTTTCTTTTGCTCGATAAACTCTGTGATGCCGTTTATTTCTTCTTCAATGCGGGTTCTGCGGCTGTTGAGACCCTGTATCTCATCTTCCAGGTCGCTTACTTCAATGGGTAATTCGCCTTTCAGAATTTTAATTTGATCCAATTTCGAATCAATCTTTTGCAGCTTCACAAGCGCTGCAAGCTTTTCCTGAACGGAATAATCTTTTACTGCTGCCATATTTTTGTTTGTAGTTTGTTGTTTTTTAGTTAAGTCATTTGGTCAATTAGTCAAGAAGTCATTGACCTGAATGGTCATAAAAAATAATTCACCGGATTGGTATTTACTTCTGTTTTAAGGACGGCAAATGTAGTGAATTCCTTACTTAAAATATCAAAGAGCAGGTCAATGGTGAATTGTTCGCTTTCCCAGTGCCCAATATCTGCAATTACAATGCGGTTATTAGCATCAAAAAAATTATGATATTTAATATCTCCGCTAACAAAAAAATCGGCGTTAGCTGCAATTGCATTCCTAATTAAAAAGCTTCCGGCTCCGCCACAAAGCGCAATGGTTTTTACTTCTGTATTTAAAAGAGGAGAGTGCCTGATAAGCTTTAAATTAAATGCTGACTTTAACAAATTAAGAAAATCAATTTCACTCAAAGCTTGCGGCAATTCACCAATTAAGCCGCTGCCTGTAAGCTGAAATTCATTTTCAAGAGCAATTATATCATACGCCGCTTCTTCGTAAGGATGAGATTTTATTAAAGCATTCACCACTTTCTTTTGCAGATAAGAAGGAAAAATAATTTCCAATTTTGTTTCTTTCTCTTCATGCCGTTTTCCGGGTTCGCCTGCAAAGGGATTGGTGTTTTCATCTCCTTTAAAAGTTCCGAAGCCTTCTGCATTAAAGCTGCACTCGCTGTAATTACCTATGTGCCCGGCTCCGGCTTCAAAGATTGCACTGCGAACTTTTTCTGCTTGGGTAGAAGGTACAAAAGTAAAGAGCTTCATTAACTGCCCTTTTTTTGTACTTAGTATTCGCCTGTTTAATAAACCTAATTTATCAGCCATTTTATTGCTTACGCCATTGAATACATTATCAAGATTGGTATGAATGGCATAAATGGCGATGTCATTTTTTATTGCAGTGATTAGTGTTTTTTCTACATAATTATTTCCAGTGATTTTTTTTAAGCCGCAGAAGATGATTGGATGATGGGCGACAACAAGATTGCAACCTTTATTTTTAGCTTCGAGTATAACTTCTTCTGTTGCATCGAGTGAGCAAATAATTCCCGTGCAATTCCATTCGGGACTGCCTGCAATTAAGCCTGCATTATCATAGCTTTCCTGCAAAGCAGGCGGAGCCATGTTTTCTAAAGCTTCAATGATGTTGCGGATGGCTACAGGCATAAGTGGTGTATGTAAAAGTAATATCATTTCTTTTACAAGCGCTTTTGCTCTTACATTTGGTTATGGCTGATTATGCAATTTTTGATGGTAAAATATTAAAGCAGGATGAAGTCTCTATTTCGCCCGATAATCGTTCTTTCCGTTATGGGGATGGTTTTTTTGAAACGATGAAAATGATTGATGGAAAAATTATTTTAAGTGATTACCATTTCGAAAGATTATTTGCTTCGCTGGAATTGATGCAGCTTGAATCTTCGAGGCATTTTACAAAAGATAAATTGACGTCAGAAATAATAAAGCTTGCTGAAAAAAATGAGCATTCAAAACTTGCAAGAATAAGGCTTACTATTTTTCGTGGTGATGGTGGCTTGTATGATGACATAAGTAATACACCGCATTATCTTATTCAAACATGGGAGTTGAATGAAACAAGTAATCGTTTGAATAAAAATGGTCTTGTGCTGGATTTTTATGAAGATGCCCGTAAAAGCTGCGACAAATTTTCAAATCTTAAAAGCAATAATTATTTGCCTTATGTAATGGCTGCGTTGTGGGCTAAAAAAAATCATTTGAATGATGCACTGGTTTTAAATACTTATGGGAGAATTGCAGACGCTACTATTGCCAATGTGTTTATTGTTAAAAATGGTATTATTAAAACGACTGCTTTAAGCGAAGGTTGCGTGAATGGTGTAATGAGAAGATATTTGCTGGAATGTTTGCGTGAGGAAAATCTCCCTGTTGAAGAAACGGAAATTGAAATAGCCGATGTGTTGCAGGCATCGGAAGTCTTTTTAACGAATGCCGTTTATGGAATTAAGTGGGTGAAGCAGGTGGGGGAGAGTAAGTATGGAAATGAAGTATCGAAAAAGTTTTTTCAGAAATATGTAAGCATATTGTTTTGAAGTTTGAGAAGATATATATTTTAGAAATGAATGGTCAGACCGGGACGGTCAGACCAGGTTCATCTCCAGAAATGGTCAGACCCGGGACAGCCTGTTCCGCAAAGCGGAAGTCAGACCTGGTTATCCGCAAACCACGCAACTGCAAACGCTATTATAGTTCCTGCGGCATAGCAAAGCCAATCGCTCCATAAAAAGCCGTAGCCAAGTAAAATTCCGAAGGGTGGTGTGTGCCTTATTTTTTCTATCCATGGAGCATGATATAGCTGCAATGTTTCAATTGCGATGCAAACTATATAATTGAGAATGGCAATTTTCCAAAGCTTTGTTTTTATAAAAATAAATCGTAACCCAAAAAATATGCAACTGGCAGCAAAAGTATCTCCGCCATAGGTTTTAAATATATCAGAAAAGTAAGTGTTGTAATATCTTGCAGATAATCCAAGAGGAATATTGATAGCGATGAGAATGAGATATAGCCAGCGTTTGTTTTTCAATGTGATATTTTTACAAGAGTTTAAAGTTAGGCTAAGGTTAAACCTGTCAGGTGTTTGCACCTGACAGGTGCGTGAACATATTCCGCATTTTTAATTCTTCATTAATTATTTTGTATCGGCTTCCCATTCTCATCGTAAAAAGGCTGTGGCAGCGGGGCCTCGCCATTCTTTAGTTTTTGTTCGAAAACTTTTTCTACATGAACCCATTTACCATTTTGCCATTTGAAGCCTTCATAATCTCCATCGGGAATTAGTGTAAACTTTTTTTGCGGCTCATTGGTTTCGCTGATTAGATGATCAAAAACTATCATATCCAAATCAGGATCGAAAACCATTCTTGCTCTTGCATCTTTTTTATATTCTAAACAAAAGCGATAAGCGGGTTGTGCAGGCTTTATGCTGTCATTGGCGTATTGAAAATATCTTCCGCCAAAAACAGGGTTGCCCTCGTTGTTGAAATTAATTACCTCAATCCATTTTTTTGTGCTGATGAAATCGTTATCATCAAAACCTAATAAGGTATAAAATTTTTTTCCGTTGAACTCTTTTATCACGATGCCGTAATAAATAGCGCCAATCCAGTTGTTGATATTTCTTACAGAATCTGCAGGCGTTGCAGTAAAGTCGCTCATATCAATTAAAGGGAAAAGTTTTAGTGAACCATCCGGGATATTCATTTGAATGGCGCCGTACTGCCGAAAATAACTTTCATCTCTTTCTATTTGCCAGGAGAAAATACGAAAGTTGCTGTCCGGCGCATACATTTTTGAAACTGTAATAATGGAATCGAAAGAATAATAAAATGAGTTTTTTGTTTGCAATGCTTTTACAAGCGACTTTATGAAGATAGTATCAGCACGGAATCTGGCGGCGCCATCTGCATCGAATATCATGTGCTTTGCATATACCTTTAAGCTGTCTTCTGCTTTTTGTAAATTTTTATGATCTGATGAGTTAATTCTTTGTGCGAATAATGATGAAGAAAAAGTTGCAATAAATAAAAAGATGATAAAAATATAATGGCGCATAGTAATTCGTAAACGAAAGTAGTAAGTTGTTATTGTGAAAAGAAGAAGTGATAATTGTGCGGGAAGAATTTATGATTTTATTAAAAGGGATTAGAAAAAAATGTAATCAGCAAAATTATTTTCAGAGTTTTTTTACTAACTCTTACAATTTTATTAAAAAAAATTTACCTTGCATCCTCATTAATTCATCTCAAAAAAATTATTTTATTATGAAAAAGCTTGCCCTCACATTAAGCTCATTGTTTTTCATAACATTGAGCATTCAGCTTCACGCACAAATGGATGAAGCCTCACAAAAAGCCTGGATGGCTTATATGACACCCGGCAATGTTCATCAGATGTTAGCCAAATCAGAAGGTCAATGGAAAGAAGATGTTACCATGTGGATGATGCCCGGACAGGAACCTATGCATAGCACTGCCTCCGCTACAAACAAAATGATAATGGGAGGGCGTTACCAGCAGTCAACACATACAGGCGATATGATGGGAATGCCCTTTGAAGGCATGAGTGTTATGGGATATGACAATGCCAAAAAAATGTTTGTTTCTTCCTGGGTTGATAATATGGGAACAGGAATGATGAACATGGAAGGCACCTGGGACGATGCAACAAAATCTATTACCATGAAAGGCACATCTGTTGATCCCATGAGCGGAAAAGACATGAACGTAAGAGAAGTATTCAAATTTATGGATGATAATACTCAGATGCTCGAGATGTACATGATGATGCCAGATGGAAAAGAATTTAAGAGCATGGAAATAAAGTTTACAAGAATGTAACAATAGGCAATAAGCAATAAGCAATAGGCAATAAGCAATAGGCAATAGACAATAAGCAATAGGCAATAGGCAATAAAGCCCCGAACATTTTGTGAAATGTTCGGGGCTTGTTTTTTCTTAGCCCCTTCACCCCCATAGCTATGGAAAGAAGATGATAGAATAAAAGAGTTTCTTGATTCCCTTCTCTCCCGATAATTCGGGATAAAGGGGTTAAGGGAAGAGGGAGCTATTCCTTCACTTCTTCAGTACCGCTAAATGCGCTGCCAGAGCCATCTGATTCAATTTCGTCCTTTTGTTTATTTTCCTTCTTCAAAGAGTCATTTGATTCAGAATCCTGGTTTATACGTTCATCATTACTTTTTTGAACATCTTCTTTTTTCTGAATTGGGTTTGTATTTTTACCAGAAGTTTTGTCGTGTGTCATCATTTTTTATTTTAAAATTAGAAACTTACTGCCCACTGCCTCTTTGTGCATGCCTGAAATAAGTTGACCAAATTAAACAAAAAAAATGTCTACGATGAAAGACAAAAAAATCAATTTCAGTGGTGCCGGATATTTCCTCCTGTGACAAAATATAAAAGATGGAATAACAGAAATACGAAAACATACCGGGTACGGCAACATCAACATTAATACAAATGCTCAATGCCTTTTTCAATTTATGAATTGTGCAAACGAAATTGATTTTGCGCATTGAATTTAGCCTGCATTTTCGCCATAAAATTTGGCACACTTCCATTCTTTTGTATAATTTAGCAATTGATATTTATTCCAATATTTTTTAATTCAAAAATTACTTTTTATGAAAACTTTTTTTTGCACACAATTCTTTTTCTCGAAAAGAAAATATCTACATAAAATTTCCTAAATTTAAATTCTATTAAAATGAAAAAGCTCTTACATTTTTTAGGGAACGTATTATTTAAGCGTAAAGAATGGCGGCAAGACGAATACTTATCAATTCATAAAAGAATAAATTTTCTAACTGTTTAAAGATGTTGTATGAAAACAATTAATATTTTCTTTAGTCTATTATTCATTAATCAAATAAATATTGCCCAGCCAGGCACGCTTGATTCAAGCTTTGGGCGAAATGGTAAAGTACATTCAAATTTTCGGTTCAATGTTTTTTGCAGCGCAGTTAAGATACAGCCCGATAAAAAAATAATTGTTGGCGGCACTCATCATTCAGGTTTGATAATAGCAAGATATAAGTCTGACGGCAGCGTTGATTCTTCTTTCGGAGGCAGAGGATTTGTAAAAAAATTTCTGCCTGATGCAACCTGCAGATCTATTTTATTAACGAACAATGGTAAAATAATCGCATCGGGATCTTATAACAAGTCTATACTTTTAATTCAGTATTCAGCAGATGGCACTATTGATTCTTCCTTCGGAGTAAACGGGATTGTTATATCAAGTTTCGGTTATCAGGATTATGCTGGAGGTGCAGTACTGCAGCCCGATGGTAAAATTGTTGTTGGCGGTAATGAAACTCGCTATACTCCGGATTTAATGGTAGCCCGTTTTAATTCTAATGGCACGGTTGATTCTTCTTTTGGAACTAACGGAAAAACAACTTCAAACTATTATGATCAAGACGATAGGGGGAATAGTATATTATTACAAAAGGATGGGAAGATAGTATTGGTAGGCAAAACTATAGATGATGAATGTGATACTTATTTATTGGCAAGATATGACTCAACGGGAAAAATAGATCTCTCCTTCGGAACAAATGGACTTACCACCACTCTCATAGGTGAATGTAACGAAAGTGGACAAGGCGGGGCTTTTCAAGCTGCCTTGCAGAATGATGGAAAAATAGTTGCTCAGGGTCTCAGTTCTCCCGACCAGCTCTTTTACCAAGCCTCAATAGCCCGTTACAAGCATAATGGCTCGCTTGATTCTTCTTTCAATAACACAGGCGCATTTTTTGTTAACGGTTCAGATTATTTTAACGCTATAGCCGTTCAACCGAACAATAAAATAATTACAGCGGGAGGAGGTATTGGCAAGAAAGGGAATAGCGACTTTTGCCTTTACCGTTATAAATACAACGGCACACTTGACAGCACTTTTGGAACAAATGGAAAAGCCTATAATGATTTTGGATTTGGAGAAAGTGTAGCAGCTTTGGCTATTCAAACAGATGGGAAAATAATAGCAGCCGGAACTTCTACTAACCATTCCACAAATGACAATCATTTCGTTCTTGCCCGATACAATGGAGACCCTCTTTCCAGAATCACCCGCATAAAGAGATGGATAAAGCATCATATTCTTAACTGGCAAGATTTACAGGCATCAACAAACAACACAGTTTATTACAGCTTAGAGCGCAGTTATAATAGTAGCAGTGGCTTTACAGAAATTGCACACATCTCTGCAAGTGAAAATACAAAAAGAATAAGTCAAAATAATTACAACTATCTCCTACCGCAAGCAACAATTGAGGAAACAACGAGAAACTATTACCGCATAAAAGCAGTAGACAAAGATGGCGTCGTTGCTTATTCAGATGTGATAGCCGACCAACAAACCAATCAACTTATCAACCAATCAACGATTCAACTTTATCCCAACCCTGTAAAAGATGTGTTGCATGTAAGTGGTTTAAGTGCATCTTCTAATACTTCTCTTTCTATACTTAATGCACAGGGTAATGTATTAACAAGTGAGAATGTGAATGCTGATAGTTATGATTTGAATGTAAGTCAATTGAAACTGGGAACGTATTATTTAAGAATTGCAACAGATGGCAAAGTGAATACTCAAAAGTTTTTTAAAGAGTAATAAAGATTGATAAAAGTTTCAGACAGATGTCCTGTATAGAAAATGCAGGACATCTTTAATTCGGTAAATAATAATTCTACAATAAAACTTCATCGTAAGCTTCCCAATCCCTGCTTCTTACTGCCACTCAACTAAAGTTACTTTATTTTTTTCAACAGCAAGCTTGTGTCTTACTCCAATCTTCAATGCATAATTTCTATCCGTATGGCTCACAGGAAAATCGAAGCAAACGGGATAATCATATTCTTTTACTTTATCAAAAATCATCTCATATATATTTTGCCCGAAAGGAATTACAGTATCCTTCATTTCAGTAAAGCCACCAATGATCAACCCTGATAATAATTCTAATTTTCCTGAACGCTTTAATTGCATCATCATGCGGTCAATATGATATTTATACTCTCCCACATCTTCCAAAAAAAGAATTTTATTTTTTGTATTGATGTCGCTCTTTGTTCCAATTACATGTACAAGCAATGAAAGATTACCGCCAATTAATCTTCCGCTTGCAGATCCAATTCTGTTTAATGGATGAGCTTCGCAAGAATAATTTAATTTCTTTCCGCTTAAAGCTTTGCGCAACGATTGTACATATTCATTTTCATTTCCGCCTTCATTAAATGCAGCCGCCATTGGCGCATGTAAGGAAGCAATTTTAAACTGTGAAAATAAATGTGCATGTAAGATGGTAACATCACTATACCCAATAATCCATTTTGGATTTTTTCTGAATCTTTTAAAATCAATGCGGTCAATAATTCTGCTAATGCCATAACCGCCACGGGCACAAAAAATGGCTTGAATAGTTTTATCATCAAGCATCATTTTTAAATCCTGAAGTCTCTGCTCATCAGTTCCTGAAAAATAATGATATTGATTTCCGGCAGTGATTCCCGTCTTTACTTTATAACCCCATTGTAGTAAAGTTTCTATACAAGTTTGCATTTTTTCAGCAGGCATATATCCCGACGGACAAATAAGTGCGATAGTATTTCCTTTTTTAAGATAAGGTGGAACTATAACCATTTTGAATTAATTAAAAATATTGCAGAAAAAATATTAACTTTAATGTTCTAAACTACCTGCCATGAAAAAAAATACTCAATTTTTTATTACGACTTTACTAATGTTTGCTGCATCGGCAAACATATTGTTTGGTCAGGAAACTTCCAAAACCATAACCCCTGTAAAAAGTTTTGGTGAAATAAACTTTGCAACTCTTGCTGCCCAGGAATTACAGCATCCGCCCAAATTAATAAAGCAGCGAAACAATGAGCTTAAAGAAGAAAATCAAAAAGGCATACCAAAGAATCTTCCTGTTCCTCCCGATGCAAAAATTACCATGATTCATGAGCCTTTTGTTACAAACCTTTCACTTGATCAGCCACAGGCAAAATCACCTGCACCTGTAATATTTTTTAATGGGCTTCTTGATAATAACCAGGTAGTACCTCCTGATGTATTCGGCTCTGCCGGCCCAAATCATTTGATGGAGACTCTTAATTCGCAATACAGAATTTTTAGCAAAACAGGCTCAACTATCAGTACACTTAGCTTAAATGGTTTCTGGTCTGGCTTAACCAATGGCTCTCCATATTCAGATCCTCAAATTGTTTACGATGCAACAACAAGCCGCTGGTTTACTTCCATTCTTGCCAGCTTAAATAATGGTCATTATGGAATTTTTGTAGCAGCATCTCAAACCAGTGACCCCACAGGTTCCTGGTATGAATATTCGGTTGATACAGGACCTTCTGCCACTCTTCCCGATTATCCGCTCATCGGCTACAATCAAAAATGGGTGGTAATAACTACTAATGATTTCAAGTCAGTTTTCGATCGTGTAAGAATCATCGTGTATAATAAAGCAAATTTAATAAGCGGCACACTTGGTACAGTGAATACTTTTTTTGACGGCAACGGTTTATTCGGAATCACGCCCGCAGTTACTATGGATACAAATCAGCCAATAGAATACATGCTCAATAATTACAATGGCAATTCCGGCGGCAATGGATTTGTAAGAATATGCACAATCACAGGCTCTGTAAACAGTCCTGTTTATACAGCCGGAGCTACCGTTGGCATAAATCAACCATGGACAGATACAGAAGTAGATGCACCACAAAAGGGCACAGCCAACCTTATTGATGCGAATAGCACAAAAATGCGTACCGTAGTAATTCGTAACGGTTCTTTATGGGCAACAAGCACTGTGTTTTTACCTGCAAATATTCCAAACCGGGCTGCAGCGCAGTGGTGGCAGATTGACCCTGTTAAAGATTCGGTTATTCAATTTGGCCGCTTAGAAGATCCTACTGCAAAATATATGGCCTCTTTTTCAAGCCTTGCTGTAACTGCCAATAGTGATGTATTAGTAGGCATTGCAGGCTTTGGTAATAATATTTATGCGAGTGCTGCGTATGCATATCGAAATCATTCTGATGCTCTCAACACTTTACGCTCTCCCTATGTCTATAAATTCGGGCTGGCAACTTATTACAAAACATTTGGCGGCAGCCGAAACCGCTGGGGAGATTACACCAACACTTGCATAGACCCTGTTGACGGAAGCTTCTGGACTTTGCAGGAATTTGCAAATACACCCGCAAATAAATGGGGAACGGTTTGGGCTAATGTTGCAGTCGTTGCAGGTCCAAATGGGGAAACAATACTTGCAAATGCAGCAAAATTAATGGAGAACAAAACTGTATTCATTCAGCCTAATCCCAATAAAGGAGCATTCAATGTGCTGTATAAGAGTTTGAAACAGGGGAAAGCAGATATATATGTGGTGAGCGTTGAAGGTTCAAATATTTATAAAAACACACTCGATATATCTGAAGGAATTAATCAATTCAATATTGATTTAAAAGAGGCTAAAAATGGAACATATCTTCTACTGATCAAAAACGGGGATGAAACAAAGAGCGCTCAGTTAATAATTAATAATTAATTCTTTTGCTTGCCTTTCAAAAGGTTGTTCGTTTTATACGGGCAACCTTTTTTTGTGTTATTACCTGTTTATTTTATTATTGCTCTTTGCCTATTTTTGCAAGCCTTGCTTAAAAACTATTAAGTTGATAAATACTGAAAACAATTCAGAGAAAGAACAAATTAAAAATCAGGCAGCGCCTTCCCGTTATCTTGTTACAGCCGCTCTGCCTTATGCAAATGGCCCGGTGCATATTGGTCATCTTGCAGGCTGCTACATTCCTGCAGACATTTATGTAAGATATTTACGTGCACAAAAGAGAGATGTATTATTTGTGTGCGGCAGCGACGAGCATGGCGTGCCCATTACCATCCGTGCATTAAAAGAGGGTATTAGCCCGCAGCAGATAGTAGATAAATATCATGCAATCATTAAAGAGAGCTTTGAGCAAATGGGAATTTCATTCGATATTTATTCACGCACATCAAATAAAATTCATCATGAAACGGCATCTGAATTTTTTCTGAAATTATATAATGATGGATTGTTTGAAGAAAAAGAAACAGAACAATTCTACGATGAAAAAGCAAATATATTTTTAGCAGACAGGTACATCATTGGCACATGTCCTGTGTGCGGCAACACGAATGCTTATGGCGACCAGTGCGAAAGGTGCGGCTCATCATTAAGCCCTGAACAATTAATAAATCCGCGAAGTGCAATGAGTGATGCGGTGCCTGTAAAAAAGAAAACGACACATTGGTATTTTCCCCTGCAGAATTATGAAGCATGGCTAAAAGAGTGGATACTGAATGAGCATACCGAATGGAAAAATAATGTTTATGGCCAATGCAAAAGCTGGCTGGATAACGGACTGCAGCCAAGAGCAATGACAAGAGATGCCAATTGGGGAGTAAAAGTTCCCTTGCCAAATGCCGATGGAAAAGTTCTTTATGTTTGGTTCGATGCGCCAATCGGCTACATAAGTGCAACGAAAGAGCTTACAGATAAATGGAAAGATTACTGGTGTAATGAAGAAACGAAGCTTGTACATTTTATAGGGAAAGACAACATTGTTTTTCATTGCATTATTTTCCCGGCAATGCTTAAAGCGCATGGAAGCTTTGTTTTGCCCGACAATGTTCCTGCCAATGAATTTTTGAATATTGAAGGAGAAAAAGTTTCTACAAGCCGCAACTGGGCGGTATGGGTTGATGAATACATAAAAGATTTTCCGCACATGCAGGATGCTTTGCGGTATGTGCTATGCAGCAATGCTCCAGAAACAAAAGACAATGATTTTACATGGAAAGATTTCCAGGAGCATAACAACAGCGAGCTTGTAAACATTTTCGGAAATTTTGTAAACCGCAGTTTTGTGCTGATGCATAAATTATGCAAGGGCAAAGTTCCTCCGTATCACAACGATATTGCTGACGATAACGATAAAAAATTAATAGCAGATATTAAATCAGCAAAAGAAAAAGTTACCAATTCAATTGAGCAATACAAGTTTCGTGAAGCACTCTTCGAAGTAATTGACCTTGCACGAAAGGGAAACAAATACCTTCAGGAAAAAGAACCGTGGAAAAAAGTTTCCGATTCACAGTTTCCAGTTTCCAGTGAGCAACCCAACAGGCAACAGGCAATTGGCAACCAAAAATTAATTGATAATTGTATTCATCTCTGTCTTCAGTTAACAGCCAACCTTGCAATTCTCATCAATCCTTTTCTTCCCTTTACTGCAAAGAAAATGCTGCAGATGATGAAGGTGGTTGATAAAATTCTCGATTGGAAAAATGCAGGAAGCATAAAGCTATTGAGTATAGGATATAGTTTAAGAGCGCCGGAATTATTATTTAGAAAAGTAGAAGATGAAGAAATAAAAAAGCAGGTTGAAAAACTAAAAAGCGGATTAATCAAATCGGAAACCGGAAATCTCCCGCCTTTGGCGGAACAGGAAAAATCAGGAATTATGGAAGAAACAATATTATTAAATCAATCAACAAATCAACCAGTCAACAAATCAACAATTCAATACGATGACTTTGCAAAGCTTGATTTGCGTGCAGGCACA
Source organism: Chitinophagales bacterium (assembly GCA_038206235.1). Classification (GTDB taxonomy): domain Bacteria; phylum Bacteroidota; class Bacteroidia; order Chitinophagales; family Chitinophagaceae; genus JBBRBB01. Next base: position 132,316 of record JBBRBB010000007.1, read on the forward strand.
ATCGTGTCTGCAGAAAAAATAGAAAAAGCAGATAAATTATTAAAGCTTGAAATCAATTTAGGATTTGAAACAAGAACAATTGTTTCAGGAATTGCACAGCATTTTAAGCCCGAAGATATTGTTGGCAAACAGGTGATAGTGGTTGCTAATCTTGCGCCCCGTAAAATGCGCGGCATAGAAAGCAATGGAATGATATTAATGGCTGAAGATAAAAATGGGAAATTATATTTTATAAATCCTGATGAAAAAATTGAGGAAGGAAGTATAGTGAGTTAAAAGCCTTTACGGAGATTACTTTTAAATTAATTGTCTTTTTACTTTCGCTTTTGCAGTTGTATCCATCGTTCACTTTTACCCTGCATTTGAGATACTTCCTTGTTGCTTCCTGTTATTGTCAATGCGATTTTAGCAGTAAGAGATTTGATAATCATATTAATCATGATAATCATCCAAACTTTTTGAAAATTGATAATTCAATTGTTCTGGAAGTGCTGATTTTGTTGAATATACTTTTTACCTCACTCCCACCCTCCCCACTACCTCATCCAGCTCCTTCTTCGTTTCACTATCACTGCCGTAATGAAAGGTTGAGGCAAGATGCTTCCACTCTTCCTGCGTTAATTTAAATACATCGAATGCAATTAGTTTTTCAAGAGCTGCCCGGGCTTCTATCACATTCATACTTTCATCGATCTTTATTTTTAATTGTGTTTGCAAACCTTCAAACAACTCCATTTTATTCTTGTGCTGAAACACTGTATATGCAAGATTTGTTATTTGTTTCTTGATTTTTGTTGTTTGTTGCGGAATGGGTAATTCATAAATAAAATTCATGGTAAGGTTTGCCGAAATTTTATTGCGCATGTAGTAATTGAGCACAAGCGAATTCATCAATGCCATTAAATAAAAAACATCTTCATAAGGCAATGTTTCAGTTCGTATTTTCTCACCATCAATAATAAACTTTTTCGGAACAAGATAATTCATGCTGTGCCCAATTACCACTCTTTGCGGAACAATAGAACACATCATTGTTCGCTCATCTGTTGAACGCCCGATTGCTCTGTATGCAAGACGGTAATAATAGAAGTCGGGCTTCAGATTGTTTTCGATATATAATTTTTCCGCATCGCTCCGCTTCAGCTTATATTCATTTTTTATTCTTGAAATATCTCTTCCGCTTAATTCCTTACATGCTGCATCTTCATTAACCCAATATCTTGGAGTGCTGAACTGCGAATGAAACTGGTGAATCATTTTACCCTCATACAATGGAATTAATTTTTCTTTCTCATCAATATCGTTTTCAGCAATAAACAAATCGCTGTTATTAGTCATGTGCAGTTCGCTTCGCCACTCAAAATTCAAATCGTTCATCAGCCTGTATGTGCTGCGTATCTTGGTGCACAGCTCGTAATCTGTTTGGCTGCGAAACTCCATGATGCTTAGATTCTGCGGCGAAAATCTTTTTATCATCTCTGTGTTGTATGCAACCGGCGCTTTCTCTTTTAATTCAGCAGGATGCAGCATATAAAATTTTGCATTGAATGTGGTAAAGGGCATCGGCTGCTTTTGAATAAAGAGCACAGAAAATTTAAAGCGGCTGTCAATATCAGGAAATAAATGAATGGTTTGTTTTTTGCCGTTAGTTGTTTCTTCATAACCTCTGTTCTCGAATGATGAAAGTTCGAGCAGGTTGCAATCTTCCAAAATCATTTTGCGCAAATCGCTTCCTCCATAATCCGTTTGAATTCCCGAAGGAATTAAAATATCGAGATAACCATCTGTGCGAATTAATTCAAGATTGCGCTCCGTAAGCAGCTTATATAAATTCGGGTCGCCGCTGCCCTGGTATTGATAACGCTGAGAAAGAAATTCGCTGTAGCTTCTGTAAAACTCAACATATTTATTCCATTCATTTTTGAAAGCTTCATTTATTTTTAATTCTTCTGCAAACCATTTTTTAAAATCAAGAACATCCATCGCTCCTTTGCCAACCTTCGCAAACTCTTTGCTGATGGGTTTTACAGCCTCCCAGGGCGGATTGCTGATGATGCCGTGAAAGCCTCGCTGCTCCGGCGGCAAAACATTTCCGCTATTATCAAAAAATAAAAAATAAAATTCAAGCACAGCAAGAACGGGCTTGCGCAAGGGAAGATTTTCTTCAAGCTGTTCACGTATTGTTTGTTTAATCTCTTTTATTTTATCAAGCACTTGCGGCTGCGATGGATTTGCAATGTATTCATTGCGCACAATTTGCAGAGCAGCAATTTCATTACGATAATTTGCAGAGAGAAATTCAAGGGATTCGTTTATAGTGAGGTCATATAAGGTATCGCCATTAATAAAATTGATTGCAAGATTTGGTAAAATATGATTTACTTCTTTTGGCAGCTTGCGGAAATTAAAAACAGGCGGCTCCAGCTTCACCGCCTCTTTCCACATATTTGTTTTAGCAGTTTCAATGGCACGCTCATCAATATCAACCGCATAAATATGGTGCAGTATTATGGATGAAATAAGCTTACGCCGGTCATGAAAATTACATTTTTTGCGAAACAATCTTCCGTCTTCAATAAACTTAGGACGGTCTTCAAATATTAATTGCCCGTTTACAGAGTCGCTGTGCTGCTCATAATAAGAAGTTTTCTTCATGAGGAGATAATAGCAGCCATAAATATTGCGCAATACTTTAATCAGAAAGCTGCCGCTGCCGCTGCATGTATCGGCAATTTTAATTTGCTGCATTTCAGTAAAAAATTTCCATGCACTATCAAAATCATTTTTATCAATACATGCAATAATGGAATCGTACAACGGCTTGAAGAGTGCATCAACCAAACGCTGCGCCATGTATTCTGTAATGGCTTTGGGTGTGTAATAAATGCCTTCATCTTTGCGGCTCTCTGCTAAAAAAGTTTCATAAGCTTTTCCAAAAACATCCTCATCAATCTGGCGGTAATTGTAGTGAATCATGCCCTTGCCGAAAGTGTAATTCCACATGCCAAGACCAAGAACAGATTCAAACTTTATGCGAAAGTTGTCGAGGTTTTCAGGTTGCCGCTGAATGTAGTCCCAGATTTTTGTGTAAAACAATTCTGTATCGTAATACACATAAAACCATTCTTCCAAATCGTCGAAGAATTCCTTAAATACTTTTTCTTCACCCTTAGTTTCCCATTTATTCCTTTTTTCAAAATAGAGCTCTTCCAAAAAGCGAAATGGGATAAGACCATAATCTTCCAGTGTTTTTATAAAGATGATTTTGTTGAGCAGCAAAACGATTGCTTCTTCTTTGGATAACCTCACCCCTCGCCCCTCTCCAAAGGAGAGGAGGACGGAAGAAAATTCAACCTGCTGCAATTCGATATACCATTTTTTCAAATTGCCGAAGAATTCTTTTTCCAGCTCCACTTTGGGTGTGGTGTCTTCGAGACGGCGAATACTGTCCCAAAGACTATCAGTTTTTGCAAACATTTCGAGCACCTGAACAAAAGTAGTTTTGGCAAAAGGCTCAAACGTTACCAGCGCTTCCCTGCCAAACAAATAGGCTTCATTCAAATTGGTGAGAACTACATATTGATTATCCTGCAAATATTTTTGCACCTGTTTTTCATGATTCTCATATTTGAAGTTGTAGATTAAAAACCTGTCGCCGGCTTTTGTAAAGAGTGGTTTCAATTCAATAATAACAGGATTGATGATGGTTTCCTGGAAGGCGATGTCGCCAAAGCCGCCTTTCACTGCAACTTCTTTAAACACTTTTTTATTCAGTAAATGTTCGGCAAGAGCGGCAAGAAGATCTGCTGTTGCTGTTTCGGGTTTACCGCCTTTAAAGAGTGTATTGAGATAATGTGTGATGCCGTCATAAGAAAATTTTGAGATAATATTATTATAATCATCAACAGAAAATTCTTTCAGAGAGATGAGCAGTTGAATTTCTGCAATAATATTTTCGTGCTTCTGTTTCAAATCTTATTTGGGTAAAAATGTATAAAAATAATGCAAGGAGAATAAAGGAGGGATTGATTGTTTTCCACATGCTATTCAGCAGGTTGCTTCTTTATCTTTATTATGCGGAATTTTTATTAATCTTTGTGCAGCATCGTTATCCGGAAAAGAGATTGACAGTAAATAGTAGCTGCTTATTTCAATATTAAAATAAATGAGAGATGCAAACGTTTCAAACTTGATGAAAATGCCTGCATCATTATTTTATAAACGAACCCGTTTTATTTTTTTGCCCATAATCTTTTTTTTGTTCCCCAAACAACTTCAGGCGCAGCTTACTTATAATGAATTAACCGTTCAATATGATAGCCCCTGGACATACAAAAAATTGCAACTGATACCTGTTCGTTTTAAAGGAATAGGAAGCGGCGCAGGCTCTCAAAAAAATATTGCATTCGAAGACGGGGTTATCAGCTTCAGCGAGGCGCTGCGCAGGAAACAGATTATTGTAAAAGAAAATACTGCAAATGGCGGCCCGGATGTATCATCGCTGCTTGTAAAAAATCATTCAAAAGAAAATATTTTATTGCTGAGCGGTGAAATGGTTCAGGGGGGAAAGCAGGACAGGGCTTTCGGCAAAACAACCATTATTCCTGCAGGCAGACATAAAAATTATGCTTCGGTTTTTTGTGTTGAAAAGGGACGATGGGACGATAGGTCAAAACCTTTTAGGTATGCAGGCACTGCAGATGCGGGTGTTCGCAGACAGATTGATGTAACAAAGCGTCAAAGCAAGGTTTGGAAACAAATAGATAATGAGCTTGTTTCAAAAAAGAAAAAGAATAAAACTTCAGCTTACCTGCAGGCATACAACGACAGTACACAGCTCGATACTTCTTATCTGCGGTTTTTTATAAATAAGATGAAGGAGAGTGATAGCAGCTATGCAGGCTTTATTGCAGTTACCGGCAACCGAATTATTAATTCAGAGCTTTTTTCGGGAACCGATCTTTGCCTTGCTGCCTATATTGAAATGATAAAAAGTTATGTGCATACGCTTACGCCTGCAGATGGCATTCCCAATAAAACGCATGATGAAATAAAAGCTTTTACAGACAAGTTTTTGCCAGATAAGTCAACTGAAAAAAAATATCTTTCAACAAATGGAAGAATGTATTACTATGAGGGAGCTGTGATACATTTAATTGCATACGATTAGAAAATATTTATGATGCAAATATTTTTGCGGGCTAAACCAAATTACTGCATTAGTACAATCATTCCATATACAATCAATACAACACCCGCAATAGCTGATATCCATTTTGAGTTAGAGAAAGTTTTTTCAATAAGAACAAACAGAGCAATAAGAGCTATCCACAATAAGTTCATAATTCCAGAAACAAAGAGCAATACCATTAATACCCAGCAGCAGCCGAGGCAATAACTGCCGTTCTCAATTCCCATTCTTAAAGCGCCAAGTTTGCCCTCTTTCCAGTTACGGTGAATAAAATCAACGGGAGTGCGGCAATAGTTAAGGCATGTTTGCTTTAAGGGCGTGAATTGAAATATACCTGCTGCAATTAAAATGATGGCTCCCAATATTTTACTGGTCGTTTTCATTTCAGAGTTTAACAATGATACCTGCTGCAGCAACCATTGCAGCAAAGTGGCAAGCAGGCTAAAGCCGCCCCAAACCAAAAAATATCCTGCCAATAAATAACCTGTGTGAACAAAAGGATTTTGCTCTTGCTTCCGTTTCCGGTTTATCATTGCAAAAATGAGGATAAGTGGTGAAACAGAGGGCGTCATCATGGCAATCATCATCACCAACCACATCAGGAACAATAACACAAAATCTGTTGCAGACCATTGAGGCGTCATAGGCATGGCAAAGAAGAGTGCATTCATATCCATAACCACCATTTGCCTGTACAAATAAATAATGTACAGCCACGACAATAAGCAAATGAAAAAAAGACCGGCAATAATAATGGAGCGGTCTTTTTTTAAAAGGTTTTCCAGCGAAGTGCTGCTACTCATTAGGCAATTTTAAAAACAACCATTTACATCAGGCGGTACAGCCCTCGTTACTAAAGGTAACAACACTTACATGACCATTTTTCTTTTCATGTTTCAGCGAAATGTTATCTGCATTCCAATTCCAGTTTACACTGCTTACTGTGCCACGCTTAAAGGCAATGCCGCCGGGCAAGAGCAGTTCTCCTTCAAAAGATTCGCCTGATATAGGATTTACAATGTGCTGCGACCTTACTTCACCCACACCCTCAACTGTAAACCACGCATCGTAAGGATGATAATGAAAATCAATCTTTGTAATTTTTGTGGGCATTGTGCTTTTGAAAGTGGTGGGAAAAATAGCAAACACACCGCCTCCATGTTTACCGCCGGTAATTTCTTCAATCGCTTTCACCTGTTCAGGAGAGGCGTTTTTATCAACGTACAGAGCGCCTATACCTTCACCTAAATGTATGGCTTTGGGCCACCATAAACCCCATGCAAAGGTTACACCATCGAGCTTGGTATCACCAAAATTTCCTTTGCGGATATGATACGCAATAAGCGCTTCGCAGTTGCCATAAGTAGGCAGTGCATTAAAATTACATGGGCAGCCATAATCGCAATTGCAGCTTTGAAGAAATTCGGCTTCCATGTTCCATTTGGCAGAAGAATCGTTAGGCATGGTAATTAATTTAAGAGTGAGAAAATTATTTCAACAAATTTACAATTGTTTTTTCAATAGAAAGCTGCTTTAAAATGATTTTAAGGTTTGTATTTAATCAAATATTCCATTCGTATTTTATTAAATATTTCCAGGTTGTTTTGAAAAGAGATTGGGAAATACAAAAAAACACATGATATACTTTTCGCTTTCGTTAAATCAAATAATATAATTTGGAAAATTACATGTATATACATATATTTGCATCTTGAAACTGGAACAGGCAATACAAAGCAGTAAATTTAAAAACGAAATTCACAAAGCAGGATTAAATATTTTATACACGGCATGGTGGCTAAAAACGGCCACCAGCAGAAAGTTAAAAGATTTTGGCTTAACCCATGAGCAATACAATGTATTACGCATACTAAAAGGCAAATACCCGGAACAAATGTGTGTGAGAGATATTGCAGGCAGAATGATTGAAAAGAATTCAAACGTACCAAGGATTATAGACCGCCTGGAAATAAAGAAACTGGTAAAGCGCACTGATTCTTCTGAAGATAAAAGAGAAACAGTAGTAACAATAACCAGTGCCGGAATAAATATTCTGGAATCTGCAACTAAAAAGGTAGATATAATATTTGACTCTGTAATTACTGTATCGAATAAGGAAGCATCAGCCTTAAACACTTTGCTTGAAAAGATAAGAGCACAAGAGAAATAAAATTTTTTTACACTAATTCGTGTACATACATATAAAAAGGAATTTATTATGAAAACCATATTGCATAAAGCCAATGAAAGAGGACACGCCAGTCACGGCTGGCTCGATAGCTGGCATTCTTTCAGCTTTGCCAATTATCATAATTCAGATAAAATACACTTCGGTGCTTTAAGAGTTTTGAATGACGATACTGTAAAAGCAGGAATGGGTTTCGGCAAGCATCCGCATGAAAACATGGAGATTGTTTCCATTCCCCTGCATGGCGACCTGCATCATAAAGATTCAACCGGCCGTGATAAAATAATCAAACAGAATGATGTGCAGATTATGAGCGCCGGAAATGGTATTGCACACAGTGAAACAAATGCAAATTCTGATAAGGAAGTAAAATTTCTGCAGCTATGGATTTTTCCAAAAGAATACAATATCACTCCGCATTATGAGCAAAAAACCTTTCAGCCTGAAGAGAGAATAAATAAGCTGCAAACGGTTGTTGCTCCTGATAATTCAGAGGCTGTTTTTATTAACCAGGATGCTTGGCTCACTTTGGGAAATCTCGAAAAAAGTTTTACAACTGAATACATGATTAAGAAAAAAGAAAATGGCGTGTACGCATTTGTAATTGAAGGCGATGTAACCATTCACGATAATAAGCTCGGCAAAAGGGATGCATTAGGTATTTGGGAAACAGATAAAATTAATATCTCTGCCGATTCAAATGCGGAATTATTATTGATAGATGTTCCTATGACCTACGCTGATTTTTAAACATGCAGTGGAAGTGTTAGCAAACTAAAAAATTAAAAAAACCTGCAACCCATAGAGGGAGAAGTTTAAAACAGAAAACAATTATTATTAACAATCTCAACTCCCCTTTAGGGGTTGTGGCATAAAAACAAAACTATGATTTACAAAATTGATGCAGCTCACTCAGACATTATGTTCAAAGTAAAGCACCTGATGATTTCAACGGTTTCAGGCACCTTTAAAAAATTTGATGCAACAGTAGAAACAGAGAAAGATGATTTCACTGATGCAAAGGTTTGGTTCGAAGCTGATGCCGACAGCGTTGACACCAAAAATGAACAACGGGATGGTCATTTGAAAGGTGATGATTTCTTTAATGCTGAACAGTTTCCGAAGATTACATTTAAATCAACAGGCATTAAAAAATTATCTGGTACAGAATATAAATTAACAGGCGATTTGACTATCCGCGATACTACAAAACCGGTAGAGCTCGATGTTGAATACAACGGAACTGTTACAGACCCGTGGAAACAAGTAAAAGCTGGTTTTGAAATTACAGGCAAAATAAACCGCAGAGGATTTGGATTGAAGTGGAATGCTGTTACAGAAGCCGGCGGACTTGTTGTGGGTGATGAAGTGAAGTTGCTGTTGAATGTAGAGATGAAGAAGGAAGAAGCAGCAGCCTCGTAAATTCCTCAATGGGAGGACTTGTGATCTCCCTGAGTTTTACAATTGCATAAGACCCTTGTGATTCTTTGTGTATTTCTGTTCTTCGTGGTATCAAAAAAGCTGAACCGGTCAGACGGCTCTAAGCCGTCAGACCATTATTGTTACGGTGATTAAAAGAAAAAATCTGCATGAACATTGAAATCATTTCAGGCAGTCCGAGAGCAGACAGCATAACAAACCGCGTAGTATTTTTTTTAAAACGAATGCTCGATGAAAGAGCGAAGCATACTACCGGCATCATTGATGTGCGGGAATGGAATCTTCCTTTTTTGCAGGAAGTTTTTACCTCAGCAGAAAAAGCGCCTGAAAAATATAGGCCGCTTGCTAAAAGAATGTTTGCTGCAGATGCATTTATTCTGGTAACGCCTGAATACAATGGAAGCTACTCTGCTGCCATGCAAAATTTGCTTGACCATTTTCCCAAGCAAAACCATAAAGCGTTTGGCGTAGTTACTGCATCGCAGGGTGCAATGGGCGGCATGAGAAGCTCGCAGCAATTACTGTTACTGATTCCTGCGCTGTTCGGAATTGCATCGCCCTACATGCTCATCATTCCGTTTGTTGATAAGAAGTTTGATGCAGATGGTAATTTGCTGGATGCTGCTTTTCAAAAAAATATAGATGTATTCATTCATGAATTTTTATGGCTTGCAGAAAATCTTTGCAAACACACGAGCAAGGCATAATAATTGTTTTGATTGAAAAAAGTAAACGTAAATTTGCGCCTTCTTTCACAAGTGTATGAGCGACGAAATTAAACATGAATGCGGGCTTGCTTACATTCGCTTACGCAAACCTTTCTCATACTATTTACAAAAGTATGGTACTGTAATGTACGGTCTTAATAAGCTGTACCTGTTAATGGAAAAACAGCATAACCGCGGGCAGGATGGTGCAGGCATTGCAGCCGTTAAACTAAACACAGAACCCGGATATCCTTTTCTTTTCAGAATGCGCAGCAATGCGCCACAGCCTATTGCAGATCTGTTTTCTAAAATTGTAAGCGATGTTGCCGAGCTTGAAAAACATCAAAGCGATATTAAACAGCATGCTCATTTAATGAAAGGACATGTGCCATTTTTAGGGGAGATATTACTTGGTCATCTTCGCTACGGAACACAGGGCAAAAACAATGTTGAATTTTGTCATCCCTTTATAAAACGCGATGTAGTACCCGCAAGAAATCTTGCCATGGCCGGTAATTTTAATCTGGTAAATACAGAAGAATTATTTGACCTGATTAATACAGACCCTGGCGAATTTCAAAAGCAGAGCGACCTTGCTGCTATGATGGAGGTAGTGCACCATTTTTTGGTAAAGGAGAATGAAAGAAATGAAAATCCCTGCATAGCCTGTGTATTAAAGAAAGCAACTGAATTGTTTGATGGCGGATATACCGCAGGCGGCATTCTGGGAAATGGCAGCAGCTTTATCATGAGGGATGCAAACGGAATTAGGCCAGCCTATTATTATATAAATGATGAAGTGATGGTTGCAGCCAGTGAAAGAGCGGCAATACGCACTGCTTTTAATGTTGGCGAAAATGAAGTAATGGAATTGATGCCCGGCACTGCATTAATTTCAGATGCAGATGGAAATTATGCAATAGAACAAATTCTGGAGCCGAGAGAAAGAAAAGCATGCAGCTTTGAACGCATTTATTTTTCCCGCGGCAGTGATGAAAAGATTTACCGCGAAAGAATTGCACTGGGTCATCATCTCAGCAAGCCTGTATTGGAAGCAGTGAATTATGATTTAAAGAATACTATCTTTTCTTATATACCAAATACCGCAGAGATTGCATATTACGGCTTGTGCAAAGGCATGGAAGAATATTTAAACCAGATAAAAGTGCAGCGTATTTTAAGCTGGGGAAATGATATTACGGAAGAGAAGCTGGAGCAAATGATAAATAGAAAAATACGGCAGGAAAAGATTGCTATTAAAGATGTAAAGCTGCGCACTTTCATAACCCAGGATGCAGGACGCAATGAAATGGTGCAGCACGTGTATGATATTACTTACGGCACTGTGCGCAAAGGAGAAGATACGCTTGTAGTAATTGATGACAGCATTGTTCGCGGCACCACTTTAAAAGAAAGTATTGTGCGCATGTTAGCAAGGCTGCAGCCAAAAAAAATAATCGTTGTTTCTTCTGCCCCGCAAATTCGCTATCCTGATTGTTATGGAATTGATATGAGTAAGCTTGTAGATTTTATCGCCTTTAGAGCAGCGATTGAATTATTGAATGAGAGAGATATGAACAGCACGCTAACCGAAATTTATAATTGCATTAAAGAGCTGCAGCGCACAAACCTATTGCATACAAAGAATTTAGTGCGGCATATTTACGAGCCATTTAAAACGCAGGAAATCTCTGATAAAATTGCGCAGCTTATCACGCCAAAAAATCTTACCATTCCGGTGCAGGTTATTTATCAAACCATTGAAGACCTTCATGAGAGCTGCCCCACAAACACCGGCGACTGGTATTTCACAGGCAACTATCCCACACCCGGCGGCAATCGCGTTGTAAATAAAGCCTTTCTAAATTATTATGAAGGAAAGAATGTGAGAGGGTATTAGTTTTTTTTAACACGGTCTGACCGTCCTCGGTCTGACCATGACTTGTTTTACTTTTATTGGTGTTGATGTACGTGTAAGGGTTGCTCCCCCATCTGAGGCAAGTATAAGTCGCCGGGCTATTGTGTGCAGCTACTTGTGCCTTGCTTGCAAGAACTACACGCTTACTATTAACGGATCAAGAAACGAAATATCAAGTAAGCTTTCATGCCGTAATAATCTCTTGCGCTGCTGTATAAGTAATCGCAATGAATCTTAATAAGCACTAAATACCTGATATTTTATATGCTGAAGCACCGCGATTTTTTTCCTGCCTGCTATTCTTTTACAAATTTTAAAGAATTTATTTTTCCTTCATTATCTTTTATTTCAAGAAAATAGATTCCGGATTGTAAAGCGGATATGTCTGTTTTATAATTCGTTGATGATAATATTTTGAAGGATGATTTTTGTATGGCTTCTTTGTTCAGTATTCTTATTTCGTACTGCATATTTGTATGTAAGCCCTGAATGGTTAATACATCTTTGGCCGGGTTTGGGGATACATTAATGATACCTGCAGTATTATCTGAAATATCTGTAAATACATTTGAGTAAACAGCGCTGCCATCATTTTGCACGGCTTTAATTCTGTAAGCATTCGTAACGGATGGTGCATTGGTGGTGGCAAGGTTAAAAGTATAATTGTTTTCACCACTGCTTCTGGCATTTACAGTTGCCACTTGTTTAAAATTTTCGCTGCTTGTTTTTTGTTCAATAGCATAGTAAGCTGTGCCGGGGTTTGTATCTGTAAAATGCAGAATGTGGTGGATTATCCAGCGTTTTATTTGTGCAATTGTTGGGTGGTTCTTTACAGGGTCTCCATTGAGGCGGGTGAGATATTTATAATTGTAATTTGCTTCTCCATTTGTTGAACTAAAAGAACCGTACAGCAAAATATCCCCATCTCTTTTCAATTCCATTTGGTTTAAAGAATCTTTGGTATCTACAGTATCAAAGACTCCAACAAAACTATACTGGTAAATGCCGCTGTCTGCAAAACTTATATCATGGCTGCCATCCTCATTAAAACGGTAAACAATACCATCCCATATTGTGGGGTCAAGTTTTATATCAGTAAGTGTAGCGCCGAATAATATTTTACCATTTTCCTGCACTTCCATATCACCTAAATTATCCCCTAAGTTTTGTGTCCCATGCAAACTATAACCCGGGTAATCAATTATAAGGCGGCTGTCTGTACCGAATTCGTTATCCGCAGACCCATCTGTATTTAACCTGACCACCCCCAGGTTTTCATAATATCGGAACTGGTTAATTGTGTAATTGCCGCCGACTACAATTTTATTGTTCCTGTCCAGCCGTATAAACCATGGAACATTATCGTACTTGATATTGTAATAATTAAAGCTTCTTCCATTTACGCCAAAACTGCTGTCCACGCTGCCATCTGCATTAAAACGTATTATTACAAATTTGTTTTTATTAGCCGGGTCCTGGTCGTCCCTTAATCCATCATCGCCACAGGTAAGTATTTTATCATCGGGCAATATTACAAGCTGGTTAATATACCCCCCGTAAGAACCCATACCTGAATATACCCTTGCTATACCATCGGCTCCAAAGTCATTATCTATTTTGCCATCGGGCAAAAAACGCAGAAGCATTAAAGTATCATTACTACACTCACAAGAGTAAATCATACTCAATAAAATCCTGTTTTTTGAATCTGTCTCTATACTGTTGGATCCATCAATAACTACGCCGTAGCCATTTATAATTTTACCATAAAAAGCCTGTTTTACCATGCCATTTTCCCCAAAACTTTTATCAACAGAGCCATCCGGCATACAACGCAATACAAATAAATAATCAAGGCTCGAGCCGGAATCGTCCGTTCCTGTAATTAATATCTTTCCATCCGGCTGCTGGTTTATGGCTTCAAGAATACTATTTTTAAAACCATAGTCTGCAAGCGGTAAAGCAAGCGCCCTGGCATCACTATCTCCATCCTGGATTATATTTCCTTTATCATCTGCAAATACAATATTAATCGTGTCAGGATGTCCACTGATACTCTTGGTTTGGTAAACAATAAGAGTGCGGTTATCTTTCAACTCTTTTACAAATTGGCTATAGCTTATGATACCTCCCGGAAGGGTAAAAAAAGAAGTGCCATTTCTACCATAGCTGCTGTCAATTAAACTTTTTTGGGCATTCGCATTGCAAAAAAATATCAAAGTAAAAAGGAATGGTGTAATTAGCTTTTTCATTGTAAAATATTTTAAAGATGATTAAATTAATTGCAGGGATTAAGGGTTGTGCCTGAGCAGTAATTATTATCAGCCGTATTGTTTCCGTACCGGCCGTTTGCGCAATTCTCAAAATAACTGCGCATTGTTTTAAGGGTAATAAGAAAATTAGGGTCAGTATTTAACACTGCCTGAAAAAAGGTGGCAATACGGTAACCTATATAGGTATATTTATCTGGCGTTGTATGGGTTGTGCCAATACCAAAATCATCATCAGCATCATTTATTCCATGTATCATATCGGGATCTGCATACAGTTCAGTAAATACATTTACAGATTTTAAAAAGCAATACATTTTGTAAGAACCAAAGCGGTACATATCAAGATCACTTGCACTGCCGTAATCCATATCAAATGTTCTTCCATCCGGCAGGCACCTGTTTTCGGGATTCTCAGATACAGTATTTCCATCACCATCCGCATCAGAAAATTGGCCTGTTTCTGAAAAAAATACAGGTTGAGAGCTATAGGGGCATACATCCCAATCCTGCATACCATGAAAAGAGATAAGCGGCTTGCGCAAAACAGGTGGAAAAAACGGGGTAAGATTCACAGCTACATCTTTTGGTATAAAGGCATTTCCCCAGCAATTGCTAACGGCTTTTATTTTTGACTGGTACTCAAGATTTGGGTCACAATCATAATAGTCTGCATCAATTGGGCCTAAAATTGCCTCTGCTCCGTTGGAAACAGCATAAACCATTGCCGGTGTATAAAATGCAGCGTTTACTGCACAAATAGCACCTGCACTAAACCCACCAAGAAAAATATTATTTTCATCAAACTTGTAAGTGCCACCCACTGCCCTGTTTCTGGTAATAATAGTTCGTATAGCACCCCTTACATCCTGAAACGCCCGGTAATAACATAAATCCTGTGAGCTTGTGGTATAATAAACCTTTTTTAAGTTGCCGAAATAGTCGGGATACAGGCCTCTTGCACGTGTACTTGTTGCCCTCCCTCTCCGGTACTCAACATTAAAAACCAAGAAACCTTGAGAGACCATTTGATCAGCAATTTGATCAACAAAATTTGCTTGTTCTATTCCAGTGCAATCGCTAAAGCCACCTGGATGAAACAAAAATACGGCTGGTGGTTTTGCAGTACAGTTTGAGTAAGGATAATTTAAGGGGTAAGATACTTTGTATTTTAATTCTTTTAAGGCATTTTCATCTCCTTCAATAGTGCATAAATCCTGTGTATTAGAACATAAGTCTTCGTCTGCATATTCTACATCAAGCCATTCCTTAATCGCTGTTTGCGGCGTTTTGTAATAATAAAGCCAGTTGCCATTGTCTCCATCGTGACCAACAGTAAAAGGACCGGCCTGGGTTAAATTGTTAGTAGGGTTATAGGGAAGCCAGGCGGCTTCTGTACACTCTGTAATTTTAGTAGTATTATTTTTTGCAATATTTTCAAGGAAATTTAGTTTTGATAAAATGGGCATTGCCAACATCCCACCCGCAGCAACTCCGGTTTGTTTTACAAAATTCCGGCGGGAAGAAATATACTTTTTATGTTCATTAGTCATACTATATATTTTTATGGGGAATATTGCATTTGCAATATACGATTTTTTATAATCATCAGTAAAAATCTATCTGCATCAGTTTTTAAAAACATTTAAAAAATTATCTTTTCTCCAGCGGCTTACATCAATCACACTGCGCCAGTTTGTAACAGAAGTTGAATTGGGATTATTACTTCTTCTTACTGATTTTGGCAAACCATACTTCTTAATAGTTTCCTTAGCCTTTTCTGCTTTTTTAATAAAGTAAGGTTCATCACTGCAGTCTCTCATATCTTTGTCAATTACAACATTCAATTTACTTTTTTTTTAATTTACGATGTTATTTTTTACAAAGTAAAAAAGCATCATAATTTTTATCTTTTTCAAATTGCAGCCATTCACCTTTGTATAAGCCTTGAATATTTACATGGCTGACTATCCCCGGTCTTACCATGATCTGGCTCACTTCATTGATGTTGATGTACCTGTAAGATTGCACTTAATTTTTTTAAATCAAATTTAATTTGCAGTTAATAGCTGCTTTATAGGTATAAATAAAATTGGGCGTATATTTGATAACACAGAATTTTACGAGCATCAAACTTAATTAAATTGTTTTGAAAACACTTCTCCTTATACGCCACGCAAAAAGCAGTTGGGATAATTCCATGCAAAAAGATTTTGAACGCCCCTTAAATGAAAGAGGTCACCATGATGCCCCGGTAATGGCAAAACGGCTCTTAAAAAATAAAATTAAAATTGATGCATTCATTACAAGCCCTGCAAAGAGAGCTTTATCAACCTGTAAATATTTTGCTGAGGTGTTTGATATAAAAAAGAAAAAAATTATTCAAAAAAAAGAATTGTATCTCGCTTCTGCCAATGCTTTTTTTGAAGTGATAAATGATATTGATGACAAGTTTGACTCAGCGGCTCTCTTCTCTCATAATCCAGGCATCACTGATTTTGCCAACACCTTAGCGGGTGCAAAAATTGATACCATGCCCACCTGCAGCATCTTTGCTGTTGAATGCGATATTAAAAAATGGAAAGACTTTCAACAGGCAGAAAAGCAATTTTTGTTTTTTGATTATCCGAAAAATGCTGTTTAATTCTTGAATGGAACTTATTCTTTTAAGCATAAAATGCATGGGCAAATTTTAATCTGCCTCACTAAATCCTATCTTCTGTTCACACAAAAACTCTTTTATCTTTAAATATGCATATACGTGCCTACCTGCCGAAAAAAATAGTTTAATACTTTTGTTTTTTTACCACACTACTTTCCAACTGAAAACAAGACACACCCTTATTGGGATGCTGGCAATGCTTTGCTTTCTTTTTGCCAACATTACTAATGCGCAGGACAACTTGCATAAAAGAAGCACTTCTCCCTTAGCGCATCCAAATCTTAAACCGCTAAAACATAATCTTACTAAAAACAATTCTCCCGTAATTACTTTTAGTGAGTATCCTCTGGGCACAGTTATCACCAACCAGTATGAGAATGTTGGAATTATATTTGGCGGCTCCGGAGATGATTTTATCACAGAAGATGCTGCGAATCCAACAAGCCCTGTTCTTTCAGGAACTCCTCAATTCCTTGGAGACATTACAGGTACATTTGTGGTGCCCGGAACTAATACTCCCACCACAGTAAAGTCTTTTATGTTAGATGCAGGCTATTTTGATTATGCTGGAACTACCTGCCTGGAATGGTACGACGCTTATGGCAATTTGCTCGGTCGTCAGATTAATTCTCAGGTTGGTATTGAAACATTTACCATTGAAGCTGAAGGCATTGCAAGCTTCCTGATTAAAACATTGAGGGCGATCTCTTTGCAATAGACAATGTATCTTTTGTGCCCGTTGCTCCTTCTCACATTTGCCTGGTAGACGGTTTTTATTATCAATGGGAACTTAATTATACCAAACAAGGAGATGTATATATAGGAATGGGTACGGTAGATATTGGTGCGGGATTCTTGTGGAATGCATACGGTTCGTTTAATTCAAGCACGGGAAGTTTTGAACTGCATGCCATTAACCCATTAGCTGACGATTGTGCTTCTGGCTACACAGATTCCTTTATTTACTATGGTACAGGCGCGGGTCATTACGACAATAATGGCGATGTTTACTTTGTATCTTCGGTTCATGGGAAAGCTATTGCGGCGGTAGTGTATATGGTACCGGAACATACTCCTTGGTAGATTGTAATCATGCATCTAAGGTGCAAAAGAGCCAGGCACGCATAAAACCGGCTTTAGTATATAACCGCAATGCAGATAAAAGTAACGGAGGTGTTTCATTAAAAGTATTGCCTAACCCCGTTAAAACATCCGCAACCATTCAGTATACTTTAGCAAACATGGGTAAGGTGAATATTACCATTTACAACTATTTACAGCAGCCGGTAAAAGTGCTGGCAAATGGAGATGGCGCCGCAGGGTTTCATACCATAACATGGGATGGCAGAAATACGAATGGCACCAATGCAATTTCTGGCCTGTATAGAGTTGTTGCAATTATAGATGGTAAATCTTACAACTCCTTTGCAGGTAATCAGTAAAGAGGATGTTTAATCTTTTCTCTTTTAAAAAGAGGTTGACTTAAGTTGGGAGTCAACCTCTTTTTTTTTGATAGCGAGAAGAAAATTTTCGCAAGCGATTTTATGCGCTTCATTTTATTTTTCAGATACACGTTGTTTATATTATCATGTTTCTCATGTTTACTCTGCTTCACTAAACTCTATCTTATGTTCACGCAGAAACTCTTTAATCTTGTCAACATGTACACAAATGCCCACATGAAGAAATGGATAGTTTGATACTTTGGTTTTCTTTCCGCTCTGAATAATTTCTTTGTCTTTCAAATCGAATCCTAAATGCAAATGGTTGGTGGCAAACTGCATTCCATAAATTTTTGCTTCCGCATCAAACAGAGGACCGCCGCTCTGACCTTTTAATCCCGGCGTGCTCATTTCAATGCCGGTGATTCCATTGGTTGCATCGCCTACAAACCTGGTAACAATTCCATCTATAGGAAAGGTTGGAGAATTTTGATTTCCCGCAGTTGTCCATTCAATATCATCAGCTGCAGCATTGTGTCTGAAGTTATTGAACTCAGGAAATGGGAAACCGAGCCTGCATAAATATTTTCCCTGCTTTATTTTACTGCTGTCTTTCATAAACACAGCATGAGATGTATAGAGTATCTTATCAAAACCTTTGAATTCCATAATCGCCAAATCTAATGTTGGATGCACATGACAAACTATTTGGGTCAGCTTATCGAAGCAGTTAATGAAATTATGTTTCAACTGAACGGTTGAGTCTTTGCTATACTTATATTTTAATTCTAACCCCTGAAGGTTTCTGTTGTATTTACCATCTTTTGCAAGCCTTTCTCTTTCACCTTTGAATTTTATATATGCAGGATTTAATTCCTCCGCAGAGGGTATTAAGCTTGCCACGTGTTTACAGGTAACCGCAATGCCTTTGTTATTTACAAAAAAGAATGTGGAAGTTCCCGGGAACACAAGCCCATTATAGGTTCTTGATATGGTATGTAATGGTCTTGTAAACTGAGAAATTTTTTCTATGGCTGATTGAAACATGAAATATGATTTTAATTGATGATTACAATATGAAACATATGGTCTGACCGTCCCGGGTCTGACCATATCAATATGAATAAAAACGTTCCCCTATTCACCTTCGATTATATTTTTATTCTTTCTCCACTGCTTAGGTGCAGTGCCATCCATTTTTACAATTTTTGGTGTGAACACGCCTATCACATCAACTAATTGTTTTTGTGATTGCATAACCATCTCAATATCTTTATAAGCAAACGGAGCCTCATCTAATCCGCCGCCAAGCAACTTTACACCATGTTTATTCAGCTCATCTTTTAATGCATTATGGGTGATGGATTTTAATGCCTGTGTTCTGCTCATTTTTCTTCCGGCGCCATGTGCCGCAGAATTAAGAGAAGCTGCTTCGCCTTTTCCTTTTACAATAAATCCATGTGCTGTCATGCTGCCGGGAATAATACCAA
This sequence comes from Chitinophagales bacterium, assembly GCA_038206235.1. Classification (GTDB taxonomy): domain Bacteria; phylum Bacteroidota; class Bacteroidia; order Chitinophagales; family Chitinophagaceae; genus JBBRBB01. Next base: position 151,624 of record JBBRBB010000007.1, read on the forward strand.
GTACATCTTTACCTGCAGGTGTTGCACCTTTACGGTGAACAATTAATTCTCTTGCTTTTCCGTCTTCAACGGAATCTGCGACATGCATTTCTTTCCATGCAAAGTTGTGATGATTCTCTACCATCTTCACAGGCTTTCTCCCTAACTGCTTTGCAATTTTATCATGTATGATGTGATGACATGCAGAAGCATAATCACCCGCTAGATTCATGGCAAGCCAGTATTCCCAGCCTTCCTCCTCACTCAAATTTAGCCATGAAAGATTGCTTACTTCTGCAGGCAATCTTTTCTTTTGCTTTGCCAGCTTTGTATAATGATTGGCAATGTTTGCACCCAATGCTCTTGAACCGGAATGACTAAGCAGGCCGAGATACATTCCTGCATCCACACCAAGCACTGCATCTTTTTCTTTTATCTCGACAATACCAAATTCCACAAAATGATTTCCGGATCCTGAAGAGCCGAGTTGCTTTGCTGCTCTACCCTGCAGGCTTTTCAGCAAAGGAATTTCATCGAACTCTTTTCTGTCAATCACTTCATGATAAGTGGATTGCTTAAATTCTTTTCCGCTGCCGAATAAAGTTGCTTCATTCAGCTCATGGGTAAAATATTGTTCTCTTTGCGTAAGCTCTTTGGGATTGATGTCGAAAATGCTCAGACACATACGGCAGCCAATATCAACACCAACACCATAAGGAATAATTGCGTTCTCAGTTGCCAGCACACCGCCGATAGGCAATCCATATCCATAGTGTGCATCGGGCATCAATGCGCCGGCAACGCTTACCGGCAACTTTGCAGCCTGGTACATTTGATGCAGAGCGCCCTCTTCAATAAATTCTTTCCCAAAAACATTAAAGCTGATGCCTTGCTGATTCAGCGAAATTTCTACGCCTTCTGTTTGTGGCTTAGGCAGTAACATTTTTGCAATGCCGCTCAGCGCTTCATCTTCACTAAATGTTGCAGGAGATGCCAGAACTTCTTTTAAAATGCCAAGTGCATCTTCAAGGCTGTGATGCTTGTAATGTTTTTCCATCACATTTATGGCAACACTGATAACAGGACCTTCGGGATAACCGATGTAACGAATATCTTTTCCTCTTATTGAAAGTTTTTTTGCCATTGTAATTTTTTATATTGAGCATTAAGTGCAATAACGGTCAGACGGCTCCAAGTCGTCAGACCGATACCCTCATGCGCCTGCGAGCTTCAAGGTATCGCAAAGAACACAGAAATTACTTTAAAAACAGATGAATCATTGCTGCTTCTCCTGTCCGTGCTTATGTTTTCTGCATCTTTTGCTGTGAGTAATGAATTCCTAATATTTCCTATTCTTTAGAGAATGCAATAGAATTACCTGTGTCAAAATTAATAGGTATGTGAGTTTACGCACTTATAGTATCTGGATGTTTGCGGTTGGAGTGGGAATTAAACCCAAGTTATTCCTGAAGAACCTTCAGTTGAATTACTAAATTCTTACTCCCTTTATATTAATTTTTCAATACTGTAGAGATAAAAAAAGCCCCGCACTATTTGCGGGGCTAAGCGATAGTTAGTTTGAATTGTGATTCAACCAGCAGCATTACATGCCCCGCAGATAGTATAATCTGTATAGAGACTAAACCATTTTGTTGATTCAATATGTAATATTAAGTAAGGCATGTTTGCTTATTAAGATTTTATTTTGTATCAGCAAAGTTGTATTTATTTTTTCAATGAACCCAAATTTTTTAATTATTTTTTTTTGCAACCATGTAGTATTACGCTTTTCTGGCAGTTATACATCTCCTAACTGGGGCCGCATAATAATATCTTCCACACATGCTTGTTGTGAAAGTTGAGATGTAGTATAAATCATTTCGGCAATGTCTTCAGCTTCCATAAATCGCTTTGAGTCAATACCGCTTTCACTCCAGGAATCGGTATAAGCTGCGCCGGGCAAAACTGCAGTTACTTTAATATTATAGGGTTTCATTTCTTCACGCAAATTTTTACTAAAGCCGTACAATGCAAATTTGCTTATACTGTAGCTGCCGCCATTTTCGTACGCCTGTAAAGAAGCGATTGAGCACATATTAAAGATGTGCCCTTTCTTTGCTTTCATCATAGAGGGTAATAAGACTCGTGTTAAATGATAGGCGCTGTACAAATTCACTTCCATCATTTTTTCTAATACACGGTCTTCTTCATTGGAAACACTTCCGGGCAAAAATTGTCCTGCATTGTTTACAAGAATATCAGGAGTACCAAATTTCAAACACCAATTTCCGAATTCCATCGTATCTGCTTTCATACTTAAATCAACAGGCTTTGCTTTTATTGTGCATTGGGGATATTTTGTAACAAGCTCTTCCATCATTTTATATAACTGTACTTCGTTGCGGGCACATACCAATAAAGTATTTCCTGAAGCTGCAAATTTTTCAGCAATTGATTTTCCCAAACCTTTCGAAGCGCCGGTAATAACAATAATCATAACCTTAATTTAAGCTCATTCAAAACTAAAGCGAAATCAATCATAATTAATATTATTACACTAAATCAATTTAGAAATTATGTCTGAAGACTTCATGTTATCGCAGCAATAAACCGAAGCAATATCAATCCCTCATTCCTCAAATAAAAGAATTGATTGATGAGATAATATCATTGTTAGATGCGGACAGGAAGTAGGCTCTGCTGGAGAGCAACCTGCCAGGGATACACTTGATGACCGACGAAAACGTCAAACAAAGGAGCTATTTCAAAGTAGTTCCTTTGATATTTTCAGAGGTCTTTATGCCTTCAAAAACTCATCTATGAATCT
>JBBRBB010000008.1:0-153049 GCA_038206235.1 Chitinophagales bacterium
ACAGAATAACGGAACATCAGCTCAAATACAGGTGCCTTCAAGCTTTACTACATCAGCACAGATAAAAGTAGCTGCAAGTAATTTCTGTGGTACAAGTGCACAAAGTTCTCTTACCGTTTATGCAGTAGCTCCCAATCCATCAACTGGTATTGTTGGTCCTACCAGTGTGGCTTCAGGGCAGCAGGGAGTTGTTTATAAGCTTCCAAACGGACCGGGTGTTACTTACACATGGATTGTGCCAACAGGCGCCACTATTGTAAGCGGTCAGGGTACATTTAAGATAACAGTGAACTTCGGCAGCAGCAGCGGCTATGTAAAAGTAACCGTAAGCAATGCCTGCGGAACCGCACCACAGGGAAAGATTTATGTAACAGTTGGCGGCAGCAGTAAGGTAACAAATGATGTGATTGCGAAATCTTATTTAAGAGCCTATCCAAATCCAACGCAATCAATAGCGAATGTTCTATTCAATGCAGATAAGACAGGCAGAAAATATGAGATTGTTGTAACGGATGTATATGGAAAAGCAATCTTACGAAAATCTGGTTTAACAAACGTTGGCGACAACATGTTACAACTCGATATGAGCAGATATGCAAATACTATGTATGTGGTGAAGCTGGTAATGGATGATGAAGTAAGAACGGTGAAGTTGTATAAAGAAAAGTAAGCTGGAAATTTTTAAACCTGCCGGAGATTTACCGGCAGGTTTTTCTTGGAGGTTAACATTTTAATGTTATGAGGTATTTCTGTAAAAAGAAGGCTTTTATTGTTTTCTGCAATACTTATTTGAAAAATCATTTACTACAAATTAAAATATAAGTAACAAAAAAACTCATCGCAAAATATATTATAACGAACCATATGCATTAGAGAAGCGAAAGGCCACCCGCCGTAACCGCCGAAGAGCTTAAAAAATTAAAAGTGATAAAATAAATCTTAAAATAAACTCAAGCTATATGAAAAAGATTTTACTATTCTGCATTATGCTTCTTGCTATAAATGCAAGTGATGCACAGAATTTTTGGAAGCGGAAAGCTAATGGGCCCGGGCGCTTCGGGGCTGTTAGTTTTGTCATAGGTACTAAGGCGTATGTAGGCACGGGTGATGACTCTTATATTTATGATCCTTTAAAAAAAGACTTTTGGGAATATAATCCAGCCGGTCCAAACTGCGGCGGCACTTGGACCCAACTTGTTGACTTTAGAGGTACTAAGCGGCGTGAAGCTGTTGCTTTCAGCATAGGGAACAAGGGTTATGTCGGAACGGGTGATGACGGGACTCTTACAAATGATTTTTACGAATATGACCCCATTGCCAATGATTGGGATACTATAACTCCTTTCCCGGGTACTGCCCGGCAAGGCGCGGTAGCCTTTACAATTAATGGTAAAGGGTATGTTGGAACAGGGGTAGATGCCGGAGGTTCTACAACAAATTTCTATGAATATAATCCTACTTTGGGCACCGGCGGCACATGGACTCCAAAAACGAATTTTGGAGGTGGCAACAGGGCCTGGGCTTCTGCCTTCGTAATAAATAACAAAGGGTATGTAGGGACTGGTGGCGGGCCATCAAGTTTGACAAAAGACTTTTGGGAATATGACCCTATCCTTGATACTTTCATTCAAAAAGCTGATTTTGGAGGCAGTGCCCGTTTGGGAACGAGTAGCTTCAGTATAAATGGCAAGGGGTATATAGGTGTAGGCGAAGCAGATGGCGGAGCTTATATGAAAGATTTCTGGGAATATGACCCCAATACAAACGCCTGGACTCAAAGACCCAATTATGAATCAGCTCAAGGTGGAAATGATGGTGTAGGTTTTAGCGTTGGCAGCAAGGGATATTTCGGAGAAGGCCGCTATGGTAATGGTGAGTTTTGGGAATATTCTCCTCCAATAGCCACCAGCTATGTTGCTCCGGATTCCTGGGCACAAAAAGCCAGTTTAGGAACGTTTGCCGGTAGTGACCGTTGGGACGCCATTGCCTTTACCATTGGCGACAAAGGATATGTGGGAACAGGAAGTGACAGGAAAGATTTTTGGCAATATAACCCTGCTAACAATACCTGGACTCAAAAAATGAATTTTGGAAATGATACTGTTGGTGGTCGTTATGGCTGCGTTGGTTTTAGTATTGGCAACAAGGGTTATGTAGGACTTGGGCGTGGCCCTGGTGGTGATTATGGTTATATGAATGATTTTTGGGAATATGACACCTCTGCCAATTTGTGGACTCAAAAAGCTTATTTCCTGGCGGCGGTCGTAATGAAGCCGTTGGCTTTAGCATGAGTGGCAAGGGGTATGTGGGAAACGGCAATGGTCCCTGGAATTCCTACAATGATTTTTGGGAATTTGTTCCCGGCCCCGGTGTTCTCGGCGGTACGTGGACATCGAAACCCAACTTTCCAAGCAATCACCGTGGTGCAGCATACGGTTTCAGTATTGGCACTAAGGGATATATGGGAGGGGGTGAAGACTTCATGAATGATTTCTGGGAATATGACCCTGCTAAAGAAACAGACTCTTTAGGTCCTTGGACACAGAAAGCCTCTGTTCCCGTCGGACGTACTAATGCTGTTGGCTTTAGCATTGGCAGCACGGGATTTGTTGGACTGAATGGTGACCCAAATAATCCTAATCATTGTGGTGCTCCCAATGATTTTTGGGAATATGTTCCCGAAAGAAATAAATGGATACGAAGGCAAGACTTTTGGGGAAGCACTGCCCGACCCCGCCAGGCTGCTATCGCCTTTAGCATTGGAGGCAAGGGGTATGTAGGAATGGGTAGCGATGGCGTCGGGGATGATTTATGGGAATATATTCCTTATGTAATGACTGATGCCGATAAGGATGGACTTGATGGTGGAAAAGAAATGATATATGGTACAGATCCAAACAGCTTTGATACTAACGGCGACGGTTTAGCTGACGCGGTAAATGTCGCCGTTGGTTTAAACCCGCTGAATAGTGATACGGATGGTGATGGAATTTCTAATGCACAGGAAGTTCTTAATGGCACCAATCCTATCCACGCTGATACAGATGGAGATGGTGTATCAGATTCGCTGGACGCATTTCCTAATGACCATTTAAGAACACAATTACCCGCTCCAAATCCATCTGACCATACTCCTCCCGTGATTACTCTGCAGGAACCTCAACTTTAATCAATATAAAAATAATTTTTTATGCTACAGATTAATAATATAAGTATCGCCTCTTTTTCAAAGGCAATTTTATTAGCAAGATACTTTGAAAGTGACACACCCAGAAAGGCTTTTTCCAGGAAGTTCAAAGTTGGTTTTCATAGATTATTTCTTTTTTTAGTAAGTGCAATTCTCATTTCGCAGATAACGGCTCAAGCTCAATATACTCCCGTTCGTACACCACAGAATGTAACTGTGAACAGGAATCTTCCAAAAAATATTCTCTCTCCTGAAGAGGCTATGCCGGCAACATTTTCTAAAGAGCCTACTGATAAAGAAATATTTCGTGTTCACTTTTTTGAAGAGCCTTTGGTTCCAATGGAAGGTAAAGCCTTTTCAGAAGAAAATAAGGCTTTGGTGTATGCCCTTGTCGCTTTTTCACAGCGCAAAAGCCCCGATGACTTTACAACAATTACTAAATTCTTAAAAGAGTATCCGCAAAGTCGCTGGCGGGGAGCTTTATTAGCCAACCTAGGAATTGTTTATCGGCGCACAGGATATTATAATGAAGCAATGGATGCATGGCAAGAAGCCTGGGATTTAATGAAAGTACAAAATGACCATAAAGTAAAGGTGTTAGCCGATAGAGTGCTTTCAGAGTTGCTCTTAATTAATGCATGGGTAGGGCGGGCTGCAAAAATTGAATCCCTGCTAAAAGAAATTGCTAACAGAATAATTGAAGGACCCGCAGGGTCGAGAGTTGTAATTATTCGCCAAGCCCTTTGGACAATGAAAAATAAACCTGGTATTTCCTTCAAATGCGGGCCTTATGCTTTGAATAAGATTTTCACTATCAAAGACAGTACAAAACCTTTCAATGAAAATTTTATGGAAGTTCAATCAACGGGAAAAGGGTTTTCACTTGCTGAATTGGAGAAAATGGCGCAGGATGCAGGATTGGATTACCAGATGGCATTTAGAAAAGCAGGAGCTGATGTTATTGTAAACTCAGTGATCCACTGGAAACTAAACCACTATAGTGCTCTGGTAAAAAAAGATAGCCTGCATTACAAATGCGAAGATGCTACTATGGGCACAGTGTACGGACAGCAGTTTTGGCTAACACCTGCTGCTCTTGATTCAAGCGCCAGCGGCTATTTTCTCGTACCCAATAAACCTCTTCCAGCAGGATGGCGAAAAGTGATGCAAGATGAAGGAAGTAAAGTATTCGGAAAAGGGGTTGAACCTCCCGATGATGGCAAGCATATCTCTAGCTGTGATCCACAAAGTGGAGGAGGCTGTTGTGGCGGCAGTGGTGCAGGAGGATCTGGTGGCGGTGCAGGACCATCAAATGAGGCTGGTATGGCTCAATCCAATGTTCATTTAGGTGCAGTAAGTCTGCACATTTTTGACAGGCCGCTTTTTTACATACCTCCAAGAGGCCCTTCAATAATGTGGGATCTGGATTATCATCACAGAGACAGCTATCAGCCGGCAAATTTCTCCTATTCGAACATGGGTCCTAAATGGACTTTTGAATGGCTGTCTTATGTGCAGGATGACCCCAACAATCCTTCAGCAAATGCAGATGTTTACTTAATGGGTGGTGGTGCAAGATCATTCACTTCATTTAATTCCGGAACACAAAGCTATGCCCCCGAATTACAAAGCAACGACGTGCTTGTTCGAATCTGTGCTACCTGTTATGAATTACGCCATTCTGATGGCTCGAAAGAAGTTTATGCCCGACCTGATGGAAGCACAGTAAGCGGAAGAAAAATTTTTCTTACCAAAAAAGTAGATGCTGCCGGCAACACTATCACGATATTGTATGATGCTAATTTGAGGATAACAGCTTTACAGGATGCTATTGGGCAGGTAACAACGCTGTCTTATCAAAACGCTTCAGACATTTATAAAATTACGAAAATAACTGATCCCTTTGGCAGATCCGCCACTATAGGGTACGATGGTTCAGGCAGATTGAACTCAATAACAGATGTTATCGGAATTGTTTCATCCTTTCAATATGATCCATATCAGTCCGGCGATTTCATTATCCAAATGACTACACCTTATGGGAATACAAAATTTTTTAAGGTAGAAGGGCCCGGTAGCTTTCGTTCTCTGGAAACGCATTATCCTTTGGGAGCAAAAGAAAGAGTTGATTTTGCCGATAATGTTTCAGCAGTCCCCTTCAGTGAATCTGTATATCCCACCGCACCCATGAATGTATTAAATACATGGCTATCTTACCGTAATACTTTTTATTGGGATAGGAAAGCAATGCTGGAAGACGCGGGTGATTATTCAAAGGCAAAAATTTATCATTGGCTTCACGGGTCTTCCGCTACGGGTGAAGATGGGTACATAGCCCCTATTTTGGAAAGCATAAAAGAGCCTTTGGAAAACAGGGTTTGGTATAACTACCAGGGACAAACATGGCAGATAGGGGCAAATCAGGGAATGTCTGCCCAGCCCTCTATCATAGGGCGTGTTCTCGACGATGGCACCAGTCAATTTACTCAATATACCTACAATTCTCTCGGGGCTGTTACAAGCTCGATTGACCCTGCCGGACGTAAACTTACATACATTTACGATACAAATCAAATTGACCTTCTCGAAGTGCGTCAAACCACAAATGGCGCCAATGAATTGCTCGCTAAATTCACCTATAACAGCCAGCATCTGCCATTAACAGAGACGGATGCTTCCGGACTAACAACTTATTATACTTACAATGCAGCCGGTCAGTTGAAAACCATTAAAAACCCGAAGAATGAAATAACCACGCGAACTTACGATGCCACCGGTTACATGAAAAGCATTACGGGACCAGTCCCCGGCTCGACAGTAACTTTTACTTACGATGGCTATGGAAGAGTACGGATCATTACCGACCCCGAAGGTTATAAAATTACAACCGATTATGATGTGCTGAATCGCCCTACTCTCATCACCTATCCTGATAGTACATTCGAGCAGATTGTCTATAATAAGCTTGACGCAGCCCACAGGAGAGACAGGCTTGGAAGATGGTCTCATACTATCTATGATTCATTGCAGCGGCCGAATGTAATACAGGATGCACTTGGCAGAATAACTCAACTCATCTGGTGCAATTGCGGCAGTCTTGCAGAAATTGTTGACCCTCTCCGGCAAATAACAACTTTTGAATATGATTTACAAGGACGCATGACTTCGAAAATATATCATGATGGTAAAACAATAGCTTACAAATACGAGAATACCACCAGCCGTTTGAAAGAGGTAACCGATGCTAAAGGACAAACAACTAAATACAACTATTTTATTGATGATAACCTGAAGCAGATAGATTATGTCAATGCCGTTGTTGTCACACCTTCGGTTATCTTTTCTTACGATGACAAATACAACCGCACGGACACAATGATTGATGGCACAGGCATTACTGCCTACACTTATTATCCAATTACCGGCACGCCTGCTCCTGGAGCCGGAAAACTTGCAAGTGTTGACGGTCCTCTTTCAAATGATGTAATTGCATACACTTACGATTCTCTTGGTCGCGAAAAAACCCGTTCTATTAATGGCGTGGGTTCTTCAGTTGTTTATGATGCAATGGGAAGAGTAACTTCAGCAAGTAATGCCTTAGGTACGTTTGGTTATAGCTATGTAAATCAAACCAGCCGGCTATCCAATATCACTCTTCCAAACGGGCAAAGCACTGTCTATACCTATTTTAATAACCTGGGGGATCAAAGGTTAAAACAAATCTGGAACAAGAAAGGAAGTACCACTATTTCTAAATTCACTTATGAATATGACGATGAAGGACAAATAACGAAATGGACACAACAGGCGGGGACAATTCCTCCTCTTTATTACCAATTCGGCTATGACCTTGCTGATCAGTTGACTTCGGCAACCCGGAAGTTTCAAAACACCGGCGCACTGCAGGTACGCTATGCTTACCAATATGATAAAGGCGGAAACCGCACCAGCGAACAAACAAATAACAGTGTTACATCGGCGGTCTATAATAATCTTAACCAAATGACTGCACAGCAAAGTGGCGGGCCCATGCGGTTCAAAGGAACGTTAAGTGAATTTGCTTCTACAAAAGTATTTAATCAAACAGTGGCAGACACTGCAATTGCTGCTGTGGATACCACTAATTCCTTCGAAGCTTTTGCGAAGGTAATTTCCGGTAATAATAACATTTCAATTACCGCCACTGACTATTCAGGCAATAACAACAGCCAAACAAATAATTACAACATAAGTGTAACTAATGGTATAAACAACACACTCTCCTTTGATGATAACGGTAATACTATTTCTGCCACTAATCCTGCTGTAAGCTACGATTGGGATGCTGCTAACAGGTTGGTAAAGATCACCAAAGGCGCAAACATCACTGAGTTTATTTATGATGGATTAAGCAGAAGGGTAGCAGAAAAGCTTAATGGAACTGTTATCAAGCGGTGGTTATGGTGCGGTACTCAAATGTGTGAGGAACGCAATGCCAGTGGTGTAACAGTTACCAAACGTTTCTTCTCTCAGGGGCAGCAGAATGGCAGCACCAAATACTTCTATACCCGTGATCACCTTGGGTCAATACGGGAAATGACCGATGTAAATGGTGCAGTAAAGGCGCTCTATGATTATGACCCTTACGGAAGAAGAACGAGAATTACTGGAAATATAGATGCCGATTTTGGATTTACAGGACATTATTATCATTCATCCAGCAAACTTTACCTGGCTATGTACCGGGCTTATGATGGAAACATGGGAAGATGGCTGAGTAGAGACCCAATTGACGAGAGGGGTGGATTTAATTTATATGCTTATATAACAAATAATGTAGTGAATAATATTGATCCTTACGGAACAGACAACGTTTCCATTTGTTATAGAGATATGCAAATTCCTATACTTCCTTACAAGCACTGTTTTGTCTATAATGGAGCTTCTTCTCCCATTGATCCAAAAAACACAGCAAGTTTCGATTTTCCCGGAAATGGTGGCAAACCTGACCCTGAACCAAACCGACATAATTCTACCAAGTGTCCAAAGCTTCATCAAGTAGAATGGAAATGTGTTCAAAGAGAGTATCAGCAATGTACAAATTGGACGCCATTCAATAACTGTTGCACTTGTGCTTATTCGGCGATTTTAAATTGTGGTGGAAAGCCAACAAAAGATGATTTTCCACCGGAGAACAATGGACTTGGCCTTCCTTTTCCACCCACTCCTAAACCACCTTCACCTGAACCTCTTCCAGGCCCTTTAAATTGGACAGACATAGGACGCAAAATTTAAATCAATGAAAACTATATCTATTATTTCTCCGCAGATTCCCCTTAGTTGCCTTTGTGATGTTTAAGGGACTCTGCGGCATCAATAAGAAACATTAAATAATTACTTAACTGAACCAAACAATTTTAAAATAAATTATATGAAAACTCTTCACTTCTCCGCAGAGTCCTCTTAGTTGTCTCGTGTGATAGCTTAAGGGACTCTGCGGCATCAATAAACAAGAGACATTAAATAATTACTTAACTGAACTAAACAATTTTAAAAATAAATTATATGAAACCTCTTTTTTTACTAAGTATAATATTGAGTGCTTTTTGCAGCAGTGTTATTAGCCAGTGCCCCCAGCCGGGTTTAAAAGTTCAAAGCCCTGTTTGTGATAGTCCGCGAAATCTTAAAGTAAATGCAATTAACTGCCAGAAACTTAACGTAGGATGGAAAGGGAACAAAGACCAAACTTATGTTGTTGAGGCAACATACATGGATGCTGCAACAAATACTATTTTTCATGCAAAAGGAACGAATATTTCATGTGGTGAGTATGGCAATTGCTCTGCAACGATTTCTGTTAAGGAGGGGGCAAAGATTAACTGGAATGTTCAATCAATTTGTTTAATAGAAGGCGCCACTATTCATAGTTACAAGGTAGAGGGCAAGCAAGTCTTTATACCTTATTGCCAGCCAGTAACTACTCGGGAAGGGAATAATATCACCGATGAAACAATTCGGGTTTATCCAAATCCAACAACCGGCTATTTAACCGTTGAATATTTCAGTAACAATGCAGGAAATATTCAGTTTAAAATTTTTGATATGAATGGGAAAATGGTGTGGGAAAAGTTTGATGTTGCCAAAAAAACAAATAACAGTTACAAATTAGACTTACGAAATCTTTTACCGGGCAGCTACATGCTTAATGTAAATAATGGAGGTGATGTAAGTCGCGTTAAGTTTGTACTAATTAGAAATTGATAGACAATAACAAAAAGGCAAGAAATACAGAAGCAGTTTTTTTCTTAAGATCATCTTGATTGGACATAATCCTCGCTGAAATTTTTAAGGCTCGTCATTTAAAACCCAATACCGGCCATTAAATTCTAGTAGCAAAAATTCTCAGGCTTATAAAGCTAAAAGGCATTTCTATTTTAAAATAAAAACACTTTCTATGAAACAGTTTACACTCTTTATGCTCCTTGCAGCTTCAATGCAAGTTGCAACAGCCCAATCGTGGCTCACAGCCGGCAACAGCGGCATTACCGGTTCTAATTTTCTCGGTACTATCAATAATGCCGACCTCATTTTTAAAACAAACAACACAGAGCGGGGGCGGCTGCTAAACAGCGGTGCATGGCGCTTTGGCACTGCCACCAATTTTGCAAATATTGATGCAGCAGGTAAGCTCACCTTTGGAGGAACCGGCGCTTACCTCGTAGCTGGAAACAAGTATGCCTTCCAATACTCCGGCGACACCGATTATGGATTGTTCTTTAATTCAACCAGTGCACAATACGAATTTAGAGACAGTACCGGTGCTCCGAAGTTTTATATAAAAGCTACTACCGGCGATGTTTACCTTTCAAATGCTCTATATTTAAAAGGAAAGATTGCGCTGTACGCACCGGGAACAAGCAATTTTTTCATAGGAAGAGATGCAGGGAAAACCTCTGTTACAGGCACCGGTAATACAGGTGTGGGCGATTCTGCGCTCAAGAAATTAACTTCAGGTTTCCAAAATACAGCCACCGGCTATCAATCACTTTATTCTACCACAACCGGTAAGTGGAATACCGCCGCCGGTTATCAGTCTCTATATTCTAATACAACCGGGTTCAATAATACGGCTATGGGAATTAATTCTCTATTGTCTAACACCACTGGCATTAATAATACAGCATTCGGTTCTGAGGCACTCCGTAGTAACACAACTGCTTCTTATAACACAGCCTTTGGCAACCAGTCGCTCTTTTCTAATACAACCGGGTTTAATAACACGGCTGTTGGAATTAATGCCTTGTTGTATAACAGCACCGGCAACAATAATATAGCAATGGGTTATGATGCGCTGCGTAGTAATACAACTGCCTCTTACAACACAGCTTTTGGCAATTATGCACTAAATTCAAATACAACTGCGGAGGGCAATACAGCGATTGGGTATCAATCACTCTATTCTAATACAGCATATTATAATACAGCAATCGGTTATCAATCACTCTATTCTAATACAACGGGAGGCAATATAGCAGTCGGGTATAAAACACTCTATTCTAACACAATCGGCAATACAAATACAGCAATCGGGAGTCAAGCGCTCTATTCAAATACAACTGGTAATGCCAACATAGCAAGCGGATATAATGCACTCATTCAAAACACAACCGGTAATTCTAACATTGCCAATGGGAATTTTGCACTGAAAAGTAATATTGCCGGAAGTAACAATATAGCCATTGGCTTTAGTGCGCTGTATAGAAACACAGGGGGAACTGAAAACACAGCCGTTGGGGTTAATGCACTCTATTCCAATACCATTGAAAACGGCAATACTGCTATAGGTTATGCTGCGCTCTATTCCAATACGAAAGGAAGTGGCAACACCGCTATAGGATACGCTGCCCTATATTCATATAAAGGCTTTGATAATGTCTATGGTCACAATACCGCAATTGGATACCAGGCTCTCTACTTTGATACTAGCATTGAAAACACTGCACTGGGGTATCAGGCCTTATACCAGAATACAGACGGCGGTCTGAACACAGCTATTGGAAGTGAAACACTACATTCTAATACAACTGGTGGCTGGAATACTGCCCTCGGAAGTGGCGCACTCAATTCTAATACAACTGGAGAAACGAATATCGCCATCGGTGGAGCTACTCTTTATGTAAATACAATCGGGGAATCGAATACTGCCTGTGGATTTCGTGCGCTGAATAACACCACAACAGGTTCTTATAACACAGCCTTAGGATATGATGCTCAGGTGGCAAATGACAATTTAATAAATGCTACTGCTATTGGCAATGGTGCAATTGTTGGCGGTTCTAACAGCGTTGCTATAGGCAATGGCTCAGTAATTTCTATTGGAGGAGTTGTGAATTGGTCTAATTTTTCTGATGGCCGATATAAAAAAGATATAAAAGAAAATGTACAAGGTCTTACATTCATTAATAGCCTTCGCCCTGTTACTTATACAGTTAATGTAAAAGGTTTGAATGAATATTATAATAAAGGAAGAAAACAGCCTGAAGAAAAAACAGATGAAAAACTCAAAGCTATTACAGATAAAGCTACAGAAGATGCCAGTAAAATTGTTTACAATGGTTTTATAGCACAAGAGGTTGAAGCTGTAGCCAAGAAATTAAACTATGAATTTAGCGGCGTAGATAAACCACAAAACAAAGATGGCATTTATGGTTTGCGTTATGGAGATTTTGTTGTGCCACTTGTAAAGGCTGTGCAGGAGCTTTCTAAGCAGAATGATGAATTAGGAGTGATGAATGATGAATTGAAAAAGAAAGATGATACACAGCAAAAGCAAATTGATGCACAGCAAAAACAAATTGACGAGCTTACATCAATAGTACAATCACTTCAGCAAAATTTTGAAAAGTGTAATCCATGTGGTCAACAGTCAGTAATCAGTAGTCAGAAATCAGTAAGTCAGCAACCCCAAACGAGAAACGAGAAACAAGAAACGGCTTCTCTCGAACAAAACATTCCTAATCCCTTCAATCATACAACAACTATTAATTACACATTACCGCAAACATACTCATCAGCAAAAATTATTGTTGTTGATGAATTGGGTAAAACAGTAAAGAGCATTAATCTTTATGATACTGGAAAGGGAAGTATTAATTTTTCCTCTCCCTTTAGGGCTGGGGCTTCTTACAATTATTCGTTGTATGTAAATGGAAGATTGATTGATACTAAGCAAATGGTTTTGGCAAAATAAATCTGTTTAGAAAAGAGCTTTCGAAACTATTCTATATTTTTTTTAATTATTAATCATTTAAAACTATCAAGTTATGAAAAAGACACTTTTATTTGTCCTACTTGGACTATTGCTTACTTGTTATACTATTAACAGTAATGCACAAACGGGGAATACAAAATTTGGATCGGGTGCGCTTGCAAGTAACACCACCGGGGATTTTAATGCAGCTTTCGGAAATTCGGCATTAAATAAAAATACTGGCGGTTCCGGCAACACAGCTAGTGGCTTTGAAGCAATGCGTTTTAATACAACTGGCACTAACAATACAGCATATGGAGCTAATGCGCTTCTAGCTAATCAAGAAGGGGAATTCAATACAGCCGTTGGCCTAAGTTCACTCTATACCAACGATTTGGGCAATAATAATACAGCCATCGGTGTTAACGCAATGTTTTCTAACACAAACGGAAATGCCAACACAGCAATTGGAGCGGTAGCATTGAATAGTAACACAGAAGGGGTGAGCAATACAGCCATTGGGGTTGGGGCACTGTTATCTAATACTACTGGTAATTTCAATACAGCACTTGGATACTTAGCTAATGTTGCTACGGGCAATTTAACCAATGCAACGGCTATTGGTAATGGTGCACGTGTTGGCCGTTCTGACGCTGTTGCTATTGGTAATGGCTCAGTTGTTTCTATTGGCGGAGTTGTAGGCTGGACTAATTTTTCCGATGGGAGGTACAAGAAAGATATTAAGGAAAATGTACAAGGCCTTGCATTTATTAACAGTCTCCGGCCTGTTACTTATACTGTTAATGTAAAAGGGTTGAATGAACATTATGAGAAGGGAAGTAAACAAGTTACAGATAATCTAAGTGAAGATGCCAAAGCCGAAATGAAAAAAAGTGAAGATGCAGCAAGTAAAATTGTGTACAATGGTTTTATAGCGCAGGAAGTAGAAGCCGCTGCAAAAAAATTAAACTATGAATTTAGCGGTGTAGATAAACCACAAAACAAAGATGGCATTTATGGTTTGCGTTATGGAGATTTTGTTGTGCCGCTTGTAAAAGCAGTGCAGGAGCTTGCTAATCAGAATGATAAATTAGGAGTGATGAATGATGAATTGAAATCCGAAATCCGAAGTCTGAAATCCGAAAACGACACACAGCAAAAACAAATTGACGACCTCAAATCAATAGTACAATCACTTCAGCAAAATTTTGAAAAATGCAATCCATGCGGTCAGCAATCGACAGTCAGCAGTCAGGTATCAGAAAACGATAAACGCCAAACCATAAACGTTTCTTCTGCTTCTCTCGAGCAAAACATTCCTAACCCGTTTAATCATGCAACAACAATAAATTACACATTACCGCAAACATATTCTTCAGCAAAAATTCTAATTACTGATAAATCAGGCAAAACATTGAAGGAAGTAAATATTTCCGGCAGCGGTAAAGGAAGTTTAACTTTAGATGCATCAACATTAGCAAACGGTGCTTACAATTATTCTTTGTATGTAGAAGGAAAGTTGATAGATACAAAGCATATGGTGCTGGCGAAATAAAATTTAGGTTGTCCTGCACTTTCAAGGTGCGGGATACCTTATATACAAACCGCCTTTTAATTTCTTCATCATGAAAAAGAATTTCTTTTTTAAATGCACATTGCTTTTTCTTTCTGTAACAGCATTTTTTGCACAACCAATAATTGCTCAGCCGCAACCGCCTCAATACAATGTGTTCTTCATTGTCGCCGATGATATAAATACGCATTGCAGTTTTTTGGGAGATTCGCTAATGGTGATGCCTAATTTGGAAAGGATTGCGAGCCGCGGCATGATTTTTAAAAATGCATACTGTCAGTACTCTTCCTGCAGCCCTTCACGTACATCTTTTTTAACCGGCTGGCGACCTGATAAAACAGGAGTTACTAAAAACGAAGTGCGTCCAAGCTCAGTACTTCCGCCCGGTGTAATTTTTTTGCCTGAATACTTCCGCAATAATGGTTACCATACAGAACGCTACGGGAAAATAATGCATGAGAAGTGGGAGGGTGATATTACATGGAATTATGCAGAACCCGGCGAAGATTCTGTACCACCACGAAAACAAGATGGCGACGATTGGTGGATTGCACTAAATTCCGACTCAGCGCATGATTACATGGACAGTACAGCGCTTACTCATTTAGTTACCCGGATGCAACAGCCTTTATTACAACCCTTTTTTCATGCCCTCGGTTTTCGCACCCCGCATGAACCTTTTGAGCCAAACTTGCATTCATGGAATTTAACCGGGGATTCTACTTACCAGGAGCTACTTCCCACAAATACTCTTGGGCTAAAGGATAGTGTGTGGGGATATGGCTCTGCAAATATTCCTCTCCCTGCCACGCCTGCAAATGACACGGCTGATATTCCACCTCCTGCAATAACGTTTCTTTCCCCAGTACCCGATTCTGCATGGCAAAGGGTAATTCATGCCTATAATGCAGACGTAACTCAAATGGATTCATTATTGGGATTATTGCTTGATGAGTTTGACCGACAAAACCTGTGGGCAAATACTATAATTGTTTTTATGGGAGACCATGGGCAGCACTTAGGCGAGCATTTAGGGCTGTGGGGAAAAATTACCCTCTTTGAAGAAGCGATTCGTACACCACTGATTATTTATGCACCGGGCAAATTGCCGGGAGTATGTTCTAAACTGGTTGAATTTGTTGACATATATCCAACACTGCTCGAACTCTGTGGCTTTTCTTTGCCTTCAGGTCTGGAAGGTTCAAGCCTCGTGCCGTTATTAGATAATCCCAATCTTGCATGGAAACGGGCTGTCTTTTCCCAAATTGACAGGGGAGCAGGAAGAAATGTGCGGAATGAACAATATAGTTATAATTCATGGAGCAGAGGACGTGAAGAGCTTTATGATTTGCTTGCCGACCCATATGAATACACGAACCTTGCAGCCAATGCGGCGTATGCAACAGTATTAAATCAAATGAGAACAATCTTATCAGAGGGCTGGACAAATTCTCTTCCTCCGCAATATACTAAAACCACTTTATTCTTAGATGCTGACAGCGATGGCTTTGGCAATCCGCTGGATTCAATACAATCTTATGCATCCCGCAATGGGTATGTTTCTAACAAGACCGATTGTAACGACAGTACTGCGAACATTCATCCCGGCGCAACAGAAATATGCAATAACAACATTGATGATGATTGTGACGGATTAATTGATGAAACAAGACCGGCAGCTAAAATAACACCCTTAGGCAATCTTGATATTTGTGCAGCAGGCTCTGTTGTTTTGCAGGCAAATGGCGGTACAGGGCTTACCTATCAGTGGAAAAAAAATAACAGCAATATTGCCGGTGCAACTAACAGACAATATACTGCAAACACAACAGGTAATTATAAAGTAACAGTTACTAAGAATGGATGCAGCAGAACATCAAAGCCGGTAACTGTTACCAATTCCTGCGGTGGATTTGCTTTGAAGCAACAAAACATATCAGAAGAATTATCTCTCTCTCCAAATCCATCTGAGGGCATCATAACAATTATATATAACAGTAACAGCACCGGTAAAATAAAATTGCGGGTTTACGACCAAATTGGAAAAATTTTATTCACTAAAACAGAGTTCGCAATAAAAGGAAACAATAGTTACAATTTGAATTTATCCCAGCTTAAGTCCGGCATTTATGAACTGGAATTAATCAACAGCATCGTATCCAAGCGTGTGAAATTTGTGATAGAGAAATGAAACGTAAAAGCCATTGTGCATACAAAGCGTGATGGCTTTTCCCCGCAGAGATTCCTGCTTTAATCCATAAGAAAATCAGGCATTCTGCGGCATCAAGGCATTAAATAAATTTAATAAAATATATAAAACTTTTTTCCTCACCTCTTCAAAATTTTTTATGAAATACAAATATGTAACCCTCGTTTTTTTTGCCGGTTTTCTCTGTGCAAAATCTATTTCACAATCAGCAGGCGATTCCTGCATTGATTTGCGATATCCAATTTATACTCTGGATCAAATAGATTCCAGCGCCAACCTTTCCTATGCCGGATTAAACAGTGTTCCGGATTATTATTCTGTAAAAGACAAGCTTGTGGGAAAGACGTGCAATGCTGGTACAGGATGCGATTACTCTAATACATCTTTGGTTTACGATATTTGGTATCCCAGCCCTGCTGTTTTTAATTATGCTGACAGTGCTTTACCTGTTATATTTTTCTTTCATGGGGGAGGTTTTTCTGATTGCTCCTTCAGGAAGGAAGCTTATAAATATTGCAGAGCTTTTGCCCAACGCGGAATAATTGCATGTAATGTAGAATACAGAAGGGGAAGAGTAAAAGATGGAAATAAAACCTCACCTGAGCAATTGCTTGCTACATACAGAGGTGTACAGGATGCCAACGGAGCAATAAGAAGCATTATAAAAAGGCAATTGGATGGAGGAACGGTATATAAAATTGATACTTCAAAATTATTTGTTGGCGGCGGCAGTGCGGGGGGAATTATTTCATTACGTTTAGCATTTTATACTCAGGCAGAAATGGATGATGCCTATCGCGGAGTAAGCGCAGTTCTTGGGCCGATTAAAAAAGATGATTACATCGGGCCTTTAAGTATTAATTTTTCAATCAAAGCAATTTTAAATATGTGGGGAGAGATTTTAGAAAGCGACAGCACGGATGCCGATAGCCCTTCTTATATTACCGGCACAGACGACAGGGTGCCCGTGATATCATTTCACGGCAAGCTGGACCCAACTGTTCCCTATTCCACACTAAAAAAATATTTTAGTACCGGGGCAAGAGCTACTGCCGCAGAATGTGGTTTTGTCTATCAAATAAATCCAGCTAATAAATATGCTTATGTACACGGTTCTGAACCGATATATAACAGAGTAATAGAGCTTAATATTCCCACTGAATTTTATTCAGATAGCAATGCCGGTCATGGTTTGGGGGGAAACGCTAATTATGGCTTATCAACAAATAACGTAGATTCTGTTCAAAATTATATTGTTTCAAGAGCCGCCATTTTTTTTCGGAAGGTAATTAATAATACAGCAGACAATACTCAACAAACAAGATTTGATGATACCATGAATAACTCAACAGGATGCCCTGTCACCAACAGCTTTCATTTTAAAACAAATCAGGAATCTTTAAAAATATACTCACGGCCCAGTGATAAGAATAACAATAGTCTTAGAGTGTCGCCAAATCCAACTGCGGGCATCATAACGGTTACATATAACAGCAATAGCAGAGGTAAGCTCGACTTGAAAATATATGACAGGATAGGAAAAATTCTCTTTAGCAAAACAGAGTCTGCAATAACCGGAAGCAATAGTTTCAATTTGAATCTATCTAACCTTAAGCCAGGAATCTATGATCTGGAATTAAGCAATGCCTCCGTGCTGAAAAGTGTGAAGTTTGTAATTGAGAAATGAAAATCAAAAGTTATCCCGCTTAAAGCGGGGTGGCTTTCTCTTTTACTTGTAGTACGATAATGTTGCTGATAAGATGAACCACATTTTTTAATCAATTCAACATGTGTTCCTAAAAAACGGATATATACGTTTCTTGTATCAAAGTGATCATCCTAACCAGGCGGTAAATATTGCCTTTAATATTAAACACATACCTGTCTCCGCTAACTGCATCAACCGAATTAAAATCACGTTTCATGCCGGCGAAATTGCTCCAGTCTGTAAGCTTGGTGGTATAATACCACCGCAGCAATGCATCCGGGACGCCTCTATGCTTCACTGCAAAATCATTGATAATTGTTTTGCTTATGATAACCATAAACGGTAGGCAATGGGCAATAGGCAATAGGCAAGAACGATAAACGAGAAACCAGAAACCCCGCCTTTGTCGGGGCAGACGAGAAACGAGAAACGCCAATAGGCAATGGGCAATAAGCAATAGACAAGGCGAAAAAAAATATATCCAAACATGCTAATCATTTTTTAGATTTGATAAAAATAAAAACGTTGAAACATTTATTTAAAAACCATTAATCAATTGCAGTTGTATAAATCTCAAACCAAAAAATTATGAAACATTATTACAAAGCCTTGAATAGCTTATTAAGCTGCTTAATAATATTTTTCTTCAGCAGTTGTGAAAAGGATTTTAAAGAGGCTGGTAGTATAGCTTCAGCAGATACACACAGCGCTGCGAGGGCTATCAATAAACCCAATATTATTTTTATTATTGGCGATGATATTGGTTACGAAATACCAACCTGCAATGGCGGGCAGTCTTACTCAACACCCAACATAGATGCATTAGCGCAACAGGGAATGCGCTTCAGGCAATGCCGCAGTGCACCGCTCTGTTCTCCTTCGCGTTTTATGGTATTAACCGGAAAATATAATTTCCGCAATTATACCGGTTGGGGGCACATGGATACCAGCGAAAAAACTATCGGTAATATGCTTAAAGATGCGGGCTATGCCACTTGCTATGCGGGCAAATGGCAGTTAGATGGCGGTGACCAATCCATACGCACCTTTGGATTCGGTAATTACAGTGTATGGTTTCCTTATAACCTATGCATTGAAAATGATGAAGGCTCACGCTACAAGAGCGCAAAGATTTACGAGAACAGCGCCTATTTGCCCGATAGTGTAACTAATAATAAATATTCTGAAGACCATTTTGCGGATTATGTAATGAATTTTATTGACAGCAATAAATCAAATTCGTTTTTTGTTTACTATTCCATGATTCTTTCACACCAGGCTTTCTCACCAACACCTGATGATGCGCAATATGCCGCATGGAATCCCGACCCGTACCTTAGTGATAAAACTTTTTTCCCTTCAATGGTTCAGTATATGGACAAGAAGATAGGAATGCTCATCAATAAAATAAACACACTGGGCATAGCAAATAACACTGTTATTTTTTATATTGGCGATAATGGAACAGACAGGCAAATCACATCACGCTTTCAGAATAAAAACATCACGGGAGCAAAGGGCACAACGGTGGAATACGGAATACATGTGCCCTTAATAATAAAATGGCCTGCAAAAGTTGCCGCGGCAAGTATTAACAGCGACCTGATAGACTTCCCTGATTTTCTTCCAACACTTGCAGGTATAGCCAATATTCCTGTGCCCGCAAATTATGGTATATTAGATGGCACCAGCTTTTATAAACACTTAACTGGAGCAAATGATACTCCTCCTAAATGGGCTTTTTGTCATTTTGATAATCAGCGATGCGTGTATAATCTTCCGCTTCAGCGCTACTCGCAGGATAGCGCTTATAAGTTGTATGATTCAACAGGATTGTTTTACCATTTTACAAAAGACATACAGGAAAAAAAACCGCTTGCTGATTCTGCACTTACACTAAAACAAAGACAGATAAAACAAAAGTTGCAAAATGTACTTAATGCTATGCATAAGTAATTTTTGAATACTCGTAAAGAATATGTTGTTAGCATTCATGCCAGAGCTATGGTTAGCAAAATAATTTTGGGGTAATATTTCCCAATGGTGTTCTTAATAGCGAAGTCCATAAAAACAATTTTGCAGGCAAACCATTTATTTTGAAAAAACTTGCTTATTTTGGCGTTCTAAAATATTCTTATGAAAGACGCTCAATGTCCAAATCCAACTTGCAAAAGCATTAAAGGTTTTGAAACAAATAATAGTACCATAAGCGGATACCCTTTTCCGCTTCCGCTAATACAATGCAAAAGTTGCGGAACTGTAATTGGTACTACCTTATACCCTGATACCGCCGCTAATATTAAAAAGCTGTTGTTTTTATTAGAGCCCGAAAACAGTTCTTTTAAATCACTGCCGATAAAAAATAATAAGCAAATCGTTTAGATTGAATTTAGAATTGAATAGCTTTGATTTTAGTAATTTTTGCTGTCAAAAATATCAAACCCTTACACATAATAAAACATCACTGAAAGAATGTCTATTGATGAAGAAATATACCGGGAATATTATTCATGCAAGGAGCAAAAATATTTAATAGTTGTGTTTAAGCATCTAACAAAATATCTGGGAAGAATTTATTTCGAAGACAAAAGCTTTGCAGAATTTCCTGTTGATATAAATGAAGAAATGCTTGATCAGTTTTCGCAATTTTCAGTAATAAATTTCTTTGAAGAAGCAATAACATTTGCGAAAAAATCAATAGAAGAAGGCTCCTGACTTCTTCCGGGAATAGAGGATTAAATGCTTTGTGGTAACTATTAGCACTGGAATAAATTATTATTCCAAAATAAAATAGCGTCCTTCTTAGCAATGCCCCAACAACCAATACAGAATTACAAAAACCACGATTGTACCAAGACAACCGCCACCCCATTTGTAGGCGCCGTAACCGGCAAGTAATGTTCTAAGCCAATCTCTCATATTGCAAAATTTATTTAATGTGAAAGACTATTAAAAAACCATGCCATACAAATACCGGGTCTCACGTTTCCAGGTCTCTATTGCTGATTAGTTGTGTCGGTTCGCTGTCTCTTCTGCTCTTTCATTCGTTCTTCAATGGCTTGCAGCTTTGTAATTTGCTCGTCGGTTAAAACGCCTTTCAGTCTTGTTTTAATTTGTCCTCTCAAAGCCATTATCTGAGATTTTTTGGTCTGCTTATCCAAACTCTGATTCATCCTTATCTCTTTTATCTTCGGTTGAAATTCTTCTTGGATAGCTACCACCGAATCAGTTTGAACACTCGTTAAATTAAGCGAGTCTTTCAAAACTTTTTTCATCTCCTTATAATTGCCCATTTGTGCATAAGATGAAACAGAGAACAGGGTTATTGCAGCAATAAACAACGTGATTAATTTTTTCATGGATTCTTTTTTTGTAGAATGTTTAATTTTAAAGTGTAATAATCGGCCAAAATATCATTTCAAAAATCATTTGTATTTCACTTTAATAAGAATTTATGAAAAACAGTGAGTGAGTTTAAATTAAATTTCCCAAATCAAACTTCGGAAAACTTGTAATTCTCTTTTTCATTCATACTTATATTTGTATTCTTCACTCTATATTAATCAGTTTAAAAAAAACAATCACAAACAATGAAATGGTTTATACGATTATTCGTTAGCGTAATTCTTATACACGCAACATCTTGTAAAACTTCCCGCATTTCCCGCTCTGCTACAGATGATGGCAAGCTTGAAGTTGACTTTGTTCAGGTAAATGATGTTTACGAAATAGCGCCGCTTGATAATGGAAAGATTGGAGGACTTGCAAGGGTTGCAACTTTAAAAAAAGAATGGCTGCAAAAAAATACAAATACTTTACTGGTAATGGCCGGCGATTTTGTAAGCCCGTCAATATATAATAGTTTGAAATATCGGGATACAGCTATTCGCGGCAAACAAATGATAGAAGCTATGAATGCAGCGGGTTTTAATTTGACAATTTTTGGCAATCATGAATTTGATATAAAAGAAAATGAACTGCAGCAGCGAATCAATGAAAGTAATTTTCAATGGGTTTCATCAAACAGCTTTCATAAAGTAAATGATGCCGTAATTCCATTTACAAAAACGGCGGGCAGCACAACAATATCATTTCCCAAAACTTATATTCAAACATTTAAGGATGTGGATGGAACTATAGCCAAAATCGGCTTCATCGGTTTAACCATTCCTTTCAACAAAGCAGATTATGTAAGCTATACTGACCCGCTTTCAACTGCAATTGAAATGTATAATCAAATTAAAGATTCATGCGATGCAGTGGTTGCTGTTACACATCAGTCGGTTGATGATGATAAAAAGCTTGCACAGCAATTACCAAAGCTTGCAGTAATTCTCGGTGGTCATGAGCATGATATGCGTTTTGAAAAAGTCGGAAACATCTACATTACAAAAGCGCATGCAAACGCAAGGTCTGCCTACATAGTAAAGCTGCTGATTGATAAAAAAAATCACACCACAACTGCTGCACCTCAATTAAAATATTTGGATTCAACTGTCGTATTAGACAGTGCAACGAATGCTGTGGTGCACAAATGGGTTGATATTGCCAATGCCAATTACAGCTCTCTTGGTTTTGATGCAACACAGATAGTTATTCAAACAGGTGAACCGTTGGAAGGAAGAGAAACGGAAATCCGCAGCAGAGCAACTAATCTATCTCAGTTGGTTGTGCGAGCAATGGAAGATGCCTGCAAGCAGGCGCAGCTTGCAATTATTAACGCAGGCTCCATAAGAGTTGATGATGTTTTAAATCCTCCCGTTACGCAATACGATATTTTAAGAGCATTGCCTTTTGGCGGTGCAATACGGGAAGCAGATATGAAAGGCTCTCTGCTTATAAAAGTATTAGATGCAGGAAAAAAGAATATGGGCATCGGCGGATTTTTGCACTATTCATCTTCTGTTTCATTTGATGCAAACAGCAACACGTGGATGATTAACAACATGCCCATTGAATCTGAAAAAGTTTATCATATAGCTCTTGGTGAATTTTTGCTTAGCGGCAAAGAATCCAATCTTGATTTTTTGAATCCTTCCAATCCTGAGATAGTAAAAGTGTATGAGGCACCAATTTCAAATAGTGATTCGCGAAGCGATATACGCTTAGCTATTATAAAACATTTGCAGAAAACATCAGGTGCAATAAAGTGATTGAGAAGATTGCCCAGGTCTTAGAGAAATTGTATACTGCAATTTACACAAGTGGCATTTGCAAAGGTTTTGTAAGGATGTTTTTATAAACTCATCCAATTGTTTCAATAAAAAAGTTGGGAAAAATAAAAAATTTCTGACACCCTCAGGCCACAAAAAAACCTTGAACGGTTTAAGCCCTTCAAGGTTACAAACGCCACATTTCTTTGATGCTTTCAAGGTAGTGCCGGAGAAATTTAACTTCCCCGGTATGTTTCGTAGGTTAATACGGAAAATCGTGTGTTGCATACTCTATATAAAAAAGTATGCCATATTTTTTTTAAGCTTTTTATTGAGGGCGAATAAAAAATTGGGGAATAAAAAGAACAATTTTTTACTATGCGACAAAGCTCCGCGAATGATCAACCCACCATGCTTATAAAAAATCATAGAAAAAATTTCGTTTCTTTACAAAAGAGAATTTTTTTTTAAACGTTTTCACCGGTTTACTGTTTTTATCGGCACCTGAAATGAGCTTACTAAAAAAATCAACCCTGCAACTGCTTCGGTTTCACTTCTCTTATTTTCTAATGCCGGTTTACTGGTTCACTTTAAGTTTTGTACCGCAGGTGAATGTATCAAAAGCAATCCTTGCTTTTTTACTGATTCATTTTTTATTATATCCTGCGAGCAATGGTTATAATAGTTTTATGGACAAAGACACTACGAGCATTGGAGGAATTAAAAACCCTTTGCAGCCTGAGAAAGAGCTGTTTTTAATAACATTAATTATGGACTTGCTTGGCATTCTTTTATCATTTTTTATTTCTCCCCTGTTTGCAGCTTGCTTTTTGTTTTATATCATTTGCTCAAGGCTGTATAGCTCAAGGGCAATTCGTTTAAAAAGATTTCCCGTAATTGGCTATTTAACGGTTATCCTTAACCAGGGATCGCTGATTTTTTTTATGATATATCATGCAGCAAATGTGTACTCAGGCACAAATGCGCCTTTGCCGGGGTTGCTTGCAGCCAGTTTTTTAATCGGTGGATTTTACCCTATAACACAGGTTTATCAGCATAGAGAAGATGCAGCAGACGGTGTAACTACCATAAGCATGTTGCTTGGAAAAAGAAACACTTTCATTTTTTGTGCCTTTATGTATATAATTTCGTTTACTTTGCTCTTATTTTATTACAGGCAGCAAAATAAAATTCAATCCTTTTTTATAATACAGATTTTCTTTGTTCCCGTGATAATATATTTTATAAAATGGTTGATGCAGGTTTGGAAGAACGAATCAGCAGCGAATTTTAAAAATACGATGAGAATGAACTGGCTTGCATCAACATGTACTAACCTTGCATTTTTAACACTAATAATATTTAATAAAAGTGGCTGATATAATTTCTATCGCAACTGCCGTACCCCCATATTTCTTCAGTCAGCGTGATATGATTTCTTTTATGAAGAAAGTATATCAGCTTGATCCCGTAGAAAGAAGAAAGCTCACCTTCATGTATCTGAAAAGCGACATTGATAAGCGATATTCCGTTATTGATGATTACACTCAGCAGGAGGACGAATGGGATTTTATTACTCTCGACAAAGAAAAACCCCTGCCCGGTCTTGAGGAGCGAATGAAAATATTCGACCGCGAAGCGTTACCCTTATCCTTGCAATCAATAAGGGAGTGTATAAAAGGATATATTACACCTGATGAGATAACACACCTGATTACGATAAGCTGTACAGGCATGAGTGCTCCCGGTCTCGATCTTCAAATTACGGAGGCACTAAATCTTTCGCCTGATATTTTCAGAACATCCATCAATTTCATGGGTTGCTATGCCGCTGTTCATGGTTTACGAATGGCAAAGCATATTTGCGACAGCACACCCAATTCAAACGTAATAATTGTTGCTACCGAATTATGTTCGCTTCATTTTCAAAAAGAATATATTCCGGATTATGTGGCAAGCAGCCTGCTCTTTGGCGATGGCAGCGCCGCCGCGCTTATATCGAATAAAATACCGTCAAAAGACAGCCTGCAATTAAAAAGCTTTTATTCGCAGGTAGCTTTTAAAGGCAGCCGTGATATGGCATGGGATCTTAGCAGTAAAGGGTTTTTAATGAAGCTTAGCAATTCTGTCCCCGACCTTGTTGAAGAGTATATTATACCTGTTGTAAACAAAGCACTGGAAAAAAATAACATGACAAAGAACGATATTACGCACTGGTGTCTTCATCCGGGGGGAAAAAAAATTCTGAATGGCATGAAGGAACAGCTTGGCTTCACTGAAAAAGAAATGAAATATTCAAGAGATGTTTTGGCGAGGTATGGCAATATGTCTTCCCCATCTGTCTTATTTGTTATGAAAGAAATTATGAATGATTTAAAACAGAGCGAGCCTGCGAATATCTTTGCTGTTGCTATGGGTCCGGGTTTAACCATGGAAACATTTATTGCAGGCAGAGCATGAACCTGAAGCATCGTTCAAAAGAAAAAGAACTGCTTGACGATGTAAATATTCCCTTTTTAGATATAAAGCAAAACATGCACGAATTGAATACAATCAATACGTGGCTGGGAGGGCATGCTATTACATTGAAAGGTTTTAAAAATCTTCTTAAAAAAAAAACAGCCGTTACACTATGCGAGATAGGATGCGGCGATGGAAATAACCTCGCTGCCATTGTAAAATGGTGCAACAAAAAAGATGTTCGTATAAAATGTGTTGGAATTGATATTAAGAAGGAATGCATTGAAACAGCACAGGAACAAAGCATACTTAATAATTGCACCGAATGGTTTATCAGTGATTATAGAAAAGTATTGTTCAAAACAAAACCGGGTATAATTTTTTCAAGTCTTTTTTGTCATCATTTCACCCATGATGAATTAATTCAACAAATACAATGGATGCAGAGTAACTGTACCATAGGTTTTTTTATAAACGACCTGCACAGGCACCCGCTTGCTTATCATTCCATAAAAATGATTACCCGAATTTTTTCTTCTTCTTACCTCGTAAAAAATGATGCGCCTCTTAGCATAGCAAGAGGTTTTAAAAAAGAAGAATGGAAAATTATTTGCGAGCAAGCGGGTTTAAAAAATTACACAATTCAATGGAAATGGGCATTTCGCTATCTTGTAACATGGAAGACGCATGAACCATCAGAAATATGATATAGCAATTATTGGCGGAGGTTTGGCAGGATTATCTTTCAGCATTCTTGCTGCGGACGCGGGTTATTCAGTGGTTTTGTTTGAAAAAGAAAATTATCCCTTTCACAAAGTTTGCGGTGAATATATAAGTTTTGAAAGCTTCGGTTTTTTGAGAAGAATGGGTGTGCCCTTAGATGAAATGAATTTGCCTGTTATAAAAAAACTCCAGTTATCTGATGTAAAAGGCAATAACTATTTTTTCAAATTGCCTCTCGGCGGATTTGGCATCAGCAGATATACATTAGATAATACTCTTTACCATATAGCCCTGCAAAAAGGTGTAACCGTTTTCACTGATTCAAAAATTACTGACCTCAGTTTTAAAGATGACACGCATATTGTTGAAACAAATAATTCAACATTTTTTTCAAGAATAGCAGTTGCTGCATACGGTAAGCGAAGTAATGTTGATATAAAATGGAAAAGGAAATTTGTACAGGAGAAGCCCGATAAATTAAATAATTATATTGGCGTTAAATACCATATTCGTTACTCCCATCTAACCGATACAGTTGCATTGCATAATTTTCAAAACGGATATTGCGGCATTTCGAATATTGAAGAAGACAAATGCTGTCTCTGTTATTTAACCACTGCCGAAAATCTAAAGGCGAATAATAACTCTGTTCAGCAAATGGAAAAATTATTGCTGCAAAAAAATCCTTTTTTAAACCAGATATTTATTCATGCAGAATTTTTATATAATTCGCCCCTTGTGATTTCGCAAATCAGCTTTACAAAAAAAACGCAGATTGAAAATCATGTCTTACTAATTGGCGATGCAGCCGGAATGATAACGCCACTCTGCGGTAATGGCATGAGCATGGCCATGCATGCAGCTAAGATTGCTTTTGAAAATGCACATTATTTTCTTAAACAAAAAATAAACAGAGCACAACTGGAAGAGCGTTATGCACAGCAATGGAATGCAGCATTTAAAAAAAGATTATTCACTGGCAGAATAGTGCAGCGATTCTTTGGCAACAATAGTACCACATCTTTATTTTTAAAAGTGATGCATACAATGCCTGCTGTAGCCAATAAAATAATTGAGCTTACACATGGGAGCAGCTTTTAAGAAATTAATTTTAATCTGTCGTCAGCAGAATAAATTGCAGCCTGCAGTCTTTTACCTTTACATGCAGGCGTATTTTTATACTTTATAATTCATGATGAAACAATTAGCAATCACATTTAGCGCGTTGATTTTTTTTATGCATGTGCAGGCGCAGCATTATACACCTGTTGATGAATCCTCAGAAATAAAATTCACCATAAAAAACTTTGGTATCAGCACGCCGGGAACTTTTAAAGGATTGAAAGGAAGCATAGCTTTTTCGCCTGATAATCTTTCTGCAGCATTTTTTAATGCAACGATTGATGCGGCTACTATAAATACCGGCATTGATACAAGAAACAATCATTTAAAAAAAGAGGAATATTTTAATGTAGCCAAATACCCCTTGATCAATTTTGTTTCAACAAGACTAACTGCAAATGAAACAGAAAAAAATACTTATACTTTATTCGGAAAGCTTACCATTAAAGGCACAACAAAAGAAATTTCATTTCCTTTTAAAGCCGAACAGCAGGGCAATGGCATATTATTTACGGGCAGCTTTAAAATAAACCGGCGTGATTTTAAGGTAGGCGGAAACAGCATGGTATTGGGCGATAATGTAGAAATCTTCTTAAAAGTTTTTGCAAAAAAATTATAAACGGAAACAGATATATTCAAACCTTTGCTACATCAGATTTTGCGCAAATCCGCTACCCGTGTGGATTAGGTTTTTTTATGAGTTATATGGTCAGACCCGGGACGGTCAGACCTTGTTTACCATGCTTACTTTTTTATAAACTCATACGGATCGTATTCAATGAAATCGGCAACCTTTACTGTTACAGATTTTACTTTTCCCTGCCCCGCTGCGCCGTTCAGGCCAATATTCTCAACAGTAAAAGGAAAAATGGCTTTGCTAAATTCAGGGTCAGAGAACGTTGCATAAAAGCGGTTGCCACCCAATGATTCCAGCTTTGCATACATATCAGGATGATGAGAAAATTTCATTTTCAATTCCCCGTTCTCCAGCACCACATTCATAGCACCATAAACATTATTGAAATATTCACCTGTGTATGCTGTTAAAGGTAATGTTGTATTTAAATGAAGTGCAACAGAATCCTGCAGTTCTCTATCTTTCTTATCATCAATCATTTTTTGCTGATTATAAAAACCCAGATATACTTTGCTGTAATTTCTATATTCCTTTCCAAAATAAGCATCCATTATTTCCCACTTCAGGGCTTCGTAAAAACTATTTTGATCCGTGTTTGTAAAAACAAGAATGCCGAGCTTTTCTTCGGGAATGAATGTTACACTGGTTACGAATCCATTTACACCACCGGTATGCGAAACGATTTTTCTTCCGCAATATTCTTCTAAAAACAAGCCTAATCCATAGAGCGCAAAATGCCCTTTGTTATACAGTGTTCCGCCATTACCCAAAATAGAATGCGGTCTTCTTGTTTCCGCAATCGCTGTTTCAGGAATAATCTGCGTGTTGAGATAATTGCCATTATTCAACTGGCACAAAATCCAATGGCTCATATCATTCACAGAAGAGCTTATGCTGCCTGCAGGTGCAAGATTATCAATATAACAATAAGGTATCTTTATCAGCTTGCCATCAGCAATTGTATGCGGAGTACATTTATTATTTGCAGGAGGAAAATCTTTACTTAATGCAAGCGTGTTGTTCATACCAAGCGGCACAAAAATTTTGTACTTTACAAAATCTTCCCATGGCATGCCTGCAGCTTTTGGAATAATTTCTCCCGCAGTTAAAAATGCTGCATTGGTGTAGCCCCATGTAGTTCTGAATGGATAGGCTGCTTTAATATGGCTCATTTTTTCTATCACTTCGCTTCTTGTAAGGTTCGATGTCCAGTAAGTAAAATCTCCCTGAAAAGTTCTGAAACCAATTCTATGACACAACAAATCGCGGATGATAGCCTGCTCTCCCGCGGCCTTATTCTCAAGTCTGAATTCAGGAATCCATTTGGTTACCTTATCATCCAATGATATTTTTTTCTCTGCATCGAGCATTGTCAGTGCCGTTGCTGTAAAGGCTTTCGTATTACTTCCTATCATAAATAAAGTATTCTCATCTACGCTGTCAGTGCCGCCCAATTCTTTTACTCCATAACCTTTCATCATTACTACTTTGCCGTTTCTAACTATACAAACGGCTGCGCCGGGAATTTGCCAATCAATGAGCGCCCTGTTTATATAAGCATCAAGACTGTCTGTAATAAAGGAAGGAAGAGAATCGGTTTGTGCAAAAAGCTCAGTGGCTAAAATGAATATGAATAGTGTAAGAATATATTTTTTCATAGCAGAATTTTTTTATAGAGGTATTTAAAAAATTGGAATTTGAAATTACAATTAATTGTGAAGAAGCATACATAAAAAAGCATCATGCAGTTTTAAAACAACTTTGCATAGACAAAGCTTTAAACAAAACACGATGCGCTGTAAAAGAAAAATTATCAGTCTGATTACCATTTATCCGCTTCGGGGGTTTCGTCGGGTATTACGGCAGCGGTACCTGTTTCCTCAGTTTCAGGTTCAGGGTTATTGCTTATTTCAGCAGATTCAATTGTGCCGGTACCATCTGGCGGCGTTTCAGGATAATCATGGTTGAATGCATCAAAATCAAAATCGGGCATCAGGTCTGTTTTTACAAAATCAACCGCTTCGGTCAATGCTTTAATAAACTTATTAAAGTCTTCCTTATAAATAAAAATCTTGTGCCTGTCGTAGCCGTCTTCATTAAATTTTTTCCTGCTTTCGGTAATGGTAAGAAAAAAATCATTTCCGCGGGTTTCTTTTACATCGAAGAAATAGGTTCTTCTTTTACCTGCTCTAAGCCGCTTGCTGTAAGCGCTTTCCATTCTCTTTTCGTTGTTTTCGTACGCCACTGTTTAATTGATTTTGGTTTTTGATAATTTTTTAAATGCAGGCAAATATAATATTGTTTTGCATTTAAAACTCATGCATTGTAAACCTCACAGGTCTTCAAGACCTGTGAGGTTTAATCTCCATTTATCCCAGCCAAAAGACCTGTGAGGTTTCTTTCAAGCTTCTTCCTGTTTGGCTTTTTTAATCTGAAGATTATACAACTGTCTGTAATATCCATTTAGATACATTAGCTCTTCGTGTGTTCCCTGCTCAATAATCTCACCCTCATCAATTACAACAATCTTGCTGAAATTAAATGCTGTAAATATTCTATGAGTAATAATAATAGTTGTTTTACCGGTTGAAATTTCATCAAGATTATGAATTATCTGGTTTTCTGTTTTTGCATCAACGGAGCTGAGGCAATCATCAAACAACATAATGCTTCCTTTTTTCAACAATGCTCTTGCGATAGATATACGCTGCTTTTGTCCGCCGCTTAATGTTACGCCGCGTTCTCCCACCGCAGTTTCATATCCCTTTTGCAAATCTTGTATTTCAGCATCAATGCTGGCATTGCGGGCAGCCTGCTGCACAGCTTCGAATGGCATAAGCTTATTTGAACCAAAATTTATATTGCCATTTACTGTATCGCTGAACAGAAAAACATCCTGCGGCACATAGCTGATATAATTTCTTAATACATGAAGCGGTATGATGGATATATCTTTTTTGCCAATCTTTATCTTTCCTTCATTGGGCACATAAAAGCGTAACAGCAATTGCGCAAGGGTTGATTTGCCGCTGCCCGTTTTACCAAGAATAAGAATCTTTTGCCCCTGTTTAATTTCCAGTGAAAAATTTTTTATTGCTGTAATGCCCGTATGCGGATAAGTGAAAGTAACCTTGCTGAAAATAATGTCACCGCCATTAAATTCAGATTCATTTATAAGATTGCGAGGCTCATCTTTTATAGACGGCTCTGTATTTAAAAATTCATTTACTCTCTTTTGGGATGCAGATGCCCGCTGCACCATGCTTGCTACCCAGCCTATGGAGCTTACGGGAAAAGTAAGCATATTGATATAAATTACAAACTCCACGATTGTTCCCACCTTTTGCGGATCATTCAGCGCCAGTTGTCCGCCAATTAAAATAGTAAGCAGTGTGCTAAGACCAATCATTAATGAAATGCCCGGAAAATAAATAGCATCTACTCTGGCAAGGCTTACTGCATTTTTTCTGTAGTCTTCGCTGTTCTTTTTAAAAAACCCAAGCATCGCTTTCTCCTGCACAAATGATTTTATTACCCTGATGCCTGAGTACGACTCCTGTGCATTTGTTGTTAAAAGAGAAAGTAAGCTCTGCACTTTTTCACTTTTTTTATGAATGAGGGTATTTATAAAATAGATAAGAAGAGCCAGAAGGGGAAGGGGCGCAAAAACAATAAGCGTTAAATGCACATCTTTCCTAAGCATGTTTACAAGGCAAAAAGAAATTAGCGCTACAAGATTGGTAAGATACATAATTGCAGGCCCTGCATACATGCGTACGCGGCTTACATCTTCCGTAATGCGGTTCATTAAATCGCCGGTGCTGTGTATTTTGAAAAATGTGGAATCAAGCTTTTGGTAATGGTTGTAAATATCATTCTTTAAATCATATTCAATATGGCGGCTCATAACAATTATTGTTTGGCGCATAAAAAACATAAGCAAGCCTCTTAGTAATGCAAGCAAAAGAATAGTTGCACTGCATATTAAAACAAGCTTGCTGAATTCAAGGTTACTTATCCAGCTTAAAAATAATTGCGTAAGCTTTCCATACGCTTCTTTAAATGCTGAATGTTTTGCACCGGGCAAATGTTGCTGCACCTGCCCTACAACATAACCGGTTATTTCAGGGGCCAGCACTGCAAAATAGTTTGAGGCAATAACAAAAAGAATTCCGGCAAATAAACGAACACGGTATTTCCAGAAATATTTATTAAGTGCAGAAAGATGTTTCATGCAAGGGGCAAAGATAAGATTCAAAAAAATGGCGAGTGGAAAAGGAGAATGGAGAATTATGGGCACAATGCAAACCCGGCAATTGATAACAAAGCTTCAGTGAATAGATTTAATCAATCAGGGCAGCCATTTTTTTTATCAGCAATTTTTTTTCACTTGCGGAATTAGTGAATGTGAGGGCATTCATCATATAATTTAATGCATCTTCTTTATTGCCGCTTGCAGCAACCAGTTCACCCATGGCAGCATTAAAAAGATATTGTGTTTTTAATAATAATTCTATACCCGGAATTTGCATTATGTCATTAATAGCTTCTTGCGGTGATTGCACTTTACTCATCACGATTGCCCTGTTTAAAGCCGTTACCGGAGAAAAATTTTTTTCCAATAGCAAATCATAAAGTGTCAAAATTTTTTTCCAATTAATTTGCTCATAGCTTTTTGCCGAGCAGTACAAAGAAGCAATCGCAGCCTCTAAATGATATATACTCATCTCTTCTCCTGCTGCAGACTCATCTAAAAAATAAAATCCTCTTTCAACCAACATCCAATTCCATTTACTGCGGTCTTGCTCATTCATTAAAATAATCTCATCATTTTCATCAAGTCTCGCATCAAGCCGCGATGCCTGAAAGCACATCAGCGCAAGGAGCGCAAAAGACTCCCGGTTATTTGTCTGCCTGTGCTGTGTAAGAAGTGTGCACAACCGCATGGCTTCTTCGCACAAATCTTTTCTTATCAATTTTTCATTGTCCGCAGAATTATATCCTTCATTAAAGATGAGATACAAAACACGCTGCACATTTTCTAATCGTTTCTGTAATTCATTTCCGGAAGGAATTTCAAACTGAATATTATTTTCTTTGATGTGCTGCTTTGCACGGAACAATCTTTTGCTGATGGCTAAAACATTTGATACCAATGCTTTTGAAATTTCCTGCGCACTGAAACCGGAGATAGTTTTTAATGTGAGCGCAATTTGATCTTCATCACTCAACTGCGGATGGCAACAGGTAAATATCATGCGCAACTGATTATCTTCAATCTCAGTCTCCAAAAAAATTTGTTTTATTGTTTCAGAAGCAGTGTATTCAGATTGCAACTGATATTTAAGGTCGGCAGCGAATTCTTTTTTATAGCGCTCTCTGCGTATAATATCAATCGCTCTATTTTTTGCTGTTTGCATTAACCAGCCTGAAGGGTTTTGCGGCAAGCCTTTATACTTCCACACTTCTACCGCTTTTGCAAAAGCATCCTGCACCACATCTTCGGCCAATTCTAAATTATGAATGCCAAACAGACGGGTTAAAATGGCAATCATCTTTCCCGCTTCGTAACGGAAAAGATGATTGAGCAAGAAAGAAATTGCTGATTGTTGTTCGTTCAAATGAAAGGGGTTTTAAACCTGAAAGACTAAACCTCACAGGTCTTTGGAGACGCTTTCAAACCTCACAGGTCTTAAAGACTTGTGAGGTTTTCACAGACCCGTGAGGTTGTTGCAGACCTCTGAGTTTTTAATGGGTTTGCAGACACTTGCGAGTGTACAGACACCAGTGCTACTTCTGCGAATGCAATGCCATGCGGTTTCCTTCCGTGTCAGTAAAAAAAGCCATAAAACCTATCTCTGGCGTTATCTGCGTTTTGGGCATAATAATTTTACCGCCGGCTTTTTCTATTTTGTCTGCAACTGTTTGCAAATCGGGATTGCTGTTGAGATAAACAACAACGCCCTCCATAGAAGGTTTGTGAAAATCGCTTTTGCAGAGAGCGCCGTTGGCTTTACCGCTTCCCGCTTGAAAAGGAAAGAATGCCATTTTCATGTTCATCATTTCCTGCTCTTCCATAGAGAAGCCAAAAATGGTTTCATAAAATTTTTTTGCACGCTGAATGTCTGTTGCCGGAATTTCGAACCAGTTGAGACTGTTAGTTGAAGCATCCATAATAATTGTTTTTGCTCTTCAATCAAGTTTATATTTTTGAATGAAGAAAGTGAATAATAAAAAAACTGTGAGATTAAATTTACCACACATTGCTATTATTGGTCTGATGGCTTTCGCATAAGGGATAAATGAAGTTTTAAAAGAAGGGATTACTTGCACGCACTTTCCCGATGCATCGGGATTCATAGAAAGCATCCCGCAAGTGCGGGATTTGATTACCGATTAAAACCCATCTTTTAATCCCGCCTTAGGCGGGAGCATTTATCTTTTTGTTAGGTGCTGGTTTGCTTTTCCCACGAAGATGTGTCGTCCGTGTCAGCACACACTTGGTAGAAGCGATTTACATTAGAAGCGATGTTGGTGCAAGTTTGCATTACGGTTTTACTTTTGGTCTTTGTCTCACTTTTCTTTTTGGTCGGGTCGTCCTTTACTTGTGGTTATCAAGCTCAATAAGCTCTGCTGCAAATAATGGTTCCATCCATTTGAACAGTCATTGAAACATTCAATTTCGGGAACTAAACCTAAGTGGGTGAAGCGGATTTGCGTTTTGTTATCCTGTTTAGAGATTTCAAAACTAATTTTTGTTCCCGTCCATTCGCTTTTGTTTTTAATAAAAGTAAGTTTACTATCTGTGACAAGCCAAACGACTTTTTTGTCTGGAATAACTTCTATTATTTTTTGTTTGGAATAATGATAGGGTTTGTGCTGATATGCAAACTCATCATTGAGTTTGTCTGAATTGCCTTCAAGTCCTTCTGACCACCATCCACGAACATTATTGATGGCCTTGAACACTTCTTTCGGAGATTGGTCTACCAAAAAGGTAGTGGTGAAATTTTTATTTTGCATGGTTTTACTTTTTTTATTAATTAATGTTTTTTAAGTGTCAAAGTTAAATTTATTGTCTGTCAGTTAAATTTGTCAAAGTTCATTTCTTGCAGAAAGTTTCAAGTTAGCACTGTCCCCAAAACTTGCAGCTAACAGCCGTCTAACCGTTTACATGGCCGGTAGTTCTCGTATTTCTCTTACTTCTACAAAGCCGTTATCAAATTCAAGAATAGGACAATCTTTGGAAATGGTAACAGCCTCATCGAAAGAATCTGCTTTGCAAATAAGATAACCGCCAACAATTTCTTTTCCTTCTGTATAAGGTCCATCGGTAACAACTTTTTTGCTTCCTTTTACCAGCTTGCCTTCTTTGTTTAAAGGTTGTGCACCCACAAAAGTTCCTTTATCTCTCAGGTTGCCCATCCATTGAAACCATTTCTGCATGTGGGCTTGTGATTGCTCAGGTGAAAGATTTTGCATTGGTGCATCACCGCCTCTGAATAAAAATAAGAATTCTGACATGATTTTAATTTTTTAAAATGAATAAATAAAGTTTATAAAAATAATTCAGATTAGTAACGAATGGCTTTACATGAAAAGGACAAAAAGATAAAGTTTTTTTTGGAAAGATTTTTCAAACGTTATTTTTGCAGTGGAGGGATGTCAGAGCGGTTTAATGAGGCGGTCTTGCTCACAGAGTCCTGCGGAAAAACCGTTGACCCAAAAGGTCCGGGGGTTCGAATTCTTCGCCATAAGCTTTCAGTTCCGGAAGCATTTTTGTTTATGCATTTTACTTATATTTTAAAGAGTATCAAAGATAGTGGTTACTACTATGGCCATTGTGAGAATTTAGATATAAGATTGAAAAGGCATAACCAGGGAAAGGTTCGCAGCACCAAAGGCCGTAAGCCTTTTGCACTTCATTATTTTGAAACTTTTGAAACAAAATCAGCGGCATATAACAGAGAACTTTTTTTTAAAAGTTTTGAAGGGAGAAAATGGTTATATGAAAATAAAATTATTGAAGTGTGAATTCATAATAATTTCAAACGTTATTTTTGCAGCGGAGGGATGTCAGAGCGGTTTAATGAGGCGGTCTTGAAAACCGTTGACCCAAAAGGTCCGGGGGTTCGAATCCCTCTCCCTCCGCAAGCCTTATTGGAAGGCTTTTTTTATTAAAAGAGGTAAAACAATTTAAAAAATGGCTCCAGAAGCAACTATTAATAAAGTAAAAGATTTTATTACCCAAGTAAATACCTGTGGCATTATGCTGAAAAGAGCAGTTTTGTTTGGCAGTTATGCTGCAAACAAACAAAACCGATATAGTGATATGGATGTTGCATTAGTAGCTGATGAATTTACAGGCGTTCCGTCTGAAGATGTAAAATTGTTTTTAAAGGCATAGCGTAAACACTCTGCAGTGCAGCCTCAAACTTATAATACGCAAGATTTCTTTGCGGATAAAGATCCTTTTGTAGAAGAAATATTGAAAACCGGAATTGAGATTGAAGTATAAAATACATTTTTACTCCAATTATTTTTTCGTTTTAAACTTTACTCCACCAACACAAATGCCACCCAATAGTAAGGCGGATATTTTTCTTTCATTTTTAATTGTGCTGAAGGTAAGGCATCTCTTGTTGATTGACCGCTTAGCCAATTACGATAGCCAGTGCTTCTTCTATGGATTATTTTAATCTTTGGTCTGTGGTAGTATCATGGAGATAGATTAGTAAATACCACAGGCTATCGTGAAGTGAAGATGAGGCATTCAGATTTTGAGCATTTGCATTTATGCTTTGTGCACATATACAAACAAGCAGCAATAATATTTTTAGTTTGTTCATCCTCACAGTATTTGAAATAAAAACTAATACTACAATTAATAAAATTCGCAATTCAGAGGATAGCAATGTATTCACAGGTGTTATATGCGCTGACTGCTGGTGTGGTATATCAAAGGAAATGGGTTTTATAATTGTTGGCTGTTCGTGCTTTTTTGTTAAGCCAATGTTTTTTTCTTAGGAGATGAAAGTCTCGTC
This sequence comes from Chitinophagales bacterium, assembly GCA_038206235.1. GTDB lineage: Bacteria > Bacteroidota > Bacteroidia > Chitinophagales > Chitinophagaceae > JBBRBB01. The sequence continues at coordinate 37,046 of JBBRBB010000008.1, forward strand.
TTTCTTATTTTTTTTTGCCGGAATGTCTTGCTTTATATTGGCGAATAAATTCACTTATAGCTGCCCTTTCTTCATTTGTCAATGGTTCGCTTTTAATAATGAAGTCAACACCTTTTGGCTCTTTTATATGTCCCATATTTTTTAGATCATAAGTTTACAGTGGATGCTGTCACAGCAATAGCATGACCGCAACAATCTTTTGTAAATATATTTTTTTTGAAAGATGATATTGACTATCAGAAATAGCACTGCCAGCAAAAAGTATTGCTGCGAGTGGGGGTAGCATATTCTCCCACCTGCAGCAATACCTGAACGTATAGAACACCTACATTCTTCTATTCTTTCACCAGCTTCAGTATTTTACTATGCTCTTTATCTTTTACCATTACTATGTAAGTGCCTCGGGCTAAATTGGCAACAGGTATGTTGGTGTTTCTGTCATTTATTTTTTCACTGTGCCATAAAACTTTTCCGCTTAGGTCTGTTAATGCAATTCTCAATTCATCACTTATATTACTCACACTTACCGAAGCAATATTTGTTGCAGGATTAGGAAAAACTGTTGCATCAAAAGCATGTGCATTATGTTCATCCGCATTTAAAGTTTTTGCAGCACCCAAAACTGATAAGGTGAGAAACTCCGGCCCGTTAGCATAATTACTGGTAATAGTATCGGGCGTTATTTTACATGCTGTAAGCATTCTCCACTGATAAATAGTAGCAGGTGAAAGGGAATATATAGTTCTGGATGCACTGCTTCCCCCGGTTACCGATACCGATGTCCATGCAGTAATTCCTTTTATACGGTATTGGTACTGGTATCCAATTGCACAGGTTACGGTGTCCCAGCTTAATGTGGCTCGTGCTGATGTAATACCGCTTACCCGTAAGTTTGTGGGGGCATTACACTTTTGTATTGTAACCACTGTAGGGTCGCTTGTATTTGCGCAGCCATTTGCATCAGTAATGGTAACGGTATAGCTGCCTGCTTTGTAAACCATAATACTTTTTGTAGTGCTGTCTCCCACATTCCATAAATAAGTAATCCCGGGTGAAGAGGTAAGCTTTACACCCTTACTGGGGCATACATTGATGGGTGAAATATTTGTTGTTATGATTGGTTTAGGCGGTAATGCGTTCAAATTCACTATCACAGCTGTAGTAGAATAAGCTTGGCAATTTCCCAGGTTTGATGTTACGGAATAATTGCCCTGAGCATTCACAGAAATAATTCGCGTAGTAGCTCCATTGCTCCACAGATAATTACTGAAACCGGATGAAGCAGTAAGTGTAGCACTGCTGCCCTGGCAAATATCAAGAGGACCTACAGGCGTTATAATAATTGTTTGCCCGCAGGAAGGTCCATGAATATAATCCCGGAAGGCTACTCCGGTTGGAAGTAATACACCTGTTGCGGATGTAAGAGACTGTGCACCAAAACCACCAGAGCCATCAAAAAAGAGGCAATACTTAACATTGGCGCTATCCCACTGCTGTAGCAACATGGTTACAAAAGAAGGAGTAGTGTCTTTAACGCCCGTTTCATTTGTAATTACTTGTTTACCCGTTTGCTGGGTTATGTAATTACAAAGAACCTGCAGCACACCTGTCATTCTATTCATACTTTTCAGCGGCTCATACCAATGAAGATTTACATAAGATAATTGTAATGTTTTATAAGCGTTTAATAAAGAATCTGTACGTAGCCATAGTGTTGAATCAGGAGAAACGCCGCCCATTTGCTGAGAAAGCCACAATGAGCTATCTGGTTTGCCGTTTGTGTCGTAATAGTGTTTAAGGCTTGCAACAAGTGGAGTGGTTAATCCTCCGTTGGTAACAGGCACACCCTTTTTTTTGCATGAATCCACTGCAACGGTTAATTCATTAATATAATCCTGCATACTGCCAAAATGATAAAGCTTAGTTTGAGAATCTGCAGTGTCATATCTATCCAATTCTTCATTTTCTATAACAACAAGCTCCACGCTGCTGCCATAAACATTAAGCACAGAGCCTAAATTATTTTCGAAGGTAACAAGCCTTGCTCCTTTAGGAAATGCGGACGGAGTAGTATCATTGTTTATATTCAGCACAATTTTTTTTAAGTGTGTTTTCCAAAAATCAATATAGGTGTTTTGGGTGCCATTCCACCTGGCTAAAATTTGCGTTTCCCGAACATAATCAACCAACAGGTTATTTGCTGCGGTGTGCCTGTTATTGATATCTGGTCTCACAGATAACACGCCGAAATAGGTGGTGTCCGGCGCTGCTGCCGATACAGCGGATTTGTTAGAAACCGCAATGCTAAAAGGCAGACTGCCATTTCCTTTCTTGGAGTTTTGCGCATTGGACACATTTACAATAAGGCTCAACAGCATTGTTGCAGTGAGCACACCGGTTAAGTACAAGGTTCTTTTCATGATTGAAATTTTTTTGGTTAAGAAATAAATTGAAGAGCAATTAATTTTGATAATACATTCCCTCGCCATGATAATTGTTACATAGATTTTTTAATTTTTTTTTGAACTTTTTATTTTGTTATGAAAACAAAAAAAGCACACTCATTTTTTATGATGAGTGTGCTTGCAGTTAATGCATGGCAGATGAAGCATTACCAATGCAACTCATTTTTGATGTGCCTGATTTAATAATGGCAGAAAGGCAATAAAGCAAACGGAGAAACTTCAGGTGAAGTATTACGGACTTCTGTGTGTAATTGTAATTTTCATCTGCAGACAATATGTTATCAAGCAGCTTTTTAAATTGTTTGTTTTGCTGTACTTGTGTTGTGCTTGCAGAAAGAAAATTCAGAAGGGTGACTTCATTAGTGTGCGGAGAGATTTCATTAGTGTCAATGTGGCTAATAGCGTAGCCTGCGTTATTGGTTTTGTTCATAACATATTGGATTTGGATATTAAGAAAATAAATTCTGCCCGAATGTAAATCCTTTTTGAAAAAAACGAACAGGCTTTCTTATTTTTCTGATTTTGCACTGCACATCTCCGGGAATGGAAACAACAACAAGAGTGCAGACGACGGCTATTTGGTGCAGATTTTCAGGTAGTTAGCTTTTATTTTCGGCACCACTTTAACTTGTATTTCTCCTCTAAAAAATTCAGTTTTTTTATGAACCCATTTGGGCAACAAGACGAAATGCTTTAAAATTTTTGCAGACGACTTCGATAAATAAATGATTTGATATTTACTGCCAGCTCTATTAAAAACAAAATAAGCGTTTTTAAAAGTAATACCAATACTTAATAAATTTAGTCCAAATTAAAATTGTATTAAAGAACTGAGAGCATCGTTATTATTTCAGCGGAACTTTTCATTTGCAAACTTTCTATTCTACCAACACGAATGCCGCCCAATCGTAAGGAGGATATTTTTCTTTCATCTTTAATTGTGTTGAGCGTAATGCATCTCTTGCTGACTCTCCGCTTAACCAATTACGATAAAACAAAGTCATCAATTCTACCGTTTGCTTATCAGGCACACGCCATAAGCTGATTATCATTTGTTTTACGCCGGCCATTTTAAATGCACGCTGCAAACCAATTACTCCTTCATTGCCCTGCAAATCTCCAAGTGCAGTTTCGCAGGCACTAAGCACTGCAAGATTTGTATTGCTTAAATCCATTTGCGCTATTTCATAAGCGGTGAGAATTCCATCTTCATGGTTTCCGGGAATATGTTCTTTATCAGCCTCTGTATTATTGCAACCTGCTAAAACCAAACCACTGCGAAACATTGGGTCTTGCTGCAGGGTGAAATTATTATTGAATGATTTTTCTTTTGTCGACCAGAAAAATCCATGCGTTGCAATATGAAACACCTCTGGGCTTCTTCCATCCAGCGCTTTAAATGTTTCTTCTGTAGCAACCGTATCGCTCACAGTAGTAACGCTTATTCCTGCTCTTGTAAATATTTTTTTGATGCTATCCATTTCCAATTTTGTTCCGGGCAATGGCGGCCATACAATGGATTGCGATAGTGTTGTATCAGACCTGTAAACATTAAAAGAAGATGCAGAGATATTCATATACATATCTGCATCCATCCCTCTCGGTGCAAGTGCATGAGTCTTTGCGTTCGCATTATTTGTTTTAAAATCATATTGAATATTGCCCCAAATATTTATGGCAGAAGGTTTTTGCATTATCGCTGAAGGCAATACAACAGAGCGTGTGCTGAGCATTTGATTCAAATGATATTTATTTATTAATGTATGATTTGAAGCATCATAAGGCAATGCTTCAAAAGCGATGCGATGAAGCAAACCTGCAGGTGCATAATAAATTGTATTAACACCTGTAAGATATTTTTCTAATGGTTTCCATAATAATTGGTATAAAGAATCGCCTCTTTTGGGTAATTGTTTTTTATTGTTAGCGGCCCCTGAATAAAATCTATTAATGGCGCTTTTATTTTTTCCCTTAATAAGCCTGCCAATTGCTTTTCTTCAAACAGGGGAATAAATTTTGGGATGCTATCGCCGGGTAATAATATCAGCGCTGCGTACATTATGCTGTCAGTAAATTTTTTATTGTAGAGATTGAATTTGATAAATTCTATGGCAGCCTCGCCTTGCATTAACTTCTCTGCTATATTTTTTGATGCAAGCGTTTGTTGTTGTTGCTGCTGGCGGAAAGCGAAAGAAATGCGGGATAGGTTTTGTTCTAATTGATTGGTTGCTTCCTGGAGGCTGTCGAAGTTTTGTAAACGCTGATTAAAATTGATTCATCAAATAAAATTTTTGCTGAATCAAGTTCACCCGTTTGTTTATAAATATTTCCAAGTAAACTCAGAGAGGCGGCATACTGCGGATGCATTTCTCCGAAAATATTTTTTCTTGTGGCCAATGCCTGATTACATAAGGTTAATGCTGAATCATGTTTTCCCATTTTCTCATACAAGGATGCAAGATTATACAATCCATTTGCATAGTCCGGGGACTGTTCTCCTGATATTTTTTTTGTTGCCGCTATCGCTTGTTGCAGACAGGAAAGCGCATTTTCATTTTCGCCCATGCTTTCATATAAAGTGGACATATTGTTTAAGAGTGTTCCATAACGAGGACCCTCAGTCAATATTTTTAATGCATCCTGATAAAGGGATGAGGCCTTATTATACTCACCCAGGGTTTGATATAATAGCGCCTCCCAATTTAATTCTTACGCATAATTTGCGGTATTTCAGATGTTTTTTGTTGAATGTCTAAATCTTTTTGAAGATAAGGTATCGCCTGGTCATACTTGCCCAGGCGTATATAGGTGGTAGCAAGTTGATGTAAGGTTAAAGCAATTATCAGAATAGTCTTTCCCGTACAAATTTTCCTTTATTGTCAATGACTGTTTGTAATAAGGCAATGCCTTTTCATACTCGCCAATATTATAATAATAACTGCCCACCCCCTCTAAACAATATGCGTATTGAAGATTCTGTTCGCCCAATGTCTGTTTTGTAAGAGCTAATGCTGGTGTGCACCAGGTGAATGCTTTTTTATACTGCCACAGATAAATAATCATGTCTGAGATGAAATATAAATGCAGTGCATAACGCGAATTTTGCTCGCCCAATATTTTTTTCCATATCTTAATTTCTTTTTCAAATATCTGCATTGAACTGTCATAGTCATGATTCTGTAGATATAATATAGCTAAGTCAAATAAACTATTGGCATACTCAGTATTTTCTTCTCCATAATATTTTTTTTGGATTGCTAATGCCTGCTTAATCATCTGTAATGCTTTTTTATATTCACCTTTCGTCCCACATATTCCACTCATATAATGCAAACTTTCTGCATACTCTGGATGTTCTTCTCCGAATATTTTTTTTCTGATTTCGCTCACGCTATTATATTCCATTGTGTCTGTAATTGTTACCCATGTTTTTCTTTTTCTTAGCTCCTTCAGCCATTTGTTCCTGCAAACCACATATAGAAATGCATCGAAGGGGCAGGTAAGCGTAAAATTTTTTATTTTTGCTCTGTGATAAATTGACAACAGCACTTCCTGAAAAATATCTGCCGCAACTGTTTCAGTACCTTTGTTTTTCAATACCATCCATTTTATTTTGCCTGAAAATTTTTTGTATAGCTCTTCCTGAACTGTAAGGTCATTATTCAATAAGCCGTTAAAATATTTTTGGTCAGGGTGCTGCATTGATGGGGATAATTAATGAGGTAAATTTAATAAAAATGCTGTAACAAATAATAAAAAAACCGGACACATATTGTATCCGGCTAAGAAACATTTTTCATTTCTGAACTGTTACGGCTGACTGCTAACTGTTTACTGCTGACTGTTTACTGCCAACCGCTGACTGCTATTTCACCGCATCTATCAAAGCCTTAAAGCTCGCAGGTTCATTCATGGCCATGTCTGCAAGAATCTTTCTGTTTAATTCAATTCCCTTTGTATTCAATGCATGAATAAATTCGCTGTATGTTAAACCTTCTGCTCTTACAGCAGCATTAATACGGGCAATCCATAACCGGCGATATTCACGCTTTTTATTTTTGCGGCCTACATAACTATAGGTCATTCCCTTTTCTACAATATTTTTGGCAACGGTATAAACGTTTTTACGCTTGCCGTAAAAGCCTTTGGCCTGCTTTAGAATTCTTTTTCTTCTTGCCCTTGATGCAACTGTATTTACTGAACGTGGCATGGTTAATTATTTTAGATTGAAGATTGCAGATTTAAGATTTTTGTTTTCCAATGCAAATGGTGATTAGAATTTTTATTATCCCTTTAGCAGCAGGGATTTTTATTTTAAACGCAGCAAGCGCATTACAAAATCTTTGTTAGGCGCAGCAACAAGACCTTTATGGCGAAGATTTCTTTTGCGTTTTTTTGATTTCTTTGTGAGGATGTGCCGCTTATATGCTTTCTGATGGGTGATCTTTCCTGAAGCCGTTACCCTAAAGCGCTTCTTGGCGCTGGAGTTTGTTTTTACCTTTGGCATTCTAATAATCTTTTTTAAGATTACTCCCTGCTGGCGTTTCCGCAATGGTGCAGAACACTTGTTAGAGCCTTGTGGGAAATGGGCGGCAAAAGTAAGGAGAAGAACTTAAAAAATCTAACACTTATTATTATCCGGCAAAATACTTTAATTCCTCATCGAAATTTAAACCCGAATATCTTTCCTGCAGCTCTAATGTTTTAGCATAAAATCGTTGCAGAAATTGTTTGTGCTGTTGGGATTGGGGATTGAAAGCTTTATGATTTTTTGCAATCATTATTTTTTTTATTTCTTCCATCAACTGGCGGTTTTCTTCATTCATGCAGCTTTCGGTAAATTTTTCAAGCACAAACTCTGTAGCTGCATAGTTGGGATGAACAAGGTCAATATCAAAGAAACGATAATCACGCAACACATCAATCACTAATTCATAAGCAGGAAAATAATACAGCTTTTCAAATTTATTTATAAGATGATGAACAGCTTCAATTAATCTTGCTTTGCTTCGGTTATTATCAACTACGCCGTCGCGTATATGGCGCACAGGGCTAATGGTGAAAATGATTTTTATTTTTTGGTTGAAATTAAAAAGCCGGTGAATGGTATTATCGAATGCAGCGATAATTTCATTGTTGCTGCATAAATGTTTATCAAATGTTTGTGCCACTGCCCGATGACAGTTCGCCACGGGCTCATTTGTTTCTGCAAGTTTGTAAACAAAAGCCGAACCCAATGTTATCATCAGCCAATCGGCTTCGGCTAAAAAATGATGAGCTGTTTGTTGTGATAGATTAATATTCTGCAAACATGCTTCTTTATCAGGATTTGAAAAACGGCTGTGATGCTGCCAGCTATGCCAGCATTCATTCAGATAAAAAAGTTCTTCTTCGTTGTATTGCTTGTTTTGAATGTATGAAATAAGACTGCTGCAAGCACTAAGCGGATTAAACAAAATTCCATTTGGATTTTGAAGTGTATTGAATTTTGTATTGGCGAGACAATCACCAATATGTTCTGTAAAGCAACTGCCAATAAGCAAAATTTTATCGCTGTATGTTATCGGTAGTGATAAAGATTTTATATGTATGGGCAATTGAAACTGCATGTTTATTTTTCTTGTTCAAAATGTAAAATCATTTTTTCTCCGGCAGGCAAATCATACCATTGCTGTATTAACTTGCTATATAAATCTCTGATTGTTTCTAATTGATGATTCGATAGGGGAGGAGGTATAATTGTATTATCGTTGTTGATGAAACTTTCAGCTAACACCTTATAAAAATCATCCAACTTTCCCTGCGCCATTTCTATGGTTAGCAAGTTAACAAGATGTTCGGTAATGATTGCTTCCGGCGTTAACTGAAATTTCCGTTGGGCTTTTGGCAATTCAAAATCTGTGATGGATACTCCGCCTGCGAGCATGCCATAAAATGCGCTTTTATATGCAAGGCTTGTTTCTACGGCATAATGCATCAGGTCGTGGGAAATAAAAAAATCATCACACTGCATCCATGTTTGGGTGCCATCATTTCTTATACATGAAATGGTATGCTTTTTATTTTCATGCCTGGTAAAAAAAATTTCCATTACACAAAAATTTCTGATGCAAGTCGCAAACTTTCAGCTAATGCAGCTTTATCAATATTATTAAGTAAAGCCTTGCTTTCAAAATAATTAATCATGAATTCAGTGGGCATATTTCCCACCAAATCATCCTGTGCCATAGGGCAGCCGCCAATCCCTTTTAATGCGCCCTCGAATCTTGTGCAACCCGCATCAAGAGCGGCTTTCAGCTTTTCTTCCATAATATATGCAGTAGAATGAAGATGCACACCAAACTGCACCTGCGGATATTTTGGAATTAATGTCTTTAATACAAAACTTATTTGCTGTGGTGTTGCAAGCCCAACTGTATCAGCAAGAGAGATAACAGAAATATTTTTCGTTACCATTTCATTTGCCCAATGAATTAATATATCTTCATTATATTCATCATTATACGGATTACCAAAACCCATGCTAAGGTAAATCACCAAGTTTTTGTTGTGCTTTATACATAGTTGCTGAATCTCATCAACCCTGATTATACTTTCTTCAATGGTGCTGTTTGTATTTCTTAATTGAAAGGTTGCTGAAATGGAAAAAGGAAAACCGAGATAATTAATTATATCGTGTTGCACAGCTTCTTCTGCGCCTCTCACATTTGCGACAATAGCTAATAGCTTTGAGCCTGTAAACTTGTGAACTTGTAAACCTTTCAACACTTCTTTTGTATCTGCCATTTGCGGAATTGCTTTTGGTGATACAAAGCTGCCGAAATCAAGGGTATGAAAGCCAACACGCAAAAGAGCATTTATATAGTCAACTTTTTTTTCGGTGGGAATAAAATGTTTCCATCCCTGCATAGCATCTCGCGGGCATTCGATTAATTGTATGTTTTGCATGAGGCAAATTTATTGGGAAACCTGACAGGTTTAACTAAAAAATCAACGAATAAGAAATACGATAAGACATTTTTCATAGAAGTAAAATAATTTTAAAGTATTGCTTACCGGCGATGCAAAATATCTTTGAATTTCGCCTGTTTGGCCAAATAGGATAGTAAAAAAACTGAATTTTTTCAAAGACAAAAAAACAATATAATATCACTTTACTTTAAGCGTAAATGAATGAAATTCAGAATAAAAAAATAGAAATTAATATTTATAGTTAACTATCGCATCGAAAAAAATTATTGTTTATAAGGCAGGAAAAAACACAACCATGTTTTTTATTTAAAAAAGGTAATTACATTCGTTATTGTATTTATTAATTATCCAAATCCAATATGTTATGATGAACTTTACTTTTAATTCCTCTGTTAGAAATTTCTTACAGCCATTTGGTGAAGTCTGTTACCGCATAAAAAGTTCTCCCTTCAATGATGCGATGCCACATTGCAAAACAAATTTCCTGAAAAGGAAAATTTGCAGCTCTGTTATGGTTGTTGCTGTGTGCTAAAAAAATAAATGCACTCTCGTTTTATTTCCTTATTGAAAAATTTTTTAAACCAAGATAATTTTTCAAATTCTTCCCCTCGGTTATTTCCTCCCTCTAAAAGTTTAAACCTGGTTTAAGCTAACCATATTTATTTAACGTTAAAAATTCTAATGCTATGAAAAACCGATTGTCCGCAATTAAATTGCTTGTAACACTGCTATTAAGTATTGGCGCTTGTTTATCTTATGCACAAACTGCCAACGAAGGGAGAACGGAGTTATTCTCAAAAAAGAATAGTCTCAATTCTCCGCAATCATCAGACCTGTTAAGCACCAATTTCGGGGTTTTATCTAATGGTCGTGATATTATCATACGTCAAACTGCCGCAGCCAATTTGGGATGCACGTACGTACGCGAAGCTCAAATTTTGAAAGATTGGAATGGAACAAATAATACTTATATTGATAAATGGATTGATGCCGGAAAAAAAATTTTGCTGAATATAAACAATGATACAACTCCATCTGCATTTCCCAAAGACCTTGTTACTTATGAAGCTCAATTACGCTCTGTGCTTACAGTGTATCACCCGGAAGTTGCTGTGATAGAAAATGAAGAAGCTAATCAGTATGACTCTACCAAAGAAAATAATAGTCAATATCACATGGGAAGCCTGGCAGATTACATTAACGAATTGACAGTAGCTGTAAAAGTATGTAAGGAAAAAGGTGTGCCTGTTACAAATGGCGGGCTTACCCCGATAGTAATAGCAAGCCTTTGGAATTATTATAATACCAATAATAAACAAGATTCCTGTACCTGGCTCAACAATCAAATGGGTGGCGTTTCCCATGACTCTGAAAGAATAGCAAGGGCGGATAGTTTAATTACAGCCTACAGACAATTAGACCTTTCTTATGTGAATCTTCATTGGTACGAACCTAATGCGGATAAAACCAGGATGACGGGGGTTTTGAATGTTATGATTAATTATTTACAACAGCAAACAGGTAAAGAAATAATCACAAATGAAACAGGCGTTAAAACGAACGATTCATCTTTTGTAACAATGTTAATGAACCAATGGGATAGCGCAAATGTAAAATATTGTATTTTCTTCGATGCGAATGGTATTGATAATTTCGGCGCTTATCCTTTAACATCCGCAGCGGGTATATTGCTTTCAAATGGAATAGCTTTTAGAGATTACAGCGCCGGGATAAATTCGTGTCCGCAAGATATTAATGTTACACCCGCAGGTCCTGTTTCAGTTTGCCAGGGAAATACGGTTACACTTACTGCCGCAAACGGTTTTACTAATTATAAATGGAGTAACGGAGATACCACACGAAATACTTCGGTTAATAAAACCGGAAATTATTATGTAACTTCAATTAATATAGGTTGCACAGCTGTATCTAATATAGTAATAATCACTGTAAACCCCTTACCTGCTAAACCAACTATTACCACCAATATATCTCCAAACAATGTATGCCCAAATAAAACGGTAAGGCTTACTTCTTCATCCGGAGTTACTTTTTTGTGGACACCGGGAGACAGCACTACCAAAGTTATTATTGTAAGTAAAGCAGGAAGCTATAGAGTTACCATTACTGATTTAAATGGCTGTGCTAATACAAGCGCACCTGCTGTGGTTACTTACCAAAAATGTAATGCCCCCACAAACTTAAGAGTAACTGACATTACACAAACCAGGGCCACTTTAAACTGGGATACTTCAGCTTGTTCAATTGGATACCAGTTGCAATACCGTATGAAAGGAACTGTTGTGTGGACAGTGGTACAAATACACGCCGAATCTTCTACGTACAGAAATTTATATAACCTTACACCGGCTACAACGTATCAATGGAAAATGCTTTCGGCTTGTAAAACAATACCTGATACTGTAACAAGCAATTATGTTACGGGGCCAGAGTTTACTACGTTAGCAAAATTTGCTGCAGCAAAAATGGCAAATGAAAATGTAAAAGGCATCAATGCTTTTGAAGCAAAAGTTTTTCCAAACCCTGCAACAAGCATCGCCACTGTAAAGATGAGTTATGTAACTAACGATTTGAAAATAATACTAACTGATCTATCGGGTAAAATTCTATGGCACAATGACAAAATAAATGATGTAAACATAAGCATACCTGTAAGCAACCTTGCTAATGGCACGTATATAATTATTGTGAAAGATAAAGAACATAATCAAACACTAAAGTTGGTAAAAGAATAATTATACATCATTAGCCGGTATTTGCAAAGCGCATTCATCTAAAAAATGGGTGCGCTTTTTTTCGGTAACAAAATGTAACGGTCAGCCGGCTTAGAGCCGTCTGACCGATGGCTATTGAGACTCTTTTCTTTTCGGGATTGTATTTTCGATTGTACTGCAACAATTTTTTCAGGGTTAGTTGAAAAAATAAATATATAATTCATATCGGCAAAGTGCACTCATCTAAAAAATGAGTGCGCTTTTTTTTACCCCGCAAATACTAACTATCTCTCAACTTTTATCATGCATTCTTCCACACTTTTAATAAGTATAATTTCTAAATGCCACCCCGTTGTTTCTTAAAGTACCATCCGGATTGTGGAGTGCTACCGCAGAATTGGGACCGCCATCGCCACTATACCATATCAAATATTTTAATCCTGCTGCACTGCTTGTATCAAGCATAGAGACAACTAAATTCGGCTGTTTATTTAACTGGCCCATTTCGGTGCTGATAATTTTTTTTCCTATTGTTGCTGTAAGGTAATCACATATTTCCTGTAAAGCACCTGGCGTAGCCTCAGTAATATTTTTAGATAAAGCAGTTGCATTTCGTTCGCCGCGATATTTAATGGGTTCATAAATATGTGCATTCACATAATCAATCGGAATGGTTTTATAAGCAGTAATCAGGCTGTCCCAACTCGTTAATTTATCTTCCAAAACAGGGTTGGTGCCGGGATGCGATATATTATATATAAACCTCTCCGGAATACATCTCTGTGCAAAATCATCAGCTTTATCATACTCACCTTTATTGTAATAATAGCGGTAAACCAAATAGGTGAGGGGCCGTATAGAAAGCCCGCCATTTGTTCCCTTCAATCCATGTTGATGCACTACACCGATTGCTGCCGTTAATTCATTAATGTATTCTTTCATAGAGCCGCTATGTTTTGTAACATCGGTCTCTTCATTTTCAATAATCACCATTGCCGGCGAATAAGTATCGAGAATGTCACTGAGTGTTTTCTTATAGCTTATCGTATCTTTTGTATATGGCGAAGGCAATAATGCAGTTGCCTTGCCATAACAAATATTGGCAAACACTTTATATCCGCCGGCATCAAACCTTTCAAATTCATCCCAGTAGCCATCCCAGTTACTCATAACTAATGAAGTGCGGGTGTATTGAACATTTAATTTTTCCAGTACGCTAATTTTAGAATCGGTGGTGAGTGAATCCAGGCTCGTAACGAGAACGCCGGTAATTATAGGAATAATGTTTTCACCTGACACATTCGTGTCAACAGGCGGTATTGGGTCTTCGCCATTTTGCTTAGAAACGTTTTTTTGGCAGGATGAAAGAAGAAGAAAAAGAACCGAAACTACCGCCATTACCTGCACATGGTTTTTCAACATTGGATTTTATTTAAAAAAGTAAAAAATAAAATACAGCAAACAGTATAATGGAAATTTTTTTGAAGGGTAGAATTTCACACTGCAAACTGAGCGATTCATAAGTTTTATATGGAACATAAACTTTTATGAAACATTACAAAGAAACAATTTATTCCTGAAAAAATTACCTCGGCGATTAATTATTAATATATGAATTTGACGCTGCATATTCATATCTCAATTTTTTTAAACCTCAGAATGGCTAAATTTCCTTTCTGCTAATGATTGTTAGTATTCAAAGTGGAATCATTGGTATTAAACCTTAAAAAAGGTATCTCTCATTTTTTCGGGGTGTTTGTTGTTGTGTTAAATAAAATTTTTTATTAAACAAACAGGTAAAATCATCTTCAAAAAATGGTAACAAAACAATCTATTTCGGGTTCTAATATTATCAAAAAGAAACAGAATGAAACAGAATACTATAAGTCAGGAAATTTTACTAATGACTACAACCGTGTTTTCTCAAAGACAATTATGCATGCTGAACTCAAATAACCCCGCAGAGCATTTATCAAAGGCTGAACAAATAGAAGAAGCCTGCTGGAATGGAATGCTGAATGAATTTTTTCCCGGCATAGTAGCAAGCGGCAAGCAAATTTATTTATGGCAAATAAAGCATGGCAAATGTTTTCTTGAAATAAAGTTGTTTGAAGGTTATTCCTTTTTAATTGATAACCACCTTTCTATTGACCCGTATTCCTTTTTGCCAACAATATACAGTAACTAAAATTTTAGGTTGAAAAAAAACAATTTCCGAAGGCTTTATAAGAATATGGATTTTAAAAAAAAAATTTTGAAAAAAGGGGTACAAAGCAAATGATTTTGGAATTCTAATACAAAGCACTAAAAATAAATGTCATGAAAACAAATATTATTGCAGCTCCGTTTTTAATTCAAACCCGTACTGAAAAATCAAGCACTAATACTGCTGCCTCGAAAAAGTATGCGTGGCTCTTTAAGAGAATATCTCCCTTTTTCTTGTTAGCTATATTTTTTCTTTTTTTATTTCCGTATATGTTTATTACTGCTTCAGAAAATATTCAAAATATCTATGCAAAAATAATTTTGTTTCCCTTCTTATTTGCAAATGTGTTATTTGCCGATTTTGTTATATGGAATTATTTTGAAGGAAAAAATATTGTACGCATCTGGGTTATTGAATTGTGTGTTTCAGCCTTGCTCATTTATTTGCTTGTCTGAAATTTCATATACCGCTTTCAATTCCCTTACTAAGTTTAATCCTTAACCCTTACAGCCAATAAATAAGGCATCTGTCTTATTAAAGGATGCAGGCCGCTAACCTGCATCCTTTTCTTTTTAAATTAATACTTTAGTTTACATTTGATTCATTAAAAAAATCACTGCCATGCGAAAACTCCTTTTTCCTTTCATCGTTGTTTTTCTATTTGCTGCCTGCAAAAAAGAAAATCTTTCTGTTACCGAAAATAAGATTGCAAAGAATGAGCTTAACCTCCGGGTGGCTGAAACCAATATTGCAATACTTGAGCACAAGGCATTGCCATCAGCAACTGACCCCAACATCCATACGTCAACCATTGGCAATCCCACTCAATACGCATACCTGCCTGCAAATGCAACCTTGCGGAAAGACAATTTATTTATTTTTATTCCCGGTACAACAGCCACACCCGGCGGCTATCTTAAAATTGCTAAAGCCGCAGCCCAACAGGGTTATTACAGTTTTGGAGTAGCTTACAGCAATCTTTTTCCTATTGAATTTTATGAAGGAATAAATCCTAATGACAACACTGTTGAAAATATTCTGGATGAATATCTCGAGGGCATAGATGTTTCACCGAAGGTAAATGTATCAAGAGCGAATAGTTTTGAAAACAGGATAATCAAAATGATTTTATACTTAGATGCAAATTATCCCGCTGAAAACTGGAAAAGATTTTTAAACTCCAGTAATGAAATATGCTGGGACAAACTTTCTGTTGCCGGTCATTCACAGGGCAGCGACCATGCAATGTATATGAGCAAGGCAAGAAGTGTTTTAAGGGCAGGCTTCTTTGGCGGTCCCGGCAGTTTTAAATTAAACAACGGACAATATCCAACCTTTATGCAGGAGCCTGGTTTCACACCCGATGAAAATTTATATGGCTTCAATCACACAAGAGATTTAATACGCCTATGGGCCGATGTGAGACCTACCTGGGAAGTGTTGGGATTGCCCGGTATGCCTAACAGTGTAGATGACAGAATGGTAAACGGCGATCATAAATTAACCACCTCCCTGCAATCGAATGATGCGCATAGCTCACCTGTTGCGGATGCCGCTACGCCTAATGATGCAAACGGAAATCCGCTGTATGAGCCTGTGTGGGATTATATGTGCTTTCCAAGATAATGTGCTAATGTGCTAATGCGATAATGCGATAATATGATAATAAGATAATGAGCTATCCGGAAGTAAAATCTTCCGGTTTTTTATATACCCAAAATTTCTGCAAACAACTATTTTTGTGCGCAGGATTTTAAAATGAAAACTGAAGATGACCAATGATATACAGATGAACGTAATGCGACCACCGCCTCGCCTAAGACGAAGGAGCAGGCGCAACGAACGATGCCCCACGCCATTGGTGGGGCAGGCACAACGAACAAAAGCCGGGTACACAAAAAATATTATTCAAACTAAAACAACTAACCCCAAAGAATGGATAATACCTACACCGCCCTGGTGAAACAAACCTTCCACTTTCCGCAGGAAGGTTTTGATGTGAATGAAGATGGTTACCTGGAATACAACAATGTTGATTTGAAAGCGCTGATTGAAAAGTATGGCACACCGCTTAAGCTTTCTTATCTTCCTAAAATTGGTATGCAGATAAATAAAGCAAAGAAGATGTTTGCTGCAGCCATAAAAAAATATAAATATGAGGGCAAATATTTTTATTGCTACTGCACCAAAAGCTCTCATTTTTCTTTTATAATAGAAGAAGCGCTGAAACATGATATTCATATTGAAACTTCGTACGCTTATGATATTGAAATAATCAATAAGCTGTATCAGCGAAAGAAAATTTCGAAAGACACTTTTATTATCTGCAACGGCTTTAAGCAAAAAGGCTACACGCAGCGTATTGCAAGGCTTTTAAACACCGGCTTTAAAAATGTAATACCGGTTCTTGATAATAAAGAAGAATTGAATGCATACCGGCGCAGTGTACGCGTTCCTTTTAGATTGGGCATTCGTGTTGCGGCAGAAGAAGAACCAAATTTTCCTTTTTATACCTCAAGGCTAGGAATGCGTGCAAGAGATATACTTGAATTTTATGTAGATGATATTGAAGGGTATGAAGAAAAATTTCAGTTGAAGATGCTGCACATATTTTTAAACAAAGGAATAAAAGATGATATTTATTACTGGAGCGAGCTTAACAAAATCATCAACCTGTATTGCCAGTTGAAAAAGATTTGTCCAGAGCTGGATAGTATAAATATTGGCGGCGGGTTTCCCATTAAACATTCTCTTGGCTTTGAGTACGATTACCAGTTCATGATAAATGAAATTGTAAGCAACATTAAAAAAGCATGTAAAAAAGCCCGTGTGCCCATGCCGCATATTTATTCTGAGTTCGGCAGCTATACTGTGGGTGAAAGCATGGCACATATTTACAGCGTAGTAGCGCAAAAAATTCAGAACGACCGTGAGATTTGGTACATGATTGATTCATCCTTCATCACTACACTGCCCGATACATGGGGCATTGGAGAACGTTTTTTGTTGCTGCCAGTAAACAAATGGGATAATGAATACCAGCGTGTGGTGCTCGGCGGCATGACTTGTGATAGTCATGATTACTACGACAGCGAGGAGCACATTAATGAAGTGTTTCTTCCCAAACTTGCAAACAATACGAATGGTGAAGACCTTACCAATAAAGAACCTCTTTATCTTGGCTTCTTTCATACCGGCGCTTACCAGGACCAGATAAGCGGCTACGGCGGTATTAAGCATTGCCTTATTCCCTCACCTAAACACATTATTGTGGGTCATGATAAAAACGGAAAGCTTACAGACTGGGTTAATGCAAAAGAGCAAACAGCACAAAGCATGCTGAAGATATTGGGATATATGTAGATGACTTTTTTTACAAATATTTTTATGGTACGAGCTTCGGTTTTTTATGCCTGCCCGTCCTGTTTTCATTGCATCTTCAGTTCGCAGTTTTTGTCTTATTTTTTTCCTTGTTTCAGAAATAATCACTATATCTTTGGGATGAATTAATCATACTCTATAAGCAAGATTTTATTAAAGAAGATTGGAGCTAACTCAACGACCGCCTAAATATTTCCTCACCATAAAAACAATTTGTATGAAAAAAAAATCAACCTATTATTCCTTGTCCTTGCACTTGCTTTTTGTTGGATCTCAACGATAATTGCGCAACCAAATTATTTTGTCAATAATCAATAAAATTTATTTTATGAAAAAGATATTTATTAAATCATTTATTTTTCTTTATCTGCAGGTATGTTTTATTTACAACACTTCTGCCCAGCCGGGTAACTTAGATAAATCTTTTGGTACAGATGGAAAAACAGTTACAGAGAATACTTTTAAACTTTTCTCACTCGCTATACAAAGAAATGGTAACATTATCGCCGGTGGGCAAGGTACTTCTATAATTGGAACACCAAATACAAGTTTATTTGCTGTGCGTTATACGCCAGATGGTATCCTTGATAATTCGTTTGGGGAGAATGGAATATTAAAATATGCCCCGGAAGATTATATTCTTACCGAAGGGCAGTATGCAATTGTTCAGCCTGATGATAAAATAATAGTAGCCGGAAATGGCTATAAAGATTATTATTATTCGAATGCTGTTTTTGATTGGATTGGCAACTACAACCTTATTCTGCGCAGGTATATGCCTGATGGAACGCCTGATTCAAGTTTTGGAGAAAATAGCGTAGTTATTACAGATTTTGGTGAAAGAGACTTTGTTAAAGAAGTGGCTTTGCAAACCGATGGTAAAATTATTGTAGCTGGCGGACGCAGCTTTGATTATGGCGGTACTGACAGCTTTCTTATATGCCGCTATTTGCCAAACGGTATGCTTGATGAAAGTTTTGGTGATAAGGGAAAAGTATTTGATGATTTTGGAGAATGTTCTTCCTTGGTCATACAAAGAGATGGAAAAATATTAGTTGGTGGCACAACATCAGGAAGAAGTTTTATTTTTTTCAGGTATAACAGTGACGGCACAAGAGATATAACCTTTGACCATGATGGAAAATTATTTACCGATTTAACTAAATATGGAGAATATTTACGGGATATAGCTGTGCAGGACGATGGTAAAATACTGGCGGCAGGGTTAAGCAATTACAGATTTGAACCCAAGGAATATTTCGGCGATATGGTTGTGCTGAGATATAATGACGATGGAAGTTTTGACAGCACTTTTGGTATTAATGGAAGAAAAGACATAAAATTTGATACAAGTTCAGATGCACGTTCAGTATCTATACAAAAGAACGGAAAAATAGTATTGGCAGGTCTTGTAACTAATGATTATATAAGTTATTCAGATTTTGCTTTAGCAAGATTAAATACGGATGGCTCGCTTGACACCACCTTTGGAGTTGAAGGAAAACAAAAATTGGATATTGATGTAAGTGATGGATTTAATGCCTCATTAATTCTTAATGATGGAAAAATTCTTGCTGGAGGATATACTTACTCGGCCGTTCCATATCCGGGAGCCTTTGTTCTCACCCGCTACTTCGGCGACCCCATTCAACAATCCCTCATCACCAAAATCAAACGGTGGATTCGCAATCACATCCTCAACTTCCAGGATGCAAATGCAAACAACACCGCTTACTATGTAATTGAAAAAAGCAATAACAGCAGCAACGGCTTCAAAGAAGTGGCGACGATTAATCCGTCAACTGTCAACCGGCAACCAACCACCGAATACAGCTACGCTCTTCCTTCAACATCAACAGAGAGTCTTTACAGAATAAAAGCAGTTAGCAACGATGGCGGCGTTGCATATTCCGATGTTATTGCAGATGAATCAACTTTTCAACCAATCAACTCTTCAACTCTTCAACTATCCCCCAATCCCGTAAAAGATGTCTTGCATGTGCAGGGGTTAAGTGCATCTCCGCAAGGAGTCCTTTGGACAAACAAAACAACGCTCATCATTTCAAACATTCAGGGAAATGTAATTAAAAGAGTAAGCATGCAGGCAGATAGCTATGATTTTGATGTTAGCACATTAAAACCGGGAACATATTATCTCAAAGCAGACACAGACAAAACCAGCAACA
This sequence comes from Chitinophagales bacterium, assembly GCA_038206235.1. Lineage (GTDB taxonomy): Bacteria > Bacteroidota > Bacteroidia > Chitinophagales > Chitinophagaceae > JBBRBB01. Next base: position 56,991 of record JBBRBB010000008.1, read on the forward strand.
CTTACCGGTTCATAAAAGAATAACCTTCCGGTTTTTCTTGGTCATAACCTGCCTGTTTAAAAAGCGGCAGGTTTTTTTAATTTTTCCCCAATCGTGCAAAGGTTAGCCTGTACACTTGTCTATATTTGCCCCCATGATTTCTCCGCAAACCATACAACAAATTACCAGCCGTGTTGATATAATTGATGTGGTTAGTGAATTTGTAAAACTAAAAAAACGCGGGGCGAATTATCTTGGGCTTTGTCCGTTTCATAACGAGAAAACGCCTTCTTTCACTGTTTCCCCTGCAAAGGAAATTTATAAATGTTTTGGCTGCGGCAAAAGCGGTAACACCATTACTTTTTTAATGGAGCATGAGAAGTATAGCTATGCAGAAGCATTGCGCTGGCTTGCTAACCGCTACAACATAGAAATTGAAGAAACAGTTCAAACAGATGAATCACGTCACCAACAGCAAGCTGCAGAAAGTTTGTATGCAATTAATGCCTTTGCTCAAAAATATTTTACACAGCAATTATTTTTAGATGAAGAGGGCGATAGTGTAGCGTTAAGTTATCTTGAACAACGAGGCTTTAATGAAGACATCATTCGTAAATTTCAATTAGGTTATAATCCCGCACATGCGGGAAACAGTTTCACAACTATCGCTATACAAAATCAATTTAATCCTGAGTTGCTTGTAAAATCAGGTCTTGTTGTAAAACGAAACGAAGAGCTCATAGATAATTATCGCGGCAGAATTATTTTTCCTGTTCACAATAACACCGGGAAAATTATTGGCTTTGGTGCAAGAATTATTGGCAATCCCGCACGTGCGGGAGATAAGGCACCTAAGTACATCAACACACCAGAGAATGAAATTTATTTCAAGGGCAAAATATTATATGGAAGCTATTTTGCACGCACTGCGATTGATAAAAACAATGAATGTTTGTTGGTTGAAGGATATACTGACGCACTCAGTCTGCACCAGTCAGGAATTGAAAATGTGGTTGCCAGCGGAGGAACCTCTTTAACAGCAGACCAGTTGCGTCTTGTAAAAAAATATACAAACAATCTCACTATTATTTATGACGGAGATGAAGCCGGAGTGAAAGCCGCTCTTCGCGGACTTGATATGGCGCTTGAAGAAAGCCTGAATGTGAAGCTTGTTTTAATTCCTGATAATGAAGACCCGGATAGCTATGTAAATAAAATAGGAGCGAATGAATTCAGGCAATTCATCAAAGAAAATAAAAAAGACTTTATTCTTTTTCAGTTAGAAGTAATGTTGAAAGATGCCGGCAATGATGTAAACAAAAAGAATGAGGTTGTAAATCAAATAGCAGAAACGCTTAGCAAGATTAACAAAGCAGAAGATTTTATCAAGCAGCAGGAATACACAAAACAATGCGCCTCTATATTAAAGATTGATGAAGCAGGACTTACGAATCTTGTAAATAAATACAAAAGAGAAAAAATCTCAAAAGACGAAAAGCGGCTTCCTGCCGAACAGGAATCTCACTCGAATCCACAAACTAAAACTAATTTAGATGATACAGACTGGTTGACACAAACAGATATTCTGCAGGAAGAAAATTTGTTGCGTGTGTTGCTTGAATATGGATTGAATATATGGGATGATAACAGAACAGCAGCAGAATATATTTTTGAAGAGCTGGAACAATTTCGATTTGATAATACTGAAACAGAACGCTTGTTCGAAATTTATAAACAGCAATACGAGCAAAATCTTGAGCCTTCTGCTAAAACTTTATTGTATCATGAAGATGAAAGTATAAGAAACCATGTTGTTAATATAACATTATTCCCTTTTGAATTAAGCCAGCGGTGGGATGAAGTGCTGGAAAACATGAATATTGTTAACCGCGATACCAGCCACCAGGATGTTATTATGAGCATCAATTATTTTAAGCTGCGAAAAATAAAAAAGATGTTTTTGCAAAATCAGCAGGATATGGAGCAAAGCAAAGACCTTGCTGAGCAATTACGCCTGATGGAAGTGCATAAACATCTTAAGGCAATTGAAGTAGATATTACAAAGCAGTTGGGCACAGTGATTATAAAATAAGGTGAGCTTTAAATGTTTAATTTTTTTTATTTATCAACTGCTGCAATGCCGCCTGAATTGAAGGGTATAAAAAAGTGAAGCCCGTTTGTCTTATTTTTTCAGCACTTACCGTAGTGCTTTTTAAAACTTCTATGCTCATTTCACCCAGCATCCATCTTAAAATAAAGGAAGGAACATGCAGTGAGATAAAATATTTTCCGCGTATAGCTTTTGCAAGTTGCAACGTGAAGTCTTTATTTTTTACAGGCATTGGCGCAACTGCATTATACACACCCTGAAGCTGATTGTTTTCCAGTGCATGGATATACATTCTGCAAATGTCATCAATATGAATCCAGCTTATCACTTGTTCGCCATTGCCTAAAATAGCAGCCATACCTTTCTTCACAGGCTTTTTAAATTCTTCATAAGCGCCGCCATCATTACTAAAAACAATCCCTGTTCTTAAAATAACCAATCGCTTTTGCAAATCTGTTACCGGCTCAATGCTTTGCTCCCATTGTTTACATGTATCTCCTAAAAAATCATCTGCAGCAAGTGCATCTTCTTTAAAGCCCTCTCCCTTGGAGTCCCGATATTTATCGGGATGGGTGAGGTTGCAACCATACCATCCAATTGCCGAAGCGCTGATTACCGCTTTTACTTTATTCGAAATTGTCTTTAAAGATGTAACAATTAAACCACTGCTTTTCGTTCTGCTCTCAACAATTTCCTGCTTTCGTTTCCTATTCCATTTTTTGTCAGCTATCCCTGCGCCTGCAAGATGAATAATGTAGTCAGCCTTTGCGAAAGAATCTTTATCAAGCCATCCTTCTTCAATATTCCATTGTGCATAAGAAATATTTGACTGAAGACTTACAACTGATGACTGAGAACTAACGTCTGATGACTGCCGACTGCCAACTGATGACTGACGACTGACAACCACCACCTCATATCCTTTCTCCGCAAGCATTTGCGATAATCTTTTTCCTATCATTCCTGTGCCGCCTGTAATAAGTACTCTTGCCATAAATTACAATTTACAGATTAACATCAAAATTTAAAACCGGATAAAGAAAAAAAAGTAAATTTGATGTATGCAATCATCAGTTAAAGATAAACATTACACGCCTGAAGAATATTTTCTTCTCGAGCAAACCGGTGAAATACGTCATGAATTTATTAACGGAAATATTTATGAAATGAGCGGGGCATCACGAAAGCATCATCGAATATGCAAAAAACTGCTTTTTATTTTTGAAGCTTTATTGGCATCAAAAGGGTATGAAATTTTTATAGAAAATATGAAAGTAAAAATTCCAAACGAAAGCAAATATTATTATCCCGATATCATCGTTACCAAAGAACCTCAGACAAATGATAATAACTATGTTCAATTTCAGCCGGAATTGCTTGCAGAAGTTATATCAGAATTTTCCAGAAATAAAGACATGGTAGATAAGCTGATTCAATATCAAAAATTTCCATCTCTTAAATATTATCTCATTGCAGAAAGCGAGAAGCAGCAAATTATTGTGGTAAGCCGTAATGCGGAAGGAAGCTGGCAAAGTGAAACCTTCGATACACCGGATGCCTCAATAGCTTTGCCTGCACTTGAAACCGAACTGAAAATAAATGAGGTATATAACAGTTAATTTAGCATCATCCCCTTATAAAAAAATAATTCTTTTGTTGAAAAGAAAATTTCCTAAATTTATCTGCATGAAATTCCTGATTCTCCGGATAAAAAATATTTCTTCACAATTAAAATTTTAATTCTATGGTTCAAACAGACATCTTGCAGCTTTCAAAGGAATGCAATAACTGGAGAGAAGCATTGCATTCCTGGCGTGATGAATTCAACCATTTTAAAACAAGCCTTCACAAAGTAAACAACAAGTCTCTCTCTAAAGAACAATGGGCGCACATTGAACATTACCAGAATCTTCTTCACATTCAGCTCATCAACATTCACGACCTTAAGCAGGCGGTAAAAGCCCACGACCGCAAAGTGAATTTTGAAGTTGACACTAACAACGGCCAAATTGCAGATGATACACTGGCGCATCATGAACATTTATTCGATGAGTTTCAATCACTGGAAAATACACTTAATGATTTTCGAAGTGATTGCCAAAAATTTATCAGCAGCTTACAATAAAACAACAATCGTAAAGCATCATCATTGAAATATTTGTGTTGATGTTTTTTGATTTTAACGATGATTGCTTATTTTTTAAATCATTTTATTTTTAAATCCCTGTGTTTTTAAAACCAATTGTTTGTCATGGCAGAATTTGATACCTCACATGTAAAAACTATTGTTTTATTGGGGCACGCCGGCTCCGGTAAAACATCTTTGTCGGAATGTATGCTTTATGAAGCAGGCGTAATCAACCGCCGCGGAACCATCGCCGAAAAAAATACCGTTTCCGATTATCATGAGCTTGAACAGGAACGCGGTAATTCCATCTTTAGTAAGCTGCTGCATGTAAAATGGCGCGGCTTTAAAATAAATATTATTGATACGCCGGGCTACGATGATTTTACCGGCGAAGTTATTTCTGCGCTGCGTGTAGCAGATACCGGTGTGATGCTTTTGAATGCAACGGCAGGCGTTGAAGTTTCTACTGATATTATTTGGGAATACACGGAGAAGTTTAAAACGCCAATGATATTTGCTGCAAATAAATTAGATGATGACCAGGCCGATTTTGATAAAACCGTGCAGGAGGCAAAAAAACATTTTGGTAATAAAGTATTAGTAGTGCAATATCCAAGACAGCAGGGAGCAGGCTTTCATGAAATCATTGATGTGCTTCGCATGACGATGTATAAATTCAGCGGCTCAGGAGGCAAGCCCGAAAAATTACCTGTGCCGGATGATGAAAAATCAAAAGCAGATGAATTGCATAAAGAATTGATAGAAGCGATTGCAAGCAATGATGAAAGCTTAATGGAAAAATATTTCGATAAAGGCGAGCTTGATGAAGACGACATGAAAATGGGTTTAAAGAAGGCAATGATAAATCATGATTTATTTCCCCTGTTCTGCTTATCGGCAGAGCGCAATATGGGCAGCGGCCGCTTAATGGGATTTATAGATAATGTGTGCCCCAGCGCCAATGAAATGCCGCCGCAAATAACAAAAAACGGCGACAAGGTTGAATCTAATGCAAACGGTTCTCCATGCATCTTTGTCTTTAAAACAGTTAGTGAGCCGCATGTGGGTGACCTCTCTTTTTTCAGGGTGTTCTCCGGAACAATAAAAAGCGGAATGGAGCTTGAAAATGAATCTACCGGTGCATCTGAAAAAATCAACCAGTTGTTTTTGGTTGAAGGCAATAAGCGGGTAAATATAAATGAACTTGTTGCAGGTGATATTGGAGCTACCCTTAAATTAAAAAATACGCATGTAAATAATACACTGCATACCAAAGGCAAACACTATGCGCTTCCGCCGATTGAATTTCCTTCTCCTAATATGACGATGGCAATTGAAGCTACAAAAAAAGGAGAAGAAGAAAAATTATCACAGGCGCTGCATCAGTTACGCGAAGAAGATCCCACACTTATTATTGAGCCTTCTCCCGAATTAAAACAAATACTCATCCATTGCCAGGGCGATATGCATCTTGCTGTTGCCAAATGGAAAATTGAGCACGGGCAAAAAATTGAAGTGAGATTTACAAAGCCAAGAATCCCTTACCGCGAAACCATTCGCAAAATGGCCGATGCAAATTACCGTCATAAAAAACAAAGCGGCGGCGCCGGTCAGTTTGGTGAAGTGTATATGCGTATAGAACCCTGGCATGAAGGAATCCCGGAACCCCATGGACTTACAGTGCGCGGCAGAGACACACACAATTTAGATTGGGGCGGAAGACTGGTATTTTATAATTGCATAGTTGGCGGCGCCATTGATACGCGTTTTCTTCCCTCGATTTTAAAAGGTGTAATGGAGAAGATGCAAACAGGCCCGCTCACCGGCTCTTATGTGCGTGATGTGCGTGTATGTGTATATGATGGAAAAATGCATCCAGTTGACAGCAATGATATCTCCTTTAAGATTGCCGGTTTGCAGGCATTCAGGCAGGCATTTAAAAATGCTGACCCGCAAATACTTGAACCAATTTATACGGTTGAAGTATTGTGCCCTGATGATCTTACAGGCGCTGTGATGGGAGATTTGCAAAGCCGCAGAGCTGTTGTTGAAGGGATTGATGCAGAAGGTCATTTTCAAAAAGTAATTGCAAAAATCCCATTGGCTGAGATGGATGGCTATTCTTCATCATTGCGTTCTATAAGCCAGGGCAGGGCTAAATTTAAAAGTCGTTTTCATGAGTATGCTGCTCTGCCTTATGAGCTGCAGAAAAAGCTTATTGAAGATTATAGTAAAACAGCGAAAGAAGAAGTGGCCTAATAATAATTAAAATCAAAAACTTTTATCCCTTGATACTAAATAACCGCATAGCAAAATGGAAAATAATAGTTATACTTTCCATTTTCCTGATGAGTGCTTGTATGCCAAATGCTCACAGAAAAAATTCAAAAAGAAATAATAATAATGATAATTCCGATACGGTTTATAATTCAAACACTACTGCACGCTCCTCATTAGATCCGGGAAAAATTGCAATCGGTGCATTAGTTAGCTCAGGCGCGGGAAATATAAAAGACGCTGCTACCAGACTAAAAGCGTATCAATTATTAAACGTTACCTATGTTCGCCATGGTATATTTATGAACGCATGGAATGGTTCTAATGCGTTTTATAATACTTTACAGAAAGCAGGTTATAAGATTATTCTTAATGTTGCGTATCTGCCCCAGGGCGGCGGTCCGCAATCGTTCCCAACAAATCTTGAAGAGTACAAGCGCAGACTGAACGAAATTCTTAGCACTTATAAACCTGAAGTAGTAGTTGTTGAAAATGAAGAATATAATACCACATATCACACAGGTACTGCACAGCAATATATAAATGAATTAAAAGCAGCCATTGAAGTTGCACACTCAAAAGGACTTAAAGTAACCAATGGTGGATTAACAGCAAGAGTAATGACAATGATGGTTTGGAAAGATTATAAAGACCGCGCCTTAAATACAGAGGCTGATGATTTTGCCCGGCGCACTATGTCTCCTGATTTATTAGCCGATATTCCAAAACTTACCAAACATAAATCAGTAGCCATCGGCATGCAAGTGTTTGATGAGTTATTAAACGCCTACAAAACATTGGATATTGATTATGTAAATTTTCATTGGTACGAGCCAATCGGCCAAAGAAAAAATGCCAATGCGCTTACTGTTACACATATAGATACAAAGGCGCTTGGCGAAGCAGTTGATTATATTCGCAGAAGAACAGGCAAGTCTGTAATTACAAATGAAATAGGACAGTTCAATCAATCCCCTGATATGGTAAAAGATATTTTAGAAAAGTGCGTAGAATTAAAACTACCTTACATTATTTGGTATAGCGGTGATGGTGGTGAAGGAAAAGCGGTTGCTCTTACGAATCTTGATGGAAGCCTGAGAGAGAATGGAAGAGTGTTTGCCGATTTTGTAAAACAGCATTAATAAAATAAATTTCTCCGAACATCTTAATACACTAATTTCGCTGAAGACTTTACTAATAAGTTTCCCCAAAAAAAATGAACGCTAATATATTTTTATATATTTTAGCTGCTTATTTATCAAAAATTTTATCTCATTGCAATTACCAAACTAAAAATCAAAAACTTTATGAAAACAAGTTTATGGTCTATGGATGCAAAATATTTTTTGCATTTACTTTTGTTTATTTCTATGAACGCATCTCTTACAAGCTGCAAAAAAGACTTATATGAGAAAAAAGATTCCGTTGCTAAAAATAATCTTTCTGGATCTTTTAAAAAAAACCGCCCTGCCGCATCTCAGCCTAACGTGATTCTTATTTTAATAGATGATATGGGATATGAAGTACCTTCTTATTCCGGCGGGCAATCTTATGAAACCCCCAGTTTAGATTTTATGGCATACAATGGCATGCAGTTTTCTCAATGTTATTGCCACCCTGATGGTTTTCCTTCACGCCTGGCAATGTATACGGGGAAATATAATTTCAGAAATTATGTTCATTGGGCTGTATTGCCTGATGGTTCAAAAACAATTGGAAACCTGATGCAAGATGCAGGATATGCTACCTGTTTTCTTGGGAAATGGCAATGCGGCGGCGGCGATGCAAAAATAATCAGCTCCGGTTACAGCAAGTACAGAGCCTTTGATGTTATTGGTGATGACCAAAGAGTGGGGCGATATAAAAATCCAGTAATTTATGAAAATGGACAATACCTGCCTGATAGCTTGACCAATGGCCGATATTCAGAAGATATGTTTTTTGACTATTTTAGTAATTTTGTTGACAGTAACATTACGAATCCTTTTTTTGTTGTTTACGCAAGTAACCTCGTTGCTCAGCCCTTTGTTCCCTCGCCTGATGACCCGGACTACGCAACATGGGACCCTGCTTTTGACCAGGACAATCAAGATATTAAATATTTTCCGGGCATGGTAAAATATGTGGACAAAAAAATAGGTCAAATAATTCAAAAAGTAAGCGATGCTGGTTTAGCAGAAAATACTTTAATAATGTTTACGGCTGATAATGCAACGCGTTCAACAATTACCTCTGATTTTAAAGGTTACACTATTTCCGGGCAAAAAACAGAGACTACAAGACCGGGAACTAATATTTCCTTTGCTGCTTATTGGCCAGGCACCATACTGCCCGGTCAAATAAACAATACTGACTTGATTGATTTTACTGACTTTCTTCCTACTCTTGCAGACTTAGCCGGCACAACTATTACGTCTGACTATGGCATCACCGATGGTGTTAGCTTTAACGATAATCTGTTAGGAATTCCCGGCGTAAACAGGGATTGGGTATTCTGTCATTGGGACAACAACCTAAACGACTATAATTTAGTACCACCTCAGCGATTTGTAAATAACAAGTTTTACAAATTATATGGCGGTAGTAACTATAAAAGGTTTTTTAATATACAAAAAGACATTTTTGAAAAAAAGCCACTTCCTGATAGCGCACTTACTCCCTATGAACAGAGGGTGAAGTTATCATTTGAGCAGGTACTTCAGACGGAGCACAATTAATTTTTTTTTTGGATGTATCAGCAAAAGTTTCACGATTACTTATCATACTTTACAAGGCTTACTTTTAAAAAAGTGAGCCTTTGTTTTTTCGAAGCTTTCGAAATGAATATAAAAGTTTATCAATTCATCAATTTACTAAATAAAATTTTTTAAAAACAGGCGTACAATTACTTTGCTGTTGTGTAAAGTTTACACATATTTGCACTGGCTTAATTATAAAATTTAAAGAACCTTCTTTTTCTTCACAAAAATTATAAATCGTTTGCGCTATGAAAAAATTTTCCCCTTTCACTTTTTTGCTGCTGTTATCTGCTTCTCTTAATGCACAGTTACTTTCGTGGACGCCTGATTTTATACAGGAAAGTTCTACACCTGTTGATATAACGATGGATGCCACTTTTGGCAACAACGGATTATTAAATTATACACCTACATCAGACGTGTATGTGCATATAGGAGTAATTACTAATAAAAGCATTTCAACTACTGACTGGAAGCATTCAAAATTTACATGGGGTACCACAGACCCGCTGGCACAATGCGTGTATCTTGGAAATAATAAATGGAAATATACCATTACCGGGGGATTAAGAACTTACTTCAATGTAACTGATGTAACTGAAACGATTCAAAAAATTGCTATTCTTTTCAGAAATGGTGCAGGCACTTCAGTGCAGCGTAATAAGAATTATAGCGATATGTATGTTCCGGTTTACGATAATGGTTTATACGCAAGAATTGATGTGCCTCTTATTCAGCCATTATACGATCCTCTCCCAGAACCTATTAATAAAAAAGTGGGAGATGCACTTACCGTTACTGCAAAAGCAAGCCAAAGCAGCACCATGAAAATTTATCTTAATGGCGTTGTCGTTGGCTCAGGCAGCGGAACTTCATTAACGGCCACCCCAACAATTACAACCGCAGGTAATGAGCAAATAATTGCGGAAGCTACGAACGGCACTACCAGCAGAGACACTATTAGTTTCGGTGTGAGCAAGGTGCAGGATTTGCCCCCTGGCACAAATGACGGAATAAATTATGAAGCCGGTGATACTTCTGCCACGCTTGTTTTATATGCTCCCGGCAAAAGCAATGTTTATGTAGTAGGCGATTTCAATAACTGGACTTCATCTGCAAATTACCTTATGAATATTACAAGTGACAGCAAACGTTTCTGGACACGCCTTACACATCTTACTTCAGGCACCGAATATGCTTATCAATTTTTAATTGATGGCAGCTTGAAAGTTGCTGACTTCAACACAGAAAAAATTCTCGATCCTGATAATGACCCATATATTCTGCCAAGTACTTATCCTAACTTAAAGCCATATCCAACGGGCAAAACCACCGGAATAGTAAGTGTTCTTCAAACAGCAAAACCAACGTACACATGGCAGGTAAATAATTTTGCAAAACCAGATAAAAGAAATCTGCTTATATATGAATTATTGGTAAGAGATTTTGTAGCAAATCATGATTGGCAAACGCTGAAAGATACGCTGAGCTATCTCAAACGTCTTGGTATAAATGCAATTGAAGTAATGCCTTTTAACGAGTTCGACGGGAATATTAGCTGGGGCTATGGTCCTGATTTTTATTTTGCTCCTGATAAATATTACGGAACAGAAACGGCTCTGAAACAATTTATTGATGAATGCCATAAAAAAGGAATGGCAGTTATTATGGATATGGCAATGAATGGTTCCCTATACACATCGCCGATGGTGCAAATGTATTGGGATGCCGCCAATAACAGGCCTGCACCTGATAATCCCTGGTACAATACAGTACCTAAACATGCTTTTAATGTAGGGTACGATTTTAATCATGAAAGTACAGCCACAAATGATTTGGTGAATCGTGTTATCAATCACTGGCTGGTAGATTTTAAGATTGATGGTTTTCGATGGGACTTATCAAAAGGCTACACTCAAAAACAAACCTGTGATAACAATGGAGAAAATTGTGACGTTGCCGCATGGAGTGCTTACGATGCAAGCCGCATTGCTATCTGGAAAAAATATTATGGTTATATGAAGGCTGCATCGCCAAACAGTTATTGCATCTTAGAACATCTTAGCGATAATACTGAAGAAAAAGAATTGTCTGATAACGGGATGATGCCCTGGGGCAATCTTAATTACAGTTACAACCAGGCAACAAAAGGTGTTAACACCGGTTCTGATTTTAGCTGGGGAATTTACACAGCCCGCGGATGGAGTAATCCCTATCTTGTTACTTACCAGGAAAGCCATGATGAAGAAAGATTGATGTATAGAAATATAACAGAAGGCAACAGCATTTTAGGATATAATGTAAAGGATACTGCAATTGGTTTAAAACGTAATGGTATGGCTACTGCATTCTGGAGCATGCAGCCCGGCCCAAAAATGATGTGGCAGTTTGGGGAATTAGGATATGATTATACAATTAACCGATGCGAAGACGGCAGCATTAGCACAAATTGCAGAACATCTCCAAAGCCTATCCGCTGGGATTATTACAGCAACACCAACCGCAAAGCATTATATGATGTGTACGCAGGTTTATTCAAGCTGCGCAACACACCTAATTATATTTCTACATTTACAACAGGTACTATTACCTATAATTTATCAAGCGCTGTTAAATGGCAAAATCTTGTTGACGATTCTCTGAAGATAGTTGTTTTTGGAAATTTTGATGTAGCAGTACAAACGGCTAATGTTACTTTTCCATCTACAGGAATATGGTACAGTTACTTTACTGATTCTGTAAAAAATGTTGCTTCAACTAATCTGTTTATTACGCTGAAGCCCGGAGAATATTATGTGTTTACGAATAAAAATGTGCGCCAGTCTGTTTTGCTGCCGGTAAGCTGGCTAAGCTTTACAGCACAAAAAGCAACGAACAATTCAGTGCAATTAAACTGGAGCACTGCTAATGAAATAAACAATAATCATTTTGAAGTGCAGCGCAGTGTAAACGGAATAAGCTTTACAACAATTACAAGTATTGCTGCTGCAAATAATGGAAATAATGTACAGCGTTATCAGTACACAGATATCTTACCATTGAAAGGCATCAATTATTATCGCATAAAGCAGGTTGATAATGATGGTCGTTATTCTTACTCAGCCGTTGAAAAAATAAATATGGATGCTGTTGCAAAACTGTTGAAGCTATATCCTAATCCGGCTGTAAACGAAACCGCGATTTATACGCTGGCAGAATTAAACCAATTCGTTTATACTATAACAGACCTTTCAGGAAAACTGTTATATCACAGTAATACAACAAACGTTTCTGCAAATCAGCGAATAGAAATTCCGGTACAAAATCTTACCAAAGGTGTGTACATGCTAAAGATAAATTCTGATAAAGGCGCTGATGTTGAAAAGCTGATTATTGAATAAAAATTATTATCACAATACAATAAAAAACCATCCCGAATGTTTGGGATGGTTTTTTGTTTTTTACAGCAGGCAAGCGAAAAGCCCGCCTGTCAATAGTCAGACGGCTCTGAGCCGTTTGACCGACGACCTTCACTTGTATCATAAATATTTTTTCATCAGCCAGTCTGTTTGTACATCATTACCCAAAATAAATTCATGCTCGCCGAATTTTTCAAAACCCCAGCGGGTATAAAAACCAATGGCTCTTTGATTTTTTTCCCATACTCCTAACCAAATAATTTCTTTATTCATCTCTAAAGCAACATCAATACATTTTTGCATTAAAGCGCAGCCAATGCCTTTGCCGATTGCATTTTGCACTGCATAAATTCTTGCAATTTCAATGGCTTCTGCAGTATTCAATTCTTTTGGAATTTCTGATTCCCTCATCCGCACATAACCCGCAGCATCATCGTCGCACAATGCTAACAGAAAAATATTTCCCTGTGCTCCAACTTCTGCAACAAGATTTTCCTGAGTAAAAATTTCATTCATGAATTTATCCATATTCTCTTTTGTATTATCTGCAGCAAAGGAGTCGTAAAAAGTTTTACGGCTTAATTCTGCTATTAAGTTTGCATCTTCTAAAGTTGCATAACGAACGGTAATTGTTTCCATTTATAGGCGCCAGTTTGATAAAACCTCACAGGTCTTAAAGACCTGTGAGGTTTCCATGCGGGGTTTTACATTCTTTCTTTTTGTATTAGTTGTACTAATTGCTCCGGAGTAATTTCTGTATAGTCGTTAATGATGAGGTCTGCTTCCTGTACATCTTCTGCAGCATGCGTAGTGGTTAAGGCAACAACCTTCATTCCCGCAGCTTTTGCGCTTCGTATGCCTGCAACAGAATCTTCAAAAGCAATGCATTTTTTTGGATTTACAAGTAGTGCTTCTGCAGCTTTCAAAAATATTTCGGGATGAGGTTTTCCTGTTGTGATGTTTGATGCATTAATAATGGCCCGGAAATATTTTTTTATATCAATATTTTCAAACATGAAATCAATATTCGGCGGCAGACCTGATGTGGCAACTGCCATAGGGTAACACTCTTTATGCAACTGCTCTAAGAAATTAATTAGACCACCAACAGGCCTTATATGTGATGCGTACAATTGCCTGTACAACGATTCTTTTTCATTATCATACACACTTATTTCATCATCACTCAACTCCTTATTTAGAACATACGGAAAGATAGCTTTGCTTATTCTGCCATTGATTTTATTCTTGTATTCATCAACTGAAAATTGTAATCCCATTTTTTTATAAAATGCTTTCCATGCTTCAATGTGGTAAGCATTGTTATCAATCAGAGTTCCATCCAAATCAAAAATAATTCCCTGGGGTTTCATGGATTAGTTTTTTTCATTTGCTGATTAAATTCATTGCTTTTTTTCTTTGCGATGCTTAGTGTGTGCCAGTTTGCATCTTTTATAATTTTCCCAACAAAAATGATTTGACCCACATGATACGCATAATGCGCAATCTGCCTTATGATGGCATCACAAACAGTTAAGGGGTCATTCCTGATAGAAATAGTTTTCATCAAATCTGCCGGCTCCAATTGTTCGAGAGCGGTGAAAACACAGTGCCAGCCTGCTTCCCACAAACTTAATAATTCACTTTTATTTGTTGCCGATGGTTCAAACTCTGCATCTCTTTGCCGCCAGGGTTTTTCACCATCTTCGGTAAGAAAGTTTGTCCAGCGGCTCATCATATTGCCATGTAAATGTTGAATGATGATTGCAATGCTGTTGCTTTCAGATGATGGCTGATAAAAAAAATCTTTTTCATCTAACTGCGCAAATGTTTTATCTGCCAAAGCTTTATCAGCATGAAAGCGTTTGATGGAGTCTTTTAAAAATGTTTCTTCTGATTGCATAAGATAGTCATTAAGTCATTAAGTCAATGAGTCAATAAAGTCATTAGTGATAAAATTATCAAGCATTAGCAAAAAAATAAAATTTCCCATTTACTCAAGCTGATTTCAAGTCCCCCGAAGGGGGATTTAGGGGGCTTGTCAATATCCCGCCGCACTATCATCTCCGCGTGGATCAGCCGCCGCTTCACGTTTTCCATCATTCAAAATTTTTATCAGCTCTACTCTTCCTATTTGTTTCTCCTCTTTTAATGTATAACCCATTTGTTCTAATTTCATTTGTGTGCCTGCGGAGAATCCGCTTTCAATCAGCACTTCATCCGGCAGCCATTGATGATGAAATTTTGGATTATTCACCGCATCACCTGCATTCATATTAAAATCAATCACGTTTACGATAGTTTGAAAAACAGATGTTGGAATGGCTGTACCGCCGGGAGTACCCACAACCATAAACGGCTGATGATTTTTCAGCACCAGTGTTGGCGTCATAGAGCTAAGCATTCTTTTTCCGGGTGCAATAGAATTCGCTTCGCCGCCAATGGCTCCATACATATTGGGCACACCGGGTTTTATGCTGAAATCATCCATCTCATCATTCAATAAAAATCCTGCGCCGCCAACAACTGTTGCACTGCCAAAGCTGTTATTTAATGTGGTTGTTACGGCAACCATATTTCCTTCAGCATCTATAATGCTGATGTGTGTTGTTTCATTACTTTCATGAATTACACCTGCTTTTATACCGGCGCTTGCAGAGGCATGTGTGCTGTCGTAATCTTTCATTCGCTTTGCGAGGTATGTATTACTTATTAATGTGTCAACAGGCACATGATAATAGTCCGGGTCGCCCATGTGTACAGCCCTGTCTGCAAAAGCTCTGCGCTCTGCTTCTATCATTAGCTGCACACTTTTCGCAGTTTGAAAACCGTAATCAAACAATGGATATTTTTCAATCATCTTCAGCATTTGAGCAAGCAAAATTCCGCCACTGCTTGGCGGCGGAAAACTTATTACATGATAATACCTGTAATTAAACTCAATGGGTTTTCTTTCTTTCACCACATAATTTTTTAAATCATCATAGCTTATTAATCCATTGCCCCTTTGCATTTCTTCAACAATCAGCTTTGCAGTTTCACCTTCATAAAAACCTTTCAGGCCGCTGTCTCTTATGCGTTTTAAAGTATTAGCAAGTTCCTTTTGTATTAATGTATCGCCAACTCTCCACAATTCTTTTTTTACGAAGACAACCGGTCTGGTATTGTATTTAATAAAGTTTGCCCGTTCGCTGTTTAAACTGTAAGCTCCTCTTGATGTTAGCACAAAGCCTTTTTCAGCAAGGTCAATAGCGGGCTGTATCAATTCTTTGAATGGAAGCTTTGCACATTTATAGGTGGCAAATAAACCGGCAACAGTTCCGGGCACACCTGAAGACAAATGACCACTCTGCGACAATTGAGTTTGCGCATTTCCGTTTGCATCAATATACATATCTCTAAAAGCCTTGCCGGCAGCCATTTCGCGGTAGTCAAGCGCAATAAGACTATCATTATTTTTTCTTGCAAGTAAAAATCCGCCGCCGCCTAAATTGCCTGCGGCTGGATAAACAACTGCAAGCGCTAATTGTGTTGCAATCATGGCATCAAAAGCATTGCCGCCATTTTTCATTATTGCAATGCCAACTTCACTTGCCAGCGGATATGCACTCACTACACAACCCTTATTATAGGTTGCAGATTTTGTTGAAGTGAAATGATAAGGGTCAACAATTCTTCCGGCACCAACAATTTTTTTTGAAGGTTTGCAACCGGCAAAGCCAAATAATAAAAATAATAGTGCAAAAAATATTTTCATAGTTTCAAATTTATGTGTTAGAGTTGAAAGAATCTGTTAGATATTTGAATTAAAGAAAAAAAATTATCACATAGGCACATAAGACACCCGCCCTTACCGAATGGTGTGTTCGGGCGGGCATAGAAAAAAAGATATAAAAGGCTATATGAAATCTATGTTATCTGTGTGTCTATGTGTCATCTTTGCTGAATAAAGAACTGAACCTGCCTGCGGCAGGCCGGCGTAAAAGAGTCCCGTTGCCGGCGCATAGGCGTCAAGCTAAAGTTTGAAAAAATATAATGAAACTAAAGCTGGATAAAGGTTACAGCCATTATGTAATTCGTGTGCCGTAGGCACAAAATATTGGTAGAAATAAATATCAGTAAGTGAAGGGCGTGCCGTAGGTACCCAATCTTAGTAATTGTTTGAGACTATTGCGTACCTACGGCACGAAGGGAATCAGGCAAATTTTTTTTACCAATATTAAGTCCCTACAGGACTTCCGGGACATCAAAATAAAAATTAACTTGACGCCTATGCGCTGCTGGCGGGAAGCGCAATTTAATCTATGCGGTAAAGCCCGGCTCCAAAAAAAATAATCATAATGAAAAAAATTTATTTTTTACTTTTTGCTTTCGCTATCTGCACAACCATTTCTGCGCAAACTTTACAATCTCCTGAAAAATTCTTAGGCTACAAGATTGGTGAGCACTATACACCGCATTATAAAATTTTGAATTACTTCAATGCCGTTGCGCAAGCCGTGCCTCAAATGGTAAAGATTGAAAAGTATGGTGAAACGTATGAAGGCAGAGATTTGATTGTAGCTTATATAGCTTCTGGCGAAAACATGCAAAGACTCGATGAAATACGAATGAATAATCTTCGTCTCGCAGGGATTGCAAAAGATAATGCAGCAACTGTAACCAATGCGTCTGCAATTGTTTGGCTTAGCTATAATGTGCATGGCAATGAGCCTTCGTCATCAGAAGCGGCAATGCTTACTTTATTTGCACTGGTTGACCCAAACAATTCTCAAACAAAAGAGTGGCTAAAAAATACGCTTGTAATTATTGACCCATGTCTTAATCCCGATGGGCGTGAAAGGTATGTGAGCTGGTACACGAATGCAGCAGGCATGCAATTCAATGCAGACCCTCAAAGCCGCGAACATGATGAGCTGTGGCCTTATGGAAGAACGAATCACTACAATTTTGATTTGAACAGAGACTGGGCATGGCAAACACAAAAAGAGAGCGCAGCACGCATAAAAAAATATAATGAATGGCTTCCGCAGGTGCACGTAGATTTTCATGAGCAGGGATATAATGAGCCTTATTATTTTGCTCCCGCTGCAGAGCCGTATCACAAAGTAATTACGCAGTGGCAAAGAGATTTTCAAACACGGATAGGAAAAAATAATGCAAAATATTTTGATGAAAAAGGCTGGCTATATTTTACCAAAGAATTTTTTGATTTGTTTTATCCTTCTTACGGAGATACTTATCCCACTTACAATGGCTCTATCGGCATGACGTATGAGCAAGGCGGAATAAGCGCCGGTCTTGGCATTAAAACAGAGGAGGGAGATACGCTTACGTTAAGCGAAAGAGCGTTGCACCATTACACTACAAGTCTTTCAACAATTGAAGTGTCATCAAAAAATGCAGGACAGCTTATCAATGAATTTAAAAAATTTTTTGATGATAACATGCATGATGAATCAACCGAATACAAAGCATATATACTCACAGCCAAAGATGCCAATAAAATAAAAGAGGTTACTGATTTGCTCGATGCCAACGGAATTGAATATGGAAGTCCTTCATCAAATACATTGAAAGGCTATAATTATTTTACAAATAAAGAAGAAGATTTTGCAGATGAAGGAAACATTCTGGCGGTAAATGCTCTGCAACCAAAAGGGAAATTGCTGAAAGTATTATTTGAACCCAAAAGCATGTTAAGCGATTCTGCAACGTATGATATTACTGCATGGGCTGTGCCTTATGCTTACGGAGTAAAGGCTTATGGAATAAAAGATAATATTGAATTGCTTCCTTATAAAAATGCTGCTGGCATTACAACTGTTTCTGCGAATTATGGATTGCTGATACCTTATACATCATTCAGCGCTGCAGAATTACTAAGCGAACTTTTGCAGAAAAAAGTAAAAGTTCGTTTTGCACTAAAACCTTTTACTTACAACGAAAAAAAATTTGAGAGAGGAACACTGATTGTTTTGAAAGGAAATAATATTGATAACTGGAATGCGATAACAAATGAAGCCTGTAAGAAATTTAATATTCAGCCCACCGAAGCAGAGAGCGGATTTATGGAAGCAGGCGCAGATTTTGGCTCACCCGATGTCAGATTAATAAAAGCGCCGCGTGTTGCTTTGCTTACAGGCAGAGAGGTTTCTGCTTCTGCAGCAGGTGAAGTGTGGAGCTTATTTGATAATAGCCTGCACTATCCCATAACACAATTAAACAGTGAAGAATTGAGTGAATTGAATTTACAACTCTATGATGTTTTAATTGTTCCCGATGGCTCTTATTCTTCTTTCAATAATAAAGATGTAACGGATAAGATTCAGAATTTTTTAAAAGGTGGAGGAAAAATTATTGCTATGGAAAATGGTGCAGCAAAGTTTGCAGGCATGGATTTTACAAACTTAAAATTAAAAGAAGATACATCGGCTGAAAAAGATTCTGCTGTAATAAGAAAGTTTGCAAATTATGAGCGGGATGAATTGAGCAACAGCATTCCCGGCGCTATATACAAAGTTGAATTAGACAATACACATCCGCTTGCATTTGGCTACCCTGATTTTTATTACACTCTAAAGCAGGATGCGCACTTATATAAATATTTAAAGGATGGATGGAATGTTGGCACTATTAAATCTTCAGGTTATGTTTCGGGTTTTGTGGGCAGCAAATTAAAGCAGCGTTTAAAGGATGGGATGCTAGTTGGTGATATTAACTATGAAGATGGAAATATAATATTGCTTTCAGACAATCCTTTGTTCCGATTATTCTGGCAAAATGGAAAATTGATGTTTGCGAATGCAGTGTTTCTGGTAGGGGAGTAGCGTTTATCGTTTGTCGTTTGACGTTTATCGCCTGCTCGACAAAGGTGTATAGCGACAAGCTAAGAATTGATTTTTGAGTCATAATAACCATTGCCACGACCTTCAGGTCGTGGATTCAAAATGCATTTTCTTACTTGGCTTTAGCCAAATGATTTGTTGGGCTAAAGCCCTTTGTTTCATACATTCTCATCCACGGCTTAAAAGCCGTGGCAATAAAAAAGCCTCAACATTATAACTTCCCAAAGTGCCTACTTGGCTTCACTTCTAACGAGTTTCATCATAAAATTAACTTGACACCTATGCGACAAAGACAGGGTTTCTCATCCGCTGAATAAGAATTTTTAGCTACCATTGAATTATAAACAGTACGAGAAATAAAAACAAAGCGGCTTGAAATGTAAGCCGCTTTATTGTTATCTGCATTATCTTTTCTATTGCTTAATAAATTTAATTGCTGCTGCCTGCTTATTATTTTCAGCCACCATTAAATAATAGGTTCCTGAAGGCAGACGCTGAATATTCCAGCTATATGTTTCAGCAGTGATATTTATTTGAGCAACTGCTTTTCCTGAAATATCAGTAATCATAAGTGTTGTTAATGTTGATGAATTCAGTCTCTCAATTTTTAAAATATCTTTTACAGGATTGGGTGATATTCTTACTATTACTCTATTAATAAATTCTGCAGTTGTAATTTTAGAATAGGTGAAGCTTCCATCCTTATCAACCATTTGCAACCGATAATAAAACTTCGCTATTCCTGCATTAAAGGCGGCAGCATCGGGGAACCGGTAAGAAGTTTTGTGCGTGCTGTTGCCAACTGCATTCACAGTCCCGATATTTTCAAAATTTATTCCATCACGGCTGCGCTGAATAACAAAATTCTTTGTATTGCTTTCGGTTAATGTGACCCAATTCAATTCCACAACTTTATCTTTAAGAGTGGCGGTAAAGCTGGCAAGTGTAAGAGGCAATGCGCAACTGTTATAAGAGAAGGTGCTTCTTGTAATATTTATCCAGGTGCTTGTGCCTTTGTCCCAATTTTGCGAAATAGCCACTGCCACTGTTCCGTTGCTGTTATTCATGTAATTTATCTGGGAATTATTTTCCCAGGAAGATGTTGCACTATTCCATGTCTGAAACAATGTATTTATTAAGTAATCATTGCCATCATAGGTGTTTGTAGTGAGTTCATTATTTTTCCACTGGTTGCTTTTCCATGTTTCGTTTAGGTCTGTAATTATTTTTTTCGTGGCGCTGTAGGTATAAGTATTTCTCGATGCATTAGTCCAGTTTTGGAAAATCAGGTTCCAGGTTTGCGTAACATCCTGGTTAACTGTTTTATCAGCGTTGTACGTATAAGTTATACGCGAAGAATTGTTCCAGCTTGTGAGCCAAATTTGAAAAAGAAGTATATTTACAGTGCCATCAGCATTATAGGTGTAAGTAAATAAGGTTGCATTTTTCCAATTATTATTAAACCAGGCTTCCGCTAAAACACTGTCTACTGCATTGTTACCGTTATAGGAAAATGTCTCGCGTAAGAAGTTATCCCACATGCTCGTGTTACTGTTCCAGATTTGAAATAGTGTTTGGCTTACCTCATTGTTTGCATTATAGGTGTAGCTTAAAAGCAAAGTATCTGCCCATGTAGAAGAGCTTTGCTGCCAGCTCTGAGTTAAAACTGTTGTTACTAAACAAGAACTGTTATAAGAAAAAACATCTCTTGTTGAGTGCTGCCACGAAGTGTTTTGCCAGGTATCGTTGGTAACAGTATCAACTCTCTGAGAGTAAATAGTTGCAGTAAGCAGAAAGCTGAAAACGAAGAATAGTAAATGTTTCATAGTAATAAGTTTTAGAAGTGATGTTTAAAAGAAGTACAGAATTAGGATACTAAGATACATAATAATAAGACAAAAAATTAAAACAAAAAGCGGCTCAGATAAATCGAATCCGCTTAATTATTTTGCAGTAATTAGAATTCCCTACATAAACAATTTCACAAACGCAATCATTGCAGCCAATTGCCCAACCCAAAAAATAAACATCCATTTTATTATATCTGATTTAATTTCCCTCATTTCAATCCTTACGTTAGCAATATCTTCCTTTGTTGCTAAATCTGTTTTTTTTTCTTCAAATTTCTTTACAGCTTTTTCATCAAAATACTCCATTATTGTAGAGGCCTCCTGCTCTCCAAATTTGCTTTTAAAGATATCATACGTTTTTAATTCTAATTGTTGACATCACATTTCTTTTCGTAAAGATAAAAAGATTAAAACTTAAAAATAACATCCAACCTCCAACACCCAACTTCCAACTTCCAACATTATGATTGAATATAGCTATGAAGATGAGAGATAGTTTCTTCCTGAATAATGATTGTTTCAGTAACCACATCATTAATAGAAATAATACCTGTAAGCTTATCCTTTTCCATTACCGGCAAATAACGCAGGTTGTTTGATGACATTAATTGCATGCAATATTCCACTGAATCATTTTCAGAAACTGAGTGAAGCTCACTCGTCATAATTTCAGAAACGGCAGTGTCTGTTGAAGACCTTCCTTTCAAAATAACTTTGCGTGAATAATCTCTTTCAGTCATAATGCCTAAAAACTTTTCGCCCTCCATCACTACCACAGAACCTATATTTTTAGCAGCCATCATGCGCAAAGCATCTATTACAGTGGCATTGGGTTCAATGGATGCAATGCTGCGGCCTTTACGGCTTAGTATATCTTTTACTTTGCTCATGAAAGAAAGGATTTAAAAATAATTTTAGATTCGAAATTTCAATAGTAATTCTACTGTAAATGTAAAATAAATACTCCTAAAATATAATTACAAAATTTTCTCAATCCTTTACAAACTTCTCACAGAGTCCTGCGGACCAACTGCTGGTCTTCTCACCTTCATCAACTCGTAAATAATAAATTCCGTTTACAAGTTGCTTAATATCTAAATCATAGTGAACTGCATGAATATTTGTTTGGCTGATTGTTTTCTTTATTGAAAAAGTTTGAGTGTTTTGCGATCTATTCCAATATGTTCATCCATAAGATTTGAAATGTCAACAACTGCACCATGTTCAATAAATACTTCATAAAACTTTAAATAGTTGTCACCCCAATAAACCATTGCACATGCCATTGGTGCACCTTTTCCAACGTCTTGTCCATTTTCAAGAAACCGAAGTCGGGTGTCATATAAAAAACAAATAGCTCTTGCTTTTGTAAAAACATACTTTTTCCAATGTCCTGTATTTGCTGCAACGGGAACTAATGCTAATACTTCTGAACCATATTCATGATAAGCATGAGCACATCTTGCCAACCAATTTTTTATGGTTGTACCCGTTACTTTGTCAATTCCATAAGGCGGATTAACATAAATGGTTAAATTATTCCATGTTTCTTTTAAGCCGTCATGTTTAGGAAGCCTGTATTCTACTTCTGCTTCCACGATAGAATATTCATTTGAACAAGGGTCAAGATGAATTGTGCCTCCAAATACTTTTTTAACGGCTTTTACATATTTATGAGGTGTGCCCCAACTTTGGCTTAATGTGTTTATATTTCTTCCTGCACTCATGATAAAATATCTTTCCAGTTTTTGTTATTAAGTTCTTTTAGTTCGTCTTTTAAAATTACTAATTCTTTACCTTTCGGAGAAATGACTTTGAACCAACTTTCTATTGCTGCAATGTTCTTACTGAAAAAATCAAGCAGGATGCGGTCTGCATTAATATTCATTTGAACTTTTGTGAACTGATTTTTCTTTTTATCCTCTACATAGCTTGATAAAAAAACTTTTTTAACAGGCTCAAATTCTTCTGTTGGATTTAATAGCAATTTTTCTATAAATTCTGAAAGCCCTTGGTCAGTAAGAAAGAGTAACCAATCATAAGATTGAGCAAGCACCATTAATTCTTTCTGAAAATTCTCATCGCTAAAATCAAATGATCCATTTTTGCTACGCTTTATCCAGTTACCGTGATTACTTACAACTCCTACTGTTAGAATAAAGCGCCTCAATAACTCATGGTCATTTGAATAAATAACATCTTCCATAAGTTCTATGTACGGTTTCATAAAATACGTATTGTCACTTTTATAAATAATGCCATACAATTCGCCTGATTCGTTTCTGATTTTTTGAAGAGAAGATGTTGTTCTTGCTACATAAGCCCCTTGTTTTGCTTTTTCAATTGTTTGAGGTCCTTTGCTCATGCCTTCTTCAACACCAACTCTTTTACATTCAAATATTGCATAAGCTTTTGAACGTTGTTCATAAATATGTAATTCTATTTCATCATTGTCATATTTGTTTTCCTTTATGCTGCATAATAAATACGTGTCATCAGATTTTGTCATGGTATAAGCATTCCGCAAAATGCCAGATTTTGTAAGCAATGCTCTTTCAAATTTGGATGCATATTTTGCAATATCAAAAATGTTTTCAGTTGTAAGAGCTTTATGAATAACATTACCGGTTATTGTTTTGCCCTTTGTATTAACCTTTATTGTATGTTCTCTGATTACAGGATGCAGTGAAAATTCAACATTATGAGTTATTGCAGGATTACCATATTCAGCTAATCCTCTTTCAATAGAAGTTTGATGATTAAATCCCCACGTTTTAAGTAAATAGTAAGTGATGATTTCAATAAACGTTCCTAATGCTCTGCCTGCGGCTTTCTTAGGGTCTTTTGTATGACTGAAAATTTTTTCTGCTAATACTTTTTGAAGTTTATCAACTGATTCGTATGCCATTTAGAGTTTTGTCAAAGATAACTTTTTTGAATTTTGCGAGTAACTCAACAACATTTATCATATTTGTGGAAATTGGATATTTAATTCTTCAACTCCCTCACCTCCTCCTCATCATCACCTCTTTCAGCAATCCAATTTGTCTTTTCAGTTAATACGCCCTTGCAAACAAAACCCTTTGTGTTGAAAGCTTTCCGGTAAGAATACATTTTCCATCTTCCTGCTTTGCATTAAGCGGAATGCATCTTACGGTTGCTTTAGTTTGTTCTTTTATTTTTTCTTCAGTTTCAGAACTGCCATCCCAATGCGCAGAAATAAAACCGCCTTTTTCATCAAGCAATTTTACAAACTCATCCCATTCATTTGCTTCAGTAATGTTTTCATCGCGGTATTGCTTTGCACGATTGTAGATATTTTGCTGAATTTCATTCAATAAATTTTTTATGTATGATGAAATTCCATCAAGACTAATCGTCTTTTTTTCTTTTGTATCTCTTCGTGCAACTTCTGCATTATTATTCGCTAAATCACGTGGACCGATTGCAATTCGTACAGGTACTCCCTTCATTTCATATTCAGTAAATTTCCAGCCCGGTCTGTTATTATCATTGTCATCATATTTCACACTAATGGCAAGCTCTTTTAGTTGCTTCACTATTTCATGCGCCTTTTCGTCTACCCGATTTTTTTCATCTTCATTTTTATAAATAGGAATAATCACAGCTTGAAGCGGTGCAATTTTTGGAGGTAATATCAAACCATCATCATCGCTATGAGCCATAACCAATGCCCCAATTAATCTTGTGCTTACACCCCAGCTTGTTGCCCATACATAATCGAGGTTATTATTTTTATCGGTGAACTTTACATCAAATGCTTTTGCAAAATTCTGCCCGAGGAAATGAGAGGTGCCTGCCTGTAATGCTTTGCCATCCTGCATCAGCGCCTCGATGCAGTAAGTGTCTTCTGCGCCTGCGAAACGTTCATTCGGTGTCTTCACGCCTTTGATTACAGGCAATGCCATCCAGTTCTCCACAAAATCTGCATACACATCAAGTATTAGTTTTGTTTCTTTAATTGCTTCTTCTTTTGTGGCATGCGCCGTATGACCTTCCTGCCAAAGAAATTCTGCTGTACGCAAAAACAAACGGGTTCGCATTTCCCATCTTACCACATTTGCCCATTGATTTATAAGAAGAGGTAAGTCGCGGTAACTCTGTATCCAATTTTTATACGTACTCCAGATTATGGCTTCGCTTGTGGGGCGAATTATCAGCTCTTCTTCAAGCTTTGCTTCTGGGTCAACAATTAATTTTCCTTTTTTATCGGGGTCTGCTTTTAAACGGTAATGCGTTACTACTGCAACTTCTTTTGCAAAACCTTCCGCATTTGTTTCCTCTGCTTCGAATAAACTCTTAGGAACAAACAAAGGGAAGTAAGCGTTTACATGTCCGGTATCTTTAAACATTTTATCAAGCGCATCACGCATAATTTCCCATAAAGCAAAGCCATAAGGCTTAATTATCATGCAACCTCTTACAGCGCTGTAATCTGCCAGCCCGCTCTTGAGAACAAGGTCATTGTACCACTGTGCATAGTCCTCTTTTCGTGTAGTTATTTCTTTAGCCATTTATAAAATTTATGAGTTGTTTTTTGCGAAGTTAGTTTTAGTATTGTGTTAACAGGACTAAGAAAATGATATTGCTTCATAAGAGTAAAATGTTGTAACTTACATTGTTTCTTAGTTTAAAAATGCTGCAAAAATAATCACTTAAAATAATTGAAAAATAATTTAGCATGAAAAAGAAAATTTTTGGAATTTGCGTGCTCGCAGCAATTCTTAGTGGCTGCTCATCTGCATATAAAACATCTCAAACACCTGATGATGTTTATTATTCTCCCGGGCGAAGTGTAAGCGCCGGTAATAATGATGAATACATGGATTACACTTCAAGCAGTGATGACCAATATCTGCGAATGAAAGTGCAAAACCGTTCTCAATGGGCGCCAATAGACGATTATAGCTATTGGTACGACAGCAGATATTATACTCCTGGATATTATAATCCTTATGGTGGTTATTATTATAACCCTTATTCATATCATTCACCTTACAGTTATTACAGCCCCTTTGGCTATAGCTCTTACGGTTATGGATATTATAGTCCATATTCAGGGTTTGGATATAATCCCTGGTGCTCGTGGAATTATCCATACTATACGGTGGTTTATTACAAAAATCCCGGCGTGTATTATGGTACCAACAACAGAACAACTTTAGGTGGATATAATAATGGTACCTATAACAACACCAATAATAATTTGCTTCTTCCGCGCAGCAATAGCACTAACATCAACACGTACAACACAACCACTACGGGAAGACAAAGCAAGTATTCAAACAGTAATACTATTTCAAATACTTCAACAAGACCTGTAAGAACATTTAATTCAGAAAATAAAATTAATACGCCGAGAAGTAACGGCGGATTTAAGAATTCAGGAAGTAATTCCACTGCACCGCGTACTCCAAAACATGGCGGTGGTGGTTTTTAATTAAATCTTATTAATGTAAAACCACTAGAAGTATTTTCATAAGAGTTTAAAGATCCATATTGCATAACCTTTAATAACAGTGACGCAATCAAATACTTTATGAAAATACTTTTTCTTATTATAACTGCACTCCTTCTTTTTTCAAAAACAAATACTGCACAAACTCCTGATGATGCATTACGAAACGCATGGTTTATTCCAAATGGTACGGCAAGAAATATAGCAATTGGCGGCGCCATGGGTTCTTTAGGCGGCGATATTTCTGCGAACAATATTAATCCCGCCGGTATTGGATTATTCAAAACAATGGAAGTGGTTGCAACACCGGTCTTCTCATTCAACAATAATGACATTGATTTTCGCGGTACCCCATCATCAATTAGTAAATCTAATTTTTCTTTAGGACCAACAGGTTTTATTGCAGGCGGAATGCCAAATCGAAAAGGTTCCGGTACGTATTCATTTTCCATTTCAGTGAATCAATTAGCAGGCTTCAACAATCATATTTATTATAAAGGAATAAATAATGTAAGCTCTTTTTCAGAACAATATCTCGAAGAGCTTGTAGCAAATAACGCAGATACAATTTCTGCTTTAAGCGATTATATTTTTGGCTCATCACTTGCATTCAGAACCTATTTGATTGATAAAGTAATTGACACCTTTGGAAATCTCATTGGCTATCAAACCCTTGTTCCTGTTTCTACAGGAGTTACACAGGAAAATGATGAAACATCAAGAGGCAGCATTTATGAAATATCATTGGCGTATGCAGATAACAAACAAGACAAATTGTATCTGGGAGCAAGCCTGAACATTCCTCTTATAACATATAAAAATGACAGGGTTTACAAAGAGTCAGATATAAGTAACGATCCCAATAACAATTTCAATTATTTTAAATATACAGAGAATTTCAAATCATCGGGTATTGGTGTAAATGCAAAGCTTGGACTTATTTATAAGCCGCAAGAGATGATCCGCCTTGGATTAGCCATTCATACTCCTTCTTTCATTTTTTTTACTGATGAGATAAGTGCAGTAATAACCACAGATACTGAAGGCTATGCCGGAACATTAACCGAGAGCAGCGACAATCTTAATAACAATGCCCCCGGGCAAAGACAATATATGCAACTAACGCCCTGGAAAATTATTGGCAGCGCTTCTTATGTTTTCAGGGAAGCAGAAGATATAAGACAGCAAAGAGGTTTTGTTACCGCAGACATTGAATTTGTAAATTACCAGGGCGCAAGATTTTATTCTTCGGGAAGTGCGGTTGATGTGTCATCAACGGGTTATTATGATGAGCTGAACAGCGTAACAAAAAATTATCTTAAAGGCAATTTTAATTTCAGGCTTGGCGGTGAATTGAAGTTTAATCTTTGGGCATTCCGTCTTGGTGGCGCTTACTATGGCAGCCCTTATGAAGATAAAATTTTAAAAGCCAGCCGTAGCATGTTAAGCGGAGGGATAGGTTATCGCAATCATGGAATTTTTATTGATATGGCGTATGCTTATACAATAAACAAAGATGTAAATTTTCCGTATCGTTTAAATGATAAACCTAACACTTTTGCAACATTAAATAATAAGAGAAGTAATATTATTTTTACGGTGGGTGTTAAGATATAAATCAAGGCAAAACCTGACTTACTTTATTTACCTTATATACTTTATATACCAATTACTCTTTCGTTCCTTTTTGTACCACTTCTACCCTAACTTTTGCCGTACCCGCTTTTGTAAAATTGAGCAGCCTGGCTGCAGTAACTGTAAGGTCAACTACTCTTCCTTTGGCTGCCATGCGGGGATGCATGCGGTCGTTTATACGAACTATAATTGACTTGCCATTGAGCAAATTAATTACCCGTACCCATGTATTTAATTTAAAGCTATTGCTGGCTGCGGTTAAATTTGAATGATGAAAAATTTCACCTGTTGCTGTAAGCATTCCTTCAAAATATTTTGCATAAAAACTGGCAATGCCATAAGTGAGATTTTTCTTCTTTACCGTATCGGCTTTTGCGGGTTCCTTAGGATTATCTCTTGACTCATTTTCAATGCTATTATTATTCAGTGATTCAAATACAATGTTATTGTTAATTGCTGCTGTTTCCATAACGTTGCCCAATGAATTTTCTTTGTTTTGTAAACTATCTTTGGCTTGTGCAGAAACTGAGGTAAATGACAGTGCGCTAAAACACACGATGAATACGAGGGTTAAGATATGATTTTTCATGATTGGGGATTTAATAATTAATCGGATGCTGTTATCAATGTTTATATGCTTTCAAACACAAAATAAAACATTCTAAAAATCCAGCTATTAACCGTGCAATCTCTCACCTGTTGTAACAAAAAAGAATATATGCGGGGGCAAATGTACATTATTATTTTTATATGCTCGTTCTTACAATTTTTTACAG
This sequence comes from Chitinophagales bacterium, assembly GCA_038206235.1. GTDB lineage: Bacteria > Bacteroidota > Bacteroidia > Chitinophagales > Chitinophagaceae > JBBRBB01. The sequence continues at coordinate 86,209 of JBBRBB010000008.1, forward strand.
CAAATGCCCAGGTAATACCAACTCTTGCAAAAAATGAATATGGACTTGAGATAATAAATGATGAAAACAGTTACAGGCAAATAGTATTGCTTGATTCTAATCAAAAAATGATTTCATTAAGAAGCATCATTCCCAATATTATTCTTGATTTGCGATACGCAACTTCAAATAACTTCATGCATAAAAAGATGTATCCTTCAAATCCTGATGAAACATATTTGCGGCTGCAGGGTGCAAAGGCATTAGCTTTTGTACAGCATGAACTAAATGAACAAGGCCTGGGATTGAAAATTTTTGATGCCTACCGTCCTTATTCTGTTACAAAAGATTTTTGGAAACAGGTGCATGATGAAAGATATGTTGCCAACCCTGCAAAAGGCAGCGGACATAATCTCGGCATTGCGGTTGACCTCACCATCATTGATTTAAAAACCGCAAAAGAATTGGATATGGGAACAGGCTTTGACAACTTTACTGATTCTGCTCATCAAAACTTTATTGCTTTGCCTGAAAATAGTTTAAACAACCGTGAGCTATTAAGAACAACCATGAAAAAATATGGATTTATTATGTACGATACTGAATGGTGGCATTATGCCTGGCCTAATGACTATAACTATGCGATTCTTGATTTGTCTTTTGAAGAATTAAAACACCTTTCTAAAGTTGATAAGCAATAGTCTGTTGATGTTTTATAATTTTTCCCCCTTACTTTTGCCGCCGAAATAATTTGTATGAAGATATTGGTCTGCATAAGCAAAACACCTGATACCACCGCAAAAATTGCATTTAAAGATGGCAATACAAAATTCGATGATGCCGGTGTGCAGTGGATAATTAATCCTTACGATGAATGGTATGCGCTGGTAAGAGCAATTGAATTAAAAGAAAAGGATGCTTCCATTGTGTTGCATCTTGTAAGTGTTGGCGGCGCTGATTATGACCCGGTGATAAGAAAAGCGTTGGCATTAGGCGGTGATGAAGCCATTCGTGTGAATGCAACTTCCGGCGACAGTTTTTATATTGCCTCGCAAATTGCAGTCATAGCAAAGCAAAATAATTATGATTTAATTTTCACCGGCAAAGAAACCATTGACTATAACAGCGCTTCTCTTGGAGGCATGCTATCAGAAATGCTTGACCTGCCTTACATTTCGCTGGCAACAAAATTTGAACTCAATGGAGCAACAGCAATTGTAACACGTGAAATTGATGGCGGCGAAGAAGTGAATGAAGCTGATCTTCCCCTTGTAGTAAGTTGCCAGAAAGGTGTTGCAGAACAGCGCATACCAAACATGCGTGGCATTATGTCTGCACGCACCAAGCCTTTAAAAGTTGTGGAACCAGTTGCAGCAGATACTTTAACTGCAGTTGTGAGTTATGAATTGCCGCCACCAAAAGCAGGTGTAAAATTAGTGGCGCCCGATAATGTAGCAGAATTAGTTCGTTTGCTGCATGAAGAAGCGAGAGTGATTTGATAATGCGCTGATGAGATAATGTGCTGATGTGATAATGAGATAATGTGCTAATGAAGAAAAGTGATGAAAGCATAATTTTTATGGAACCCGCATATAGAAACTTTTTCAACTTCGTTCTCCCGTTGGCGGAACTATTTTACGCTCAGTTCTTCATTCAACAATTCAACAATATAACAATTCAACAATTTCAATATTCAATCTTAAATATTAATTATTAAATATAAATTATGCCTGTTCTAATATTCATTGACCATTCAGAAAGCGAAATAAAAAAATCATCTCACGAAGCATTAACGTATGGCGCTGATATTGCCAAACAATTAAACACCACAGCAGAAGGGTTATTATTAGGTACAGTAAAAGATGATTTAACTGCTTTAGGTAAACACGGCATTACAAAAGTTCATCAGGTTGCAAATGAGTTACTCAATACTGTAGATGCTCAGGTTTATGCCAAAGTAATTGCAGAAGCAATTTCAGGTATTGGTGCCACAGTTGTTATCTTCTCTCACAATCAAACGGGAAAGGCAGTGGCAGCAAGGGCTGCAGCAAGATTAAAAGCAGGAATAGTAACAGGAGCCTGTGCTCTGCCTGGTACAAGTAATGGATTTGTGGTGAAAAAAACTGTATTCAGCGGTAAGGCATTTGAGAATGTCAACATCACTTCATCCATAAAAATAATTTCGCTTAATGTAAACAGTTATCATATTACTCATGGTGAAGGCACAGCAGAAGTTGTTCCATTAAATATTGCTGTTGATGCTCCGAAAGTAAAAATAACTTCTGTAAATAAAGTAAAAGGAGAAGTGCCTTTAACCGAAGCTGATATTGTAGTAAGTGGCGGACGTGGTTTAAAGGGACCGGAGAACTGGAAAATGCTCGAAGACCTTGCACATGTATTACACGCTGCTACTGCATGCAGTCGCCCTGTTGCAGATGCACATTGGAGACCACATAACGAACACGTAGGACAAACAGGAATACAAATAGCGCCCAACTTATATATTGCTTTGGGAATATCAGGAGCTATACAACATCTTGCCGGAGTAAACAGAAGCAAGGTAATGGTTGTTATAAATAAAGACCCGGAAGCTCCCTTCTTCAAAGCCGCAGACTATGGCATTGTAGGAGATGTGTTTGATGTAGTGCCCAAGCTTACAGAAGAGATAAAAAAGATGAAGGGAGTTTCATAAAAGAAATTGGTTATAAAATAAACACAAAGGTCGTTCTGGAAAAACAGCCTTCATATTATCTAATATAAACAAAAATTTTTTTCCCGACCATTGAGATAATCACTGAGCAAGCGTTCACGGTCAGACGGCTCTTGTTGAAATATAAATCGTATTATTTTCTAAACGCCGGATGGTATTGCTGAAGTGTAGCACGCAAATAATCCCGGTCGAGATGCGTATAAATTTCGGTAGTGGTGATGCTTTCATGTCCCAGCATTTCCTGCACTGCACGCAGGTTTGCGCCTCCTTCCACTAAATGCGTTGCAAAAGAATGACGGAAAGTATGGGGCGAAACATTTTTAATAATGCCGGCTCTTTTCGCCATGTCTTTAATAATATAAAATATCATTACACGGCTTAGCTTTCTTCCCTGCTTATTAAGAAACAAAACATCTTCAAAGCCATTTCTAATTTCTAAATGCGTTCTTGCATTTTCTTTATAGAGCTTAATATATTTCACTGCATCTCTGCCGATAGGCACAAGCCGTTCCTTATCTCCTTTGCCGATAACGCGTATAAATCCTGCATCAAGATACAGGCAGCTTAATTTTACATTTACCAGTTCGCTCACCCTCAACCCGCAGCTATACATCGTTTCCAAAATGGCTTTGTTACGTGTGCCCTCAGGCTTGCTTAAATCAATTGCATTGATGAGCATTTCTATTTCTTCAAAACTTAATACATCGGGCAACGCTCTTTTAAGTTTGGGTGACTCAAGCAATGTTGATGGGTCAACGGAAACAATATTCTCCATTAAACAATATTTATAAAAAGCTCTTATTCCTGAGATAATTCTCGCCTGTGATGCAGCCCCGATTCCCAATTCAGAAAGCCGTTTTACAAATTGCTGAAGCCCTTTCAAATTCAATTCCGGCGGGCTTTTCAGATTACCAACTGCCTGCAGGTAATCAGTAAGTTTTTCCACATCACGCAGGTATGCTTCAACAGAATTATCGCTCAGAGATTTTTCTAATTGAAGAAAAGCCTTAAATCCTTTTTTATATGCATCCCACATGAGTGATTGAATATTGTCCGAATGACTTCTTCGGAAAAGATTTTTAATTGAATCTTGAAAATAGAAAATACAAGATATTTAATAGTTAGATATTTGCAGAATCATTTTACATTCGATGGTATATTATTAAATATTAAATCCGCAATATTCAAATTCAAATATCAATGGTAAACCTTCGCTCATTCATCCAAAAAGTTAGTTATTATAAAAAACCGATGCTACGATTTCTCAGAAAGCTCGAAAAAAACCCGCCGCAAAAATTAGATACCATTTGCGAAGAAATAAGTGCAGAAGTTTGGAAGGAGATTGATTGCACAACCTGCGGTAATTGCTGCAAAAAAATGACGCCTACCTTTTCGGGTAAAGACGTGGTACGCATTGCCGCCTATTTGAACATGAGCAAAAAAGAGTTTAGAGAGAAATGGCTATACTATGATAAAAAAGATAATGACTGGATGAACACTACACAACCCTGCCAGTTCCTTGACCTGAATACAAATCTTTGCACCATTTATGAAGTGCGACCGGCAGACTGTGCCAATTTTCCGCATCTTATAAAAAAGGGAATGAAGCATTATATTCATATTCATCAACAAAATATTCAATACTGCCCCGCCACGTTTAAGATGGTTGAGAAAATGATGGAGCAAATTAATTTGTAGTTGATACCTTATCCCAATTACAAAGAAGTTATTTCAAAAATCAAGCGCTTTATTAATAAAGTTGCAAGCATGAACTAACTCATCATCGGATATTATTAGCGGAGGGCAGATGCGCATACATTCCGGCGCAAATAGAAACCAGTCTGTGATTAATCCATTTTCAATACATCTGTGAATTATTTTTTTATTGGTCTCAAAATTTTCGAATTGCAAAGAAGCCCAAAGCCCGCAGCTTCTTATTTCAATTATCTTTTCCGAATGTATTAGTTCTCTTATTATTTTTTCTTTACAGCTTACCTCAGCTATAAGATTGGTTTGCAATAAAACATCAAGCGCTGCTTTACCTGCAGCACATGAAACAGGATGACCGCCAAACGTAGTGATATGTCCAAGCACGGGATTATGCGTTAAAACATTCATCAAACTTTTATTAGCTATAAAAGTGCCAAGCGGCATACCTCCACCAAGCGCTTTACCAAGAAGCAAAATATCAGGCACAATATCAAATTGTTCAAATGCCCAGAGTGTGCCTGTTCTTCCAAAGCCACATTGCACTTCATCCAATATCAATAAAGCTCCCTGTTCATTGCACTTTTTACGCAGAGCCTGCAACCATTCTTTAGCAGGTTTATGTATGCCGCTTTCTGCCTGCACTGTTTCAAGAATTACGCAGGCAGTTTCGTCATTAATTTCTTCGAACACTTCATCACTACCATAATTAAAATGATATATGTTTGGCAATAAGGGGCGATAGGAATTGCGCCAGTATTCATCACCCATAATACTTAATGCACCCTGCGTGCTTCCATGATAACTTTTTTTAAATGCAATTATTTTAGAGCGATTTGTAAAACGCTTTGCCAGCTTCATGGCCCCCTCAGTTGCTTCCGTGCCGCTGTTTGTGAAATAAACAGAGTTAAGGTTTGAAGGCAGATTATCAGTAATAAGTTTTGCGTAAGCTACCTGCGGCGCTTCAATAAATTCTCCATAAACAATCAAATGCATGTACTGCGCAACCTGCTTTTGTACGGCTTCTACAACTTTGGGATGAGAGTGTCCAATGTTGGCAACATTAAAACCGGAAATAAGGTCAATATATTTTTTCCCGTTTACATCGAACTGGTAAATCCCTTCAGCCTTTACTATTTCCAAACCAATAGGAATGTTTGATGTTTGAGCAATATGCTGAAAAAAAAGCTGACGATAGTTCATTGCTGATAGTTGGCTGATGATAGTTGATAGTATTTAAAATGGGATACAAATTTAGAGGATGGATGTTGACAATAACAGTAACCGATGGCAGAAGAATATAGATTATAAAAATTATTTACCTTAAATTCGATTGTAAGACTATTCAACTGTTAGCGGTAATTTTTAACAAATTGTACTTTGAATAAAACAATGACGAAAATATATAGACAAGGACCCGTTGGAGCATTGCTTGACATATATGAACAAACAATTTCAGATTTCAAAAAAGTCATTAAAGATATTCCTGACAATGCTTTGACTATTATCATAGACCCACAAACAACTGACGAAAATTGTAAATCTATCCAGACAATTTTATCTCACGTAATACATTCAGGTTATGGTTATGCGACGAGCATTCATAATCTGAAAGGATATAACAATGCAAGACCTGACAAAACCTATCATTTAACTATCAAGGAATATTTGGAAGACTTGAGCAACATTTTTACATATACTGAAAATATTTTTAAAGAAATTAAAGACAATGAATTAGAACAATTTGACAATTCATTAAAGATAAAAGCAGGTTGGGGACAATTGTACGATATAGAGCAGATAACTGAACATGCAATTGTGCACATTCTTAGATACAGACGACAAATTGATAAAATTAAATGCAACGAATTGAAATAAAAACAACTGCTAACAGGAGGTTTGCTGGCCGACGGAAGCAAAATCAGCTACAAATCAATATCAGCAATAGCTTCAGCTGAACATTATTAATTTAGCTTTAGTTGTTAACTTCATCTTTAGCCAAGCCCTAATGTTGTTTTGAAATTAAATAAATTGTTTCAGAGAGATTGCATCCGAACGTTAATAGAAATAAAGAAACAGATATGAAATGTTTTGAACTCAAACTACAAACCACAGACTACAAACTACAAACTGTTTTATGGCTACAATAATTCCTGTTCTCGGCAAACATCCTCAAATGGGGCGAAATTGTTTTATTGCACCCAATGCAACTATTATAGGAGATGTGGTAATGGGTGATGAATGCAGTATATGGTTTAATGCGGTTCTGCGCGGCGACGTGCATTATATTAAACTGGGAAATAAAGTGAATGTGCAGGATGGCGCTGTAATACATTGCACGTATCAAAAAAACCCTGTAAATATTGGAAGCAATGTTTCTATCGGCCATCTTGCAATTGTACACGGCTGCACGGTACATGATAACGTGCTCATTGGCATGGGCGCTATTGTAATGGACAGATGTATAGTTCACAGCAACTCTATTATTGCTGCCGGGGCTGTGGTGCTTGAAGATACTATTGTAGAGGATGGAACTATATATGCCGGCGTGCCTGCACGCAAGGTAAAAGATATAACCAAAGATGTAGTTCACGAAGAAATTGAACGCATCGCAAACAATTATGTAAAATATTCTTCCTGGTTTTCTGACTTTAATGCAGCGAAATAAAAAACAATTTGTCTTATTGTTTGGATAGTTTTTGTGTTGCTTCCAAAACTTGCTGCTTATGATGAATCATAAATAACACACCCGCAGAAACTATCCTTTTCTTTGCAACTTTTAAATTCATTCCTGTTAAGACCGGTATATCTCCAAATGATGATTGATGATTGCAAAGCGCGATTAAAGCAATTAAAAGTGCAGGGAAAATAAGCCTTTCAATACAACCCGTTTTTTATAAATAACGTATATATATTGGTATGAAACCTTTTGAATATAGCAACGCTTCTGAAATGGTTATTAATGAAACCGGCAGCCTGCGGGAATTTTACCGGCTTACCAATGAATTAAGCAAAGACAGGCATGTGCGTTTTATTGGCAAGCATGATGATGCCTATAATATTGAATGGTATTTTAAATACCGCGGCAACCAGCTTGCTTTGCAGTACAGTATTTTTAATGGCGTTACTTTGCTTCTTCAAAGCGGTAAAGATTTTAAAGCCGCAAACAAGCTTGCAGTAAAGCTTAAAACCACCCACACCTAATAATCGCTATCAGTCATGGTATTAAGAATGTTACAATAGCTTATGTAGCGTTGCTCAGAAATTTTACCATTCTCTGCGGCTTCACTCACTGCACAGCCCGGCTCATTTACATGTAAACAATTATTAAAGCGGCACTGTTGAATTAATTGCCGCATTTCAGGAAAATAATGCGATAGTTCCTGGCGGGTAATACCTGTAATGCCAAATTCTTTTATCCCGGGAGTATCAATAATGCTGCCGCCAAAAGGCATGGCAAACATTTCTGCAAATGTGGTAGTATGTACTCCTTTACCGCTCCAGTTACTAACTTCACGAATGGCCAAATTGCTTTCGGGAAGTATTAAATTTATAAAAGTGGATTTTCCTACACCACTATGCCCCGCAAGCAGTGTAGTCTTATTTTTTAAAATATCCTTTAATTCGTTTAGCCCTTCCTTTGTATCCATGCTTGTTAGAAAAACTTTATAGCCAATGTTTGAATATATGGTTTTAAGTACTTGATATTTGTCAAGCTCTTTTTTTTTATAGACATCAGCCTTATTAAATATAATGACTGCGGGAATATGATAGGCTTCGGCGCAAACCAGGAAACGGTCAATAAATCCATGGGAGGTTCGCGGCTCCTTTAATGTTGCAAATAATAAAACCTGGTCAAGGTTACTCGCTACAATATGCTGTTGTTTTTTATGATGTGGGGAACGGCGGGCTATATAATTTCTTCTTTCAGAAATTCCGGTGATAATGCCTGTACCTGTTGTTTCATTTTCTAACTCAAACTCAACTTCATCGCCTACTGCAATGGGATTGGTTGAAGTAATATCGTCAATCTTAAATATTCCTTTTATGCGGGTATTTAAAAAATTACCTGTTTCCGTTTTTAATAGATACCAGCTTCCGGTTGATTTATAAACAATGCCTCTCATTTAAAAACGAAGATGTATTTCATTAGTTAAGAATTCTGACTGTACACATCTTCAACTTTAAAAGAAATATTAAGTGCAGTAAGCTGAATAATATCTTCGGGTTTAGCGAATGTGCTTAACTCCCAATCGTTGTGTTCTGCACGACTAAATACACTTATAAGAGTAAATTCAGGTTCAACCAATAAGTAATATTGAAGTGAATCAAATTTTTGGTAGTTGATAAATTTATCTACGGTATCATATTTACGGGTGCCCTCTGAAAGGACTTCAATAATTAATTCCGGTTTATGTTTTACAAATTCAACCCCGGCAGATAAGGGTTCCCGAGTTATAAAAATATCGGGATAAAAATATTTTGCTTCTGATGGAACTTTTGCTTTAACGCCCTCCATAAAAACAAAATAATTTTTGTTGCGAAGTAATGTTCGTAATAAGACAAGCAAATTTGCTGCAATAAAATTGTTAAGATCAGATTCTCCGGGCATATCAATAAGTTTACCGTTTACATATTCATGTCTTATTTCTGATTGCTGTTCAAACAATATATATTCTTCTTCACTCATTATATGTTCTCTTGTTATCAGTGGCATCTGCAAAATTTTGTTCTAAGGTACAAAATAAACCTCACAGGTCTTAAAGTTCAAACTAACCCTCACAGGTCTTTAAGACCTGTGAGGTTTGAAGATACTCCTCAACCTTTCAACTTTTCAACCTTTCAACTTTTCAACCTTTCAACATTGTAACTTGCGTTTATGATTGATTATTTGAGCGGATTGAATGAACCCCAGCGTGAAGCAGTTACTTATATCACCGGTCCATTAATGATTGTGGCAGGTGCAGGCAGCGGTAAAACACGTGTGCTTACTACACGCATTGCCCACCTGATGGCGAATGGTGTGGATGCTTTTAATATTCTTGCACTCACTTTTACCAACAAGGCTGCCGCAGAGATGAAGGAGCGGGTAGAAAAAATTCTTGGCAACACCGAAGCAAGGAATCTTTACATCGGCACTTTTCACAGCGTATTTGCACGCATTCTTCGTGCAGAGGCGCGTCACATTGGTTATCCAAACAACTTCACTATTTATGATACGGATGACAGCCGCTCTGTGTTGAAAACAGTTATCAACGAATTGAATCTTGATGATAAGCACTACAAGCCAAGCATAGTGCACAACCGCATTTCCGCAGCAAAGAATGCATTGGTAGGTCCAGCTGAATATGCAAATGATTCCTATATTCAGCAGGAAGATATACGTTCCAATCGCCCCGCTATTGCGCAGATATACCATGCATATTCAGCAAGATGCTTTAAGAATGGCGCCATGGATTTTGATGATTTGCTGTTGAAGATGTATGAATTATTGCGGGACTTTCCAGAAGTGCTTCACAAGTATCAGCATAAGTTCAAATATATTTTGATTGATGAGTATCAGGATACAAATCCTGTGCAATATCAAATCACAAAACTGCTTGCTGCTGTGAATGAAAACATTTGTGTAGTGGGAGATGATGCGCAAAGCATCTATAGTTTTCGCGGCGCAACGATTGAAAACATTTTGCAGTTTCAAAAAGATTATGATGATGTAAAAATTATCAAGCTGGAACAAAACTATCGCAGCACACAAAATATTTTAACCGCTGCAAACGAAGTAATAAAAAATAATAAAGGTCAAATACCCAAAGTTCTCTGGACAAATAATGACACAGGTGAAAGAATAAAAGTTATACGAACAAACAGTGATAATGACGAAGGGAAATTTATGGCAGATTCTATTCAGGAACAAAAGCTGCGCAATCATTATCTCAATAAAGAGTTTGCTATTCTTTATCGCACCAATGCACAGAGCCGTGCCTTTGAAGAGAGTCTTCGCCGCATGGGAATTCCTTACAGAATCTTCGGAGGCATCAGTTTTTACCAGCGCAAAGAAATAAAAGATGTGCTTGCCTATTTAAGATTGATTGTAAATACAAAAGATGAAGAGGCGCTGAAACGCATCATCAATTTTCCTGCAAGAGGAATTGGTAAAACAACGATAGAGAAAACTGTTATCATAGCGAATGAGCAAAACATAAGCATGTTTGAAGTGCTTATAAGAGCAGCAGAGTTTGGCTTTAAGGCCGGCACATTGGAAAGCCTGCAAAATTTTGTAACAATGATTCGTTACTTCCAGAGCTTGATGAAAGAAAAGAATGCTTATGAAATTGCAACGCAGGTAGGCAAGCATACCAATTTGATAAAAGAATTGTTTAATGATAAAACTACTGAAGGTCTTGCACGATATGAAAACATACAGGAGTTATTAAACTCAATTAAAGAGTGGACTGAAAGTCCTGCAAACGAAGAAGGAGAATTGGGTGATAAAAGTCTTGGGGGTTATTTGCAGCAAATAACTTTACTTACTGATGCGGATGAACAAAAAGGCGATGCAGATGTTGTAAAGCTGATGACAATACATTCTGCAAAAGGATTAGAGTTTGCCTGTGTATTCGTTGGGGGACTGGAAGAGACATTATTTCCGAATGCACTCTCAATTAACACAAGAGAAGAATTGGAAGAAGAGCGCCGTTTATTTTATGTTGCTGTTACAAGAGCCAAACACAGGTTGTGGCTCACTTATGCAAATAACCGCTACCGTTTTGGAAATTTAATAAAGAATGAACCAAGTCGTTTTTTGCAAGAGTTACCCGAAAATTTTTTAGATAAAAGTTTTGCGGGCAGAAGCCATACAGGCGAGTCTGTTGGTTTGGGTTCAGCCTTTGAAAGAATGCGAAAGGGTTTTGGATATGGGGACAATTCCAATGAAGAATCGTTATCTCAAACAAATAAACCCTCTTATCTCTCTGCAATATCATCTTTACCAAAAGTTGCAGAGCATATTGCAAGCAAAGATTTTGCAGCAAGCGATACCCGTAATTTGCAGCAAGGCCAACGGATAGAGCATCAGAAATTCGGTTTTGGTAAGGTAAGTAAAATAGAAGGCGGAGCACATAATCCTGTTGCTACAATTGTGTTTGAACATAATGGAGAAAAAAAAATCATGTTGAATTATGCGAAGCTGAGGATAGTGGAGTAACGTTTATCGTTTTTCGTTTATCGTTTATTGGCATATTTAGCCTCTAACTCTTCTGCGGTAAATGTTACAAATTCTCCTCTTCCTGTTAGCCTCTGATGACAATAAATACGTTGTCTTGCTTCTCATTCCCTTCATCAACTTATCAATCTTAATCTTTTCAATATTACATTTGTAAAACTTCTTACTTTAAATAAAAAGCTTTCATGTCAGTTGATAAAGTTTTCGATGAAGAAATAAAAAAAGCATCTGACTTTAAATTTGGAACCACGGTTGCAAATGTGTTTGATGATATGGTCAACCGCTCTGTTCCTTTCTACGGTGAAATTCAAAGAATGATTGCAGAACTGGCTGCTGATTATGCACAACCTGATACTGAAATCTACGACCTTGGCTGCTCCACCGGTACAACTATGATTGGGATGAACATACTGGTTGATGAAAACATTGCATTTACCGGCATTGATGATTCTCCTGAAATGCTGGAGAAATGTAAAAACAAATTAAGTGAAGTTGGGTTCAAACGTAAATATCAATTACGCGTTGCGGATTTAAACAACGGAGTGGAAATGAGCAATGCTTCCGTTGCTGTGCTCTGCCTTACGCTGCAGTTCATCCGTCCTATCTACCGTGAAAAATTATTGAGAAATATTTATGAAGGTCTTGTACCCGGCGGTGGCTTAATATTAGTAGAAAAAATTCTTGCAGAAGACAATCGTTTCAACAGAGAATTCATTAACCATTATTATAACTACAAGCGCAGGAATAATTACAGTGAAATGGAAATTTCTCAAAAAAGAGAAGCACTGGAAAATGTGCTTATTCCTTACAAGCTTAGCGAGAACATCACTATACTCCGCGATACGGGCTTCGACCATGTGGAAGTTTTTTTTAAATGGTACAACTTTGCAGCATTAATGGCAATAAAAAAACAATAATGGTACAAATTGGAAATTTCTTTTTCAAATACCGCAACTGGATTTTTATTCTCTTTTACCTCGCACTTTTTATTCCCTCGCCGCCACTATTTTCTCGAAGACATTTTAGTAACAACTATTATTTGTGGCCGATAATAATCGGCATAATCATAACTATCTCAGGTCAGTTGATTCGTGGCGCAACGATTGGACTTGCATACATTGTGCGTGGCGGCAAAGGAGGAAAGCCTTATGCAGAAGGGCTTGTAACAGAGGGCATTTTTAATCACTGCCGCAACCCACTGTATGTGGGTAATATTTTAATGCTGTTTGGAATAGGTATTTTATCTAACTCACTTTTTTACGTGGCGGTTATGATACCTGTATTTTTATTCATCTACCAGGCTATCGTACTTGCTGAAGAAAATTTTCTGCGCGATAAATTCGGCGCATCATTCAATGAATATTGTGCAAGAGTAAATCGCTGGATTCCCAATTTCAGCGGCATTGGAAAAACTTTCAGCGGCATGGAGTTTCGCTGGAAGAGATGGATACTGAAAGAGCATACCACGCAATTCATCTGGCTTGCAGGCATCATACTCATCCTGTTTTTAAAATATCCGCAGCTATCAAATTACAACATAGCGCAACGCAATAAAATTTTAATCATACTCTTATCAGCATTGGTATTAGTATATGCGCTGGTAAGATATTTAAAGAAGAGCGGCAAGATGGTGGAATAACGTTTAGCGTTTAGTGTTTCTCGTCAGTTTCTGATTCCCCCCTTTCGAGTGCTGATTGAAGGGAGTGAGACCTAACAGTCAATTAGCTCACAGTAACTGGCAACTCACCACTCATGATCTCCAATTTTTCCGACTCCTGAAAGCTGGTATCTGAAAGCTGATACCTCCGATCTTTTCGTTATTTTTGCAGTTCAAATTATTTTGTATGATTAAAACAGGTAATCCGGTCATCAGCATATACACAGAAATGACTCCCAATCCTGAGACCATGAAGTTTGTAGCAAACAAACTTTTGTATCCTGGCAAGAGCATAGATTTTCAGGATGAATCTCAGGCAGACCCATCGCCGCTTGCTAAAGAACTATTCAGCTTTCCCTTTATAAAAAGTGTATTTATTGCAAGCAATTTTGTAACACTTACAAAAACGCCCGATACGGAAGACTGGTACGAGGTTATACCTTCTGTAAAGCAATTTCTAAAAGAGTATCTTGAAAATGGCGAACCGATAATTAATGAAGAAGAAGTAGCAAAAACAAAACAGGATACCGGCAATATTGTTTTGAGTGAAGACCCGGATGTGGTAAAGCGCATTAAAGAACTGCTCGATAATTATGTAAAGCCTGCAGTGGAAATGGATGGCGGTGCCATACAATTCAAGAGTTATGATGATGATGGCGTTTTAACCTTAATGTTGCAGGGAAGCTGCAGTGGCTGCCCCTCATCAATGATTACCTTAAAAGCAGGAATTGAAGGAATGATGAAACGCATGATACCAGAAGTAAAAGAAGTAGTGGCGGAGGCAGAGTGAAGTTGCAGGAGTTGAATGGTTGAATGGTTACATGGTTGAAGCTAATTATAATATTTGAATGATAAGCATCTCTGAATTGAGATGTTTTTTTATTACCCCTTTAGGGGCAGGGGTTTCCAATTTATATTTCTTTCTCTCAAATAATTTACTACAAAATCAAAACACTCTTTGTGTTTGCCTACAAGCTCTGGCGGAAAAACACCTTTTTCTGCAAACATTTTATTGGCAAGCAAATGAACGGCTGCGGTACAGGTACACCCTGTCGTGCGACTCATCGAAGAAATTTTAGTAGCAGCATCATACCTGTCAAGCATATTATATTCAACATGCTGATGCGTTCCATTCTTTTCACCTTCCACAATTACTTTCATTATCGTTAATTCTTCTTCTTCGGCACCAAGCTTCCAGTCATTAAATAAAATCTTTGAAGTAAATTCAAGCGGAGTGATTTCTGCATTCTTTATTTGCATTGAATCTGTGCTGAAAAATCCGCTTTGCTTTAATGCAATAATTAATTCCACATGCCCGGGATAACGCAGTGTTTTTTCTTTCAGATTTGGAATATGCGGCATGGTGAATAACAAGCTGCGCAAACCATCGGTATTAAAGGCTTCCAGCGTTCCCACTTCATCAAAGCTCATATATTCTCTTTCACTTAGTGCAGGCTTGGTGATAATATGACCATTCTCTTTTAGTCTTGCAGGCCGTATATATTCTTCAATAACATCAACGGGTGAGAATGGCGCTTTATATTCAAACGGTTTTTTTCTCACCCTGGGTAAACCGCCAACATAACATTCAAAATTGGTAACGGTCATTTCTTCGTTATAGCGACCAAGAATAAAATTGCTCATGCCGGGAGCCACACCAACATCAGTGATAACCGTAACATTTTTTTGTTTTGCCAGCGCATCAAGCTGCAAAACATCTTCAGGGAAAAAAGAAATATCCGCCACATTTTTCCCTGCGTTGATAACTGCTTTTAGAGTATCAAAACCTATAAATCCCGGCACAGCAGTTACTACAATATCATAAGGAGCTAACCAATTACTGTAGTGTTGATATTGCTTTAAATCTGCCTGCTGTGTTTGTATAGTGTTATTGCGCTCTTTCAGCAATTGTAAATTTTGTTCATTTACATCAAAAGAAGTAACATTGAATGCAGTTGCAAGATCTAAACCCATTGCCCTGCCTACCATGCCTGCGCCGAGTATTGCAATTTTCATTTATTAAAATTTGGGGGCAAAGATGTAACAAAGAGACGAAGAAGTAAAAGAGAAAAAAGAGTTCAGCATGGAAAAATTCAGGTTTCATGTAACTTCACTTTTTCACATGCAGCAAATTATTCAGCAATTTATTGACGGCATGAAGGCAACTACAGGGCTTGAATACGTTGCCGTATTTGCAGGCATTGCAAGCGTTTGGTATAGCCGTAAAGAAAATATTTTGGTTTATCCTGTGGGGCTAATTAATACCATCATCTACATTTATCTTTTTGTAAAAGGGCATTTGTTTGGCGAGGCAAGTGTAAATTTTTATTATACCGTGATGAGTATTTATGGCTGGATTTTATGGGCAAAAAAAGATGAACAAAAACATCATGTTATTGTTATCACCACATCCACATCAAAGGAATGGATAGTGCAGCTCATATTCTTTGCAATGTTTTACATAGCTCTCTACTTTGCATTATTATATATTAAAAATTCATTTGCTCCGGGTGCAATTCCCTGGGCGGATGCATTCGCCAGCGCAACTGCCTATACAGGCATGTGGCTGATGACGAAGAAAAAAGTAGAAAGCTGGTATTGGTGGGTTGCAACGAACATTGCTTCTATTCCTCTATGTTTTGTAAAGCACTATGTTTTTACCAGTGTCTATTATTTAATATTGCTTGGGATGGCTTTCTGGGGATTGATGGAATGGAGAAGAAGAGTAGAAACAACTATTCAAAAGGCAATAAGCAAAAGGCAATAGACAATAGGCAAAAGGCAATAAGCAATAGACAATAGACAATAGGCAATAAGCAATGTTCAATGTTCAATGAAGAAAATTGTTATTATAGGACCGGAGAGTACAGGCAAAAGCACACTCTGCCAGCAGCTCGCACACCACTACAATACTTTATGGTGCCCGGAATATGCAAGAGAATATTTGCTTACTCATGGAACAAATTATAATTACGATAATATGCTTACAATTGCAAAAGAACAGATAAGTTTAGAAGAAAAGTTTGAGTTTGCAACAAACGAAAAACAACAAACGAAAAACAATAAACTTTTTTTTATTGATACCGACATGTACGTGATGAAAGTTTGGTGCGAATATGTATTTGGAAAATGCCACCCCTTTATTTTAGATAAAATAGCAGAAAGAAAATATGATTTATATCTTCTTTGTAATATTGATTTACCATGGATAAAAGATAAGCTGCGTGAATACCCTGATGAAAAACCAAGAAAAGAATTATACAGAATTTATAAAGATATTCTTATTAACCAGCAAACTCAGTGGGCTGAAATCAGCGGCAATTATGAAGAGCGATTACAAAAAGCAATTGTTGCAGTTAATAAATTTTGTATTACTAATGCTGAAGTTCAATAACTATACAGGTGATGAACGGATTGCGACGCAACGAAGATGCTATGAAACACCACAGTTGGTATCAAAAAAAAATCAGTAATCAGTCTTAATACTTGTATCAAACGTAATGCGATAGGTTTTAAACATCTTATCCCATATAGAAAAAATGTTTCCAAAGTTGCTGTCTGTTTCAGGCCGCATATAATGATGGTGTACAAGATGCATAGTGGGAGTTAAAATAAATACTCTTAAAATTTTATCAACCCCTTCCGGCAATTGTATGTTTGCATGATTGAATTGAGAAAGCACCGCACTCAGTGATTGATACAACATTACCAGCCATATTGGGGCACCGCCGCTTATAAACACCGCAAGCGTTGTAAACACAGCCCTGAAAACACTTTCACCAGGATGATGCCTGTTTGCAGTAGTGGTATCCACATGCATATCTGCATGATGCACTATATGAAAACGCCACATCCATTTTATTTTATGCTCAATGAAATGAATAGCATAAGCGCCGATTAAATCGAGCAGCATTAAACCAATTATCATCAGTAACCAAAGTGGCATTTTTATCCATTGTAATATTCCAAAATGATTTTGTATGCACCATTCGCTGGTAAAACAATCAGCAATGCAAAAGCGAAGTTTACAATGACGGTAGTGATGGTAAAAAAAATATTGATTGATGCATGCTTCCATTTATTGTACTTGAATCTGAATAAAGGAACTGCGCTTTCTATAAGCCAGAAAAGAGTGATGCCCCCTGCAAGAATTAATGCCCGGTGCAGCGAAGAAATGGTTTCAAAATATTGGATGATTGAATTCATGAAGGTAAAAAATTCGGGTATAATTACTCTTACACCGCCATCATGCTTTTTTCTTTGGCTGCAAGATGTTTATCAACCAACACAATAAATTTATCTGTAAGCTCCTGCGTATTTTTCTCAGCATCTTTTGCAACATCTTCGCTTAGTCCTTCTTTTTGAAGCCTCTTAATATGTTCGATTGCATCTCTTCGTATACTGCGTATGGCTACTTTTGAGTGCTCGCCTTCATTGCCGGCTTTTTTAACTAATTCACGTCTGCGTTCTTCTGTTAACGGAGGTAAAAAAAGGCGAATCTGATTTCCATCATTTTGCGGAGTGATGCCGATATTGGCGGCCATAATTGCTTTCTCGATTACGCCAAGCATATTTTTTTCCCAGGGCTGTATGCTTATTGTTCGGGCATCAAGGATAGAAACATTTGCTACCTGATTTATAGGAGTGGGAGTGCCATAATATTCTGCGTTAACGCCATCGAGCATCGAAGGATTTGCTTTGCCCGCTCTTATTTTTATTAATTCTGTTTCAAGATGTGTAATGGCTTTCTGCATAGAAGATTCAGCATCATCCAATATTAATTCCAGTTCTTCTTCCATAAAAATTCATTATGCAGCAAAATTAATAAATACTAAAAATGTAAGATGTAAACCTATTCTTCGTTGATGGAAACTTTTTCTTTTGGCCTATAGATGGTATAAACTTTTACATCGTCATCGTCATCTTCCTCTTCCACCTCTTCCATTTCACCGGTAACAATATGCAACCGGTTTCTGGCGGGTAAAAACCGCTTGAATAAGAATACGCCTGCAAAAAACAGTGCAAATTGCGATGTAACAATAATATTAATGTTGAGATTTTGCATAAGGAACGAAACAGCCGCAAACAGAAGGGCAAAAATTAAAATGGTAATGGTTACTCTTGTATGCGTGTAGGCCTTATTAAGCAATACATGATGCAAATGATTTCTGTCTGGTGCGATAGGGGACTTTTTATTCACCAGTCTTAATACAAACACACGAAGCACATCCATAAGCGGAATAAGCAAAATTCCAAAACCGATAGCGGGTGCTGAATGAACTGCAAAAGATTCAGCTGTATTTGCAGTTTCAACAAATTTAATTATCAGCACCGCATTTACCAGCCCCAGCAAAGTAGAACCCGAATCGCCCATGAAAATTCTGGCAGGCGGAAAATTATAAATCAGAAATGCAAGCAGTGCACCGCTCATGGAAAAACCTAAAAGCGCAAAAGCTATATTATTGTTGAGAAGAAAAAATAACCCGAACAAAATACAGGAAAACAAACCGAGAGAAGCTGCAAGCCCATCAACACCATCAATAAGATTAAAAGAATTAATGATAAGTATGATTGAAAAAAAAGTGATTATATGGCTTTCCATTTCGCTTAAAGCATACACGCCCATAAAACCATGCAGGTTTGTAATTAGCAAGTGTGCTTTTAAGGTAAGTATAATTGCCACTGCAAACTGCCCAAAAACTTTTTTCCATGCAGTTAAAACAAAAATATCATCAATAACGCCCATAATAAAAATCACAAAAAATGCGGCGAGATAATATTGAAACTCTGCACTAAAAGTTTTAAAGTCTGAAACTAGAAGCAGGCTTAGCATGAGGCCGAAAAAAATTCCGATGCCGCCAAGGGAAGATATAGGGTCTGTATGTGTTTTTCTTTCATCAGGAACATCGTACAGCTTATTTACACGGGCAATTTTTATTACAAAAGGTAACAGAAAAAAAGTTATCAGGTAAGAGATCATTATTCCGGTAGCGGTCTGAATCATGCAATCAATTTTATATCCTTCAAACTAAACCTTTTCTTTTGTAAATATAAGCCTTGCGCCAACATACCAAACAAAATTTTCTGGATAAATTATTCTGGTAAATAAAAAGAATTAATGGCCTCTGTTTTACAGGCTTTGTTGCTATTAACCCTTAGTTTTGCCGCCAAAATTATAGCAATGGCCGATATTGCCCAACTAAAGAATATTGCTGCACAGATAAGACGTGATATTGTGCGCATGGTGTATGGCGCGCAAAGCGGTCATCCAGGCGGCTCTTTAGGATGCACCGATTTTTTTACGGCTCTTTATTTTGAGGGAATGCAGCACAATTGGAAATTTTCAATGGATGGCATTAATGAGGATATTTTCTTTTTATCTAATGGACATATATCGCCGGTTTTTTATGCGACCCTTGCACGCAGCGGATATTTTGATATTAAGGAACTTTCTACTTTCAGAAAAATAAATTCGCGTTTACAGGGACATCCAACTACGCATGAACATTTACCAGGTATACGGGTTGCCAGCGGCTCTCTGGGGCAGGGCATGAGTGTTGCTATTGGTGCTGCGCTTGCAAAAAGATTAAATAATGATAAGCATCTTGTTTTTTCGCTGCATGGCGATGGTGAATTAGATGAGGGACAAAATTGGGAAGCGATTATGAGCGCCCCAAATTTAAAGGTTGACAATTTGATTTCTACGGTTGACTGGAATGGTCAGCAAATTGATGGACCCACAAAAAAAGTAATGAACCTGGGAAACCTGCACGCAAAGTTTGATGCATTTGGATGGCAGGTTCTTGAAATGAATGGAAATGATATAGAAGAAGTGATAGCTACTGTAAACAAAGCAAAATCTCTTACCGGAAATGGCTTGCCAGTTTGCATTTTGATGAGAACGGTGATGGGAAAAGGTGTAGATTTTATGGAGGGACATTATGAATGGCATGGAGTGGCACCCAATGATGAGCAACTTGCAAAGGCATTAGCCGAATTGCCCGAAACACTTGGAGATTATTAATTATTTTTTTGATGAAAAGAAATATGTGGCCAACTTAGTTCTGGGAGGTGTTACCTTTCTTGATAAAAAAGAAGGCAATTTAAAAAGCACAAACTTTCAAATTAGCCGATTAAAAAACATATAAAACTTCTTCAGCTTCTTCTATTGCAAATTTGCTTTTATATAAATCATTTACCGGGAAAATAATTTCTTCATTTTTTCCCCCAATATACATTACCCTCATTTACATAAAATTTTTTGAAGCTGGCAGGAGTAATAAACTTAGTATAATAACCATGCACATACTTTGAGAAAAGAGGCATAAAATCAACAACTTTTTGTTTGCCGTTGCTGAAAAACAATAATAATTTGTAAGCCCCGGCGTAATGTGCCTTAAGAATTTTTATTTTCATGATTTTCTAAAATTTTACGCATAAAAAAATCTTATTTATACCTTTTCTTTTTTATCCCAAGGTGTGTCTTCATTTCAACGGCAAATAAATTTTATTAGCTAAACATCAATAGTTTTTATTGCAACTTTTTCTAATCGATGAAGGTTTTTGCCTGCTGTAAACAATAGTAATGATTTCTACTTCCCTTCTTTTTACTCTATATAATATTAAATGATATTTTGTCAAAGAATATTTTCGGATGTTTTTCTTTTTGTGATAATATCCAAATATTCTGGGATGAAAAGAGATTGTAATCAAGAATTTTTCGAAGCGACTTATAAAAAGCTCAAATGATTTTCTGCTGAAAGTTGACTCAATTTCGTTTGCTATTTTATTGTAATCCTCTTTAGCTGTCTGAGATATGATAACCTGCTTAGGCATTAATGCCGTATTTCTTCTTTACCATTTTTAAATAGGTATGTGCATCTTGTTTTCTACCTTCATTCAAATCATTAATCCCCTGCGTTATTTTATTTTTTACTTCTTCATTTATATTATTCCAATCTTCAAAATCTTCTGTTTTGTTTTTTTCATTTTCTATAAACCCATAAATTTTTTTTATTTCTGCAGATTTCATTGAAGAAATTTTTTCTATTAATTCACTTTTTATTTTTGAATTGGTCATTGTATAAATCTTTTTATAAAGATATTATATTCTTTACGGATTCTCATGCTTTTGAATACAAAGGCCATCACATCTGTACATTTACACCTTTCCCTTTTTTATCTCATACACAACACCAGGATCAAGCAGCGTGGTAGTGTCTCCTAAATTTGTGGTTTCGCCCTCTGCAATTTTTCTTAAAATGCGGCGCATTATTTTTCCGCTGCGTGTTTTTGGCAAGCCGCTTACAAATTGAATTTTATCAGGCCGGGCAATAGCTCCAATAATTTTTGTAACAGTTGCTGCAATATCTTTTTTTGTTAGCTCTTCATCTGCATGTATCTTATTGAAAATAACGTAAGCATAAATGCCCTGTCCTTTTATTTCATGAGGATAGCCAACTACAGCACTCTCTATAACACCTGCATGCATATTGATTGCATTTTCTACTTCTGCTGTGCCAATACGATGCCCGCTAACATTCAGCACGTCATCCACTCGGCCTGTAATGCGATAAAATTCATTTTCATCTCTCAACGCTCCATCGCCTGTGAAATATAAATTTTCATACGTAGCAAAATAATTTTGGCGGCAGCGTTCATGGTCACCGTAGGTAGTTCTTATGATTGATGGCCAGGGTGCTTGCATACACAAATTTCCTCTGGCAACACCATCTTCTGCCGGTTTTATTTCTTTTCCGCTTTCATCAACCAGCAAGGGTTGAATTCCCGGCATTGGAAGCGTTGCCCAGCCTGGTTTTGATGGTGTTACTCCTGCGAGGTTTGAAATTAATATCCCCCCCGTTTCTGTTTGCCACCACGTATCAACTATCGGGCAATTTTTCTTACCAACATTTTCATTGTACCAATGCCATGCTTCTTCATTTATTGGCTCACCAACTGTGCCCAGCACTTTCAGCGAAGACAAAATTTTTCCCTGCAAAGGCTCTAAACCAAAGCCCATCAAACTTCTTATTGCCGTGGGAGCAGTATAAAGAATATTCACTTTGTATTTATCTACAATCTCCCAGAAGCGTCCCGCATCGGGCCATGTTGGAATTCCCTCAAACATTAATACAGTAGCGCCAGCGCTTAAAGGTCCATACACAATATAGCTGTGCCCTGTTACCCATCCAATATCTGCGGTGCAGAAAAAAATATCTCCCTGCTCATACTGAAATACATTTACAAAAGTGTAGTTGGTATAAACCATATACCCTGCACAACTATGCACTACTCCTTTTGGCTTTCCGGTAGAGCCCGAAGTATATAAAATAAAGAGCGGGTCTTCAGCATCCATTTCTTCTGCGGTGCATTCCATCACGTTTAAGGCTTCCACTTTTTTTATTTCATCTTCCCACCAAATATCTCTTCCTGTAATCATAGAAACAGGTGTGCGGGTTCTTGCAGCAACAATCACTTTTTTTACAAAGTGGCAAGTTACCAGCGCTTCATCAATCACCGTTTTTAAAGGAATATCTTTTGCGCCGCGAAACGCACCATCGCAAGTAATTATATATTCGGCCTGTGCATCCTGCAAACGGTCAGCAATACTTTGTGCAGAAAAACCACCGAAGATAACAGAATGAATAGCGCCAATTCTTGCGCAGGCTAATACAGCGATTGCAAGCTCTGGTATCATTCCCATATAGATGCAAACTCTATCGCCTTTTGCTACACCATTATTATATAACACATTTGCAAACTGGCAAACTTTGAAATGCAATTCCCTGTAAGTGAGTACACGGTTGTATTCCTGCGGGTCATTGGGTTCCCAAATTATAGCGGGTGTATTACCAAGCTTATCGAGATGCCTGTCTAAACAATTCTCTGTAATATTCAGCTTTGCGCCTTTGAACCATTCAACTTTAGGCTCTTTGAAATTCCAGATCAACACTTCATCATGTTTTTTTCTCCAACTGAAATGTTTTGCAATGTTTCCCCAAAAGCCTTCGGGGTCTTCAATGCTTTTTTTGTATTCCCTATAATATTGTTCTAATGATTTTATTTGATAAGGATAAGACATAACAGATATTTTTTTGAAAAGATAAATTTAGTTAAACATCTTAAATTTTAAGAAGCGTTTGCTTTTTATTGTAACCTTACTATTGTTCATCTGCTATCTTTGAAAAAATTACTTTAATGTCAATCGAGGTTAAAAACCTGATTAAAATATACGGCTCGCAAAAAGCTGTAAACAATATTTCATTCACGATTAATAAAGGCGAGGTTGTTGGTTTTCTTGGCCCAAACGGTGCAGGCAAAAGCACTACTATTAAAATGATTACAGGTTATTTGCAGCCCGATGAAGGTGAAGTACATGTATGCGGACTCAATGTAAAAACTCAACCCCTTGAAGTAAAAAGAAAAATTGGCTACCTGCCCGAATCTAATCCATTGTATTATGATATGTATGTGCGGGAATATCTGGAGTTTATTGCAGGCGTACATGCAATCGGCAATAAACAATTGGCAATTAATAAAGCAATTGAGTTAACAGGATTGAGTTTAGAAAGAAAGAAGAAAATAGGACAATTATCAAAAGGATATAAGCAACGTGTGGGTCTTGCAGCATCTTTAATTCATAACCCTGAAGTATTAATATTAGATGAGCCCACCAGCGGGCTTGACCCCAATCAAATCATTGAAATAAGAAATGTAATTAAAGAGGAGGGGAGAAACAAAACAATATTATTTTCATCGCACATTTTGCAGGAGGTGCAGGCAATATGCGACCGTGTTCTTATTATTAATAAAGGGGGGCTGATTACAGATGATACATTAAATAATTTGAAGCAAAATGCAGAAGCAGATAAAATTAAAGTTCGATTTAAGGAAACGATAAATGCAGAATGGCTGCAGCATTTGCCGCTCGTAAAAAATGTTTCAGATTTGGGTGGTAACACATGGTTGGTTGCATCAAATGATTCTGCAGAAGTGCGTAAGCAATTATTTCAATTAGCTATTCAGCATAATCTTAATATTATTTCATTGCAAAATGAAGAGAGTAACCTCGAAGAAATATTTCGTTCTTTAACAAAGACTGATTGAAAGTTGTAATGAGATTAAAATATAACATACAGAAAGCCACAAAGTTTTCGTTGCTCGGCAACACCAAAGCCCCTCATTCTTTAATGCTGTTTTGCACTCTGTGGTTTCTGCAGTTATAAAAAGTTATCAGCTTACAATTCTGTAATCTGAATTCTTATATCATGCGGCGCTGCTTCATCACCGCCGAAATAGGGATATAGCTTATACCGCGAATATTTTCCTGAACAATTTCTGGGCAATTCAGCAATTTTACCGTTCACTTCAAACTGATAAGAAGAACTTAAGCACGTAATGCGGCAATGTATCACACTGTCAATGTCAGCCGTTGTTATCTCCGTGTAAATCATTTCACCGTTATTGTGCACAAATGCAAAAATTCGCAATGAATCATTGCTCCATCGCCATCCTATTCTTGCACTATTTTCGAGATGATGCGTGCCGCAATCAGAAAATCCGTATAATTTATTTATATCGTTTTGATTTGATGTATTAGTCAGGGTGTATATACATGAACTGTCAAACACTGCATCAAAAATAATTGCACTCACACTTGTAAACACAGTAGGGTTAGGCTTTGAATAATGTTGTCCCTGTTTAATAAGATAGGTTACAGGCTTTCCGTTTTTTTCAGTAACAGCAGTTTGCTGCTGCTCATCTTTTGTACAAACAACATTAACAAGGGAAATAAAAAATAGCGAGGCAAGAAAAAATGGTTTCTTCATAGTTGGTTCTAATATTGGATAATCTTAATAAACAAAGAAAAAGCCTGCAATACAGGCTTAATCGTGTATATATACGGATAAAAAAGAAAAAGGTTTATTGAATCAGTAAAAATAATTAAGAGTCTCACAATAATTTTTTATTAAGCAGGTATTCCGCAATCTGCACCGCATTGGTTGCTGCGCCTTTTCGCAGGTTATCGCTAACAATCCACATATTTAAAGTATTGGGTTGTGTTTCATCGCGGCGCAATCTGCCTACAAAAACTTCATCTTTCTCATGCGCCCATAAAGGCATAGGATATATTTGCTGAGAAAAATCATCCTGTACAACTACACCCGGTGTGTTATTGAGAAGATCCTTCACTTCGTTCAGGTCAAAATCTTTTTCAAATTCAATATTTACACTTTCGCTATGCCCGCCAATTACAGGTATGCGAACGGTAGTTGCAGTAAGGCGTATAGAATCATCTCTTAGTATTTTTCTTGTTTCATTCACCATTTTCATTTCTTCTTTTGTATATCCATTGTCAAGAAAAATATCAATCTGCGGAATTGCGTTTAAATCAATTTGATATTTATAAGCCATTTCTCCCTGTACATTTTTTCTTTCATTAAATAATTGGTCAACTGCTTTTTTGCCTGTACCCGAAACACTTTGGTAAGTGCTCACTACAATTCTTTTTATAGTATATTTTTTATGCAGCGGATGTAAAGCCATCACCATCTGAATAGTTGAGCAATTTGGGTTGGCAATAACTTTATCCTCTGCGGTTAGCACATCAGCATTTATTTCAGGAACAATTAATTTATTTGCAGCATTCATTCTCCATGCGCTTGAGTTATCAATCACAGTAATACCTGCATCAGCAAATTTTGGCGCCCATTCCAAAGAAGTGTTTTCCCCTGCGGAAAACAATGCTAATGCGGGTTTTGCAGCAATGGCATCGAGCATGCTTATCACTTTATATGCAGTGCCTTTAAATTCTATTTCTTTTCCAATGGATTTTTCAGAGGCCACCGGAATTAATTCGGTTACAGGAAAATTTCTTTCTGCCAATACCTGCAGCATTTTTGTTCCTACCAAACCTGTGGCGCCTGCAACTGCTACTTTCATAAAACTTGTTTTATTTTCTCCAAACATTCTTTCAAACTTTCTCTCCAATTTTTTAAATCAATATTAAAAGCCTTAATTATTTTCTCTTTGCTTAAAACAGAATAAGCAGGTCTTTTTGCAGGTGTAGGATAAGCTAATGTTGGTACAGGATGAATTTCACAAGAAAACTTTTTTATATCTCTTATTGCGCAAGCAAAATCGTACCACGTAATTGCGCCATCGTTGCTGAAGTGGAAGACGTTTCTCGTTTCCAGTTTCTCGTTTCTCGTTAATTGCTCACTGCCGGCTGCCCACTGCCAACTGAAAACTGAAAACTGAAAACTGCAAACTATCTTCATCACTGCATCTGCCAAATCTTTTGCATAAGTGGGGCAACCAATTTGGTCGTTTACAACATTAAGTTCTTTTCGCTCATTCATTAAACGAAGCATCGTTTTTACAAAGTTATTTCCATAACTGCTGTACAGCCACGAAGCACGGATAATAGTGGTTTCAAAATTATTTTTCAATGCAAGCTCTTCGCCCATCCACTTTGTATAGCCATAATAATTTACAGGACACGTTTTATCTTCTTCTGTATAAGGCTTATTTGCTGTGCCATCAAATACATAATCAGTAGAGATATGAATGAGCTGGGTTTTGTATTCTTTGCAAAGCATTGCAATATTGCCAACAGCTTCTGCATTTATTTTGTAAGCATTTTCTTTATCTGTTTCTGCTTTATCAACGGCTGTATAAGCGGCGCAATTAATGAAATATGTTGGTTGATGTTTTTGAAATGATTCTTCAACAAGAGTAAAATCACTTATATCTAATTCATCTTTTGAGTAAAAATAAAAATCGAATTGAGGATGTAAAGAAGCAAGAGCCTGAAGCTCTCTGCCAAGCTGGCCATTTTTACCTGAAACTATAATAAGAGGCGATGACATTAAAAGTTTTTACTAAATTAGACGAAAGAAAAAAATGACAAAAAAAGAAATCATAAACAGAAATATCGGCTTAACATTCGATTTCCTCCGCCAGGCTGTTGAAGAACCGTCAATTCTAAATAAAATTCCAAATAATTCTGTATTGGAATTTGTAGAGAAAGATTTTTCAAAAAAAGAAAAAAATAATTCAAAAAACAAAAACGCTAAGAAAAAATATCTGCTCGTTAAATCTCAATTAGAAATTATTAAGTAGTTTGTCATAATTTTTTCAATCATTTTCTCCTGATAAACTCTTTCGGCTGCCTGAATAGTTCTTCTTTCGGTAGTGATTTAAAATATTCGTACGTTTTTTTCAAGCCTTCACTGCGTTCTACTTTTGGTTCCCAGCCCAGCAACTGTTTTGCTTTGGTAATATCAGGCTTGCGCTGTTTGGGGTCATCAACAGGCAAAGGTTTATAAATAATTTTCACAGATACATTTGTCAGCTTTAAAACTTCTTCAGCAAAATCTTTCAGCGAAATTTCATTGGGGTTACCAATGTTTACAGGCATTGCATAATCACTCAATAGCAACCTGTATATTCCTTCAATCAAATCATCTACATAACAGAAAGAACGGGTTTGGCTGCCATCACCAAACACTGTTAAGTCTTCACCACGCAATGCCTGACCAATAAATGCAGGCAGCGCTCTTCCATCATTCAAACGCATACGGGGGCCATAAGTATTAAAGATGCGAACAATGCGTGTGTCCACACCATGATAGGTATGATAGGCCATCGTAATAGATTCCATAAAACGCTTCGCTTCATCATACACGCCACGCGGACCTACAGGATTTACATTGCCCCAATATTCTTCCGTTTGCGGATGCACCTGCGGGTCGCCATACACTTCACTTGTTGAGGCAACCAATATTCTCGCCTTCTTATCTTTTGCCAAACCTAAACAATTGTGTGTGCCCAATGCGCCAACCTTTAATGTTTGGATAGGAATTTTTAAATAATCAATCGGGCTGGCCGGTGAAGCAAAGTGCAAAATATAATCAAGCTGTCCGGGAATATGAATAAACTTGGTTACATCATGATGATAATATTCAAACCCGGGCAGCGGAAATAAATGTTCAATATTGCGCAGGTCGCCGGTAATAAGATTATCCATTGCTATCACGTGATAATCTTCTTTCATAAACCGGTCGCAAAGATGCGAGCCAAGAAAACCCGCTGCTCCAGTAATTAAAACTCTTTTTTTTGGCATGGGATATTGTAATTATAAAGTTTTGATTGCATAAAGTTTTTAAATGTGGTCTATAAACAATACAAAAAATATCTAATGGGCAAAAACCAATTCATCTACAAACTCCAGCACCGAAGATGCAATACAATTCAACTGCTCCTCATCCATCTCGGTATGTATGGGCAATGATATTACCCGCTCTGTAAGTCTGTCGGTAATGGGCAAATTATAATTGAGACCGCCAAAGCTTTCAAACATTTTTTGCCTATGCCCAGGCACGGGATAATATATCATGCTTGGAATATTCTTTGTTGCGAGATGCCGGTGCAGTGCATCTCTGCCTGCACCTTCGAGCAGCAAAGTGTATTGATGAAACACATGCTTATTATTTTCGGCTCTGTAAGGTGTAATGATATTAGGATGATTCGCAAAAGCATTATCGTAAAAATCCGCAACGCTTCTTCTTGCAGCAATATAAATATCAAGCTGCTGCAATTTTATATTGAGCACAGCAGCCTGTAATGTATCGAGCCGTGAATTGCATCCAACCATATCATGATAATATCTTTTGCTCTGCCCATGATTAGCAATCATTTTTAATTTGGTTGCAAGTGCATCATCATTCGTACACATCGCTCCGCCGTCGCCATAAGCTCCCAAATTCTTTGATGGAAAAAATGATGTTGTCCCTATTGTTCCGATAGTACCGGTTTTCTTTTGCGAGCCATCAGTAGAAAAATAATCGCAGCCAATAGCCTGAGCGTTGTCTTCAATCACATATAAATTATATTCTCTGGCAATTTGCATGATGCTTTCCATATCTGCTGCCTGTCCATACAAATGCACTGGAACAATGGCTTTTGTCTTTGGCGTGATGGCTTGCCTTATGGCATCAGCCTCTATGCAAAATGTTTTCGCATTTATTTCAACAAAAACAGGTTTTAATTTTAGTAAAGCAACAACTTCTGTGGTTGCGATGTATGTAAAAGAGGGAGTAATAACTTCATCGCCCGGTTGTAAGTTCAAAGCCATCATTGCAATCTGCAAAGCATCAGTACCATTGGCGCAGGGAATAACATGCTTTACATTCAAATATGCTGAAAGCGCTTCTGCAAATTGCTGCACAGGTTTGCCATTAATGAATGCAGCGCTTTCAAGCACTTCAATTAAAGCCGCATCAATATCTGATTTTATTTTATGATACTGTGTTTTTAAATCCACCATCTGAATGGGCCTCATCCTCACATTTTTTGAATGCGGGCAAAGCTAAGGCAAACAGAGGGAATTAGGAATTGGGTATTAGGA
The DNA here is from genome assembly GCA_038206235.1 of Chitinophagales bacterium. GTDB lineage: Bacteria > Bacteroidota > Bacteroidia > Chitinophagales > Chitinophagaceae > JBBRBB01. The sequence continues at coordinate 115,898 of JBBRBB010000008.1, forward strand.
ATTAGGAATTGGGTATTGGGTATTGCCTATTGCCTATTGGGTATTACTTGCCAAAAAAATATTTACTTGCACCTTATATTTACAAACATGCCCAAACTATTTTATCAACTCTTTATTACGCTCTATCCGTTTGTTGCACGTTTAGTTTCGCCGTTTAATAAAAAGGCAAAGCTTTGGGTAAGTGGCAGAAGAAATATTTTTAATGAAATAAAATCAAGACTGCAAAACGATACCAGTAAAAAAGTTTGGTTTCATGCGGCTTCATTGGGGGAATTCGAGCAGGGTATGCCTTTAATGGAAGCAGTGAAAAAAAATTATCCGGCGTATAAAATTGTGCTTACATTTTTCTCACCATCGGGCTATGAAAATAAAAAAGATTATAAAGCAGGAGATTTTATTTTTTATATGCCAATGGATTCAAAGCATAATGCTTCCTTATTTTATGATATAGTAAAACCTGAGCTTATTATATTTATAAAATATGAGTATTGGTATCATTATTTATCGGAGGCTGCTAAAAGAAATATTCCGGTGCTGCTTGTGTCCGGATTTTTCTTATCTCAGTTCAGTTTTTTTAAATGGTATGGAAGCATCAGCCGTAAGATGCTGCGTTTCTTCACACACCTGTTTGTACAAAACGAAAGTTCGGCATCATTACTTAATTCCATTAATATCAATAATATTTCCGTAAGCGGAGATACAAGGTTTGACAGGGTGCTGGAAATTGCCGCCAATTTTAAACCCATACCTGAAATTGAAAAATTATGCAAAGGAAAAACAACCATTGTTGCAGGCAGCACATGGACTGAAGATGATGAAGTGCTTGACCATTACACATGGATACACCCGGAATATTTTTTCATCATTGCACCGCACGATATAGGTAAAGAAAGGATTGATGAATGCAAAAAGCTATACCGGAATGCAATGTTATATTCTGAAATAAGCAATCAGCAGTCAGCAATCAGCTCGCAGAGTCCTATGGACAATCAGCAGTCAGCAGTCAGCAGTCAGCTCGAAGAGTCCTGTGGACAGTCGGCAGTAAATAGTATCGAGTTGCCAGTCAGCAGCAAGGATTTAGAAACAAAGAACGAGAAACGAGAAACGAGAAACGAGAAACGAGAAACGAGAAACGTTCTTATCATTGACAACATAGGTACGCTGAAATATTTATACGCTTATGCAAGTGTTTGTTTTGTTGGCGGAGGATTTGGGGGTGATGGCATACACAATATTTTAGAAGCTGCGGTGTATTATAAACCAATTGTATTCGGTGCGGAATATGAAAAATTTGCAGAGGCAATTGACCTGTTGGATAAAGGCGGTGCATTTACTGTATTGGATGCATTAGAATTAGAAGACCAGCTTGATGAGTTATTAAATAACGGAGAAGAATATAAGAGTGCATGTAGTATTGCAGGTGAATATGTAAAAAGCAAGGCGGGAGCCACACAGCAGGTGATGCAATACATTCAGGAAAATCGTCTTCTCACCAATTGATTAAAATGCTGCACGGTTTCACTCTTTTCGTTCCATCCAAGTTTTGTTTTCAATTCTCTTATTATCCAGTATTCAGCTTCGGGTAATATGCTGAAAGAATTAATTGTTTTTATGCTTCTCTCATACATCACCTCATCACCCCTGAATAATTCACTTATGAATAAATAGCGGTCATTAATGCCAATAGCTTTTTTAAGGTCTTTCACAGGAATTTCATGAAGTACAGAGCTTATTTCTTTGTTAGTTGTTCTAAGCTTTTCATTAAGGCTTTTCTGGTTAACAGCCATTGATTCATTCAGTTCCTTGTTTTGTTTTTGCTGATGAGCGAGGGTGGGGATATCACGCAGCGGGTCAAATCCGTTGAAGTCGTAGTTGCCATTTTCAATACCAATTACGGGCATTTCATCTTCCTGTTTGCTTACAATTTCAGGCGATGCGGAGACTGATTTCTGCTCTTTTAAATCTTCCGTATCAAATGCATCAGCCGCAATATGCAAAGATTCGGATGGCAATATCACTATCACTTTTTTTGTTGATGACTGCTCTTGCGGCGTCTGTATATGCTGCAATTCTGCCAAAAGCATGTGGGCGGTAACAAGCAATTTTTCCGGCGAAGCATTTTGCTGATACAATTCCAGTAACCGGTTAATTAAAGAACCTGCTTTTCCCATGGGATCTTTTTATTTTTGGAAAATGACCGGTAAAATTACAAATGTTTTTAAAGCATATAACTATTTTTAAAAAATGTTTATAGAACCAACTATAAGAGGAGAACGCCGCGGCTGGATAGAAGTTATCTGCGGCTCCATGTTTAGCGGAAAAACAGAAGAGCTTATACGCCGTTTGAAAAGAGTGAAAATTGCGAATCAACGGGCAGAAATATTTAAGCCTTCTATTGATATTCGCTATGATAAGCTGAAAGTAATAAGCCATGATGCGAATGAAATAATTTCTACGCCTGTTGAAAGTTCAGAGAAGATATTAGCGCTTGTAAAAGATGTAGATGTTGTAGGTATTGATGAGGCACAGTTTTTCGATGCAGGAATTATTGAGGTTTGTGAAAAGCTTGCTTTGCAAGGCATAAGAGTTATTGTTGCCGGACTTGATATGGATTATCTCGGACAACCTTTCGGACCTATGCCGCAATTGCTTGCCATAGCTGATTATATTACCAAGCTGCATGCGATTTGTATGAAATGCGGCAACATTGCAAACATATCGTATCGCAAAACAGCAAATGCAGAACAGGTTTTGCTTGGTGAAAAAGATTTGTACGAGCCGAGATGCAGAAATTGCTGGATGGAGGGGTAGGTTACTACAAGTCATGAGCAAACTCTGCAGGAATGAAAGCAATTTTCTTTAAATGAACAGATGAATAAACCCCGCCCGTTCAAAACCTCACAGGTCTTAAAGACCTGTGAGGTTTGATCAAGCCCTGTAAGGGTTGATTAAGCCGATTCTATTTTACTGTACATGAATTTTAAATCCGAGATTATTATATCCCGTATTTTCTTCCCACACATTTTCATTGGCAAAACGAATTGCATATTCAGGGCATGCTGCAATGGAGGAATATTCATCAGGCAAAAACAATAAGATTTCATAATCGGCTTTAGGCATATTTGCAGGCAACACAATTTTTATATTGAGCGATATTTTGCCGCTATACCATTTGCGAACATCGGTATCTGTATCAAAAGAAAATATTTCACCACTTTGTTTATTGCGCATGATGATCTTTGCCGGCCTTGCATTATACGGTGATGCATAACCCATATTTTCTAAGTTGATTGTAAATGAAAATTGTTTACCTGCTTTTGCATTAGCTGCATGATAAATTGCATTGCGCAAAACAAAACGATAGCCGAGATTCTTTTTTATTTCATCCATGCAACCGCCGCTTTGCCAGTCGTTGTTTACATCGTTATTATACGCACAATTTAAAAAGCTGTAATGCATGCTGCGCATTTCTGTTTGCGCATGACCGGCAGTTTCGCAATTGTTTTCGGGACTGTAAGCATCATCGCAGGTTTCGCCGCCAACTGTTACATATCTGCTGTCATCCATCATATACGCCCTCAACGGAGTTAATGCAGATTGCCTGGGCGATGATGAATTACCATAATCATCAAAAGTGCCGTAATCATCCGGTGATGATAAAAAGCAATCATTATGAAAACCAATTCTTGCTTTATGTGTTCCCGTGAAAGCTTCAGCATCTGTAAGCGCTGCAGCGTTTGTGCCTGCGTTTACTCCGTACACATATCGCTGCTTCAATTGCGGAAAACGCACCTGTATCATGCGACTTGCAGGCAGTGCATCCATTAAAGCTTTCAGCACATCAAACCTGTCTTGCCAGTTTTTATCAACCAGCTTTCCTCTTCCGTTTTGCGAAGCATCACCAAAAAAATCGGTATAATAATTTTCACCCCAAATTCCTATAAAACCAAGTTGCATGCAGGCAATTACATCAGCATTTTTTTGGAGCAATGCTTTTAATTGTGTGATATGATTCAGGACAATATTCTTAGGCGCATCGTCATAAGGCGGGCACACAAAACTTTCGGGGCACGTTCCTGAATGTGTTGTTATGGTATAAGCAAACCGCAGAATGAGCTTTACACCGGCAGTTCTTGCATTATCAAAATCTTTTTGCACATCATCTAGAAAAGTTTGTGTGAGCGGCTTATTTGTAAAACCTTCTAAAATATAGCCGCGGTACACTAAGGTGCTGTACACTTTGTATTGCCCGTCATCAGCCTGCTGCAGGCTGCGCCAGGTTTTCATCTGACTTATATTAAGAGGCACAAAATTATTTGCATAGGTTTCTGCATAACGGTAAAAACCTCTTTCCGGATTTGCAAAATCTTCGCTGCTTTCTTTATAAAAAATAGTATCAGTAAGTGGCGGATGATATAATGCAGGGCTTTCAACTTTGTTGCACGATGTGAGCACAATGAGAATTAAAACCAGGTATGATAAGCATTTTTTTATTTGCATGATATGATTATATTAAAACGCTCAAGATTGGTTGATGACAGAGATTTTTTAAAGGTGAAGGGAACAGCTTGAGTAAACCTCACAGATCTCAAAGACCTGTGAGGTTTATTAATAAGCTCTAATATCATTGGCTCATGTCAAGAAAAAAACTATCGCTGTAAAGGTCAGGCGACCAGCCGATGAGTGCATTGAAATCATTCGTGAAAACCTGTACGCCTATCTTCAAACCTTGTCCTGTTAAGCCTTTCAGCTTACTTCGTTTTAAAGCGCCTTCAAATCTTAATGTTCCGTTTTTTTCCTCCCACGTGCCTACGGTATAAAATTCATTAATGCTTTGGTATGCATATCCATCAAAGCTATTTTGATCACCGCTGTGATAATACACATCAAGCCAATCATCGAATATGGTTCCTTCAAGCAATATTTCATAAGCGCCACCGGGGATTTCGCCTGTGAGATATCCGGTTGAAATATCATTATCACCATCAATATACATATCATAAATATTGCCATCGCTTTTTGAGGTCTCCTGCTCAAAATAGAAATAAACATTCTCGCCGTCATAATCGTATTTAGCAATTGTAAAATTGCCTGATAGCGGGCCGCCAATCACCATGTTATAGGTAATAGTATCCCAGTCCGCGAGTGAGTTATCATCTAATTTCACAGAAGATGTTTTTGAAATATAGATAACAGTAGAGGCTTCGGCTGTTGTGCCGCCGGAAGATGTTGCATACAATGTGGGTACATATTTTCCTTTGCCGGGATATGAATGCAGGGGACTTTCTTCGGTTGATTCTGCACCATCTCCAAAATCCCATTTGTAAGAAGCAGCGCCTGTTGATTTATTGGTGAAGGAAACTGTATTACCATTTACTTCAATGCTGTAAAAAACAAACGGCGCATTATTCACCGCTTCTTTTTTGCACGAAGAAAAAATGCAAACACTGATGAAGACATAAATGGCTGCATTAAAAATTTTTCTGAACATAATCATTCGTTTTTAAATTTTCATTTAAGGATTTTGTGTACACAATGTATTTGTTTGCACCTCATCAATCGGTATATAATAAATAACTCTCGGGTCGGTCGGTTCTATTATCATATTTGAATAACCTGTCGGTTCCTTGCTAAGGTCAATATCTGTTTCTTTTAAACCGGGAAGATGATAACCCCAGTATGTTCTGTCCATTGCAAGATTGTTGCGGTACACATCGAATGTGCGCTGGGCTTCTGCAAAAAATTCTAAACGTCTTTCTTTTAAAACAACTTCAAGTGCAGTGCTGCCTGTTGGCACAAGGCCGTTGTATAAAGAGTTTTGCAGGTTCCTGTTTTTTCTTATCATATCTACATCATCCAAAGCTTCTTTGGTTTTATTCATTTTAGCATTGGCTTCGGCACGGTTCAAGTACATTTCTGCAAGGCGAAACATTACAGGAGAACTAAGCGTTGGACTTCCATCCTGAAAAGAAAATTTTGTGATATAATAAATTTCGATGCCGTTCTTTTTCTGCAGGTCGCCATTGCCATCTTTCAAAGGATAAATGTAAGACCAGCGTATATCTTCAGGATGTTCGCTTATTACATCACGCAATGATTGCGAAGCATATTCTTCACCCCATCCGCTGTTGCCGTCAGAATACATCATGGATGCAATCGAGCCGAATTTGCCATAATCTTCCGCAGCTGTAAATGCAATGCAGAAAATTGTTTCTGGGCTGTTTTGTGCATTGGAAAATAATGTTTGAAAAGTGGTTTTATTAGTTAACTTAAATCTTCCGGAACCAATTACTTTGGTTGCATAATCAAAAGCATTCGCATTGTCTTCTTCATACAAATACACCCTGGAAAGTAAAGCCCATGCACCTTCTTTTGATGCATAGGCTAAACCTCTCGGCTGCTCCATAAGGTCGGCGGCTTTTTGCGCATCATTAATAATAGAAGCATATACATCTTTTACAGAAGACCTTGCTTTTAATGCAGGGTCGCCTGTAGAAAGACGAAGTACAATGCCGTCTGCATCGGCATTTTGCGAATAGGGTCGGGAATAAAAACGCACTAAATTAAAATGACAGAATGCACGCAGAAAATAGCATTCGCCTTTTAGCTGGTTAATGGCTGCATCAGGATTTGAAATTTTTTCTGAAGCCTCAATTACTGTGTTCACATCATTAATTATTTTGTATGATATGAACCAGAAATAGCGGCTGTTGGTTTGCGCTGGTGAATGATTCAATGAAAAGCTGAGAAAGAACGGGTCTTCAGTTACCTGCCCGCATGCAATATCATCACTTGCAAAATCGCTCATTTGAAAATACTGGCGCAGGTACATGTTATTGTCATCAGCAGTGCCGTTGAATTCAACATGGTCTTTAAACAATGCATAGGCGCCGTTCACTGCCTGCGTTAATCCTTCTACAGTCGAGGTAAGAATATCGGGTGTAATGGCATCGCTGGGAACAACTTCTTTTATACAACCTGCATTTGCCAATATGTAAATGCTAAATGATATGAAGACTATTTTTTTCATTGAAATTATTTTAGAAGTTGATATTGATAGTTAACAAAAATTGTCTGTTGTTCGGATATTTAAAATCTGACACACCGGGTGTTGTATAAATATCAGGTGTGATAGTGGTTTGCGGGTCCTGTCCTAAAAATTTAGTGAACGTATAAACATTATCGGCAGATGCCGCAATACGAATATCATGCATACCCATTCGCTTAGAAAAATTCTGCGGCAGCATATAAGAGAGCGTTATATTTCGCAAAGCGATAAAGCTTCCGTCTTTCAAATATCTTGTAGAAGTTTCTGTAGAGCTGGCAGAATTTTGCGGACTTGGGTTTGATGCAATGTCGCCGGGCTTCGTCCATATACTGTAGCCATCAGGCAACACAACCTGGTTATAGTAAGGCTCGTTTCCATCATTCATAGTAAAGCGCAAAATATTGCTGAACACTTTATTGCCCTGCAAAAAATATGCGTTCACACTAAGTGAAATATTTTTATAAGAGAATGTGTTTGTAATACCGCCTTGGTATTTTGGCAATGCTGAACCCACTTCTTCATAACTCGCTTCTGCATAATTTGAAGTTGCCTCTCTTCCCGTTTCATTTCCCTGGTCGTCTTTTATAATTTTCTCCCAAAGCGGTGCGCCTGTTTGCGGATCAACACCCAAATACACAGGCATGTAAAATTCGTACAGGTTGCCGCCATTGCGATAAATTTGCGAGATAGCCCATTGCCCGGTTTTTATAAATGTGGCAGGCAGGTTTTTTAATTTGTTTGAATTAAAGCTGATGTTGAAATCTGTTGTCCATAAAAAATTTTTTGTTTGAATATTTCTTGAGCCAATGGCAATTTCGATTCCTTTGTTTTCAATCTCGCCAACATTTTCCCATCTCTGTTCAAAGCCTACGGACAGTGGTTGTGCTACCTGCAGCAAAAGATTTTTTGTGGTGTTGTGATATACATCAAGCGTAAGATTAATGCGGTTAAAGAAACTAACATCTGCACCTATATTTAATTGATACTTGCTTTCCCATGTCAGGTTAGGGCTGGGCAATTGCAAAGGCGTAGCGCCAGGCTGAGAATTGTATTGGGTTGAAAGAGAATACAAGCCCAGGTAACGGGATGCGCCAATATCCTGCGTACCGGTAACGCCATAGCCCGCCCTTATTTTCAAATTATCTATCACAAGGTTTCCTTTCAAAAAATCTTCATTGCTTATTATCCATGCTGCTGAAATTGCGGGAAAGGAACCATAGCGTTTTGATTTAGGAAATGCCGTAGAGCCGTCCAACCTGTATGAGCCTGTAATAAAATATTTGTTGAAGTAGCTATAATTCACCTGTGAAATAAAAGAGAGTATGGAGCCTTCATCAGCAGAGCCATTCACACTTAAATTATTTGATACTACATTCAAAACTTTTACACCAAGAGGCAAGCCTCTTCCGCTGCCGCCAAGAAATTCTGTTTTGCCGGTTTCATAAGCTGTACCTGCAAGCCCGCTTACATTGTGCTTGCCATAAGAAAAATTAAATTTAAAAAGATTATTAAAAGTGCCGCCATAGTTTACGATATCCTGCTCATCCAAAAAACCTGTGCCGTGAAATTGCCCGGCTACAACCGGTGAATAGAAAGTTGTGCTCTTGCTGTAATCAGCAGAAACCCTGTTGGTGCTTGAGAAGCTGAGCCAGTTATTGATAACCACATTCAGCGAAGCATCATAATTTACATCGAAGCCTTTGTATGGATGATCTGAATTTGCAATGGTGTGCACAGGATTTACTTTATCTCTTGACCACCATTTGAAAGAAACATTTCCATCCACATACAAAGGATTGCCTGCACTGTCGTACGGATTATCCCATGGCAGATTGAGATAAGCATAATAAATATCATTGTAATCATAACTTCTTCCTGTAACGCCGCTGATATTTATATTATTGGTAAACGAAACTCTATCGCTGAAATGAAGACCCAGTCCGGCTCTTATGTTAATGCGCTTAAAATTTGTATTGAAATAAGTGCCTTTCTCATCGTAATAGCTCAAGCCTAAGTAATAATCATTTTTTTCTGTTTTGCCTGAAACGGAAATATAATAGTTCTGCATAAAAGCAGGTTTGAAAATTGTGGTGAGCCAATTGTAATTACGGCTTTGCAGTTCAAGCGGTCTTTCAGCATAAAATTTCAGCAGGTCAATTTTATATGAATTCCCGGTATCAGAAGGAATATAATCGCGGTAAAATTCTTTTTGATAATTATAGAGCTGGCTTCCGCTCATCATATCAAGACTGCCGAAATCGGGTGTGCGAAATCCTGTTGTTATTTTGGCTTCAAAATTTGCTTTTCCGTTTCGGGCTTTTTTTGTTGTAACTACAATTACACCCGAATTAGCCTGTGAGCCATATATAGCAGTTGCTGCAGCATCTTTTAATACGCTGATGCTTTCTACATCATTGGGATCAAAGTTGCCGCCGATAATTCCATCCACAACATAGAGCGGACTCTGCGTTGCATTTACAGATGATACACCACGCAAACGAATTTCTGCAGAAGCACCGGGAACACCACTGCTGTTTATTACTTCAAGCCCGGCAACTTTTCCCTGCAACAGAGAACCTATATCGTTTGTTGTAACATCGTTCAGCTTATCTGCTTTTACAACTGTAACGGAACTGGTAAGCTCGCTTCTTTTTTTATCGCTGTAACCAACAACAACTACTTCGTTTAAATCATTATTCGTTTCTTCAAGGCGAACGATAATATTTTTCTCGCTTTCATTTATGGTAACTTCTTTTGAAGCGAAACCCACTGCGCTTACCTGCAGTGTATTTTTTCCTGCGGATAATAATATGCTGAAGCTGCCATCATCATTAGCGGCAAATGCTTTTGCATTTTGCTTTATTAAAAGCGTTGCTTTACTTACAGGAGTTCCGTCTTTTGATGATACCACTCTACCGGAAACAGAATGTGTTTGCGCCCGTACAAATGAAGTGAGCATAAGCAGCATAAAAAGTAATCTGATGTTTTTAAAATGATGCTTCATCCGGCGTAGTTGTTACAATTTGGTTAGAGATAGAGATTAAAAAGATTAGAAAGAAAATACCCGAAAACAAAGCTAACGTAAAAAATAATTAAAATAAAAAAATAAGATTTCTTTCATTTGGTTATTTTTATTTTTTATTTTGGCTTGAAGTCATTTCCAAAATTCAATAAATTTTTTATGCGAACCTCCGCTAAAACAGGATTATTTTATGCTTTCATCACAACTATTTTCTGGGGCATTTGGGGTGCTTATATTGAAATACCGGAGAAGGCGGGTTTTCCTGCAACGCTGGGCTATGTAGTTTGGAGCTTAACCATGATTATTCCTGTAGTAGTATTAGCCATTTTTAATAAAGGGTGGAAACCTGAAAAAGATATTCGTTCTGTTTTGCTTGGTTTAATAATCGGTTTATCAGGTGCAGGAGGTCAATTAATTTTATTCGAAGCATTGCGGGACGGACCGGCATACATTGTATTCCCTATCATTTCTTTATTCCCTGTATTAACCATTGCACTCTCATTAATTTTTTTAAAAGAAAAAACAGGGCGCAGGCAGTGGTTGGGAATAACATTCGCTTTAATAGCTGCAGTGCTGCTTGCCAATCCTAAATTAAGCGCAGGCATTACAAAAAATTATACATGGTTATGGCTTTCTGCTCTTGTGTTTATTATGTGGGGAGTGCAGGCATTCGTAATGAAATTCGCCAACAATACCATGCGGGCTGAAACTATTTTTTTGTACATGACAATTTCAGCCTTAGCGCTTATACCCGTGGCAATACTGATGACTGATTTTTCAAAGCCGGTATATTGGGGATTCAGAGGTCCCTATCTTGCTGCAATGGTGCATCTGCTCAATTCAGTCGGGGCGCTTACACTTGTGTATGCTTTACGTTATGGAAAAGCAATTGTGATAGTGCCGCTCACAGGATTGTCGCCGGTAATCACGGTTATCTTATCACTATTATTATACAGTGTAATTCCGGGTGCTGCGCTTACTGCAGGACTTATTATTGCGGCGATAGCAATTTTTTTATTGTCTGAATAGAGCGCTATCGTGAGTTCTTTAAGTTGCAGCGTCGTCTCTCGCAAATACAATTGTTGCTGACAAAAAACATACTGAACAATATTTGATGAAATTAAATGTCAAAAAATTTTTAAGGAAGAAGAAAATAGTAAGAATAGCGGAAAAGAGAGATGAAATATTATTTTTTTTAAAAGGCCGGAAGAAAGAAATTTAGGATTTATTTTCTTAAAAAAATTTGTGTAAAAAATATAATTCCCTGCTTATCTTTTGCCACGCCGATGCCGGTAAAAGAATAATCGCCTTCAATGTTTTTTTTATGCGCTGCACTATGAAGCCAACCATTAACAACAGCTTTGGCAGTTAACATTCCGGACGCTACATTTTCTGCTGCTCCATGTAAGTTGCCAAAAGAAACTGCAATATTGGTAATGCGTTTTTCAAAACCTTCGTGCCCAAATGAAGTAATACCAGTAGCCATATCTGCACTATGTGCAGCCGCTTCTTTTGAGGCTGCGTCAAACATTTGCAGGGAGTCTTTGCCAATTGATTCCCTGTATTGATTTATATAAAATAAAATATCTTTTTCAATACCATCTAAATTAATTTCAGCATAATCGCTGCTGTTATTTGCAACTGCAATGGTTCTGTGCTGAGCACAGGATGTAAAAGATATTACCAGCAAAATCAGCAGGAGATTTTTTTTCAATCCGTTCATAAAAGAATAATAAATTTTTTTAGCCTTAGTCAATTTTTATACCCGGTACAGGGAATGTAATGTTAAAGCGAAGTAATCTTCAGGGGGTTAAAAACTTCTCTTTCTTAAAACCAAATTCACGTTTTAATACAACGATTAATTTGATACTGTTGATATATTTTGAATGAAATATTTTAAAAAGAGTTTCATTTTACAATCTTCGCGGCATACTTGTGGTTTCCTAACATTGAAAACAATGCATTTTATAAAAAATAAAAATTGTAACTGGAAACTCTATCACGGGTTTTATTTTGGTTATTACAACGCGAAAACTCAACCAGCCCTAAAAGAGAAAAATTAAAGCGGATACAAAATGCTTATTCCATAATTATCTGCATTCTTCTTTTTGTTACGCTTCTTTATATGTTGCTTGATAAATCATCAAACTAAATAATTTTTTTCTTTTGTGATATGATGATATTTATTTCAGATATTACATCATAACATTGCATTGCTCTCCCTCTAAAAAGATCATCTGTGAGTAAATAAAAAGAGATTGAAACACAAGCGTGCTTTATGAATAAAAAGAAGCAGGGAATAGATATAATTGATAAAGTGCTCGATGCATGCTATAAAGCTTACCCTTATCAACTGTTTATTATGAGCCTGATGCACCAGTATGAAGAACGGGGCAGCCTGAGTAAAAAACAACTGCAGGGCTTGTATCAAAAAGCGCTGGATGTAAAAGAGATTCCGCCCAACTGGCTTGCCACATTAGAAGCGATCATTTTAAAGATGCCAACAAAGTATAAATCTGAAATGCCTGAGCATACACCGCTTTACAGCAAAGATGAAGAGGCGGGGAAATTAATAACAGATATTCTGGCGAAATATCCGCAGCATAAACGGGTTTTATTTTTGCAATTAAAGTATGATAACAATGAAGTATTAACTACAGCAGAAATAACTGAATTGAAAAAATTTCAAAAGCTGCTTTTGTAGCTTTCATTTTTCGAACCTCACGAAACATGAGTGATAAAAAATTTGCCGTTGCTCCTTTATAATGATGGAATGATTCTAAAAAAATACTTCAGTCAACCAAAAAAGGATTATGTTTTTTCTCATGCCCGATAGCAGTAGCATTGCCATGCCCCGGATATACAATCGTTTCATCCGGGAGCACAAATAATTTTTCTCTTATGGTTTTTAATAATTGGTTATGATTTCCCCCGGGCAAATCACTTCTTCCAATGCTTTCTAAAAACAATACATCGCCACCGATAATAAAATGCTGCGCTTCGCAATAAAAGCAAATGCTGCCGGGGGAATGTCCGGGGGTAAATATTACCTTCAATTCATCATCACCTAAGCGAACAACATCACCCTCATTTAAAAAATGAATGGGTCCTGCATAATTTTTAAACGTTAATCCGTACATGAGGCCCGATGCAGGGGCCAGTGCAAATAATTTTTTTTCAAGAGGGTGTATATACAGTTCAAGCTGATAATTTTCTGCCACCCATTTATTCCCAAACACATGGTCTAAATGACAATGCGTATTTATTAATTGCACCGGCTTTAATCTATGAGTGTTTATGTGTTCCTGCAGCGTTCTTTCTTCTTCAGTGAAATAGCAGCCGGGGTCAATAATAATCGCATCGCCCTTTTCGTTGCTTAGCACGTATGTATTTTCCTGTACCGGGTTGAATGTAAAAAAAGCTATCTTTATCATAACAATTTTTTTTACAAGTTGATTACAACATTATACTACTTTTAATGACTCTAATGAATGGTTATGCAAATTAAACGCTTTAAAGCAAGGTTATTTTTCTTTGTTGCTGCCCTCTTACTTTCTGCTCTGTCTTATGCACAGGTAAACACCGTTGAATATGGCAAAAACCGCATCCAGTATAAAAAGTTTACATGGAAATTTTACCAGAGTACAAATTTTAATACCTATTTTAACCAGGGCGGTCTCGAGCTTGCAAAATATACTGCACAGGTTGCAGAGGAAGAATTAAGTTCGATTGAAAGCAGCACGGAATACTCACTTCAGCGAAGAGCCAATCTTGTTATTTATGATCATTATGACGATTATAAATCGAGCAATATAGGACTTGGAATAGACTGGCAAAATTCAGGCGGATTAACGAAGCTTGTGAATAATAAAGTGGCCTTATATTTTGATGGCAATCATAATACCCTTCGTCTGAAAATAAGAGAAGGCATTGCCCGCATACTTACCGATAATATTTTATTTGGAGATGATTTAGGAGAATTTGCCAGCAACCAGGCTCTTCTTGATTTACCCCAATGGTTAACGGATGGATATGTTGAATATATTGCCGCGCCCTGGAGCACACAAAAAGATGATGAGCTTAAAAGCGCCATGCTCAGCGGCGATTACAACAAGTTTTACCAGTTTGCTTTTGATAAGCCGCTACTCGCAGGCCACGCCTTCTGGTATTATATTGCCCGGAAATATAAACCTGAAAATGTTACCTACTTTCTATATCTCGCAAGATTATATAAGAACCTGAATACAGCATCGGAGAGAATTTGCAAAAAGAAATTTAAAGATGTGCTTGTTGATTTTATGAACGAGGAGCAAGACCGTTATGTAAAAGATCTAAAGCAACGCCGCAATGCACCGCGTGGCAAGCTTTCTGTAGTAGAAGATATTGGTAAAAACGATTTTTTTCATTTCACCGCCAATCCTAATCCAAGAAATAATTCTTACGCTGTTGTTCAATTCACTAAAGGAAAGTATTTCGCTAAATATTATAATACACTGCTCGAGCCAAAGACTTTACTTGAGTATGGAGTAAGAGCACAGCAGGGAAACATCAATCCCAATTATCCCATACTTGCCTGGGATGGAAAGGGTTCCCGCCTGCTCTGCATTTATTCAAAAGAAGGTAAGAGTTACATGTTTGTGTACGATGTGATTGCCAACATAAAACGCTTTAAGCAGCAGATTGAAGGCTTTGACCAAATTCTGGATGCAGGTTATATTTTTGATGCGAACACACTGCTTTTAAGCGCTGTGAAAAATGGACATTCAGATTTGTATACCTATAGAATAGACAATGGCAAAACAAAACAAATAACAAATGATGTGTATGATGATCTTGACCCTACGTTTGTTTCATTCCCTGATCGCCTTGGAATAATTTTCTCTTCAAACAGACCGGGCGTAAATGCACCGGATGCAGATACTGTGCTGCCAAGCCACAATCATTTTAATATTTTTCTTGCAGATATTAATAATAACAGCGAGTTCAGGCAAATAACACAGCTTACTAAGATGAAATATGGCAATGCCCGCTATCCCATGCAATACAACGTGAATCATTTCACTTTTGTATCAGATGAAAATGGAATCAATAATCGCTGGGCAGGCTTTTTCAGTACACAAACAGGCGGGCTTGATACCTTATTTTATATTGGAGATGATGTATTGCATAATCCCGATGATAAAGACCTCGACTCAACCCTGCGGGCATGGCAAAAAACACAGCCAGACAGCATCAGCTTCTTTAAAGTGTATGAAGATTCAACTTATACTTTCCCCATCACAAATTATCAAAGCAGCCTGGTGGAAACGCGTGTCGCCGGTAATAACGACCAGGTAAGTGAAGTAAGAAGAGAGGGCGACCTGAAATTTTTGTACAAGCTAAGAGTAGATTCAGCTACCCTGCGCAAACGAAATATAAATGCAAGACCCACAGAATATATAAAAAACAAAATTCAGTTAGAAAGAATAGCAAGCGGAAATATTATTGAACGTCCTTTTGCTGACACAGCAGGCGATAACAATAAAAATATTTTTCAAAATGAATTTGAAGAGGAAAAAAAAGATTCTGCAGGTATCACTATAAATTTACCGGAGCCTGTTATTCCAAAACCGGATCTGCTTGCTAAAGCACGCTTATATAATTATCGTTTAAAATTTGATGCAGATTATATTCTTGCAGGTTTTACCAACAATGTATTGGTAAACCGCTATCAGCCTTATTCCGGCGCAGGTCCTATAGTTTTAAATACCGGCGACTTTCTCAATTTTGCTTTTAGAGTTGGTGTTAGTGATGTATTTGAAGATATAAAAATTATTGGCGGTTTTCGTTTGGGTACTACACTTACTGATAAAGATGTTTTTGTATCCTTTCAAAATTTTAGAAAACGCATAGACTGGGGCCTCACTTATTACAGAAGTAATACCAGCAATTATCTTGGCTTTTTCAAGGGTGATCTTCTCAGGTTCGACAATGTTTTATATACTAATATTTACCAGTTTAATTTCACTTATCCTTTCAATGAAATAAAAAGCTTCCGTGCTCAGGCAGGCATCAGGATTGATAAGGGTGTAATAAAACCTTTCGATTTTTTCGGCTTGCCAGATCCCTCTGCACTTGGAGTTCCTGATTCCTCTTCCAGCACATTGCTAACACGTTTTGAGTATGTGCACGACAATACCATAAACCCCACAGAAAATATCTGGAACGGCTTGCGCTGGAAGGTTTATACAGATTTGTATTTGCCTGTAAGCAAAAGCTCTTATAAAAGAACAACCATGAATATCGGTTTCGATGCAAGGCATTATTATAAAATATACCGCAACTTTATTTGGGCGGCAAGAGCAGCAGGAGATTTTTCTTTTGGAGATGCTAAATTGATATACTATCTCGGCGGCGCCGATGGCTGGTTTTCTCCGAAATTTAATTTCACAAATGCTCCTTCACCCAATGAGAATTATGTCTTTCAAACACTCGCTGTAAACATGCGGGGTTACATACAAAATGTGGCCAATGGCAGCAATGCTGTGGTAATAAATAGTGAGTTTCGGTTGCCTGTGTTTACCACCTTTTTTAATAAACCAATCAATAATGCATTTGTCCGCAATTTTCAGTTGATACAATTTTTCGATTTGGGCACAGCCTGGAATGGAAGCTTTAAAAACATTCAAAGACCTACCAATATTTTTGGGCCGGAGCCAGGACCAAATCCCAATCCTGTTATCGTGCGGCAAAGAGCCGGTGGTATCGGGCCTTTTGCCGGTGGCTATGGATTTGGCGTAAGAAGCACGCTGCTCGGATATTTTATGAAGCTGGATGCAGGCTGGCCGATGAACGTATTTTTTGCCGGAAAGCCTGTATGGTATTTTGCTTTGGGTTTCGATTTTTAAAAGAGGATAGTTTTTTATAAATGACTTTTTGTATAATGTTTATGGGGATACCCGAGACAGCCTGTTCGTTAGTGGCAAGTATGACAAAAAATCTAAGAATATGAATTTGACAGAGCAAATAGCAAAGCACTTTAGAGAAATTCATTTTGGAGAAAACTGGACATGTTCAAACCTTAAAGATAATTTGGCTGATGTAACTTGGCAACAAGCTACAATACAGATTTATTCTTTTAATACCATTGCAACCCTCGTTTATCATGTGAATTATTATGTAAGTGCAGTCTTGAAGGTATTACAGGGAGAACCACTTGATGCCCATGATAAATATAGTTTTAACCATCCACCAATCCTTTCTCAGGAAGACTGGGAAAAATTGTTGAATAAGATTTGGACTGATGCCGAAAACTTTGCCATCTTAATTTCGCAGTTGCCAGAGAGTAAACTTTGGGAAGACTTTTCGGAAGAAAAATATGGGAATTACTACAGAAATCTTACCGGAATTATTGAGCATACCCACTACCATTTGGGGCAGATTGTTCTAATAAAGAAAATTATTCTGCAGGCTGATAAAAATTGATGCGTAAAGAAAAATGCCTGCCGCCAAAATCGGTTTGGCAATAGTGCGGCTGACAGTTGTAAATCAACATCAGTAATTCTATT
This sequence comes from Chitinophagales bacterium, assembly GCA_038206235.1. Lineage (GTDB taxonomy): Bacteria > Bacteroidota > Bacteroidia > Chitinophagales > Chitinophagaceae > JBBRBB01. The sequence continues at coordinate 133,515 of JBBRBB010000008.1, forward strand.
TGACTTTTTTGCTAAATCTGGTCTGACGTTTTTTAAAAGTCACGCCCATTGCCAAGTTGTAAACCGCGAGGCGGAAGTGGGACAAGGTGAAATTTCCTGCAATAAAAACCGCCCCTCAAAAAAATAATAAGCGGTTGCAAAAATCAAGATGTTTCAAAAATTTAATACCCGGGATTTTGTACAAGATTTTTATTTACATCAATTTCTCTTTGCGGTATCGGTAATATTAATTTATCATAAGTATATTCATATCCATCAACATTCATTTGCAGACGCTTTAAAGTCCACACACGGTCGCCCTCAAAACCTAATTCACGAAAACGTTCATCAACAAAATTCTGTGCTGTAACTGTTGCAAGAGCAGACGTTGAAGAACGTTGTCTTACTGTGTTTATATCAGATAGCGGAGTTAGACCACCAACAGGTGCACCTCCTTTTCTCAGGTTAGCTTCACCGCGTGTTAAATACATTTCGGCAAGCCGCACTACTGGAACTGTTTTATAAAAATCCTTCCATTTGCCTGTATATTTCCCGGTAAATCCACCAATGCTTCCACCCTGATACCAAAAGTTTTTTCGAAAATCATCAGCGGTAAAAATATTTAAGTAGCTGTTTACAATCTGCACATCTCCCCGGCCGACAGGATAAGCGGAATAAAAAGTAGTAAGACCGCTATTGCCCGTACCTGCATTGCTTTGCGCAGTTTGCTGTATGGCAAAAATATCTTCAGAAGAATTGCCCACATTGTTGAATGCCTGGTTGTAGGTGGATACTAGTGAAAACTCACCTGACTGAATTACATTGTTTGCCATCGTGGCTGCATCTTGATACATGCCCATATTCAAATACACACGGCTTAAAAATGCTTTAGCAGAAAATTGCGTTGCACGAAAATCTTCTTGCTGCGGCGGCAAATTTGTTGCTGCATCTGATAGGTCGCTTATTACCTGGTTATATACATCCTGCACACTTGCCCGTGCAACAAAAGCCGTAGAAGGGTCGTAAACATATTTTTGCGGGTCTAATACGAGAGGCACTCCCAAATTATTTTCTGTATCGCCTGCTGAATAAGGCTTTGCGAAAAAATTCACAAGCTCAAAATATACAATACCTCTTATAAACTCTGCCTCGCTTTTAATATCATCTCGTTCAGATTCATCAATCAAATCAAGCTTATCCAGCACTGTATTCATACTGTTAATAATGGCGTACGCATTGCTCCACATATCACGCGGAATAAAGCTGGTTTGATTTTGATTTTTATCTTCTATGTCTCTGTATTCAGTAAATGTGCCCACGAACTTTACCTGCTTTTCAGAAGCAAGCAGGTCGGCGATTAATAAGTATTGCTCTCCAAACGCAGAACCGTTTTGAAGTAATTTATAACCGCCAAACAAAACTCCTTTTACATCATCTGCAGTTTTTATTTGTTCGGGGGTAATGTTTTGCTGTGGCGTAACATCGAGTTTTTTATTACATGCCGAAGCAACTATAAATGTGGTTGCAATTAAAATATATATAAGCTTATTCATCTTTTTTAGTTTTAAAATAAAAATTGATGTTGACTTCAGAATTTAATATTTAAGCCGATAGTTATTGTTCTGGCCTGCGGAATGGTATAAAAATCCTGTCCGCCGCCAATGTTTCCAGCGGTTTCAGTATTTATTTCGGGGTCGCCGGGATAGTCTGTTTTTGTCCAGAGATTTGTTCCTGAAACATACAATCTTGCCGAAGATATGTGCAGAAAATCATTTACCGTTTTTGGGGCTGTATAGCCAAGCGTTACATTTTTCAGGCGTATGTAAGAGCCATTATATAGCCATCTGGATGAAGTAGGCTGATACCCTGACCCATAGAAATAACCAATTCTGGGAACATTGCTTTTATCTCCCGGTTCTCTCCATGCATTTATTATGTCGGTGGTTTGATTATCGAAGCCATTATAAAATCCATCACTCATAAAATAACCTCCGGCATTATTTATTTTATTTCCAGATACGAATGTGAAAAATATATTCAGGTCAAAATTTTTGTAAGAAAATGTATTGGTGAAGCCGCCTGTCCAGTCGGGATTTGATTTTCCGAGAACAACTCTTTTTGCATTATCAAAATCTGTTGTGGGTTTACCATCTTCGCCAAGAAAAAGAGCGTCGCCGGTTTCGGGGTCAACACCTAAAAATTTTTCACCATAAAAAACTCCAATCGGTTCTCCCTCTACTGCCCTTTGCACAACAGAAAATCCGCCTTCAATGATTTGCCCGTTAATATCGAGCACTTCATTTTTGTTGTACGCAAAATTGAGAGAGGTGTTCCATTTGAATTTTGTATCAATGTTTTTTGATGACAAGGTTACTTCAACTCCTTTATTATCCATTGTTCCCAGGTTTTGATAATAGTTTAAAAAGCCGGTAGTAGCGGGAACATTTACCTGCAGCAATAAGTCTGATGTATGTTTTTTATACACGTCTATTTCACCTGAAATACGATTGTTTAAAATTCCAAATTCAATGCCCGCATCTGCCTGAGAAGTTTTTTCCCATTTTAAATTGGGGTTTCCCAATTGCACAGGATAAAATCCCGGAAGCTCAGGATAATTAGCTACTCCATACAATGCGAGAAAATTACTTTCACCAATTTCTGCATTACCCGTTAAGCCCCAGCTTGCTCTTAATTTCAGGTAGCTGAAAAATTTACTTTGCTGCATAAACCTTTCTTCACTGAGCAGCCATCCAGCAGATACAGAGGGAAACCAGCCATACCTGTTATTGCTTCCAAAGCGTGATGAGCCATCGGTTCTTATGCTTGCAGCAAGAAGATATTTATCAAGCAAGGAATAATTCGCCCTTAAAAAATAAGATAGAAAAGTGTACTTGTCGCTGGTAGAATAAGAAGTGGTTATAGAAGTGGTACCCGAAAGATTTTTTATAAGGTCTGAAGGTGTTTGCTCGCCATAAGATGCTGACTGTTTTGTATCGTTTTGTAAATAGCTCATGCCAATCACTGAATTTAATTTGCTGTTCTTTCCTATGGCAGGAGTATATGTAAAATAATTATTGGTATTGTAGCTGGTGCTTTGCGATACAATAAGATTTGCTTTTCCAATACCACCGCCGTCAATAGTTTGCTTACCCTGAAAGGCTTCCTGGTAAAGGCTTAATATATCTGCTCCAAACTCTGAACGAAAAGAGAGTGACGGAGTAAATTCATAGTTAGCAAACACGTTACCAACAGTTCTGTTGGTGGCTTGCTTATCAGAATTAAACTGCGCATCAAACAAGCCATTTCCATATAAAGTTTGATTATTCAATTCTCCGGTCTGCGGGTCGTATACCGGTGAAATAGGAATTTGAGCCACTAACTGGCCGGGGGTCGAAAAAGCATTGTCATTAGTTACCCTGTTAAGCTGGCTTCGGTCAACTGCAATATTAATTCCTAACGATAATTTATCTGTTGCATTATGCTCAAGATTAAGCCTGCCCCCGTAGCGGTAAAATTTATTATCTATAACGATCGCATTTTGCACATTGTAAAAACCGGAAGCGAAGAAGCGCGTTTTCTCATTGCCTCCGCTTGCAGATAAATCAATTTGATTAGCAACGGCATTATGATTGTATAAAAGATCTTTCCAATTGGTATTTACTTCTCCTTTTCTCCAATCTGTACCTAATGAATAATAATCAAGTATGTTTCCTTCATAAAATGCCTTATAATCATTTATAGCATCTTCTTCTGTGGCATAGCCAGATATATCATTTTTGAAATCATATTTTCCATCACTCGCCGCAGCCAGTTCAATTAAATCAACATACTGGGTAGCATTTAGAAAATCGAATGTGCGTGTAGGATTGCTCCAGCTATTGGTAAGATTTAATTCTATAGTTGTTTTCTCATTGTTCCTTCCCTTTTTTGTGGTGATGAGAATTACTCCGTTTGCAGCTCTTGCCCCGTAAATAGCAGCAGCAGAAGCATCTTTTAAAACTTCTATTGATTCAATATCATTTGGGTTGATATCTGCTAATGGGTTTGTGGGGTCATTAAAAATATCTGACTGGCTGGTGGAAACAATTGGTAATCCATCTACCACGTATAAAGGCTGGCTGCTTGCAGAAATGGATGATGTTCCTCGTATTCTTATTTTTATTGCCTGCCCCAGCTTACCGCTGCCAGATTCTATTACAACGCCTGCTGCCTTGCCCTGCAGTGCAGATTCAAAGCTGGGTGCAGGAACATTGGCTACCTCTTTGCCGGATACTTTACTAATAGAACCCGTTAATTGTTTTTTGGTTGCCTGACCGTAACCAACAACAACAACTTCATTTAAGTTTTTGGTATTGGGCGTTAATTGCACTTTCATATTTTCCGTTGCAGGTAATTCCACATCATCATAACCTATATAAGAAAATATAAGAACACCGCCTGCTGAGGAAAGACTAATAGTAAATGAGCCCTCCTTATCAGTAACAACTGCTTTGTGTTGATTTTTTTCTTTTACAGTTACACCCACAAGACGAGTATTGTCTTTAGCATCTGTTACCATACCGGTGATAGTAAGATTTTGAGCTAACGCTGATAATGACATTACCGAAATACCAATGAGGAATAAAAAAATTTTCATAACAAAAGATTTAATTGTTTACTCCATTTAATGAATGCTCTAAAATGGAATATGAAAAAAAGAAAAGCTGGAATTTTTGTGATTGCTGTAATTATATGACAAAAAGAAAATGGAAAACGCTGTGCCGCTCATAAAAGTAATTTGAAATAAATATTTAAGAGGCATTTATAGCAGCAAAGAATATTTTTATGTAAAAAATTAAATCCATTATTTTTGCGTCCCTGAAAATATTCCTGAATAGCTCAGCTGGTTAGAGCATCTGATCCCGATTAATCGGGAAAGGTTGCTGGGGTAGCAAGCTATGAGAAATAAATTTTGTTATACTCCTCGGTAGCTCAGCTGGTTAGAGCATCTGACTGTTAATCAGAGGGTCGTTGGTTCAAGTCCAACTCGAGGAGCAAAGCTCTGCTAAAAAGGCGGGGCTTTTTATATGTATAAAGTTTACATCCTTTTCTCCGCTAAAATTAACCGCTACTATATTGGGCATACTGAAAACTTTTCTGTCCGTTATGCTTATCATAATGATTCAATACGCAATAGAATTTGGACGAGACGCGGAATTCCATGGGAGAAAAAAATTGTATTCACTTTTGAATCACGGTCTGAAGCTATGGAACTTGAAGTGCATTTAAAAGATTTGAAAAGCAGAAGTGTAATTGAAAAAATTATTTTGTATAAAAAAGTAAACTGGAAAGGAAGGACGATTGCACCTGATCCCGATTAATCGGGAAGGGTCGTCCCGATTCAAATCGGGACTTCAGGAGCAAGTCCCGCAGCAATGCGGGATTTTTGTTTATATAACTCAATAAAAATATTCTGTTTTATATGGATACTTTACTTGGTACAATTGCCTTACTTTATCAAGCATGCGATTTCGAAGCTCTTCAATATTGATACGCTTAGTGGCTGAAACAAATACACAATTCCCTTCGGTGATGTGTTCCCATTTTTCACGAAGCTCACGTAACAGTTCCTGCCTTACAGAAGACTCGAGCCACGCATCAAATATTTTTTCTTCATACAGGTCAATCTTATTAAACACTATGATTGCTGGCTTATTAAAAGCATGAATCTCCTGCAGGGTTTTATTTACAACGCCAATTTGTTCTTCATGCAGCGGATGAGAAATATCAACAACATGCAGCAGAATATCGGCTTCTCTTACTTCATCCAAAGTGCTTTTAAAACTTTCAATTAAATGATGCGGCAGCTTGCGTATGAAGCCAACTGTATCACTTAAAAGAAAAGGTGTATTATCAAGCACAACTTTTCTTGTTGTTGTATCAAGCGTTGCAAACAATTTGTTTTCGGCGAACACATCACTCTTGCTGAGTAAATTCATTAAAGTGCTTTTCCCTACATTGGTATAACCCACCAATGAAACACGAATAAATTCACTTCGTTCTTTGCGTTGCGTAAAAGATTGCTTATCTATTTCTTTTAATTTTTTGCGCAGCAGAGAAATTTTATCTTTCACAATACGGCGGTCTGTTTCAATTTCAGTTTCACCGGGGCCACGTGTTCCAATACCACCGCCCAATCTTTCAAGGTGCGTCCACATGCCCCTGAGCCGCGGTAAGAGATGCTGGTATTGTGCAAGCTCCACTTGTGTTTTTGCCTGTGCTGTGCGGGCACGGTTTGCAAATATGTCGAGTATAAGATCTGCCCTGTCAATCGTTTTTACATCAAGTGCTTTTTCTATGTTAGCAATTTGAGCGCCGCTGAGTTCATCATCAAAAATGATTACATCAATCTCTTTATCTGAAATATATTTTTTTATTTCTTCTAGTTTTCCTTTTCCAAGATAGGTGCGGCTATCAGGATGCTCTAATTTTTGTGTGAAACGTTTTACTGCTATGGCTCCTGCTGTTTCTGCGAGAAAAGCAAGCTCATCTAAATATTCCTGCACCTGCTCGTTTGTTTGCTCTTTTTGAATAACGCCAATGAGAATTGCCTTTTCTTCTCTTTTAATTTTTTGCGCTTTATTTATCAATGCATTAATTTTTGCAAATGTACTTGCATCTTAAAAAAAGAGAATGATACCATTTTTAAATCTCTGAATTTTTTTTTGGAGAAAAATATTATAGCCCGCTAAGAGTTAAGCCAATAGACCATGGATTTATTTTGGGTCCGGCGCCTGTTTTCAAAAACTCTGTTAACTGGTATGAGCCATCAAGAGAAATATTGCCGTAACCAATTCTTGCGGTTGCGGCAAGACGGGTAGTATTGATGAAATTTTTTTCGTACTCTTTAGATTTATATTTATCGCCATACACTGGTGTGCCTACTGAATCAACAAGATTTTTTCCCTTTGTATATGCGTTTAGCAACAAACCTCCTTTAATGCCCAACGCGATTTTAAAACCCTTGTCCGGTTGTACGGGATTGCCGGCAAAGCGCAGTTCTACCGGAACTTCCAAGAAAATAGTTGTGAGTTTATATTTATTGAAATGATTGGTTTGGCTTACATTTTTAAATGGCAGCGTTGAGGTTACAGATTTAAGATCAATATATGTGTTGCTAAAAAAAATATGGCTGCTTCCCAAACCGGCGCCAAAGGCCACACTGTAATGCGGGTTTGCTTTAAAGGGCTTATCAAAAAGAAGGTAAAAATTAAAATGTCTTGAAAATCCGTCGGTATTGATACTATCATTTGTGCCCCCCCATCCGTCATATCCGTATTGCAGCATAAAATGGTCGTTTGCCCTGTTGCTGAGATCAATTTTATTCCAATTATTTTTTGCGGGGATTGTATCCTGGGCATGCGTAAAATAAAATAGGGAAAAGAATAATGCAGCCAGAAAGGTTTTTTTAATCATACAATTAATTAAGCTGTTGTTCAATATTTAAGGGCGACAAAGTAAACGAATAAATATAATGGAGGGGTTAAAAATATGCCAAAACAAAAGGGAAATGTATCAAAAGTAATTATTGTAAATAAGTGTAATTGTAAATACAGGTATTTCAAAAAAAAATTTTAAAAGAAATAATTCAGAAGGTATGCTATATCTTTATCTATACAAACCCATATCCACCTTTAATTTTACCAAATGAAAATCTTAATAGCAGAAGACGACCCTATAATGCTTGCACTGATCGGCAAGCAGCTTGAAAAAGATAATTATTCTATAGTTGGCGCAAGAGACGGCAATGAAGCTTTGCTTGCTATGGAATCTTTTACTCCCGATCTTGTGATTACAGATTTATTAATGCCTTTTACTTCGGGATTAGAATTAATTGGCATCATTCGTTCCAATCATGGCAAAAAAATTCCTATTATTGTTTTGTCAGTGCTCGATGAAGAGGCAACTGTAATGGAAGCATTTTCTCTCGGCGCAGATGATTTTCTTACCAAGCCCTTTAAAGGCGGAGAGCTTTTAATAAGAATAAAAAGACTGTTGAGCCAGAATAAAAAGAAGGCGTAGTTTACCGTTTATTGTTTATCGTTGAGGTTACAGTTTCCTCTTTAATTTTTCTTTTTACATTTTATATTTGGATATTGTATTTTGCATATCTGTAATTTCCTGCCCTTCATCTTTATTTTTTGTTTATGATAGAAAAGGAAAAGCAAAGACTGAATCTTTTTGATTTTACAATGATAGTAGTGGGTCTTGTAATAGGCATGGGAATTTTTAGAACGGCAGCTACATCAGCAAAATATGCACTGAGTCCATCTGTCTATTTCACTGCGTGGATTGCCGGGGGTTTCATTGCATTGTGCGGCGCCCTTACGTATGCAGAAATAGGAAGCCGCTATCCTGTTACCGGAGCTTATTACCGAATATTTTCTTATGCATATCATCCCTCGGTTGCCTTTTCAATTAATTGCATCATTCTTATTTCCAATGCGGCTTCATTAAGCGGTGTTGCGTTAATAGGTTCCGGCTATATAAGCCAGGTATTATTTCATGAACCCGCAAGTGATATTACCAAAGCGCTGATTGCAACCGTTGCCATTATTATTTTTTATGGAGTGAATTTGCTGGGCTTAAAAATGAGCGCCAAAGCGCAAAACCTGTTAATGATAATAAAGATTAGCATGATATTAATGCTGATTGCTGCCTTGTTTTTTCCCGCAATTCACCAGGCATCTTTGGTTAATAATATTAATACCATTTCGCAACCAAATTCATTTTTATCGCTGGTGCAATCTTTCGGATTAAGCCTGATAGCCGTTTCATTTACGTATGGAGGATACCAGCAAACCATCAACTTTGGAAGCGAAGTAAATAAGCCTGTTAAAAATATTCCCCGTGGTATATTCATGGGAATCACGGTTATCATTAGCTTGTATCTTTTAGTAAATTTATCGTATTATAAAGTGATAGGTTTTACACGCCTGCAAAATGAAAAAGAAATTGCCTCCATCATTGCAGGAAAAATGTTTGGTGAAAAAGGAGCCATTGTTTTTTCTGCGCTGCTTTTTCTTTCCGTGCTTGCGTATGTGAATGTATTACTGATGAGCAATCCGCGGGTAATGTTTGCTATGAGTGAAGATGGCGTATTGCCTGCTATGTTTAAAAAGAAATCAGAAAAACGGGATGTGCTTACCGTATCGCTTACAACCTTTGCTGCTGTTTGCATCATCATTTTATTTTTTGCACAAACATTTGAAGAGATACTCAACTTTACCATCTTTCTCGATTCATTTGGTATGGCAGCCTCTGCTGCGAGTATTTTCTGGCTGCGCAAAAAAACAAAGCATCTTGATGGCACCGGAATTTATTCAATGAAGCTGTATCCTTTACAGCCGATTATTTTTATTGCTGCTTATGTTTTTGTTGCCGTAAGCATTGCTCTGCAAACACCCAACACAGCTATAACAGGCATTATAGTATTGGCGGCGTTCATGGTGATTTATTTTATAACAAGAAGAAGGAAAAGCATCAGCGAATAAAGGCAGCGAAACCTCACAGGTCTTCAAGACCTGTGAGGTTTGAAACGTCTGGTTTTAAAAGTTATTTCTGCCCTGCTTTCTGCATTGGGTTCTGTCCCTGCGATTGCCCTCTTGCTGCCTTCTTCGCCGCAATGTCTCCTCCCAAAGCATTGTGCAGAGCCGAGGGACATTGCGTTTCAATAAACGAATTACACAAAAATAAAATAAAAATATTCTATCTTTCAGTACGAGTGTTCGCAAAGCAATATCTGAAAAAGACGGTATTTATTTTATCACTTTTACCTGCACAGACTGGCTGCCACTATTCAGCATTTGCAATGCCTATGATGTTGTTTACAAATGGTTTGATGTACTAAAAGAAAATAAACACTATATAATTGGTTATGTCATCATGCCACATCATGTTCACGCACTCATTGCATTTAGTGATACAGGTAAAAGCATTAATTCTATTGTATCAAACGGTAAGCGTTTCATGGCGTATGATTTGGTAGAACGATTAAAAGCACAAAAGCAATCTCTCATTTTGCAGCAGTTGCAGCAAAGCGTAAATAACACAGAGAAAAAAGAGAGAAAAATTCCTCATGTATTTGAAACATCTTTTGACTGGAAGGAATGCCGGACAGATAAATTCATTGAACAAAAATTAGATTACATGCACTGGAATCCATGCAAAGGGAACAGGTTAGTTGAACTGCCTGAGCAATATATTCATAGTTCTGCTAAGTTTTATATAACCGGAGAACAAGGTATATATAGAGGAGTGATAAGTATATTTTCAAAAATCGTAAAAGAAAAGAGTACGACTTGATATAATAAATGCAGCAAATGCAGTCATTGATAAAACTAAGGAAGTAGTTGACAAAGGTAAAGATGCAGCAAATGAACTTTCAAAAGACTTAAATAATTCAGTTCCGGTTCCACATCAATAAAAAATCTATAATTTTTAAAACTCTTTACATGAAAAATCTGGTTCTTATTTTATTTTCAATTATTTTTTTGGTTTCTTGTGGTACATTAGGTGGCTTTGAAATAATAACCTTTCCTGTTAGCAAGAATAAAGTGAATTCTGCAATTGATTCACTATATAAAAACTTTCCCGAATACAAAATTCCAGAAAAATGGAAAGAGCTAAATGATTGGCAAGATAGAGGTTATGGATTTTTAGATAGTAGAATTTTTTATTTTAAAAGTACACCAGAAGAGATGTATTATGTTTCCTTCATAGACATGGAAGACGATTCGACAAAGCAAGATGTTCAATTACAAACCAGTTTATCTATTCGTGCTGTTTCTAAAGGAGAGAAGAAATGGTGGTTACATAAGGAATTAAATGCAAAAGAACAAAAACGTATAGAAAACAGATTTAAAAAAGAAATTATCTCCAAGCTTAAAGTTTACTTAAAAATTCCTTAATCAATTGTTTGCACTGCAATCTCCATGAGGCCTTCTATAATAAAAGTACGAATATTCGTTTTGCAATGCAATCTTCAAAGAATCAAATAAAAGCAGTTCATTTTTTTATGATGCATCTGGTCATTTACAAAAAATCAGGGAGCATAGAACATGGTATATGAGGGATGCGATGCTGCTTCGCTTGCAACAGCAAGAAAAACATAAACGAATAAAGGCAGCGAAACCTCACAGGTCTTGAAGACCTGTGAGGTTTGAAACGGTAAGGTTTTAAAAGTTATTTCTGCCCTGCTTTCTGTATTGGGTTCAGTCCCTGCGATTGCCCTCTTGCTGCCTGTTTTAATTTGTATAATGATAATTTACCCGGCGAATCAATTTTTGGCCAATTGTTATTTGCTTCATCAATATCAGCCGTTTCCCGCATGGGGTCTAATTTGATTGAGATTACCTCTTTATCTTTCATAAAAACTTTGCTTATATTCTTTTCATTCTTGCGCCATATCTGTGCAGGAATGTGGTCAGTTTCTGCTGTTCCGTCAGCAAACACCCATTGTACAATCACAGGCATTACCAAACCGCCTTTGTTTGAGAGAGAAATCTCGTATAAATATTTTCCTGTAAATTTTTGTTTCGTTGCTTCATCAATAGTTTCAAAGGGAAGTGGTGAAATTTTGAATTTGAAAGTTGAATCGTAAGATTCAAGACCTCTGTCGTATCTCCAATAAAAGTCTCTCAAAGAAGTATCTACATCAGTAAGAAAATGAATGCTCTTATCGTTCCTGTTTCTAATCTTGGAAATATCTTCAAAAGAATTTATTGCAGGCGCATCAATATTTTTTGTGCTGTCAGCATTTATTTTTCCAAAAGGCATTATGGGTTTAGGCTCTGCATTAGCATCAATTCTAAATGCCTTTACACTGTCAATAGAAATATCACAGGGGTCTGTTCCATAAAACCAGCCACGCCAAAACCAGTCTAAATCTTCACCGCTTGCATCTTCCATTGTTCTGAATAAATCTGCAGGTGTGGGATGTTTAAAAGCCCAGCGGTGCGCATACGTTTTAAATGCATAATCAAATAATTCACGCCCCATAATCGTTTCACGCAGCATATTTAATCCTGTTGATGGCTTTGAATATGCATTTGGCCCAAACTGTACAATGTTCTCGCTGTTCGTCATAATGGGTTCCAACTGGTCTTTGGGAAGCTTCATATAATCGGCAATTGTGAATGCTGGACCCCGGCGGCTTGGAAATTTATTATCGTACAATTCTTCAGTGAGATATTCGCAGAACGTGTTCAAACCTTCATCCATCCATGTCCATTGCCTTTCATCGCTGTTTACAATCATTGGGAAAAAGTTATGACCCACTTCATGAATTATCACACCAATCATTCCATTCTTAGTTGCTTCACTATACGTTCCATCTTTTTCTGTTCTGCCGAAATTGAAGCATATCATAGGGTATTCCATGCCACTGCTTGCTTCCACACTTTGCGCCACAGGATAAGGATAGGGAAATGTAAAATGCGAATAAGATTTTACCGTGTGAGCTACAATTTTCGTAGAATATTTACTGTACAGGCCATAAGCTTCTTTGGCATAAAGGCTCATGCACATTATTTTTTTTCCTTCAACATAAGCGGGCATTGCATCCCAAACGAATTTGCGGGAGCTTGTCCATCCAAAATCTCTTACATTGGTTGCTTTAAAGAGCCATGTTTTTGATACAGTACTTTTTTGTTTTTCGGCTTTTTTTGCTTCATCGAGTGTAAAAATTTGCAGAGGCTCTTTTGTCCCGCTCAGGCGGGACGCTTGCTGCCATCTTGAAAAATGTGCTGCATCTAATACCTGCTGATAGTTTTGACATTCACCTGTGGCACCCACAACATGGTCTGCAGGCACGGTCATTTGCACTTTGAAATTTCCAAACGTTAATGCAAATTCACCGCGACCGGTAAACTGGTGATGCTGCCATCCCTGGAAATCGCTGTACACGCACATACGCGGATACCATTGTGTCATCGTAAATAAATAATTTCCATCTTCAGGAAAATATTCATAGCCGCCGCGGCCGCCAAATTTAAACCTGTCTGCAATTTTATAATTCCATTCAATCTTAAAAACAAATTGCTGACCGGTTTTTAATGGAGCAGGTAAGTCAACACGCATCATGGTTTTATTTACGGTGTATTGCAAAGCTTTGCCTGTTGCCTCTGTTAGTAATGTTATTTTATCTCCATAACCATTATCTGTTTTTTGCTGCTCCATGAATTCAAGATTGGAAAGATTCAGCGATTGCGGCATGATAGATATGTCCTGGTAATTCGCATTGTTTATTGAGCTATGCTGGTTCTCATCAAGCTGCAGCCATAAGTAAGTTAAAGCATCTGGCGAACTGTTATAGTAAGTAAGCGTTTCACTTCCTGTAAGCTTAAGATTAGTTTCATCAAGCGTGCACTTTATATCATAATCGCACCGTTGCTGCCAGTACCCGGGCCCCGGAGCGCCGCTTGCAGTGCGGTATTCATTGGGTGTTGGCAAAATGGTTCCTAATTGTTCAAATTTATTGCCATGATTAGAACCCGGATTGTTCTGAATGTTTTGGGCATAAACAAAACATGTTGTTGTCAGTGCAATTGTGCAAAGAAAAATTGTTCTCATTTTCATGATTATGTTTTATTGGAAATCGTTGAATGGCTATTTGTAACGCGATTGCTGCAATGCCGCCGCTAATAAATAATACATACTCCCTGCGGTTTATTTGGAATACCTGCACGAAGATAAATGAAATAAAAAGTACGGCAGTTACTATCACTAATTGTCCCGCTTCAATGCCCAGGTTAAATGCAAATAACTGCATGATTATAGATTGATTTTTTCCCAGCATGCTTTTGAGCAAAGTGCTGAATCCAAGACCATGTATCAATCCAAAAAGAAGAGCAAAGAAATATATGAGCGGATATTTTATTTTGAAGATGAAGTCCTTTACAAAACTATTACTAACAGCAGTAATAATGATTGTAACTGCAATAAAAAATTCTGTCCAGTTGCGGGAAGCATTTATAATGTTCAATGTGCTTAAGGCAAGCGTTAATGAATGACCAATAGTGAAAGCAGTAACAAGTACGAGCAATTTTTTCCAGTCTCTTAATAAATATCGCAGGCATAGTGCAGCTATAAATAAAATATGGTCAATGCCATTGAGGTCTGTGATATGCTCAATACCCATTGGGAAAAAAATGCTGAACTCATTCCAGTTATTCATTATGCGCAATTTTTTTTACCCGTTTTTTAATGCAGAGGTTGTGGTTAATGCGAAAATTATAGCGCAGTTTTGTAGTGATAAAAAAATCTTGTTGAATGGCAAATATTTTATTTCAATGGCTGATGATTGCATGCATTCATTTGATGCATCCTTTCTTTGTTTCTATGACTGATATTAACTACAACGGCAAAGACAAAGAACTGGAAGTGAGTGTGCGGATATTCGCTGATGATTTTGAAAACACATTGAGAAAATATCATTCAGAGAAAATTGATATTCTCCATCCTGCCGATGAAAAGCAAATGAATGATTTTGTATTTGATTATATTAAAAAGAATTTGAAGCTGCAGATAAACGGAGAGCCTGTTGAGATGAGTTATGTGGGATATGAGCAGCAAAGCGAAAGCATCTGGACATATTTGGAAGTAAAAAATATAGATAAAGCAGATAAAGTAAATATTGTAAACACGCTTTTATATGATTACAGTAATAACGAAATAAATATGATTCATGTAAAAGTGAATGGCGCAGAAAAAACAACCAAGCTAAATTATCCTGAAGAGAAGGCAGAGTTTCAGTTTTAAAAATACAGCAATGTTATGGTCTGACCGTGCCGGGTCTGACCATGTTATTCCTTATGTCTGACTTCCGATGTTTTTTTGGAACAGGCTATCCCGGGTGAGACCATGTTATTGTTTTATGGTCAGACCGGGTTTATTCATCTTCTTCCATCATCTCATGTAATTCTTTTGAGAGAGTTACAAGCAGCTTATCTATTCTGTGCGCATCCATATCAATAATTTCAAAAGTAAAGCCGCGCCAGTTAACTGTATCGCCGGTTCCAGGAATGCGTTCCAGCTCATGCAAAATAAATCCTGCCAGTGTATCAAATGTTTCATCACCTTCGTTCCATTCCGTTTTATGAAAGTAGCTGAGAAAATTATACCAGGGAAGCTGCGCATCAATTAGAAAAGTTCCATCCGCTCTTTTTGTTATTTCATAATCTTCTTCATGCGGCTCAGAAAAATCGCCAACAATGGCGCTTAATATATCGTTCAATGTAATAATTCCCTGCAGTGTTCCGTACTCATCTACTATAAATGCATAGTGCGTTTTGCCTGCTTTAAATTTTTCAAGCAACTGGTAAGCCGTATTATTTTCCGGTACGTATAATGCAGGTTTCATCACATCTTTCATCAGAGTTTCAGGAGACACTTTAAAAATATTTTTCAGTGATACAACTCCTTT
Source organism: Chitinophagales bacterium (assembly GCA_038206235.1). Classification (GTDB taxonomy): domain Bacteria; phylum Bacteroidota; class Bacteroidia; order Chitinophagales; family Chitinophagaceae; genus JBBRBB01. Next base: position 148,957 of record JBBRBB010000008.1, read on the forward strand.
TATGCTATCAATGCTGCCTTCACATACCGGGTAGGCAGAATGCACCATTTCATCACCTAATCTTTGAATGTCTGCAACAGTTTTATTTATATCAACCCAAACAATATCATTTCTGTGTGTCATAAGCGAAGTAATATTTCTGTCGCTCAAATGAAAAACGCGTTCAATGATTTCCTGTTCAGCTTCTTCAATAGCTCCATGCTCAGTGCCTTCATTAATAATTGCTTTAATTTCTTCTTCAGTAACCTGGTTGTTTTTCTTTTTAATATTAAAAATGCTTACGATTAAATTGCCGGATTTTGTGAGCAGCCATATAAATGGATAAGTGATATAGGTAACAATACGCATGGGCGCAGCAAACGTTTTCGCAATGTTTTCGGGATTGCTGAGACCTATACGCTTTGGCACCAGCTCGCCCAATACCAGCGAAAAATAAGTAATGATAATTACTATAATGGTGGTTGCAATGCCATTGCTGTAATGCTGCAGCAAAGGATAGCCGTTAAGAAAAGCAACAAGCTGAGTCTTAATACTTTCACCGGAAAAAATTCCATTAAGAATACCAATAAGCGTGATGCCTATTTGAGTGGTGGAGATAAATTTATCAGGATGGTTAGCAAGCTTCAGCGCTTCCGCTGCACGCTTATCCCCTTTATTTGCCTGCGCTTCTAATCTTGCTTTACGTGCCGATACCACTGCTATTTCTGCCATTGCAAAAACTCCATTGAGCAGAATCAATACAAAAATGATGAAGATTTCCGTCATAATATTTATGGGCGCAAAGCTAAGTAATATGAAATTGATGAAGTTTTGAAACGAGATATTGAAATGATAAATAACCTTCGGGTATTAGTGAAGTGCGGGTATTAGAAATCCTTCCACCTGTCTAACTGCTGTGGATTTAATTTTATGGTTGAGGTCATTAACTAATGCTGAATGTTATTCGGTGGGCTGCACTGCATTGTCCTATTTCTTTTTCAATTTCTTTGTTTCTTTCAGGAGTTTTTTGTCCTCTGCTTTTACTTTTCTTTTTATCTTTTTTAAATCTTCCTCTGCCGGTAAGCTTTCCGGCTTAATGCCGCTTTTCAGTAACAGTCCTCTTACGTCTTCATTGTTTTTGACGTGTTCGTTTGTAATTGCAGATTCCGTTTTCAAGTCGGCTTTGCGAATATTTACATTGGTCAACTCGTTTGCAAAGTCTTTGGCTTTAATAGTAATTGTTGGTAAGAAGTCAGCAAGAGGTCTGTTGTCAGGAATGCCAAGTCTTGCTTTCATGTCTAAAGTTGTTTTGCCGCCAAACAAAGCCTGGTCGCCCTTGCTTCTTATTCTTGCAAAACCAGCATTGTCAATTCCTTTTTGAAAAATAAGTCCTGATAATTCTTTCTCCGAAATAGTTAGCTTTTCCCTTGCCTGTAATCGCTCCCATTCTTTAAGCCGTTGTTCAAGAAGCTCCTGCTTTCTTGTTTGCACGGCAAAGTAGCTCATGGCAAATGCAATTTCATCTTTGCGTGGGTCTCCATTTTGAGCAATGAGATAACAGGCATACCTTGTAAGCATTATATCCTCAATTTCTCTCTTTGCTCCGGAACCTACATCTACCATTTTGTTGACGTCAACAAAATGGTCTAAAACTTTTTGTTTAGAAGTTTCGCAGGCTATCTTTGCTTTATCAATTACTTTTAAAAAATTTCGCCATTCATTATAACCCAGTAAAAACTGAAGGTCTCTTGCAAACCAATATTCAACACCGTCAGTTTCATTAACGGCTGATTCGAAACTGTTATGAAGTTGTGATATGATTTCGTTTTTCATTTTGCTGAATAGTATATTTCAAATTTAATAATTATTGCCTCAAAACAGTAAAGCAGGTTGCGCAGAAAACACTTTTATAGCAAGCCTATTCTCCTGTTAAAGATTGATGCCATTCCGTAGCCGATAAAGCTCCCAATAATGCCACCGCAAATAACATCAAGCGGATAATGAATTCCAACATACACCTGCGCATAAGAAACCAACGCTGCCCAAAATAAAAAAAGATAACTCCACTTTTTAAAGTGATGCTTTAATGTAGTGTAAATAAATAAAGCGGCGCCGAAATGATTGGTAGCATGAGAAGATGTGAAACTATAGCTGGGTGAGCAGCCGACTAAAAGATGTGCGTGCTGCATCAGCGCTACATCATGACACGGACGCGGACGGGCAACCCAATATTTAATCAAGCTGCTGCTTAACTGGTCTGTTACAGTAATGGTTAACGCGATAAATAATATCCATGGCCAGGCTCTTTTTCCAAAGTTCATCAGCATAAACACAAAAAGAAAAAGGTAGAGTGGCAGCCAGGTATTTGCTTCTCTGCAGAAGGGGAGAACAGAATCAAAAAAAGAATTTGAAAGAGTACTATTGATGATAAGAAAGAGCTTTGAATCCCATTCTTTAATTGTATTGAGAATGTTTGCCATCATGTGAATAGTATTAATTCCTTTTTTTAAAACAGGCGATAATACATAAAAATATATGCTCCTGATATGTAATAATTAGTTTTTTTGAATCTTAAATTTATCTAACTTGTAAAACCTTTGAGATTCTAATTTAATAAACTAATTTTTAATTATGAAAAAGCTGCTTATTCTAAACCTTTTTATTCTCTTTGTATTGGCCATTGAAGCTCAGCAAATTCCTTTACAGAATAATAAGCCGATGCTTCCCAAAAAATATTCTTACATAGATTCGGCAACACTGGACAGAATCTTCCTGCAAAAAAAATTCACTCAATTGTTTCCAAAAGATACCATTCATTTGCCTGATAATATAGACAATATGCCTGTTTTAAAAAGAGAACAGCAATTAACTTTTACAGGCAACAACAATAAAGGATTTGATGTGTATACCTCAACGCCAAATAATATGCGAGTATTAAAACCGGATTCAGCTTTCCATTCATTTATGCCAACAGGGAAATATGAGATACTGAAACGGGAAGAGCACTAATGAATCTTTTTTGCCATGATTATCATTCTCGGAGCCTTGCGTACATGATAGGGTCCAAGATCATAATTACCAAAAACATCCTGCACCATTAAACCGTGAAAGGCAAGCATATCAGTAAAATCTCCAAGCGAAAATTTTTCTACTTTTTCAGTAAACAGATGCTTTAAATTATGACTTGCAGGGTCTTCAATTTGAATGCGCTTATAGAAATGAACTTCATCGTGCCAGCGGGCAATATGAAATTTTATACCGTCAATTATTTTTTCTTCCGCAGGTAAAATATTCTCTTCATTATAATGCACATTCAGGTAGTCAATGGTAAGCATACCATTAGGCCGCAGACTTTGAGCAATAGTACGCACAGCGCTGTCATGTTCTCTGCCGGTATGAAAATATCCAAAGCTGGTAAAAAAATTAAAAGCGAAATCAAAATAATTTATCATAAAGGGAAGCCGCATATCATGCACATAAAATTGCAGGTTGTCGGTTTCAAATTTTTTGGCTTCTATTATCGAAGTTTCTGAAATATCTATGCCTGTAACATCAAATCCCATATTTGCCAGCGCCCTGCTGTGGCGGCCTTTTCCACAGGCAGCATCCAGCACTCTTGCGCCTGGCTTAGCGCCAAGATATTTTACAAGCAGGTCAAGAAATTGAGTGGCTTCATGTTCATCTCTTTCGCGGTATAGAATATCATAGTAAGGGGAGCTAAACCATTCTTTGTACCATTCTTTTTCAGGCATAAAACTTTTGTTATTGAACAAAGATATTCTCAAATATAGCATCACTAAACTAAAATTTTAAATGGATGCTGAGCACATATACACTCTTGTTTTTTTTATATGCTATTTTTCATAATGAGATTAATTTCATAGCCCCGTGTTGTCCACAAATAGCATGTAAGAATGAAAGAATCTTTTTATGCAGTACAAAAAATAGCTAAGTAAAAAGATTCTTTCTGTTGGAAAACTTCTTACATTTAACGTCAATCTTTTTATTAATCCCCCAAATAACTGTTTATGAAAAAAAATTACTCTGCCTGCTTATCGCAACAGTATTTTTTATGCAACAAAGTTTTGCACAAACAATAGACAGCAACAGCATT
>JBBRBB010000009.1:0-145560 GCA_038206235.1 Chitinophagales bacterium
TGCTTAAGTACTGTTGAAGCTTTGTAAGAAGAAACTAAAAGCAGTTTTTCCTTGCGCAGAACATTGTAAATTTTACATGTTAAGTATGACGTTCAAGTTACTGCTTTTAGCCCTTTTTGTTTAATAAAGTAAAGATATGAGTATAAGTTAAGTAGTACAGGTATGTGCAAAGCTACTGTGCCTTTCACATTCTTTCCATTTCATTCCTCAACTTCAAATTTCCCTCTTGCAATTCCCCCACTTACAATGTGAAATACCATATTTGCAACTGCACTTCTCAAACTTACATTTTCCAAACTTGTAACTCCACTTCACGAATTTTGAAACATACAAATTATAAAATGTAATTTAATCTCCCTGCCCTACAACCATCCGCTTCGTTTAAAATACCTGTAAAGCAAAATGCAGGAACCAAACGTTAGTATCAAAACAAACGGATAACCGTAACGCCAGTGCAGTTCGGGTATATCCTGAAAATTCATTCCATAAATTCCTGCAATCATTGTTGGTACTCCAATGATAGCTGCCCATCCTGCAAACCTTTTAGATACATCATTCTGAGATATTGAAATCAATGAAAAGTTTGCTTCAAGCGCTGTGCTTAAAAGCTCCCGTGCATTATCGAGCATTTCATTTATGCGCAGTGCATGGTCGTACACATCCCGAAAGTATGGACGGGTATCTTCAGGAATTACTTCAAGGTCAAAGCGCATAAGCCTGTTGCAAATATCAATGAGTGGCGAAACGGCTCTTTTTATTTCGAGCAATTCACGTTTAAGATGATAAATCTCCTCGGTAGTTTCGCGGCTAAAGGTTTCCCGAAAAATTTTTTCTTCAAGTGTTTCCACTTCTTCTTCAAGCGCACCAATTACAGGGAAGTATTGGTCTACTATAGAATCCATAACCGCATACAAGGCAAAGCCCGGACCTTTGCGCAAAAGATGCGGTGTTTTTTCGCAGCGGGCACGCACATCAGCATAAGATAAAGAAGAGCCATGACGCACCGTAACAAGAAAATTGGAGCCAATAAAAAAATGTGTTTCTCCAAAGTCTGTGTGATGGTCGCCCTCCTTTATTTGTGCGGTACGCAAAACAATAAAAAGAGAATCGCCATAAGCTTCCAGCTTAGGCCGCTGGTGTGCAGAGTGTGCGTCTTCAATGGCAAGGTCGTGCAGCGAAAATTCACGTTGTACACGGCCAAGAATTTCTTCGCTGGGTTCATGAAGCCCTATCCATATAAACCTGTCTGGCTGTTTCAGCACTTCGCTTATGTTGGTTAATTCAACATTTGCAATTCGTTGTCCATCAGCATAAGCTGCACAGTTAATAATCTCTTTCATTTTTTTATTTTTAAAGCATCGGTCTCGCGGCTCTAAGCCGTCTGACCGTTACATGCACAGTCATTTTAAATTACTTCTTAAAATTATTAATTTGTTTGCTACAGAAAGGAAGATGTTTTTAAGCAGTTCAAAATTGTTTTTTGAAAATATCAAAACCAACTTTATCTATATTTATATTAATATTACGAATAGTTATGATTGATTCTAAAAATATCCTGCTCCTGTTTTTTTTATTTTTTTTGTTTACATTTTCTCATGCACAAGATGTGAAATGGATGCTGGGTACATGGAACGGAACAGGTAAAGCTCATTTTACAAGAACGATTGTTATTAATTCTGTGAATGGAAACAATTTTACAGGAACCAGAACCAATGAGGCAGATGACCGTAACCACACTAAAATAATAACTTCTCTTTCAGGCTCTATTAATAAAGAGAAAATTTATATGGAAGATGGGGAAATTATATTTAAAAGAGAACCTCCGCATGGCAAATGGCTGGATTGCAATTGCACTGGGCAAAATAAAATCGTAGTTAAACACGATAGGATTATTTTAACCTGCGAAATTATTGGCTGCGGCAAAGATTGCGATGGCATATCAACTTATTATAAGTTGTTGCACGATTACGATACAGCAACCCAACTTTATTTGGTAAATCTTTTTGGCAAGCCTGAGCTTAATGATTCAATAAAGATTGCTGCTGATATTGCAAAGAAAAAACTGCAAGACTCAATAAAGACCGCTGCTGCTATCGAAAAGAGAATGCAAGATTCGATAAAGATTGCTTCTGAGATTGCAAAGAAAAAACTGCAGGACTCAATAAAGACCGCTGCTATTATCGAAAAGAATAAACAGGATTCCATAAATATTGCTTCTGAGATTGCAAAGAAAAAGCAACAGGACTCAATAAAGATTGCCACTACTATCGAAAAGAAAAAGCAGGACTCATTAAAAATTGCTGTTGATATTGCAAAGAAAAAGCAACTGGACTCATTGAAGATTGCTTCTGCTATCGAAAAGAAAAAGCAACTGGACTCATTGAAGATTGCTTCTGCTATTGAAAAGAAAAAGCAACTGGACTCATTAAAGATTGCAGCGAATGCTGCAATAAAAAAGCCACCGGTTACCAACTCATCAAAATCGGTTGTTGTAACAGATGATAAAACTAAAGTATTGGTGCAGCGGGATAATGTATTACTGCAATCTTATCATATTACAGCCCCTGATATACTGATTGAATTATTTGATAATGCCCAGATAGATGGAGATATTGTAAGTGTTTATGACAATAATGTTTTAATAGTTGACAAGAAAAAATTATTGAAACAAGCGATTACTGTTACTGTTCATGCTGATGCTGCAAACCGCACTCATGAGTTTATACTTGTGGCTGAAAATTTAGGTACTATACCGCCCAACACAGCATTAATGCGTATTACAGCCGGTAAGCAAATATATGAACTGACGGTAAAATCAGACCTTTCAAAGAATGCAAAAGTGATTTTATATTATGATGGTAATTGATTGCTTAATCAACGTGTTACGCCTCACTAAAACACTTTTCTTCCTTTCTATAGAATAATAAAAATATGCGGTAACCCTTTATGGATTTTTTTAAAAAATTTATTTATTCCCGGTCGGCTTCACAATACTAACAAGGGCGCAGATGCTTTAAAAAAATAAACCGAAATCATTCATCAAAAAAAAATTATTATCAATTTTCGTACGTGAAAGTAATTTTTGCAGCCATCATTTTTCCTTTATTGTCTCGTCGTAAAATAAGATGGGCTTTTGCACTGCTGAAGCCGCATATCTTTGTATCGCTTTGCGGTAGCCCCTGCCTGCTCTAGTTGTCTTTGAGGAGATATTGCGGGGGGGAAGGAAGCTGTCAATTAGTAATGCTATAGAAACAACAAACGAATGGCATAATTTCAAATGAAACCAAAAGTTTGTATATGAACCTTAAAAGTTAATATTTTATTTTTACCTTGCAAAAGGGTTTGTTTTTGCTAACTCATAAACTATTCGCTCCATGAAAAATTTTTCTACGCTTTCCATTGCACTCATTTTAATAAGTTCCACATTCAAACTGAGCGCACAAGACTTGCAATTGGGTAAACAAGAAATTATAAGGGATTCTTTTTATGTCGTTCATAGCGGCGAAGGGCGTTATAGCGTAACCGGCCTCTCGAACATTTATCTTATTAAGGGTAAAAACGATAGCGTTTGGATATTCGGTGCAGGTTATGGGAATAGATACGGAACGCTGCCAGTGGATTCTCCCCGTGACGATATCGCATATTATGGACGCCCGAGCCCTTACCGCAACGCTATTGACGATGCACGCATAGTTGATACCATTATTCGCACCAACTTCGGTATTAGCAGATCCAGAGCAAGGCTTATGTTTATTACTCCGCATGGTCATCTTGACCATATTAACATGGAATTTCTATCATCACTCTGCGATACCATCGGCTATAACTTAAACGCTCTGAATATTTTTATTCATCGAAATGACTATATGCTCGCATCGTGTAATAAGCCCTATTGCGGAGATACCTTGCATCCGCAGGATAACACAAATCCTTACTTCGGAGCCCCATTCGATGTTCCGTGGACCAGCACTTACATAAATAAATTCAAAAAGCTTGGGAAGTCAGGTGATCTATGTAATCAAATTGTGAAAACCTTTACGTCGGTGCTTGGAACATGCTATGTGAAAAAAGGACAACCAGTTGCCAGCGGCGGTCACACAGATGGAACAGTTAACATTGATAATCCTGATTATAAATTCCGCATTGAAGGCGCCGGGGCAGGAAAAGACTGTTATGTAGATCCTTCATGGGACACATTTCACATCCACGGACCTGTTCGGGACAGCTTATTTTTAAAACGTTTCTCATCTGCTTCCATGGTTAAAAATGAGCAAGTAAAAATTTTTCCAAACCCCGCCCGTGATCAGCTAAATTTTCATTTAAGTGAAGGTGCTGAAGATGGTGTTATCACTATTTATAATGCCTGGGGATTTAAAATTGCAACCTTTACATTATCTGCAGGCATGAGCGAAAAAATCTCATGTGCACTTTGGCCCCGGGGCATCTATTCCGCAATATTTAGCAACAAGGGTAAAACAATGAGCAAAAAGATCGTTTTAATCGAATAAGCAATTGTCTCTAAAAACTGCCGTTCATCCCCTGCCGTGGTTCGTGTTTGTAAAACATAAAGAAACCCAAATCATCAATTCCTTTTTCATAAAATTGTTGGTAAGCCTGAAGATTATTTGTATAGTAGTGCAAGAGATTATTATGGAATGAAAGGTTTAATTGATATTATATTGCTTGACTCGTGAATTATAATTGTTTAAGCATTTGCAAAGGCACGAAATGTCCCGTTTACGGGAAAAGGCTCATTTCAAATTACCAAAGAACCCCCGATAATTATGGGCACCGATTACCAAAAAAATTCTTTTCTTTACTCACCCAAAGCAACACACATGGCTGAATACCTTATTAAAAAAAGCGCCATAATTAATTTGGGCTACAACTTTATACAGCCTGAATATTTGCCCGCAGGCGAAGATGAATATTATTTGCGCAACCGGCAGAATACAAGCGGCATTGCATATCGCAAGCTTACGGCTTATGAAATTGAAGCCTTGGTGCGAAACCGCAACACCAGTGACGACTGGAACATGATACTTGTATCTGATGCGTTTAATCCCACTCTTGTAAGAGATTGCAATTTTTTCGGACTGGTGCGTATTGGCAAGCTTGAACCTTATGCGCTTGAATACAGCGATATGCGGTTTGTAGTTGGCTTATACAATTCTACTATTATCAGTTGCGATTTTGGCGATAACGTGGTAATTGAAAACGTAAATTACTTATCTCATTTTATTATTGGCAATGAAGTAATACTTACTAATGTGAATGAACTGGCTACAACCGATTATGCAAAATTTGGAAACGGAATTATAAAGGAAGGAGAAAATGAAAGCATACGTATTATGCTGGAGCTATGCAATGAAAACGGCGGCCGCAGCGTGATTCCATTCAGCGGCATGTTGCCCGGCGATGCTTTTTTGTGGAGTAAGTACCGTGATGATGAATTATTGCTTCAAAAATTTACGGAATTTACAGAGAGCACATTTCATAAGAACAGAGGTTATTATGGAATGATTGGAGACAGAACTGTTATTAAAAATTGCTTAAGCATTAAAGATGTTTTAATAGGAACCGATGCTTACATAAAAGGCGCCAATAAATTAAAAAATCTCACCGTGCATTCTGATGCGGAAAGCAAAACGCAAATAGGCGAAGGCTGCGAACTGGTTAACGGAATAATACACAAAGGCTGCAGAATATTTTATGGAGTGAAAGCGGTAAGATTTATTATGGCCTCGCATTCGCAGTTGAAATATGGAGCCAGATTAATTAATTCCTATCTCGGCAACAACTCTACCATATCGTGTTGCGAAGTATTGAACTCATTAATATTTCCTGCACATGAGCAGCATCATAACAATTCATTTTTATGTGCCTCGCTGGTGTTGGGACAGAGCAATATACCGGCAGGCGCAACCATTGGCTCAAATCACAACTCCCGTGCAGCAGATGGTGAAATAGTTGCAGCACGCGGCTTTTGGCCGGGCTTGTGTGTTAGCCTGAAGCATAATTCAAAATTTGCCAGCTTTACCATGATTGCCAAAGGTGATTATATGTATGAGCTGAATATTCCCATTCCTTTCTCTCTTGTAAGTATGGATACGGCAAATGACAGGCTGTTGATTATGCCTGCATATTGGTTTATGTACAACATGTATGCCTTAGAACGCAACTCATGGAAATATGCTGACCGGGATAAAAGAACAGAGCAAATACAATTGCTGGAATATGATTACCTGGCGCCCGACACTGTTAATGAAATGCTCAGCAGCCTCGTAATGTTTGAAACATTAGTTGGCACAGCTTATTTAAGAAGACAAAATAATAATAATGGCAGAGAATACACAGACACCGAGTGCACGGAAAAAGGCAGGCAATTATTGAGACAGCATGATGAAGTGATTAATGAGTTGAAAGTTATAGGGGATGGTTTTGAAAATTCAAAAAGAGAAACAATAATTTTAAAAGTGCAGCAGGCGTATGATATTTTCAGGGAGATGATTTTATATTACAGCATTACGCAGCTTATGTATTTTATTGAAGAGAATAATATAAGCACAATGAATGAGCTTTTCCGTTTATTGCCGCAGAAAACAGAGCTTAATGAGTGGATAAATACAGGCGGGCAACTGATACCCAAAAAAGAAATTGAAGATCTGAAACAAAAAATTCATAACAACCTGATACGGTCATGGGATGAAGTGCATGCTTTTTATGAAGAGCAGGGGAAAAAATATTCCATGCAAAAGCTGCAGCATAGTTTAGCATCGCTGAAAAATTTGCTCAATCTTGAACTTAAAGAAATAACAGCATCGCAATTAAGCTCGCTTCTCGACAGAGCGCTTGAGCTAAAAAAGAAGATGACAAAATCAATATATGAATCCCGTGAAAAAGATTATACCAATACTTTCAGAACAATGGTATATGATACTCCGGAAGAAATGGAAAAAGTTGTAGGCGGAATGAATAGTAACAGTTTCATGAAACATAAAGAAGAAGAACTAAAGGATTATACCGAAAGAATTATGATTGTAAAGGAAAGGTTTAAAGCCGTATTAGTATAAAAGTTATATTGTATTTGCCGCAAGCGTTTTATGTTCTTTTATCAGCCTCATCATTTGTAAAACAACTGCAATAAGAATTAACCCGAAGCCCGCATAAAATGTATTGCTCAGGTATTTGTTTTCATGGTATATAATAAAAGCAAGTATAATACCATATACAGGTTCTAATGTTAGCGTCAGATTCATAGTAAATGCACTCACTTTTTTTAATGAGCTTATGTACAGTATAAATGTAAGTATGGTGCAGCACCAGCTTAGAATGATGAGCCAGAGCCAATCCCACTGCTGAGGAAATATTTCTTTTGCAGGAAATAAAAAATTATATAAAGGCAACAATAAAGTAAGACCCATCCAGCCTCCGGTCAATTGATAGAGCGTAATGATTTCCGGCTTATAGCCAGCCACTATTTTTTTATTCATCACCGATACAAGCACGGTAAATAATGTGGCAGCCAAACCAATATAAATGCCAACAGAAAAACTAAGATTGGAAAAATATATTAAGGTAATGCCTGCCAAGGCAAACAAGCCAAGCAATATTTCAAAAAAATTAATTCGCTTTTTGAAGAACAGCGGCTCCACAACGGCGCTCATTAAGCCTGATGTAGAAAGGCATGTTAATGCAATAGAAACATTCGCGTATTTAATGCTTCCATAAAAACAAAGCCAGTGCAATGCAAGCACAGTGCCGATAGCTGCAATCTTTAAAAAATCACGCAGAGAAATTTTTATTATCTTTTTTTGAAAGAAGAAAAGAATCCATAATGAAACTACTGTTATGAGCAAGCGCCACCAAACAAGCCATGCCTCATTTAAGGTAATTGCTCTGCCCAACACACCTGTAAATCCCCAGAGAAAAACGGCAATATGTAAACGGATGAGTGCTGCTTTCATGGAGTGCAAAGAAAAGAAAGATGTTGGATGTTCGATGTTGGATGTTCGATGTTGACCTATCATCTTATACCTGATAGCTGAAAACTGACACCTAATCTATATCTTCCACTCCACAATCTCATTCGCCCATTCTTTTCTGTAGGATGTAGTAATGCGAATGTAATTATCTGTATAGCCTTCCATCAAATGATTCTTATTATAGTCTTCAAACAAAACCTTTCGTGTTTGTCCACAATGTTGCTGCGTGAACGATTGCATTTTTTGGTAAGATAAATTGCGCAGTATTTTATTTCTTTCATGCCGCACACGCATGGGCACAACAGGCTTTATTTCCAAAGCTTTTGTATTATCACGTTCAGAGTAAGTAAACACATGCAGGTAAGATATATCAAGGCTTTCGAGAAAGTCGTATGTCTCTCTAAAATCTTCATCACTTTCTCCCGGAAAACCAACAATCACATCCGCACCAAGGGCGCAATGCGGCATTAGTGTTTTTATTAATTGCACACGACTTGCATAGAGTTCTTTTTTATAACGCCTTCTCATTAATCCCAAAATTTTATTGCTTCCGCTTTGCAGCGGAATATGAAAATGCGGCATAAACTTTTTGCTGTTTGCAACAAAAGCAATTATATCACTTGCGAGCAGATTCGGTTCAATAGAAGAAATGCGAAAGCGTTCTATGCCGTTAACTTTATCTAACTGTTGTATAAGCAGGAAAAGGTTTTCCTCATGCGCATCGTTTAAGCCTCCCCTGTAGGGGGAGGTTTGAAGGGGGCTGTAATCTCCCAAATTTACTCCCGTTAGCACAATTTCCTTAACTCCTTTTGCAGCAAGCTCTGCAACATTGTGCAACACATTTTCAATGCTATCACTTCTGCTTTTGCCACGTGCCATTGGTATGGTGCAAAAAGAGCAATTATAATCGCAGCCATCCTGTACTTTCAGAAAGGTTCGTGTTCTGTCATGCAATGAAAATGAAGAATGAAAATCTTTTATCTCTTCAATATCACAACTGCAAATTTTTGCTGCATCATTTTTTGTGAGCTGCTTTAAATGCGTGGGTAAATTAAATTTTTCAGCGGCCCCCAAAACAAGGTCAACACCGGGAATGGCTGCAATTTCTTTTGGCTTTAATTGTGCATAGCAGCCGGTAATTACTATAAGGCTTTCGGGATTTTTACGTTGTATGCGGCGCACAATTTGCCTGCATTCTTTATCAGCATTTTCAGTTACAGAGCATGTATTAATAACATAGACATCTGCAGTTTCATCAAAATCTTTTTTTTCAAAACCATCATGCTCCAGCATTCTTGAGAGTGTAGATGTTTCTGAAAAATTAAGCTTGCAGCCTAATGTATGAAATGCAACAGAACGCATTTTGTTCATAAGGAAGCAAAGATAGGAATCCGTTTATCGTTTCTCGTTTCTCGCCTGCCCGACAAGGCGGGGTTTCTTGTTTTTGATTACAACTTATACTTGTTATGAACTAATAAAAGATTGTTATGAAAAAAGCAGTGTAACCATTCAACCATTAAACATTAAACAATTAAACCATCGCAACAGGCTCTGCATGCACCGCCGTTCTTTGATTGTCTTTAAAGAACAAAACAAATAAAACCAAAACGGCTCCGGCTATTGCTGCAGGCACAAGCCATACGCTCTTCCACTGCACAATATCATTTACTGTGTAGTGGTCTTTTACATTACCTGCCAGCAATGTTCCTATCCACATACCTACGCCATACGTTGCCATTGTTATCATGCCCTGCGCTGAGCTTTGAATTTTTATACCTGCTTTACTGTCTGTATAAATTTGTCCGGTAACAAAAAAGAAATCAAAACAAACGCCATGTAATAAAATGCCTGCAAACAACATCCAGAGATTTGCATCAGAATTTCCATAGCTAAAGAAAACAAACCGCACAGCCCACGCAATCATTCCTAAAGCAATCATCCATTTTACGCCAAGTGCACGAAAGAAAAATGGGATCAGTAAAATAAAAAAAGCTTCCGAGAATTGACCGAAGGTCATGTTGCTTGTAACATTTTTCATTCCTGCTTCAGTCAAAAATAAATTGGTGAAGCTGTAATAAAATGACAATGGAATACAGATAAGTATAGATGCGATAAAGAAAATGGTAAACGACCTGTCTTTAAATAAAATATAAGCATCGGCGCCAAGCACCTGAGCGAAAGTTGTTTTGGTGCCCTTTGCTTTTGGAGGTGTGTCTGGTAAAAAGAAACTAAGTAATCCTAATACACCTGATGCCACAGCAGCCATTTTAAAAGTGAATACCAGTTCATCTGTACTTATTTTAAAAACTTTATCAATCAGCCAGCCGGTAGCAATCCATCCAATGGTGCCAAGCACTCTGATAGATGCGAACTGTTTACTTGGGTCAGTCATTTGCCTGAAAGCAACCGAATTTGCAAGAGCAAGTGTAGGCGCATACATTAAAGAATATAATAACACCACCCAATAAAATGAAGATGCATTAGTAATAGTAGTGAGATAATACAATAGCGCGGCCCCTGCAAGATGCAATACACCCATTACCTTTTGAGCAGCAAAAAATTTATCTGCAATCATCCCCACAAAAAAAGGCGAGATGATTGTAGCGATTGCCATGGCACTGTACGCTGCGCCTACCTGCACACCATCTGCATGCAATACTTTATCGAGATAGGTTCCCATGGTTACATACCATGCACCCCAAATAAAAAATTGGAGAAACATCATGGCAGATAGTTGAATACGGGTAGTTGATTTCATGAGATTATTTAAAGTTTAAAGCAGTTTACAAGTTTACAAGTTTGCAAGTTCGTAGAAAATTTAAGAAGTTTTAAAAAAAAAATTTGCCTCTTTTTTACCTTTGAAAGCAAACAAAGCTGCATAAGCACTATGCTAAAAAAGAAATATAGTGTTGAGGAATATCTTGAAATGAAATTAACCGCTTCTTATAAAAGCGAATACTATAATAGCGAAATTTTTCCTATGGGAGAAATTGAGGGTGATACACCGGAAGCAATGGCCGGTGCATTACCACCCCATAATGCGATTGCATCAAATATTATTATTGTTTTAGGAAATAAATTAAGAGGAAAAGGGGGCAAACCTTTTAGCAGCGATCAAAGAATTTTTATAGAGGAAGCAGGCTTATACACCTATCCCGATATTTCTGTTTTTTGCGGACAACTGCAATATGAAGACAGTATGTCCCTGAAAAATCCTGTACTTCTTGTAGAAATTTTATCACAAGGAACAGAAGGTTATAATCGCGGGGCTAAATTTGAAATGTACCGTTCTATACCTTCTCTCATTGAATATTTAATGGTTGACAGCCGGCGTGTGTATGTGGAATTATGGAGAAAGGAGAACGAAAAATGGGTTTTTAACTCTTGGAACAAATAATGTGAATGATAGTATTGAAATGAAGAGCATTAAAAATACTTTTACAATAGAGGACTTTTATTTTGAAGTATTAGAACTGATAAAATACCAGGAGCAGCAACTAAAACTAAGATGAAATAATTAAATATCTAACCTTTAAAACTGCAGCGTAAACGCAGTGCCTTCATCTATTACACTTTGCACCTGCACATTTCCTTTATGCATCATCATAATTTGTTTGCAGAGGCTGAGACCAATACCACTGCCATTCTTTTTTGTACTGAAAAATGGAATGAAAATTTTATCAAGCAGCTCTTCACTCATGCCCGTGCCATTGTCAGCAATTTTTATTAATACTTTATTATTGTGTGTGACAGATGCAGACATTACAATCTTTGGATGCAGCCTGTCTTTTACGGCTTCAATCGCATTTACAATAATATTAATAAGCACCTGTTCAATTAAATTAGTATCGGCTTCAATCAAAAGGTCAGGATCTTTCATGATGATTTCCATTTCAATATTTTTCTGCTGCAGTGTGGGCTGCATCAGGTGATGCAGGTTTTCAAACATATCTCTTACGTAAATCCTTTTTACATTGAGCGTTGAGATTTTATTCAGGTTACGATAAGTTTCTGCAAATTTTAAAAGTCCTTCACTGCGTCTTTTAATAGTGCTAATGCCAAGCTCCATATCTTCAAACCCTGCCATATCTTCTTCTCTTATGCTATGCCTTGCATTGCTTAGCCTGTTTTTTAATGTTTCTGCCAATGATGAAATGGGCGCTACGGAATTCATGATTTCATGTGTCATCACACTCAGCAATTTTTGCCATGCCTTACTCTCTGTTTCATCCAATGCTTCATTTACATTTTGAAATGCGATGAGCTTATACTTCTTTCCTTCTGTTTGAAAAGCAGTTGCAGATAACAATACTTTAAAAGAATTTCTTTCGAGATGCACAGTGCTTATTACACTTTCGCCTAAAGGCAGAGACATAATTTCGTGGTATAAATTCCAGTCTCGCTTTGATAGGGAATGAATGGTTTTTAAATAGGGCACCTGTAATAATTTTTTAAGAGATTCATTCATCCACACAACTTCTGCGGTTTCTATTTCGTAAGAAAGAATTCCGGTATCAACCAATTCAAGAATTTTTTGGAGATATTGATATTGTGTTTCCTTCTCCATGCTAATCACCTTAAATGTAGAGTTGATTTCATTGAAGCCTTTGCGCAACGGCTGCAATTCAAGCGGGGCATGTCTTTCATCGAAATGGCGTGAGAAGTCGCGGTAGTGTACGCTCTCAACAAATTGTTCTACTTCTTCCTGTGCTTTTTTATGAAAGCGAAAAAAATCTGCAATCTGAAAAATAATTATTGGTAAAGTAATCACTTCATACACATACCATTCCTTCACAAATAAAAAAGCGGCTGTTGTAATAGTGATAAATATCAGCACTACTTTTATTACAATATTAAATTCGTAGCGTTTGAACATGGTAAAAAGGTATCAGGTATCAGGTGTCAGGCTGGTTACACCGCCAGCTTCCATGATACAATGTTTCGGGGTCAATATCTGCCGCATTTGCCCATTCAACTGTATCGAAGCTTACTTTTGCTGTTTTAAAAATCCTTTCACTTTTTAACTCTTTAAAGACGCCTGTTTCTAAGTATGGTTTCATATCAAAAATCTTTTGTTCCCCGTTTTTAAAAGTTAAGCGAAGCAAATAATTATGTAAGGGTTCTACGTTTGTTACTGCGAAATACATGGTTGGTTATTTTTACGAAAAATGATTTATTCCCTGATATAAAAATTCAACAAAATTATTTCTTAATCTCTTTATACCATTCCCTGATACTTGATACTTGATACTTGATACTTGATACCTGACACCTATATCTCATATTTACTTAATCTCCTGTACAATGCCGTTCTCGTAATGCCAAGCTCTTTTGCGGCTTTTGTAATATTGCCGCTGTGTTTTTCAATCACACGCAATATGGTATTCTTTTCTATCGTACTCAACTTCATTTCATCTGTTTGAAATGTCGCTGCTTCGGCTGCTTCAAGTGGAGAGAAGATTAAATCTTTTGCCTGCAACATATCACTATCGCTCATTATAATAGCCCGCTCAATAGTGTACTGCAATTCCCTTACATTACCGGGATAATGATATTGCTGTAATTTATTCCACGCCGTATCATCAAAACTCACCTTTGGCTTTAAATATTTATCAGCATATATTTTTGCAAAATGTTTTGCAAGCAGCAAAATATCATCACCTCTTTTGCGTAAAGGCGGTACTGTGATTTCAACCGTATTAATCCGGTAAATCAAATCTTTTCTAAACCGGTTTTCTTTTGCCAACTCACTCATGGCTGCATTGGTAGCGCATATTAATCTTATGTCAACGGGCAATGGTGTATTTTCTCCCAGCCTTATAATATATCTATTTTGCAGCACAGTTAACAGCTTTGCCTGTTGCGTTAAGCTGATATTACCAATTTCATCAAGAAACAGTGTGCCGCCGTTTGCTGATTCAAAGCGACCAACCCTGTCTTCTTTTGCATCTGTAAAAGCTCCTTTCTTATGACCAAATAACTCACTCTCAAATAGTGTTTCTGTTAATGCACCCACATCCACTTTTATAAAAGGTTTGTTTGCACGTAATGATTTTTCATGAATGGCTTTTGCAATCAAATCTTTTCCCGTTCCGTTTTCTCCAAGAATTAAAATGTTTGCATCAGTAGGTGCAATTTTATCAATCTTATAAAAGATGTCCTGCATGGCTTCGCTTTCACCCAGCAGTTGCTTGCCGATAATTGTATCGTTTTGAAAAGAAGACTGTGCTTTGCCTTTGCCAGCTCCTTTGCTTTTCAGTGCATCTTCTATAGTAGCCAGAAGCCTTTCATTATGCCAGGGCTTTACTACAAAATCTGCAGCGCCCTCTTTAAGTGAACGCACAGCAAGATCAATATCGCCATAAGCAGTTATCATAATGATTAAGGTATCAGGCTTCAATTCCTTAATGCGCTTAAGCCAGTAAATGCCTTCATTCCCTGTATTGATAGATGCTTTGAAATTCATATCGAGCAAAACCAAATCAAAGTTTTGCTTTAATAAAAGGGCAGGAATATTCTCAGGGTTTTTTTCGGTTATCACC
Organism: Chitinophagales bacterium; assembly: GCA_038206235.1. Classification (GTDB taxonomy): domain Bacteria; phylum Bacteroidota; class Bacteroidia; order Chitinophagales; family Chitinophagaceae; genus JBBRBB01. The sequence goes on from JBBRBB010000009.1 coordinate 14,528, forward strand.
TCCTGCACTTCGGTTTTTAATAACAGCCGTACAGCGGTTAATACATCAGCATCGTCATCTGTAACAAGTATGGAATATTTTTTCAGATTCATAAAAACAAGTTAGGAATTAAAGTCATTGAGGCAATAGTCAATAGGCAATAATACATTGAGCATTGAATATTGAATTGTATCAGGCTGAAATATGTTGACCTCAAAAAAGGTCAAATATGTCAAACTCAAATGTAAAGATATCCTTGAAGCCGCGACGGATATTCAACGATAAACTTAAAAAAAAGATTGTACAGGATATTGAAAAAGGCAAAGTAAATGTATGGGAGGCAAGCAGGGAATATTCAGTAAGTAACGGAGAGGTATATAAGTGGCTGAAAAAAATTTCTGCACATTTGCATCCCTCAACAACACTTGTGATGCAAATGGACAGCGAGCAATACAGAAGTAAAGAGCTTGAAAAGAAAGTTGCAGAATTAGAAGCAGGGCTTGGCCGTAAGCAAATGGAAATAAATTATCTCAATAAACTTATAGAGATAGCCGGGCAGGATCTGGATATTGATTTAAAAAAATACCAGTGCTTAAATCCTTTGCTTGGTATTTATGCAGCAGTTACACGCAGAACCCTTGATGGATAAAAATCTCAATGGATGGGTACCCGAATAAAAAATATCTGTAGCAGAAGTCCTTAGATGTTATGCTGCCATGGTGCATATACCGGTTTCAAGGAAAATAAACTCGGCATCTTAAAAGTAAACAGACTTGCAGATTTTGAGTGCTCTCTCAAAACATTTTTGAAATAACCTCTGTTGATATTAAAGATGTAAAAGTATTGCGCACTGTTATCGGCGGAAAAGAAATGTTTGTGAGATGAGTGTTGGAGGTTGGAGGTTGGACTTGTACCTTGTTTTTGTGTGATAAGCCCCTTAAACAGCCGTCTCCTTTTGTTGATGCGACCAATCCGTTTTCAGCACAAAAATAATTTCCTTGCGCAGCTTTTGAAAGTCAGATGGCTTAGTTAAAAAATAAGCTGCACCAAGTTGGCGGGTTTCATCAATATCTTTTTGAGCAGATGAAGTGGAGTAAATAATTACCGGAATATTTTTGAGCCGGGTATCTTTTTTCAATTCAATAAGACACTGCCTGCCATTCATGCGCGGCATATTCAAATCGAGGAAAATAAAATCGGGCAAATGCTTAATACCTGTGCGAAGTTTTTGTAATGCATCTTCACCGCTATGGATGGTAATGCACTTAACAGATGCATCAATCTCACTTACCGCTTCACAAAAGAACTCGCAGTCATCGGCATCATCATCTACTATCAGAAATGTTTTTTTAATGCTCATTTATTTGCTTGAAATGCTCCCAAAACTCATTGCAGAAAGGGGAAGCAAATCTAAAATAAAAAAGTCAAAAAACAATCTTCGTTGAGCATTTTCTTACACTCATCAGCAGCTCATAGGGCAAAGAACTCCACAAAAGTCTTCAGGAAATTCAATTTCAGCTTTATTTCTCTTACGGCATAATTTTTTCGGAAGATTAGTATTCGCTCTATCTTTCGGGTTTACTTTTTTAATCAACAAATCAAAAATTAAAACAAATCAAAATGGAAAAATTAGCGTTAACAGTAAAGCTGCAGGCAAAGCCGGGAAAAGAAAATGAAGCAGAAGAATTTTTAAAAACCGGGTTAGAACTTGTACTACAGGAACCCGGCACCATTCACTGGTACGCATTAAAATTTGATAACGGCGCTTACGGCATCTTCGACACCTTTGCAGATGAAGAAGGCAGAAACGCACACCTCAATGGCAAAGTTGCCGAAGCACTAAAAGCCAAAGCATCGGAATTATTTTCAACTGCTCCAGACATTGAAAAGGTTCAGCTCATCGCAGTAAAAGAATCAAAGTGAAATGGTAAAATAGAATAAGGATTTTAAAACATGGATACTTTATAGAAGCGCGGCAGTAAGTGTAAAAACTTTCTTTCTGCGCTTGATAATATTATTGCAAGAGAAATAAAACTACACATCATTTTTGCATCTTTCTCTGCAGCAAAATACCATCACCAAAAAAGATATAAAATCACGGGCACGGGAAGTGATATTAGATTAATAGCAGAGTGCATCAACAGCTAATAATCCTTTAAAAAAATATAATGGAAAAAAATATAACCCTGCCTTTTTATGTTAAGCTCTCACAAATCATTATTGGTGTTGCAGTCTTTTTTTACGTCATGTACATAGGACAGGATATAATACTGCCGCTGATTTTCGCTTTAATTATTGCCATCCTGCTAAACCCATTTGTAAACTTTTTACAACGAAAAAAAATGAACCGTATAGTTGCAATACTCTTTGCTGTATTGCTGGCTCTTGTGGCTATTTTAAGTCTTTTATTTTTCATAGGTTCGCAAGCCACCACGTTCAGTGATTCATTGCCACAGTTTAAACAAAAATTTGCCGATATGCTGGCCGATGGCATTCAATGGTTTTCCACAACATTTAATGTAAGCACCAAACAGGTTGAGGAGTGGTTAGCAAAAACAAAAAGTGAAGGATTGAGTAACACCACATCAGTCATCGGGCAAACGCTCACTACCATTAGTGGTATGCTTGTTTTAGTTTTTCTATTGCCTGTTTATGTTTTTTTATTTTTATTCTACAAATCACTGTTGCTGCAGTTTATGGCAAAATTATTTCCGCCAAATAAACATGCTGCCGTTGCAGAAGTTCTCACCGAAACAAAATCACTCATTCAAAATTATCTTATCGGGTTGCTTTTAGAAGCCGGTATTGTGGCTGCCTTAAACACTTTATCACTTTTTATTATCGGAATTGAATATGCACTGTTGCTAGGGGTAATAGGTGCATTGTTAAACATTATTCCATATATAGGCGGTGTAATTGCCATTGCATTACCCATGTTGCTTGCACTTGCAACTAAAGAACCCATCTATGCATTATATGTTTTGGTCGCTTATGCAATTGTTCAGTTTATTGATAATAATTTTATCGTTCCCAAAATTGTTGCATCAAAAGTAAGAATCAATGCACTTGTTTCCATTATAGTGGTGCTTATAGGAGGCGCATTGTGGGGCGTTCCGGGTATGTTTCTTTCTTTGCCCCTTACTGCCATTATAAAAGTAATTTTCGACAGGATAGAACTGTTGAAACCTTTCGGGTTTTTAGCTGGCGACAACCAGCCTAAAATAGGAAAAATAATTTTCCATTTCAGAAATCCCATTAAAAAGAAAAAAGCCCCCGTTAAATAATTTGGTAAATAACCGATGCCGAAGCATTTCACTTTTTCTCTTACTTCCTGCCCGGCTAGTTCAAGTTTCTCTATTGTGAGGGCAGCGAGCACAATGAATTTTGTTCCGCCAATAAAACTCATCAGGTAAGGCTACTACCATTTTTTGAACTCCTCATCAAAACAACACCGATTGCAGAAGTGTAAGCATAAACTTTCATCGGCTAAAAGTTGGCAAATGCAGATGGAAGAATTTTTGCATGATGATTATTCATAGCTTTGTTTCGTTTCTTAAAAATTATTTTTGATATACACAAAAAAATGAACAACCCAAAATTTATAATCGTAGTGGGGGCTTCAGCTGGGGGAATGAATGCACTATCAGAATTAGTTTCACAATTCAAACAAGAAATGGACGCAGCCGTTTTTATCGTAATGCACTTATCCAGAACAAGCATTAGCGATTTTCTGGTTCATCGTCTTCAGCCCCATACTTCTTTGCAATGTGAAATAGCAAAAGAAAACGCAGCAATAGAAAAAGGTCATATTTACATTGCGGCTGCTAACCAGCATTTGCTTGTAAAAAAAAATAAAATAATTCTGGGTCGCGGACCCGATGAGAATCGCTGGCGTCCATCCATTGATGTGTTGTTCCGCTCAGCCGCAGCCGCTTACAGTACAAGAGTTATTGGCGTTATATTAACCGGCTCACTTGACGATGGCACCACAGGCATGGCAGCCATTAAGAGAAGCGGCGGCGGCTGCATAGTACAGGATCCAAATGAAGCAGAATATCCCGACATGCCCCTCTCCGTTCTTAATAACATAGAAGTGGATTATTGCATTTCACTCAGCAAAATGGGTGATGCAATTTTTGATATAACGCAAACAGACCCCGAAGAAATAGCAGCCCCGCCCGATGTTGTTATTGAATCTGAAATTGCTGAAAGAGTGGTAGTAGATTATGATCATGTTAAGAAACTTGGTGATAAAAGCATTTATGCCTGCCCTGATTGTGGCGGAGGTTTGTGGAATATCGCCAATGGAAGCGGCAATGTGAACCGTTACCGTTGCCATATCGGGCATTCCTATTCAGAAAATGATTTGGTAATTAAACAGGGTGAAATATTAGAATCTACTCTATGGATAGCTTTACGAATAATGGAGGAACGCAGAAACCTGCTGAAGAAAATGGAAGATGATAACAGTAAAAAAGGATTATCAAAAATGGCAGCAAGCTATCGGGGAAAAGGCGAAGACATACAGTTTCATGTTGACAAGATGAAAGAGGTTTTATATGCTACACAAAACACGCTTTAAGAATTTTTCTCCGCAGCGTTTTACATTCCCTGAATAAGAAAATTCTCTAAGTTTCACGTATTATGCCGGCAAAAAAATAAAACCAAGCCTCCAAACACGCATTTCCTGTTGTGAAGGAAGCACGCAGGAATAAATGTGTGTTCATTTGTTCGCAACGCAAAGATTAGTTATTTGTAATGCTTTGCATGCAGAGCATAATGAATTTTGTTCCGGCAATAAACTCACCCACCAAAGCTACTGACCATTCTTTGAACTCTCAACAAAGCAACACCGATTGCAGCATTGTCAGCATAAATTTTCATCGGTGAAAAAAATTTTGAAAGGAAAAAAGTGATCACACCTTTTCTCCCTGCTGCCCGGTTATTGTTATTTAAGTTTAAGCGTTGGAAGAAAGGGGGATTCCGGACGCGGAGTAATCGTTTTTCTAATGGGGTCAGCAATCAAGTCCAATGCTTCCATTATTATTTGCCCCACCAATGGTTCACAACCGGGCGGACCGATAAGACAATCGGTATTCATTTTTCTTTTCCCAATCTGAACGCTTACAGGTCCCGCGAGATTCATTTCAATTTTCTGTTCATTAGCCAGTACTACAATTCTTTTGTCAATAGTAACCAATCCAATTTCTTCAACGGCATCCTGCGGAAGCAAAAGCATGACCGCACCTGTATCTATCATTGCATCCAGCGTTACCATTTTTTCATTCTGAGGATTTTTCAATGTGATATTTGTTCTTATTTCTCCCATTGTTTTTTATTGCAAAGATATTATACTCGCTCAAATGAAGATCCAGGATTTTTCTTCACGCAATGTAACAGGTGTTTCAAAGCGTTTAACAAGGGCGTGTACCGTGCGCATAGACGTCCAAGTTAATTTTTATTTTGATGTCCCGGAGAGCCCTGTAGGATTTAATATTGGTAGAAAAAAGAAGTTACCTGATTTGTTAGTAAATAAGTAATCACAAAGGCAGATTGAAAGTCACAAAGAATACTAAAAAAAATACTTCGTGGCCTCTGTTTCTTTGTGGGATTGCGACAGTTTACGATTAACATAACACTATATTTTATGCAATCAAAATTTCCACTCCTGCATCTTCCAGCCTTTTTTTATCTTCTTCCGAAATACCCGCATCTGTAACAACCGTTTTTATTCTTTCCGTTTTACAAATAAAGGCGAGGCTCTTTCTTTTAAATTTGCTGCTGTCTGTTACCAGTATCACATCTTTGGCAATATCAATCATTATTCCGTTAAGATGAGCTTCATCAATATTAGGTGTAAAGATTCCCTGCCTCGTGTCGAAGCCGTCAGTGCTGAGAAAAACTTTATCAACAAAAAAATTACGCAGGTTTTTTTCTGCCAGCGGGCCTACAAGGCTCATAGAATTTTGCCGCAGATAGCCCCCGGGAATAATCACATTCAAATTTGGAAAAGCCATCAGGAGATTGGCAATATTCAACGCATTGGTAATTACATTTAATTGGTTTAGATGCCCAAGGTTTTTTGCAATCTCAGCAGTAGTGGAACCACTGTCAATAATTATAGTATCGTTTTCCTGGATTAATTCTGCTGCTCTTTTTCCTATGGCGCTCTTTTCTGCGGCATGTATTTTATTTTTTTCAGCAACACGCTGGTCAACGCCCACATGATTTTCTGTATGAATGGCTCCGCCCCTTGCCCTGATTAATAAATTCTTTTGCTCCAGATGCTTTAAATCGTTGCGAATGGTAACCTCGCTTACATCAAAGTCCCGGCTAAGTTCGGGTACCAGCACTTCGCCTGCTTCTTTTATGCGTTCAAGTATTTTTTTTCTACGCGAAACAGTGAACCTTTCTTTGCGCTGCGCCATGTTTTAAATAGTTCGTTTGTAAAGATAATTTAAGAGAAACAAAGCAGTAAAAAATAATAATTGTAAGCAGGTCTGCAATTCATTTGTATAATGCTGGTGATGAAACTGAAACGGAACATCTCAACTAATATTACCGTGTTGTACGTAATGCTTTGGCAACAGTAATCACTTCAAACTTTCGACGCAAAAAATTTTGCAGTAATTATCTAATTAGGTAACTTTGTTTTGTGGACGATTTCAAGGGAGAAATAAGAAGTCTTAAAGTTTACGGTAATGAGTTTTGGGACTTTTACAACAAGCAAACAAAAAAAGTTCAGGAACGTATTTTATGGACAATTCGTGTAATCAGAGACATTCAACTTGTGCCTGAAAAATATTTCAAACACATGGAAGATGGCATCTATGAAATAAGAGTAAGTTCAGGCAACAATATCTTTCGTATTTTCTGCTTCTTCGACGAAGGACAATTAGTTATATTGTTGAACGCCTTTCAAAAGAAGACACAGAAAACACCGAGAGAAGAAATTGAAAAAGCAAAAAAACTTAAACAACAATATTATGCAGACAAAAAAAAATAAATTGGTTGACCTTGAAGATTTTATTGACAAGAAATACGGCAACCGTGGAACAAAGCGCAGAGACAAATTTGAAGAAGGCTACGAAGCTTTTAAACTTGGTGTTATGCTACAAGAAATGCGCAAGCAAAAAAACATGACCCAGGAACAACTTGCGGAAAAATGCGGCACGACAAAAAATTACATTTCAAGAATTGAAAATGATGCAAGCGACATAAGGCTTTCGACACTTATGAGAATAGTTAGAGAAGGTTTCGGAGGACAATTAAAGTTATCGGTTAACCTTTAATTCAGAAGCAAGAACGCACAATAAAATTATTTGTAGGGCTTCACGGTAGAGCAATCGGAATTGCACAGATCTTTTATTAACTTTTATCGGGGCTTGTCGTTCGATGAATGCCCTGCCTACTTGTCCCGACACTTCGGGATCGCAAATACCTGAACGAAAGGTGGCACTAAAAAATTATCCAAAAAAAGCCGCACATCAATACGGTCTTCATTCAATCCTGAGACAAAAAACTATAGTTTTAGAAATGAACAACGGTACTTCTTGTTTTTATTTGTTAGCTGCATGGTGTATAAACCCTCTTTCAAAGCAGATAGGTTGATTCTTGTATTTTTATTTATCTGCAATTTTGCCATCATTGCAATATTGCCTGCCCGGTTCACTACAGATAGTGAATATAAACCATTGGGCAAGCCCCTTACAAAAGTTTCATTAATTACAGGGTTGGGAAAAACATTTATAATTGATTGTGCACTTACTGAATTTGCTTTTAATGAACCTGTTGCCAGTTCATGTGCGCCTATATCTATGGTTCCCACTTTACGGTTGTTGCCATAATAATCAACAGTACCCCATTGTCCGCGGCTGGCGCCAATTACAGCAGAAGGGTCACCTGATGCAATACATGGAGATGTTGATTGAATATGCAAATCAGGGTTTATGGTATTATTGCCAACAATATTTTCATTTACAAAAAGCGGGTTGCCATATTTTGATTGCTTATCAAAATTGAAAGTGTTGTTGGTTTTATAATTTGTGTAAGAGTTATAATTATAGTTGGTGCCATTTATTTTAAACTGGAAAGTAAGGCTGTTACCTATGGCATTATTTTTATTATACCATAAGTTATAATTCATGGTAAGATTTGTAATAAGCGCATTTGCATCTGAATTAATCATAGCTGTGTTGGATGCACGTGCATAAAAAATATTGTTGTTGATATTTACATCCTGCATATTATCAATTACCAATTCGGCCCAGGGCAAAATATTTTTACTTGTTCCATTTACATCGCCATCCCTTTTGCCTCCGCGGTTATTATAAAAGCAGGTATTGTTTGCCGCCAAAGCATTTTGCAGCTTCCCTTTATAGTTACCAATTTTTAAACCCACGCTGCGGCAATTATAAATAAGATTGTTGCGTACAGTTATATCCTGGGTTTCAAAAGCAATGGAAGACGGGTTATTTTCTGCGCTTATTTCAATGCCGTAGTCTCCGTCACGTATCAGGTTGCGTTCAATCAATACAGATTTTCCTCCGTCTACATAAATGCTGGCGCCCTCTGAATACGGGCTTTGGTTTACATACAATGTATTGCCCGATATTACTCCATTGCGTGCCTGGTCAAGATTTACATTAGTGTTCTCCCCTTCAAAGCCAATTACATCAATGGCTATATTGGTATTGTCGTGCAGCACATTATTGGTGGCGCTGAAACCGTCAATGTTTGAATTGAAAGAGCATATTTCACTTTGCCCTGTGATATTATTATTAAAATCACAATCATGCACATTTATATTTTGTATGGCCGCACTTGATCTTCCATATACAATAAATGGCTGCGAGTTTTGGCTTACTGTTGGTTTCGTGTTTGGGTTGGTGCTCCAGTTAATTCCGGTGAATACACAGTTTTTTATTTCTATGTTTTGCATCAGCGCAGAGCCGGATGAATTGATAAGGATACCCTGTGCATTATTTTTTGCATTGTCTCTTGTAATGGTAAATCCGTCAATAATAATATTGCTGAAGTTGGTGATTTGCATTACAGGATTGGCAGATGCATCTGCAGATTTAATAAAAACAGTACCGCTGCCGTTTTTCAGTAATGTAATTTTATTCGCCGCAGTGCCTGAAAATTTCCAAACTAAGTTTTGTTTGTAAGTGCCCGGCGAAATGAGTATTACATCTCCCGGCGAGGATGCTTTGTCTAATCCCTTTTGAATAGTTAGCAAGGCAGTGGAGGGTGATACGCCATTGTTGGCGTCATTACCTGTTGCAGCATTTACATAATAAGTGGTGGCAAAAATTTTTGCTGAGATGCAACAAAACAATCCTATTGCCAAAAGTGTTTTTCGCGATTGCGTTGCCGTAAATTCCATAGCTTAATTTTTTTGTGATCACAAAATAAAAATTAAAAATAGGAATGTTTTGAAAAAAAAACAAGATTTTGAAAGAGTATGAAAGATATTTGAAGGATAAAATAAAATTATTATTTTCGCTGTATATTTTCAAAGGGCATGAAATATCTGAACCATCCCGAAACATTCTTACTTGAAAAAGGAGCTTTGCACACGGCAAAAGAAATTGCAGAGCAGCCCGGCTTATGGAAAAAAACCACAGAAAAATTTTATACTGAATCAACTGCTATTAAAAGTTTTTTAAGCATAGCTCACCACGAGGCAAACAGCATTATTTTAACCGGGGCAGGCACCAGCGCTTTTATAGGCTATTCTTTGCAGGGAAGTTTTTTTAGAACCATGCACATTCCCACCTTCTGCATTGCTACCACTGATATCGTTTCGCACCCTCAGAATTATTTCAACCAATCTCAAACTCCGCTAATTATTTCATTTGCCCGGAGCGGTAACAGTCCTGAGAGCATAGCGGCGCTTGCACTTGCCGATCAGTTTTCAAAAAAATGTTTTCATTTAATTATTACCTGCGATGGCTCTGGCTCTTTGGCTGAATTTCACACAATAAATCCCAAACATATATTTGTATTGCCCTCAGAAGCCAATGATAAAAGTCTTGCAATGACGGGCAGCTACACATCTATGTTAATAACAGGATTACTCATTGCTTTCATTCAGCAGCAAGGCGTTTGCAAAAAACAAATAGAGCTGCTTTATCAATATGCAGAAAAAATTTTCTCTAAGGAATTAGATACATTTCAGCTTATAGCAGAAAAAGAATTTCAAAGGGCGGTTTTTTTAGGTTCAGGAAATTTATACGGTACAGCAAAAGAATCAGCTCTCAAGCTGCAGGAATTAACAGACGGTCAGGTAATATGCAAAGAGGATACTTACCTCGGTTTTAGGCATGGACCTAAATCTATCATCAACGAAAACACTTTGGTGGTTTATATTTTCAGCAACAACCCGCATGTACAGCGCTACGAAAAAGATTTATTATTTTCAATGAAGCAGGGAAATGCCGCCATGTATCAGCTTGGCATTAGTGAGCACAGGTTGAATGCCGGTACTTTGCAGAGGCAAATAATATTTTCATCAGGAAGTAAAAAAATTGCAGAAGATTTTTTACCGGTTTGCAGCGTGCTGCCCGGGCAGTTGCTTGGCTTTTATAAATCGTTACAGCTTGGGCTTATGCCCGATGCGCCTTCTGAAAGCGGCGCCATATCACGGGTGGTGCAGGGTGTAAATATTTATCCGGTTATCGCTTAACCCTTACGGGTTATCATCGAAACCTCAGGTTTGCAAAACCTGTGAGGTTTGTGAATCATCATCTAAATCTGTGAGGTTTATAAATCTCTATCAGGGAAATCATATAAATCAGATAAATCGTGGTCAAAAGATTTGATGTACTGGTTGCAGGAGAATTAAATGTTGATCTTATTCTAAACCAGTTAGAGCAATTTCCGGAAACAGGCAAAGAAGTTCTTGCAAAAAAAATGTTGCTCACTCTCGGCAGCAGTTCGGCCATATTTGCAAGCAACCTTGCAGTGCTTGGCAGCCGCGTTGCTTTTTGCGGCAAAATAGGCAATGATAGTTTTGGTAAAAAAATATTAGATGACCTTGCCTTGAAAACCGTTGATACATCTTATATCTCAACAAGCTCTCGTTACGATACAGGCATTACCGTTTGTTTAAATTTTGATGAAGACAGGGCGAATGTTACTTATCCCGGCGCCATGATTGAGTTAAGCGCTGATGATATAACTGATAACATGCTTCACAACGCAAAACATTTGCATGTAAGTTCCATATTTCTTCAGCCTGCGCTAAAAGAAAGTATTGTGGCACTTTTTGAACGGGCTCATTCATTAGGTTTAACCACCTCACTTGATCCGCAGTGGGACCCTACAGAAAAATGGGATGCTGACTGGAAAAAATTATTGCCTTATACAGATATTTTTCTGCCCAATGTGGAAGAGATAAAAGCTATAACAAAACAATCTAATGCGGAAGATTGTGTCAATAGTATAAAAGAGTTTTCGAATACTATTGTAATAAAAAAAGGAAAGAATGGTGCAGTGCTTTGGAATGGAAAAGAAATTTTTTTTCAGCCTGCATTTATAAATAATAATGTGGCAGATGCTATTGGCGCAGGAGACAGTTTTAATGCAGGTTTCATTCACCGGTTTGTGATGAAGAAATCTTTGCAGCAATGTGCAGAATTCGGGGCACTGTGCGGCGCTGTCAATACTACCGAAAGCGGCGGCACTGCTGCATTTTCAGATTATGATAGCATAAAAAAAATTGCACGGGAAAAATTTAATTATCACATACATGACGCTTAAAGAAAAGCTTGCAAGATGCAGCAATGAAGGCAAAGCATTGCTCGCTGTAAACTTTTACAATTTTGAAACGCTGAAAGGTTTATTGCTTGCAGCCAAAGAAACGGGCAGCAGCTTGATTTTACAATTATCAGAAAGCTCGCTGCAATATCTTGAAATAAAACCCGCAGCCGCTATGGCTTTTGCTATGCTAAAAGAATTTGATGTGGAAGGCTGGCTGCATCTTGACCACGGCAGCAATATTGAAATAGCGAAACAATGCCTTGATGCGGGTTTTGATTCTGTAATGATTGATGCAAGTGAGCAGCCATTACCGGAAAATATTAAATTAACGAAAGAAGTGGTGAAGCTCGCTGATGCATACAATGCCAGTGTGGAAGCCGAGCTTGGCTATATTGCCAAATTAGGTCAGGAACAAAAAATAGAATGCACGCCCGCTGCTGATGCAAAATTATTTGCTGAAGCTACAGGTATAAATGCACTTGCTGTATCCATAGGCAATGCGCATGGTTTTTATAAACAAACACCTAACTTAAGATTAGACAGGTTGAAAGAAATAAGAACAGGTACGAAGTGTGCATTAGTGTTGCATGGCAGTTCAGGCATTCCCGATGCGCAAATACAGGAAGCTATTCGTTGCGGCATTTCCAAAATAAATCTCGCTACTGAAACTAAAAATACTTTCATGAAAAAACTGCAATCGCTGCTGGCAGATAATGATGAAATTGATTTAAGAAAAATATTTCCAAAAGCGATTGATGCAGTAACACAACTCATCGTTCAAAAATTAAATGTGATTAATGCATAAAAATTTTTTGTATAAAATATCTTCCCTGTTTTCTTTGCTCTTATGTATTTGTATGAATGCAGTTGCACAGCATGGCAATGACATTCTGTTAAAAAATTATCACCCTGTTTCTATTTATAAAATTCCTGTTACACATATAACACACGCAGCTTTTCCTGTAATTGATATGCATTCCCATGATTATGCAGAAACCTATGCAGATGTGGATGAATGGGTGAAAACAATGGACGCAATTGGCATTGAAAAAACAGTGATTCTATCAACGCAAACAGGAAAAGGGTTTGATTCATTGGCAAAAAAATATGGACGCTATCCAAATCGTTTTGAACTTTGGTGCGGATTTGATTATACAGATTATGATACAGCAGGCTGGCAGCAACATGCTATTGCAGAATTGGAAAGATGCCATAACCTTGGTGCAAAAGGCGTTGGTGAATTAGGCGATAAAGGAGAAGGCGAGCTCTATTCAAAACCCGTTGCAGCTTATGGTTTACATATTGATGATGATGAAATAAAACCATTGCTGCAAAAATGTGCGGAATTAAAAATGCCGGTAAATGTTCATATAGCAGAAGATGAATGGATGTATGCTGCGCCAGACAGCAGCAACGACGGCATGATGAATGCAACACAATGGCATGTGGACATGAACAAAACCGGCAAGCTCAATCATGACCAGTTAATTGCTTCGCTGGAAAATGCTGTAAGAGAAAATCCAAAAGCAATTTTCATAGCTTGTCATTTTGCAAACTGCTGCAGCGATTTACAACAGTTGGGAAAGCTGCTGGATAAATATCCGAATCTTTATGCTGACATTGCAGCAAGATATGGAGAGATTGCACCTGTGCCGCATTATGCCGCAGCATTCATCATCAAATACCAAGACAGATTATTATATGGAACCGATATGGGTTTTGATAAAAGCATGTATGCTGCTATATTCAGAATTTTAGAAACGGCAGATGAACATTTTTATGAAACGGAACAATTCAATTATCACTGGGCTCTATATGGACTTAACCTGCCAAAGGAAGTTCTTAAAAAGCTATACAAAACAAATGCAGAAAAAATTTTAAAAAGATAATTTTAGTGATGATGAAAGTAAAATTCAGAAAAATACTTTTTTTATTGTTGAGTGTATTTGTTGCAGGTATTGCATATCCGCAAAATGTTACCATACAAAACAAACACCTTCTTATAGAAATAAACAGCAAGCTTCAAACCAGTATCAACAGTGCATTTAAGGGCAGTACCAAACTGATGAATGATTTTTCATCATCCGAATATATTGTTACAAAATATTTTGCAGAGAAAGAATTTATCATCACCAAAAAAGAAAAAAGAGTCATTCACGATAATGCAGGCAATGGCATTGAATGGAAGCTTTACGGAAAAAACAATACATATCATCTTGAAAAAATTCTTTCCGTCAAACTATACGATAATTTTCCTGATGCCGCATACTTCAATGTTCAATACATAAATCAGGGGAAGAAAGAATTGCCTGTGATAAAGTGGGTAAATAATCAATATAATATCATCCCTTCAACTGATACCACTAAGTTCTGGAGCTTCCAGGGCAGCTCACATGAAGACAGAAGAGATTGGATTCAAAAAGTAAATTCCGGTTTTTACGAAAAAAATTATATGGGTATGAACGGTTCTGATTATGGTGGGGGCATTCCTGTGATTGATTTATGGAGAAAAGATGCAGGTATTGCTATTGGTAATACAGAAGCTGTTGGCAAATTAGTATCGCTGCCAATTGACTATGATAAATATTCTGCTTCTGCAAACATGAGCATAGAATATGAATACCCGGAAGAAGAAATTTTAAAACATGGTGATACATTAAACACTTTTGAAACTTTTGTAAGTGTGCATCAGAAAGATTGTTTTTCAACGCTGCAAAATTTTTCAGCATACATGCAAACAAAAGGCATAAAGCCTGCAACACAGGAGCCTGCTGCGTTTGAGCCAATATGGTGTGCATGGGGTTATGAAAGGGATTTTACATTAAAAGAAATTTTACAAACACTTCCCAAAGTAAAAGAGCTGGGTATAAAATGGGTTGGGCTCGATGATGGTTACCAGCAGGCAGAAGGCGACTGGCATACAAACAAAGAACATTTTCCAAACGGTGATGCAGATATGAAAGCATTTGTTGACAGCATACATGCGCAGGGGATGAAAGCCGTATTGTGGTGGGCGCCGCTTGCTGCCGACCCAGGCAGTAAATTGTTGAAAGCAAATCCCGACATTTTGCTCATGCAAAAAAATGGTGCGCCGCAATACATTACCTGGTGGGATGCATTTTATATGTCGCCCACAGACAGCGCTGCCATTGCAGAAACAAAAAACACAGTAAAACTTTTTTTGAATGATTGGGGATTTGATGCATTAAAATTAGACGGGCAACACATGAATGCCTGCGCACCGGATTATGCTGATGGTCACAACATTGAATATCCTGAACAATCTTTTGAGCGCCTTCCGCAAGCATTTAAAATTATATTTGAAACTGCACGCAGTATAAAACCAAATGCAGTAATAGAATTTTGTCCCTGCGGCGATTGCATCAATTTTTTTCATACACCTTACACCAACCAGTTTGTTGCCAGCGACCCGGAGAGCAGTTGGCAGGTGCGCCTGAAAGGCAAGGTGTATAAGGCTTTGATGCCGGGCACTGCTTACTTTGGCGACCATGTGGAGCTCACTGATGATAAACAGGACTTTGCTTCGCAAGTTGGTATTGGCGCTGTACCCGGAACAAAATTCGTGTGGCCTGCAACAGGTGTTGCAAGCAAGGATGAAAATTTTTTGACCAAAGAAAAAGAAATACTTTTTAAAAAATGGATTGCATTATACAATGAAAAAATGCTGAGCAAGGGAAACTATCTGGGCGGCTTATACGATATTGGCTATGATTATCCCGAAACACATTGCATACAAAAAGATGATGCCATGTATTATTCATTTTATAATCCGCATTTCTCCGGAACCATTGAATTACGGGGATTAGAAGCAAGCAAAAATTATTCTGTTATTGATTATTTCAATAATAAAACATTAGGAATAATAAAAGGCAGCAATCCAAAACTTAAAGTTGTGTTTGATAAATTTTTATTGATTCAAGTAAAATAGACCTTACAGGTTAACGAGACCTCACAGGTTTTTAAAACCCGTGAGGTCTGAAAATAAAAGCAAAATGATTTTATGCGTTTGCCCCAATCCATCTGTTGACACATACTGGTGGATGAATGATATAAAAACCGGAGATGTAAACCGCATCCGAAAACAGGAACCTTATCCAGGCGGCAAAGGCGTGCATATAGCTTTAAATATTGCAGAGCTTGGTGAAGAAGTTAAGTTACTCGGCATTTGGGCGGGCAATAAAGGCGCATGGATAAAGAGTGAATGTGAAAAGAGAAATGTATCATGCGAAGGAATAGAAGTTGAGGGAGAAAACAGAACCTGCATAACTGTGATGAGTGAAAATGAACAAATCCGCAATACAGAGTTTTTAGAAAATGGAGCACAGATTAATGAACAACAGTATGCTGATTTTCTTTCCTGTTATAAAAAGCATCTCGACAAAGGCAAGCTGGTTTTACTTAGTGGTTCATGGCTGCAAGGTGCACCTGCAGATGCTTATGGCCCATTCATTGATGCAGCCAATGAAAAAAATATTCCGGTTTGGATAGACTGTTCCGGCGAACTGTTAAAAAAATCGCTTACTCACAAGCCCTTTGGTTTGCATGTAAACAGAGCAGAAGCCGCAGCCCTATGCGGAGATCAAGAGAATGCAAAAAATTATTTCCTGCAGTTTATAAAGCAGCTTGCATTCACTGCGGGTAAAGAAGGATTGTATCTATATACACAACAGGAAGAAGTGTATGCAGTATGCCATGTTGAAAATGTAATAAGTATGGTGGGTTGCGGAGATGCTTTGCTGGCGGGCATTGGGGTGGCATCTGTAAGAAATTATCCATTAAAAGAAATTGCAAAGTATGGCGCCGCCTGCGGTGCCGCTAACTGTATGCGCCATGAACTGGGCATGATTTATAAAGAAGATGCAGATATGCTTTTAAAAACAATCTGCTCTTAACAAAGCCTGAAAAATTTGTCACCATACATGGTAATGTGGTAAAGAGATAGATAAAACAAATGCTGACAGATATTATATACGTAAATGAGTTGCAAAGTGAACTTATTACTTGAGTGCTGAAGACGGTAAAATGGTGAGTGTATAAAATTTACTAGGAGTGATTATAAATTCCGCCGATTCATTTAACCGGCGGAATTATTTTGCAGATTTATTATTTAAAATCCTCATCCTTCAACCCGCTATTTATTTTCACTTCCGTTACGTTTAATTCAATCACAACGTTACCGGGATTTATTTTTTGATGAAAAGGAAATTGAACTCCGTTTACTTCTTTGTAATCGTCAAAATCAAGCGTAGTGGTTTGGTCGCCCTCATCAGAGTGCATAGTAGAAACCTGCTTTATTTTATAATTTGTATTGGCATCAAAATATTCTTTCATCATAACACCTGACGGTGTTGTAATAGTTACCACATAAACATCTGAATCATTCACCGTTTCCATCATGGGCGCTAATTCAATTTTGTAACCGGCATCATTCAGATGCATTTCAGGAAAAAGTAATGCACTCTCTTTTAAGGATGCTTTCATATCTGCATTAACCGGAATGTCTTGTCCCATCTGCATCATCATAATACTATCGCCATACACTAAAATTTTTGAAGCGGTCAAATTCATAGCGGGCAAGGTTACATTCATTAAATATTTGTCAGGCGCTTTATATTCGCGTACAAATGTTACATCCTGCCCCTGCACATTTCCTGTGGCAGTTATGGAGAGGTCTTTCACAGCTTTTAATTTATCAACACCGCCAATTGCCTGCAAATAATTATTGATAACTGAACCGGCTGTAACGCCTGCGGGCAGTGGCTTTGGCGGATTTACGGTATATACATTGTTTGCAGTATTTATATCAGGAAAATCGTGCTGTGCATCAATAGTAATTTTTTTAATCTTTGCAGTAGAATTATGTTTGAACGTCCATGTGCTGCCGCGTTCCCATATTTCAGCAGGCAATACCAATGAATCAATTTTACCATTTTCGAGTTCAATTCTTACCGGCACCGGCAAAGCCATCTGCTCCAAATTTTGAATAGTAATTAATGCCCCTTTTGCTGCATCGTTATCAACATACTTCACTTCTTTAATTCCCTGGTCTAATTTCCAGTTATACATAAACCATCCGCGCCAGAACCAGGCAAGGTCTTCACCGCTTACATTTTCCATCGTATGAAAAAAGTCCCACGGTGTGGGATGCTTAAATGCCCAGCGATTTACATAAATGCGAAATGCAGTATCAAATCTTTGCTCACCAAGAATATAATTTCGTAAAATATGCAGGCCTGTTGCGGGTTTAAAGTATGCGGCAATACCAAGAAAGTTTGCCTGCGTTGCATCAGGAATAGTCATGATTGCATCTGCGCCTTTTTGAAACATGTAAGGTGCAATGTTATACAGGTCCTGCTTTTGATAAAACTCGCCGTGATTAAAAACTTTTGCATCCACGTCATTAATAAATGTATTAAAGCCTTCATCCATCCAGGGATATTTTCTTTCATTAGAGCCTACAACCATGGGAAACCAGTTGTGCCCAAATTCATGATTGGTAACGCCCCACAGTCCTCCTTTATCACTATGCCATCCACAGAAAACAATACCGGGATATTCCATTCCGCCAACAATACCGGCAACATTCGTAGCAACAGGATATGTATATTCATACCATTCCTGCGAATACAATTCAATGCAGCCTTTTACAAATTCGGTTGAACGCTTCCATGCGCTGTCGCCTGCACTTTCTTCAGGATAAACAGATTGAGCCAATGCTTTTTTACCGCTTGGTAAATTAATGCGGGCAGCATCCCAAACAAAAGCTTTTGATGCTCCCCATGCTACATCTCTTGCATTCTTGCAGAAGAAATGCCAGGTAAGGTTTGATTTATTTGGATGAGTTGAGGCATCATTTACTTCACTCACTCCTCTTATTGTAATTGTTTTATCACTGTTCTTCGCTTGTGCAAGACGACTGATTTGTGTTGCTGTTAATACCTCTGAAGGATTTTGTAATTCACCTGAGCCTGCAATAATTAAATTCGCAGGCGCTGTAATAGTGTAATCAAAATCACCATACTCTAAATAAAATTCTCCTGCACCGAGATAGGGTATTGTATTCCATCCCAAAATATCATCATACACTTCCATACGCGGAAACCATTGAGCCACTTCATACACCCATCCATTCTTTGTTTGCAATCTTCCCATGCGGTCTGTGCCATATTGCGGAACTTCAAAGGAGTAATCAATTTTTATTTGAACAGTTCCGCCATTGGCAGCAAGCGGCGTTGATAAATCAATTTTCATGCGTGTATCATTCACAGAATAATTTGGCTTTGATGATTTTAAGTTTTGTGTAGCCATTACAGATGTTATCACATCACCTTTTGTAAAAGCTCTGTTTGAAAATCTTCCGCCCGTAACGGGTGAAGTTGCCTGTGAGCGGGAATCTTCCCGAAAAATATTCTGGTCTGTTTGCAGCCATAAAAATGGCAATGCATCAGGACTGTTATTTTTATAAGTGATGGTAACAGAACCCCTGACTTCCTGCTTAGCAGTATCGAGTGTAACAGCTATTTTATAGTCTGCACGGTTTTGCCAGTACTTATGCCCCGGCGCTCCTGATGCGCTCCGATATTCATTTCCATTCGTAGTGTAAAATAATGGATTAAATACTTCATGCTGGTCGTAGTTAGAAATTGTTTGTGCGTTGGATGTAATAGTTATTATACTTGCAAGTGCTGTAATAGCGGCAAGCTGATAAAATAATTTCATGCAGTAAATATTTAAGGAATTAAAAAGAGCGTGAAGGTAGAATGATGCAAATAGGGAGAAAAATATTTTTTTATGAGTGGAAGGAAATCCATTTCATTATGAATAATTTGCAATATGAAAGTAAAAGAAATCATGCGGCTTATTGAAAAGGTGGCTGGGTATTTAACCGGCAAAGGGAAGTCACATAGTTTATATACATTCAATTAAGGAAGGAATTGTAGTTGTGCCCAATCATGGGTTGAATAAAGATTTAAAGAAGGACACAGTGAACAGCATTTTAAAACAGGCGGGTTTAAAAACAACTCTTTGTAAATTTGTGTAATACTCTCGAGTATGAAAAAATATCTCGTGATATTGAAAAAGATGACAATAATTATTCAGCATTTTCACCAGATTTGCCAGGTTGCATTACGGTAGGTGATACAATAGAAGAAACAACTGCTAATATGCGTGAAGCCGTGGAATTATATTTAGAAACCTTGCAAGAAACAGGAAAAGCGTTGCCCCAAGGCAAGGGCTTGCAATACCATATAAATAATAATGTTTTTACCAGTGGCGAAGTAGCAGATGAATATTATATTACTGAAATGGAAATGCCATTGTCAGAATTTGTTTAAGAAAAATTCACTCGACTTGAAGTTTTTCGTTTCTGGTTTCTCGGCTGCCCCGACAAAGGCGGGGTTTCTCGTTGGTGCAGAGTTTCATGCTAACCCACATACGCTTGAAGCATGAAGAGTCTGCCCATTTCAGGTTAATTTAAAGAAAAAAATTATGGGTCTGAGTATTTATTATAGAGGCAGCTTTAATAAAAATTCTTCTTTATCTAAAATGATTGAAGAAGTGAAAGACATTGCTGAAATTTATAAATGGCCATACTATATTTTTGAAAAGGAATTTCCTGCAGGGAGCTTCCACACGTCAACCCATAATGATGAACTTTATGGAATAAGCTTTACACCGCCCGGCTGTGAAACTGTTTCTTTGTGTTTTTTATCTAATGGCAGAATGAGCGGGCCTTTAGAATTACAGCTTTATGGCAATTCCCGTGATAAAAAAGAGCAGGAATATTTATATATGCTTTCTGTGAAAACGCAGTATGCAGGTGAACAAATACATAAGCTAATAATTCATTTGCTAAGGCATGTCAGTAATACATATTTGGTTGATTTTTTTTTAAAAGATGAAGGAGAATACTGGGAAACCGGCGATGAAAAATTATTAGAACAAAATTTTAAACTTTATAATCGGTTGCTAAATATAGTAGGTGATACTTTTGAAAATAATCCCCTAATGCCAGGGGAAAGTTTTGATGAATATTTCGAAAGGGTTTTAAAACAAATTCGGTATTGAATGAAAATTAAACTCTTTATCCTTGCTCTGAAAAAGACTTTATAGGTTAGTAATAAAGCCAGACTTTTCTTGAGTTTTGAAACACACAAGTTGAGAAAAAGTTGCGTGGTTTGCAGAGACTCCTGCATCAGCAAAAATGAGAAAGAATAGTATATTTGTATTTTGTATTAAAAACCAATTACAATGAAAACAACAGAGTTTAAACAAAAACTTCATGATTATATAGAGATGGCAGATGAAAAAAAGATTAAAGCAATTTATGCTATAGTGGAAGATGATATTGAAGAAACTTATAATTATTGGGAGAACAAAAATTTTGTTGCAGAATTAGACCGCCGTACCAAAGAATATGAAAATGGTAAAGCAAAGGTTTATTCGCTTGATGAACTTGAAAGCAATGCAAGAAAATCTTTTAATGCAAAAAAGAATTCCAGAAAATGAGCTGGATATTTGTTTTTCATGAAGATACTTCACAGGATTATGAAGATGCTTATGAGTGGTATGAAAAGCAAAGGGAAAATTTGGGTGAGCAATTTCTTGTAGCAGTAAGAAAGAAAATAGAACGCATTGCATTGAACCCTTACATCTTCTCTGAGAAATCAAGAAAAGGATATAGAGAAGCCCGCATTGACAAGTTCCCTTATCTGATTGTTTACAAAATCTATAAAAGCAAAAATGTAATTTTTGTTAGTCCAATACATCATGCAAAAAAATTCCCACGGAAAAAGTTTAGAAAAATGCTTTGATATACTTACTAAAACCTCAGTTGCTATTATAACGGAACAATAAAGTGATTGAGAGGCAATAGATGATGCTATGTCCGAAGGACTCCTTCGGAGAAAACTATTGCTGGTATCCAAACAAAAAATAAAATCATGCGACGCCACAATCAACAGCTTTCAGTAGGTTTGCTGTATGATAAAACTCACCATAAGCAAGCGTGGCAAGCGAATGCCGCCTTCACCTATTAGAAAATTGGTTCCTTATGCGGAAGCCGCCAGGAAAAAAGGAATAAAAGTTTACCATCTCAACATTGGGCAGCCCGATATTGAAACTCCAAAAAAAATTTTAGATGCCGTACGCAATTCCGATTTTAAAATTCTTGAATACAGTCATAGTGCGGGTAATGAAACCTATCGTCGTAAGCTGGTGGGCTATTACAAAAAAGTAAATATTGATATTGATTACAGCCAAATCATCATTACCACCGGCGGCTCCGAAGCAATACTGTTTGGCTTTATGGCATGCTTAGATCCCGGCGATGAAGTAATTATTCCCGAACCTTTTTACGCAAACTATAATGGCTTTGCTATTGCTGTGGGTGTAAAAGTTGTACCGATAACATCGTACATTGAAAATGGTTTTGCTTTACCGCCAATTGAAGAGTTTGAAAAAACAATCACAAAAAAAACAAAAGCGATTGTGATTTGTAATCCTAACAATCCTACGGGTTATTTGTACAGCACAGAAGAAATGGATGTGTTGAAAGATATTGTTAGCAAACATAATCTTTATCTTTTCTCTGACGAGGCTTACCGTGAATTTTGTTATGAAGGAAAACATTTCAGCGCCATGCAATTACAGGGAATAGAAGACAATGTTGTATTGATGGATACTATTAGTAAACGATATAGCGCATGTGGGGGAAGAATAGGTGCGTTTATAACTCGCAATAAAAGCCTGTTAGATACAGCGATGAAGTTTGCGCAGGCAAGATTAAGTCCGCCGGGATTTGGACAGATTGCAGGTGAAGCGGCTGTTGATTTGCCCGATAATTATTTTGATGTTACAAGAGCAGAATACAAAGCAAGAAGAGATTTAATAGTGAAAAGATTAAATGCGATGGAAGATGTTTTTTGCCCAAACCCAGGCGGTGCATTTTATGCAATGGCAAAATTACCAATTGATGATGCCGATAAATTTTGTCAATGGCTGCTTGAAGATTTTAGCTACAATAATCATACAGTGATGCTGGCGCCTGCCACCGGATTTTATGGAACAGAAGGTTTGGGAAAACAGGAAGTGCGTTTGGCGTATGTATTAAACAGGGAAGCAATAAATGAAGCGATGAATTGTTTGGAGAAGGCGCTGGAGCAATATCCTATGAGAACAAATAAAAAGATTATGTTGGAAGAAAATGCTTAGAAAAAGTAGCGGGATCGGGAGTTGAACCCGAGACCTTTGGGTTATGAATCCAACGCTCTAACCGCCTGAGCTATCCCGCCAATTGAAGCGCAAAAGTAAAAAAAGGTAGCTAAACGAATTCATCATTTTAAACTTTCATCAAAAACTAACGATAGCTTCTTGTCAACACATAAACATCAATAAACAAAAAATTCAAAACCCGTAATCAACAACCCTGCGCAAATATTTTTTATCCTGGATTACCCAGGTAACTTCATATCTGCCATCTGTTGTTCCATTAATCATATAAATATAAACCCGGTGTTTATCGGGTGAAATATAAACAGCGCAATGGCTTTTGGTCGCCGAGGAATTATTATCAGTGTAATAAAAATTGGGCTCAAATAAATCTGCATAAGCAGAAGGGGGAATCAGAACTGTATCACCGCCAATAACTGCAGTAATTGAACTTATAATTCTGTTTGGCACTTCACTCTTTGTTCCCCAAAATGCTTTGTTATTAACCTTTACAGCATACTTGGTTTCATAATACTGCACTTTATATTTTGATTTATCAAAAACATCAGCAGTGATTGTTACATTCAGCGTATCCTGTGCCAATACAATAAAATTCTTATCTGTCTTCAATATAGGAATGCTTTGCAGTGGAAGCTTTGCAAAGCTTTCATCTATACCACCGATGGTGAATGATGCAAGGTCGTAGCGTATTTCTTTCTCTGTAACTTTTGCAAAGCTTTCTCTTTTTGAACGATAGTCTGGTATATCATCCGTTTGGGAAAAAGAGAATTGAGATATAGAAAGAATAAGAAGAAAAATAAAGATGACTTTCATTGAAGAGCTGTGCTGATTTTTTTAAATGAAAATAAAAGCCGGTAACATACAATACTAACGTATAAAAGATATAAATTATTTGCGAATATTTTTTAGCATATCTACTGTAATTCTTTCCAAATCGTATTCATGTTTCCATCCCCAATCGTTGCGTGCTTGCGTATCATCAATACTCTGCGGCCAGCTATTGGCAATGGTTTGACGATAGTCTGGCTTATAGCTTACCTCAAAAAAGGGCAAATGTTTTTTAATAGCCTCTGCAATTTCTTTTGGTGAAAAGCTGATTGCTGCAATGTTATACGAAGTGCGAACCTTAATTTTTTCTGCAGGCGCCTCCATTAATTCAATGGTTGCCCGTATTGCATCGGGCATATACATCATGGGCAGGTAAGTATCTTCATTTAAAAAACATTCGTACCTGTTATTTTCAAGAGCTTCATGAAATATCTCAACTGCGTAATCAGTAGTGCCGCCGCCTGGCTCAGACTTATAGCTTATTAAACCCGGGTAGCGAATACTTCTTACATCAACTCCAAAACGGCGGTTAAAATAATTGCACCAAAATTCCCCCGCATATTTACTAATTCCATAAACAGTTATTGGCTCAATAATGGTTTGCTGGGGACAATTTTGCTTTGGCGATGTGGGGCCAAATACTGCAATGCTGCTGGGCCAATAAATTTTTGAGAGTTTTTCTTCACGTGCAATATCAAGCACATTCAGCAGACTTTGCATATTCAAATTCCATGCAAGACCGGGATTTTTCTCTCCTGTTGCAGAAAGAAGGGCTGCAAGCAAATATATCTGCGTTATGTTTTGCCGTATCACCTGCACATGCAGCATTTCTTTATTCATTACATCAAGTGATACGTATGGGCCAGTGCCTTTAAGTAATTCATTTTCTTCACGCAAATCGCTGGCAACTACATTCGCATTGCCAAATATTTTTCTAAGCGCTAAGGTAAGTTCAACACCAATCTGGCCGCTTGCACCAATTACCAAAATTTTTTCTTTTAGCATAATCAGTAAGTCATTAAATCATTAAAAGTCATTGAAATCATTGAAGTCATTGAGTCATTGAAGTCATTGAAGTCATTGAAGTCATTGAAGTCATTGAGTTATTCACAAAGAAAAGGAAAACTGGCTGTAAGTTGCAAATTGACATTCAAAGTAATCAGCACGATGATGCCTGAGTAGCTAAACATTTGTTTGTTAACCCATGTTACAATGAAAATAATTTTTTTCTTATTGCCGTTGCAAAAGTTGAGTATAAGAAAGGCAGTTATTTTTTCGCAGTAATATTGGCAGATGCATCTTCGGGAATAAATTTAGTGAACTGGTTTGCATTCATTAATTCCCTTGGCAAAACACCAAATTCTTTTTTAAAGCCTGCGGCAAAATGCCCAAGATTGCGGTAGCCTATCATATTGCCAACTTCTTTAATGGCGTATTTACCTTCAAGAATCAGAGACCTGGCGTGCATCATACGGTTCTTCTGGTAATATTCATACAGAGGCAAGCCATATAAAGTTTTAAAGTCATTTTTAAATTTTGTGGGGCTCATTGCACATAACCTTGAAAGCTTTTCGATGGTAGGCGGCGTAGTTGTAAAATCTTTCAATAAGCTTACTTCAGCTTTAATAAGCCGGTTAATTTCGCTGTCTTTTAATTGAATGGTCTTTTTATTCTGATGGTCTTTTGTAATGAATTGTATTAAGAATTTTTCCAGTATCAGCATTATCCTGTTTTGAATAAATGCCTTTCGCATGGGGTGCTGCTTTAAATCTCTTGTCAATTCATTTAAAATAGCCCGGTATTCCGCATCAATTGATGCTACATAGGTTTTTTGAAGATGAAAGGAAAAATAAATATGTATAAACTTTTCAACCGTTTCAATATCCAGAAAATTCAGCAGTGATAGCTTATCGAAAATAATATTTACAGACCTGATTTTTATACCGGCGGGCAAAAAGTAATTAGTACTAATATGCGAAGCGGTGAGCTGCGCCATGCTTGTACCCACCTGAAGGGCCTCTGTAAAATCTTCTTCCTGTGGCTTTTGGTTACTGTTTTGATTAGAAGCATCATGAATACGTAAAATAAAAAACTCAAAATTTTCACGGGCTTTTCGCTGAGTCATCATGCTTACCTTTAAGTTTCTTTCGGCTATCAGCACAGAAATGCCTGAACCTAGCTCCGCAGCATACATATAGCCTTCTCCATGTGCTGCAGGCAGATTAATACATCCGTCATCAGACTTCACTTTTAATAGCTGTTCATACGATTTTAGCAGGTCAGTATAGCGGTAGTCGCTGTGATTAAATTCCAATGCTGTCGTTTTTTTTTGTTATAATAATTTATTTTTTAGCAGCGATTTCTTCGGGTAACTGATCAAAATTTTTTTCAAATGCTTTTGTAAAGTCTTTAAGATTTGTATATCCCAGCTCATTAGCCGTTTCCCGCACCGAATATTTTTTTGACAGCAGCATCGCTTTTGCTTTTTGCATTCTGTGCTTCTGAAAATACCGGTAAACGGGTAACCCATACACCTCCTTAAAAAGAGATTTTAATTTGGTGGTGCTTAAAGCTGAAATCTTTGAAAGCTGTGCTATAGTGGGTGGTATAAACGACACATCTTTCACCAGCATATTTTCGATCACCTTTAATCTTTCCAACTGCTCTGCCGATGCTTTTACATATAGATTTGTTTCGCTGAATTTTCTGTAAACCCTTGAAAAAAATCTTTCCAGTATCAGCATTACCCTATTTTGAATTATAAAGTTTGCAAAGCTTGCATCAGCCTGCAACTGCATCATTTCGCTTACCAGTCTTTTATATTCTGAATCAAGAAATTCATAATGATACGAGGCCTCTGTGTGAAAAATACTTTTCTTAAAAAAGTCTGACGTATTCTCATTGGCAAAATATTTATCCATCCATTCTTCAGTTAATAAAATCCTTATGATTGTGTTTCTTTTATTTGCGGTCGCCATATAAAAAGTTTCATGCTTCACGTTGCCAAAAAAAACAGAAGACTTAGATGCATCAGTATAACCTATGCCGTCAATTCTTAAAAAAAAACACACGTTTACAGGATTTTTCCGCTGAAATAAAACATCCTCTTTCGGAGTATAATCCATAAAAAGCAATTCCAATTCATTTGGCAGCTTCATATAGCATATACTGCCGCCACCTTTGCAGGGCTGAGATGCAGAAAAATTTTCTGAAATTGTAAGATTCAGTTCCCGGCTTAATTGCCGGCATAATTCAGGAACATTTATATAGCTGTATTTAATTTTTAGCACCGAAAAAATTTAGAGGTACCGTAAGGGGTTGCGTTTTGCGGAAAGTATATATTTTTTCATATTAAGCCAAAAAGCCATCACCATATAAATAATGAGAGGAGAGCCCATGGTTAAAAAAGAAATGTAAATAAACCACATCCTTATACGGCTTGTAGAAATGCCGAGTTTTTCACCCACCGCAGAGCACACGCCAAACAAGGGCCATTCAATAAGAAGTTTTAATCTGTTCATGCACACAAATTTAAAATTATTCCTGATAAACAAATATTCTTAGTAGGGTTTTAATGTAAATTCGCAATAGTTTTTACTGAATGGTATTTAATTTAACAGGAAGTTCTTTATACCCGGCGCAAAATTTTTAGTAAACATCCATTACCCGCTCCGTAAAGCGGGCGGCGTGCGTCGCATGGAACATCCTGTTTATAGCGGTACACTTGTACTTTTAGTATTTTGTTTAACTGTGCTCTCTGGTGCAATTTGAAATATGAAATCTTACCTTTTAAAATTAAATAAATTTTATGGCATTTGATATAAACATGATTAAAAAAGTATATGCGGCAATGCCTGCAAAAATTGAGGCGGCACGCAAATTACTGGAAAGACCTATAACGCTTGCTGAAAAAATTTTGTTTTCGCATTTACACACAAATCAACAACAGGTAAATTTTGAACGGGGCAAAACGTATGTTGACTTTGCACCTGACCGTGTAGCCATGCAGGATGCAACAGCACAAATGGCGCTGCTTCAGTTTATGCAGGCCGGCAGACCCAAGGTTGCCGTGCCCTCAACTGTGCACTGCGACCATCTTATCCAGGCAAAAACAGGTGCTAAAGAAGACCTTGCCGCTGCACTTACAGTTAATAAAGAGGTATATGATTTTCTTGCCTCTGTTTCTAATAAATATGGTATTGGATTTTGGAAAGCGGGTGCAGGAATTATTCATCAGGTGGTATTAGAAAATTATGCTTTTCCCGGCGGTATGATGATTGGAACAGACAGTCATACGCCAAATGCCGGCGGACTGGGAATGATTGCCATTGGCGTGGGCGGCGCTGATGCCTGTGATGTAATGGCGGGCTTGCCCTGGGAATTAAAATGGCCAAAACTAATCGGCGTTAAGCTCACAGGTAAAATGAGCGGATGGACGAGTGCGAAAGATATTATTCTTTGGGTAGCAGGTCAGCTCACAGTTAAAGGTGGCACGGGCGCTATTGTAGAATATTTTGGAGATGGTGCAGATAATTTAAGCGCCACGGGTAAGGGCACTATTTGTAATATGGGTGCTGAGATAGGCGCCACTTGTTCTCTCTTTGCTTATGATGATAAAATGGCAAAGTATCTTGAAGCTACCGGAAGAAAAGATGTAGCGGAAGCCGCTACTAAAATAAAAGAGCACCTGCGCCCTGATGATGACGTGTATGCTAATCCAACAAAATATTACGACCATTTATTAGAGCTTGATTTAAGCACACTTGAACCATACATAAACGGACCTTTTACGCCAGACCTTGCAACACAAATTTCTCATATAAAAGAGGCTGTTGAAAAAAATGGATGGCCTGCTAAATTAGATGTTGCCTTAATAGGCAGTTGTACTAATTCTTCTTATGAAGATATAAGCCGCTCTGCTTCTATAGTTCGTGATGCTGTAAGTAAAGGTTTAAAAACCAACAGTGAATTTACTATTACACCGGGTTCGGAACAGGTAAGATTTACCATTGAACGGGATGGTTTTATAAATGAATTTGAAAATGCAGGAGGCGTGGTGCTTGCCAATGCCTGCGGACCCTGCATCGGTCAATGGGCAAGGCATATTGATGACCCTGAACGCAAGAACACCATCATCACATCCTTCAACAGAAATTTTGCCCGGCGTAATGATGGCTTATCAAGCACACATGCTTTTGTGGCTTCACCGGAAATAGTTACGGCCATGGCAATAGCAGGAACTATTTCATTCAATCCCATAAAAGATAAATTAAAAAATGATAAGGGAGAAGAAGTAATGCTGAATGAGCCTGTGGGTTATGAGCTTCCGCCCAAAGGTTTTGCAGTGGAAGATGCAGGCTATGAGGCGCCTGCCGTGGATGGCAGTAACATAGAAGTAAAAGTTTCTCCAACTTCGCAGCGTTTGCAATTGCTCGATCCTTTTGCTGCATGGGAAGGAACAGATTTAAAAGGATTAAAACTTTTAATAAAAGCAAAAGGCAAATGCACTACCGACCATATTTCTATGGCAGGTCCATGGCTTAAATACCGAGGGCATCTTGATAATATCTCGAACAATTTATTAATCGGCGCTTTAAATTATTTCAATGAAAAAACGGATAACGTAAAAAATCAATTGACAGGTGGATATGGTTCAGTGCCTGCAACACAAAGGGCATATAAAGCTGCAGGCATTGGCACTATTGTGGTTGGCGACGAAAATTATGGTGAAGGAAGCTCAAGAGAGCACGCAGCAATGGAACCGCGTCACTTAGGTGTAAGAGCAATACTGGTAAAAAGTTTTGCCCGCATACATGAAACGAATTTAAAAAAACAGGGAATGCTTGCCATAACATTTGCCACTAAAGAAGACTATGATAAAGTGCAGGAAGATGATATAATTGATATTATAGGATTGATGCATTTTGCGCCGGGTAAATCTTTAATAGTAGTATTAAATCATGCTGATGGCAATTCAGATTCTATTATTGTAAATCATACTTACAACGAGCAGCAAATTGAATGGTTTAAAGCAGGGGGTGCACTGAATATTATCAGAAAGAAATTTAATGTATGAGTTTCTTATTTCGGCTGCGCGTTCGTTTTTATGTCTGTCCTAAAATGTATGTCAAAGAAACAAGACCTGTTGAATATGTTTTTGTGTCAACAAGTGTAAGATTAATTCTGTCTTTAATGTTACTGAACAAAGGCTTGCCACCGCCAAGTAAAATAGGATGAACAGCTAATGATAATTCATCAACTAATCCTAAGTTCAGTAATGATGTTGTAAGTGCTGCACCACCAAAAAGCCAAATATCTTTTCCCGTTTCTTTTTTAATTTTTTCGACTTCATTTTTTATGTTGCCTTTTATTAATGTGGCTCCTTCTTTTACTTTGTCAAGTGTAGTTGAAAAAATATACTCTTTCAGGTTTGGAAAACCACTGTTACCACTATCACTCATACCCAATGTGATTTCATAAGTTTTTCTACCAATAAATGCCGTATCAACTCGTTTAAAAAAGTCAGAAAGTCCATAGTCCTGGTCAGTAAAACACCAATCATACTCACCATTAGGTCCTTCAATAAAACTGTCTAAGCTAACTGCAACTCCTAAAATTATTTTTCGCATAGCAGGGTTTTTAAAAATGACGCATAACATTTAAGTTAAATGAAAAAGCCAATTATGTTTTCATAATAAAATTATGCAATAAAATCTGTGGATGAGCTAATGCTTGGACCAAAGAATCAACGCATCGCCCCTTACAGGGAACAGGATAATACCGAAGAGGCACTATCCTTTTTTGACCTACTGGTGCGATATAGTCATGAATACAGACATACAACCTTTTACATTTCTTCACGCTATTGATGCACTCTTTCGCTCTGCATGTATTCATCGAATTCCATGAGCCTTCTTCATTGCAGAGTCTTCATCTATAGGCTTCTGCAGCAGAGCATAAAACTCTGCGTAAATAAAGAGGAAATATTCGAGGAAGGAAGCTTTATGTCATCAAATAATTTTTGAAAAATTATGTGATGCTATTCAACCTGCAACTGCTTTCGAATAATATAACAATGAAATATGAGTGAGCTTCAAATCGAAAATCCAACACAAACAATCTCACACGACATATCGTGGATGCAGCTTAAAGAGAATATCATACAAGTTATTTCTACTTTTCCAAAAGAATATACCGTTGTTAAGGATGATATTGATAATGACAAAATAATCTTGCTTAATATTCCAATTAATCAAGAAGGTAAAGCAATTGCTAATGACAAAATAATTTATATTACTAAAGACAAAATAGATGAAAATAAAACAACAGTCAAAATTGAAATTACAAATGAGGATAATAAAATTTCTTCTTACAGAGAATTAGAACGAGATAAAAAATCTTTGAATGTTTTTGTAATACTTCTTAAAAAAGCAATAGATAAGACGCTTGGAAAAACTGTCGCTAATCTAAACAAACAACTCAAACCTAAAGTTGACCAGTACAGGTTGTTGTTCAAATAACACTTTTAATTGTTGCTTTATATGCAATATTTTATGCTTTAAAAGTATTAATGCAATGACAAATTAGAATATGTAATAGCTGCTAATAACATGCATATTCAGTTAAAGGGCTTGATGGATCTGCCATAAAAACAAAAAGTACAAGTGAGTGACACAACAGGCGATGCCATGAAATATTGTAGCTGGGTATCATAAAAATTCCATATCAACTCATTACCTCACTCGCCTCATACATCTCTTCACGCAATTGATGCACTCTTTCGTTTTGCATGTATTCGTCAAATTCCATCAGCCTGTCAATAGTGCCGTTGGGAGTAAGCTCAATAACACGATTGGCAACAGTTTGCATAAAAGTGTGGTCATGTGATGTAGTGAGCACAATGCCGGGAAAGCTGATGCAGCCTTCGTTGAAACTCTGTATGCTTTCAAGGTCGAGATGATTGGTGGGCTGGTCTAATATAATGAGGTTGGGATTTTGCAGCATCATGCGGCTAATCATGCAGCGCACTTTTTCGCCGCCGCTGAGCACATTTGTTTTCTTGAACACATCATCACCGCTGAATAACATCTTTCCTAAAAAGCCACGAAGAAAAGGTTCATCGGCATCGGTGATATGCGGCGGAACAAATTGCCGCAGCCATTCCATGAGCGTTAATTTGTCTGTGAAGAATTCTGCGTTCTCTAATGGCAGGTAAGCTTTCGTGATAGTTGTGCCCCATTCGAATTTACCTGTGTCTGCTGTGTTGTTGCCGTTTATGATTTCAAAAAAAGTTGTAACAGCAAGCGGGTCTTTGCTAAGGAGTGCAATCTTTTCTCCTTTGTGTATGCTGAATGAAACATTACTGAAGAGTTGCCTGCCCTCAATGCTCTTGCTTACATTCTCTACATTGAGAATTTGATTTCCTGCCTCACGCAGCGGTTGAAAAATGATGCCGGGATATTTGCGGTTGCTGGGTTCAATATCTTCGATGGTTAATTTTTCCAATGCCTTTTTTCGTGCAGTAGCCTGGCGGCTCTTGGATGCATTGGCAGAGAAGCGTGCAATGAAATCGAGTAATGCCTGGCGCTTGTCTTCTGTCTTTTTATTGCGGTCGCCTAACTGGCGGCTCATAAGTTGAGAGCTTTCGTACCAGAATGTGTAGTTGCCGGTGAAGATTTTTATTTTACGCTTGTCAACATCAGCAACGTGAGTGCATACGCCATCGAGAAAATGACGGTCGTGACTTACAACAAGAACAATGTTCTCATAATCGGCGAGAAAGTTTTCGAGCCATCCGATGGTTTCAATGTCGAGTCCGTTAGTAGGCTCATCCATTAATAGAATATCAGGATTTCCAAATAATGCCTGTGCAAGCAACACACGCACTTTCATGTTGCCCGGAATATCTTTTACCAAATTCTGGTGATACATTTCTGGGATGCCTAAGTCGCTCAACAGGCTGCCTGCTTTGCTCTCTGCTTCATAGCCGCCTATTTCTCCGAACTCACTTTCCAGTTCCCCTGCACGCATGCCATCATCTTCGCTGAAATCTGCTTTGGCGTAGATTCTTTCACGCTCATGCATTAAATCCCACAAATGTTTATGACCCATAAGCACAGTATTGAGCACTGTGCAATCATCAAATTCAAAATGATTTTGCTTTAGCACCGCCATGCGTTCGCCGGGAGTAATTTCAACAGTGCCTTTATTGGGTTCAATTTCTCCACTGAGGATTTTTAGAAAAGTAGATTTGCCGGCACCATTAGCGCCGATGATTCCATAGCAATTACCTTTGACGAAATTGAGATTCACTTCATCGAAGAGAACACGTTTGCCGTAAGCGAGGGTTATATTTTTAGCTGAGATCAATGTGTAAATTTTTAGAGGCGCAAAAGTAGGAATCGTTTCTCGTTTCTATTTTTTCGTTTCTCGTTTTTTTGAAATTTGACGCCAGATAATTGTTAAGAAGCTTTATTGATAATAAGTGCCAGACACTTTGCGTGTGTTCAAACACAGTAAAATCTTATCTTCACTCTGAAAATAAGAACCACCAATGACTGCGCCCTCACCACCTAAACAAGTAAAATACCTGCGAATTACCTTCTGGTTCTTCTTTCTGTGTACTATTGCGTTCATTTTATTTTCACATCAATATTTATTACCGCTTGAATCAGGAGATGTTGTAAAGCTTGAAATGGCAAAAACAAAAGATGCTGCAGCCAGCATTATTCAGGAATGGAAAGCAACCGGAAAGTATGAAATTGGGGTTGAAAGCATTACTGTTGATTATATTCTTATAGTGCTTTACACATTGTGTATCGCAATTGGCTGCAGATTTTTTTCATTGCGTACAAACAATGCAACACTAATGAAATCAGGAATATTTTTTTCATATTTAATTTTCCTCGCTGCTGTTTGTAATGTAATTGAAAATGTTTCAATGGCGAAAACATTAGCAGGAAATATAACAGAAGGAACAGTTTTTCTTGCTTATGCGATGGCAGGAATAAAATTTACTACCATTATTATCTGTTTAATATTTTTGGTGGCCTGTTTTCTTATATGGCTGATGGGTAAATATCAAAAAATTTCGCAGAGAAGAAAAAGATAGAATTACATTCTCGCTTTCCAGGCAACTTCTGCAACGCCTGATCTGTATGCAATATATCTTGCAAGCACAAATAAATAATCACTTAAACGGTTGAGATATTTAATTACAAGCGGCTCTACAAACATTTCCTGCTGCTGCATGTTTACACAATTTCTTTCTGCACGGCGGCAAACGCAGCGTGCAACATGTGTTGCTGATATGGGCAAGCTTCCGCCGGGCAAAATAAAGTTTTTCATTGCGGGTAGCGCTGCAGTCATTGTGTCTATTTCTTTTTCGAGAAAGTGAACATCTGATTCTTTCAGGTCGGGGAGTTTCATTAAAGGTTCTTTATCTGGGTCGCAGGCAAGTGAAGAGCCAATGGTGAAAAGTCTGTCCTGTATTTCTTTTAAATTATTTTTTATGTTTTCATCGGTTAAATAATCGCTAACCATTCCAATAAATGAATTCAGTTCATCAATCGTTCCATAACTTTCAATACGGATATGACTCTTAGGAACTTTCGTGCCGCCAATGAGTGAGGTTTTACCTGCATCTCCTGTTTTGGTGTAAATTTTTTTTGACATAACCCCCAACCCCTAAAGGGGCTTTTTTAATGACTCATTACCATCGCTTCTCTTTTGGCATCAGACTCTACCATTCCATCTCTAAGCCGCACAACTCGTTTTGCATATTTGGCAATGTCTTCTTCATGCGTTACCAACACAACGGTATTGCCTGATGATTGTATTTGACTGAATACTTCCATCACCTCAACAGATGTTTTCGTGTCGAGATTTCCTGTGGGCTCATCTGCCAATAAAATGGAAGGATTATTTACCAGCGCTCTTGCAATGGCTACACGCTGAATTTGTCCGCCGCTCATTTCGTTGGGTTTGTGATGGCTTCTGTCCTGCAAACCAACTTTCGTTAGAGCTTCCATAGCTCTTTCCATTCTCTCTTTTTTTTGCGTGCCTGAATAGATAAGCGGCAATGCAACATTTTCGGCTGCAGTAAGCCTTGGCAACAGATTGAATTGTTGAAACACAAAACCGATTTCATGATTTCTCACTTCTGCTAAATCATCGTCGGGCATTTTGCTTACATCTTTATCGTTTAAAATATAAGTACCCGAAGATGGTGTATCGAGACAGCCAATAATATTCATCAGTGTGCTTTTGCCGCTGCCGCTGGGACCCATCAATGCTACGTATTCGTTCTTATAAATATCAAGTGTAATTCCCGAAAGCACTTCCAACGCATTGCCGCCCATGAAATAACTTTTACTAATATTTTCAAGATGAATTATGGGAGACATGGTTAAGTTGAATGGTTAAATTGTTGAATTGTTGAGTTCTATTTTTTAATTACTTTCGGAACTTTAAAAAATACTCCATCTGTATTTGGCGCATTTAGCAATGCTTCTTCACGGCTTATAGAACCCGTAACTTCACCCTCTCTCAGTACATTCAGAGCGTTGCTTATATGCATGGTTGGCTCAATGCCAGTTGTATCAACTTCTTTCAGCTTCTCTACAAAAGTTATCATACGCTCAAGGTCTTGCTTTATTTCTGCTTTTTCATCTTCACTAAAGCTAAGCATGGAAAGATGGGCAAGGTGCTCAATGAGTTCATCAGTCACTTTCATGAAAACAAAAATAAATCTTCAAACTCATTTTATCTGCAAAAATGTAGCAACGGCAACGGTATGAGATTTACCCTTGCAAGTTTTATTAAGATATGTGTGCATAAAAAAAATAAAAATGGAGGGAAAGTAATTTATATTGCACCTAAGTTCCAATATGCAACAGAAACCTATTCATATTTTCGTTGTTGATGACGATGCTATGTACAGTTCGGTACTGGCACATTTTCTCTCACTGAATCCGGATTATTCCATTAAAAAATTCAATGTTGCCAAAGACCTTTTGGCATGCTTGTATGAAAAGCCGGATATAGTAACTCTCGATTACAAAATGCCCGACACCACGGGGGAACATTTACTGCAGCAGATAAAAGAACAAAGTCCGGGCACAAAAGTGATTATTATTTCGGGGCAGGAAGATATAAAGGTTGCCATCAATCTTTTTAAAAAAGGCGCTTATGATTATATTGTAAAAGACCATGATACCCAACAGCGACTTTGGTTATGCGTACAGCATTTGCGTGAAACCTTATCACTTGAAAAAGAAGTTGAAATTCTAAAGCAGGAGGTAGAAAAAAAATATGATTTTCAAAAAGCTATTATTGGCAACAGCCTTTCCATAAAAGAAGTTTTTGGTCTTATGAGCAAAGCTGCTACCACCAATATTACAATATCTATTACAGGAGAAACCGGAACGGGCAAAGACCTGGTTGCAAAATCAATTCATTTTAATTCTACGAGAAAAAAATATCCTTTCGTTGCAGTAAACGTAGCAGCCATACCCAGAGAATTGCTGGAGAGTGAATTATTCGGTCATGAAAAAGGTGCATTTACCGGTGCCGCAGCACGGCGCATTGGTAAGTTTGAAGAAGCTCATAAAGGAACTTTGTTTTTAGATGAAATTGGTGAAATGGATATTAACATGCAGGCAAAATTGCTGCGTGTATTGCAGGAAAAAGAAGTAACACGCGTAGGCAGCAATGAAATAATTAAAATGGATGTAAGAATCATTGTAGCTACACACCGCAACCTGCCCGAACAGGTGAAAAAAGGAAACTTCAGGGAAGACCTGTATTATCGCCTGCTTGGTTTGCGCATTCATTTACCTCCATTAAAAGAAAGAGGAAATGATATTTTACTGATTGCAAAATTTTTTATTGACGAGTTTTGCGCTGAAAACAACTTAGGCAAAAAAAATTTATCGGTTGATGCCAGGAAAAAATTGATGCTGTATGCATATCCCGGAAATGTAAGAGAATTGAAGTCTGTTGTTGAGCTGGCCTGTGTAATGACGGATGGTGAAGAAATACAGCATGACCATATACAGCTTACAGGCCAGAGTAACGGATTAGTGCCTGATAATACAGATAATCTTTCACTGAAGCAATATTCGCTGCAGTTGATACAGCATTATCTTAATCATCATAATAATGATATAACAGAGGTGTCAAAAAAACTGGATATAGGAAAATCAACAATTTACAGAATGATAAGCAACAATGAACTCATCCTGCAAAAAAAACAAAAAGCCCGTGAACAGTAAAAAATTATACAGCTTACAAACACAGCAAACAGAAGAGGGTTTCGATGATGAATTTATAAAAGAGCTCGCAGGGTTATTTGTGCAGCATGTACCTGCGTTGTCATTGGAACTTGTGGAGGCCTGTAAAAATAAAAACTGGCAACAGGTATATTTTTGTGCGCACAAAATGAAGGCAAGTATAGATTTGCTGAATATTGAAGAAATAAAAGAAGTGATTCGTAAAATTTCACAGCAGGCAAAACAGGAATTGAATACAGAACAACTGCCGGCTCTTGCTGAACAGGTAAACACTGTTGTGAAGCAATGTGCAGAGCAATTGAAAGAAGATTTTAAAATTGAGTGAGGATGTTTTTATCTACTAAATGTTTGAATTGCTATTAATCTTCTGTTTTCATGCTTCATGAAGCCAAAGAAAATATATTTCATGCATCAAACGGTTTACCTTCTTTAATCATTTCTCTTCTTATTCCTGCAATTACATCTTCCAAATAAAATTTCAGTTTGCTTGGGTCAGCCGGTTTATCAACAGTGCTATAATTATTTCCATTAAACAATACCTTTTTTTCATTTACCGGTTCATGCCTTTTCATCACGGCCTGTATAGAAGCAAAATGA
Organism: Chitinophagales bacterium; assembly: GCA_038206235.1. Taxonomy (GTDB): domain Bacteria; phylum Bacteroidota; class Bacteroidia; order Chitinophagales; family Chitinophagaceae; genus JBBRBB01. The sequence continues at coordinate 52,243 of JBBRBB010000009.1, forward strand.
ATTATATTAATAATGTTGCCGCCTGTTAATTCATACTTCTTCACCTTGTTTGGAATATCGTTGAAATCAGATTTTTCCGGGAAAGATTTTTTCCAGATTTCTCTGCGCTCATTCTCATTGGGAATAGTGAATTTTACAATGTCGTTGAATCGTCTTATAAAAGCATCATCAATATTGTTCTTCATGTTAGTGGCAAGAATCACCAGCCCGTTAAAATCTTCAATGCGCTGCAGCAAATAAGAAACTTCCTGGTTGGCATATTTATCATGCGCATCACGAACTCCGGTTCGCTTGCCGAATATGGCATCCGCCTCATCAAAAAATAATATCCAGTCTTTATCCTCTGCTCTTGCAAATAAGAGTTCCAGATTTTTTTCCGTTTCACCTATGTATTTTGAAACAACCATAGACAAATCAATTTTGTAAACATCTTTCCCGGTCTCATTTCCCAGCACATTAGCGGTAAGTGTTTTGCCCGTACCCGGAGGTCCATAAAAAAGTACCCTGAATCCTTTTCTCAAACGCTCCTGCTTATCCCAGTCTCTCATCAGTTCAGGATTATTTTCAATCCAGTCACGCAAATTTTTATAATGCTTTCTTACCTCATCATTCATCACAATATCATTTGAAGTGAGCCTTGTTGTAATCTTCTTAGCAGGAAAGGTTGTACTGAAATGCGGCGGAGCGGCTGCGCCAAAAAGAAACATATCAATATAGTCAAGCGCCATAATAATTTTTCCGCTCATCACCGGCTCACCCTGTGATAATTCTTCGAGCCATAAAATTTTTTTCTTTGCGAAGTCTTTATCGCTCCAGAAGAGCTGTTCTATTTCCTTACGCCTTTTCAAGCTATCACCTGCCAAAAGAAAAACGGCTGTTTGACCTGTGGGTAAAAATCCCCGAAAGTTTTTTCCACGCACCCCTCCTATCTCAGGAAAATCGCCGGAAGCTTTTAATTTTTCCTGTATGGCAATATCGAATAATTCGGCATCTGCATGAGGCGCCAAACCAATTAACAACAAAGTAGCGGCATTTTGATTATTAGCAAGATTATGTTCTTTGATAAATTTTTTTACGGGCAAATTCCAATCTTCTATCGCAGGCATTCGCGGAATATTTTCACCTGAAGGATTGTTTAAGCGATAATCAATCAGGCTTTTTAAATATTCAAATTCAACAGGAATATTGGTTGATTTTACGGCAGGTTCGGTTTCAACTGTATTCATATTTTTGTCTATTAAAATTGTTTCTTCAATGATAATCGTTTTCTCTGCTGAAATTGACTGTTCAATGGGATTGATGTTGTTGCTTACTGAAATTTTTTCTTCAGCAGGATTTACAGCATCAACTTCCGAAGCTCTTTCTTCTGCAAGATTAACGGCGTTACTTAGCGAAATTTTTTCTTCAACTATATTGATTTCATTGGTCTGAAGGGCTCCTTGCGCAAATGGCTGAATTGTTTGCTCCATTACATTTACATTCTCATTTATTGGGGTTAACTCCTCATCTTGATTGATAATGTTTTTTTGAGGAATTACTTGTACGGAAACATTTGCAGGAATTTGTTGCTCGTTTTGGGATTGTAACGCTTTTGAATTCGAAATTTTATATTTTGAAAACCTTGTATAAATGCCTTTGCTTCTCTTAATAACATTTCGCATTTGAGCATTCATAAATTTAAAGGGGGATATTTTCATATATTCATTTTTAAAAAAGCAAAAAAAATATGAGTTCTATTTAGCACGTGTGTACATAATAGCGCATTGCACCGGAGCAATCTTTTCACCGGCAGCTCCTGCACTCACATGCTGCAGGTTATCCTTTGTTACACGATGGTCTGAAAATGTATTCATGAGAACATGCGCCAGCTCATGGGGAAATGTTCTTGCATCAACTCCATTGGAAATCGCAACCATTCCCTGCATGGGAGCACGTGGTCCTGTTGCACATAAACCAGATACACTATCGCCGCCAAGCCGCTCAGTGCCCTGATGCAGGGTGCTTACATAAAATGCAATGAAGGAACTTGTTAATCCAAGCAAGCTGGTGGTAGTTAAAAAAGTATTTAGATCTTCTGAAGAAACAGCGCCGCAGTTGGCCATTAAGAGATCGGTATCGCCTCCAAGCAATGAATCAGAGAGTGAATCAGGAACATTCACCTGGGTTCCTATTTTAAAATTAATACAACAATCTTTAAAAACATTATTAGCAAAAGCAATGTCATTAGCAGGATTGCCGGTAGCTCCTTTCATCATGGCAAAGTCAATGGTAACAGTCTTATTTCCTGAAGCACAGGTTTGTTCCACCGTATTTGCAGAAGCGCCGGTAAAGCGGGAATCAAGCCTGCTAAGTGTAATAGGCCCCACCTCGCCGTCCTGCTGACCAAAGTCAAGACCAGATTGTTTTTGAAACTCTTTAATGGCAGCTTTTGTTTCACTGCCGAAAATACTATCTGCTCCAAATTTAGGTAATGGAAATCCGGCATCAATCAGAGCCTGCTGAATCTTTCTTACCGCTTCGCCCCTATTACCAGACTTTATAATTTTTTCACCATCAAAACAGGCTTCCAAATCTACATCACCTTTAAAGCGCGGGGAAGAGAGGTCATTTGCATCGCCAATTGTTCTTTGAATATTACCGGGTTTTTCAATTCCCTGGTTTTGCTGCACCACATGCGTTAATTCATGTGCAAGCAAAAATTTTCCTTCGGAATTTTGGGGATTATATTTTCCTTCATCAAAATAAATATCATTGCCATGCGTGAATGCCTGTGCCTGCAAGTCTTTGCTCATTGCTGCAGCTTCACTATCGTTGTGCACACGCACATTACTGAAATCAACGCCGAAGGATGCGCTCATTTCATGCAAAGTATTTTGCGGCAACACGCTTCCTTTGCCAGATGATTGTTCTATTTGCGAAGAAACTTGCGGTGATGATGTTGTTGCTGTTGCCTCATGCTTTGTTTGCACCGGTGTAATTTTTTTTTTATCTTCTTCCTCCTTTTTTCGCTCATCCATTTTCTGAATTCCCTTCAGCTTTTCTTTTTCATCCATTGCGCTCATTTGTGGTATGCCGCTAATCTTTTTTCGCGGTATTGCAGAAGTTTGATGTGAATTATTAACCACAGCATTTGCTACGGAATCTGCTTCACGTTCGTAATGGTCTCCCGGCTCATTCACAGTAAGCTTTGCCTGAAAGAAAGGAGCTTTTTGAATTGATTTATTTACATCATGCTGTTTGATAAAGAATGGTTCCTTTACTGTCTCATCATTAACATGTGTATTGCGATGACGATATACTCTTGAACAATACGACATAAAACAAATTGTAAATTCTCAAGTATAACTCAAACCCTTTTTCTTTGAGTTTTAGTCCGCTCTAATTTTAATCATGCAGCTTTTGTATCAGCTCTTCTGCAAGCTGTTTATAATCTGCGGCAGCATGTGAATTTTTATCGAATGAAAAAATATCCGTTCCTACTTCCTGTGCTTTTGCTAATTGTATGTTTGTACGAATATGCGTTTGAAATACTTTGTTTTCGAATTCAGTTTCCAATTGCTGCTGCACTTGCCGGTTCATTTTTTTTCGCTCATCAAATTTGGTAAGAATAAATCCTAACAGATTTATTTTTGGATTCAGCTTCTTTTTAATAATGTCAAATTGCTTCAGAAAACTATACACACCTTTTAGCGGCAAAAATTCTCCCTGTAAAGGTATTAATACATATTCGCTTGCAACAAGTGCATTTACAGTGAGCATACCGATTGCATGAGGGCAGTCAATAAAAATAAAATCATACTCATCCGCAACGGGCTGAAGCATCCAGCTTAGCACCTGTTCACGCCCATACATGCTTACGAGTTCTATTTCTGCCACTGCCAGTTCAATAGAAGAGGGCACCATGCTAAGTCCCGGTTTTATTTCAATAATCGCTTTTTTAATATCGCTGCCCTGCCCTGTTATTTCTTTTTTTATTTCGGTATAAAGATTGAATTCAGGCTCATCAGGAATGCCTAATGATTGCGAAAGATTGGCCTGCGGATCAGCATCTATCAGCAACACATTCTTTCCTGAAAGCTGCAGTGCTGAACCAAGATTAACGGCTGTGGTAGTTTTGCCAGAACCTCCTTTCTGTATGGCGATTGATATAAGAGGCATGAGTATCGTTTAAAAATTTATTTCAATAGCTGAATTTCATTCTTCAAATTTCCTCGAAAGAAGTAATGCACTATAAAGTTTTTAGTTCATGCCATTGTTTCAAGCAATGATTTTTCTTTATACGATTCTTCATAAAAAATCAAATGATAAATTCCGTTTTCTTTTTCAATCGTTTCAAATTTTGATTTATGTTTTTTAATCAGTCCAATGATCTTTCCAATCTTATTTACTGCATGCTTATCTAATTTAAGATTTGAATTGCCCGATAATGTATAATGCTGTGCCCCTTCATTTTTTGTGTGATAATGTCCCGAAGAAATAGTTAATCCTTCAGTAGTTGTGTAAATATTTATAGGAGCATTTTCATCATCCAGCAAACTGTTTTCATGCAACCTCATGTGTTGCAGACCGGTGGCAATTTCCATTATATGCTTTGGATGAAGCAACCGGTACTCATTGGTTTTTCTCCACGCAAGCATAACATAAAACGACACTGTTGCAAGCAATAAAAAAATTATCCAATGCCAGTGATAAAAAGGCAAGTAGCCTGCTAAGCTCAATGCTAAACTAACAGCAACTAATAACAGTGTAGTCCATTGCGCCTCTGATAATCCTTTCCAGTAAGCCCTTTCAGAATCACCTCTGAAAAATTCTATTGTAAAACGGAAAGCTCCATATACAACTGTGTAAAGAATTAAAACAGTTCCCGGTGTAGCATTTTTAAACAACAAAAATGAGCCTGTTATAACAATACAAAAAACAAAAGCAGATTCAATCAACTGAACAGGCAGCATAATAATATCTCTGTAATACCATGTGAAGCCATCAGCCACATGAGGCTCTCCATATTGATACCCGAATTTACCCGGACGACCATGACAGCAGCCAACATTGAAACAGCCAATTCTGCCAAAGGCAAGGAAAGTTCCTATTCCTAAAAGTGTAATATCTATATAAGGTAAAACAGGATAATGCAAAATCTTCAAAGTAATGGAACAGAAAATAAGGATAGCAATTTCGTGATGATAGTAAACAATTGTTTCTTCACCTGTAATTATTTTTGCAACAATAGCTAACAGAAAAAAAGTGGCTGCACCCACTAAGCTCATTAACAGAATTACATTTATTTCAAGATGCAAAAAAAAGCATAAGCACACTCCAAGCAAAACGCCTGTGATATATCCAAGCACTCCAAAGAAATGGAATGAATGAATATTTTTTGAAAACAATTTTATATGTAAGCCTGGTGATAGCATGTATTCTTTATTATTTCAAGGATGCCAAACCTATTGTTAGCGGTTGTTTTGTCTTTATATACTAATGTTTTAAATACTTGTTAGGAACATTTGATGAAGTATAGTTAATTCCATAAGCGGCTTTAAGTAATAACGATACAACCTTTGAAATTGTAATTTCATCTCTGTGCATTTGGGGAAGAAGTCCCATCATAGCATAGCTTATTGGGTTTACGGAAGGAATTAGTGTTTCCCATTCATAACCTTTACCCCAAATAAATCCAACAACAGTTATCTCCAAGTCAACTGAGTTAGATAAAAAATAATTCAGCATGTCAATGGAATGATTTAAAATTTGGTTTACCGTATGGAAAATCGGCGTTTGTCCTCCAAAACCATTCGCGTCAATACCTGCTTTGGCATTTGTGTCGGCTCGGTGCTTAACAAGAACTTCGGCACAGGAAACGTGGTTGAATTCAGCACAAATATGGAGTAATGTTGCTTCATATAAAGGTGTGAAAGCGCAACGAAGCGTATATCGTCTGTCAACCGCTTCAGGACTGTCTCTTAATTGATAGGCAAGGGATTGAGCATCGTCTAACAAAACTGATAGCAACACTTTGTCGTCGAAAATCAAACCATAATCCACAAATGTTTTTACACAATCCTTAAATTTGAAACTTCTCAAGTATTCGCTTGTTAATTCATAAATAAGCGGCTCATTTTTAAAATAAGCATTAGGACTAATTCCATTTTCAAAACATTCTTTTATTCCTTCAATGGAATGTGTTTCAATCTCGCCGATAATTTTGTCTAAATAGTCCATATATTAAATTATGGTAATTGTCCCAATAAATAACCGCTAACAGGTTTATTGCTAATGTAACCATTACCCTGATATTTAAAACCTGTGAGGTTTATATTAATACTAATAAGGAAATATCACATCATTATTCTTATCTACATAAATTCTTTGGTCTTTATAAAAAATAAATCTTCCGAAACGGTCACTGAGCAGCTCTCCTACAATATCGCCTTTATGGGCGGTCTCAAATCCTGCAGCAATTTTTAAATGCGTTTTATCAGTTACTATTTTCGGCACTATCACATATATTCCCGTGTTTGTATAATTCAAATTTGTTTCAGAAGGTTTTGTTTCAGAAGCCCAGCAAGGCGCCTGTCCAAATATACCTGATAAGTCGTGAGGGCTTTTAAAAAAGCCTGTAAAGTATTCCATTGAATAGGCATTCCTGACCATTTGGTCACCTGTAAAGGAGAAATCAGTAAAATCTTTACCCACTACAAATGTTGTATCCATATATAAAGGCCAAATAATTCTGAAGAGAATAGTGTCAACCTTTTCACCGGCACTTAAATTAAAAAAATCGGGACGAATAAAAAGTGTATTTAAAATATCATCATATTCAGCTTCAATGTTGTTTTTGAAATCATCGCAAAGAAGCGCTACTGTTTCAATGCCTTTGAAATGCGCAAATAAATTTTTGAGGTTGCTTAAAATTAATTGCATATCTGCAGGTGCAGGACAATGGAAGAAAGCTTTAACAGCCTGAACTGCGAATTTGTTTGTTTCCTTTTCACCATTTATTAAAATGCTTTGAACAGAACGTATGGCACGCTGAAATAAAACATCTGTATTATCCATTGCTTGTTTTATTTGACTCTCTTTTTCTGCATCGGCTTTGTCTTTGCAGGGTGAAAAAGAATATCGCTGTACATAATTATTTCCCTGGGCACCCTGCTGCACCACATGCGTTAACTCATGCGCCAGCAAATGCTGCCCCTCTTTGTTGTTTGCATCATACTTCCCTGAATTAAAATAAATATCACTGCCATGCGTAAACGCCTGTGCGTTTAAATCTTTACTCATTTGCGCAGCAGTGTTATCATTATGTATGCGTACATGGGAAAAATCTGCACCGAAAGATGATTCCATTTGCTTACGTGTGTTGTGTTGCAAAGGATTGCCGGAACTGTTGGAAGAGTTTAGATTGCCTGCAATAGAAGATGAAACTGTTTGGGGTAATGCTGTTTCTGTTTTTGTTTGTCCGTCCGAAGGACTCCTTGCGGAGAAGGACTCCTTGCGGAGAAGTTTTTCTTCTTCTTCACATGCTGCACATTTTCGTTGTATCGAACGATTGGATTTATTAAAAAAATCAATGGAATTATTTTCTGAATTTGAAAAAGATGAATTGTTGAATCCCTGTACTGCTTTATTAGCCATTGCATCGGCTTCCTGCTCGAAAATATCGTTGGGTTGGTTAACCGTTAATTTCGCCTGTATTGGTAATGCATTAAAGAAAGGTTTGTTGTTTTTTGCAAAAAAAGTTTTGCTATTTTCTTTTTGGAAGAAAGAAAGGTGATTAAAATTAGTTGATGTACTATTTTTAGATTGATAAGATTTCATTTTCTTCTATTCTGTTTTCATGTCAAACCTCACAGGTTTATTGCTAATGTAACCATTACCCTGATATTTAAAACCTATGAGGGTTATAAAAAAGAACAAGGTCAAAAGAACGAGGTCAAACCTCACAGGTTTATTGTTGATGCAACCATTACCCAGATATTTAAAACCTGTGAGGGTTATAAAAAGAACGATGCAAACCTCACAGGTTTATTGTTGATGCAACCATTACCCTGAGATTAAAAACCTGTTAGGTTTATGTTTATCATCTAAGGTCTATCACCATTGAAGCATAAGAGTCTGCATTCGTTAAAGGATTTGCACCGGGATAACCCGGAGTGCTGCCCGAATGCCCGCCCCAGCCGGAATATGAATCCCCTGAAAAATCGGAAAACGCAGAATGAAACGCTTCATGGAGAGTGCATCCTGCCTGGTAAATAGGGTCGGATGCGGGTTGCAAAGTTGCATTTCTGCATATCACATAACGATGAGCTCCAGCGCCGGGTGTATAACCACATGGAGCGTTGGAGCAAGTTGAATCTTCAGTACCGGCGCAGGCAATAGGAACCGTTGTCATCTCAGTATTTGCTGTAGTGATTTTGGTAATAATTGCAGGAAGGTTTGCTGCAACGCCATCCGTGGCACCGAAATTTTTTTGTAAAGCGGCTAATACATCTGCAGGCACAGGCGAAGTTCTCAATTTGCCAAGTGCAGTAGTTACCCATCCACTGGCAGTTTGTTTTGCAGTTGTAATCGTTTGAGCTTCTGTAACAGAACAGGGAGTGCCTCCGCTGTCGCTTTTACAACTGTGAATACTTAAACCCGATTTCATTTTTGGTTTGATAGATTTTTTTTGACCGCCTTGTAAAGTTTCGTTCATCAAAAAATCATACGTGCTGTTGTCTGCATCATTTTCAAACCGGTTATCTGCAGAAGAATTTTTAATTTTTGGAAAAATTGCAGAACTGTTTTCTTTTTGTTGCTCCACATGTGCTAACTCATGAGCCATCAAAGCATCTCCCATCAATGTACCTGGTTTGTGTTCACCGCTTCCAAATGCAATATGTTTTCCAACTGTAAAAGCCCGTGCATTCATATTGTTTGAAAGATGAGCAGCCTTACTATCAGTATGTATTTGCACATCAGAAAAATTAGTTCCGAAAGCAGATTCCATTCTTCCTCTTGTGCTGCTGTTCATCGGACTTCCTTTGCCAAGGCTTTGCATTACAGCCAAAGGAGATTGAGTTGCTTTGCTTCCACCGGGTTTTGCTTTGAAAAATAAGTCTCCAATGCTTGAAACCGCGCTGCTTACACTTGATGCTACACTGCTTATAGCATTTGTTACATTGTTAACCACACTGGTAACACTTGAAATGCCTGATGATATTAGCCCTGCAATACTTTCAGGTATTCCAAAAAGCTCACCGGTTTTTGCCCATTGAATAGCGGCCGCAAAAACATGTACTTTAATAATTTCAATTAAATCATCAGCGCTTTGGGCAAAACGGGTTGAAGGTTCATATCGCTGCAATACCTGCTCCATTTCGGCAGGTGTACTGTTTTGATAGCGTGCAAATACTTCTCTTATGTATGGACAATTGTCTGATGATAAACCTGTGGACTGTAAAGCTTCATCCACTGTTTGGCAAACTTCCGAATTAAGACGTTGCAGAAAATCAGATTTGCGCATCTGAATTTCAGAAGGAGTTGCAGAATCTTCTACTAAAAACTGTCCTTGACCTTCTGTTGCATCCACGCTATCGGTAGTTTGTTCTGGCTGCTTTTGAATATTACTTTCTCCATTCTGCTGTACCACATGCGTTAACTCATGCGCAAGCAAATGCTGTCCCTCTTTGTTGTTTGCATCATACTTTCCTGAATTAAAATAAATATCGCTGCCATGCGTGAAAGCCTGTGCGTGCAAGTCTTTGCTCATTTGTACTGCTGCGTTATCGTTATGTATGCGTACATGAGAAATATCTGCGCCGAAAGAAGATTCCATTTTTGTGCGTGTGTCATGCGGCAAAGGATTTCCAGAACTTTTGGAAGAGTTTAAATTTCCTACGACAGAAGAAGAAGCTGTTTGAGATGATGTTGTTTCTGTTTTTGTTTGTAATTTTTCTTCTTCTTCACACTCTGCGCATTTGCGTTGTAACACCTCGCCCCGGCCCTCTCCTCCAAAAGGAGTCCTTTGGACAAAGGAGAGGGAGTCGTCCGGTGGCTGAGGATTGGTTTCAAAAATGGGTTTCTTTTGCAACTTGTTTTTTAATAACTCTCCTTCTCCTCCCTCCTCTTTTTTCTGCAGCTTTTCTTCCTGCTCACAGCCTGCACATTTACGCTGCACATAAGAATTAGGCTTGTTGAAAAACGGAGTTGAATTATTTTCAGCATTTGCAAAAGAATATTCACTAAATCTCTGCACTACTTTATCAGCCATAGCATCTGCTTCCTGTTCATAGATGTCATTAGGCTTATTGACGGTAAGCTTTGTTTGTATAGCAGGCTTATTGAAAAATGGTGAACTCTTTTTTCCAAAAAAATAATTTCCATTTCCCTTTTGCATGAACGGAGAACGATTAACGGCGGTTGCTGAATTATTTTTTTGGTGAGCTGATTTCATCTTTTATAGAATTCTATTGAAACATAAAAAAAACAAAAAAGGAGTATGTTTATTGACAAGTATTTGTTGCATCGGGACACGGATTCACGTTTAGAAAATTGCCGCTTACTTCGTTGCAACAGGAATTATAAACTACTTCCCTTCCGGGAGGGCTTACAGTTACGCCAGGATTATTTTGCACTGTCAGCTTGTTTTTTTCTGCACAAGCACCTGTAATAGGGGTACAAGTACAGTAGATACCGGCGCCTGGAAAAAACTGATTCTGAAGACGATACCTGACCGTGGTTTGTTGACCTGATGGTGTGCAACAACGCTGCAGTTGCAGCCCCGACTTCAATCGCGGCATTAGTTGCTTGCCGATGTCTTTAATGCCACCTTTAATTCCCCGCATTGACATTACAGCATTCACTGCCGTAACATCTGCGTCTTCTTCTAATTGTCCGTAACCTGCTCCATCTTTTGATTGCATTTCATTTGCATTTCCCTGTTGCTGCTGCACTACATGCGCCAACTCATGAGCCATCAAAGCATCTCCTATTAATGTTCCGGGCTTATGCTCGCCACTTGCAAATGCAATATGATTACCTACACTAAAAGCCCGTGCATTCATAGAGCCTGAAAGATTTGCGGCATGGCTGTCGGTATGAATTTGCACGTTAGAAAAATTTGTTCCGAAAGCAGATTCCATTTTGCTGCGTGTGCTTCCATTCAGTGTGCTTCCTGTTCCAAGACTTTGCATTACCGAAGCCGGTGATTGTGTTGCCTGAGCACCTCCTGATTCTGCTTTGAAAAGCAGGCTGCCTGCTGAACTTACAGTTTGAAATAAACCCGAAGCTGCCCGCAGGCTTCCGGGAATTTGAGCGGCAATATCTGCAGGCACACTGGAAAGGTCACCGGTTTTTTTCCATTGCGTAACTGCATTCTGCACACGAACCTTCACAATTGAAATTATATCATCAGCGCTTTGTGCTGAACGTGTTGCAGGTTCATAGCGCTGCAACAACTGTTCAATTTGAGCGGGTGAACTTCCCTGGTGGCGTGCAAATGCTGCACGTATATAAGGACAATTGTTTGATGAAAAAGGTGTTCCTGCAAGCGCCTCATCTACTGTGCTGCATACTTCTGAATTCAGGCGTTGAATAAACTCTGATTTGTTCATCTGCATTTCAGAAGCAATTTCAGAATCGTCTACTATGAATTGTCCTTGTTGATTTGATGAGTCTGATAAAGTAGTAGATGGTTCTTCGGTAGGCGTTACAGATTCACTTGTTTGTGAAGGAACTTCCTGGTTTGTTGATTCAGATGTTGATTCATCCTGCTTTTGAATGCGGCTTCCATTTTTTTGTTGTATCACATGCGTTAATTCATGCGCTAACAATTGCTGCCCCTCTTTTTTGTTTGTATCATACTTGCCTGAGTTGAAATAAATATCACTGCCATGCGTGAATGCCTGCGCATGTAAATCTTTGCTCATCTGCACCGCAGCATTGTCGTTATGTATGCGTACATGAGAGAAGTCGGTTCCAAAGGAAGATTCCATTTTTGTGCGTGCATTATGGGGCAAAGGATTGCCCGAACCTTTAGAAGAGTTTAGATTGCCTGCAACAGAAGCTGAAGCTGTTTGCGATGATGTTGTTTCTGTTTTCTTTTGCAGCTTTTCTTCTTCTTCGCATTCTGCACATTTGCGTTGTAATGAATGATTGGGTTTATTAAAAAACGGAGCAGAATTATTTTCTGAATTTGAAAAAGATGAATTGCCAAAACCTTGCACCACTTTATTAGCCATTGCATCGGCTTCCTGCTCATCCCGATAGCTATCGGGATCGTTTGGTTGGTTAACGGTTAATTTTGCTTGAACCGGTAACGCATTAAAGAATGGCTTGTTGTTTTTTGCAAAAAAAGTTTTGCTGTTTTCTTTTTGTAAGAAAGAAAGATGATTAGAATTAGAGGGTGTAATATTTTTAGATTGATAGGATTTCATTTAAAAAAATCTGTTAGATTTTTTTATTTATCTCGTTTAATTATTCTTTCTGACTTTTTTCAAATCATAGATAGAATCTATCTCCATTCCACTCTTAAAATATCTTTCATCCAGGGAAGCTTAACCAGGCTTACATTCCAGGGCAGGTGATCGAGTAACACATCAATTGAATTTGATTCTACCTGCAGGTGCAGATTGTAATTCTTTGTGTAAAGCTTTCCACTGCGCTGCAGAAATCCTTCACGAAGCCCGGCAACAGATGTGCCTTTTAATATTTCCCACTGCTGTATCGTTTCTATAAGTAAATCGTTTGCTTCACCAAGTTCATTCGCCATCAATTCAATACTGCCATCAACAGGTTCTTCAAGCGGATAGTTGCATAATATTTTTGCAATTACTAACTCATGCTCTTCCGGCGCTGTGTTTTCCGTTGCCAGGTAATGCAGCAGGTGCAATGCTCTTTGATGAGACTGAGCATCAGCAAAATTTTCCTCTTTTATTAATTGAAGATTTGTAAAGAACCTATTTAAGAAAGGATGCAGCAGCACAAGCCCCGCATGTTGTACAAAAATGCCCTCTTCATCAACCCTTATTGTTTTGTCAATTTCACTTTCATCGTCCCTTACTATTTTATCTTCCCGCTTTTTCTTTTCTGCATGTTCCGGTGCTTCTTTCAATTGTTTTAGAACAGCAGCAGTTACTCTCTTTTTAAATAAAAAATTTCGCGGTAATTTTTGAATTGATTCCTGCTCCTTAATTTGATTTTGTAAAAGAATGGTGGCAAGCTTTTCAGCGTTTAAATCTTTTTCTTCTGAAGCGGCAAACTGCAAAACCTGCTGCCATAATATTTGCTTTAATTGTTTTTTCTCAACCGAAGTAATATTCCTGCTGCCCTGGTTTAGAAATGAAACAACCTCTGCTATTTCATCAATAATCTTTGATAACATGTCCTGCTTTTCAGCAGTAAGGGTTTCAATAAGCGCTTTTAGAAAACTTTCCGGGTGCTGAAAAATAATTCGCTTAACTGCATTAATATCTTTTTGAATGAGATAGCGCAGTTTGCTAATCGTTGCCGAATCACCTGCAAATGCCTCAAGCGCTTTTTGGTACCAATTTGCATCAATCTTTAACACGCTCCAGGGGAGATAGCCATGCTGCATATAAAACATCCACTGCTCTGCAATACTTAAAGAAGCTGATTGTTTTGTTATCTTTTCTGCAGGAGAAATATGAGTTGCTGCAATACTCAATTGTTCAGAAATTTTTTTGAAAACATTTTCTTCCCATCTTCCTTTTTCAATGTCTTTAAGGTTAATAATTCCGAGGTCAATTTCTAATTTATCTAACTGAATTATTTCATCCTCAGAAGATGCCGCATCAAAAGCCTTTTGCAACACAGGAACAATCTCACGCCAATAATGTTCGCTCACCAAATGCTGTATGCTGAAAGCATCCATTTTTTTATTAAGCATTAAATTGATGACCTGTTTTTTTATAATGTGCTGCATCAGTTTTTTTTATCTTAGGTCAAAACTCTTTTTATTTCATTTATATCTGCGTCCGGTTCAAGTTCTTTTACTTCTTTACTTTTCCATCCTTCGAACAATGCCTTCATATCAATCTTATTTTTTCGCAAATGGTTAAATAAAAACTCATGTTCAGTTATTCTATCCATTTCTTTATTATAAAAGCAAACCCTGTCGAGATATTGCCAGGTAATGTTTTGTATAAGCACCTGTTTTTGTTTTAATGTAATCGCTTTAATTTTTTTTGATTTGTCTGGCTTGTCTTTCAGGATTTGATTTACCAAATCATCATAGCGTTTGGGGTCAGGATTTGTATCAGCAAGAAATCGTTGTGCTTTTTCAGCCACTTTATTTTCAGGATTTGCTTCCGTAATTTTTTTTACGTTTTCGCTATAAGAGTAAGACCGGGCTTGTATGTGCCTGGATTTTTCACGCGGTGCAGGTGCAACAAGTTGCGGAGGTTGTGCGATACCCGGCTTTGCTTTAAGTTTAACATCCTTCAATAAAGATGCTGTTGATTTTTTAATAGTTCTTTTTGCGGCGATGTTTTTATTCAACACCTCAATATCATTCCCCGTTTCAATAAGTTCTTCTTTGCATGTGCAAGGTTCGCAATTTGTAAATTCATAATTATCTCTGTAAACATTCCAGCAGAAAAGATTATTTAAGGTTGACAATAAATTAAAATCTTTACACGGTTCTTTTTCGTTTTCAAAGCAGGAAACAGGCTCATCAATATCACAGGAACAAGGCTGGCAATCTTCGCAATCTGAAAGCTCTCCAAAACTTTTCTTAAACAGGAATTCAAGGAAATTGCAATTATCATAACTACTACATAATTTTTTTGCCAGCCACTGATTCCAGATTTTAAAATAATATTCAAAGCAGCAAAAGTCGCGGGGATTAAGCCACAAGATGCGCAAAAGAACATGAGCAGGCGCTTCTTTTTGTAATAATTTTTCAATTACTGCACGATTTTCTTTGCTGCGAAAACGCAGTGGCCATGCGGGTAAAGCAAGGGTCGCAACAAAAGAATAAGGGTCGCAGCCGGGAGTAAAGCATATTGTTTTATCTTCTTCGCAAGGGTCTGGTTCGCCGCCGGGCTTCCATTCAAAATGACAAATCTTATCCTGTTCAATACAAGGTCGCGGCAGTGCATCGCAATTACATTCTTCATACTCGTCATCAGAATTTTTGCAGTGGGGGCGAAGTAAAATATGCTCAACCAAATGCAGCCCTTCGCTGTTGATTAATTTTTTTGCACGCTCAACGGCTTCGCAAGCCATCACCTCATTTGTATATTGCTGCGGGTTAAGAGCAACGATTTCATTAAGACATTGATTTATTTTTTCGTTTCGAATATTAGCATTGTTGCCATACTCAGCATTTCGAAAATCTCTGCAAATCCATTGCTCTATATTTGGAGCCGCAGCAAAAAATGCTAAAAGTCTAACGCGGTCTTTTATAATTTCTTCAGTGTGCAATTCAATTCCATAATAGCCGCAGTTACATTCATACACAGGCTTATAATTATCATAGTTGCGAATCAGTATTAAAGAGCTTATATAAAATTGTAAAGCTTCACAGCATGAATCAAAGCAACACTCCGTTTTCCAAGCCAAGTAACAACCAGGCTCACACTCTTCTTCTTTACTCTCACAGCCGGAAATATTTTCTGCCATATCATCTTCACAGGAATCAAATGCGGGCAGCTTTATCCGAATATAAAAATTACACAAACGCTGATATCTGTCACTAATATCAACTTCTTTCCTGTAGATTGGAAAATAACAGGCGATTTCTAATAGCTGCTGTTTCCATTCTGCCAATGTAATGCCAGGGAATACAGGCTCTGCAATTTTTTCTTTGCCTGAATTAATCAGATAAAAACTGTTTTCTTCCTGAATATAATTTTCATCAATGTAAACCGATTCAAAAAATTCAATGAGCCTCTCACAGTATAAATCGGGATAATTCTCAGACCTTCTTTCAAAATAAATTTTAGCAATCGGTTTTTTATTGAGGTTAAGCAGAAGTAAATCATTATTGGCATCAACCTGCAGAAGGTCAAAAAAATTGAATGAAGAGGCTTGGTACAACTTGTTTAAAATATCATCACGCCTTTCGGGTGTTTCGTAAAAGCAAGGGTGAATGAGACCTGTGTTGCCACATGCCACAAAAAAACTATGGCTGCAATTTTTCCTGTTAAAATAATTATGAAAACCTTTTTCGGTTTGTGAACCGCAAATAAATTTTTCTATCCCATTCTTTCCCCATGCCTCTGCGCAAGTCTCAAAGCCATGAATGCTTTCAGCAAGCACTTCACGAATATAAATATGGAACCTGCAGTCTGTTTTATCTTCTTCAATATAAAAATTACCGGAATATTTCAGGAGCACCAGAAAAAATTGAAACTGTTTCATGGCTTCCTGCGAAGTTTTGTAAGATACCATGCTTCGCCAATCGTAATAATCAATCGCAGTGTTATAAAGAGAGAACTTATACTTGTCTTTCGCAATATATTTTATGGGATAGCTTTTTACCAGCGGTATAATTGCGTTTTGCACTTCATAGCCGCCAAATTCATCCGCGGTTTCCTTTGGCACAAAAACTATGGTTTCAGTTTTAAAGCAATTATCATCAACATGTATTACGAATTCTTTCATGCTGATGAATTTATTATCTCCATAATTACCGGCAAGATGCGCCTGTTTTAAAACGGTAAAATAATTTTCACTGAAAGCTTTTTGCGCCTCTTCTTTTGATGTGTAGCCTTTCGTACTTTGGAAAAGCACCAATTCCTTTCCTGCAAGCCTTCCCTGTGTATAAAACCTGTTGGTACATTTTATTTGATAATGATACCAGCGCATTTTTGTTTTGTCATCCTCATAACAGCAAACTATATCGTTGCCGCCTGTGTTAATATCAATGAATTCATAAGCCTTGTGAAAAAGCCTGTCTCTTATGGTTCTTGCGTCAGCATCAGAAAGTATTTTTGCTTTTGAAGTATGATACGCAATCAGGTTATCTTTATCAACAAGCTTGTATATATAGTTTTCTGTTTTATTTACCTGCCAGCTTTTTAATCTTGCATCAAATTGTTTTTCTGTTATATTATTTGTTTCATTAAATAGAGTCTTGTGAAATTTTAAAATCGCATCAGCTTCTTTTTTTGCGGAATTAATTTCGTTCACGTCTTCTGTATTGCCTTTCCAAACACCTTTAATTTTTTCTGCAGGTGACTCTATCAATAATTCATTCTTCGAAATTTTTAGTTGCAGATTAGGAATATCTCCATAGAATTTTTTAGCTGCGTTTACTGCAAGTTCTTCTTCGGGATAAATTCCCTTAGATTCGAATTCTATTTTCTTATTGTCAGGATTCGTGAGCCAAAATTTAAATTTCCACTGGTCAGGTATAGGCTCAGATACATACAGCGTGTATGTGTAAATGCTGACTTCTTTAATGATTTCGCTTATCTTGTTCTTTGCCTCGCTTTCCGAAGCAAAAGACCCAAAGTAAACGGCAACATTAGCATCATCTGATTTTACGAAAATACTACACCCTGCTTTATCATTCTTTTCAATATAATACGAGGATTGTAGTGTAAGAAGCGGCAGGATTATTTCAAACGCTTGTCTGGACTGTGCTTCGGTATTGTATTTTGCAAGCGATTGAAAAAGCAGCTTTTTATTAACGTCGCGAAACTTGTATGTATATTTTATGTCTTCGATTAAGTTTACATCTTCAATGGAATAAAATTCGAATGCTTTTTCATTTATAAAAACAAAGGGAGGATTTTTTGCTTCGAGAGGAATTAAGCTCCCAAAATTTATCTTTTCATTTTCCCATTTAAAAACTTTTATATCATTAAGGTTTGAATTTATTCCGGGAGATAGTTCAGTACATTTTGCTTCAGCTTTTGCTTTATCAGTTAATTCCTTTTTATCGTGACCCGTATATTCTGCAAGAACCTGTCCTGTATAGTCTGTAAATTCAACTTTAAAAATATAATGAGAAACAAAAACATGTCGCTGTTTGTCAGGTGTATGAGAAAATATATTTTGTAAAACATCCCGCCGCAATTCAGCTTCCTCCTTTGTTTGTAACCGTTCGCTGTAAATGTATTTGTTGTTGAATTGGTCCCGGGTGAATAGTTGCCACGCATTTTCATGCTCTAAAAAAGTCATCTCAAAAAAGGCATCGCTATTTAATTTGCTTAAAACTGAATTAACTGATGAAAGCGTATCGGCTTTATTCAAAGGTGTTTGCAGTGTAAGCTTTGTTTCGTGAGCAATTTCAATTTCAGGCTGATACTGTTTGTCAATTTCCTCAACCACGAAATTGCACAGATAATGTTTTCTCCAATCTTCAATACCGGCTAATGCTTTAAAGCGTTTTTCAAAACCGGAAACATTATCGTTTTTCCATCCGTTGTACAAATAGTTATAAGCTCTGCCGCGGTTGCTGCTTAAATCAGCGTAATTGGTAAGAAATTTTTCTTCGGCTTTTATCTGTGATTTTTGCAACTCTTCTGTTGTTAAAAAATTAGCCGTAAGAAGAGCATAATCGGTGAACTGTTCGGCAAAGCGTGAAAGAAGGTGGTTGAGAAAATCCTGTCTGCGTGTGAGATAAAGATTCTTATCTTCTGCAATTAATTGAAGGTATCCTGCATAAGTATCGAGAGTTAATTCAATATCGAAAGAAAAAAGCTGAGTATGGTTTTCACAATCGGTAGTGATGAACCTTCTGTAGTTTTCAGAAAAACTCGCAGTGTATTTTACAGAAGCCGCGGCATTCAGAGCTTCCTGCTCACTCTTGTAATATCGTTTACTTATTAAAACAAAATCGGTTGATGAAGTAAAAAGATAAAAGAAAAAACATTCATCTCTATTCGATTCAATTACGGGTTCATATTCGCCATATAATAAATCTTCTCTAAGCTGCGTAACAGCCTGGTCACGGACAGCAGCAAAACAAAATTTATATTCCGGGAAATCGTCTTCATTGCATCTGCTTTCAAGATCAGTATTTTTTATTTTCCCGCTATCAATCAGTAGCTGAAATTTTTCTCTATCTGTCGGGTAAGCAAGAATGCTGCCCTCACTGCCCAATGTGCCTGTGCTGTTTGCATCTGTTTTAAAGCGAAGCAGTTTTTGCAATTGCGGAACAGTAGTAAGCTGGCTGATAAAATATGTATGATTATCCGTTTCATTTTCAGAAGAAGATAATGCAAAGAGCGAACGTATATTTTTTAACTGCGATAAATAATTTGCGAGCAATTGATCAAAAAACAAAAGAAATCCCTGTAACTGCAATGCCTTTGCCTTTCGTTCATCGGAAACATCAGTTGCCAAATCACCTTCACCAATTCCATATACATGCGGAAACTCGTTTTGTATGGAATAATAATCGGCAAGATCACTGCGGTAGATTCCTTTTGGTATTTCTGCATCAAGATTTGGTGAGGGCTGCTTGTACAAAATTTTTCCATTAGAAGAAAAATTCATTTCCAGAAATGATTCATACTTTTTCTGATTCACCTGCACAGCTAAACCGTATTTCGAAAACGTAAAGGATGAGCATTTGGGATTGAATTCAGGTATATGATTTTCATGAAGAATAAATTTCCATCTTGTAGTTTCCCAAGTTAGCGCATCGCATTCTTTCCAGGCAAAGCGACGAACATTTTTTACACCTTCAACATCAAGCAGTGCATGATACACATCAGAAAAATGAATTTCTCTTCGCAGCTTGATTTGCTCAAACTCTTCCGTGTCAACAAAACCATAGCTTTCTTGTAAATTATAAGGGCGACCGACAAAAATTTCTTCCACAGATTTTCCTTTTTCAAGAAGCTGGGGAAGCGTATAGAATTTGGGTGAAGGAGAAAAAAATTCCCGCAGTGTTTCTGCTATGTTTACATATACTTCCTCGCCATTTGCATCAGGCTCAAGTTCTATATCTGCGCAAAGTGCAATATCAAGCCTGCATAAAATTTTTACATCAATAAAATCTTCGCAGAGATTGCGATGATGCATTAATGCGCATTTTATTTTGTAGAGGATTTCATTGTATTCTGTTTTTGCTTTTTCATCAGTTAAATCAAAATCTTTTTCAAGCTGAACATACACATGATAGAGACCATTTAACCAATCGCATTCGCAAAAACCTTCATAATAATTTGCGGAAGTACCCACAACTCTTGAAGAACAAAAATCCGGTGAAGTATCTTCATCAATTTCGAGCCATGCATTTTTTACTCCTTCGATATCTACCAAAAGTTTTCTATAATCAGTTATGGTTAGCGGATTGTTAGCGAGAATTTGTGCAGGAGTAAAAAAGTTATTGTCTTTTGATTTGTCTTCAGGGTTTCTTGCAAACAAATCAACAGCGGGAAGATTGGTGCGATAACCCAAATCAAGTACTGCATAGATGAGCATTTCTAAAATAGTAATGCCGGGGTCATGCACATTATGGTCGGTCCATATTTTTCCTGAGAGGTTTCCGAGATAGGCAATTGCTTCGCTCCGCAGCTTATCAAAATTGAGATAATCAGGGAAACCGGAAGTGGTTGTACTAATGGTTTTATTTGTTAACTCATCTGCCATATTTATCCGGGCGTTTCATTTTTTTCTTCGCAATAGTTTGCAACAGCAATTAAGGGTGTGGTACAACATTCAACTTTATTCTGATTGTCATCGTAACATTCCTGCCATTGCTCACATTCAGGCGGCTCAATGCACACTTCAATTTCACCGGCAATTAAAATGGAGCGTGGTGTATCAGGACATATTTTTGAAAATTCCGGTTTTGGAATTTCTGCTTCTTTGCCCATTTGAAAATCGTTAATGAAATCTACATAGTCGGTATTTTCCAAAAAGCGAATAATATCTGAGCGATACACACACTGCCCGAATGTGAGCTTATCATATTTTCCAACCGCCCACGGTGCAAGAAGCTCTTTCAAATCCTGCTTCAATTTTTCACGGAAATAATTTTCATCTTTTCCTGGCATCAATTTTACACGCAGGGAGAAATTAATTTTTTCGTAGCGGGGATTCATTGCACGGAAGCGCACAAAGGGTGAAGTGCGTTTGCGTACATAAGCATCTATCTTTTCAATGATGCTTACCGGAACTTTTGGTTCGAATGAATTGCCTGCTTTCAGCTTATACAAATCCGGAATTACAGCAAGAATAACGTAGCCGCCTGCATAAGGAAAATCATTTTTATAGAGATGCGCATCGAGTGCAAAGCTGTGATTGATACATTTAGCTTTAAACAATTGCGGAAAGGCTTCGAGGGCTAAGCGCTCATAATCGAATTTCTGAATCGCTCTTCCTTTATGACGCAGCAATTCACTTACACGTACATAAAATTGTCCTTCCATTTCAGGAATGCGACCACCATAAGTTTCATAAGGTTGTTGTACACTCTTTACATTGGCATCCGCTTCATTTAATTTTGAAATGCTTTGGGCAGACAATGGCTGTGATAAACGCAGCTTATCGTTGGCTTCATCATTCGTAAATATTACAAGAATCGCCTGTGGATGTATTCCGGTTGTTTCACTTACCGCTTTGCTGTTTTTTGCAATGGATGCTTTTATCCAGTGCAAATCTTTTGGCATTACGGTATTATCCTTTGTCATGTTTGCAGGCATAGCAAATTTTACAATGCCTGATGCAGTAAGGTTTTCCGTAGCATCGTCGAGCACTTCAAAACCTTTACGCAAAGGCCTCCACACATTGTTATCGAGATAATGCCAGTGCACTTCTTCTTTGTCTGATTCAGAATCGGAAGTAGCTTCAGCTAACTGAAATAAAATATTAAGATTGTTGCCGGGAACTAATTCTTTCAAACCCAAAAACAGAGTTCCTTCATCACAGAAAGTTGGAAAGAGTGTTGGCTGTAATTCTATTTCTTCGTGCTTATAAGTTCCGGCGTAAGGATAAAGATGTATGAGGTCAATGTCTTCGAGAATGGCGGTGGCGGTGTAATCGAGAGATATTTCTTTGATGGTAGGTGTCCACGGCTCGTTGGGGATAATAGCTTCAAATTTCTTAAGATTTGTAAGTTTAGTTATTACATCATTATTTATTGTATTATCTAATGTTGATGCTCCAACATTTAAACTTAGATCACCCGGATTAGGAGTATTGGGTAATCGCAAAATGCCTCTGATAGTCGCAGACTCTGCTAAGGTAATATTATGTGCAGCACCATCTGCAATAGCATCTATATCCTGAACATCGAGATTTACACGGGTTGCAATAGGTCCGGAATTATTAAGTGCAGTTAATAATGCATTGGTGCTTATTATAACAGGGCTTCCTGGAAGTGGAGGTATTGAGTCATAATAAATAGCTCCTTCAACGTGCTGGTCGGGGAGTTTGCCAAATGCCATCATTTGCCTTGCAAGAACAAATGCATAATTTTTATGACAGAAGTCCTGGTTTTGTAAATTAATTTTTAAAAAGCCATTCCTGCTATTCACATCAAATTTTATAATCTTATCAGATGTAAGACGAAATAGGGGATTTAGTAAACCAAAAAAATCATTTTGTATAAGTATGATTTGTTCAAAATTATTTTGAGGAATACAAAATGAATCGCCATCGCTTTTAAATAACAATCTATTGTTACCATTTGTAATAGCATTGAGAACAGTATTAAGAGGCGGTGGATTTGGCAGAGCATGAGAATTTTCGGAAATCCACTTTCCATCTTCAAGCACCGAAATATTAGCCTGGAATTCGTTTATATCTAAACCAAATTTTAAGGTGATTGTATTTACAGTATATGCTTTATAATAATCAAAAAAATCTGTTGGTTTATCTTTCCAATTGATATTAATAAATACCTGGTTCCACTTTTTACAAAAAACTTCCTGGGAGCCTATATAAAAATTGGGTCCCACTAAATTTTTCGGAGCAGGGTTAGGATTCGCAACATCAAAATCGGCTATATCAGGTCTTGTGCCAAAAGGATAAACCGGTGCATTTACATCCTGCAGGCTTTCATCATTCTGTACAATGAAATTTTTAAGACCGCAAACTTTTACGTCAATTTTTGTTTCGAATATTTCACCGGATACATTTGCATCTGTGGCTTCTATAACTTTTACATTTCGCAAAAAATAATAAAATGAAATGGGAAGCTTTGTATTATCTGTCATTCTGCTTAAACAACATGCAACCGCAGGAGGATCAAATCCTCTTTTAATTTTTATTAAATCGTCTAATTCAATTTTTACAAGAGGCAGGGTGGTATCGTAATCTTCTTTTAATTTTTCTTTATCAAAAAAAGTAACTGCCGGCTTATCTGCTTTAATAACCACTTTAAATTTAATTGCGAAAGTTTTCTTCTTTGTAACAGGGTCTTCAGTTAATGCCGTAAATCTTAATCTTTTTACCTGGCTTGGTTCAACCCATGCTTTTTCCCCGCTGAATAATATTTTAAATACACGGCGCTTTTCAAAAAGCTCATCAATAACCGCTTTCTCTGATACATCTGCATTTACAACATAAAATACGTTATAATATTTATTCCACCAATCGTCCCAGGACACAACCTCATCCTGCTTATAAATTTTTTCAGTTTTTCCACAAACATCTTTTGTGCCTTCTGCAAGAAAATTATCTCTCAATAAATTAATTGTATTGTTACTGATACCTTTCTTTATTGCTTGCTGTATTAAGTCCTCGCTGATATATACATAATATTGCCTGAAAGCTTCCGCAACTTTTTTAAAAAGAGCTTTTGTGGAATAAAAATTTGGAGAGTCTTCCGAATCGCAAACAGGGCCAAATTCATCTCCATCATTTGAGGCAGGGTCCTGCAATTGGCAGGCAAGGGTGAAATTGATTGTTCTTCTCCCCTCTTTCAAATACAACACTTGCGAGGCAAGAATAAATCCAAGACGAGCATTGGGATAGGGCTTGAAAATATTTGTTCCTGGCAAAAGGTATTTACTCTCTTTATTTCCAACCGTATAAAAATTTTTTATATCGGTTGTAAAGTCTTTGTCAACGCCATCTGCTTTTGCCGCATCGGGTGCCATGTAAATGCCTTCGAGCAGTGATACATTTGTTCCATTATTTGCCGGGTTAGGAATTATCTGGTTATTTAAAAACAACGTTCTTGTATCAGCAAGCTCAGTTTTGTTTACAACGATTTCATCATCCAGAGAAAAAAGTATTTCCTGCTTGTTGCTGTCTTTGCCATCTTTAACAAGAATTCCTTTTTTGATTAAATATTTTTCAAGTTGCTTTTGAATTTCGAAGAGCACATGAGCTCTATCGGCAACTGCTTCACGGGATTTTATCTGCAATACATCTTTATAAAAAAAGTCGAGGTGCTTGCGTGTGTAGCCATTCAAATCATCCTGCAAATGGCGAAACATATTTAAAAACGCAAACAGCAAACCAAGATGCGGCGGATGTTTTTTTTGCAATTCATCTTTCAATGGCAGAAGGCTTTGCTCTAAATTTTTTTCTGCGCTTACAGATAAATTTTTTATCGCACTGAAAAAAGGAGGATAAATATTTTTGAAATCCTGGTATAGATTATTGAGGCGCTTGTATTTGCTGCCGGTTCCTTTTTTAAATGTTTCATCAATACAATACAAATCATTCAGGTCAAGATTCCAGACTTTGCTTTCATACAATTTTAAAAAATCAATTCGCTTTATGCCATACCATTTTACCGCTGCATTGGTATAGCAAATAAAACTTTTTACTGGCTGCTGCAGTTTGTCTTTAATCAAAATTTCAATATCCCTTTCAATCGGCAGCCCGCTATCTTTTACTGATAGATACCAGTTATTTATTTTATTTATGAAATGATAAAAAATGAAATAGGCCTGCAATTGCAATCCTGTTGATGAAGGTTTCTTTTCAAAAAGTGAATTGTAAAATGTGAAGTCGCTTTCTATTTGTTCGGGCTTGTAATTAATAACCGATGCAAGCGTGAAGGGAATACTTTTTTTAAAAAAAGGTTGCCAGTCGCTAACGTTTAATTGTAAATCATAGTAATTAATGTGGCGTGATAGCTGAACAAAATAATCAAGCAGGTCTGCGAGTGTACGGGCATCAATTTTTGCCGCTCCTGATAAAAGCTCATCCATTACCCGCTGGCTCTGGCTGGTGCCGGGGTCATTTTGAAAGGGATGGATGAGGCATTCACAATCGTACATAAAAATTATTCAGCTATTAATAAGAATTATACAATCATTTTTCAAACGGGTCTTGATGCTTCGTTAAGATAATAGTCATACACATAATTAAATCTTGAATTGGTTTGAGGAATTGAATACTCTACCGTAATCGTAAATTTTCCTTCAAACAAATCAAATGAATCGGCTGCGGTTACATCTACATTTTCTGCAATAATCCGCGGCTCATAATAGAGAATGGCATTGGTTACTTTCTGCTTTATCGTTCCTATTAAAGTGCTGCTTAGCGCTTCGAACATATAATCATTCAGGTTGCATCCATAATCGGGCTGCATTACCCGCTCACCAAGACTTGTGGAAAGCAAAATATCCAGACTCTCTTTTATGTCAGTAAAATCACTTACCATTTCTACCGTACCGGTTTCGTTATTGAATTCAGGAGGAAACTTCCAGCCTGTGCCAAGAAATGAGTTGAATGAATTGTTCATACATTTTTATTTTTTTAACCACCTATTTGCACTGTAGGAAAGCCGCCAACTACAACACCTCCATGAGCAGTTAAATCTCCCTGCCTTGCAGCAAATCTTCCGCCGATGATTACTGTTGTTGAACCTTTTACAATTGCATCCGGCGGGCCGGCGCACACGCATATATCAGAAACCACGGCTGCAGGCAGTCCGCCGATGAGCACGGTTGAAACGCATGGTCCCGTTACCGGTCCGCCTACATGCGGGTTAGGCGTTGCAAGCGGGCAGGTGTGCATATCTGTTTGTCTTGCTGCTGAAGGCATAGTGAAAACCCCCGGCCCCTAAAGGGGAGAAAAGGCATTTATCCTGATGCGATCTGCAATACAGCACACGCTGTGTGACGCAACCGGGATGCTATGAAAAAATATTGTTGGGTTCATAAAAAAATTTCAATTAAACCCCCGACCCCTAAAGGGGAGAAAAAAATTTACTTAATTAATTTTTACAAGAGAGCCGCTTATTTCTGTAACACCCGATGAAGAGAGCTTTGCCAGAGCTCCCTGAATACTTACATCCGCATCGGCTTTTACAGAGAGCGAAGGGCCGCTGATAGCAAGCGAAACCCCTGCTCCCAACGTAAGCACTGCGCCTGCCTTAATATCAATATTTGCCTGGCTTTCGATTTTAATTCCGCTTGGCTCCATAGTAATTTTATTTTGATTCTGATCTTTAATTTCAATCTTCATGCTCTGCTCATCAATCTTGATGCTGTTACCGGCAGGTGTATCAATCACAATTGTTTTTGTGCTGTCGTTAAAGCTCAGGTGCATTTTGCTGCGTGTGGTAAATCCCTTTTCATCATTTGCATCCTGCGCTGTAATGGGCGCAGGCTTGTTGCTGCTATGCAACATTCCGAGCACCACTGCATCCCGGGGGTCATCATTAATAAAACCAACGATTACTTCATCATCAATTTCGGGACGAAAAAATGCACCGCGGTCTTTGCCTGCATCGAGGCTTGCAACACGTGTCCATATTCCCTGTGCATTTGCATCAATCACAGGAATGCGAACCAGAATGCGGTGCTGCCCATCAGGATCGTTTTGCAATTGCACCACTTTTCCTATTTGCAAACCATGAATGGCGCCAACTAATCCTGCAGAAGGAGCATCGTCCAAATCATTATGAATAAAAGCATAACGATTAGGATCGAGACCGAATTGAATTTGTGTTTCCCAAATTCCGCCTCCAATATCCTGCCTTACCGCAGTTACAAAAGCTTTGCCGTTAAAGCGATTTCCCAAGCCTGAAAGCTTTATTGTATCGCCGGGTTTTATTGCAGCAGAACCGGTAAATTTTGCACGACCTCTTATTTTGGCAAGACGGCTACGCAGCATAATTCCATTCACCCAATCCTGAAGCTCCTGCTCTAATTTGCGACCGCTATGATGCATTTCAAATTTATCGGGACTAAGCGCATCTGCCATATCGCTTGCGGTAATATTGCCCTGCTCTGCAAAAGATGATGATGAGGTATCGGCTTTAAATAATTCCTGGTTGCTGTAATCCCATGACTCAGCATTTACACTTTTAAATTGATTGCGTGCATCCATCTCAGCTTCAAACTCTACGATAGATGAACCATAACTCACTTCCAACACTTCTTTTTTAACAGCAGGTTTTGAAATTGTAATTGTTCCATCATCAGCATTTACTAACATGCCGTTGGCTTCTGCACGAAGCAGCATAAAATCCCAATCGGAAAGATGATGCTGCACCAATTCTTTGTGCTGAAGTGAAGTTGTTTCAGGGTCTGATTTCAATTTGTATTTTGAAATCAGCTCATCAAAAATCTGGTTGTCTTTTACGTTTTCAAAATAATGGCTGTGCCTTCCGATAGTCATCTTAACCGCTTCATCCATGCATTCAATTTGAAGTTGACTATGCCCGTTTGTTTTTACTTTGATTGAATGCTTAATAATGATTCCTTTGAAAGCCTGCGTGTTTACGCCATCACGGCCAATGTTGATTGAAATTTTTTTGCCCGGAATAAATTCATCCTGGTTGCTGAGGTCAAATGTTTGCCTTGCAGCATCCCCATCCCGAAAAACAATTTTAGCAACAGGTATACGATTTATTTCTTTAGAAACAGAAAGCGAAAGAAGCTGGTAGGCCGGATTTACTTCTTTGTTATCTACGAGTATTTTATAGGTAACAACATCATGCTTTACTGTGTTGGGAATTAATGTGTCTTCCATCAGGCTTTAGTTTTATCAAGAGGCGGCAAATAAATTTCAGTTCCCGGCTTCATGTTTCTTACACTGCTTAAACCGTTTACTTTACCAACTTGTAAAAAGTAATTTGAATCATTATAAATTTTATAGGCAAGCAAATCGAGCCGGTCGCCCTGTTTTGTTTTCCTGTAATGCGTTAAATCGGGTGAATGCTGCTGGTTGCCTTTGGCACGCTCTTCCGGTGAAACATAATGTATAAATGCAGCGGTAATTTTTGCACGTAATGGTGAGCCATTCGGATTGAATAATGTGTGATTGATATCCAAGCTTTGAAGCACGCAATTAAAATCTATTTCAGAACCCCACTGCACATTTAAAAATCTGGGGCGATGTATTTCGCCGTCAATATCATAAACACATTTCAGTAATCTCTCTAATTGCTCATGCACATCCATTTTTTTATATTCGTCAACATATCCTTCCAGCGTTTTTGTTCCATCGAGTATAAATTCAATTCTTAGTTCCTGCGGTGCTGAAGATTTGTATTGCGGATTGGTATTAGATTGCCCATGCCCTCTCGTGGTATCCAGCTCAACCTTGTAATGTTTTACGAATGATTCAGGATTAATGGGCGTAGTAAACAGTTTGCCTTTATCTTCTTCCTTAAAATCATTTTTCTGGAAAGAATGGATAATGAGCTTGGAAAGTGTTTTTGAATTATCTGCCATTTTTATCTTTTATTATTTCAAGAACTTTCTCAACACAAGTGTTTATGATTTCTTCGCTGGATGACACATTATTATTAGTGGCTGATGAGGGCGCAGCAGATGCTCCGCTTGCACCGTCCTGAACAACGGTGGCTTTTATCACTAATTCACGAATTTCAATTGGCATTTTATTAAGATGGATTATCGAATAATAACCTGTTGTAATTTAATTCAAGTGTTTCAATAAGAACAGCGCCCTGCTCTGCATTCAGCTCACCAATTTTCCAGCTTCGCGGCCACACGTTATTTATTGTCCAATGCATAAGCGTGTTGTGCTGCTCGTCTAATAAAGCGATGTTTACACTTTGAATGGGTTCTACCACTTCATCATCAAAAGCTTTTTTGAGCCATCTTGTTAAGGCAGAATCTGCGGGTTTTAGCAAACCGCGTTTTAGTGTAAGCGGGCCATACTTGCGGCGAACAGGAAGCACATGTTCAAAACGGTTTTCACCGCCCTCTTTCACAGGCTCGGTATCAAGAGTTGAATCTAAGCCTGTAACAGACTGAAAGCGTATATCCGTTTTATCTTCTGCATCGAAATTGAAATCTACTTTAAAATGAAAATTAACCGTTTGGTATAAGATTTCGGCCATAGCAATTTATTGTTGATGTGTTGATGCATCAGGGTTTTGTCATTACCAATCCTTCGTGAACAAAGGTTAATGTTTCAATGGCGATTTCATTTCCATCGGCTTTTAAATCGGTTGATTGAATTTTGGAAGGCCATGCTCTCGATAAGGTCCAAACGATAATTGCTTTGTGCTCTTCATTTAAAAGCTTAATGGTAACTGTGCGCCGATATTTTTCTTTTATTTCCTGGAACATGGCAGTTTTAACCCATTGATTGAAGTATTCTAAATCATCCAGAATAATTCCGCGTTTCAACGTAACATCGGTGTATTTTGTTAAGCCGGGCTGTTTCGTTTTATTATAAGCAGGAAGATTTCCTTCACGGTATTCGATTACTTCTGTTTCAAAATCTAAACCGCTTACTTCAGTAAAACCGATTCGTGTTCCTCCCCACTCCAGCTCGAAGTGGAATTTAGGAAGTGGATATTTAAAGTCTGGCATAATAAATTTGTTTTAGATAATTAATTGATGATTGGTTTCTTGTTTCTTGTTTTTTGTTTCTCATTCCCTTCTTTTCTTACATTAGAGTATAAAAAAGGAGCTTAATCCTCGTCCCTTTAAAACTTATTATTTTTTATAAATTATTCGATGTTCTCTATGATTGTTGCTGCCGATTATTTCCATATAGTAAACTCCCTTTGGTAAACTTCCTAAATTTAATTTGAAATGTTTAGTTCCTTTGTTTTTCTCGTCCTTTCTTAAACGTTGAGCCGCATCATAAATTTTGACTTCTGTTATCAATAAATTATTGACATCTTCCTGTGTACTTATACCATCAATATTACATGGTGGAATTATTGTATTAACATCAACATTTTCATCGCCATCTGTTGGGTTTGGCGAAACATCAAATACAAAACAACCACCTCCGCCACTTCCAGTGCATTGCCCGGATTTCCATGCAAATTGTTTAATTGCCGTACCACAACTATTTTGTGCGTTTAACTGGAAAACCACATTTTGATTGTCACCAAATAAATAAAAGCGAATGTCATTTCCTGTTTGAGTAAAATTGACAACGTTTGAAGAACTTACTATACTCCACGCTACATTAGGATACCCTGATGCTCCTGTTATCTCCATATTGGTATTTATGTAATAACCAGTACATGCAGGATTTGTAACTTGCGGATAGAAACCAAGTGGATTATTACTGTTATCATATGTGTTAGTATAACTACCCCCTATAAATGGAGTGCCTAAAGCAATGTTTTTTGTACCACCAATACATGGACTAATAGTTGCAGATATAAAACTTGCAGTGGAATTTGCTGAAAGATTTTTTACTTGTGCGGATAAACCATCTGTAGCCGGAGTAACTGTTCTATAAGCATTGGAAGGGCTCCATGAAACTATTGCCCCGTTAGGAACATTTGATAAAGTGTATGTTACTGTAGAATTATAGCAAATTGCATCAGGTCCTGTTATTGTAATATTATTTAAAGGTGTTCCAACCCCCACTGCATACCAGGCATTGGTTACAGCAGCTTCTTCACATGAACCAGAACCATATAAATCTCTTGCTGCTTGTATACTTGCAGTCCTCGTAGCTGAATAATTAGAAGAAGAAGTAAGATAAACAGATTCTGTTCTATATGCAATTTGTTGAGGATGGTCAATACCTATTCCAGTAACATGGTAAACATGTCCTATATCGTTTGTTCCATTACCGCCTTGTGAGATAAGATAATACCAATAATTTAGTACGCCGCTGTTTGTATGAACACCACCATTATCAGATCCAGAAGTACTTGCCCAATATGTTCCTATATAAGTATCAGGTTGGTTAAATTGATTTGGGTTTTGTAGTGACCTTAAAGCAGTGGCATTTAACGTTATTTCTTCCCCGATTAGCCATTCTTGTTTATTTGGAGCAGCCCATTGTTCAACAGAAGCGCCCCAGATATCACTAAAGCCTTCATTCAATGCGCCGGACTCACCCTGATAAACAAGGTTTGCTGTATATTGACATATTCCATGACCAAATTCATGTGCACATACATCTAAAGAAGTTAAAGGTCTAAATTGTGAACCTCCATCGCCATAATTCATCACGTTGTTACTACCATCCCAGTAAGCATTATCGCCAATAGGATTGTGAACGTAACCTATTACTGGCAAACCACTTCCATTAATACTATTTCTATTGAATATTGTTCTCCAATAATCTAAAACCCTTTCTGCACCCCAATGTGCATCTAAAGCCTGCTGGTCTTGATTAAAGCCTGTCCAACTTCCATTAGCCCAATTTGTATTATTGTTTGCAAAGTCTGCTGCAGTACCATAAGTATAACTTCCATGTAAATTAAGTGTTTGTACACTAACGCCATTTCTTACTTCCCTTAATCTATTACCTCCAGTATAAGTATCTCCTGTTATTCCCCTATTACCGCTATATTTTGTTTGTGCAGTGCATGCTATATTATCATCCATAATGAGTGGTATATTAGCGATAACATTGCCATTGTTAGCATCAACATATATTAATTGCTCATTGAATGGTTCTAAAGAAGAAATTGGAAACTTCCAAGCAAGCTTAAAATCTTTTTCGTTATGTAAATAATCTTTTTGAATAACCAATTCTCCTTTCGGATAATATGTTGCATTGCGATTAATTGTGTTTTGCTTAATGAAGTTTTCACTTGCAGCATCTTGCCATTTATACTTCTTTGCGTTTACAAAATTCAACGCTTTACTTAATGCTTCTTTTTCTGCTATTGAGGGTTTAACAGAAGAAATATTGATGTCATTAATTTCGCCGTTTATAACTTCAACAACTCCATTTTTTCTGTGCACTAAGAATTCCGAATTTTCAACTTTTATTCCATTGTAATATTGTTGATATTTAGTGTGGCTTATTCCCAATTCATCTATTTTTTTATTTATCAATCGTAGTTCATCATTCTGTTTCAATTGCAATACATTTTTTAAAAATTCTTGTTCACTTTGCTGTTTATTGCTTGTGTTAGCTTTAAACCGTGCAAAATTTATTTTGCCATTTTGATTTCTATGAACTTCAATTGTGTCATTTATATTTTGTGCTTCAATAGCAGTTGAGCAAAATAGAACAACAATAAAGCATAGCTTTTTATAAAATTTATTCATAATTTGTAGGTTTTAAAATTAGTTGGATTTGATGTAAAAGAAAGATAGTCCATCTGGACCGGGTTGATATAAAACCAACGTGTCATTGTAAATTCCATCAGGGGCAAACGTGTAGGGTATGCCAGAAGAATCACGAAAATTTAACGCATAAGACGAATCACCAAATATGTTTACATATGACCAAGTAATCGTTGTATCTAAAGTTTGAAAATATTTGTCTCTTAATTCAATTCTTTCCGGCGTCAAAGCCATATATAGATTGAAGGTTGTGTCCGCTGGATAAAAAGTACAATTCCCACAGATGCCTCCTTTTTCGTACTGTAACTTCCAATTGCCTTGAGTATATTCTTGAATTACAGATAATGGTTTATCATGTAAAATGATATTCAGACCATCACTATTTTTTTTGCAATCAAAAGCTGCAAGAGAGATGAACGAGATTGCTATAATTATTTTTTTCATACTTATTTTTTTATAATGACACTATGGTTTTATACAAAGTTGCATAAAAGAACAAAAATGGTGGGCTTAGCCCGCAAATAACTTGATTATTTTGAAAAGTCATAAATGCTATAAGTTAATGTCGGCAACAACTGCGATAATTAGGTTGTGTCCAACAGGGTTGCTTACAACTTGTTTCTTGTTTCTCGTTTTTTGCCTGCCCCGACAAAGGCGGGGTTTCTTGTTATTTTTATTTGCATCTTTCTTTTGGGTCTACTGCTTTAATAGCATTATCCAAACTTGTTTTGCAGGCGCTAAGCGCTTCTTTTTTCTTTTTAGCATCCTGAAGCTTTATTGATAAATCATCTAATGCAGCTTCATCTTTGGTAAGCCATTGCTCAACACAATTTTTGTAGTTATTGTTACAGATAGGAAACTCAAATGTGGGCAACAATTCACATTCTTCTTCATCTTCACATTCATCATCATGGTGATTGCCTCCGCCATGGTGGTGATGGTGATGGTGTTGCTGCTGCTGTTCTTGTTGCTGCTGTTGTTGATTGTTTTGATCTTGATTGGCTTCTCCGCATGGTTCATCGCATTCAAAGGCATTGTACCACTCGCAGATAACGGTTTTAAAACCATAGTATGCCACACCTTCAGTGCCGTAAGATGAGCAGGGCTTTTGACCGGGAGCGCAGGGGTCGTAAGTGCCTTCGCCTTCCTGCCAGCAATCTTTGGTAGAGATATAATTTGTTATAAGATTGGCAAGCTTTATGGCATCTGTAATGCTTTTAATAATATCATCTCTTGTTTTTATTACAGCATCTAATTTTTGTTTGTACTCATCAAGATATTTTAAAATGCCCTGCCCTTTTACCAATGAAGAATCGTTGTTTTTTGTAATGCAGTTTTGAAGGTCATCGTAAATAGATTTTAAGAGATCAATCTGCATAAAGTAATCTCTTATCATACAGAAAAGAATTTCGATGGCTTCAACAGCTTTGCAGGCGTTGTACCATATTTTGTCTGCCTGTAAGGCTATAATTTCTAACTGGTAGCATATATCTCTGGCTAAGCTTTCAGCCTTATCTAATTCATCTACCCAGGTTTTGTAAGTGCTGCGCCTGGCGTAAATGAAGTTCCATTTATTTTGTTTCTGTTCTGCTTCTTCCAGTGCTTGTGCATAGCTTTGTGTTACTGTTTTTAATTCTTTTTGCCATATATCGTAACAGCATTCAACACAGGTGGGGTCATCGGGGTTTGTGCCGCAACATTCGAGAATGGTTTCGGCATCCCAATTTTCCGGTATGCGTTCATATTTATGTTTGGTAAGCATAGTTTGTTTTTTTAATTGTGATTAATTTTTAAGAGGCAGTTTGATTAGAAGGAGGAGGTTCGGAGCAACAGAATGTTGTTTTTACCTCATCGCAGATTTCGCAAATTCTTTCTTCACAATCTTTCAATCTTGGCGGGCAATCATAACAATCATCCTGTGAATCCTGCGTATTTTCCGGCGGATTTTCCTGAACACATTCACAATCGGGGCAGCACAGAAAATCAACTGCATCATAATAACCTTCAAACTCGCCTCTT
Source organism: Chitinophagales bacterium (assembly GCA_038206235.1). Taxonomy (GTDB): domain Bacteria; phylum Bacteroidota; class Bacteroidia; order Chitinophagales; family Chitinophagaceae; genus JBBRBB01. The sequence goes on from JBBRBB010000009.1 coordinate 86,604, forward strand.
GCATTATTGCGACCCATAGCAGCCTGCGTAATTGATTTTACAGAGCTCACTAAATCATCCTGCAATTTATCAAGCTCACCCTTGCGCATCTTCATAATATCACTGATATTCTTTTCAAATTTCATTGACTTATCAGATAAATCTTTTTGCAATGGCTCAAGACTATCAACGTTTGAAAAGATTTGTATACCTACCACGTCTGCAGCAGATTGCAAAATAGAATCAATGTCACTCTTTAATCCACCTGGTAAACAAATTAAATCATCAATTTGTTGTTCAGCATCTTTGCAAGGCTCGACAGGAGGCTTTGGCTCTTCATCACATCTTTCAGAAGTTTTTCCTGTAAGCGCTTTCTTTTGAGCTGCATTGCATTTATCATCATAACTGTCTTTCAGCTTACAGGCGGCATACTTTAAATCGGTAAACTTGCTTTTTTCATCTTTAATCTGTTTGACAAGCGTTACCAATGTTGCATTTAAACTTTTATTCCAGTCTTTTAGCTTTGCAACATTTGCTTTTATAAGCTCATTGGTTTGAAGTAATTCTGTGCCTGCAATTATTTCTAAATTTCGATAGCGGCGGTAATTTTCTTCGGTATGTATAAACATGCATTTTTTTTCATTGAACACCTCTTTTTCACCTATAAATTTTGTTTCCTGCTGCGTTACTTTTCCCTTTGACTCGTATAAAAGGTTGCACCATTGTGTACGGATAATATTAATGCTTTGCTGCGTAGGATTGTCTTTATCCTGACAATCATCGCATGGATCCTCCTGCGGAGGAGGAGGCGGAGTAGGATAATTTTTTTTCGGTATCATTATAAAAAATTTTTAAAGTTTATAAAATATTTTTTATTGATTAAGATTCGGCAAGCATCTTATGCATAAAGCGAAGGATGATAAATTCTGCCGGACGAACTACTGCCAATCCAATTTCAACAATCATACGTCCTTCGAATATATCAAGCTCCGTCATGGTTTCACCTAAGCCAACGTGTACAAAAAATGCTTCTTTAGTAGATGCGCCCATGAGAGCGCCGGATTTCCATTGCTGTGTGAGGTAATTTGAAATCATGGATTTTACACGTACCCATGTGTTGATATCATTTGGCTCAAATACAAATTGCTCAGTAGCATTTTTTGTTGATTCTTCAACCATATTGAAATATCTGCGAACAGGAATGTACCGCCATTCATTATCGTTACCGGCAAGCGTTCTTGCGCCCCAAACAATAGCGGGACCTCTGCCGGGAAAACTTCTGATAACGTTGATTGATTTACCTGCCACTGCATCAACATTCAAATCTTTTTGATCATCATGCGTAATTAAAATTTCGGGTCTAATGGCATTATCAATGTTTACATTCGCAGGCGCTTTCCATACACCACGTGAATTATCTACCTGGGCATAAATACCTACAATTGCAGATGATGCGGGCAACAACATTTCCATATCGCTTACGGCTCCTTTTGCCATATTATAATATGCGTTATTATTGGCTTTTAACTCTGCCATAGTAGGAGGCAATTCACCGGCGCCCTTGCTGGTAATTTTCACCAAATCATCGGTTGTTTGAAAATCTGTTCCGGTGAATATTTTAGGAAAATAAGCGGCTGCATATTTTAAATGATCTGTATCACCTGAAAGATTATTTCTTAAAAAATCAATATCGGCCCGCCAGTTATCGAGGTTATCAATATTATGATACACATCCATTACAACAAATCTGTCCTGCAGATTTACTGCCTGGTCAATTGCCTCTTTGTGCAAGGCATAATAGTTTGCATCAGAAGCAAGATTTATTGCATCAGGGAAAAGCAAGAGTGTTATTTCACTGATCTTTGCAGCTTCAGCCAACCCGTTTTTTAAATCGGAATCTGAAATAACGCCGGCTGCGGTGGGATAATCTCCAACAGATATTATCCAGCAAGGTCCGCCGCCATTAACAAAGAACATTTGCAGAGAATAATACATAAGATAATGCGACCTTAATTCATCATTTATTTTACCCTGCACAGTAAGCCTTGTTCCGCTGTTATCAAAAATTACCTCGATTCCTTTTTCAGGCTCGGCAGAGCCGAAGTACCGCTCATAGTCAAGCAGTGATGAGATTCGCCAGGGCTTGTTTCGCAAATCACCGGCTTCTTTCCACAGCGCTTTTTCAGTGTACCCGATAAAAGCAGGAATTGCCGTTTCAACAGATGCAATAGATGGTGGGAGATGTGGAATCTCTTCTATATATACTCCCGGGGTTTTGTATTCTGCCGCCATAATGTTTTGTTTTTAGAGTGAGGAATTTTGTTTTATTTTTTATTTTTAAATAATTGGAAACAGTTCAGATTCGGGCACCATAATATCGAAACACAACCTCTCCTTAGCATCTTTCTTCAAATCATAACTTATGGGATTGGGTATATATATTGTGTCTGTGCTTGCTTCTTTTTCGAGTAAGAAATAAGATTTTGAAATGGCTCTTGGTCTTTTGCTTAATAAAATTTTGTCTTCTTTAAAAAGATAATCTGCGAGCAGAGAAATTAAATCCAGCTCTTTTCCTTTATCATTAATGTATCGCCAGAAGGTGAACCTGCTTTTAATTGGAATTTCAAAAACAGGAGCATCATCCCAAATACCGAGTGGGCTTTTTCTTTTTATTAAAAACCCGTCGCTTGCAAAAAGATTGAATGATGAATTTGTTGCTGCGGGTTTCATGTTAACGATACCCCAGCATGTTTTGCTGTATAAAGCATCGCTGAAAATAACTTTATAATTTTTTGAATATCCATTATTGCCGCTCACTTCAAGCGAATAAATAATATCAGGGAATAAAAAAGTTCCGGGAATAAAAAGTGGATTTGCACTGCCTGAAAAATCAAGAAGTGTTTTTTGAACAGGGTCAGCGCTGCTTATTGAAATGGATGTAATGATGTTTCCTGTGTTATCTTTCAAAATAAAATCTGCATTGTTTATACTATCTGCACTGTTAAATGCATAATAGAATTTCAAAGGAACAAGCAAGCGGTCATTTTCGTTTGCAAAACCATTGCCTGTAACAGGTTCCCATTGGTCGCCTAAATTATCTTTATAAAATTCACGAATATCATTAACCCCAAACGAGGCAAGCTCACCCTGGTCATAAATCTTTCCGGTATCGAATGGTGAAATCGTATTCGTTAAAAAAGGAAAGGGTTTAGGGATTAAAATATTTTCATTTGAAAAAAAATAAAGAAAGGGCACGGAGTTCGTTATTGCTGAATTAGTGTAGCCATCTATTAAATTACTTTTTTTTGATAGCTGAATATAAATATTAAAATCTTCAGGCAAAGAAGCAATTGGCTCAAACACCAATGAATTATCAGGAAGAATATGCTGATTTACTCTCACGGCAACTTTAAATCCAGAGTAGCATGAAAGCAACTTGAGATTATAATCATTATATATAGATTCTAATTCATCAGGAAATTTATATTCTATATCTGAAATGATTGATTCCTTATCATCAGCAAACTGATTGAATAAAAAATTGATGCGGTCTTTTTGAAGAGGAAAATCAAACACAGTTTTGCCATCGCTGTTAGTGCAATAAAATTCATGCATCAGCTTTACTTCAAATAATGTTTTATATATTAATGGCATTATCTAATTTTTTGGAATTGCACTGGTTTCAATTTCTTCAATAAGCGGAACTTCGCGAATTACGGCACGGTCAGTAATTGCTATTAACCTCAGTTTATACATCGCAAAGGGTACTTGTCTTCCTCCAAGAGAACCCCACAAATGATTAATCTGTTCAAAGCTGAGGGTGTATAATTCAAGCGTGAATTTTAAATCGGCAACATCAGGCTGAGACAGGTCAATACTTCCTCCGGTAACAGATGAAGATGCTGAAAAAGAATTTTTACTTTGCAAAAATTGAATGATGTAAGAGAGTCTTCTTAATGCAAGGCGATAATCGGCGCCGGAATAATTGCATGTAAACAAAACATACAGGTTAAGATAAACAGGAGGATTTTGATATATAGCGTTGCCAATAAAAGGTCTTTTAAGTGCAGACTGATTTTTCAACGCACTTTCTTCTTCAATATTAACCAGGGTGATTACTATATTATTATTGAGCGTATCTCCGTTTGTTGTTTCGAATAATCCTATATTATCAACAATAATATTTACCGAAGCATCTCTGGAGGAAATGTAAGAATTCAGCTCGTCCCTTAGTATTAAAAGCGCAATGTCGATCATACATAAAAATTGACCGGTTTAGAAAATTCAAATCCTGAATCTTCAAGTATTATTCAAAGGGAAGCTATATACTAACAGAGGAATTTATCAAAGGGTATTGGTTCTAAAAAACAATCATAGTTTGGAATATAAAATGTAAATGTAAGAATTGCATTTAGAATACACTGGTTTTAAAAAATTTTTTTTATTTTTTTTTTTGAAGATGAATTAAATTTAAAAAAGTAAATTACTCACCGCTGAAAGTTTATAGTTTCAGCAAAATTAAAAGACATGTTGAAAATATATTTCAGGAAACCTGAAACACTAGCGCCATCAAAAAAAGCAGAATTATTTTTGCAACAACGTCTTGCGTTTTTATAGAACTACTGTTTTGTGATAACTAAGATTGCTTTAGTTTAGGTGTGTAACGCAGCATCTTCTGACTACGCGGATGTCCCCATTCTCCTATATAGTCCATATGCCAATCGGCGGGGTTTGCAAAGCTTCTCATTTGCTCTATGGTATATGCAAAGTAACCATGGTCATGTGGCTGGTCAGGATTTTTTCGTTCTTCTTCTGCTTCCCAGAATGTTGCATAGAAGGCTCCGCCGGGCGCAAGATTCCCGCTTAATTTAAAAAGACAACGTTTAATTATTTCCGGCGGAAGGTGCGTAAATAAAGATTGAGCGATGGCAAAGTTTGGTTTCACTCCAAATTTTTCAAATTCAAAATCTTCTGAAACAACAAACCTCGGTTTCTTTTGTTCATAAATTTCTTTTGACAGCTCATGGGTAATTCCTGCTTCAATAAGAGATTGCTCTTTATCAATACCCAAATAATGTTCGCTATCCAGGTAAGGAATAAAATAAATGCCGGCACGCAAAGAACCGCAGGCTACATCAAGAAGATAATGATGCGGCTTTAACCCCTGCTCAAGCATATAATTAAATTGAAGCTTACCCACTTCTTCCCAAAGGCCACCTACATATTTTCTGTGCCCAACCTGTGAAATCCCTGAAGGTCCATGATCTACAATAGGAGATGTTTGCTTTTTTAATTTATGAGAACGGCCCTTAATAAGGCGTTTTAATTTTTGTAAACTTTTCATTGGAATTTTTTTATTTAATAAGCGCATAAATGTAATAATAAAACCATAAGCTTTTCTGCATTCACAGGTTTCATCTATGCTGTTTTAAAAATATAATGCAACTTTTAGCTCTTAATAATAAATATGATTAAAAAGCTGAGGATGCAGATAACAAGACCTCCGAAAAAAACCTTGTAAGCAATATCGAGGTAACCAAATTTTTTTGATAAAACTTTTCTCACCTGAAAAGATTCTTTTATAAGTTCATCGAACACTGATTTTTTATCTCCCCTGAATAGCTGACTTATATCAGCAGAATATTTTTCCCAGGTTACATGCTTAAAATCAGGGTCTAACCTGTCGAAGCTTCCAAAAAAGAAATGTTCTTTACCGGAATTCATTTTGTTCACTTCACGCTTATAAGCTCTCTCTAATGGCTTGCTTGCCAAAATTCCGCATAAAATAGTAATGGCTGCAACCAATAATATCATTGCTATGGGAATCACAAATATGTTTACACCTTCCTCCTGGTTAATAAGAACATCTGCTCCCAAGCTTTCTGATTGACGCACAAAAAATGCAATGATTACGGATGCAATGATAGAATTTACCTGTATAAGAAGCCCCGCTTTTCTATCTGCCAAAGCCACAAGATTTAAGTAGTTACGAAAAGCAATTTTAAAAAGGTCTTCGCTCTCTTTATCTGATAATATTTCTTCGGAGCCTGATTTCTCAGAGTATTTTCTTTCTTTATTCAAATCAGCCTGCAGCTTGTCAATACGCTTCTCCAGCTCAAAATAATTTTTACTCCTCACAGCTCCATACTGTCGTGTTGCATATCGTGTATAAAAGCTATGGGTAATAAAATACTGTTTGCAAAACTCATCCCACTGTAAATCACTATACGTTTTATTTTTTACTTTTTCAAGTTCAATACGCAGCAGGCTAAGGCGTTCCAGTGCATCGGGCATACCGAGGTGAATGTCTTTACCATCCCGCAGTGCTTCTTCAGCCTGATTCTGAGGAATTTTATTTGTTCTGAAAAAATCTATATAATATTCTATCTGCTTTTTTTCTTTTTCTGAAAATTCGTTTGCTGAAACGAAATCATTTATAAGCGTTGCATTATCAATTTCTTTATTCTCTGCATTCACTATTCCCATGTCGTTTAGAATAAGTGCAACTAAACCCATTTCATAATCTTCTTTTTCAATATCTTCTGCCCGGGCAATTTCTTTGCATACAGATATGCTTTCATTTACAAATTTGTAATTGTGAAAAACGAAAAGGTCTGCATGTGATTCCGTAAATGAATAACAAAATTCAAGAGCCTTTTTTACGATGCTTTTTTCCTTACTCATACTATATGAAATTTCAACAATCTATATAATAAATATCAGCATAAATTCAATGCGATTAAAATAAATATCACTTCTTTTACAAATACACAATAAAAAATTTCAATATCAAAAATAAATCTGAAAAATAGCTCCACAATGCACAATAAATAAAAGCAAAAAAAGTTATTGGTATGTATGTGTCTTTTTCGGGAAAAAGCAATACATCTCTCCCCCATTTGCCTTTTTACAGGAACCACATCAACAACAAAAAATTTATTTTAAGCGGCAAAGTATTTTTGCTTTGAATTGAAACAAATTCTTAAAAAGAAAATACAAATTAATTTGATTGAACTTTAATTTGAAAACCATATTTTTGACCTCTTTGGTATGTATGATTGCATTTGTAAAAGGGAACTTTATTAAAAAAACACCTGCGCAGGTAGTGGTAGATGTAAATGGTGTGGGATATGAATTACAGATAAGCTTAAATACGTACTCTTTTATAAGCAATGAAAATGCGGGTGAATTGCTCACGTATCTGCATATTACCGAGAATGCTCATACACTGTATGGGTTTTATGAAAAAGAAGAAAAAGAGCTTTTTTTGCAACTGATAAGTGTTTCGGGAGTTGGCGCTTCCACCGCAAGAATGATGCTTAGCGGCATGAAGCCTGAAGAAATAATTAAAGCAATAATTCAATCGAATACAAAGCAACTCGAAAGTATAAAAGGCATTGGAAAAAAAACCGCAGAGAGAATTGTGGTAGAGCTTAGAGATAAATTAGGAAAAATAAAATTTGAAACAGCATCAGGTGTTTCTTCGACTTACAATACAATGGAGCAGGACGCATTAAATGCTTTAATTTCTTTGGGAATAGCCCGGAATGCAGCGGAGGCTGCATTAAACAAAGTTTATCTTTCCATTTCAAACAGCGATAACCTTACAATTGAAAACATTATAAAACTCGCTTTAAAAAATGTATAGCTTATAGAGAGACTTCTACCTAACCAGCGTTCACATTCGCTTTGAAAAATTTCGGCACCGGCACTAAATCATTATTAGCTGCTTTGGTTTTATGCCTCTTATGCAATTTCGCAAAGGCTCAAAAACCGGCAGACAGCCTGCACTATCCGTTAACTGACAGGAGGGGTGATCGCTTTGCCTGGCAAAACGATAATCCATTTTACCTGAACGATACTTCATTCATTAAACAAGATATAGAATACGACCCCATAACAGGGCAATATTATATATCGGAAAAAATTGGCGATATCATTTATCGCAAACCCACTTATCTTACGCTGGATGAAATGCTGAGAATACAATCGCAGCAGGACGAAACAAATTATTTTAATGAAAGAGGTGAGACGCTTTTAAGCCTTAACCGAAAAACTCTTCGTCCCCCGCCTCATGTGTATGATAAATTGTTTGACAGAATTTTTGGGATAAGCCCCACTGGTTTAAAGGTAGAAATAAAACCACAGGGCAGCGTAGACCTTTCCTTGGGTTATCAGGGACAAAACGTAAAAAATCCCACCTTACCCGAAGCGGCAAGAAAAACCGGCGGGCTTGATTTTAATATGAACTCCAATGTTAATATCATGGCTAATATAGGAGATAAATTAAAGCTGCCCATTAGCTATAACACACTAGCTAATTTCGATTTTGAAAATCAGCTTAAGCTCGATTACAAAGGCATGGATGATGAAATACTAAAATCAGTTGAAGCAGGCAATATTTCATTTCAAACAAGAGGCTCACTTATGGCAAGCCCTCAAAGCTTGTTCGGCGTGAAAACACAACTGCAGTTTGGGAAATTATTTATAACGGCAGCATTAGCCAATCAGCGCTCACAACGTCAGTCGCTTGTTTTGCAGGGTGGCGGGCTTGCACAAAAAATCAACAAAAAATTAGATGATTATGAAGAGAACAGGCATTTCTTAATGGCGCAGTATTTTAAAGACAACTATAATAATGCTATGAAAAGCCTGCCTCTTGTAAACAGCCAGGTGCAAATTCTGCGCTTAGAAGTATGGGTTACCAACAGAACGGGCACAACAATTAATACCCGCAGCATTGTAGGTTTTATGGACCTTGCTGAAACGAATCCTTACAACAGTACAATTCTTTCATTAACTACTAATCCTTTACCCGATAATTACGCAAACAGTCTCTATCCCTCAATTACAGCAGACTCGTCTTTCCGAGACCCTGCCATGGTTAATACATTGTTGCTGGCACGGGGACTAACTCCTGTAAACGATTTTGAAAAAACATTTGCACGTAAATTAGATTCATCAGAATATTATTATAATCAGCAGGTGGGGTTTCTCTCTTTAAATCAACAGTTGCAGCCCGATGAAGTGCTCGCAGTTGCTTACCAATATACTTATAATGGAAAGGTGTACCAGGTAGGAGAATTTTCACAGGATGTTACACTCGATTCCACACAGGGTGTTCAAAAAGTTTTATTTCTTAAATTACTCAAGGCCACTTCTCAAAGAACGAATTTGCCTCTATGGGATTTGATGATGAAAAATGTGTATTCGCTTGATGTTTCGGGTTTAAGCTCAGAAGATTTTAAATTGAATGTTTTGTACCAGGAACCCAGCGGCGGTGTAAAAAGATATTTGCCCGAAAGCAGCCCCGATGTTTCAGGCTCACCTTTAATAAGCATTTTAAGAGCAGACAGATTAAATTTTAGAAACGACCCTCAGCCCGATGGTTATTTTGATTATGTGGATGGCTTTACCGTATTATCACAATATGGAAAAATAATTTTTCCCGTATTAGAGCCTTTCGGAAAAGACCTCGATACACTGGCTTTTCATGGAGAGCCTGATACAACACGAAAAAAATATGTTTACTTTCAGTTGTACGATTCTATAAAAGCAATTGCACAAACGTATGCAAATCTTAACCGCTATCTTTTACAAGGCTCAGTAAAAGGCAGCTCCACAACGGATATTTATTTGGGAGGATTCAATATACCGCCAGGCTCAGTTGCGGTTACTGCAGGCGGGCAAGCACTCACGGAAAATGTAGATTATATAATTGATTATAATCTTGGCACTTTAAAAATAATTAATCAGGCGATAATAAATTCAGGCGTTCCCGTAGATGTGCAGTATGAAAATAATGCAAGCTTTGGCATTCAGCAGCGCAGCTTCTTTGGATTGAGGTTAGATTACCTGGTAAATAAAAAATTATCTCTGGGCGCTACGCTTGAAAGACTTGCAGAGAGACCTTTCTTCACAAAAACAAATTATGGTGAAGACCCCATTCGAAATTTAATGTATGGAGTTGATTTTAATTATCAATCAGAATTTCCTGCGCTAACAAGATGGCTCGATAAATTGCCCTTTTATTCAACCACAACACCCAGTTCAATTAATGCTTACGGGGAAGCTGCATTTTTAAAACCGGGTCATCCAAAACAAATCGGGGCAGGCAGCGAAGGTCTTATTTATATTGATGACTTTGAAGGCAGCAGCAGCAGCCTCGACCTGCGCTTTCCTTTTGTTGCATGGACGCTTGCTTCCACACCACAAGACATCACCAGATTTCCGGAATCGGTATTAACGAATAATCTTGACTATGGAAAAAACCGGGCAAAATTAGCGTGGTACAATATTGAACCTACTCTGCAGGACAGATCAAGCAACAACAATCCTTTACGCGGAAACCTGGATGAACTCAGTGACTCCCGTGTAAGGTCTGTTATTACAAGCGAAATTTTTCCTCAAAGAACAACGACCTTCGCTAATGTGCTTACATCAACATTTGATATGGCTTATTACCCCACAAATCCTGGCCCTTACAATTTTACAGATGATAAAGCAGACATCGGTTCAGACGGAGAATTATTAAACCCCAAACAGCGCTGGGGCGGTATTATGCGTAATATAGACCAAACCGATTTTGAAACCGGCAATATAGAATACATAGAATTCTGGATGCAGGATCCTTATATAATGCAGAGAACAAATCCCGGCGGTTTTCTCTATATTGATATTGGAAATATAAGCGAAGACATATTAAAGGATGGAAGAAGATTTTATGAGAATGGCTTAAATACTCCTACACAACCTGCAGCGGTTGACAGCTCTTCCGTGTGGGGGAATGTTCCTGTGAATCCCATTCAAATAACACAGGCATTCAGTAACGACCCCAACGACAGACCCTACCAGGATGTTGGCTTTGATGGGTTGAATGATGCCGCTGAAACAAGAAAACGGGATACTTCATACCTGAAACACCTTAGAGATACTTTCACCACAGGCTCTGCCGTCTATCTAAATGCAGCAGAAGACCCTTCGCATGATAATTATAAATGGTACAGAGACCCGTCTTACGATGCAGCAGGAGCAGGCATCTTAGCAAGGTATAAAGATTATAATAATACACAGGGCAATTCACCTATTGTAACAAGTGCCTCTCAGTTTTCTCCCGCAGCAACCTTGTATCCGGATAATGAAGACCTGAACCGGGATAATACTTTAAATGAAACAGAAGAATTTTATGAATATGAAATTGACCTTCATGCAAATCCTCTTGACAGCTCCTTAATAAGTAAGTATATTACAGACACAACCCTTGTTACGCCTGCCTTACCAAATGGAACTGTAAGGCAGGAAAAATGGTATTTATTCAGAGTGCCTATAAAAGATTATACAAAAAAAATAGGAAATATTCCCGACTTTAAATCTATTCGCTTTATACGAATGTACTTGAATGGATTTCAAGATTCCGTAGTGCTTCGCTTTGCAAGCTTAGACCTGGTTCGCAATAACTGGAGAACCTTTACTTATTTTTTAGACAGTAATTATATACAATTGCCTCCGAGTTCTACTACCATTAATGTTCTCTCGGTAAATGTAGAAGAAAACAGCAGCCGCCAGCCTATTCCGTACAAAATTCCGCCCGGCATTGAGCGGGTGCAATCACTCAGCACTAATGGCATTAATCTTTTACAGAATGAGCAGGCGATGAGCTTAAAAATTACCAACCTTGCTCCCCAAGATTCAAGAGCAGTTTTTAAAACACTCGATCTTGATTTACGTTCTTATGGGCAATTATCAATGTTTATTCATGCTGAATCGGTAACAGGCCAGACCGCTTTGAATGATGGTCAAATTTCTGCGGTAATAAGAATAGGCCAAGACTTTCTGGATAATTATTATGAAATAAAAATACCACTTAAAATAACTTCACCTACCGCGGTTACTGCTGAAGAAATATGGCCTGCAATGAATAATCTTGACTTTGCTTTGCAGGAACTAGTACAGCTTAAAATTCGCAGAAACAGTGGCAGGTATCCTATCGCCTCAAAATATACCGAACAAATTGGCGACCGCTTTTTCTCAGTAAAAGGGAATCCCAATCTTGGCGAAGTGCAGGGTTTTTTAATAGGTGTTGAAAACGACAGCACCGTATCTGCTTCCACTGAAGTATGGGTAAATGAATTAAGATTATCAAAGCTCGATGAAAAGGGCGGCTACGCAGCATTGGCAAGAGTGGATATGCAGTTGGCTGATTTGGGAACGCTTACTCTTTCTGCAAACACCTATACGCACGGATTTGGCAGCATTGAACAACAGGTAAATGAAAGAGCAAAAGATAACCTGTTTCAGTTCGATGCTGCTTTAACCATGGATGCAGGAAAGCTGCTGCCGAAAAAAACCGGCGTTAGCATTCCGGTGTATGCAAGCATAAATAAAACCATTATAACTCCGCAATATGACCCATACGATCTTGATATAAAATTTAAGGATAAGCTGGCCATGGCAGGAGATAAAAGAGATTCAGTGAGAAAAGCTGCGGTTGATGAAACCACTATTAAAACAATTAATTTTACAAATGTGAGGTTTGGGCAAAATGGTGCAAAGCCAAGACTATGGAGCTTAAGTAATTTTGATTTCAGTTATTCCTTCACCCGCTTTGAGCAAACCAATCCGCTCATTTTATTAAACAGAGTTTCTACTACCAGGGCGGGTTTAGGCTATACCTATAATTCATCTTCAAAATTTATTGAGCCATTCAAAAAGAAAATTAAAAATCAAAGTATATGGCTTACTCCTGTACGTGATTTTAATATCAATCCTATTCCTTCCTTAATTAGTTTCAGGGCCGATATTAACCGCCAGTTTGGTATTTTTGTGCCGCGCATTGTTAACACTTACGACAGCAAAATTGAAAAGGTTGACACAACTTATAACAAGCTATTTACTCTTGACCGATATTATAATCTGCGCTGGGATTTAACCCGAAGCCTGAACATAGATTTTTCGGCAACCAATTTTGCAACAGTTGATGAACCCCGCGGGCAATTAAATACGAAAGCCAAACGTGATACCGTAATACAAAACTTTTTTAGCGGCGGAAGAAATACGCTTTATCAGCAACGGGCTGTATTTAGTTATAATGCACCACTAAGCAAGCTGCCTATTACTGATTGGATTACTGCCCGCTTTAGCTACACCGCCACGTATAACTGGATTGGGGCAAGCATTCTTGCTTTCCAGTTTGGCAATACAATTGAAAACAGTCAGCAAAGCAGCGTAACCGGCGAATTTGATTTCACCCGCTTATACAGCAAATCAAAATGGCTCGAAAGCTTGACGGTGGCTTCTGCTGAAAATGATCTAAACAAAGCAGAAGATAATCAGGGTAAAACAAACTTAGACAGCATTCCCGTGGTTCCTCCCAAAGTAGAAGTAATAAAAGGTCTTAAAGGAAAGGCGAAAAAATCAGCGCTGCGAAAATGGCGTCAGCAAAAACGCAATGCCCGTATTGCAGCACGCAAAGGAAAAGAAGCCGGTATTACAGGTGGTCTCGTAAAAGCAGGCGGTCATATTCTTACAATGGTTAAAAGAGCTTCGGTAAATTACAATGAAACTTATAACAGCCGTGTGCCCGGCTATAATGCAGGAATAGGCTACGATACAAAACGCTTTAACTCGCTGCAGCCGGGGCTTGGTTATGTTTTTGGCAAACAGCCCGATACCACATGGCTTAATGAGAAAGCAGCACAGGGTTTAATTGTGAGAGATACTTTGTTTAATATTTTATTTAGTCAGAATTTTCAGCAACAGCTTAATGTTACTGCACAGCTTGAACCCGTGAAAGAATTCATTATAGATGTGAATGTTCAAAAAACATTTACCAAAGACTATACAGAATTATTTAAAGATACCAGCAGACTTTTAAATAAATTTGACCATTTAAGCCCGCTTGCAAATGGCGGCTTCAGCATCTCTTATATCAGCTTTCAAACTTTGTTTAAAAAATTTAATCCCAATCAAATATCATCCACATTTTTAGAGTTTCAAAATAACAGGATAACGGTAGCAAACCGCCTTGCACAATCAAATCCATATTGGATAGATAGCGGCTCGCAACGCAGTGGTGACGGATTTCCTTCGGGTTATGGCCGCTATGCACAGGATGTTCTTATTCCTGCATTCATTGCAGCATACACGGGCAAAAGCGCTTCAACAGTATCTCTCATTAATGAATCAAACGCTACTATTAAATCGAATCCATTCAGAGATCTTCATGCTTTACCCAACTGGCATATAACATATACAGGCTTAACCAAAATACCGGCATTGGCAGATGTATTTAATAACATTACACTTACACATTCTTACTCCAGCACACTTAGCATGAACAGCTTTACCAGCGCTTTAAATTATTATGACCCTTTCCATTTAAGTGCCCCGGCATTTCTGGATACGATAAGCGGCAATTATGTTCCTTTCTTTCTTGTACCCAATCTTAGCATACAGGAACAGTTTGCTCCGCTGATTGGGTTTGATATAACTACTAATAATCAAACGAGCCTTCGTTTTGAATACGCTAAGAGCAGGCAACTGAGCTTGAGCTTATACGATTACCAGTTGAGTGAAGTAAGAAGCACGCAATTTATTTTTGGTGGTTCATTCAGAAAAAAAGGAGTGCGCTTTCCTGTCAGGCTTCCATTTATAAAAGCGGATCCCGATGAAACGGATTTGAATGTGAGCCTCGACTTTTCTATAAGAGATGATGTGCAAACCAACAGCCGTCTTGACCAGGCAAGCGCTTACAGCACCGGCGGACAAAAGGTGATAAGCATTCAGCCCTCTGTTGACTATGTGCTAAGCAACCGCATTGATATGAAATTTTATTTTGACCAGCAGCGCATCATTCCATATATCTCTACTTCAGCGCCCATTACCAGTACAAGAGCGGGAATACAAATAAGAATTTCGCTGGCGCCTGATGAAAATAAACAATAAAATTATGCTCATGAAATCCTGCAACCTTCAAAATTTGATTTCGTGGAGTTATTGTCTGAATAAAGTAATCTCACCCAAATTTTTTAAAAATTTTATTTTTATCTTTTGAAAAGAGAAATATTTTATTATCTTGCTCGCTTAAATTTTACTTGCCTAAAAAAACACTTCTATTTATGAAAAAAATTGCTACTCTCTTTGGCTTGATGGGCCTTTTATGCACCCAGCAGTCCATACAAGCACAAAAAACGTTAGATGCTAACCATGTAAAACAACTGGTTTCTAAAAACGCATCCGATATCGGCCTCACTGTTGCCGATGTTGAAAATTCACGAGTCGTGAATGCCTATTACGATGCACATGCACAGGCATTCATGGTGTACCTGCAGCAAACCTATAAGGGAACAGATGTGTACAATGCCATACACTCCCTTGCCTTTAAAAATGATAAATTAGTTTCTTCGCAGGGTTCATCAATTGGGATTGATGAAAAAAAAATGAACGCATCAGGCGCAGTGGCTGCTATTACTGCTGCTGACGCTGTGCGTGCTGCCGCTAAAGAATTAAACCTTTCATTAGCTCAACCAGTTATTGCATTAAAAAATGAGAATAATGGCAAGAGCATTGAGTTTGGTAATTTAGGTGTATCCTATAATAATATCACGGCAAATCTTTTTTGGATACCCTCAGAAAACCATTTACAATTAAGCTGGGAAGTTTCAATTTATACTGCAAAATCAAACGCCGCATGGTATATAAAAGTAGACGCAATAACGGGCAAAGTGCTAAGCAAACAAGATATGACGGTTAATTGTAACTGGAGCGAACCTGCACAGCGTAAACATAATATGTATGTGTTTGAAGATAATAGTGCGCCTGCGATAACCGGCGAATATAGCCCTGAAAGTATAACCTCTGCGAAATATAATGTGCTACCTTATCCTACTGAAAGCCCCCTTGCGGGGCCCACAAGCTTAGAAACAGACCCCTGGGCGAAAAACGGAAATCAAAACGCTAACACAAATAAATGGAATACAGATGCCACCACTGATTATATTGTTACCCGTGGTAATAATGCATTTGCTCAAACAGATTTAGATTCCAACAATGCAACTGCAGGATATGCTGCAGCCTCAACAACTGCACTGCCCAACCTTACATTTAATTATCCTATTGATACCTTGTCTGACCCTTTAGAAAATCCTTCCTTTGCTGTTACAAATTTATTTTACTGGAATAATACCATGCACGACTTGCTTTATCAATATGGATTTGATGAAATAGGCGGCAATTACCAGTCAACAAATTTTGGACGCGGAGGTCTGCAGAACGATATCGTGTATGCCGATGCACAGGATGGCGGCGGTGCAGGTACGCATATTGATAATGCCAATTTTGCACCCGCACCCGATGGGCAAAGTGGCAGAATGCAGATGTATATTTGGAGACCATCAAGCTTAAAAACATTTAAAATAAATTCTCCCGCAAATTTAGCCGGTGTAAAACCTGCCGCCGAAAGTAATGTAAGCATTAATAATAAACTGGCACAAACGGGAACCATTACTAATGATATAATTGTATGGAAAGATGCTGCGCATCCTGATTCAAGCACAGCCTGCAGCGGAGCTGCTGCTAATGCCGCTCAAATAGCCGGGCATATTGCTTATATAGACAGGGGAAGCTGTAATTTTACAGTGAAATTCCATAGTGCGCAATCTCTTGGCGCGAGGGCAATTCTTGTAGGTAATGTAGCTTTAGATGACCCAAGGTATAATACCGAGCCACAGGAAACGGGTGGCAATTTCCTTGTTATCATGAGTGGTGATGATAATACGATAACTATTCCCGGCGTTTTTATTCAATATGACAGCGCTCAAAAAATTAAGAATGCACAATTAAGCGGGCAAACAGTAAACGGCACAGAGTCTCCTTCGCCGCGTATTGACGGGGATTTAGATGCCGGCGTTATTACACACGAACATACTCATGGTATGAGTAACCGCCTTGTCGGGGGTGTAAATACAGTTAGTTGTCTTCAGAGTCTTCAATTTCAACTTTTTACAGCTACGCCCAAGGATGCAGAAGTAATGGATGAAGGCTGGAGCGATTATTTGGCTTTAATGATGACTACTAACTGGGCCACAGCAAAAGCTACGGATGGGGCGCTTCCAAGACCCATTGGTAATTATGTTATTGGTTATCCTACGGATGGCCCGGGCATACGTGCCTATCCTTATTCTACAAATATGAATATTGATAAATGGACTTATGATAGTTTACGTACAGACCCCACAATACCTGAATTGAAATCTGATAATTTACTTACGGCAACTGTAGATGAAAGTGATTCTTACACAAAATATTATGTAGGAGAAATTTGGTGTACTACACTTTGGGAAATGACATGGAACTTAATTCAGACTAACGGTATTAATAAAACTTTCTTTGATGCAAGCAAACAGGGTGGTAATACAATTGCTATGAACCTTGTAATTGAAGCGCAGAAGCTTACTCCATGCGAACCTCAGTTGACTGAGGCCCGGGATGCTATTTTACAAGCTGATACCATTTTATATAGCGGCTCTCATGCACGTGAAATCTGGACAGCCTTTGCCGGCAGGGGTCTTGGTGTTGATGCAAACTTTTATGACAGAAAAAAATTGAAGGATGGAATCGGCAGCTATAAATTACCGAAGGCATTGCCTGTAACATGGGGCAGCTTCACCGCAGAAAAGAATGGAAATACAGCTTTACTTAAATGGACAACTTTGCAGGAAGTAAATACAGATAAATTTATTGTTGAAAGAAGTGCAGATGGCAGAGTTTATACATCTATTGCTACTGTAAAAGCAGCAGGCAACAGCAGCGTAGAAAAAAGCTATAGCTCTCCTGATGCGCATCCGCTAAAGGGCAATAATAACTATCGTATAAAGCAGGTTGATAAAGATGGCAAGGCAAATTATTCTGATGTGCGTTATTTGAACTTTGCAGATATTAAACCTTACATCAAAATTTCACCAAACCCTGCAACTGATATTGTAACTATAAACATTGCGGGAAATACTCAGTCGCTCAATATTCAGTTGATGAGCAGCCCAGGGCAGTTTATAAACAAATATATAATGAGTGGCGAAAACTATTCATTCGATGTTTCAAAACTTGCAGCCGGTGTGTATAATATTATAATAGATGGTGATGGTTATTCAGCCAAATACAAATTAGTAATTCAATAAACAATTTTTTTTGAAAATGAAATCCCGCTTTAATAAGGCGGGATTTTTTTTGCATCGGTCACACGGCTCTAAGCCGTCAGACCGTAATCCTAATACTGATATTTATCTTTCCATAAGCCTTTAAAAAAATTCTAAGATTCTATTAAAATACTTTAAACATTTCATTTATCTTGCTTCGCTAAATTTATTTATCTAAAAAACCATTCTGTTTATGAAAAAAATTGTTACTCTCTTTGGCTTGCTCGCATTGCTATGCACGCAATTTATACAAGCCCAAAATTTATCAGATGCTACCCGTGCAAAACAACTGGTTTTAAAGAATGCATCTGCTATCGGCCTTACTGCTGCTGATATAGAAAATGTAAGAATTTCTGATGCCTATTATGATAAAACCTCTAGTTCCACTATGGTTTACCTGCAGCAAACCTATAAAGGAGTAGATATTTATAATGCTATCAGCACGGTAAGCTTTCGCAATGATAAAATTGCTGCTAACAACTTTTACCATTTAAATGATGCGCTCATTGTGTCAAAAAATGCAAATGCTGTTCCCTCTGTAACCGCAGTTACCGCTTTACAAAATGCAGCCGAAGAATTAGGGCTAATTCTTAAACAATCACCAGGCTCACCTTTAAAGCGTTCTGCTGATGGAAAATATTTTGAATTTGACAAATTGGATATAGCTCAAAATAATATTACAGTAAAATTGCAGTGGATACCGCAGAATGATAACAAGAATTATTCTTTAAGCTGGCAGGCAGCAATACATAGTTATGATAAAAATGCTATGTGGCTTGTAAATGTAGATGCACATACAGGCAAAATAATTTCAAAAGTAAATCTTACCTCGTATGAAAACTTTGAAGCAAATCAAAATCGTCCTCATTATATTTATGCTTATGAAGTTTCTGAATTCAATAACAAAGAAGTTCAAACACCATTTGTTACTCCTTTAAGTATTAATACTTCAAAATACAATGTTATTCCAAACCCTTATGAAAGCCCGCTTACCGCTACGGCAACTCTTCTCACAGACCCCTGGACAATAAATGGGAATCAAAATGCGAATAGCTTAAAATGGAATAGTGACGGTACTACCGATTATGACATTACCCGCGGCAACAATGTATATGCACAATTAGATAATGACGGTAAAGATAATACCTATGGCTATGCACCCGCTTCACAAACTGCACTGCCGGATTTGACTTTTAATTATCCGCCTGATTATTTAGGAGACCCTACCGAAAACCCCTCTTTCCCTGTGGTCAATCTCTTTTATTGGAATAACCTAATGCATGACATGAGTTATCAATATGGATTTGATGAACCCGCAGGTAATTTTCAAGAGAATAACCAGGCACGTGGCGGAAAAGAAAATGATTTTGTAATAGCAGATGCACAGGATGCAAGCGGCAGTGATAATGCAAATTTTGCCACACCTACAGACGGCAACAAACCCCGTATGCAAATGTTTTTATGGAGCCCTTCCAAAGTAAAAACATTGCTAGCAAACCTGCCCACCCAATTTAGTGGTTATAAGCCTGCGGCAGAAAGCGGTGTAAGCAATGCGAATAAACTGGCTCAAACAGGTAGTATTACCAATGATGTTGTTCTTTACAAAGATGTACTTCATCCTGATTCAAGCACTGCCTGCGGAGGCGCCGCCAATACCAGCCTATTAGCAGGTAAGATTGCATACATTGACAGGGGCAGTTGTCCTTTTGTTGATAAATTTCATAACGCACAATTAGCCGGCGCCCTCGCTATTATTGTTGGCAATGTTGCTCCGGATGACCCGCGTTATGATGGAACAAATACCGGCAATTTCCTTGTTATAATGAGTGCTACTCCGCTTGATAATACTATCTATATTCCCGGCGTTTTTATAGCGTACGATACGGCACAAAAAATGAAAGGTTATTTAACTTCAGCCATTAAAACAAATACAACCCTTTCTCCTTCACCGCGCCTTGACGGAGATATAGATAACGGCGTAGTTTGCCATGAATATACACATGGCATTTCTACCCGGTTAACAGGCGGGCCAAACAATTCTAGTTGCCTTAATAATGGCGAACAAATGGGTGAAGGATGGAGCGATTATTTTGCTTTAATGATGACAACCAACTGGGCAACTGCCTCTGTAAATGATGGTGACATACCCAGACCTATTGGAAACTATGCTTATGGATATGATACCGATGGCCCTGGAATTAGAACTTTTCCATATAGCACCGACATGACGATAGACCCATGGACTTATGATAGTCTGCATACGATGGATTTTAAAGAATATAGTCTTTTAAACTCCGGTTCTATTTATTATACAGGTGAATTTTGGTGCACTGCTCTTTGGGAAATGACATGGGAACTTATAAAAACGAACGGAATAAATCCTAACTTCTTTAATGCAACGGCAACAGGCGGCAATAGTATAGCTATGCACTTGGTAATGGAAGGATTGAAATTACAAAAATGCAGCCCGGGATGTGTTGATGGCCGTAATGCGATATTAAAGGCCGATACATTATTGTATGGAGGAATTCATAGTGATGCACTTTGGACAGCTTTTGCAAAAAGAGGTTTGGGTTGCGGTGCTTCTCAGGGAAGCAACAACAAAATAAAAGATGCAGCGGGTTCTTATGATGCAAACAGTTGTGCTCTCCCGGTAACCTGGGGCGGTTTTACTGCAGAAAAGAAAGGCACTACGGCTTTACTAAAATGGACAACCCTGCAGGAAGTAAATACAGATAAATTTATTGTTGAAAGAAGTGGAGATGGAAGAGTTTATACTTCTATTGGTACGGTGAAAGCAGCAGGAAACAGCAGTGTTGAAAAAAGCTATAGCTCTCCTGATGCACACCCTCTGAAGGGCAATAATAACTATCGTATTAAGCAGGTTGATAAAGATGGCAAGGCAAATTATTCTGATACACGTTATTTGAACTTTGCAGATATTAAACCTTACATCAAAATTTCACCAAACCCTGCAAGCGACATTGTAAATATAAACATTGCAGGAAACACTCAGTCACTCAATATTCAGTTGATGAGCAGCACAGGGCAGTTTATAAGCAAATATATAATGAGTGGCGAAAACTATTCATTCGATGTTTCAACATTAGCAGCCGGTGTATATAATATTATAATAGATGGCGATGGTTATTCAGCCAAATACAAATTGGTTATTCAATAAACTATAATTTTTTTGAAAATGAAATCCCGCTTTAATAAGGCGGGGTTTTTTTTTGTATTTGCTTTATTATTTTTATTGTTATACCAATTGTATTTTCAAATTAATCCAACTTATCTGGTATAATGCCGATGTAGAAGCTGTTTAGTCCAATTTATTGGACTATTACAGATGCACAATCGGTATTACGTGCACTGCGAATGGTTTTGCACTGTAATGAAAACCGTAAGGATTGCGAGCGGGCAGAGTGTGTTGTTGTATTTTGAGTTGGGTTAAATTGTTTCTCGTTTCTGGTTTTCCATTGTGCATCATGCTTTGGGGACAGTAAGACATCAACCTTTTGGTGAAAAAACAGGTATTTATTTCCTATCTTTAAAGAGTGAAAAAAAAGAAGAATATATTAGTTGACATTGAGATTGACAAGCTGATGAACTCAATTGAAAATAGTGTTTCGGGTGACATTTTTGACACCGATATTTTTCAGTTATTCAGCAAAGACACCAAGCAAATAAACAAGGCAGAGTGGCAGTTTAAATGGCAAGAACAGTTGAAATTTTCCGATAGAGAAACTTATAAACTTGTAATCAAGGACAATCCAAAAATCATTCAGGGACTAATAAGTTTAAGCCACCAAGGCGACCATATTTACATGCACTTAATTGAAAGTGCAAAGTTCAATAAAGGGAAACAAAAAATATATGCCGGAGTTCCAGGAAACTTAGTGGCTTTTGCTTGCAAACTTTCATTCGACAAGGGCTACGAAGGTTATCTTGCTTTTGACGCTAAAACAGTTTTAGTAAAACACTATCAAGAGACACTTTATGCCACACATTTCAGAGGAACAAAGATGATAATTGAAACTCCAGCAGCAAACAGATTAATTAACCTGTATTTTTCCCGACAGGGATGGATACCAAAAAAATAAAAACAATGGGACTAATCAGAGAACCAAAAAATGTTGACTTCTATGTTTTGGACAAACCATGGACAGAAGAAGATCGAAAAGAGTTTAGTGCTTTTATTAAGTTGCGTAAAGAGCAGCGAAAGAAAAAACAATCCCAGAAAGCGGCATCAACAAAAAGAAAAGTTGTTGCGTAACTCCAATTATAGCTCTTCGCGGGCAGAGTAGCACAGCCAAAGCGGGAACGTATAGTGAGTAAGAAAGGGGGGATTTCGCTCCTCACAGAAAACAAACGACTGGAGAAGTGGTGCAAAACGTTTATCGGGAACGTAATGTTTTTTTGCTATGAAAACGGAATATGTACATAAAATCTTTTAACCTAATACTCATATTTATCTTTCCATAATCTCTTCAAAAATTTTCGTATCTCATCTTCTCTTGTATTGCTGCCTGGTTCATAAAATTTATTTCCTGAAATTTTTTGTGGCAAATATTCCTGCTCTTCAAAATTGCCTTTGTACGCATGACTGTACTTATAACCTTTGCCATGGTCAAGATTTTTCATTAACCGGGTGGGCGCATTGCGAATGTGAAGCGGCACAGGCAAATCGCCATGCTCTTTTACTGCAGCAGAAGCAGCGCCGATGGCTGTTGTTGCAGAATTACTTTTTGGAGATGAGGCAAGATAAACAGCACACTGCGATAAAATAAGAGAAGACTCGGGATAACCAATTTTATTTACTGCATCGAAAGTTGCGTTGGCAAGCAAGAGTGCATTGGGATTTGCATTGCCAATATCTTCACTGGCAAGTATAAGCATACGACGTGCAATAAATTTTACATCTTCGCCCCCATCAATCATGCGTGCAAGCCAATACACAGAAGCGTTGGGGTCGCTGCCCCGCATGCTTTTTATAAAGGCAGAAATAATATCGTAGTGCTGCTCGCCCGGTTTATCGTACAGTGCAATCTTCTTTTGAGCAATTTGCATTACTAATTCGTCAGTTACCTCACCCCCAACCCCCTCTCCAAAGGGAGAGGGGGCTTTTTGCGAGTTCACAATTAATTCTAAAAGGTTCAATAGCTTTCTTGCATCACCGCCGGAAATGTTTATTAATGCAGATGTTTCTTTTAGATTGATTTTTTTTGTTTTTAAAACAACATCTTCATTGATTGCTTTGTGAAGGAGCTGAATTAAGTCATCTTCATTTAATGGCTTTAAAACATATACCTGGCAACGGCTTAGCAAAGCGGAGATTACTTCAAACGAAGGGTTTTCTGTGGTGACGCCAATGAGTGTAATAATTCCTTTTTCAACAGCGCCAAGTAAAGCATCCTGCTGACCTTTATTAAAGCGATGAATTTCATCAATAAACAAAATTGTTTTGCTTTGCTTCTTTGCGGCTTCAATCACTTCACGTACTTCTTTTACACCGCTGCTTATTGCGCTCAATTGATAAAAAGGATAATGAAGTGTGTTTGCAATAATATTGGCAATGGTTGTTTTGCCAACGCCCGGCGGTCCCCATAAAATCATGGAAGGAACATTGCCATGCTCAATGGCATTTCGCAAAATGCTTCCATTGCCTGTAAGATGTTGCTGACCCACTAAATCGTTCAATGTTTTGGGACGCATTCTTTCTGCAAGCGGCGCTGATTCGTTCATGATAATTCTAATTTATTTTAATCCAAAGTGTAATAAAATTTTTGAATCTCAATTTAGTTCTTTCTTTCTATATAAGAATTTTCTCAGCCGATACCAGATACATGAACCACATAGAAAAGATAGACACATAGAAAGTCACATAGAATAAGACTATGTGAAATCTTTGTTTTCTATGTGCCTTTGTGTTTAAAAAAATTAACACAAGCATGTCAAAATTTTTTATTCAGCATCAAACCACTATCTTGAAAAAAATTTTAAACCGGTGGAAGTTCTTACGCTCAGTGGCATTACAAAATATTACGGAAAAATTCTTGCGCTCAACAATGTTTCATTACGTGTTTCAGCAGGCAGCGTGTATGGAATCCTTGGCCCGAACGGAAGCGGCAAAACAACTATGCTCAGTATTATTATGGATATTGTAAAGCCAACATCAGGAAGCTTTCAATTTTTTGGAAAGCCTTCCTCTGCAGAAATAAGAAAACAAATCGGCACCTTGCTTGAGACACCTAATTTTTATCATTATTTATCCGGCGAAAAAAACCTTCGCATTGCTGCAGAAATAAAAGGCAAGGGATTTAATGAGATTGATGATGTATTGCAGAAAGTAAACCTGTGGAGCCGCAAGCAAAGTAAGTTCAGCACCTATTCTTTGGGTATGAAGCAAAGACTTGCAATAGCAAGTTGTCTGCTTGGCAATCCTGATATTTTAGTGTTTGATGAACCTACTAATGGACTTGACCCTGTTGGCATTGCCGAAATAAGAGAGCTGATAAAAACACTTGCATCAGAAGGCAAAACAATTATTATGGCAAGTCATCTTTTAGATGAAGTAGAAAAAGTTTGTAGCCATGTTGCCATTTTAAAAACCGGTAATCTTATTGCAGCCGGAGATGTAAATGAGGTTTTGGTGAATGAAGATATTGTTGAATTATCTGCGGATGACCTCACTGATCTTCAAAATGTTTTACAAAGTATGCCGGGATATTCTTCTATCAAGATTGTGAATCATACTATTCAAATGCTTTACACAGCAGGCGCTGCAAGGCCTGAAGAAATCAATAAATATTGTTTTGATAATGGGATAATGCTGAATCATCTTTTATTAAAAAAGAAAAGTCTGGAATCAAAATTTTTGGAATTGACCTCACCCCCACCCCTCTCCAAAGGAGAGGGGCACAAAAAATAATGATTGCAAAAAATCAAAACCGATAATTTTTTATGCTGCATCTTTTAAAATTGGAATGGCTAAAAGTGAAGAACTACCGGGCTTTCTGGATATTTCTTGCCTTATATATTATTGGTCTCTTCAGCATAAACTGGATAGCATACCAGTTTCAGGGTAATATAAAAAAGAATAATGTTCCGGTTGATATTTTTCCGTATGATTTTCCAAAAGTATATCAAACCATTGCATGGGTAAGCGGCTGGCTTTTATATTTTCCGGGCATGTTGATAATACTGGTAATCACCAATGAATATAACTTTAAAACACACCGTCAAAATATTATTGACGGCTTAACACGCAGACAATTCATCATCGCTAAAATTCTATTTGGTTTAGTGATTGCTCTGCTTACAACACTAAGCTGTTTTCTTATTGCTCTTTATTTTGGAGGCGATTTCAGCGGCTCCATTTCTTTTGATGGAATTGAATACATTGGCTATAGCTTTATTCAAACCCTTTGCTATCTCTTTTTTGCGATGATGCTTGCTGTGCTCATGCGCCGCAGCGGACTTGCTATGGCCGTATTTTTTTTATACGGTTTAGTGTTTGAACAATTAATTGGCGGCTTAATTGACTACAAAATTTTAACCGATGGCACGGTTCGCTTTTATTTTCCGTTGCAGGCAAGCGATGTATTGGTGCCGGTAACTTTTGGAAAAGAATTTATTTACAGCCATGCACCCTCGCAAACAACTTTATTAATTGTATCGCTTGTGTATATCATAGCCTGGTGCTTTCTATCCAGTAAAAAATTTGAAACAGATGATTTGTAAAATTCTTATTATGCAATGCACAAAAAAAATTTCAGAACATACTCCTTCAACATTTTGTTTTATACATGAAGCAAGTTTACAGTTTACTGTTGATGGTCAATCTAAATATTAAATAAAATGGCTCGTATTGGAGTGGTAATAAAATCCTAAAAAAAAAATCCTAAATAAGCTGTGTTTTAAGATACTCCAGTATGTAAAACCATGATTTTCTTTTAATATTCCGAAATTCTTAATAAACTTTTCTTTATTCCGCCACATTTTTCTATTTTTGCGCTCCCAAAAATTTATGTCGAAGCAGCCGCTGATCAAACAGGATGGAACAATACTGGAAGCATTAAGCAACGCCATGTTTAGGGTAAAGCTCGAAAACGGACATGAAATTCTTGCAACAATCTCAGGCAAAATGAGAATGCATTATATAAGAATATTGCCCGGAGATAAAGTGGGAGTTGAAATGAGTCCTTATGATTTAAGCAGAGGCAGAATCATTTTCAGATATAAATAAGCTGATAATTAAAATAGTAATTATGAAAGTGAGAGCATCTATAAAAAAACGCAGTGTTGATTGCAAGATTGTTCGCAGAAAGGGTAAACTGTATATCATTAACAAAAAAAACCCACGCTTTAAACAAAGACAGGGATGAAGCAAGTTTACAGTTTACAATTTACAGTTGGCAGTTGACAGTCAATCTTAAATATTAAATCTAAAATATTAAATAAAATATGGCTCGTATTGCAGGTGTAGACTTACCAAAGAATAAAAGAGGCGAGATAGGGCTTACCTATATTTATGGGATAGGACGTGCTACCGCACAGAATATTTTAAACAAAGCAGGAATTCACTGGGATAAAAAAGTAAACGACTGGAACGATGATGAGCAAACGGCGATTCGTAACATTATTACCAATGAGTTTAAGGTAGAGGGTGCGTTGCGCAGTGAAGTACAAATGAGCATAAAGCGTTTGCTTGATATTGCATGCTATCGGGGACTAAGGCACAGAAAAGGATTGCCGGTTCGCGGTCAGCGTACACGCACCAACAGCCGTACAAGGAAAGGAAAACGTAAAACCGTTGCAGGAAAGAAAAAAGCACCGAAGAAATAATTTTTAAAAAAATACAAAACACAAATATCAAATTTCCAATGGATTTTTAAGTTGACGTTTATTTGGAATTTGTTTCTTAGAATTTTAAAATAAATTATGGCAAAAACCACACAAACAAAAGCTCCCGTAAGCGCAAAAGCTGCCGCCAAAAAAAGAGTAGTAAAAGTTGATGCTTATGGCGATGCGCATATCAATGCTACTTTCAACAACATCAATATTTCATTAACCAATAAGCAGGGGCAAATTATTAGCTGGTCATCGGCGGGTAAAATGGGCTTCAGAGGCTCTAAGAAAAATACGCCGTATGCAGCGCAGATGGCTGCTGCAGATGCTGCGAAAGTGGCCGTGGATGCGGGTTTAAAAAGAGTTGATGTGTATGTGAAAGGACCCGGCGCCGGCAGAGAAGGAGCAATCCGCTCTCTTGCACAAAACGGTATTGAAATAACCATGATAAAAGATGTAACACCTTTACCGCATAATGGGTGTCGTCCTCCAAAGAAAAGAAGAGTATAAAAACCCCTAAATCCCCTAAAGGGGACTTGAGGAAATTCAAAATAACTGGGTGTTTCATCCATTTACGATTTTTACCGATGAAGCATCGTCAATAAAAAATCAAAAAAATACATGGCGCGTTACAACGGACCGAAAACAAAAATTTGCCGCATGTTTGGCGAGCCAATTTTAGGCAACGGAAAATATCTTACCAAAAACAGTAACCCTCCCGGTCAGCACGGCGCTCAACGCAAACGCAAAACACTTGGTGAGTATGCATTGCAGTTGAAAGAAAAGCAAAAGGCAAAATATACTTATGGAGTTCTGGAACGTCAGTTTCGTAAAACATTTGAAGAAGCATCACGCTTAAAAGGCGTTACCGGTGAAAATTTAATTAAGCGTCTTGAAGCCCGTCTTGATAATGCTGTTTACAGAATTGGAATAGCGCCTTCAAGACCGGCTGCACGGCAATTGGTTTCGCACAAACATGTTACAGTGAATGGGCAAGTGGTGAACATTCCCTCTTTTCAATTGAAAGCTGGTGATGTAATTGGTTTGAGCGAAAAGAGCATGAATAATAATTCAGTGATCAGCAATATTCGGGGCAAAAATCCAAAGTATGGATGGCTTGACTGGAATGATGGTGAAAAGAAAGGAACTTTCATCACATACCCTGAAAGAGAAAATGTTCCGGAAAATATTAAGGAGCAACTGATAGTGGAATTGTATTCTAAATAAGTGGCAATGGGCAATAGGCAATAGGCAATAAAAAATGACTGTGAAGTTTAGTGCAGAATAAAGACCAGAACGTACAAGAGTGCGACGCAACGGAAGAAACATAGTAGCAATACTGATGGGTACCAAAAAAATATTCAATATTAAATATTAAATCTTCAATACAAAATATGGCTATTTTAAACTTTCAGAAACCAGACAAAATAATTTTACAGAAAGCAAATGACTTTGAAGGGCAATTTGAGTTTCGCCCATTAGAGCCTGGCTTTAGCTTAACAATCGGAAACGCTTTGCGCAGAGTATTGCTTAGCAGCCTGGAAGGATATGCAATCACCGGCATTAAAATCGAAGGCGTTGACCATGAGTTTGCAACCATTAAAGGCGTTACAGAAGATGTTACAGAAATGATTTTGAACCTGAAACAAGTAAGGTTTAAAAAGTCTGTAGACCATGATGTGAGCAGCGAAAAAATTTCACTCAACATTAAAGGCAATACAGAATTTACCGCAGGCATGCTGGAAGATGCGCTGCAGAGTTTTCAAGTGATGAATCCTGATTTGGTAATCGCTACAATGGACCAATCCGCGAAAATGGATATTGAAATAACTATTGGCAAAGGTCGCGGTTATGTGCCGGCAGATGAGAACAAACAAAAAGATTCTGTGTTTGGTCTTATTCCTATTGATTCCATTCACACTCCCATTAAGAATGTAAAATATTCTGTGGAGAATTATCGTGTAGAACAGAGAACAGATTATGAAAAACTAATTCTTGATGTAGCTACTGATGGCACTATACATCCCGAAGATGCAGTAAAACAGGCATCACGTATTTTGATTCAGCACCTGATGATAATTACAGATGAGAATATTACTTTTGATAATAAAGAAGACAGGAAAGAAGATGTAGTTGATGAGCAAATGCTGCAATTAAGAAAGGTTTTAAAAACTCCATTAGAAGATCTTGACCTTTCAGTTCGTGCATTCAACTGCTTGAAAGCTGCTAAAATAAATTCATTAAGCGAGTTGGTACAATACGAGCAGGAAGACCTGATGAAGTTCAGAAACTTCGGTCAAAAATCATTAAGCGAAATTGAGCAGGTGTTGGGTGAAAGAGGTTTGCATTTTGGAATGGATTTAAGTAAGATGGGATTGGATGATGTGGATAGATAAAAACCCCACCAAACCTCCCCTAAAGGGAGGCTTAAAGAGGTTCACTGTATATAAGGTTTTATTTCTTAATCAAAGTTTTAAAGTCTCCCTTTAGGGAGATTTAGAGGGTTTTCATTATGCGTCACGGAGATAAAATTAAAAACCTAAGCCGCACAAAGTCGCACAGAGATGCGTTGCTGGCAAATTTAGCAAGCCAGTTGATTGTGCATAAACGTATTGTTACTACACTTGCAAAAGCGAAGGCATTAAGAGTATATATTGAGCCCCTCATTACCAAAACTAAGAAAGCAGAAAATGAATTACAGATAATGCATCAGCACAGAGTTGTGTTTAGCTATTTGCATGACAAGGCTGCGGTTAAAGAATTGTTTACCGTAGTGGGCCCGAAAATTTCCGGTCGTCCCGGTGGTTATACACGAGTTCTAAAATTGGGTATTCGCCCGGGAGATAATGCAGAAAAAGCAATGATAGAGCTGGTTGATTTTAATACGATATATGGCAAAGGCATTGATAAAATTACTGAGCCAGCAAAGAAAACACGTCGTGGACGCGGTAGCGGCGCTAAGAAAACTGATGAAGTAAAAGCTGAAGAACAAAATACAACATCGTTGCCTGAAGAAAAAGAGCCTGAGATTAAAGAATCAGAAACCCCGCCTGATGTTGAAGAAAATAAAATTGAGCCACCTGTTGAGGAAAGCAGTACGGAAACAGAAGCAGTTCCGGCAGATAAGCCAGTTAAATAATAAAATTTTTTTTCAAAGATATGAAGGCAAAATCGTTTCGCGGTTTTGCCTTTTTTGTGTCTATATGTATGTTTAAAACATTGTGAGAAAATTATTTCCATTCTTTATTATGAATTTTCTTTTTTTGCAATCAAATTAAAAGAATGCCCAGCTCAAAGCAGCCTGCGATTTTACTACTCGAAGATGGAAATATTTTTCACGGCACAGCTTTTGGAAAAATGGGAACCGCAACCGGTGAAATTTGTTTCAACACCGGTATGACGGGCTACCAGGAAGTGTTTACAGACCCCAGTTACTACGGGCAGGTTTTAATCATGAACAATGTGCACATAGGAAATTACGGAGTTAATAAAGATGATATGGAAAGCGGCACCGTGAAAATAAGAGCACTTATTGGCCGTAATCTTGAAGACCGTTTTTCACGCTACCAGGCAACCGATAGTTTAGATGATTATTTAAAAGCGAATGAAATTGTTGCAATAGAAAATATTGATACAAGAACTTTGGTTGAGCACATTCGCACCAAAGGCGCAATGAATTGTATTATTTCATCTGAAATATCAGAGGCAAAAAAATTAAAAGAAGAATTAACGAAAGTTCCTTCGATGGCCGGTTTGGAATTAGCAAGCGCAGTAAGCACCAAAGAAGAATATGAGCTAGGTAATCCTGATTCAAAAATAAAAGTGGCAGTAATAGATTATGGCATCAAACAAAATATTTTGAATTGCCTTGTTACACGCGGCGCATACATTAAAGTGTATCCCGCAAAAACATCAGTAAACAAAATAAAGGAATTCAATGCTGATGGATATTTTATTTCCAACGGTCCCGGAGACCCTGCCGCTATGCCTTACGCAGTGGAAACAATAAAAAAATTATTGAAAGAAGATAAACCATTGTTCGGAATATGTCTCGGTCAGCAGTTGCTTGCGCTGGCAAATAATATTCCCACATTTAAAATGCATCACGGGCATCGCGGGCTCAATCATCCTGTAAAAAATATGATAACGGGAAAGTGTGAAATCACTACGCAAAATCATGGGTTCGGTATTGATGCTGATGCTGTAAAAAAACATGGTGCAATTGAAATCACACACATAAACCTGAATGATGAAAGCATTGAAGGCATTCGGCTGAAAGATAAGCCTGCATTCAGTGTGCAGTATCATCCCGAAAGCACACCCGGCCCGCATGATTCAAGATATTTGTTTGATGAGTTTATGAAGATGATGAATAATTAATAGCCCACATTACTATTTCTAATTGTAAAATATCTATTTTTAATTTTTAAAACTTGCATCAATGAAAAAAACTTTACTATTCTTTTTATTTTCTGCAGCCTTTATTACAGGCTTTAGTCAGCAGAATTTCTGGAAAGCCATTTCAAATTACCAGGCGCTTTCCCTTACAAAAGGTAAACAACCATTTACAGGCGCATTCAGGCCTGCAGCTTACCGTTTATTTACATTGGATGAACCATCATTCGGCGCATTGATAAAACGAGCGCCTTCCGAAAACAGAGTTTCTGCATCCACTTCATCTCTTATTATTTTAGTTCCTCTTGCTGATGGCGCTATCGAAAAATTCAGGCTCGTGGAAGCATCGGTAATGCAACCAAAATTGCAGGAGAAATACAGTAACATTCGTTCATACGCAGGACAAGGTGTTGACCAGCCTTCAAAAAAAATTCGCTGCGATTTTACACCGCTCGGCTTTCATGCAACCATATCATCGCCTGATGAGCAAAGCATTTACATCAATCCTGCAAACAAAAGCGCAAGTCTTTATGCTGTGTATGCGAGAAGTGAAAAAGATAAAAGCGGAAATATTTTTAAATGTGATGTGAACAAATCTCTAAGCGGTGCAGCAAATAAAGAAACAGGCAACATAACTAACGCCAATGATGGAAAATTAAGAACATATCGTTTTGCTGTACCAACTGGCGGAGAATTCTCCCGTTTATTTTTAGATGGAACTGAAACTTCAGATGATGAAAAAAAAGTAAAGGTGGTGGCAGCGTTGGTAACAGACCTTGTGAGAATAGACTTTATTAATGAAACTGATTTTAATGTAAGGTTGCAATATGTGGATAATGAAGACACTATTATTTTTCTTGACCCGAAAACAGATCCCTTCATAAGCAATCTCTTTTTTGGTTATTTTCTTGGTGAATGGAATACACAATCTCAAAAAACAATAGACCAATATATCGGCAGCACTAATTATGATATAGGGCATCTTCTAATGGGCTTTCCAGCCGGTGGAAATGCGGGTTGCATAGGATGTGTGTGTAACAATCCTGATAAAGGCAGCGGCGTCACGGGCTTTGTTGACGATTTAACCAGCGACCCTTTTATAGTAGATTTTTGGGCGCATGAAATAGGTCACCAGTTTGGCGCAAATCATACATTCGATTATTCGAATGAAGGAACTATCGCACAAATGGAACCTGGCAGCGCCTCTACTATTATGGGTTATGCCGGAACTACAGGACAATATGATATACAACCACACAGCGATCCTTATTTTCATGCAGTAAGCATTCAGCAGATAGAAGAGTATATTGTAAATGGGAAAGGAAATACTTGTGCAGTAGTATTAGAAACAAATAATAATGCTCCCAGTGTTAATGCAGGTGCAGATTATATTATTCCCAAATCAACTCCTTTTAAATTAACAGCACAGAGCAGCGATGCGGATGCTTCAGATGTATTAACTTATTGCTGGGAGCAATTTGATAATTATAAAAATAACGGCACATCAAAAAAATTTCCTGACGACCGGGCTACTACAGGGCCCCAATTTCGTACTTACAACCCAACACTCTCAACTGAAAGACTATTTCCTGAAATAAATAGTATCCTCGATGGTCCTAATAGTAATTTATGGGAAGTTCCTTCTGCTGTTGCACGGGAATTGAATTTTAGAATAACTGTTCGTGATAATCATCCCGGCGGCGGCAGTAACAACAGTGATGATATGAAAGTAACAGTTGACGGAAATTCGGGGCCTTTCAAAGTTACAAATCCCAATACGAGCATTAACTGGAAAGGCGGGTCAACGCAAACCGTCCAATGGGATGTTGCCAATTCAAATGCCGCACCTGTTAATTGCACCAATGTAAATATTCTTCTTTCTATAGATCGCGGACAAACATTTCCCTACATGCTCGCATCAAATACCCCCAATGACGGAACTGAAGAAATAACAGTACCTGCAATAAGCGAGTCAATAACACTTGCAAGAGTAAAAATAGAAGCAGCTCAAAATATTTTCTTTGATATTTCTGATAAGGATTTCACTGTTGAAAGTGCATTGCCTGTAACCTGGCTTTCATTCAGTGCAGAAAGAGCAGGAACAAATAATGCACTGCTGAAATGGAGCACTGCCAATGAATATAATAACAATCATTTTGAAATTGAACGCAGTAAAGATGGAATCAGCTTTTTAAAAATTGCTACAGTTGCTGCGGGTGTAAATTCAAATTCAACTCAAAATTATTCTTATACAGATGCGCATTTATCTGTGGGTAAAGAGTATTATAGAATTAAACAAGTTGATAATGATGGCAGGTTCACTTATTCAAAGCTGGCAATGATAGAAATTACTGCGAATGGTATTAGCTGGAGCATTCAGCCAAACCCCGCAACAGAAAATACAATAGTTGTTTTCAATAATAATTTATCCAACACACAAATTATATTGAATGATGTTGCGGGTAAAGTTGTTTATCAAAAAAATCTTGCTGCAATTAATTCCGGCTATCAGCTTACTATTCCATTAAATAATATGGCGAAAGGAGTCTACTTTATAAAAGTAATTTCAGACAGTGGAACACAAACGCAGAAATTAGTGATAGAAAAATAATTTGTTTATTAATCATTTTCGTAAAGCTTTGTCTGTACTTGCGGGCAAAGCTTTTTTTATAAAGTCTATTGCGAAAAAGATTATACCAATTCATCAAAGAGAATTCTCAGCTTCACTTTTTATACCAATTATATTTTGCTTTAGTCCAAATTATTCCGGTATAATGCCGATGTAGTAGCTGTTTATTCCGATACTTTGGGATATTACAGATACACAATCGGTATTACACACTAACTTTAGTACAAAATCATTCTATGCGAAGCTTGATTTCAATTGCGTTCATCATCATTCTAATAAATGTTTCCGCTATGGCGCAAAAAACACAAAAGCCTCCTCTGCATGGTAAAAACTGGATGGCTATTACCGGCAAACCTTTAGCAGCCACTGCAGGTGCTATAATATTTGAGAAGGGTGGTAATGCTGTAGATGCAGCCTGTGCTATGCTTGCTGCAACCTGCACTATGTGGGATGTTTTAAGCTGGGGCGGAGAAACACAGGCACTAATCTATAATCCTAAAACAGGAAAAGTAATCGGGATTAATGCACTTGGTATTGCACCAACAGGAGCTACTGCAGAGTTCTTTAAAAGCAAGGGTATGAACTATCCACCAGAGTATGGCCCTTTAGCTGCTGTTACACCCGGAACAGCGGGCGGCTTATGCACAATGCTCGCTGAGTATGGAACCATGAGCTTGAAAGAAGTGCTGGCACCTGCAATGCAATTGGCAGAAGGTTACGCCATAGAAGCAGAAACAGCAAACAGCATGGAGCGAAATAAAAAGATGATAAAAGAATGGCCCTATTCCAAAGTCGTTTTTTTACCACATACAGGTGAAGAACGTGAAGCGCCGGAAGCAGGTGAAATATTTAAGCAAAATGATTTACTGCAAACTTTATCTAAAATGGTTGAAGCGGAACAGCATGCGTTGAAAAAAGGTAAGAACCGCAAGGAGGCTATTTATGCTGCATACAATCGTTTTTATACAGGTGATATTGCAAAAGAGTTTGTACGAGGTTGCAGAGAGCAAGGTGGATTAATTACAATGGAAGATTTGGCTAAATGGAAAGTGATTCAGGAAGAACCGTTGAAAATAAATTATAAAGGCATTGATGTTTATAAACTTCAGCAATGGACACAAGGCCCTGTGATGCTTCAGGCTTTGAATATCCTGGAAAATTTTGATTTGAAAAGTATGGGATATAATTCGGCAAGATATATTCATACCTTATACCAGGCGATGAATCTTGCATTTGCTGACCGCGATTTTTATTATGGCGATCCATACTTTCCGCCAGAGGAACCAATCAAAGGTTTGCTCTCAAAAGAGTACGCAAAAGAAAGAGCCAAATTAATTATGTATGATAGGAATGATGCAAAGGCTGGTCCGGGTGACCCTTATCCGTTTGAAAACAAAACAAATCCTTACATGAATTATTTACACGAAAGAGGTTTTGTTTATAATAATACTCCTGTTGATGAAAATTATCTATCACAATTGTGGAGAGGCACTACTTCAGTTGAAGCAGCAGATAAGGAAGGCTGGGTTGTTTCCATTACTCCCAGCGGAGGATGGATTCCCGCATGCATTGCAGGCCACACTGGCGTAGGTATGAGTCAGCGTATGCAAAGCTTTGTACTCGATTCTGCATTAAATCCTTTTAATGTGGTTGAGCCTGGCAAACGACCAAGAGTAACACTTACACCAACACTTGCTTTAAAAGATGGAAAACCATTTTTATCATTTGCTGTGCAGGGCGGTGATACGCAAGACCAAAATCTATTACAATTTTTTTTAGACATCGTTGAGTTTGGAATGACCGTGCAGGAAGCCACCGAAGCGCCTAATATCAATACCTATCAATTATATCTTTCATTGGGAGGAGAAGACCGCAGCCCGAAACCAGGTTACATTTTATTAAACTCAAACACACCTGACTGGACGAGAAAGGAATTAAAGAAAATGGGATATACGTTGAGCTTTGAAGAGAGAACATCAGGCCCTATCAATGCCATTTATTTTGATTGGAAGCATGGAAGTTTTTGGGGAGGAAGCAGCAATCATGGTGAAGATTATGGAATTGGATGGTAGGGAAATTATTACTGCTGGTAATTAAGTAAATTTGTATAAATAAGTTTATATGGAAACCACAATCATTCGTGAAAAACTTAAAAAATTTATAGATGAGATAGAAGATAAAAAGGCAGAAGCTATCTATACTCTTTTTGAAGAGGAGATGGATACGGATGCGCAAAGAAAGAAATTGATACAAGCGGAAAGAAAAAAATATTTGGGCAACGAAGGAAAATCTTATAGCTGGGAAGATGTAAAGCAAATGGCAATACACAAAGAGAAAAGAAATGCTATATAAAATTGAAGTTCGTCCATTAGCGGCTATAAAAATTATAGAAGCTTATGATTGGTACTCACTTCAAAGAGAAGGATTAGGATTAGATTTTTTAAATGAACTGCATGCTTTTTATGATAGTTTACTTCGCAATCCATACACTTATTCTTATTATGAAAAGCCAGTTAGAGAGGGTAAAATAAAGTGTTTTCCGTATACAGTTATTTATGAAGTGTTTGATGAAACGATAGTTGTTTATAGTGTTTTTATGGCTAAACAAGATCCTTCAAAGAAAAGAACAATGTAAGACAACAAACTAAAAAAGGAATACTCCACTATCCTTTATATGAAAATTGCTATCATAAACGGGCCCAATCTCAACCTTCTCGGCAAAAGAGAAACCGATATTTACGGCAACATGCCATTTGAAGATTATCTACAGCAGTTAAGAAAAAAATATCCTGCAATTACGTTCAATTATTTTCAAAGCAATATAGAAGGCGAATTGATAAGTGAATTGCAAAATGTGGGTTTTGATTATGACGGAATTATTTTTAATCCTGGTGGGTACACACATACTTCTGTTGCAATCGGCGATGCAATTGCTGCTATAAAAACTCCCGTGATTGAAGTGCATATAAGTAATGTGCACGCAAGAGAAGATTTTCGTAAGCTGTCGTATGTATCGGGCAAAGCAGTTGGCAGTATTTTTGGATTAGGTTTGAAAGGATATGAACTGGCAGTGCTTTGGTTTGCTGATAAAAAATGAATGCTGCTGCTGAATAGAAAACAGAACGATGCAGTGCAGTGTGCGACCCCAAAATAAGTTCGGGGAAACCTTAATAGTATTCCAATTGCCCGGCTCTTAAAAATATTTCATCTCTTATTACGTTATCTTTCTAAATATTCAGTTTATGCGATGTGTGTTGTTGTTATTTATTTTGTTTTCGGCGCCTGCTTTTAGTCAGTGCAAAACTTATGTGCTTGATGCAAAGCATGATACTTTGAATTGCACAGATTATCAAAATTTGAAACAGGGCAAATGGAACATACATGCAGAAGCTCTTCGCGGTGAGCCCGGTTATTCCGAAGAGGGTTATTATGCAGATGGAAACAAAGAAGGTGTTTGGGCAAGATACAATCTCATTGGCGATGTAATTGCAATTGAAAATTACAAGTGGGGAGAAAGGAATGGCATTAGCGAATATTATACTATGGAAGGCCTTTTACGAAAAGAAAGCTGGAAAGTAATAGACCCAAAAAGCATTTATGATACCGTTGATGTGTATTCTCTTAATAATGGCGATAAAATAAAGCAGCGATTGATGAAAGCAGAAACTTTTAGTGTGAGGCAGGGCACGTGGGAATATTATAATCCATCAACCAGTGGAATTATTAAAACGGAAGAATATTTTATGGACGAATTAATAGACCCTAGAAAAAAAATTAAGCCCGCAGATGCAGGCAATGCTAACTCAGATTCACTTGCAGTTGCAAAAACTGATTCAACGCTTACAGTTCAAAAACCTCTTGAAGTTTTGAAATATGAAAAGAAAAATTCCAAGAAGAAAAAAATAAAAGTGCGTGAAGGCCATACAGGAATTGATTAGACACTTTCTCTTTCTTTCAGATTACATCTCAATTTTAATTTCGATTTTATTATTTCACCTGATGTTGAAATAATTTGAATGCCTTCATGACATTACAATAGTATTTTTATTTATCAATTTAATAGTATGAAATGGATTACAAGAGAACGCCCTAAGATTGACCGCATTGCCTGTCCCTGGCTTATAAAAAGATTTATTGATAAAGAAGCTGAAATTATTTATGTTCCGTTTAAAGATGTTGCAACCCAAGCCAAAGAATTAAAAGCGATTCCTTTCGATGTGCCTGATGTGGAGCTTACACACTATAATAATTTTTGCACTTTTGATTGCTTAATAAAAAAGTATAAAATACAAGACGCAGCAGTATATGCAATGGCTCCTATTATAAGAGGCGCAGATACTGACCGGCATGATATTGCTTCCCAATGTTCAGGATTGTGGGCAATCTCTGCAGGACTTGCTTATAATGTTACCGATGACTATGCCTTACTTGAAAAAGGAATGATGCTCTATGATGCATTATACAGTTGGGCAAAATATCTTCAAAAAGAAAAACATACTCAGCAACCTTTTGAACATTTGCTTGTAGAGGTATTTAATAAATATTTAAAGAATAAAAAAGGCACAAGAAAAATTCCTGCATGGGCACATGAACTAAAAGAAATTATACAGGACCAGATTGACACAAGCCTGAGCTTAAAAGAAATATCAAAAGGGCTTGAAATTAATCCCTCTTATTTATCACGTGAATTTTCAAAGTATTTCGATGACCTTTCTTTTGGCGAATATATTCGCAAGCAGCGAATTGAAAAAGCAATTCAACTAATGCAATCATCTAACTATTCACTTACCGAAATCGCTTATCTCACAGGCTTCTCAGACCAAAGTCATTTTACACGCATTTTTAAAAAGCATATCAAACAAAATCCTTCAGCTTACAGAAAAAAATTGCAGAAAAAGTAATTCCTATACAAAAGGTTAATCGTATTCTATTTATTCATTTACAGTGTATGTAGGTTTGCCTTTATTTATTAAATTTATCCTGATAAATGGAAGCAACTATTTCTGCACAGGAACCAACCTATTCGCTTAAACAACTTGTTTTTTATTTTCTAAAACTGGGTTATTCAGGTTTTGGAGGACCGGTAGCTTTGGTTGGTTACATGCACCGCGACCTTGTTGAAAATCGCAAATGGATAAGTGAAGAAGATTATAAAGAAGGGTTGACCTTAGCTCAATTAGCCCCCGGCCCTTTGGCAGCACAGTTAGGCATGTATTTAGGATTTGTACATTACCGTTACATTGGTGCAACACTTGCTGGTCTTGCTTTTGTGCTTCCTTCGTTTGTTATGGTTGTGGTGTTGGGAATATTCTATAAAATGTATAATGGCATATCGTGGATGCAGGCTGTATTTTACGGCGTTGGTGCAGCCGTTATTGGTATCATAGCAATCAGTTCTTATAAGTTAACCGTTAAGTCCGTAGGCAAATTCAATCTTGAATCATTTAAAGCAAAATGGTTATTGTGGTTATTTTATCTTACAACTTTAATTATCACTTTCATTTCACAAACAGAAGTGCTTCCTGTCTTTCTTGCCGCAGGGTTTATATATATGTTCGTTAAAGTCCCGCCGGCATGGACAAAGAGTGGTGTTGCTAAATCATTTTTTTTATTAACCGGAATTGGTTTTTGGGATTATGATTCAAAAACATTAGGACAAATTGCATGGTTTTTTACAAAAGCAGGAGCATTTGTTTTTGGCAGCGGGCTTGCAATCATTCCATTTTTACATGGTGCCGTTACAGATTATCATTGGATTGATGAACACCAGTTTTTAGATGCTGTTGCCGTAGCAATGATAACTCCCGGGCCAGTTGTTATCACTGTTGGGTTTATTGGTTATTTAGTGGCAGGCTTTCCCGGAGCTTGTGTCGCTGCAACATGTACTTTTCTTCCCTGCTATTTACTCACTGTAATTCCAGCGCCTTATTTTAAAAAGTATGCTAAGAATGCTTCTATAAAAGCATTTGTTGATGGCATTACTGCAGCAGTTATCGGTGCATTAACAGGAGCTGTTATTATTATTGCTGTAAATACATTTACACAAAATCATTCTGTAACAATAGATATTCCTTCTGTTTTGATTGCAGTTGCAACTGTGCTCGCATTATTATATATCAAGAAAATTCAGGAGCCGTATATAATTTTAGTGGCTGCTATTATTGGACTTATTATTAAAACATTGCTATAACATGAATGATAGATTAATTAGATTTCAAACTATCTGCCTTTAAATAAAAATGATACATGAAAAAATTATTGACAATTATCCCGGCATTAATATTTTGTTGCAATGGTTTTGCACAAGATTCTACAGCATTAAATAATGTATTTGGTAAAAAGGGTACAGTACAGGGAGATGTTTATAAAATTACATTTCCACGTTCTGATTTGAAAGTTAAAATAGATGATTTTCCTGTTGCACCCGGGCTTGCACTTACCTCATGGATTGGCATTATGAAAATGGGAAATGATGTAATGATGATGGGCGACCTTGTGCTGCTCGATTCAGAAGAACCAAAAGTTGTGGCTAAGTTAGTTGCAGAAAATCTTGATATAACAGCCATACATAATCATCTTGTAAATGAAATTCCCAACATCAAGTACATACATTTTTCAGGTGATGGTGATGCCATAAAACTGGCAGAAGAAATAAAATCAGTTCTTACTGTAACTGCAACTCCTTTAACACCAGCGGCTGCACAAGTTCAAAGCAATGTTCCGGATTGGATAAAAGTTGAGGCGATACTTGGTACTTCTGGCAAGCACAATGGAATGCTTTTACAATATAGTTTTCCAAGGGTTGAAAAATTAACGGAAAGTGGAATGGAAATACCTCCTGCAATGGGTATGGCAACAGCAATTAATTTTCAAATGAATGGCAACAGTGCAGCTATAGCTGGTGATTTTGTTTTATTGGCAGATGAAGTTAATCCGGTTGTAAAAGCGCTTACAGAAAATGGCATTACATCCACTGCTCTTCATAACCACATGCTTTACGATGAACCGCGATTATTTATGATGCACTTTTGGGCTGTGGGAGATCCAGAGCAATTGGCAAAAGGGTTGAAAGCTGCATTGGATAAAACTAATTCAAAGCTTTGAGATACCTGGTCTGACTTCCGAAGTTTTGGAACGGGCTGTCCCGGGTCTGACCATGCACATCACTGTAAAAAATATTCCCATGAAATGGATAACACGTGAACGCCCTAAAATTGACCGCATTGCCTGCCCCTGGCTACTAAAAAATTTTGTTGATAAAGATGCGGAATTCATTTATGTTCCTAAAGAAAAAGTTTTTGAAAAAGCAAAAGAGTTTGATGCGATTCCTTATGATATTCCCGGCGCTGAATATTCGCATTACGGTGAAGAATGCACATTTGATTACATCATTAAAAAACATGAATTAGCCGATGATGCATTACTGCAACTCGCAACAATTGTAAGAGGTGCAGATACAGCCAGTTTTCAGTTAGCTCCGCAGGCAGCAGGCTTATGGGCAATATCTGCTGGTTTGTCTTACAATTATAAAAACGATCACGAACAATTAGAGATAGGCATGAAACTCTACGATGCATTGTATTCATGGGCTAAATATGTGCAGGATGAAAAGCATACATGGAATCCAAAATTGTAAAAGCTAAGTATTAAAAAAATTATCAAGCGTTGTAAATTCGAATAAAACTTTACTATAAACCGCTGTGCGAAAGAATATCTTGCTTTTGTGCTAGCAAATTATACTTTCTCATTTGCTTATACATTACATAAAAACCAAGCAGGTGGTATTAAACTTTACCTTCCTATATTCAATTCTCTGGTTTTTTTCCTTCGTGTATTTTTTAAGTTCTTTGCTTTGTGTGTGTTGCAAGGACGCTTGTAAGTTTTTGTCGGAAATGAAAGAAGAGCGGTTGAATGATTATAAAAGGATAAATATTTTTCGAATTTTCAAAATAGACCCGCCTGTTTCTTCAAAAAAAATAGCTGCGATTTTCACAGCTATGTTAGAAAGAAAAAATATACAATATTAAGTATCGCTGGTTGTTTTAGTTACTGTTACTTTATCAGTACGGCCTGCTGAGCTGCCACGCGTTAATGCAACAATTAATAATATGAGTACAGCCGCGGCTACAATCCAAACCCAGGGCTGCGTGTACCATGTTTGAGTTTCCTGGTGCGAAGTTTTTGTTGTGGTTGTGGAGCTTTGCATTGTATCCTGTGCTAAAACAACTGTTTGAGTAAGGATTAGAATTAAAAAGGCCAAAAAGGCTTTAATTTTTTCTGTTTTAATTAATTGTTTCATAGAAAACATTTTTAAGGTTTAAAAATAATAAACATAAGATTAAAGGAGAATGAATATTAATCCTTTAATACTTAGTTTCTTTTCAACAACTGGGCCAGTACTGGCGCATACTTTTTTTACAAATTATGGGGAAAAATATGGGCAGCTTATACTCCATGCTGCGTTTTGCTTTGCAGAATCCCGTATATGCTGAAACCCCCTTAAAAAGAATTCCCCCATAAAAATGAGGGAATTTTAACCCTTAAACAACCAACATAAAAAATGTTCTTTTTCAATTCTATTTACGATAAAATCGTGAAAATGGGTTTGGTTGTGAAAAAATTTATTGCAGAGACAAATCTAAAACCTGTTGCATAGTTTTTACATAATGAAAATGGATGCCTTTTATAAAGCTGCTATCAATCTCCCGTACATCTTTTTCGTTTTGGGCACAAAGCAATATCTCTTTAAGCCCCGCTCTTTTGGCTGCAAGCACCTTTTCTTTAATACCGCCTACGGGCAAAACTTGCCCTCTTAAAGTTATTTCACCCGTCATAGCAAGATAAGGCTTTAGCCTTCTGCCGGAAAAAGCAGATACCAATGAGCTAAGCATAGTAACGCCTGCACTGGGCCCGTCTTTTGGAACGGCGCCTTCGGGCACATGTACATGAATATTTTTCTTCTGAAATATTTCACCGTCAATGCCATATTTTTTTGCATTAGCCTGCAAATAGCTTAAAGCTGTAGTGGCGCTTTCCTTCATTACGTTGCCAAGATTGCCTGTTAATTTAAGCTCGCCTTTGCCGTCGCTTAGAATAGTTTCAATAAAAAGAATATCTCCTCCCACATACGTCCATGCAAGACCTACAGCTACGCCCGGCATATTCACCATCTTATAAATTTCGTTGCTGTATTTTTGGGTGCCGAGAATTTTTTCAACATCTTTTGATGTGAGTGCAGGTTTTATTTTCTCTTTTATTGTATATTCCTTTGCGCGGTTACGCATAATGCTGGCCAGTTGGCGGTCAAGTTCTCTTACGCCGCTTTCTCTTGTATAATTTTCGATTATCTTTTGAAGTATTTTATCGCTGATCGAAAAATTTATCTTGCTTAAGCCATGCGCCTCTTTTTGTTTAGGCACCAGGTGTCGCTTTGCAATCTCTACTTTTTCTTCTACTGCATAGCCGCTTAAATCAATAATCTCAAGCCTGTCTCGCAAAGCGGGTTGTATGTTTTGAACATTGTTTGCAGTAGCAATGAACAAAACTTTGCTGAGGTCATATTCCAGCTCAAGA
Organism: Chitinophagales bacterium; assembly: GCA_038206235.1. Taxonomy (GTDB): domain Bacteria; phylum Bacteroidota; class Bacteroidia; order Chitinophagales; family Chitinophagaceae; genus JBBRBB01. Next base: position 130,221 of record JBBRBB010000009.1, read on the forward strand.
TAATTATCGTAGAAGGTATGATTTTGTTCGGGGTCTAATACTTCAAGCAGAGCAGAGGAAGGATCGCCATGAAAATCATTTCCTGTTTTATCAATTTCATCCAATATCATTACAGGGTTCGATGATTTTACTTTGCGAATGCTTTGCACTATTCGGCCGGGCATAGCGCCGATGTATGTTTTCCTGTGACCTCTTATTTCACTTTCATCATGGAGACCTCCAAGACTCACCCGTACATATTTTCTTCCTATAACATGTGCAATGCTTCTGCCCAGTGATGTTTTACCAATGCCCGGAGCGCCTACGAAACAGAGTATCGGGCTTTTCATATCCCCTTTCAATTTCAGCACAGCAAGGTATTCGAGAATGCGTTCTTTTATTTTCGCCATGCCATAATGGTCTGCATCCAATACTTTGCGGGCATTCTTCAAATCATAATTATCTTCTGAATATTGCTGCCAGGGCAAATCAAGCAACAAGTCAAGATGATTATATACAACAGAATAATCAGGAGTGCTGGGGTGCATTCGTTCCAGCTTTTGAATGCTTGTATTGAACATGTTCTTGGCCGCTTCAGGCCATTTTTTTTGTTCGGCCTTTTTTTTCATTTCGGCAACTTCACGTTCGTTGGTATCGCCGCCTAATTCGTCTTTGATGCTTTTTAATTGCTGCTGCAAAAAATAATCACGCTGCTGCTTATCAATCTCCGTACGGGTTTTGGTAGCCACTTTGTTTTTTAATTCTGCATACTGAAGTTCTATTTGTAACTGTTCAACTAATTTTTGAGCACGTATTGTTATTTCATCAATTTCAAGCAGCCGTTGCTTTTCGCATAACTCGCTGTTGAGATTGCTGCTTACAAAATTGATGAGAAAAGAAGGGTTCTCAATATTTTTTAAAATGATAGAAGCTTCTGATGGTAAATTGGGAGACAATTGTATTATTTGTGAGGCAAGGTCTTTTATTGTGCCTGCATAAGCTTCAAATTCTTCTTCTATACCCGCATAATTATCATTGGGCAATACAGTAACCGCCGCTTTAAAAAAAGGTTCTTCACTAACTATGGAAGAAATTTTAAATCGTTTTTTTCCCTGAATAATAATGGTATTGCCGCCATCGGGCATTTTTATCAGCTTCACAATTTTGGCTACCGTACCTACAGAACATAAATCATTTAATCCCGGCTCTTCTGTATTTGCGTCCTTTTGCGCTAATACACCAATAAGCTTATCGGTTTTATACGATTCAATTACAGCCTTATTGCTTTTATCTCTGCCTACGGTAATGGGTAATACCACACCGGGAAATAAAACAGTATTTCGCAACGGTAAAAGCGGCAAAATATCAGGAACTACAAGGTTTTTATCTTGCTCGGTATCATTTTCATTAATAGGTATTATGGGCAAAAAATCTGACTCATCCTCTGCATGTAAAAAAAATTTTCCTTTTTTCATTTCATGGGTTAACGACAAAAGGTCATTAATACTTTTTATAAATTAAGTTTACTATCTCTTTTTAAAAAGTCAATTAAAATGCCAAGGCAACAAATATAACGGCTGTTGCACAAAATGACATATAAAAGATGCTGGAATACCCTCTCTGCTCTTAATAATTATTCATCAAAAGTATAAGCGTGTAAATATTATGTACAGCATTATATATCCTCAAAACAAAAAAGGCCGATTCAATTATTTTGAATCAGCCTTTGTATAGTTCAGAAAAAAAATTACAGAATTCTATATCCTAAGCCCAATTGTATTTGCTGGTTTTTCCATTTATCCTTGTTATCTACATTATTAATATTTGATAAGCCTATATTATATCTTCCATAAACTTTTAAGCTTCCCAAATTAACCTGCGCTCCTGCTATTGCAGCGAAGTCACCATTTTTAAATGCCTGCTTTCCTTCCTGGAAAAGGGTTTTATCACTGCTCGTTAATACACTGAACTGAGGCCCGATATGAAAGGTTAATAACTTGCCTGCATTTAAACGCAAAAGAACCGGAATGCTTAGGTAGTTTAAGTGAACCTTATCATCAATCACACTGGGAACAACATCCTGGTAAATGCTTGCAAAACCCGAATCAACTGTTGTAGTGGTTTGGCTAAATAAAAGCTCAGGCTGAATACCCCAGTTGTTATTAAAATCAAGCTCGATAAAACCGCCTAACTGATAACCTAAATCAAAACCAGATTTAAAAGATTGACCTTGAATTTTGCCCAGGTTAGCGCCTGCTTTTGCACCGATATGAAAACTCTGCGCATTCGTAGTTATTATGAATGCTGTAATTATAATTGCTGATAAAATGATTTTTTTCATAAGTTGATTTTTTTGTTTAAAAAGTCAATACAGTGCCAGAACCTTATTGAAACGTTTTAAAAATAATTGTATTGCTAAAAAAAACTTAAAGCTAATTGATAATGTGCTAATGTGCTGATGTGCTAATGTGCTGATGTGCTGATGTGCTGATGTGCTGATGTGCTGATCTGCTGATGTGCTAATGAAGTCATTAAGTCATTGAGGGAATAAGGTCATTGAATTTTTTTGTAAAGCAGTTGCCTTTGCCTGCTTGCATAAGCTGAAACCGAATCGAATAATATTTTATTAAGAATAGGATGAGACTGATAATAGGTAAAGCTTTTATAGAAATTCTCTTTATCTGTTTTACGAATACGCATTACCTGCTGAAACATTTCACTGGTTTTAGGATAAAGAAGATTGCTGTCTTTGTTATGTTTTAAACGGGCAAATTCTTCTGCCTGCATCATATCCCAAACAATTAATTTCATATCATTCAGCGGAATTACATCTGAAGGTATGTAGCGGTCGGCAGATGTGCATGAAAATAAAATTGAAATCAAAAAAATGAATACATGCTTGTATGTCATTTCAATTCTGTTTTGTAAACAGAGGCATTTGAAATATCAATTTTTGATAAAATTGCCACAGCATTGGAACGGTCAGGAGGATTTGCTTTTTTAAATATGCCGATATATTCCTGCGATTTTCCCTGCACAAATAACTGAGCAATCATGGTGTTGGAATTTTCCTGATTAAAATCCTGCAATTGCGAAAGTGCATCTAATAAATTGGAGCGGGCTGTTTCTTCATCATCAAACATATTATCGAGTCCGTTGCGAAAGTAATTGTAAATAATATCGTGTATAATGTTGTACTTTGTATTCATTATGTTTTCTGCAAGCCAGTAGCGGTTTCGTGTGCCATCAAAGGCTTTCCACCCGCTGATGTCTCTTGCCTCAGGTGCATTGTTTACAATGTTCTGCGCCTTCTGAAAATATTCTTCTCCCGCTTTTGGCGAAAAAGAATCATAATCCATTCCTAAAATAATATAAACATAGTAAGCAAAAACGGCTGTAAGATTACCTGCCATGGGGTCTGTGCCGCCAACCCGGTTTTCATTGAATTCTATGGGTTGATATTCTGCGTATTTGAATGCAACATCTGCATCCTGAAAATTAATAAGCACAGATTGATAAGCGGCATGATATACAGGGCGCGCCGCTTGTACCGTTAAAGAAGCTTTGTACGTATTATCGTCTCCGGCGCTTTCAATATTCAGCAAAAAATTGCATTGAATTTTTTCCTGCGCCTGAAAAACATCATCCGTCCATTTTCGGTTGTTGATAAAATTGGTAAGCTGTGTTTGCAACGTGCTGAACACTTTTTTATCTACGCTTGTATTTACACGCTGTGCAAGCACAGTTACTTTACCCTGCAGCTCCTGCGCCTGCACACAATAAGTGCAGGAAACAATTAACAGGAGCAAAAAATAATTTTTAAGCATGTATTTTTTTTATAATGAGGTTTACAATTTGTTCTGCTAAAAACTTTTTTGATGCCGGTTCAAATGAATGCTCGCTTCCATCTGCATCAAAAATAGTAATCTTATTGGTATCGTATCCAAAACCAGACTGCTCATCTCTAAGCGAATTTAGCACAATGATATCAGCATTTTTTTTGCGCAGCTTTTGCAAAGCATATTCTTTTTCATTCGCTGTTTCAAGAGCAAATCCTATTAACAACTGGGTGGGCTTTTTTATTGCGCCCAGTGATTGCAAAATATCATTTGTTTTTTCTAAGATAAGAGTGAGACTATCTTCAGATTTTTTAATTTTTTCTTTTGATGTTTTTGCGGGTCTGTAATCTGCAACTGCGGCACTCATTATGGCAATATCTGTTTCGGGAAATAGATTAATACAAGCATCATACATTTCTTTTGCTGAAACAACAGGTATCATGTTTATTCCTGCAAAGGAAGTTTTGCAATTTGTTGGTCCTGTAACAAGCGTTACCTCAGCGCCTTTATCATACAGTGCTTCTGCAAGAGCAAATCCCATTTTGCCGCTGGAATGATTTCCTAAAAACCGAACCGGGTCAAGGGCTTCATAAGTAGGCCCGGCGGTTACCAAAACTTTTTTCCCTTTTAATGCATCATCTCTAAAAATATTTTCTGCAAGATATTGCACAATGGTTTCAGGCTCTGCCATTCTCCCTTCGCCATACAAGCCGCTTGCAAGATCACCGGTTTCTGCATCTATTATTTTATTTCCGTATTCTTTTAATAAATCAATATTTCTTTTTGTTGCGTGATGCTGCCACATATCTTCATCCATTGCAGGACACGCAACGACCGGGCAGGTTGCAGACAAATAAACAGTAAGAAGCAGATTATCACATTGTCCTGAAGCCATCTTAGCAAGTGTATTACAACTGAGTGGCGCAAGGATAAAAACATCTGCCCAGCGCCCAAGCATTACGTGATTGGCCCAGGTATCTTCATCAAACAAATCAAACAATACTTTATTTCGGCTTAGCGTTGATAATATAAGAGGGGATACAAAATCTTTTGCGGCAGGAGTTATAATAACTTTTACTTCTGCCCCGGCTTTTACAAGCAAGCGTACAAGCAATATGGATTTATAAGCAGCAATGCTGCCTGTGATGCCGAGTAATATTTTTTTATTTGCAAACATGCAATCTTCAAAATATAAAAATAAAAAAACGACAGCGAAATCACTGTCGTTAACTGAATTTTTATAATTAAATTATCTAAAGAGGTCATCTTCATTTTTGCGGTAATAAATTTTACCGGTTAAAAATTCCTGCGTAGCGAGAATAGCAGGGTTTGGCATTTTTTCATAAGCTTTTGATATTTCAATCTGCTCCTTGTTTTCATGAATTTCTTCCAGGCTGTCTGTATGGCTGGCGAATTCTTCTAATTTATTATGCAATTCATCTTTTAAAGCGATGCTTATCTGGTTTGCTCTTTTGCCAATAATACCAATAGATTGATACAGATTGCCTGTGGGCGTTTTAATATCAATAAGATTTTTTGTTTCTACCACACTGGGCGTATTAGCGCTGTGTTGTCTCCTTAATTTGCTCATTTTGTAATTTTTTTAAATTATTTTCTGTTTCTGTTTTATAATTGTTTACTTCTGCAATTAGTTCACTGTCTGCAAACCGCTGTATAAATTCCTCACATTCAGCAATCACTCTTTCATATCGTTCTTCCTGTTTATCGGGTATGCTTCTCTCTGCATATTTATAATAGGCTTTTATTTCCTGCAGCTTATATTCATCGCTCTTTTTTGAATCCAGGTAATTATCGTTTAAAGATGAAAACGCTACTGCTGCTGATTTATAAAACCCAAGATTATAATAAAGCTGTGCACTTTTTTCTTCTTTTAATTCAAGCTTCTCCCGGCAAATATCTATAATATTGGTAGCTTCTTTAATTCTGGCAGAGCCAGGATGTGTATTAATAAAAGCCTGCATTAAGGATATAGTTTTAGATGTATTGGTTTGATCAAGATCAACCTTTGGTGATTGCTGATAAAAAGACATACACCTCATAAATTCACTTTCTTCTGCTTTAGCGCTATTGGGAAAACTTTCGGTAAAAGTTTTAAACAGATTTTCTGCATTCAAATAATCCTTCGTATTGTAGGCACAATAAGCATACTTATAATATATATCCTCAAACCTGGGATCGCCTTTAAAGTAGGGCATTACTTCTTCAAATACCTGCTTGGCTTTATCATATTTTTTTGTGGCATAATATTGTTCTGCTATTTTAAGCTTGTATTCATTATCCTTGCTTTTTAGTACCTTACCAAACTTACTTGTGCAGGAAAAGAGGAGTAATGAGGCAAAAATTATTCTTACAAAAACTTTCATAAAGTGCGCAAAAGTAATTTATTCCGGCAAATTAGACATAAGAAAACTTGAACGCTGTGTTTTGCAGTTAAGAAAAACAAAAATTCCGCAGTGGCTCGATAAACGCTGTAATCAGGCAGAATTATTGAATAAATAAGTAAGACAATTTTAAACTGATAGAATTAACTTTATAAACTTAATTCGAAAGCAATGAAAAAAATGTACATGTTCATTTTGGCGATAAGCGCTATTCTTTTTGCCGCGGCGCAAAATGATCCCAATGCTAAAAAAATTCTTGATGATATAAGTAATAAATTAAAAACTTATAAAGGAATAACTGCCAATTTTTCGTACACCACTAAAGACAGAAATAATAAACCAAAAGGTTCTATTAATGGAACGATAAGCATTAAAGACAAGCAATATTATATAAAACAGGATGCTGCTGAAATTTACAGCAATGGAGTGAATATCTGGAATTATGATGGCAGCTCAGAAGTTACTGTTTCCGAGGTAGATAACAGCGATGACAAAATGCTTACCCCGCAAAAATTTCTTACCAATTTTTACGATAAAGATTTTACATACAAGCTTGTATCATCTTCAGGTAATTACAATGAAATAGTAATGATACCAACAGATAAGCGGAAAAATTTTAAGCAGGTAACCGTTTTTGCTGATAAGAAAAAAAACCTGATTACAAAAGCAAAAGTTCTTGATAAAAGTGACAACACTATCGAGTTTACTCTTTCCAATATAAACACCAACGCTTCTCTCCCCGATAGCCGGTTTGTTTTCAACGCAAGCAAATATCCCAACGTTGAAATTATCAATGAATAATTAGCAAAGCAGTAAAATTATTTTCTTGTGCTTGCAAAAATTTTGCTGCATTTTTACTGCGCAATGAAAAATATAATCATCGCAATTGACGGTTATTCATCTTGTGGAAAAAGCACGCTGGCAAAGCAGCTTGCGAAAGAATTAAACTACATATATATTGACAGCGGCGCCATGTATCGTGCAATCACACTCTATTTTTTAAGAAATCATGTTAATTGGCACAACACACAAAGTGTGAAACATGCTCTTGATAATATTAGTCTTGAGTTTACATACAATGCACAAACCGGAAACAGCGATATATATCTCAATGGCGAAAATGCAGAGTCAATTATCAGGGATATGCTCGTAAGTGAAAATGTAAGTGAAGTATCAACGATAGAAGCGGTAAGAAATTTTGCGGTAGCACAACAAAAAAAAATGGGCGGGCAAAAAGGAATAATAATGGATGGAAGAGATATTGGAACTGCAGTATTTCCTAATGCCGAATTAAAAATTTTTATGACCGCCTATACTGCCGTTCGTGTGGAAAGAAGATACAAAGAACTGTATGAAAAAAATCCTTCTGTTACATTGGAAGAGGTAAAGCATAATCTTGAAATGCGTGATTACATTGACAGTAACCGAAAAATAAGTCCGCTGCGAAAAGCAGAAGATGCTTTTTTTCTTGACACATCAAATCTTACCATAGAGCAACAATTGAAAAAAGCATTACAATGGGCGAAAAAAAGTATAAAATGAAATGTAACTTTGTGAATAAGCATTTGAATATATGCATGAGATAGAACCTTTTTATAACTGGCGCTATATATATGTTGCGGAAGAAGATGCAAAGTCTCCCTTCTATGGCCGTGAATACAGCGAATTTGAATTTACGCAAACTGTTTATAATTATTACATACATCCGCAGTGGGATGATTTTGGAAGCAGAACATTGTACCTGAAAGTTATTGATGTTGATTATGATTTGCATTTCGCCATAATAGAAATGATTGGTGAATGGAACGATGCAATAGAAAATGATATAATGACGCTGAAGCGTGATGTGATTGATGCCATGATGTATGAAGGAATCAATAAATTTATTTTAATTACAGAGAATGTTCTAAACTTTCACAGCGGTGATAAAGATTATTATCAGGAATGGTTTGATGAAGTGAATGATAACAGCGGATGGATAGTAAGCCTAAACATGAACGATGCTGCACAATATGATTTCAGAAAGAAGAAATTAGACAACTATATAGAACTGCTCGATTTGCCAGACTGGCGAACCTATAAACCTTATCACTTGTTCAAGAAAATTGATAATCAGTTGAGCAGGAGATTGGATCGAGAACAGATTTCTTAAAATCAAATAGCAAGTTAGCCGGCAACTCCGTTTTAATCTTTTCACATACACTCACTAATAAAGAGACTGCAAATCAAGACCACGCTTTAATGTTTTTCTTGCAAGAACAGGAAATGAATATTCATTAAACTTTATCATCACTCAACCCCGCTATTCTCTCATTCCTCATAAAAACTTTCCTGCTTAAAAAACTTTTTATACTTTCGCCGCCTTCAAAAAAAATAATATGAAACAGCGATTGCCTGTAATTTCTGCTATCCTTTGTTTTGCGATAATATATTCCTGCAATGAAATGAGCACGAACAATTCTGAACAAAAACAAAAATTTATTGAAACGGAAAACATGGATTCAACCGTGAAGCCGGGTGATAATTTTTACATGTTTGTAAATGGTAAATGGATAAAGAATGCACAGATACCCGCAACTGAATCTGGTGTAGGAGCATTTTTAGATTTGTATAACCGCACTAAAGAAAATATAAAAACAATACTGGTAGATGCGGCAAAAGGCAATGCCGCTGCCGGAAGCATTGAACAAAAAGTAGGAGATTTATATGCTTCAGGAATGGATTCCGCAACCATTGATAAGCTTGGGTACGAGCCTGTAAAACCTTACCTGCAAAAGATAGATGCTTTAACTGATGCAAAAAGCATTATGCAGTTTGAAGCAGAGAGCCAAAAAGAAAATACCGGTTATGTTACTGGAATGTACGTAGCACCGGACGATAAAAACAGCAGCATGAACATCGCAGTATTTTATCAAACCGGACTCGGCTTGCCAGACAGGGATTATTATTTTAAAACCGATGCGGCCACACTGGCTATTCAGCAAGCGTATAAAACTTACATGCAGAAAGCTTTTACGCTTACAGGTGATGATTCCGCAACGGCTGTCAAAAAAGTGGAAGCCGTTTATGAATTGGAAAAACAAATGGCGGCAAGTCACCGCACCAATGTAGAATTAAGAGACCCTCAAACCAATTATAATAAGCTCGCTGTTGCAGACCTTGATAAGAATATGCCTGTTGTTAGCTGGTCCGTTTTTTTAAATGATATGGGTGTGAAAGCAGATTCACTCAATGTGGGTCAGCCTGCATATTATGCAAAGCTCAATGAACTTTTAAAAACAGTTCCTTTAGATACATGGAAGGCGTATTTGAAATTTCATTTAATAGATGATGCAGCGCCGGCTTTAAGCAGTGATTTTGTAAATGCAAGATTTGAATATACAGGCAAAGCATTGAATGGCCAACAGCAGATAAAGCCGCGCTGGGAGCGTATTTACCGCTCTGTTGATAATAATGTTGGTGAAGCTCTTGGGCAGCTCTATGTAAAGAAATATTTTACCGAAGATGCTAAGAAAAGAATGCTTGAGCTTATCAATAATTTGCAAAAAGCTTATGAAACAAGAATCAGTAAGCTTGACTGGATGAGCGACAGCACGAAGCAGGTTGCAAAAGAAAAGCTTAATGTTTTTTTAAAGAAGATTGGCTATCCCGATAAATGGAGAGATTACAACAAAGTAACTATTGATAAAAATAAATATTTTGACAATCTTATTTCCTGCGCAAAAAATGAATATCAATATCAATTAAGCAAAGTGGGAAAGCCTGTAGACAAAACAGAATGGGGAATGACTCCGCCAACTATCAATGCTTATTATAACCCTGCATTTAATGAAATTGTTTTTCCCGCTGGTATTTTGCAATTTCCATTCTTCGATGCTAAAGCAGATGATGCAATTAATTACGGTGGCATTGGTATGGTGATAGGACATGAAATGACACATGGCTTCGATGACCAGGGCGCTCAATATGATAAGGAAGGAAATCTAAAAAATTGGTGGGGCAAAGAAGATAATGACAAGTTCAAAGCAAAGTCTCAACAGGTAATTAGTTTGTACAATACTTTTACCGTGCTTGATTCCATGCATGTTAACGGCGCTCTTACTACCGGCGAAAACATGGCAGATGTAGGTGGTATCGCTATTGCGTATGATGCTTTTAAAATGACTAAGCAGGGACAACACACTGCAAAGATTGATGGCCTGTCACCAGACCAGCGCTTCTTTATTTCTTTTGCACAAATATGGAGAGACAAAACAAAAGATGAAGCCATGCGTTTGCAGGTAAGCACCAACCCGCATTCACCACCTTCTTACCGTGTGAATGGCCCGCTGATGAATTTCACTCCATTCTATACAGCATTCAATGTGCAGCCCGGCGATAAAATGTATAAATCGGAAAATGAAAGAATAACGATTTGGTAAAATAAAAATAATTTTACGAAAGCATCAGCTTACAGTTGGTGCTTTTTTTATTGATGCTCTTATTAATGTTTATGAAATCGTAATTTGAACTCAAGTAACCTTTCATAACAAAACAAAGAAGATTTATAAAATAATGTTTAAAGCCGGCTAAAGTTGTTTTATTTTCAGGATTCAATCAAAAACCAAAATGTATGAAATTTAATTTCTCAATGCTGGTGCTTATACTTTTTTCCTTATGGATATATAGTTGTAATACCTTAACTAATAAAAATGAAGATACAGAAGAACGAAAAACTTTATCACTTCAGTTTATTGATTCTTCCGTAAAACCGGGAGATAATTTCTTTCTCTTTGCCAATGGTAAGTGGTACGATACTGCAACCATATTGCCAACAGAATCCCGTGCAGGTGCAAGGCTTGAAATGGATTATAGAACGAAGGCAAATATTAAAAGCATTCTGGAAGAAGCATCTTCAGCAAATAACACGACAGGCAGCATTGAACAAAAGGTTGGTGATTTATACGCATCGGGTATGGATTCTGCAACCATTGAAAAGTTAGGCTACGAACCCGTAAAGCCGTTCCTTAAACAACTCGATTCATTGAAAGATACAAGAGGTGTTATGCAATTTGTGGCACATCAATGGACTTATAACAATCCTCTCCTTATTGGTCAGTATGTTGCTGCAGACGATAAGAACAGCGCTAAAAATCTCGCCATTTATTATCAATCAGGCATAGGACTTCCGGACAGAGATTATTATTTTAAAAGTGATGCGGCAACGCAAGAAGTGATAAAGGCATATCAAACATACATGTTCAAAATGTTCAGCCTTACCGGAGATGATTCTGCTACCGCCGCTAAAAATGTAAATACTGTGTATGCCCTCGAAAAGCAAATGGCGGCCAGCCATCGTACCAATGTTGAATTGAGAGACCCGCAAACCAATTACAATAAAATGGCTGTTGCCGACTTAGATAAAAAAATGGCTGCCATGGGTTGGAAAGAACTGTTGAATACCCTTCATGTTACAACAGATTCAGTAAACGTTGCGCAGCCTGGTTATTATACAAAGCTCAATGAATTATTAAAAATAGTACCGGTTGATGAATGGAAAATTTACCTGCGCTTTCATTTATTAGATGATGCGGCTATATTTCTAAGCAATGATTTTGTAACCGCAAATTTTGAATATTATGATAAAGCCCTCAGTGGTCAGCAACAGATGAAACCAAGATGGGAGAAAGTATATCAGGTAATTAATGGCAATCTTGGCGAGGCATTAGGTGAGTTATATGTAAAAAAATATTTTTCCGAAGATGCAAAGAAGCGAATCACAGAATTAGTAAACAATCTTCAAAAAGCTTATGAAGCAAGAATAAACAAATTAGATTGGATGAGTGACAGCACAAAGCAAAAGGCAAAAGAAAAATTATATACATTCATTAAAAAAGTTGGTTATCCCGGTAAGTGGAGAGATTATAGTAACGCAACAATTGACAAACACACTTACTTTGAAAATATCCTGAGTTGCGGAAAAAATGAATACAACTACCAGGTAAATAAAATAGGCAAGCCTGTTGATCGTTCTGAATGGGGAATGACACCGCCTACTAATAATGCTTATTATAATCCCACCTTCAATGAAATTGTTTTCCCCGCTGGAATATTACAATTCCCTATGTTTGATGCTCAGTCAGATGATGCCATGAATTATGGAGCGATAGGAATGGTAATAGGTCATGAAATGACGCATGGCTTCGATGACCAGGGCGCTCAATATGATAAAGACGGGAATTTAAAAAATTGGTGGAGCAAAGAAGATTACGAGAAATTTAAAGCAAAAGGTGAACAGGTGATAAACCTCTACAGCAGCTTTGTTGTGCTTGATTCTTTGCACGTAAACGGCAAACTAACACAGGGAGAAAATACTGCAGACATTGGTGGCATTGCCATTGCTTATGATGCATTCAAATTAACCAAAGAAGGTAAGGATACAGCAAAGATTGATGGCCTTACTCCAGACCAACGTTTCTTTTTAGCGTTTGCGCAGAGCTGGAGAAAAAAGGTAAAAGACGAATCATTACGTCAGCAGGTTAATACTGATCCGCATTCGCCGGGTATGTATCGTGTGCTTGCACCCTTAATGAATTTCACTCCATTTTATACAGCATTCAATGTGCAGCCCGGCGATAAAATGTATAAATCGGAAAATGAAAGAATAACGATTTGGTAGAATAAAAATAATTTTATTATGAAAGCATCTGCTTTAGGTTGGTGCTTTTTTTTGTTCATGTATTAATTTCAACTTACCTTTTCACAATTAATTTTCTTCATTTATCACAAAATAATCCCTCTATATGAAAAAGATTATTCTATTATTCCTTCTGCCTGCAATGTTTAGCAGCTTTACAGCATCAAACAAAACTGCTATAACAGAAGAAGAAAAAAAGTTTGCAATTAATCATTTAAAGCAAACGCAAAGCGACCTTCTTGAAGCGGTGCATGGTTTAACAGATGCGCAGCTTAATTTTAAAACTGCACCCGACCGATGGTCTGTTTTAGAATGTGTGCAGCACATTACACTCTCTTCTTCCGGACTTTGGCAAATGGCTGAAGCTTCGCTAAAAGAATCGAACGACAGTGCTCTGAAATCGCAGGTTGCAGACGATCAGCTTATTAAAATAGTTGAAGACAGGAGCATGAAAGCACAAGCGCCTGAAGCATTTAAACCTATCAAATCGCCTTATCATTCTCTAAGTGAAACTCTTGAAGCATTTCAAGCAGACAGGAATAAATTGATAGATTATATAGCAAGCACAAATGATGATATGCGAGCACACATTGCAAAAATGCCTTTCGGTACTGTTGATGCTTACCAGGTAGTGCTCATGATATCTGCACATACAAACAGGCACACGCAACAGATAAATGAAGTAAAAGCTGACCCTAATTTTCCTAAGTAATATCAGGCTAAATATTTTTATTTCTTTATTGAAGCCTGATTTTAATTAAGCAATAAAAATTTCATGAAGCATTCCGAAGAGTTTTTGAAAATTGTTGACGATGCAAAAAACCGCATCAAAGAAATTTCGGTTTCAGAAACGCAGAAGCATATTAAAGATTCCGCAACGTTGATTGATGTGCGGGAAGATAATGAATGGCAAGCAGGTCATGCAAAAGATGCAATTCACCTGTCACGTGGCATTATTGAGCGTGATGTTGTGCAGCAGTTTCCCGATAAAAACGCCATCTATAATAAAATCAATAGGCAGTGTCTGATTGTTATTCCCCGTGGCATTGATGAAATAATAACTCTTCCCAAAAACATCAATTACATCGCCGCTCATAACTTTTAATGTAATATCTAAACCCGTTTTGTTTGTATTTGCATTTAGCTTATACAATTTTTTACTGTCTGCACCGGTGCTTGCATCAGGATTTGTATTGTATGGTGGGTTGCCATTGTTGTTTTTATAATCATTCGCTGCATTGGAAGTAAAGCCTGTAATGTCTGCTTCGTCAGTAATTTTGGTATCATCAATAGTATAATATTTTTTCTCTGTTACGAGTGCAGTTGGTTTAGCTTCAAGTGTTGCAATAGGGCTGCTTTTGGTCTGTTAGCACAGCTCTTATATTTCCCAAATGGTCTTTTTCAAAATAATCATAATACATTGTATCAGTATAGCCAATACGCAAGGCAGGTCTTATTCTGCCTTCTTCCTGTGCTATAAATTGTAATGTATCCTTTGCTGTGCCCCCAGATAAAGGATTAATATATTGGTATGTAAATACCCCGAGATATGTTGTTACCGTTTTAAGTGCTGATGCATTATCAACAGTTGTTTTTTGAATTTTATTGCCTGCAGCATCATAGATATAGGTAATGGATAAGTCACTTCAACAAAAAAGAAAATTGAAAAGGCAGAACTGAAAATAGCTTAGATACAATTGATAAAGTTACCCACCAACTCTTTTGAGACATTACCCATTACCTTCTACTAAAGAGGTTTAATATAAATTACATTCACATCTTTTATCTCATAATCAAAAGAGATAACTTTATTATTTGTTGCAATATCAATTGGTTTATAACAAGTAGAAGATCTAATATTATCAGTTAATATTTTAAGTTTTATTTCAACAGTTAATAAATAATAATTTTTTTCGGAATAACATAAATTAGCAGTATCGTCATTAATAAATTTTGTTGCTAACATTTTTAAGCTATCCCTACCGGGAATATCTAGCAAGCCAATTCCCTTCTTAATGTTATTAGTCCTAAAATTTACATCAATTCCTTTGCTTCTATCAAACGTTTTTAATGGGAAAAAAACATCAGGAATAAACACGAACTTTATAAAATCGGTGGTCTTAACAGTATCCAAATACTTATCATAGGTTGCAGAAAAAAGAAGAATTCCATTTTCAGTTATACATTTTTTACTCTGGCAAAACACATTTGGTGTTTGTAACAAAAAAATACTAACGGCGATTATTTTAATTATATATTTCATTATTGATCGTCTTCCCTTCGCCGCAATGTCTCCTCCTCAAAGCTTTTGTGCCTGTGCAGGGACATTGCGATTTTCATGGCAATTTCAATTTATTGGTTAAATCAATATCCTCCAATTCCATAAAGCTTGTAACCGGATATATACCTTGGTCACCCGTTATATAAAACTTAGCAGAGCTATG
>JBBRBB010000010.1:0-123459 GCA_038206235.1 Chitinophagales bacterium
GAACAACTCAATGCTTCCCGTTTTTATTCCGAAGCCATCGTTACCACCATGCGTGAACCGCTTGTGGTTCTTGACAAAGGATTGCGTGTAAAAACCGCCAACGCATCCTTCTACAAAAAATTTAATGTAGATGAAAAAGAAACCGAAAACAAATTATTTTACGAAATACAAAATCATCAGTTCGATGATACCTTGCTTCGCTCATTGCTCGAAAAAATTCTTCCGCAAAAAAACCGCATAGAAGATTTTGAAATCAATCTCCGTTTGCCGGATAAGGGTGAGCGCATTATCCTGTTAAATGCACGGCAAATTGTAAATGAAAAAAAAGCAGAACAGTTGATACTTCTTGCAATGGAAGATATTACTGACAGGGTGCGTTCAGAAAAAATATTAAAAGAAAGCGAAGCCCGTTCAAGAGCATTGGTTGAATCCAATGTAGTTGCCGTATGCTTCACACACATGGAAACCGCAACTATTTTTGAAGCCAATGATGCCTATCTCAACATGCTTGGTTACACTCGACAAGACCTCAAAGAAGGTAAAATAAATTGGCTCAACTATACACCTCCTGAACATCATGTAAACGACCATGTGGCAATTGAGAAAGCAAAAAGTATGAAAGTTTCTCCGCCTTACGAAAAAGAGATTATGCGCACCGATGGAAAAAGAATTTCCGTAATTAAAGCGAGGGCAGTCATTAACAAAGATGAAATAATGAGCGTGTTTGTTGACATTACCGAACGCAAATCAGCAGAACAAAAACTAAAAACATTTGCCGAAGAGTTAGCAGCAAAAAATAAATTAGTTGCAGAAAGCGAAGTTCGGTTTAAAGGAGAACGCCTTGTGCTTTACAATTCATTTATGAATGCCCCTGCAGCCATTGCAATTTTAAAAGGAGACACCCACATTTTTGAATTTGCAAATACTGATTATGAAAAATTAGTTGGCAGAAAAATCACTCTCGGAAAAACCGCGAAGGAACTTATTCCTGAAGTAGAACAGCAGGGCTTGTTGCAAATTCTTGATAATGCTTATGCAACAGGCGAGCCATTCATCGCCAATGAACTTCCTGTAGAGTTGATAAGAAAAGAAGATAGCATTTTAGAAAAGCACTATCTTAATTTAGTTATTCAGCCCTTAAAAGATAATAAGGGAAATGTAGAAAGGTTATTGTCACATGTTATTGATGTTACTGAACAGGTTGAAGCCCGAAAACAAATTGAAGAAAGCGAAAAGCGTTTCAGTATGTTGGCTGACAGTATTCCAAATCTTGCATGGATGGCTTACGCAGATGGCAACATATTTTGGTATAACAAAAAATGGTTTGAATATACAGGCACCACACTCACTGAAATGCAGGGATGGGGCTGGCAGTCGGTTCATGACCCCGAAGAACTTCCCAAAGTACTTATTAAATGGCGGAAATCTATAGAAACCGGACAGCCGTTTGAAATGGTATTTCCGATAAAAGGTGCAGATGGTAAGTTCCGTCAATTCCTCACCCGCATTTTGCCGGTTTATGACAGCGAAAACAAAATTTACAGATGGTTTGGAACCAACACCGATATAGATGAAGAGAAAATGTTAACCGAAGAAAAATTTCTTTTAGAGTTTGCAGAAGATTTTTCACATTATAAATCAGGCGCAGAATTTTTCGGTTCGCTTGTTACCTACATAGCAAACAAAACTGGGATAGATTATGTATTCATTGGCGAGCTTACCGAAAAAGAAAAAAACACTTTTACGATTAAAACAATTGCTTTAACAGCAAAAGGAAAACTTGTTCCCAACATTGAATACCCCTTGCCCGATGGACCTTGCGAGCAGGTAATACGCGGCACAGTTTATAGTTATCCCAATCAATGCAGAATTACTTTTCCGAAAAATCAGACACTTGTGCAGTTTAATGTAGATGGTTATGTAGGCTATCCTTTATTTGACAGCGATGGAAAACCGATTGGCTTAGTAGCCGTGATGCACGAAAAAGAAATTTCAAATCCCGAATATGTTGCAGCAATTTTAAAAATAGTTGCCAAGCGTGCAGAGTTTGAAATGGAACGGAATAAATTCAGCGAAACATTAAAAGCAACCAACACTACTTTAAAAACTACGGTTGAAGAATTAAAGCAAACCAACATGCAGCTTGACCAGTTTGCCCATGTAGCAAGCCACGATTTGCAAGAACCATTGAGAAAAATTATCACCTTCTCCATGCGCCTGCAGGACAAGCACAAAGACGGATTACCCGCAGAAGTAAAAACCTATCTCAACAAAATTGAAGGCGCATCCGGTCGCATGAGGAAACTAATACAAGACCTGCTCAACTACTCACGGCTCATCAGCCACGAAAAATTATTTGCGCAAACAGATTTGAATGAAACGCTCAAAAATGTTTTAAACGATTTTGAATTGCTCATCGAACAAAAAGAAGCTAAAATAAAAAGCGATACGCTCCCTGTAATAGAAGCAATCCCTTTGCAGATGAACCAGCTTTTTTACAACCTCATCAGCAACGCACTTAAGTTTTTAAAAAACGATGTGCCGCCTGTTATCAGCATTACGTCACGCAAGCTTTCGGAGAAAGAAATAAAAAAACATCCTGCCCTCCATACCCCGCATTCACCCGGAAGCCCCGATAGAATGGCAGTCGAAGGGTCTTACATTGAAATAATTTTCAAAGACAACGGCATCGGGTTTGGGCAAGAGTTCGCTGAGAAAATATTTATTATTTTCCAGCGTCTCAATCAAAACTCCGAATATCAGGGTACGGGCATCGGCTTAGCCCTCGCCAAAAAAATTGCAGAGAACCATCACGGAGAAATTTTTGCAAAGGCAGAAATAAATGAAGGTGCAGCGTTTCATATTATTCTTCCCGTGCAGCAACCCATGTAAACAGAAGCATCAAAAAAATAAGAAGGTAAGTTCGGGGGGCATAAGGCCTAAAGCCGGTCACAATAGTTATCGGAATAAATAAACTATTCTCAACAATTAAATTCGTGCATAAATTTAATTTATGATAAAACTTTCCTCGCCCATTGCAGGCTGTATGCGCTGGGGAAAATGGGGCGCTGCATTTACAACAGATGAATACAGATTGATGATTGATAAATGCATGGAATATGGCATTACCGGCTTTGACCATGCAGATATTTATGGCGACTATACAACCGAAGCAGAATTTGGTGAGGCATTGAGAGAGATTGCATCATCGCGTTCACAGGTGCAGCTTATTACAAAATGCGGTATCCAAATGCTGGCAGCAAACAGGCCGCATCATCAAATAAAATCGTACAACACAAGCAGGGAGAATATTTTGCAATCTGTTGAGCAATCACTTAAAAATTTTCATACCGATTATATTGATGTATTACTCATTCATCGTCCTGATCCATTATTGCAGCCGCAGGAAGTTGCAGAAGTGGTGCAGCAATTAAAAAAGAGCGGGAAAATTTTGCATTTCGGTGTATCGAACTTTTTACCGCATCAAACAGATACGCTGAAAAAATATGTGGAGATAGAATTTAACCAGCTTGAAATATCTATTCTTCATTTGCCTCCCTTTGGCAATGGTGTGTTAGATTATTGTTTGCTGCATAATATTGTTGTGATGGCATGGGCGCCGCTGGGCGGCGGCACATTTACAGATGACAGCCATCCGCGTTACCGCAGCATTGTTGCTGTGGCGGGGATGCTGGCAGAAAAATATGACACAGGAATTAATCAAATACTGGTTGCGTTTTTACTGACACATCCTTCTAAAATTATTCCTGTGTTGGGAACTACAAAAGTTGAACGTCTTTTGCAGGCTAAAGAAGCGAATGAAATTAAGCTTGAAAGAGAAGAGTGGTTTAAATTATATACGGCTTCAACGGGAGAAGATGTGGAGTGAGGCAGAACTGAATTGTTAATCATAATGACCATGAACACGTGCTACTTTAATTTCATCGGAATGAACAGAGTAAATTAATCTATGCTCATCAGAAATGCGGGGTGACCAATATCCTTTATATTGATATTTTAATGCTTCCGGCTTCCCAAGACCTTCGAAAGGATGTTTGTGAATATCTCTAATCAGTCCAAAAAACTTTCTAACAAGTTTGGGTTCATTTTTAGACCCTGCAGTTGGATCGTCAACCACAGAATTGTCTAAAATTGTTTTTCTCATGGTTCATTTAATAAATGCATGGAAAAATCTTCAAACTCTTCTGTAGTAAAATGTGCTTCTTCACCTTTGTCAAGATTAGAGATTGCTTTATCTAAGCGGGCAAAATACTCTTCACGTGTTTCTTGACGCAAAACACCTTTTGATTCTTCATTAATGGAAATTATTATTTCTAAGTTTTTCTTAGAATTTACAATAGATTGTATCTTATTAAAAAGACTTTCGTCAAATTCATTTGAGTTAACTATAAAAACAGCTTCCATAAAAATATTTTCTCCAAAAATTAAATTATTCTATGAAGAATATCATAAATGCCATAGTGATTTATAAAAACAGTTACTTAATTACTTTGCTGAATATATTTTACAATTGCATTTCTGTTTACGAGCCACAACACAATCAGCATAAGCAAAGCAGCAGCAATAGTGTACAAAGAAATAAACGTATTTACATACATATTCTGAGCCTGTAAAAATCGCTTGCTTAAAAATTGCAGCACAGCAATAATTGCAATTACAATTATGATGATGATAATGTTGGGAGGAAAAAATCGCTTCATTAAAAACTGCTGTAACTGTTTTGGGGCGGCCCCTAAAATGATTAACAAAGAAATTTCTTCCTTGCAGGATGCAATGGTTAGTTGAATAAATAATGAAAATATAAGCAATGCAAACAAAAGCATAACAGCGCCTGTGAGCCACGAAATATTTACAACTGTATCAACCACTTTGCGGTATTTGCTGAAGCGTGTTTTATCGGCGCTGGTTGAAAGCCCGTGCTTGTTTAAATAATCAGTCAACGCGGGGTCGCCTGCATCTTTTGTTTTAATTACAATCCTTGATGGCTTTGCACTTTGTGAAGTTCCAAACTTGCTGTTTGCCCAGTCCATAAAGGTTTGCGGCACAAGCACAGAAGATATTCTGTCGCTGAAGCCAACAACCTTTCCATAATAGTTTACCACACCTTGCGGAGTAGTTATATCAATTTGTATGGGAATATTTTTTACAAGCTCCTGTGATAATTGCGGTAAATTTTGTGATGTTGCAAAACCAAAATTATACATGTCGAGAAACATGTTGGGAATAATCATGGGTATGAAGGCAGAATTCTCATTCCACTTCCATTCTTCTGTTTGCACATCAATAAATTCATCGGGCACGCTTTCAAAAAATAAATCGGTATAAAAAGGAAGCCGGTTGCTTATGCTTTGCGCTGCAACTTTAAAGCGGCTGGGAGTAAGCATTCCAATTTCTTCTACAAAAGGTTGTTTTTTTAAATCGGTAATTTCTGCATCAGTTAAAGTAGTTGCTCCAATTGTTTTTTCATTTACTTCTTTATTGAGCACAAGAAAGTTGGCGAGGCTGTCCTGGTTGCTTTTGCCATGCAGCAGTTTGTTATAATTAGCCTGTATTTGTACGGCTGCAAAAATAAGAAGTAGTGCAATGGAAAGCCCGGCAGTAGCCATTACATAACGGCTGCCGCCGGAAGCATATTTAATTAGTTTATTTAAAAGTTGATCAAGCATTTTTTTCGTTTCTCGTTTCTGGTTTCTCGTTTCTCGTTCACTTGTGCAGAATTCAAATTTTTATTCTTTCTTTCTGATTTCCGATTTCGTTTCTCGTTTTTTGTTATTAACTCCTGCTTCCTGCTTCCTGCTTCCTGCTCCCTACTCCCTACTACCTACTACCTACTACCTTCTACCGACTACTGTGAAAGTATGGATTGATAAATCTTATAATTCTCATCATCATAACAAACAAAATAAATTTCTTCCACTGCATTGCTCGCTTCAATAAATTCTTTTACTGTATCAATTGCTATTTGTGCTGCTTTCTGTTTTGGAAAATGATAAACGCCGGTACTGATATTGGGAAATGCAATGCTTTTGATGTGATGCTCAACTGCTAATTGCAAACTATTTTTATAAGCATTTGCAAGCAGTTGGTCTTCATTGTTATTTCCGCCATTCCACACAGGACCTACAGTATGTATTACATATTTTGCAGGCAAATTGCCGCCGGTTGTTATTACGGCTTCGCCGGTTTTGCATCCGCCCTGTTTATTTCTTATGGCAACACATTCTTCTAAAATTTTTTTTCCGCCTGCCCGGTGGATAGCGCCATCAACACCACCACCACCAAGCAGAGAACTATTAGCAGCATTTACAATTGCATCAACCTGCAGTTTGGCAATATCGGCTTGTAAGAATTTTATTGAGGACATAATATTTACAATTTCAAAACCTTTGTATAATTAAAATGCTCATCATCTTCGAGGTCAGTTAAAATAAATCCCGCATTTCTTTTTTTGCATTCTTCTTCAATTAAAGCTGATGCTTTTGAAATATTATCATTATCCAAATGACTAAATGGCTCGTCCATCATGAGCCAGTTAAAGGGTTGCATCAATGCACGGGCAATGGCAATTCTTTGCTGCTCACCATAACTGCACATACTTGCTCTTTGCTTCAGAATGTGTGTAATACCAAGCCTTTCGGCCATTGCATCAATCATTTCCTTTTCATAAAATGGTTTTTGAAGAACTCGTTTAAGCTCTATGTTTTCTCTTGCAGTAAGATTGGGAAATAAACGTAAATCCTGAAAGATGATGCTAATCTTTTGCTGACGTGCCTGCGCTAATTCATCGGCTTGAATATTGATAATATTTTTTTCATTCCACAACACCAATCCTTCATAATCGTTGCGCAGCTTATAAATTATATAAACTAAAGTGGTTTTACCGGTGCCGCTTGGCGCTTTTATTTTTATGTATTCGCCTGGCAAAAATTGTAATTGTTTATTCCATACATCGGAATCAATTTTTTCTAATTTATCTTTTAATGGAATGGGAACAATTTGCCTAAGCTCAATTTGCATACAAAGTCATTCAGTCATTAATAGTCATTGAAGTCATTAGTCATTAGTCATTAAAGTCATTGAGTCAATGTAAATAACAAATAAAACAATCAATAAAATTATTGAAGAGAATCAGGCAGTTTCATTCTTAATGAATCAGGATTTATTCCTTCATACTTCATGCGATTCATATTCATCCTCGGCTTGTTTTCTTTGGCCATTATGCTGAAAAAATTCATCAGGCTAACAAGGCTGTTCTCTTTATCATTCATTGTTCTAAATTCTATTTCACTCTTAACCTGTTTGCCATTATAACCGTTTGAAGCAGCTATCACATCTTTGAATACAGCTTTTGCAATATTCAGTGAACGTTCATTTGCCGTATCAACCTGTATGGATTGAAGCATTGCGTTTATATCAGCATAAAAAATAATTTTTTTGCCTTTTAATTTATCTTTTATATCAGCAGGAATTGCAGCATTTCCTTTGCCCGATTTGTATTGTTGCAAAAGAGAATCATTTGATGCAACTAAAATATTTTTGTCGTTTACTTCCATTGCAAAATCCTTCATACCCATTTTGGCGGGAACATATTGGTCTCCCTGCTTTACAATAAATCCTTTTGCTGCAAGGCTTGCAACAATTTTATCGTAAGCAGCTTTGTCGCCAACTTTTGCATTGAAGAGAACTTTAATTGCAGGTTTTGTTTTTATCATCACTCCGCTGCCAATGCTTTCTTCGTTTGATGTTGTTACTCTAAAATCAGAAAACACGATAGCAAAATCTCCTTTAAAGGCTTTTGCAACATCATCGAGAGTAAATCCCATTTCTTTCATGTATTGGCCGGAAAGCATATCAAAGCCGGAATATTTTATTATTTCAATCAGCAGTTGCGGATTAAAAGAAAGAGATAGAAAACCATTTACAGGATAGGGATATTGCTCAATCATATTTACATCAGCATCAGGTCCCGGATATTTTTTCAGCATATCACTAAGCGTTTTGTTGACATAAGTTTCAGATTCAGCAACTACTTTTCCGTTTTCAAAATTTACAGTGCCGGCAGTATAAGAATCACGCAACAGGTCTCCGAATTTTGTAATGCCCAGAAAAGCAAGCGAGCTAAGGCTTGCGGAAGAATTTGTCCAGTAAATCATATCTGATTTTTTTGCCATCAAATCTCTAAACTCGCCGATTGATGCAATGCTTTCAGATTCTTTTTGATTAAACAAAGCAGTAAGCTGCAATTGCGAAAGTGTACCCTCACCCGAACTGTACGTGCCCGGTGCAGCATTGCCGCCCGTAACTACAGAAATAATTACGGCATCTTTATTCCAGCCTGCAACGGCATCATCACCCAGTGCCATATAAGAATAATTGCCTGATTTTTTTACCTCTTTTTCCGGTTTCTTCTTTTTAAGATACGCCTCAAATTTTGCTGCATCTTGTAAGCTTGCGATTACTGCAAATGAATTTGTGCTGCCTTTTTGAATGGAACCTGCAGACTTTGAAAAAAAGAAAATGGCTGCATCAGTATCAACTCCGGAATTTTGAAAATCCTGCCAATCATTTTTTTCATTCTTCATTACAGATTCGCTATTGCTTGTAATAAAAGAGCTTGCCAGCGAATCCCAATCAATATTTGCCCCACCTGTTTTTTCTTTTACACTTTTTGGATAAATACCCGCGACGATAAGAGCGTCTTTTGGAATGTAAATAACTTGTTTGGGAATTGTTTTTTTACAGGATGCAAACAAAACAAGCGTAGCAATGCAAGGGAGAAATAATTTTCTTTTCATAAAATTCATATTAGTAAAACCATTAAACTTATAGTGTTTTTGAAGCAGGCAATATTACTACTATTTGGGTTAATGTTGCAGCACACTTTCTAATTCCATTCTCTGTTATCATACGAAAAATATCCGGGTATAAACATGTTACTAAAAATAATTCTGCCTTCTATTTCTATACCTTTGACCGGCTAACAATTCTTATGAAAATTTTCAACCTTTTTTTCTGTATAATCTTTGCTGTATTTGCTGCATTGCAATACAATGACTCTGCCTTTTATGTTTGGATGCCCATTTATCTATATGCTGCAGTTCTGTGCTGGCTTACATCGAATCATAAATATTATCCCAATGCGTATTTCATCGGCATTTTAATTTATGTTGTTTATGCTTCGTATAATTTTTTTGATAAAGACGGTGTAATGGACTGGATGCAAAAACACAATGCAGAAAATATTGTAAGCGACATGCAGGCGCAAAAACCCTGGATAGAAGAAACAAGAGATTTTTTCGGCCTTGTTATTTTAATTGTTGTGCTGCTTATTGATTATATCTATTCCAAAAGAAGAATCAGGCACAGGATGAGGCCACACACACATCACCAATTGAAAAGTGAAACATAGCCTTTATTAAACCACCATTGCATTTGTAAATTAAAAATATTTGCTTATGCGTATTTGAATTAATTTTTCTTCATTCGAAATTCCATACGTTACATCGGCCAATATTTTATTAAAAGGTGATAGTATAATTCCCCCGCCATAGCCCGTATGCCATGTATTGGAATTTTCGCCGGGCATCCATACACGCCCATCATCAAAGAAAGCAAGCACGCCTGCTTTGCCATTGAAGATATGTGTTCTTACGGTGCTGATAAATCGTAAATCATTGGTATTATAAAATACGGTTTTGCCCCAAAACCTGTCTCGCCTGTAACCGCGTAATGTGGGCCCGCCGATAGAAGCATATTGATAAAATTCAGGCCTGCCCTGAATAGTTGCCGCACCTGTTCGTATAACAAAAGAAAATTTTGAAATTAGCGGAACGTACAACTGCATGTTACCTGTGTATTTTACAAATGATTTTGCTCCTTCAGTTAAGTTCCTTACGCCAATTGCATTTGCAGAAAATATAAAACCTTTTGTTGGCACAATTGAATCGTTAAGCGTGTGAAAATTATAGCCAAGCTGTGCGCCTGCAAAATTTGTTGATTTGAAAATTTTCTGATTTGTTTGACCAAATGTTTTATTAATAAATCTCGCTGTGTCTTGAATTACTTTCACGTTTTGAAAGAAGCCCGAAAAATTTATAGTGTTCTTTCCAAATCTGCGAATAACGCCGGGATTAAATATCCATTCTTCGGTGCGTGTTGTGTAAAAATTAATATCGTTTATGGTGAATTGAGTTTCATTGCCAAGACCAAAAAAATGTGTCCATCTCACTGCATCATAATTTGCTTTTAAAGCAAAGTCCCATTTGCCAATTAGCTGAGGGAAAAGTGCGAGATAGGTAACGCTGAAAGCTTTTTCTGAAAGGGAATAATGCACATCGAATAATTGTTTGGATGCAAAAGGTTCCTTTCTCCATTTATGATGAAGCCATTGATAGCCTAACCCAACATATATTCTGTCTTCATTGCTGTAAAAAACAGAAGGCTTAATTCCTTTTTTATCGTACAGAAATCCAGCGTAACGAAAGGTGTGTACAGATGTGTCGTTTGAAAGATGAAGCTTTGTTTGTGAACCGGTTTTAAAAAAATTGTTGGCATCATCATATACATGCACCTTTCTTTTTTCCCCCGAAGAATTATTGGTAACAGAATCTTTATCATTACCACCAATGATTCTGATTTTTATTTCACTATCGGCATTTCCATCAATCGTATAACTGTCTTCTCCTGATAAACCGTATAACCTCACTTCTTCTGTTTCAGTTGCTTTAAAGATTCGGGAATAAAAAGCTGTGTCATTTATTTTGTCGTTTTCAATCTTGTATAAATTGATTGATGTTTCATTATCATTCAATCGCTTTATTTCAAAATGTTCTCTTTGTTTGGAGCCAACAATTTCAACTTCTTTTGCTAAGAAAAGATAATAGGTAGCAGCATATTCTTCGAGATGACTGCGCCTTGCTTTTAATTTTAAAATAATATCATTGCCTGATATGGGAAATATTTCCGGAGGTAATTGTTTCAGTGCTGTTTCAATAACATCATCTGTTAATGATTGCTGCAGTTGTTTCGCAATATTCTGCCAATCACTCAAAGTCATCTGATTTGTAAAGAACCTGTCTAAATTTCTTTCTTCGTAATTAAATGTTCTCACATCACGAAGATTGTTATCAAAAGGCTGCATATAATTTAATCCTCCTGCAGACATTACAAAATTTAGGAGCACACCATTGTGTTTTGAATATGCCTGGTCTCTATCCTGCGGCACCGGCTCGTATCTTTTTTTGTTCCCTGCTTCTGCTTCGCCCCATCCCCATTGGTCTTCATGCCTGTCCCAATCACCGATAAACATATCAAACAATCTTGCTCTTGCAAAAGCTCTTTGGTCAACCTTCACATCATTGTCTTCATATATTTTTTTCAAGAGTTCTTCGGTATTAATAAATTTTTTGAAATTGCCTAAATTATCAGCCTCATGCCAATCGCCATCAAGGCGTTGCTCAAAAAGATAAAGCTTGTTTCCATATTTTTTATTGAAAGTATCGAGCGCCGCCTGTTCAGGTAAAAAAACGTATTGCGGATAAGTGTGATAAATGTTTGCCTTTTCTGCCATCAGCGGAACAGAGGCAGCAGCATAAGGATGCGACATTGAAACTTCATCGTTCACAATATTCTCTATAAATGTGTGCTGAAAATCCTGCGGAATCACTTTTGCAAGTGTTTTATCAACCGAACGCAACGCATATTCTTTTTCATCTTTGGTTTTAATATGTAATGATTTTGTTTGATGCCCGCCACCTGCTTTATATGCCGTTAATCCGCCCTTTGCCGAATCTAATAGTATAACTGGAACCGTAACGGGTGTAGTCCACTCTTTACGATAATTGCTGCCCCAAAGCCATTGATGAAAAGAAGAGCTTTTGTATTGAGGCCCGGCAACAACTATTTTGTATTTATTAGTTGTGTCAGCCGGTTTGGTTTGTGCATTTGCGTGTTGCAAAATGAGGACAGCAAAAAATAAAAAGAAAATCTGAATTATGTAAATGTTTCTCATCATATAAATTGAGTCGTCTATTAAATTCATGGTCAGACCCGGAACAGCCTGTTCCGAAAAATTCGGAAGTCAAACCATGGGTTATTTTCCGTTAAACTGTAAGAAAGCAACTCCTGCCTGTGCATTTTCTCTTGCATTTTTCAGCTTTGTAAAAATATAAATTGAATGAAACTGCTTGTCTGTTATAGGTTGCAATAAAATATGCACTGTGCCCGTAGTAAACTTACTATTTTTTTGTGATGACAAACTTCCTTTGCCAAGCAATTTTCCATCGGGAGTATCAAGTTTAATTTCAAAATCATAACCATATTCAGGAGGGCTTGCCCAACCCAATGATAAATCAACTGACTTAACGCCGGTAAAATCAATGTTGTCAAGTGCAAACCAGCCTTCGTTCTTTGGCATTGCCATGTAACTTGCGCCGTTGAAATTTCCAATAGTAAAACCCTTTATTTTTTCTTTGCCGGTAAACATCGCAGTACTTCCATTTAAAACTGCAGTATTTCTGCCTGTTAATCCTTTAATGTTATTGCCGCCTTTATCAGTATAGCTTGCATATAAAACTAATGAAGTATTTGGTTTTAGATTTGAAGGAGGAATGATAGTTCCGTTTTGTGGCAGAGATTTTTTTATTCCTTTCTGATTTGATAAAGAAAGAATCCACTGAATAATTTGCTGCACATCGCTCTGCGCTAAGTTAGGATGCGCCGCCATTTGTGTTTCGCCCCAAACTCCTCCCCCACCCTTAATAATCTTTTCATTTAAATAAGTTGATGCGTTTTCATCTTTGCTGTATTTCTTTGCAACCTGCATAAACGTTGGGCCGATGGATGTTTCATTTTCTTTATGAGAGCTTTTGCAATCAAGCGTTAGTACAAGATTTTTTCCACTAACCATCGCTTCTCCCTGCTGATGTCCTATAGGCGCTGCAGCAGCTTTATTAAAACCCTCAACATAATCCGCAGAAACAAAAAGATTCGCCGCATCTATTTTCGAAGTATCGCCTTTATCCATTACACTTACAGAATAACTAACGGGAAGTCCGGGAACAAAGAAAGATTTATTAGGGGTATTAACTGCAATATTTATTTCAGGAGTTTCATTGCCGGCATATATTTCAACCGCATCACTTTTTGAAGAGGCACCCTGAGCATCTTTCACTTCAACAGAAATTTTATAATCACCTGCGGTGGTATAACTATAATTTATTTCAGGTGTTGATGTTTCTTTCTTTTCGCCATTACCCAAATCCCACACGTAAGTTATTTTATCATTCTCAGGGTCTTTTGCGTTAACTGTTGCTTTTATATTAAAGGGTAAGTTACCTGTTGTTCTATCAACATTTATAGAAGTAATTTTGGGTGGCCTGTTGCCGGCAGTATAATCAATTCTTGATAAACCTGCATCGGGATTTTTTGCATACCATCCGGTTCCATATTCAAGCAAATATAATTTTCCATCTGGCCCAACTTCCATGTCAATGCAGTTGTGTAATTGAATGTGCTCCATAAAAGGCTCCATCTTATCAAAATCACCATTGGGCAGCATGGTTACTGCTTTTATCCAGCCGCGTATCCAATCGTAAATAAATAATTTCTCATTGTAATAATCAGGCAAGCGGGTTTCTTTCGGGAACATATCAGTATAATAAACCGGTCCTGCCATTGCATTGCGACCGCCCGTGCCTACCTGCGGAAAATCAGGAGAATTTGCATAAGGATACCAGATGAATGCAGGTTGCGCCGCAGGTAATTCTGTTAAGCCTGTATTATTTCCTGAATTATTGATTGGTTTGTTTGGGTCAAATGCAGGTCCATGCTCGCCTGTTGCATAATTATACTGGTGATAAGCATAATTGTTTCCAACAAACAACGGCCATCCAAAATAGCCTGCTTTTCTTGCCTGGTTTATTTCATCATAGCCACGTGGGCCACGTGTATCAAGACTATCATTGTTTGCATCGGGTCCTACTTCACCCCAATATAAATAACTATTTTTCTGGTCAACAGAAATACGGTATGGATTACGATTTCCCATCACATAAATTTCCGGTCTTGTTTTATCTGTGCCTGTGGAAAAAAGATTTCCATTAGGAATTTCATACGTTCCATCATCCTTCACACGTATACGAATAATTTTTCCGCGAAGGTCATCGGTATTTCCTGCAGACCTTCTTGCATCGTATTGCTGGTGACCGGGAATATCATTTAACGGCGCAAAGCCACTGTTCACATATTTAACACCAGGCTCATCAAATGGTGTTGAATTATCGCCGGTAGAGAGATATAATAAACCATCAGGACCAAATGCAATAGAGCCGCCTGTATGGCAACATATCTCACGCTGCGAATGAACTTCAAGAATTGTTTTTTCTGTGGAAGGCTCAATCGTATCATTCTTAAATGTGAATCTTGATAAGCGATTTACTGAACTGTTTATCGGGCTGTAATACATATACACCCAATTATTTTTTGCGTAGTTTGGGTCTTTACACAAACCCATCAAACCTTCTTCTGCATTTACTCCCGGTGTATTTGCATGCCAGTAAACATTGAGATAGCCAGCTTGTTTTACCTGCTTCGTATCATGCTTGTATAACATTATCTCGCCGCGGCGCTGAACAATAAGTATATCAAGGTTTGGCAGAATTGTCATTTCTGTCGGCTCAAAAAATGTTGCCTGCACTAACATTGTTTTTGTAAAGCGGTCTTCATCAGGCGGCAATTGTGTTTTTGCTTTTGCATAATTCAATACTTTGTTATCACCGATTGCATATTGAATGCCGCCAAGTAAATGTTTGAGATAATTTTCTTCTGTGTAAGATTCTTCTGTATGACCA
Source organism: Chitinophagales bacterium (assembly GCA_038206235.1). Lineage (GTDB taxonomy): Bacteria > Bacteroidota > Bacteroidia > Chitinophagales > Chitinophagaceae > JBBRBB01. The sequence goes on from JBBRBB010000010.1 coordinate 14,871, forward strand.
AGCTCTGTATAAAATGCACGTCCGCCATCATAATCGTGATACCATGCCATTGGATGATAATCTCCATTAGTTCCGCCTGTATATGATTTTTCATCAATCGTTATAAGCACATGCACATCCGGATTTAATTTTTTGAAATTATATAATTCATCTGTTCGCTGCCAGGAGGTATCTGTAAAAAAATCTGTTGATGGCTGATTTTTATCCTTAATAATAAATTTCGCCTGTTGAATTTTGGGATGACCATTAAAATAGCCGCCCACCAATCTTCCATACCAGCCCCAGTCGTATTCCGTATCAGTAGCAGAATGCACACCAACAAATCCACCGCCTGCCTGTATATAACGTTCGAAAGCCGCTTCCTGCCTGTAATTAAGTACATCGCCTGTAGTGTTTAAAAAAATAACCGCCGAATATTTTTTTAAAGAATCATCATTGAATATATCGGCATTTTCTGTTGTGTCAACATCAAAATTGTTTTCCTGTCCAAGTTTTTGAATCGCTGCAATACCGTTGGGAATTGAAGAATGACGAAAGCCGGTTGTTTTGGTAAAAACTAATACCAATGGTTTACCATTTCGTTTGTTGCTGCACGAAAAAATAAAACAGGTGAATACTGCTAAAAGTAAAAAGCATATTCTTTTCATATTGGTGTTTATACTGAAAAAGAAATAAAGGCGGAATAAATTTAAGAGTAATATAAATCCCGTTATAAAAAGATTTTGTGAGTAGCTGAAAAGATTGTTCGGCTTTCTGTAACTTTTTTGTTCAAAAAATTTTGGCCTGACAATAAAGAAACAGAAAAGTTAACTTGCGCTTGTTTAATTCAGACTCTAACAGCAACTCAACATCTTCCGCATGAATGCCATTATTAATTGTATCGTTATTGATGATAATAATTTAGACAGGCTGATAATTGAAGATTATGTTTCGCAATGCAGCAGCCTGAAACTGCTGGGCAGCTTCAGCAATCCTGTTGAAAGTATAGAGACAATTAAAGCGGGAAAAATTCAACTCCTGTTCATGGATATTGATATGCCCGTCATTAATGGCATCGATTTTTTTAAAAAATTAGAGAATCCGCCTGTATGTATTTTTGTAACTACGTATCCTGAGTATGCGCTGGAAGCCTTTAATACACACGCTTTTGATTATTTACTGAAGCCTGTAAAAAAAGAACGCTTTGAACAGGCAGTTAAAAGAACTGAAGAATTATTCGATATACAGGCAAAGGCATTGTTGTATGATATGAATGTGGAGCATGATACACTTACTATTAAAGAGGGAAACACCATTAATAAAGTTTTAATCAGTGATATTATTTATTTGGAAGCATTAACCAATTATACAAAAGTTGTTACCAATAATAAGAAGTATATTACACTATGCAACCTGAAAAATTTTTTGGAAGAGCTGCCGCAGGAAAAATTTCTGCGGGTGCACAGAAGCTATGCAGTAGCTAAAAATAAAATCAATCGTTTAGAGAGTGGAGAATTAATTTTAGGTGAGCATAAAATTCCCTTAGGAAAAACCTACCGGCAGCAGATAAATAAAATCATTTCAGAAAAGGCCAGATAACAAAAAACATTGCTTACATTTCATTTTTAAATCTCTAAATCAACCTGCCATGAAAGCAACATTAGTAATAGTAGCATTGATAGTTATTCTTGTAACTAATTTGGGTAAAACGGGCTGCGATTGCACAAATAGTGCAGACAGCACGGGAGGTTCATCGCATGATACCATTCATAGAAGTTCGGCTAAGGCTCTTCTTTTAACAGACAGCACCGGTGGTTCTTCGCATGATACCATTCCCAAACATTAAAATAAACATCGGCAAATTTGCTTTAAGAAAGAACATTGTTTTATCTGCCATATTTTTACGGCCAGGAAATATATTGTCTTCCTGTTTCCGGTAATCTACTTTTATAATCGTTATTATGCGATTAAGTCTCATTATCGTTTTAGTATGTACTCTCGCAGTTTTCAATTTTGATACAGTTTGCTCTGCTCAGCAAATCACACTTGATAGTTTATTTGCTATTGCAAAGAAGAGTTTGAATGAGAATAATTATTCTAAGGCAATTGAACTGTATCAAAACTGTTTAAAAGAATCACAGAAGCAAAACGATTTTACAAAAATTGGTACAGCCTATATTGGCGTTGGTATCGCTTATGATAAAAGCGGCATCTACGATTCCTCTTTGAGCAATTATTTTAAAGCTTTAAAAAATTATGAGATTGCAAAAAATGAAAAAAAGCAAGCGGGAACGCTGAAAAATATTGGCAACACTTACCGTATAATCAGGTCTTATGATAAGTCTCATGATTTTCTTCAGCAGGCGCTTATAAAATTTCAAAAGATTAATGATTCAACCGGAATGGCAAATGTGTTCAACGATATAGGGTTAACGTATATGGATGAGCATAATAATACAGAAGCAATTAATCATTTTAAAAAAGTTATTTATCAATATAATAAGTATGCAACTGAAGAAGTAAAAGCATTTGCATTTAATAATATCGCCATTATTTATTCAAATATTGGTAAGTACGATGAGTCTTTCAATAATTATTCTCACTCATTGCAATTAATGCAACAGCAGAACAATCAATATGGTGTTGCTTTAACTCTTGGCGACCTCGGAGATTTATTTAATAAAAAAGGCAGCTATACCAAATCTCTTGAGTACAGTAAGCAATCGCTTTCTATTTCAGAAAAAATTGTCTCTAAAGAATTAATGGCAAATGCTTATAGAAATCTTGCTGACTGCTATACACATCTCGGCGATTTTAAACAAGCGTTTATTTTTTTAAACAAGCAGATGAATGTAAAGGATTCCATTTTTAAAGAACAGAGTGCAAGAAGCTATGCCGAAATGGAAACACGATACGAAACAGAAAAAAAGCAAAAAGAAATTCGTTTACTGGAGCTGGAAAATAATCTAAAAAATATTGCAATAACCAATCAGCGCCGAACTTTTTATTTATTCTTAATTGTTCTTGCCTTTATTCTGATAATCGCTGTGCTGCTGTACCGCAGCTACCGCATTAAACAAAAAGCAAATACAGCTCTTGGCTTGCTGAACAATAAATTGAATGAAGCAAATGCTTCAAAAGTTAAGCTGTTAAGCATTCTTAGTCATGATTTAAGAAGCCCGGTAAGTAATCTCTTTAGTTTTCTGCAGTTGCAAAAGCAATCTCCGCATCGCCTTACAAAAGAAGAACAGAATGAGCATGGCAAACAGGTTAGCGTTGCTGCTGAAAATTTATTAGATGCTATGGAGGATTTGCTTATTTGGACCAAGAGTCAAATGGATAATTTTAATCCTGCAGATGAAGAAGTAAACCTTTTTTATTTTTTTGATGAGATTATTAATTTAAACAGCACTGCTGCTGCTAACAAAAATATTCAGTTATTAAAAGATTGCCCGCCCAATTTAAGCTTCTGCACCGACACCAATTTTCTCCGCATTATTCTCAGAAACCTAACATCGAATGCCATTAAGTTTACGCCTGAAAATGGAACCATTCATTTGATTGCTTCTAAACAAAATAAAACGCTTACCATTTCTGTAAGAGACAATGGACCCGGAATAACGCCGGAGCACATACAATCTATCTTTGAATGGAATAGTATTCGCAGCGATTCTTCCGGCTTAGGTTTAAAGCTTGCCAAAGAATTTACAGAAAAATTAAATGGTGTTATCAGTGTTGAATCACAATTGGGTAAGGGCGCCGAATTTCAATTGGTTTTCCCTTTGCACGAAGAATAAAACCATTTCGGAAAAAAATAAAAGAGCGTTCGTGTATTATATCAATCCCTTCATACAGTAATTTCTTTTCTCACTTTATTGTACTAATAAATTTGTTGCAGCATAATAAATCAACAATAAAAGGAGTACAAAATGCAAAGCTCACAAACACTAATGGCCAGTGTCACATTTACTAAAAAAGTTCTTGCGCCAAAAAGTATAAACGGCATAGAAAGAACTGCTATTAAAAGCAATCCGCATCCCGACCAAAAATATATAGATGCACTGTTGCATAATAACACGCCGGTGCTGAACGAACTCTATCAAAAATTCTCTGGCACAATCAAGCGCATGATTTTACAAAACAATGGCACCGAAGCAGACGCTGCCGATATTTTACAGGATGCGCTGCTATCTCTTTACGACAAAGCAAAAACAGAGCACTTTGTTTTAACCTGCCCCCTGAACTCTTTTCTTTATCTCGTATGTAAAAACAGGTGGATAAATGAATTGAAAAAAAGAAAATCGCAAAACGTGATATTTACTGATGTTTGCGAAGATGCTTATGCAGCGGAAGACAGCTTTAAGATTGCAGAAGAGAGCCTGCAGCAGCAGGAGCGCAAAAATTTATTAGAAGAAAGGTTTCAGCAGCTCACCGAAAGCAATAAGCAATTACTGCGTCTTTGCTTCAGTGGCAAATCAATGGAAGAAACAGCGAGAGCATTGAATGTATCGTATGGCTATGCCCGTAAAAAGAAATCGGAGTGCATGGCAAAATTAATTTCATTGGTAAAACAATCGCCTGAATTTAATTTGCTTAAGGCGCTGAATTAAATTTGAAAGAAAATAAATTAGTTCATAAGAAGAATTTCAAGTATTTTTTTATCAATAAATAAATGAAGATTTCAAATCATAAAACCACAAACCACAAACTGCAAACTGTAAACTCTAAACTGTAAACTTTTTCTTCTCCGCTTCCTTTCTCATCTGCCTTGTTGTTTTGCTGCTTCCATCATGGCTCCATCCGGGGCTGTTGAATAAATAATTCCAGTAATCTTTCGCAGTTTTTGCATGGCGCAAATCTTTGAACATATTGAACCATTCATGAAAAGCCACACGTACAGGATTATATGTTTTTACATTTTTGGTGAGACCATATTTTGGGCGATGCACTTCGGGCTGAAAGGTGGCAAACATTCTGTCCCAGATTATCAGCGTGCCTGCATGGTTTTTATCAAGGTACAATAAATCAATGCCGTGATGCACGCGGTGGTGCGATGGTGTGTTGAAAATAAATTCGTACCAGCGGGGCATTTTGTTGATGCCTTCGGTGTGTATCCAGAATTGATAGAGCAGGCTGATGCTTTGCATAAACAAAATCATTCCCGGCTCAAAGCCAACAAAGGGCATCCATGTCCAAAACAGAAATGAGCCGGTGATGTTGCCCGTCCATGTTTGCCGTAATGCGGCTGCAAGATTGTAGCGCTCAGAAGAATGATGCACCACGTGGCTTGCCCAGAACCAGCGCACACTGTGGCTTACACGGTGAAACCAATAGTAGCTGAAATCGTCTGCGAAGAAAAGCAATATCCATCCCCACCAGGCAGTAAAAGGAATGGTGAAAATGCGATACTTGTAAACAAAAATAAAAACGGCAAGAATGATTGCTTTGGTGAGTATACCCGAAAATAAATTTCCCAAACCAAGGGCAATACTGGTGGCTGCATCTTTTACTTCGTAGAGTTCACGCTGCGTTTTAATGGCGAAGATAACCTCAACAATTATCAGCAGAATAAAACCGGGAATGGCATCAACCAGAATGTTGGGAAGCTGAGGCATGGTGCGAAGTTAGGAAAGTTTGTAGTTTGTGGTTAATTGTGTGTACTTGCATTTTTATATTCAGCCAATGCTTCAGATTCAAAAGATGAATGTATATTTCATTTCTGCTTACAGGATAGTAAAATTTAACTGATTTGCCATATCGGTTGTTTCAATATTCATTTATTATTTCAGCAAATTGAAATTTAATTTTTCAGGCATTGGATTCTTATTTCTGATTTCCAATTTCCCATTTTACATTTGCTCATCTTAATTCACTCTATAAACCATCCATTATGAATACAGTAATCGTTCCAACCGATTTTTCCGAAACATCATTTAATGCTGCACGCTATGCAGTAAAGCTATTAACCGGTCATCCAGAAGTAGAAATAATTCTTTACCACGCTTATGATAAACCTGATGCTGCAGAAAACTGTATTGAGAATCTCGAAAGATTAAAACAGGAGTTACTGCAAAACAGAACAGCCAACATCAGTATATTAGGCGAAGAGGGCGACTTTCTCACAGAGGTAGAAAAGCTGGCACGTCACCGCCTGGCAGATTTGATTGTAATGGGAATTACTGGACGGTCTTCTCTTTCACAGGTTTTTATGGGCAGCAATGCATTAAAAATGGCAGAAAATAAATATTGTCCTGTAATGATTATTCCCATTAACAGCGCCTACAGTGAAATAAAAAATGTGCTGCTCACATCCGATTTAAAAAATGCAGTAAGCACAACACCCTCTGTTCCTATTAAAAAAGTGTTGAAAACTTTTGAGGCAAAGCTTCATATCGTAAATGTAAACACAGAGCATTATATAGCGCTTACAGAAGAATACGCTGCGGAGCAACAAAAGTTGAAAGATATGTTTGCAGAGTTTAACCCTGAATTTTATTTTCTCCGTTTGTACAATATAGATGATGCTATTCAGCAGATAGCCGAAGATAAAAATATCGACCTTATCATTACCGTACATAAAGAGCATTCACTGGTGCATAAGCTTTTCAAGCCAGACCACACAAAAAGCCTTGCATACCAAAGCACTATTCCTGTGATGATTGTGCATGAATAAAAAGTCGGTGTTATGGAGCAGCTTACATTAGGCATTGGTACAAGATTGCAGCATAATCAATATGGACCGGGTGTAATTGTTGGAGTGAGATATGCAACCTACCTTATCTCATTCATTCATCATGGCATTAAAGAGATTGATAAAGATGATGCAAAGCTTGATGAAATTATTCCCGAAAATGTAACCACAGAAATTGAAACCGTTTCTGATGTAGAAAAATCTCTCCTTAAAATTCTTCGTCAATGGGGTGATGTTTCCGAAATAGTTCCATTAGGTGACCGCTGGATTGGCGGAATGATGCTGCTTCAACCAAAAGACAAAACACTAAAGCCAAAAGAAATACCTGTTGAAATTTTCTTTCACAAAATAGTGATGCTGCGGGATAGACTTCGGGTGCTTGAACAACAAATCAACAGTCATACAACTTTAACCGATGAACACAAAGTGAACCTGCATCAATATATCACCCGCATCTATGGCTCACTCACTACATTTAATGTGCTCTTCAAAAATAAAGAGCATTGGTTTGTTGGTGAAAAGGGAGGAAGAGAAGAATAAATTTAGCAGTTTATTGAGTCGTTTTGAACGATTGAATTACTAAATCCAAAACATCTTCCATTGAATACTTTATGTTTAGTTCTTTCGGGTCTATAAAAACAAAGTGAGTTAAGTTTCCCCATCCATGACTTTTAGGTACTATTTGAGTTAAATGGTTTGGGTCGTTAATTTGATTGTTTTTTGTTCGCAAAAGAATCCGCAGTCTGTTTTTCTGAACTTTCAGTTCGATAAAATTAACCCATGTTTTATATAATATATTTGCTTCTGTTGTATAGCGTTCTATTTCAGAACTTAAATCAAATACCCTTTCGTTAAATTCTTCAAATAATCTTTTTACTTCTGCAGATGCACCGTTTAAATGTTCTTCAACTGTCTTAGCTTTTTTAATTTCTTTTTTTGTTTTTGAAATTTCCGCGGTTCGCTGAACACTATAGTTTTTCGGCTTTGTCTTTATTAATTGTTCAGGTTCTTCCTCTCTAACAATTACTAAAGTATCGTTTTCATAATATTGATATTTCCATAATTCAGCTCCTAAAGCAAGAGCTAAACATTTATCATCAATATTATATTCTTGCGCAAAGCAGATAATTCGGGGATTAGAAAAATCTATTTCATCCTCTATCTTTAAATTTTTACGGATTAAAAGTTCAAAATCGGCAGGATGTTGTCTAATCCACATTGAATATCGGTTTGCTTGTGCAAGTTGACCTTTCTCCATAGTTTTTTTATACTCAATCACTACAGGTCTATTGCTGTTATCAAGTCCTAATGTTTCAATTCGTCCATGTTTTTCTGTCACATGCTCATCTTTGATATACCGAATTTCAAAAAGCTCTTCTAAATTTTCGTCAATAAGTTGATGAAGTTCCAATTCATTTTTAAAGTCTCTTGTGTTAATCCTTTTTGCTTTCCTGTTTGTTATTTCAAAAATCATATAGTAGCGTTGTCAAATTGCTAACTTCATTATCGGCGTGTAAATTCCTTCGGCGGCTTGCAATCTTTTGCTAGCGAATGGGTATTATCTTTCTTAGTATCACAACATGCAGCAGGAGCAGTTATGCTGCTAATCTTTCCGTAAGTATCAATCCGGTTAATATCTTTTGTATGATACACCTGCGCAAGTGTTGGAGCAATTACCAACGAAACAATGCTCATCAGCTTTATTAAAATATTCATGGATGGACCGGATGTATCTTTAAAAGGGTCGCCAACAGTATCTCCTGTTACCGATGCTTTATGCGGCTCAGATTTTTTGTAATACATCTGACCATTTATTTCAACACCTTTCTCGAAACTCTTCTTTGCATTATCCCATGCGCCGCCTGCGTTGTTCTGAAACATTCCCATCAGCACACCGCTAACGGTTGCACCGGCAAGAAAACCTCCTAATGCTTCTGGGCCTAATAAGAAACCAATTAATAATGGAGAGACAATTGCAATGGCACCGGGCAGCATCATCTTTTTAATAGATGCTTCGGTTGAAATGGCAACGCATTTTTCATATTCAGGTTTTCCTGTTCCTTCCATAATTCCGGGAATGGTGCGAAACTGTCTTCGCACTTCTTCCACCATCGCCATAGCTGCCTCACCAACTGCACGTATTGCAAGCGAAGAAAAAATAAATGGAATCATTCCGCCAACAAACAACGAAGCCAAAACATCAGCATGATAAATATCAATTCCTGTAATTCCTGCAACACCAACGAATGCAGCAAATAAAGCCAGTGCTGTTAATGCTGCAGATGCAATAGCAAAACCTTTTCCTGTTGCAGCAGTTGTATTTCCAACAGCATCGAGCACATCAGTTTTTTCACGAACCTCTTTTGGCAGCTCACTCATTTCTGCAATGCCGCCTGCATTATCTGCAATGGGTCCGAATGCATCAATCGCTAATTGCATAGCTGTTGTTGCCATCATGCCTGCAGCGGCAATGGCTACACCATATAAGCCTGCACATTCATAAGAACCATATATGCCGCTTGCCAAAACAAGGATTGGTAAGAATGTACTTTCCATCCCCACAGCTAATCCGCCAATAACATTCGTTGCATGACCGGTTGCACTCTGACGAATAATACTTTTCACAGGCCGCTTTCCCATTGCTGTGTAATATTCTGTTATCATACTCATTAAAGTACCAACTGCTAATCCAACGAGAATAGCGCCCATCACGCCATTGCGTGTAAACTCCACACCACGCAGGCTCATAGTTTCCGGTAAAATATAATAGACCAAACCAACAGAAGCAAGCCCGGATAAAATAATGGAACCCCAGTTGCCCATGTTCAATGCTTTCTGAACAGTCTCTGTATTAATGCCTGCACTATCGCTCATGCGAACAAAGAATGTTGCAATGATTGAAAATATAATTCCCGTACCTGCAATCATCATCGGTAATAAAATGGGAGAAAAAGTTCCGAACACAGGATGCATCGAAATAGTTTCTCTTCCCAATACCATGGTTGCTAAAACCGTTGCTACATAAGAGCCGAAGAGGTCGGCGCCCATGCCTGCCACATCACCTACATTATCGCCCACATTATCTGCAATGGTTGCAGGATTACGGGGATCATCTTCCGGAATACCTGCTTCAACTTTTCCAACTAAGTCTGCACCCACATCAGCAGCTTTTGTATAAATACCTCCGCCCACACGGGCAAACAAGGCGATAGATTCTGCGCCCAAAGAAAAACCAGTAAGCACTTCAATCGTTCTTATCATCTCAGGAGAATTGGCTATTGCCTCGGGAGCAAAAATTGATTTCAATATTAAAAATAAACCGCTTAATCCCAACACGGCAAGTCCGGCAACGCCAAGACCCATAACAGAGCCGCCGGTGAATGAAACATTCAATGCTTTTGCCAGGCTGGTTTTTGCAGCCTGCGTAGTTCGCACATTCGCTTTTGTTGCCACACTCATACCAATATAACCGGCAGTGGCGCTGCACACCGCACCAAAAATAAAAGCTACTGCAATAGCCCAATGACTTTCAGAATTACTGTAAGCCATTACGCCAAGCAGCAGCGAAACTATCACTACAAAATATCCGAGAATTTTCCATTCACTGCGCAGAAACGCCATTGCGCCCTCGGCGATGTGTGCGCTAATCTCCCTCATCTTCTGGTCGCCGGCATCCTGCTTTGCCACCCATTTGTATTTAATAAATGTGTACACAAGCCCTAATGCACCCATTACCGGAACGGCATAAAAAAGATTGTTCATAAGCTGCTTTGTTGATTTTTTTTAATGGCGGCAAAGATAGGGGTTAGGGTTTAAAGAAAGTTGGATGTTGGATGTTGGATGTTGGACGTTGGACGTTGGGAGGTAAATTTTTTTTTGAGGGACGAGCTTTAGGTTTCTATGGCATCGGCTGTTGCGCCGCATCATCGTGCGGTTGGAAAATTGGGCATCTTTATTTTTTAGGATATGTATGAAATACAATCACCCATTCGTCAATTAAAGCCTGGTTATAATAATTAAATCCCGCAGGGTTTTTCTTATAATAATCCTCACTTATTTCGTAACCTTCTTCAAGATTTAAAATTTTCCAGTTATTATTTTTAATTTCTTTTCTTGCTTTACTTTCTGCCTCTTTATAGTTACTCGAATTTATCCAACAGTTTATATGTGCACCATCAATACTTTTATCTTCATTTAAAATTGGCTTTGCATAAAAAGTAAAAAAAACATTCCCAATTATTTTTCCAATTGTTTATGCTGCAACCAAAACATTTCTCTGTAAACGCTTTGGTGGTGATAATAACAACAAAGCCGAAGAATATTATTTCTTTAAAGCTTCTATTTTTTTCTGTCAATGTTGTAATATGTTCCAACTATTTCTACAACATCATTCCAATATTTATTAGAACATTTTTTAAGGTTAGTTGAACCATCCGTTTTAACTCCTAACACATACCTAACTTTAGAAATAATACAAGGAGATATTTCGGCCTATTGCTTATTGCCTATTGCCTATTGCTGATACCTGAATGCTGATAGCTAATTAAAACTTAGGACAAGGCAACCCCTTGCTCTCCGCAGCACGACTAATATAGATGAGTGAAAGTTCAATTCCGCCGCGGCTTTGCGAAGCTGTTTTTAAAGTGGAGATATTATAATCGTAAGAAGTGCCAATTCTAAAATCACTGAATTCGAGACCAATAAAGGGAATGAGGGCATCGTTAATACGGAGCCAGCTTCCGGCATAAAAATTTGTAGGGCTTTCGGCATTGGGGTCTCCTACTGCAAATTGTAATGCGCCGCCAATAACCGTTTCAGTAGCTTTTGCCTGCGTGCTGAATAGTCCGCTAAGGTGAAGTGTGAGCGTTTCACCTACAGGAAAATATCCGCCGGCATGTAAGGTAGCTCTTGGATTTAGCAAATAATTCACGCCGGTAAATTCCTGCTTTGGTCTGTTGATATGATACAAGCTTACACCTGCATAAAAATTATTTTTGTCTGTAGTGCTGGCACTGTATAGTATGCCTGCATTCACATCAATATAACTTGATTTTAAAGTTGAATTATTAAAAAGCTCACTGGTTACGCCCGTGAAGCCAAAGGGAGTAAGCTGGTCTTCAAATTTTAATGATGAAGTATTGATTAGCATGTTTGAATAGGTAACCTGGAAACCGGTGCCAAGCTGGTGATAGCCATCTTCATCCAGTCCTTTATGAAATGCAGTGGAGATAGAAAAATAATTGAAAGATACTGCGCCATCAGCGCTTTTATCGGTATAGCCTATTAGACCAACTCCCCATGTATCAGTATAGGCAATCTTCTTACTCAAGATGTGAAAATCAACTGAAGCAGTTGCTGTTTGATAGGCCCTGTTAATAGTAGGCCATTGATTTCTGTAATTGCCTGCAGCACGAATAATGCCGTTGAACTTTCCTGTAAATGCAGGATTCAATGTAAGAGGTGAAGAGAAGAATTGTGAAAAATGAGGATCCTGCGCGGCTACTAAAGCCGCAGCAGAAAAAGAAAAGAATAGTAAGAGTAGTTTTGTTTTCATGAAAAAAAAGAAACGTTACAAATCTAAAATTAATATAAAAACAATTTCAAAGCTAAAGCAGCAATAGGTATTAACAAAATGATTTACGTTTGAATTTTTGGACCATAAGCGAGGTCGCCTGCATCGCCAAGCCCGGGAACTATAAAACCCTTTGCTGTAAGCTCTTCATCAATATCGCCACACCATATATGCACCTTATCTCCGCATTCTCTTAATACATATTCAATGCCCACCGTGCAGGCAATGGCAGCTACAATATGTATTTCAGATGGCGAGCCTTCGTTTTTTATAGCTTCAATAGTTGTAACAATAGAAGCGCCTGTTGCAAGCATGGGATCGCATAAAATTAATATCCTGTTTTCTAAAGATGGGCAACTGATATATTCCATGCGAATCTCAAAAGTACCATCTCTGTGGTATTTGCGATAGGCGGAGATAAAAGCGTTGTCTGCTTTATCAAAATATTCAAGCAAACCCTGATGCAGCGGAATGCCTGCACGCAATATGTTTGCTAATACAGGTTGTTCTGCCAGCACCATGCTGGTATGTATTCCAAGAGGTGTTTGAATTTCCGTTTGCTGCCACGGAAGTTGTTTACTTATTTCATAAGCGGCAACTTCGCCTATGCGCTGCAGGTTGCGCCGGAAGCGCATTCTGTCTGTTTGCACTTCTGCGCTTCTTAATTCACTAATCCAGTTGTTAACGAGGCTATGCTGCACGCTTAAATTAACTACCATGCTGTAAAGTTACGGAAGGCAAAGATGCAGTTGCTTTTATTGCTTTCTGTAATTTTTTTTAGTTTGATGTTTTTGATTATTTTTAGCAGGTATTTCATTATAAAAGTTTCCCTCAAAATTTTTATAAAAGTTTCAATTCTCTTTTTTTATTCATCACCTAAAAAAAATTGCTTTATGAAAAAGATTATTTTACTTACCGGTTTCAGCGTATTATTTTACTGTGTACATGCACAGGATTTAAAAGAAACAAAAGGAGTTGTGTGGCACGGACAAAATGGTATTGAAGTAAGCCTGCAGCAAATTTTAGAAAAGCAGCAGTATATGGAAACGCATCACCTGCTGCAGCATTCCCGCTACCGCCGTGTAGAAGGCAACGAAAAAGAATATTTGCGTCAAAAGCAAAACAATCCTAATTCACCAAAAGTTGCCATTTATAAAGACCCTAATCTTGAAGAAACGCAGGGCCCGCAAAGTTCATACACCATTGCTCTTAGTTTTGATGCAGTGAAGCATGGTGATATTACACAAGGCTGGCTGCCACCAGATCCTATGGTAGCATGTGGCCCGAAACAATTAATTGTATCGGTAAACGGACGGTTCAGAGTGTTTGATAAAAGCGGAAATATGCAGTATGATATTGATGCAGACGTATTCTTTCAAGATGTGCGGGGCGGCAGCAATGCAGTTGACCCAAGGATAAGATATGACGCTATTTCGAAGAGATGGTTTGTTTCGGCAATTACTATCATCGGTTCCAATAATCGTGTGCTGCTTGCAGTAAGCTCAAGTGCGGCACTTACACGGCAAACAACCTTTTACATAACGCAGTTTCAGCAAAACAAAGTAGGACCTTCACCCAATATTGATGATGGTCTTTTTGCCGATTATGAAACTCTCGGTGTGGATGCGAATGCAGTGTATATAGGTTGCAATATGTTTAATGCAAGCTCTCATACTTCAGTCTTCGTTATCAAAAAATCTGATTTAATTAATGGAACACTAACTGCTACTGCATTTCGCAATATTGGAAACTATACCTCTGGCGGACCGTGGACACCACAGGGCGTTTCAAGCTCTGACCCCAATGCTGCCGAAGGATATTTTATTGGTACTGATTATAATCAAACAGGTAAGCTGGTTGTTCGCCGTATATCTAATCCCGGCGGCATTCCTTCCATATCGGGTAATTTGAATATTACAGTTCCTTCTACTTCATTTCCGCTTGATGTTCCTAATAAAAACGGGTATTCCCTTGCATCAGTTGATGCCAGGTTATTATTAGCTACTATCAACAAAAACAATATCACGGGAAAATATACTCTGTGGTGCTCTCATTCTATTGCAGTAAACAGTTCCGGTGTTGGAACTTCATTCGGTGACCGGGATGCAGTAAGATGGTACGAAATAGGAAACCTGACTACCACACCCACATTAGTGCAGGCAGGCACTTTATTCGATAATGCTGCTGCAACTCCCAAATATTTTTGGATGGGTACCATTAGCATGAATGGAAATGGCGATGCACTTATATCCTGTTCTGTTTCTGCAAACAATATTGGTGCTAATGGCGCTGTTGCTGCGCATTATGCTGCAGCAGGCGGTGGAACTACTTCTGCTCCTCTTGCTACCACTAATAATCAAACCGGTTATTTTGGCTACCGCTGGGGCGATTATTCTGCTTCTGTAGTAGACCCTAATGATAATAGTACATTCTGGGCCTGTCATGAATATATAATGAATGGTGATTACGTGGTAAAGATTGCAAAAGTGATTGTAGCCAATTCACCACAGTCATCATCAAATACAATGGCTGTGCAGTCATTACCGAAATGGCTCGTAAATATAGCTCCCAATCCGGCTACCAATAATTTGCATGTAACATTAAGTGAAGCTGTAAATGAAAATCTGTATGCTTCTGTTACTGATTTGTATGGAATAAAATTTTCTGAAAAAATAATTCAGCAAGGCACTAATGAATGGAATGAAGATATAATTAAACTAAAACATGGTTTTTATTTTATGAGTGTTACCACAAAAGATGGCTCATATAAACAATCTGTTCAGTTTGAAAAGAAGTAAGCAAACGCAAATAAATTACAGGCCGTTTCAAATTTTTGAAGCGGCTTTTTTATTGCATAATAAATTTCGCTACCTGCAATTTCACATCTTTGCCTGCAAATATTATTCATGGTATATAGTGTAATAGGATTAATGAGCGGCTCTTCTTTAGATGGTCTGGATATTGTTTTTACTGAGTTGGAAGAGAACGCCGGCAAATGGAGTTTTCAAATACAGGCATCAACTTGCTTTTCTTATAATAAAGAGTGGCCGCAAAAACTGCAACACGCAAAAGATCTGCATGCACGCGAATATTTATTGCTGCATAATGAATACGGCGAATGGCTTGGCGAAAAAATAAATGAGTTTATCACTGCAAATAATCTTGAATATAAAGTGCAGTTAATTGCTTCGCATGGGCATACAGTTTTTCATGCACCAGAAAAAAAGATGACTGCACAATTAGGTAATGGTGCTGTTATCGCTGCCATTACAGGAATAAATGTGGTAAGTGAATTAAGAGCTTTGGATATTGCTTTCGGCGGGCAGGGTGCACCCATAGTTCCAATGGGCGAAAAACTTTTATGGAATGATGTTGATTACTTTTTGAATATTGGCGGCATTGCAAATTTATCTTGCCAAAATGCAAATGAATTTATTGCTTTCGATGTGTGCCCCGCAAACAGAATTTTAAATATGCTGGCGCAAGAAGTAGGAAAAGAATATGATGAAGATGGAAACATGGCAGCGTCAGGGAATATTAATCAAAATTTACTTGATGAATTAAACAGTCTGGATTATTACCGGCAATCCTACCCCAAATCACTTGCAAATGAATTTGGAACTGATATTATTTTTCCCATCATCCAATCTTATCCTCTTAGCATATCTGATGCACTGCGAACATACTCGGAGCATATTACAATACAGATTGTAAATGCTTTTACCAATTGCCAACTGCCCCGCCTGCCCGCCCGGATGACCTGGTCGGACGGGAATGACGCAGTCGGGCAGGCAACTGCCAACTGTCAACTGATGATAACCGGCGGAGGTGCTTTTAATGCATTTCTTATAGAAAGAGTAAAAATTTTATTAGATGATTTAAGGATTGATATTGTTGTATCCTCAGATGAAATAATAAAATATAAAGAAGCGTTGATAATGGCGCTATTAGGAGTGTTGCGCTGGAGAGAAGAATATACAGTGATGAAAAGCGTAACGGGAGCTACAAGAAACAGTATTGGCGGAGTAGTGTGGATGGGGCAGGAAGCATGAACCGTTTCTCGTTTCTCGTTTCTCGTTTATTGTTTCTCGTTTTTCGCCTACCCCGACAAGGGCAAGTTCTCGTTGGGTTTACTTATGGCTTGAACCTAATTTTTTTTGGCAACACTTTTATGAGAAATATTCTTTTAATAATTTTTTTAGTTGTTGTTTCCACATCGTGCAACAGCAAGGCAGCAAAATTTGATAAGGAGACTTATGAGGAGCATAAGAAAAATATTCAGCAAAAAGAAAAAACAGAGCCGCTCGCATTCTTAAGTGTTACAGCAGATGATAAAAAAAATTTAACCGGCAAAATGGTGGTAACATGCACCATCACTAATAATGCTGCCATAACAGCTTATAAAAACATTCGTTTAAAAATGCTTTGTTACAACGAAAATAAAAGAGCAGAAGAACATGAAGATGTTATTAAAAATGTGATTTTTCCCCCAACAAGCATGAAAGCGAAACTTAAATATCGCTTACCCAAAGGCACAGGCAGCATTGAGGTTTCTGTGATGAGTGCAGCTATTGCAGTTAAAGCTAACACTAAGCCATAATCACGAAACAAAAGTAAAACTGTCTCCGTCAAATAATCCTTTATCACTAAGCTTTATGTGAGGAATAACCAGCAGGGCCATAAAGCTAAGAGTCATAAAAGGTGCAGATAAATTGGAACCTAAACTTTTAGCCATTTTATCTATCGAGGTGTAAGCTTCAGCAACTTTATATCCATCTTCACTGCTCATTAAGCCGCCAACAGGTAAGGGCAAAACAGCAGCCCCCTGTATATCTCCTCTTTCAGGCGAGACTTTTACGCAACTTACTCCGCCATTGTTTTTAATAACAAGGTTTACAGCGTGTGCAATACTTTCATCATCCGCACCCACTGCAATAATATTGTGGCTGTCGTGTGCAACGGATGAAGCAAGGGCGCCACTTTTCAATCCAAAATTTTTTATAAAGGCTTTAGAGACAGGAGCATTAAAATACCGGTTTATCACTACGATTTTTAAAATATCATTCTTTATATCACTCACTATATTTCCATTTTTCACTAATGGTTTTGCGAAAAATTTATTTGTGATAAGCTGCCCGTCGAATGCCTCAATTACAACAATTTCATTTTTATCAGTAGCTGGAATAATTAAATCTTTTGCAGTTATTTCATCGCAATTGAATTGGTTGATTATATCATTTACCTGCGGAGATTTGATAAGAGATTTCCCTTTTTCTGCAACTAAATTTCCGTTTATAAAAGTTTGCAATACGTTGAAATTTTTAAGATTTTCAACCACAATAAAATCGGCTGCATCACGAGTGCGCAGCATACCAACATCTAAATTGTAATGAACAACCGGGGTAATACAGGCAGCCTGCAACACTTTAAAAACATCAATTCCCTTTGCAACTGCTCTTGCGCAAAGCAGATTTATGTGGCCTTGTACAAGACTATCAGGATGCTTGTCATCACTGCAAAACATCATCATATCATCATAATCATTCAGCAAATCTATCAGCGCTTCAAAATTTTTTGCAGCGCTTCCTTCCCTTATAATAATCTTCATTCCATATTGTAATTTCTCCAGCGCCTCTTCTTTGGTAAAGCATTCATGGTCTGTGCTAATTCCGGCGGCTATATATTTTTTTGCATCCTTTCCGCGAAGTCCCGGGGCATGACCGTCAACCGGTTTTTGTGCTGCATGAGCGGCTGCAATTTTTTTCATCACTTCCTCATCGCCTGATAAAACGCCTGGAAAATTCATCATTTCACTTAAATATTTTATCTCATTTTTCTCTAATAATTTTTTTATTTCAATACTATTTAATGAAGCGCCTGCTGTTTCAAAACCTGTAGCAGGCACACAACTGGGTGCGCCGAAATTAAATTTGAAAGGAACTTGTTTTCCATTTTCAATCATAAACTCAATGCCATTAATACCACAAACATTGGCAATTTCATGTGGGTCGCTTACAGTAGAAACGGTTCCATGAACAACTGCTAACCGTGCAAACTCTGCCGGTACCAGCATACTGCTTTCAATATGTACATGTGCATCAATAAAGCCGGGTAAAATAAAATTTTGGAATTCGGGAGACTGACCTTTACTTTTTGAAATTGATTTTATTATTCCTTTTTCAACGGTAATAACAGCAGAGTAGATTTGTTTATCAAGAATGTCAACTAATTTTCCGGATATGGAAAATGAACTGCCTGCCATATTTTAAATTTCGATTGAAGTTAACGGGAAGTAATTTTAGTATGCAAAAAAATCAATAAAAAAATTTACACCTCTTGCTTTGGAAAAAAATTAAAACTAATGGATCGAAAATAGTAAAAAGAAAAAGACTGCTTACAGTGGAAGCAGCCTTTTGTAGTGTTTTTCATGGGTCAAAGTTTCTCGTTGGTTAAATTTGTTTAAAGGAGATTGGATTTTAAAATGGAGCAACAAATTCTGTGTGCAACATTAAACACAAATCTGGATAACCTGTGGATAAATATGTTTAATCAATACTCTGAAGAGACATTTATTGCCTTATCTGGATACCCATGAACATTCAAGAACGTTATTTATTACTTATAAAAGATGTATTCGCCGGTTATATTAGGCAGAAAACCCAACATAACTCTTCAAAAAAAATTTATTCAGATATAAATAGGTTGAGTAGCTATTTTATTCTTTGCTCAACAAGTCCGGTCTTTTTTTCTCTGTTAATATCATTGATTGTTCATAGCGCCATGCTTCAATTTTTTTTGGGTCTCCGCTTAAGAGCACATCCGGAACTTTCCATGTTCTAAATTCTGCCGGACGGGTATAAACCGGCGGAGCCAGCAAATCGTCCTGGAAAGAATCTGACAACGCAGAAGTTTCATTATTTAGCACTCCGGGAATTAAACGTCCCACTGCATCGGCAATAACGGCTGCAGCTAATTCGCCGCCGCTTAAAACATAATCGCCAATAGAAATTTCTTTGGTGATGAAGTGGTCGCGTATTCGCTGGTCAATTCCTTTATAATGGCCGCAAATAAGCAAAAGGTTTTTTTTGAGAGAAAGAATATTCGCTGTTTTTTGGTTGAAGAGTTCTCCGTCGGGGGTTAGATAAATTATTTCATCGTAAACAGTTTTTTTTTGTAACTGTTCAATGGCGCTGGCTAATGGCTGGCATAAGATTACCATACCGGCGCCGCCTCCATATTGATAATCATCAACCTGGCCATATTCATTTATCGCCCATTGCCTAAGGTCATGGATTCTTATTTCAAGCAATCCCTTCTGCTGTGCTCTTTTTATTATACTGTGATTAAAAAAACTTTCAAGCAATTGGGGAAGAACTGTAAGAATATCTATGCGCATAAGTTTACTGTTGGATATTTAATGTTTAAAGGTTAAAGGGTTTAGATGCCTAAATGATGTTGACTTTTATAAATTAATATTACTACTATTATTACTTTTTTTCTTTTTTGTTACTTTTTTCTTTTTTACAATCCCTATTCATTTTGTGGATAACATTTCAACCAAGTTTGTAAATCACAACTTTAGGTCGTTTTGCTTTTGAAAGTTTATTCACAGATTCTTCAAAGCTGGCCGAAGCTATTTGTTTTGGCAGGCGCCAGTGTGGTCTGCTGTTGTTATACAAATTTATAGTCCTGTTCAATTCCTTTCAATACTGTACCACCTGATGCAATCATGGTGCACATCCCAATCGGTGCCAAAAGCAAGCAGGGTTTTATTATCAAACAAAGTTCTGAAAGCATAAGTACGGCTGATGCGGTCGCTGTCTATGCGCTTGTATGTCCATCTGCCATCGTCTATGGCATGATAGGGCTGCTTAGAAGCAATTACATGAAGCTAAGAAAATTTAGTCAATCCTTCTTTTGAAAAATGCTGTGCGTGCTCAATGCGAAAGCGCTGATTATTCATTCCATGTTTTTCTTCTGCTTCCTGATAACAACTCAATATAAAATCATTCGCCCTGTCGCCGATTGCATGAATGGTTACATGCAGATGCGCTTACTCTGGCTGCAATATCCATTTATGCATCAGTGTGGCGTGTACCGCCCTGCGCTCAGGTCCAAGTTGCCGCCAAGAATCCATCTGCCTGCAGACAATGTTGCCGCATATTTTTTTAATAGCTGAATAAATTCTTTTTTGGATGATGCATTGCGCAAATCAACGCTGGCAAGGTTTGCACCGGAGGAAAGAAAATGTACATGACAATCAATAGAACCGGGAATAACTAATTTTTGATTCAGGTTTATCAGCTGCGTTTTTGAATTTTGATACGGTACATAATCATTTCCTGCATATAAAATTAAATTATCTTTAATCGCAAGGGATTTAGCCCATGGATTTGTTGAATCTCCTATCCAGATTTTTGCATTAAAATAAATTTTTTCTGCAAATTTTTGCTGACTGAAAAGTGTGGGCAACGAGAAGAAAAACTAAGGACGCGAAAAATATTTTTTCATTAGTTATATTTTTTTTGTTTCAAACTTAGTTCAATTCATATTCTGCAGATGAAAGGATCCTGCTCTAAGCGCATAGGTGCCAAGTTAAGGTTTGAAAAAATATAATGAAACTAAAGCTGAATAAGCTTTATAGCCATTGTGAGATTCATGTGCCGTCCCGATAGCTATCGGGACAAAATATGGATAGAAATAAAGAGCTATAAATAAAGCAGCGTGCAAGAAATCAGGCAACTTCTTTTTTCTACAAATATTAAATCCCTACAGGACTTTCCGAGACATCAAAATAAAAATTACCTTGACGCCTATGCGCTCTAAGCGGGACGAACACACCCCACGCCTTTGGCGGGGCAGGCACAAAGAACTAAAGCAGGTATCAAAATGAAACTACAATTTGTTAGTGAGCACTCCTTGTAGAAATGAATAAAATAAAAAAGTCCCGCTCATGTGTTGCAGGACTTTAAAAAGTTTGATAGGTTGTTTTGCAGATTAATACCTGTTGTATCCGCCGCCGCCGCCGCCTTCGCTGCGATTACGGTTGTATCCGCCGCCGCCGCCGCCACCGCGGTCACGGTTGTATCCGCCGCCGCCGCCTTTGTTGTATCCGCCGCCGCCAAAACTTTTCTTTTTGTAACCGCCGCCTTCTCCTTCCTTGCGGGGAGCAGACTCGTTTACAACAATTTTGCGGCCGGTAACGTCTGAGTCATTCAACTGCGCAATTGCTTCGCGGGCTGCGGTATCGTCGCTCATTTCAACGAAGCCAAAACCCTTGCTGCGATTGTTGTTGAATTTGTCAGTTACTACCTTGGCAGAAACTACTTCTCCGTAAGGTGAAAAAAGATTGTACAGGTCGTCATTGGTAATACTCCAATTCAGGTTTCCAACGTAAATGTTCATTTTTAAAAAATTTGGTTAAAGAAAAAACCTATGAAAACAGTAGACCAAAAAACCGGAAGCTTATCCAAAACGTTCAGGAGATATGGAGGAACTGTAACCATCAGGACGCCACAAAAGTAATATATTTATTAATGCAACAAATTAATTTTACTATACAGAGACTAACAGTTGTTGGTTTGAAAGTTTGGAGAATAAAAAATGCAAATAACCATTCTTGAGCGCCTTTAAAACTTACGGACTTTCGCATATTGCGCTGGCGGTAAAAGATGTTAACCTCTCTGTTGAATTTTATCAGAAAGTTTTTGGCGCAAAGGTTATGTAGCAAAAAGAAAACTAGGCGCAGATTCAAACACCAAGCACCAATGATATCATTGTGTTTGAGCAAAACGAAAAGTTTGCAGGAAAAGTGGGAGGAGGCATTATGCACTTTGGATTTCGCCTTGTGAATGCAGCAGACATTGGTAAAGTAATTGACGCAGTAAAAAATGCAAATGGAGAAATTATCCGGCAGGGAGAATTTTTTCCCGGTGAGCCATATATTTTTTTCAAAGACCCGGATGGCTATGAAATTGAAGTGGTGTATGAATTAGAGCAGAATGAATAGGTTGTCCACAGGACTCTGCGGGTAGTTTAGGCGGATTCATACAACTGCAGTTTGCTTTTTATGTTAATCATCTCCCGCTGCAAATTTTCTACCCGCTCTAATAAATGCGTAATGGCTTCAATACCTTCTATATTAATTTCTAATTCATAATGCAGGCGGATGAGCTTTTCTAATTGCTGCAACTGACTCATATTGATAAATTCTTTTTCTTCAGCCGCAATAATTTCTATTAATCCATATTCGCTTAACGAACTGATGAAGGATATATCAACATTATAATAAGTACAGCATTCGTCTGTTGATATTAATTGTTCTTTTTGCATCGTAATCATTATTTTAGTTGAGATAGTTCTGTGAATAATAATTTTTCTTTTTCAGATAAATTCGCGGGCAGCTTTATTTGATAAGTAATAAACAAGTCTCCAAATTCTCCCTCTTTCTTATAAACAGGAAACCCTTTCCCTTTTAATTTTACTTTGTTTCCATTTTGTGTTTCGGGTTTTACTTTCAGTTTTATTTTTCCGCTTAATGTATCGAGAGTTATCTCACCTCCGAGCATTGCAGTATATAAATCTAACTCCGCATTGGCATACAAATCATTTTCCAAACGTTTAAATTTTTCATCCTCTGCAATAACAAACGTTATAAATAAATCTCCATTCGGGCCGCTATTAATTCCTCCTCCCCCATAACCTTTCAGCTTTATCACTTGTCCGTTTGCTACCCCCGCCGGAATTGTTATTCTTATATTCTTTCCATTTACAGTTAATGTTTGCTGATGTGTGGTGTAAGCATCTCTCAGCGTTACATGCAATTCAGCATTATAATCCTGTCCGCGAAATTTTACACTTCTGTTTCTGCCTGATGATGATGATGATGCTTCATGCCTTCCGAACAATGATTCAAAAAAATCGGAGAAATCATTGTCTCCCTGTGCGCCTGAATAAGTATAATCCTGCCAGCCTGAAGAAGATGCTTGCTGCGATTGTGCCTGCCTTGCTTTCTCGAATTGCTCAGCATGTTGCCAGTCTTCGCCATACTTATCATACTTCTTTCTTTTTTCAGCGTCGCTTAATACTTCATTGGCTTCATTTATCTGCTGAAATTTTTTGTGAGCCTCTTTATCATTCGGGTTTAAATCAGGATGATGTTTTCTTGCCAGCTTGCGGTAAGCTTTTTTAATATCTTCCTGCGATGCATTTTTATTTATGCCTAAGGTTTTATAATAATCTACAAATGCCATGAAATTATTTTTTGTAAAATTAAATGTAGTAAAAGTAATTACAGCTTATGGCTGATGATTGAATTATAGAATTATAAATAATGCAATCGTAAAAACTTTTGGTGTATCTTTTCTCAGCCGCTATTTTTGCAGGCTGTAATTGAATAATGCCCGATAGTATAAGGGTAGTACATCAGTTTTTGGTTCTGACTGTCTTGGTTCGAATCCAGGTCGGGCAACAAACGAAAAGTCAGCGATTTGCTGGCTTTTTGTTTTTAGTGTTGCGAAGTCTCCGGACTTCGCAACAGAAATTTTATAGTCTTTGACTATCTAACTGAAAACTGAAAACTGAAAACTTCCAATTGTCAACACCCTTCTTCCGTTCATCTAAAAAAAATATGCACATTTTCTAAAATTGTAATTTTGATTTCATGTTTAAATTACTCAGCATATTATGGAACAGCTTTCGTATGGCTTTGCAGGAGTTGCGGGTAAATAAGCTTCGCACCTTTCTTTCACTCTTTGGTGTTACCATTGGTATATTCTGCATTATTGGCGTGCTTGCCACTGTAAATAGTTTGGAAAGCAAAGTACAAAATGATATAAAATCGTTTGGCTCTAATACTATTTATATTGATAAGTGGGAATATTCTGGCGGCGCCGATTATCCCTGGTGGAAATTTGTAAACCGCCCTTCTCCTAAATATGATGAGGTAAAATTTATCAAAGAAAGAAGTGCGCTTTCCGCTTATGTTGCTTATTTCAATTCAACAAATGCTGATGTATCTTATAAGAATATCCAACTAAATAATGTTGGAATCTATGGCATTTCAGATGAATTCACAAACATTCAAACAGTGGATATTGAATATGGAAGATATTTTAATGAAAGTGAATTTCTGCGCGGCAATGCTGTAGGTATTATTGGTTATACAAATGCAGAGCAATTATTTAGCAAAGCTGAAAAAGCAATTGGAAGGCAGGTAATGTTTAATGGAAAAAAAATAAACATAATCGGTATTATAAAAAAACAGGGGCAATCTTTTGTTGGCGGATTTGATTATGACCATTGCATTATTCTTACCTATCGCTGCTTTGCAGGTATCTATGATGTGAATGGAAATTTTACGCAACCCTTTATTATGGTGAAAGGGAAAGATGGTGTGCCCACCTCTGCACTCATGGATGAATTGCGTGGCGTAATGCGGCAGTTGAGAAGATTAAGCCCTAAAGAAGACGATAATTTTGCATTGAACGATGTGAATGATTTCAGCAAACAGGTAAGCGGATTCTTTGGTTCTGTAAATGCCGGTGGCTGGGCAATTGCAGGACTGAGCCTGATAGTTGGCGCATTTGGTGTTGCTAATATTATGTTTGTTACGGTGCGTGAACGCACCAGCCAGATTGGTTTAAAAAAAGCCATTGGTGCAAAAAGCAGAACCATACTCACAGAATTTTTATTAGAGAGTGCGTTCCTTTGTATCATCGGTGGCTTTATTGGTTTGCTGCTTGTTTGGATACTTGCTCTCATACTTAGTAATATTTTACCTTTTCCAATTATAATTTCCGGAAATATTATTACGCTTGCTTTTTCAATTTGTGTTGTTCTCGGAATTTTATCGGGCATCATTCCCGCTTCCATTGCAGCCCGCATGAATCCTGTGGTGGCGATAAGAAGTAAATAAGAGTTGAATGGTTGAATGGTTGAATGGTTGAAATGTTCAGGTTTTAGTTTTCTCAACGCCGGCTTTAGTTCTTCTCCGAAGGAGTCCTACGGACATGGCGTCTTTGTCCCGTTTAGAACGCAATCACTTCATCTGAATATCTTTGAGCAGCAACAGTTCAACTATAGAATGTGTGAATTATTTTTAACCAAATGACTTTAATGACTTGTTGACTCAGTGACTATCACCATTGCAAGCACTTCATTTGAATATCTTTGGGTAGCAACAGTTCAACTATAGAATGCGTGAATTATTTTTACCAAATGACTTTAATGACTTGTTGACTCAATGACTATCACCATCGCAATCACTTCATCTGAATATCTTTGAGCAGCAACAGTTCAACTATAGAATGTGTGAATTATTTTTAACCAAATGACTTTAATGACTTATTGACTCAATGACTATCACCATCCTCGCCATAGAATCTTCCTGCGATGAAACCGCTGCCGCTGTCTGTTCAGAAGGGAAAATACTATCAAACATTATTGCTGGTCAAAAAATTCACGAACAATACGGGGGCGTAGTTCCTGAACTGGCAAGCCGGGCACATATTCAAAATATAGTTCCTGTTGTTGATGTTGCTCTAAAAACTGCAAACTGTAAACTGGAAACTGTAAACGCTATTGCCTTCACACAATCACCCGGACTTATCGGAAGCTTATTAGTAGGAGCACAGTTTGCAAAATCATTATCTCTTGCTTTGGATAAACCCTTGATTGCAGTGCATCACATGCAGGCGCATGTATTAGCAAATTTGATAGATGAACCGAAACCTGAGTTTCCATTTTTATGCTTAACCGTGAGCGGCGGACATACACAAATTGTGCTGGCAAAGTCACCGTTGAATTTAGAAGTTCTTGGCGAAACCATTGATGATGCTGCAGGCGAAGCATTTGATAAAACTGCAAAGATGCTGGGGCTTCCTTATCCCGGCGGACCTTTAATTGATAAATATGCAGAGGAGGGAAATCCTCATGCTTTCAAATTTGCCGAGCCGCAAATTCCAAATCTCGATTTTAGCTTCAGCGGATTAAAGACATCGGTGCTATATTTTTTGCAAAAGCAACCACCTGATTTTATAGAAAATAATTTGAATGATTTATGTGCATCTATTCAATACACTATCATCAATATTCTCCTAAAAAAATTAATGAAGGCAGTTGAGCAAACAGGAATTAAACAAGTATGTATTGCAGGAGGCGTAAGTGCAAACAGCGGGTTGCGAAAAACATTTCAGGAACTTGCTTCAAAGCAACAGTGGAAAATATTTATTCCGATGCATGAGTATTGCACTGACAATGCTGCTATGATTGCCATTGCAGGATATTATAAATATCTCGCAAATGATTTTGTTTCTTTAGATGCTGGTGTAAGTGCAAGAGCAAAGTGGTGAATAGTTTAAATGTAACTATTTGCTTTGATTCGTTGCCCTTTTTAAAAGTATTTTTAGCAGGAAATTTTTTGCTGTTTAATCTTCACTTCTTCTCACTTAACCCATACAACTCATAAACAAGTGCATCTATTTTTTTATCCGTAAAAGCAATGCGTTGTTTTAATTGCTCCTGCTGGTGTGGTAAGGTTGTTTACAAAAGTCAATTTAGCAAAACTTTGCTGAAAATTATTTTTTTGGAATTTGAGGATGAGGTTTAGGTGGCGGTGAAGAGGGCTGACCAGTATTTGGTATAGGTTGACTATCAGGTTTAGGTGGATGTGACCCTGGATAACCTTTGGTTTCATCAGGTTTTGGTAGAATTTTTATTTCCTTTTCCATACTACATATTTCGAGAAACAAATATAATAATAAGCAAAATTCCAATAAACAATAGTACCGCGGATATCCAGTTAATAATTACAATTAAATTATTTCTTCTTTTTGCTTTGCTATATAAATAAATACAATCGTCTATTTCTTTTATTGTTTTTGAATGACATCTAAATGTGTGGAGATGAGAAATTAAATTAATCATTAAGGTGGTAGCAAGGATAATCCATCCTAGTACTAATATGAATTTGCATGATACATTAGATAAATTAGGAAAAAGTTTTTCTACAAGCAACATCGATACACCAATAGAGCCAGAACTAATATAAGATAGTTGCTTTTCGAAAGTGTCTTGACTTTTGTTAAGCAAAGAAAGTAGCTCTTCCCTATAAGCCTTGAGAGTAGATGACATATTTGGGTTTTCTTCATTCATACTTATAAATAATTTGTAAATTAATTACTTGTTTCCCCCTCTATAATCTTCACCTCCTTCTCACTTAACCCATACAACTCATACACAAGCGCATCAATTTTTTTATCGCTCAAGACAGCGCGTTGTTTTAATTGCTCCTGCTGGTGTGGTAAGGTTGTTTGTTGAAGTTGGGCGTTTAGTTGAAGCATGGTATCTACGAGTTTTACAATTTCATCATGAAGTTTTTTTTCTGATTTACTTAATTCATTAATTTTTTTAATTGGAAAATTTTTAAAGAAAACATAGCTGGGCTCATAAAACCCCCCTCTAAGTTTTGGTAAATACTTTTCAAAAAGAAAATAATTAAGCTTGCTATTTAAAATGCCAAGTAAATATTTATCATCTAATGAAATAATAAAACACTTTTGATTAGTGTACCATTTATTATCATCATAAGTAAATTCTGGTTGCTTACAAATGTTCGGATAAATAATTTTCGTTTTCTCAAATTCTAAATGATAATCTATTGAATCCTGTATTTCGTACCATCTATAACTTCCAGGTTTACGACCTTTCCATTCTGCACCTTTCCAATTGTTGGGCTTTACCATCAATTGTTCTTTAAACTGAGTCAAATGTTTTTTAATCGCAGGATAAATATTAATATCAATTCCTCTTTTAGTAAAGATTAGATATTTATTGCTTACAGGTTTTTCAAATCTCTTTACATCTCTACCTGCCAAAAATGGTTTTATAATTTCTTTACTTCGATTATCTTCTTTAATTAATTTTTGCTTAGTGGGTTCATCAATTACAAATGCCTCATTCAATCCGGTTACTATTCCACGATAAATATTCCCTTTCACATATTCGCTTAATGGAATTCCTGCTTGCTGTATTTTTTTAAGCAGTTTTTGCCCTGCTTCATTAGATAAATTCCATCCAGTATCTTCCAATGTTTTCTTTGAAATAGTTTGCTTATTTTCGTTCACGTATGACTGAAGATTATCAAACTTCAATGTTTTTATGCTTAGCGTATCAAGCGATACGGGTTCGATTCCCGTACGCGGTTCATTTTTTCCAGCTATAATTATACATGGATAAGTTGTTGCATTTTGAAAGACACGCAGATCCCCAAAGTCAATAATCTGCTTTATTGTTTGTTGCTTTAACCATTTACGCAATGGTTCTCCGTAATTAGCTCGCATCCATTTATTAGCCACAATAATTCCGAATACTCCTTTCTGATTTAATAAACCAATACCTTTTTCAATAAAGTAGCTATACAAGTCAGCCATGCCATGATATACCTGGTAATGTTTTTGAAAATAACGCTGAACAATTTCAGGTAACATTTCCTGCCTTACGTACGGTGGATTCCCCACCACCACATCAAACCCACCCTGTTTAAACACTTCTTTGAAATTCTCCTTCCAGCTAAATGGTTTTACAGCATGTGTATCCGCATCAGGAAATTTTTCATAAAAATCCATATCAATCAAACTGTTTCCGCACTTAATATTATTTTCCAGCGAAGGCAACACAGTTTCTCCAAAACGCAGCTCTGCATTTACGCTGCTCTGCGTTTCACCTTCCATACATTTCAACAATAAACTCAACTTGGTTACTTCTACTGCGTTCAGGTCAAGGTCAACCCCATAAATATTATTCAGCAGAATTTGCTTTTTAATTGCAGTGCTAAGATTGCCATCGGGTGTAAGGGGTAATTTGCTGCGTTCCCTTATTGCATCATTACGCTGTTTATTATTGTATTCACTTTGATTTCCGGCAATACCGGTTAGCCTTGTATATTCAGGAGTATAATATTCCCTATGCCATTTTAATAAATAGTCATAAGCGCCCAATAAAAAACTGCCGCTGCCACATGCAGGGTCAACAATCTTTAATTTGGTTACATCTTCCGGCGTTTTGTTTTTAAGCAGTTTGCCAACTGTGTGCTCAACAATATAATCAACAATATATTGCGGTGTGTAATACACGCCGCCTGCCTTGCGCACCTCAGGCTTTTCTTCAATTACCGCACGGTGTGTGCCTTTTAAAATTATTTGTTTGCCTAAGAACTGCTCATAAGCGCTGCCTAAAATTTCTACATTAAGTACACTAAACTCATAAGGGCTGAGAGGGTAATACAAATGCTGAATAATTTTTCGCAGTGTGTTATTATCAATTTCAAGCCGCCTGCTTATTTTATCTTTCCTGAAATCAAAAATGCCGCTGTTGTATTTGCTGTCTGCCTCAGTAAATAATTTCAGCAGGCGTGTATAAACAAGATTCTTTTCACCGCCGATTGATACAATGCAATTTTTTAAGCTTCCATATTCTTCTATGCTGCGGTCTTCGGCAATGCGTAAAAAAATCAGCCTGTCGAGCAAAGCCTGCACCACAAAATTCAATTCATCATTGTTAAGTTCATTGCGCAATGCAATGTTGAGTGCAAGCTCTTTTCTCCATTCATCCAGGCTGTTTAAAAAATCTTTATCAACGGTAGCAGTGCCTTTTTTTAATTTACCGGTTGAAATAAATTTATCAAGCCCGCCGCGTAAAACTTTTTCTTTGCTGAAAGTGTCCCACAAAAAATCGAACTCATTCAAATAATCTTTGTAGGTAAAATATTTTATGCGGGCTGTGCTGGCTTTATCTGTTACCGCAGGTTTTTTAAGACAATCATACAAAGCGAACTCTTCAAAATCGGTAACAATGCTTACAGGCAGCTTGGCGCTCCATCCATAGCGGCGCACCTGGTATGCAGGCACAATATCTTCCTTCACATACACGCTTGGTTTCTTTGCTTCAACAAAAAATAATCGCTTGCCACCGGGCAAACGAAAAGAATAATCAGGTGCTTTGGTTGCTGTTCCAACTTTTAATTTGTCTTCGTGAATTACTTCGCGGTAAGCTTCTGCATAACCCTGCGCATTATTCATATCCCAGCCCAGCGATTCAAAAAAAGGGTCAATAAAATCGTGGCGGGCAAGTGTTTCATTGTATTCTGTTTGCTTGTAAGAATGAATTTGCTCTTCAAAGCGATGCACTAAGGTTTTAATGTTTTGGTATGCCTGTTCTTTGGAAATCATGAGAGGGGAAGATAAAGCAAAAAACTAATTCCATAACCTTTCAGGTTCAGGAACCTGATACTACCCAATTAAGCTAATTCCAGAAGGCTTCAAAACTATCGTATTCACTTTTGCAAAATCAAATTTTCTGCTTCTTTATAATATTCACTTCCTTCCAAAGACTCAAACATGAATGGAATAATAGGTCCATAATCTGATATAGTTGCTTTCTCCATTTCCAAAAATTTTGGTTGTAATCCCCAATTTAAAATGTTCACGGTATCTTTTTTGTCAACATTTTTTAAAGATTCTTTTGCTATTTTTTTTAATGCTTCTATTAAATATTCTTTTGTTTCTGCTTCCCCCTTTACTGTTTCTATTTGTGATAATACTTTTTCCAGCAAACCTTTATCAGTTGAACAAATATGAGAGATGATAATATCTTCATCTGCATTATAGCGGCGAAATTTTTGTTCATACACATTAATGAGAAGATTAAGCTCTGATGGATTTGACCAGTCCATTTGCCCCCTGAAAAATTTTTCTTTATACCCAAACGGATTGCCTTTAAAGATTACCGGAATGTTTCTGCCTGATTGTTTAATGTAATACAAAGCAACTTCTAAACTTTCTACAGGCCACTCCAAATATCTCACCAAAAGAAAATTGCATTGATTATGTTCTGAATAAATAAGTGCATTTAACATGAGATAAGCAGCTTCTTTTACATTTTGTGCGGTAACATATTTGCCGGGGCTATGCACAGCTAAATACTCATCTTTCTGGCTGGCTGTTTTTAATTCTTCATTCATTAAGCTATTATCAAGAATATGGGTAAACCTTACCATTGCGTATTTTATTCTGCTCTCTTTTGAGTATGCGTCTAAAATATGCTCACAAATTTTTTTTGTTCCCGCATATATTTCTTCGGTCAAATATTTACTCGCCTTTCCTGTTGATGAAAACACGCATTGCTTTACCGTACCCGCTTGCTCACACGCTTTTATAATATGTAAGGTGCCTAAAATATTTGTAGTAACGGTGTCACAAATATGTGATTCAGCGTAGCCGGGGTCACGCTGTGCTGCGGTATGAAAAACAAAATCTGGGCGATGCTCATTAAAAATTTTCTGTACAAGCTGAAAGTTACGAATATCACATACCAGATGCATTACTTTATCAGAGGGAGAATTTGTGTATGAAGAAATTTCTTTTTTATCTATAATAATAATTCGCTTAATATCAAATTTGAGAAGCTCATTCACCAGAGCAGAACCTACACAGCCCAAGCCACCTGTAACAACACAAGTGCGGTTTTTTAATTCATGATTTATCTTCTCAAAAGGCAGGCTTAATTTTCTTTCTCTTGTTGGATGAAAAGGATCAATGTCTAATCGTCCCTGCAAAGTATATAGT
Source organism: Chitinophagales bacterium (assembly GCA_038206235.1). Classification (GTDB taxonomy): domain Bacteria; phylum Bacteroidota; class Bacteroidia; order Chitinophagales; family Chitinophagaceae; genus JBBRBB01. Next base: position 46,735 of record JBBRBB010000010.1, read on the forward strand.
TCAATTAATTCTTTTGTTAGCTTTACTAATTGCGAATAGGATTCACTGCTTTGCACTTGTGGCGATAGCTCCCATATTTTTTTATAAATTTCTTCAGTCATCTCTTTACAATATTGAATTCAGTTACTAAAATGTATAAAAACTAAACTACATAAAAATTTTAAAGTAATCCAATTAGCTCAGAAAAGAACAGCAATCCATGCATTTTGTTACGAGCAATAATTTTATCACATTAATTTCGTGAATTGTTTTGGGCAATGGGCAATGGGCAATGGGCAATAGGCAATAAGCAAGAATGAATTAGGCAATAACTGAAGGGAATACATAAACTTTTGCAATGGAAAATAAAATTTTAATAATTCTCTCCATGCACCGCTCTGGGTCTTCATTAATTGCCCAATGGCTGTATAAGTGCGGGCTGCATGTTGGCCAATCTTTTGTTGGACCGGCTGTAAGCAATGCGGACGGGCATTTTGAAGACATTGATTTTTTCAGAATACATGAAGAATATTTAATGGCCAATAACCTGCCCGATAGCGGCTTAACGGAACAACCTGTATTAACTCTTACACCTCATCAAACAGAAAAATTAAAATCTCTTATAGCGCTTAAAAATAAATTTCATTTGCAGTGGGGTTGGAAAGACCCCAGAACCTGCTTATTTCTTGCTATATATAAACACATACTTCCCGATGCTTATTATCTGATTATTTTGAGAGATTATCAGCATGTGGTAAGCTCTTTGGTAAACAGATTGTATCGGGTAAAAGAAAAAAAATATATGGGTAAAAAAATATTTTCAAGGCTTTTGTGGAAGATAGAAAAAAAAGTGAGACAAAGAATGTTGTATAAAAAACATGCAGAAGTTTATTTGAAGGTTTGGATTGCTTATAACAATGAGATTCTTAAAAGCATCAGGCAATTTTCTGCCAACAGGTTTATCGTGATTGATATTTTTACTTTATTGAACCATGAGCAAAAAGTTTTTTCCCAATTAAAAGCCAACTGGAAATTTGAGCTCACACATTATAATTTTAATGATGTTTACAAAAAAGAATATATAAGCAAGCAGGCAGATATTCGTTCCTTTATCAGCGATAAATCACTGCTTGATAAAGCTGAGCATTTGCAGCAGGAATTGGAAAAATTTTTATTTGCAAAAGAAGAACCGGCAGTAGTGAAAGCAGATAAAATTGAACCGGCGAATGGAAAATAAAATTTAAAAAACATTTATGCGTACAGTTGTTTCCTTTACCTATCTATCTATGATATTCCATCACTCAAATTCTTCCATTGTTTTTTCTGCATGGTAAAAGCTTAACAATTTTTCAATCACTTCTTCCACAACTGCATCGGGGCAGCTTGCGCCACTGGTGATAAGAATTTTTACCGGGAGTTCATGCGGTAAATAATTGGAAGTAATTTTTTCTTCTTTTGTTATCCGGTTACAGTGAAGAATTTCTTTTGATGAAATAATTTTATCAGCAGAATCAATAAAATAAGTTGGCAGCTTTTCTTCGCACAGTTCCGCAAGATGAGAAGTGTTACTGCTGTTGTATCCGCCCGCAACAATAGCAAAGTGCGCCGGTTTTTGCAGCATACCGGTAACGGCAGCCTGATTATCATTGGTAGCATAGCATAGCGTATCTCTTGTATCAGCAAAGCGGTTGCCGATATTTTCATCATTTAATTGATAATGTTTTTTTACCACCTGTTTTAAGTAATCGGCTATAACCTGCGTATCGGTTGCCAATTGTGTGGTTTGATTTACTACACCAAAATGCTGTAAGTCTGTTGCTATATCGAAGCCTTCAGAATACCTGTCTTTGAATTCAACATAAAAATCTGCTGAAGATTTTTCTCCTGTTATATATTTTGCCAGCTCAATTGTTTCCTTCATATCATTCACAACCACTGTTGGTGTATGCGATGATGCATGAGAAAACGTTGCCCTTGTTTCTTCATGCTTTGGTTTTCCGTGAACTATAATACTATAACCCTTCTTTGCAATCTGTTCGCTGCGGTTCCATACTTTTTCAACAAAGGGACAGGTAGTGTTGTACTTTTTTATTTCAATTCCTTTTTCCTGTAAAAGTTTTTCAATAGCGAGAGTAGTGCCAAATGCAGGAATGATTACTATATCTTCCCTTTTCAATTCATCAAAAGATATAAGCTGCTTGCCATAAGTATCCTGTAAAAACCGAACTCCTTTTTGCTGAAGGTCCTCATTTACCCGCGGATTATGTATCATCTCACTCAATAAAAAAATACTCTTGCCACAATTTTCGTCAATCGTTTTAAAAGCGATCTCTATTGCATTTTCCACACCATAGCAAAAGCCGAAGTGGCGTGCAAGATAAATGTGCACTTCGCCAAAATCAAGAAAAGTGGGTGTAAAATCCTTCTTTAATTTATCCTGGTTACGGCGTTTGTTTTTTATGGCGCTTATGAAATTGCTGCGATAAACTCCGGGAACATCAAATTGCTTCATACATTTCAATAAGAGAGCAAAGGTAAGAAGATGGTGTAAGTTTATAAATGAGACATTGTTTTCGCATTTCCTTTAAAATTCATTTTTATTTTACCTGCTTTGCAGCCTCTTCTTCAAAAATAGTACAGCGTTTTTATTGAGCAATTAACTTAACAGCCGACTATTTCCTATCTTTGACAACATGAAAACAGCAGACATCAATACTACCATAATTGACGGTTATTTGCAGCTATTAGACAATTTAAGCCCAAGTAGCAAACTTGACCTTATTTCAAAGCTGACTGCTTCGGTTAAATCAGATATTACAAACAAAAAAACATCTTTCAAAAAAGCTTTTGGTGCATTTCAATCAGAAAAAAGCGCCGACGAAATAATTAATGAAATTCGTACCAGCAGAACTTTTACCAGAGAAATTGAAAAAATTTGAAAAAATATCTGATTGACACAAACATTGCCATCTACTACATGAAGGGCAAGTTCGACCTTAGCAAAAAATTTGACGAAGTATCTACAGATTATTATTTCATATCTGAAATTACTCTTGCCGAATTAAAATTCGGAGTTGAAAACAGTGACAAGCTAGAGAAAAATCGCAAAGCATTAGCAGATTTTTTAACTGGTGTTAAAGTGCTTCCAATCTTCCATTCCCTTGACTTGTATGCTAAAGAAAAAGCACGACTAAGAAAAGCAGGAACTCCAATTGACGATTTTGACCTTTTAATCGGCGTGACATCTGTGGCTCACGGCTTGACAATGGTGACAAACAATACTGACCATTTTAAACGAATAGATGGAATTGATTTAGAAGATTGGACAAAGTAAATACAAGTTTAGAAGAGAAATAACTTTTAAAGGATAATCAAACGTTGCCACAACAGAATCCTCGCCATTTGCAGCAAGGTGCTTTATTAATTTTAAAGTATAAACTCTTAATCATTTTCCTCATCAACCTCTTTTTCATTCAGTTTTACAAAGGCTGCACGTTTGGGTGCAGGCACTATTGCATTTTCTCCTTTCACAGCTTTCCAGATTACTTCTGTAAATTCTCTGTCAGGGATTCTGTCTTCACCTGTAAAATCAAATTTTTCACTCTTTCGCTGCAACGCATTTTCCGCCATATTTTTTTCATTAATATCAACCTGCAAAGGTTTTACATGGAAAAGTGTAATATCCGGTGTTGATGAAAAGCAGCGCCACATAGGCGTTGCAGCCGCATCGTACTGGCTCATCGGCGGCATACCAAGTATGAGTTCAATGGTATGCAACATAGACGAAGTGGAATACATGGTGTGGTCTACAAAATTTCTTTTTATATATCCGCCTGCAAGGTATGCTGTGCTCCTGTGTGCATCTACATGGTCTGGTCCATCCTGCGCATCATCTTCTAAAATAAATACTACGCTCTCTTTCCAAACAGCACTTTTGCTTACATAATCAACAAACATCCCCACTGCCAAATCATTATCTGCTACGTGTGCAAAGGGTGTTGGTCTTCCTTTACTCAATCCTTCTGTATGGTCATTGCTGAAACGCAATGTATTCAAGTGAGGCAAAACATTATTGGCGAGCAAAGAATCAAAATCCCGTTTCCACTGGCCAAAACGTGTAGTGTCTCTTACCGTTACATCCCAGCCGGTGTAATATTGACAATAATGATTTTTGAGCACCGCAATATTCGGTTTATAATTATCTGCAAATTCTCCATACGTTCTATAGCTCACGCCGGCTTTTGCACAATCGTCCCAAATAAATTCTTTATTGTTTGCAATGCTACGATGGCCTTCACCATCATAACTGCCTCCGCGGTCGCCATAATAAGTAGGCCATGTTTTTTCTAAATAGTCATTCGCATAAGCGCCCATGCTCCAGTTGTGCCCATCGGCACTCACTTCTGCATCCACATAAAAATTATCGAGCAGTACAAATTCTTTTGCAAGCGCGTGAAGATTTGGCGTAATTTTTTCTCCGAACAAACAAAGATTTGTATCACCGTTTCCTTCTTTTACATCACCCAATACCTGGTCGTAAGTTCTGTTTTCTTTAATGATGTAGAATACATATTTCACGGGGCATGGCTCTCCGGTTTTTTTAGGGATGATATTGTCTTGTTCACTCTGCGGCGTAAGCTCTTTCGATTTATTATAAGGTGTATTTTCGTAAACAAGCTGTGAATAAATGCTAAGCTGTTTTTCTGCTGGTGTATTGAATGTGCTCAATGTTCCTTTAAATAATCCGCCAATATACTGCACTTCATGAACCTTACTTGTATCTCCCTTTTGAAAACTTAATTGCTCCTGTTTATTATATGGATTTGGACCGAATGGATTTGCCATAGAAGTAAACCCTTTTCCATTCGCAACAAAGATTGTATTGCCAATAACTCTTACACATGCTGGATACCAGCCAACAGGAATAAAGCCCTTGCTTTTGCTGCTGCCCGGCTCATTCACATCAAACACGGCAACACAATTATTATCTGCATTAGCGATGTATAATGTTTTTTCATCAGCGCTTAATGCAACGCTGTTTGTTGTAGAGCCTGTTGGCGAATTTGGATAAAGTGCAGCATTCAATGTTTCAATTATTTTACGTTGCTTTACATCAATCACTGAAACAGAATTATCATTTGCATTGGCAACAAAAAGATAGTTGCCGTTTTTAGTTAAGCACAAATCATTAGGATTATCGCCAACAGCAATGCTGTCAATTATTTTTTGTTGTTGGGTTTGATAGATAAGAATTTTATCGCCGCCCCATAAAGAAATATACAATTCTTTTTTATCAGGTGAAAGCAAACACGCAAATGCTTCTGCGCCTAATTCATTTTTTTGAATGATGGATTTATTTTTCAGGTTGATAACATACAAGCTGTTGTTTTCTTTTGTTACCACATACATTATTTTTTTGGCATCATCAATCTCGATTCCGGCAGGAGAAATTTTTGTTGGCCATTTATCTCCAAGCCTGATGCTGTCTTTCAGAATAAGCTTATCATTTTTAATTGCATACTTCAAAATCCAGTTATCATTTCCGCCGGAAGCATATAAATATTTTTCATCGGCGCTAAACTGTAATCCATACCAGCTTGCTGTAATTTCTATGTTGTCTAAAATTTTTTGTTGCTTGGCATCTATCAACTGAATGCTTTGTGTGCTTTGCCCGTTATTGGTTACAGCAATATATTTTTTTGTTGATGAGATGGCAATATTCAAAGGCAGGTCGCCAAGTGGCAAAGAACTGCCAACGGGTGTCAGGCTCCAGCCATTGGGCAGCGTGATGCGATTTGACTGAAGTTGTTGAAGAGTTTGGGCATGCATTAAATTTAAAAGCGGAAATGAGAGCAGGCAGCAATAGATAATTTTCATTCAGGATTTATATTTTGCAAAAGTAATAAGGGTGTAATTATACAACCTTCTCAAATGAATTTATATTTTATCTTTTTAAACAAAATAAAAAAAGAGCTCCTTTCTTTTGTTTAATTTTACTTCTTACTAATTCCAATGTTTTTTAATTCGAAAATCATTTATTATGAAAACATTTTTTTACACACTCTTCTTTTCCCTGCTCATTGCAATGGCAGCAAAATTAAATTTGGGATATAATAATAATTATAATAATGACTCATATCGTTCTATGCGATTTGCTAAAACCCTACTGCCACCCAACTGCGACACCACTCCCTTTAATTGTAATGCCGACCTGAGAGGTACATTTTTTTTAAATTCCCAAATTAAAACATCTGATACCATTTATTATGGTAAAACCGGTACCAGCTATAAGGACAGGGAATACACAAGTTCAAATCCCAAACTTGAAGACTGCGGCGTAAATGCACCCTGCGAAACAAACCCCGATAGTTCGCTCCATTATTTTACTTATTATCCCAGGCTCAGCGCTTATGGTTATAGCTGCCCCCTGCTGGTGATATTTCTTCTTCACCCCGGCGGCTTTTCTGACTGTAATCACATAGGCCCGGGGATACGGCTGATGGGCGCAGAATTTGCACGACGTGGCTTTATTTGCGTAGTGGCGGAATACCGAAGGGGAATAATTAATGATACTGTAAAAGTTTTTCCTAATAGCATTGACCCACATCTTAGAATAATTACCTATACAGGAGCGCAGCAAATTTCTGCCTACTACAAGCCTACACAAGACTGCAGTGGGCTGATACGTACCTTTATACAACGACAGAGAGATGGCGCTGATGAATTTAAAGCAGACACCAATAATATTTTTTTAGGAGGTGGCAGTGCGGGGGCTGAGATAATAACACTGCTTACATACTATACCCAAAGCATGATAGATAGTGTTTCTGAAAACATTCATGCTGCTTTAGGCCCTATAGATATAGATTATTATAAAGGCGGTACTAATATAGAATATAAATCAAAGATTAAGGGTCTGTTATTTATGTGGGGAACTGCTTTCTTACCTCTCAATTATGTGAACAACCCGGTTGCCTTTTTTGCACAGAATCCGAACAATGTGGCTATGATAGCCTTTCATGGCTTTAAAGATACCATAAACCCTCTTACCACTGAGGCAGTATATTTTTCTCCTGCAGGAGACCCGCACAAAACTTATCACGCAACTAAAGAATGTTTGCTGCCTATGATTGATTCTTTTAATGTTACTCCAAGAACAATAACCGGTGGTCCGCTCTTGATAGATGAATACCGCGGCGGTCCCCGCTATTATTATGATAACCATATTTAATCGATTCAATACTCCGCCTATGGAGTGTTATGTGGATTGTGACATGTCCCATGGATTAGACAGCAATGGTCCCAACTTCAAGAGTGAATTTGGCACAGGGTTATCTACCCAGGATAGCGTAGAAGTATATATGACTCAGCGGGCTACTTGTTTTTTCCAGGCGATACTCGGCGGCTATGTAAATAAGCTTAACCGGAGGCTTTTTTATGAGTGCCAAAACAACCGGCATGGCTGCGACACGCTTGACGACCATGCGTCATGCAGGCCAAATAACTGCGACTAATATTTTTAATCAAAATAAATTTTTATTTTATGAAACACACATTATCATTTTTAAGTTTATTGTTTATTGCGCTTACAATAAATGCGCAGAGAGGTACACCTGATGCAGCCGCCCGCCCCGGTACTCTTGATGAAAGTTTTGGTGATAGCGGCAAAGTTCTTTTAAGCGATATTCCCATTGTTACTTCTATGGCATTGCAAAAAGATGGAAAAATAGTCGTAACGGGGTACAGCAACAGGGTTGTGAACAACAATGCAGTAATAAGATTTAACCAGGAGGGTACGCTGGATACCCTCTTTGGAAACGCCGGTTTTGTCGGGATAGATTTTGCACTCTCTTCTATTGCTATACAGGATGATGGTAAAATTATTGCCGGTGGGTATAGGGACGATGGCGTAAACAACCACAATATTTATTTAGCAAGATTACTGCCCAACGGCAACTTCGACAACACCTTTGGAGAAAATGGATATGTTCATGCAGAATTTGGTAACCAGGAATATTGCATAGATGTGAAATTACAGCCGGACGGCAAAATTCTTGCTTCAGGAGATGCATCAGGGGCCTTCACCAACCTCAGTGATTTTATAATAGCACGCTACATGCCCGATGGCAGTGTAGATAAAGGTTTTGGTGATAATGGAGCGACCCTTACAGATTTTGGTGCTAATGAAGCTGCCGGAAGTATAGCCATTCAAACAGATGGTAAAATTGTTTTAAGCGGCGGATATTCTACCTTTGGTGACCCTAATAACAGCAAGTGCGCCTTTGCAAGATATTTGCCTGATGGAAAGTTAGATACAACCTTTAGCAGTGACGGTAAAACTCTCATAAATATTACCTCTGTAGGAGATGAGATAAGGAAGATTTCAATTCTTAGTGATGGTACTATCATTGGCGGCGGTTATGCGGGACGGAATATACTTGGCGAAAAGCAATCTTTTCTTTTGCTTTCATTAAATGCGGATGGCAGCTTGAATAAAAACTTTGGTGGGGATGGTGAAGTACTAACATCTTTTGAAGGTTTAAATTCTGAAGCCCGTTCAATGGCAGTCCAGGATAATGGAAAAATTATTTTAGCCGGCACTGTATGGAGCAGTGCTGATGATAATTCCTTTGATTTTGGACTTACCCGTCATAACAGCGATGGAAGCCTTGATTCATCTTTTGGATTAAACGGGAAACAGATAACTGATTTTGGCCCTAACTATAGTGATGGAGCTATTGGTGTAGCTATTAATAATAACAATAAAATTGTTGCAGCAGGTGGTTCAGGTTCAGTGCTTCGTCCCTATTTATCCATGGCCCGCTACTATGGAGATCCTCTGTCAAGAATTACCCGCATAAAGAGATGGATAAAACACCATGTGCTAAACTTCCAAGATTTGCAGGCAAACAACACTTCTTATTATAGTATAGAGCGCAGCAGTAATCCCGCTATGAGCGGGACAAGCTTTACAGAAATTGCACACATCTCTGCAAGTGAAAATACAAAAGAGATAAGTCAAAATAATTACAGCTATCCCCTACTGCAAGCAACAATTGAGGAAACAACGAGAAACCAAAAACCAGAAACAAGAAACTATTACCGCATAAAGGCAGTTGATAAAGATGGCAGTGTTGCTTACTCTGAAGTTATCAGCGAAACGGACAATAATGCTTTGGCTTCTTCATTTAGTATGTATCCTAATCCCGTAAAAGATGTGCTGCATGTAAGCGGTTTAAATGCTGTAGAAAATACATCAGTCACAATTATAAACATACAGGGGAACATAATAAAGAGAGCAACTGTAAATGCAGCGAGCTATGATTTTAATGTTAGCGAACTAAAACAGGGAAGGTATTATTTACAAGTAAATGATAATAATGTTTACCAGTTTTTAAAAGAATAAATGCAATATCGGTCTCACGTCGTGAAGTCGCCTGACCGCTTTTCGCTTACGGAAAAATTCCCAACTCTGCATACGATGTGCCCACCTTGTCTATAGCAACCACAAAGGCAGCCGTACGCATATCAGGAATGGTGGGATTAGCTTTCCAGCAATTCACGATTTCTCTTGTTGCTTCTATCATGGTTTGCTCTAAACCGCTGTTTACCAAATCAACTTCATCGGGGCCATGCTCAATCAATTTTCTTTCCATTGCATTTACATCTTTTCCTGTTAACTCCTCAATTTGTCCTAAAATGTGCTTGTTCAAATTTTCAGTAAACCGTTTTTCCATTCTGCCATATCTTACATGACTTAAATTTTTCAGCCATTCAAAATAAGAAACCGTAACGCCGCCTGCATTCAGGTACATATCGGGAATTACCAAAACACCTTTCTTGCCTAAAATATTATCGGCATCAGGCGTTAAAGGTCCATTGGCGCCTTCACCAATTATTTTTGCTTTAATCCTCTCAGCATTATTTTTATTTATTACATTTTCTAATGCAGCGGGAATAAGAATATCACATTCTAATTCGAGTGCATCACCTCCTTTTTCAAAATTGGTTGTGCCGGGAAAATTCAAAATAGATTTGGTTGCTTTGCGATACTGAAAAATATCTTCTTCATTCAAGCCATCAGGAGTATGAATGGCGCCCTCATATTCTGCAATAGCAATCACTTTTGCCCCATGTTCACGGAAAAATTTTGCGCAGTGATAACCAACGTTCCCAAGACCCTGCACCACCACCGTTTTACCCGCAATGCCGGTAGTTAAGCCAAGCTTTTCCATCACATCGGGCATGTTGCATACTTCACGCACACCATAAAAAACACCAAGCCCCGTAGCTTCTTTTCTGCCTCTTACACCGCCCTGTGTTACGGGCTTTCCTGTAACACAACCCATAGCATCTACTTCGCCGGGATGCAGCGCAGTGTATGTGTCAAGAATCCACGCCATCTCCCTTTCACCTGTTCCGTAATCAGGTGCAGGAACATCAGTGCCGGGACCAATAAAATTTTTCTTTACTAATTCTGATGTGTAACGGCGTGTTATTTTCTGCAGCTCGAATTCACTGTAATTACGCGGATTAATTTTTATTCCTCCTTTGCCACCGCCAAACGGAACATTTACAATTGCGCATTTATAAGTCATTAATGCAGCAAGCGCCATTACCTCGTCCTGGTTTACTGCTTCACTAAAACGTATGCCTCCTTTGCAGGGAGCTTTATGATGAGAATGCTGTACGCGGTAAGCTTCTATTACTTCGATAGAGCCGTCGTCTCTGCGAATAGGAAATTTCATTTGATACACGGCATTACAGAGCTTGATTTGTTCAAGAATCCCGGCCTCCCATTTGGTAAACTTAGAGGCCTTATCAAAGCTGGTTGATACACTTTCAAAAAAACTATACTGTTGTTCCGGCATGAAAAAATATTTAGGTTTTAAAAAATAAAATATGAGTTCAGTTTGTAATCAATTTAATATATTCCCCTTTAGGGGCAGGGGTTTTATTCTTTTTTATTTTTTTGTTCTTTTTCTAACCTTGACATTTTTCTGTCAAGACTAAATAAATAAATAAATATCCCTGCAACAATTGTAACCACAACAGCAAGCACAACATAAATTTTTCCATTGCTGCGCATAAAATCAGAAGGCTCTTCCCGGTTCAAATTCATTTGTTGAGCAAAAGAATAAACATTCAAAACAGAAAATGCTGCCAGCAAACTTAATCTTCTTAATTTATGCATTGCTCAAAAACTTTTCATGATAAATACGCAAGCGAATTCTCAGCGTAGTAATCCATACACCTACTAATGTCCATCCAATTACAGCGGGCCAAAAAACCAAACGCATTTCAGGAGCAAGGTCTGCACCATTTAAACCGGGATTGCCTTCACTTCCCCGCCCGCCCGGGTGCAGCGATTCTGTAAGTCTCGGTAAAATCCAAATCGTTGGAAAAAGCATAGCAAAGGCGAAAATATTATACACAGCACTCACTCTTGCTTTTTTATCTATATCATTCATAGAGCCGCGTAAAACGAAATAAGCAAAATAAATAAGCAATGCAATGGCTGCGCCGTTTTGTTTGGGGTCTCCGCTCCAGGGCTGCCCCCATTGATAGTTTGCCCATATTGCTCCTGTAATTATTCCGAGGGTTCCAAATACCAAACCTGTTCTTGCATATTCTGCAGAATAAAAATCATGCATCAGATTTTGTGAACGAAGATATTTTATTGCATAAATTACAGAAACGATAAGCAGCGTCATCATTCCAAACCATAAGGGCACATGAAAAAATAAATTTCTTATTGATTGCTGAAGCCTGCCATCAAGCACGGGAATCTTTATTAGAAATCCCATAGTGCAGGTGTACATAAGAAGAACAAAAGATAATATCTTCCACCAATATTTTCGAATCATTGATTTGTTTTTAGAAAGGCGATGTTAACCGCAAGCTTATAAAATTGCCGCGGCAAAATTAGGGGATGAATTGAAAGAATAATTGTTTCGCCAAAAAAAGCAGATAATGTTGTAAACAAGCTACAATAAAGGTTTTTAAAAAGCTGAAGCAAAAAATTCATTTTTTCTGATTATTGTATATTTTTACTCTCTAAACGAATTTCCCCAAATTAAAAACAAATTCTCATGAAACATATTGCTGCGTTTTGCTTCGCGACTACTACCCTTATTTTTTTATCCTTTCTAAAACCACTCAATAATATTTCTGAGCCTAGCACCGACTTTTCAATACTCTTATTGTATGTACAGTTACATTGTATAAAATCACCATTGGTTGAAGAAATAGATAAATGTCGTGATGCTCTTTATAAATTACCAAAAGATTCCAGCGGAAATAATTCAACTAAGACAGCTTTTGCTGCAACCTCAAAAAAAAATTTTATTGGAAATGCCCCTTACAAAATTTCAGAAACTGTTGACTGCCAAGCATGGATTGATAAGCTGCCCGGTAACTGTATAAATTTAACACAGGTTGAAAATTTTTCTGCAATCGATTCAGTAAAATACGTAAGTTATGCCAGACCTACTGTAAACACTGTTAAGCCATGGAAAGATGTAACTTATGTTGCTGAAGAATATCCTGGTTGTGAATATCCCAATGCTTGTACGGAAGATCAGAGTGTTTTATTTTATCATGTGTATTACCCACATGATTATCCTTATAGTACATGCACTACATGGCCACCTTGTGTAATTCTCTTTCCCCCTGGTGGTTATTCAGATTGCAATAATATTGATGGTGCTACAGATTGCCTGCAGGTAGCAAGATGGCTAGCCCGGCATGGTAATGTAGTTTTTGTGTGCGAGTATAGAAGAGGAAGGCTATTGAGTGATAAACTTATAAATGGAGTTCACTTTACAACTGCGCAGCAATTCCTTGCTTATTACAGAGCTTTCCAAGATGCACGTGGCGCAATCCGTTCCATTATTAAAAGAAATGGTGTAGCCGGAACTCCTTATAAGTTTGATGAAACTAATATTTTTTTGGGAGGTTTTAGTGCAGGAGCTGGTTGCGCGTTAAATGCCGCATATTATGACCAGGCAATGTTAGACTCCATAGACGGAGGCGCAGCTCATGATAAACTTGGCAATCTCGATGGAGACTATTACTATGGTGAACCTACTATAAATTATCGAATTAAATTGCGTGGAGTGCTAAATGCTTGGGGAAATGCTTTTTTAAGCTTAGCTGGTATCACCGACCCGGCAACATATTTTGCTAATTCTCTAAGAACACCGTTAATTTCTTTTCATGGAGCGCAAGACCAGGTTGTTGCTCCTTACGACCAACAAGCAGTATATTTTCCTGGAGTGCCTCAAGACCCTTCATCAAAAACTGATTATGACCCTCTTCATACGGGTGTTGTAGTTAACCCAGAAACAAGATGCCTGCCAGGAAATGCCATTTACGCTTTATCTTATAGTACAATAAATGATATTGATGCAGGACGTTTCGGCAGTAAAAAAATGTATTGTTTTTTGAAAAGTCTCACTTACACAGAATTGTATGTGGATCTCGACATGCATCATGGCGTTCAGATCGTCTCTGATAATTTTGGAAACACAGGCTTTACTATTATTGAACAAACTTATGATTATATAGCCCAAAGAGTTGGTACTTTCTTTCAGGCAATATTGTGGGACGAATCTCATCCTGGTTTTCTAAATACATTAAGCTCATCAAACAGGTTGTTTGTTGATTGCGTTAATAACCGCACAGATTGCCAGACAGTAAATCCTATTTGTCCAAATGATGACCCAAATTTTTGTAATTAATATTAAAATTTTTTTTATGAAATATATATTTGTATTGTTCGGAATTTTTAATGCTTTTTATGCTTTAGCTCAACCTTTAGCTTCTGCCCGCATTCCCGGTACACTTGATTCTACTTTTAGTACTAACGGAAAGTTCACATTGCCCAATATTGGCAATGGAATATATGATGCTGCTGTACAAGCGGATGATAAAATTTTACAAACAGGGGTACATAGTAAACTTAATTCATCTGATAGAAATGGTGTAATGCTTATACGCTATGAAAAAGATGGCGGCTTGGACACAAAATTTGGTGACAGTGGTATCGCAATAACAGATTTGCCTGACTATTATACTGAAACGGCATATAAGGTAATTGCCCTGAGGGATGGACATATACTGGTAATGATAGCTATGAGACCTCTTCTAAATTACTACTATAGTTGTGTTGGAGTATTGCGTTATAAAAGCGATGGCACTCTTGATTCTTCTTTTGGAGTAAACGGGTTGGCAGTAACCGAGTTTAGTAATGGAAATACAAGAACTGAATTATTCACCACTAACATGGTATTGCAGGATGACGGTAAAATACTGATAAGCGGTTACTACCATCCTAATTGGGAGGGCAACGATGGAGATATTTTTATAATACGCTATACACAAGATGGCAAACCAGATGAAAGCTTTGGGATTAATGGGATTGACTGGCTCAATTTAGCTGTTGTTGAATATGCAAAAGACATGCAACTGAAAGCCGATGGTAAAATAATGCTTGCCACTCTAACTGTGAATGCTGCTTACAGCATTAATAATTATTTATTAGTGCGGCTGTCGCCTGATGGAAGTTTCGATAATACTTTTGGAACAAATGGCATTGTTGACCCTGATACATCTTACCCCAAACCTGCTTATACTATAGACCATTTAGCTATACGTGATGATGGAAAAATGGTAAGTGCCGGAGTAGCAGCCTGCGACATATTTGGGCTGTCCTGCAAGAAACTAATAGTAGCAGGGTATAATGAAGATGGCAGCATAGATGAAAACTTTGGAGATAAAGGAAAAACTACACTTCAAATACAAGGCAGAACTTTTGCACCAAACGATATACTGCTACAGAACAATGGTAAAATATTAGTGGCAGGTGATGGAAGTGACGCTGCGGGAACATCAAGTGAGGATTTTTTTATTGTTCGTTACAATATCAGCGGGACGCTTGATTCATCATTTGGTGAAAATGGTATAACAACAACGGATTTTAGTGATATAACAGGTTCCACTTCTTATGATATTGCACAGTCAGTATGTTTACAAAGCAACGGTGAAATTATTGCAGCAGGTACATCAGAACATCCCTTTCCCAAACCTAAACAATTTTTTTCTCTTGCTCGTTACTACGGAGATCCTTTACAACAATCGTGGATAACAAAAATCAAACGATGGATTCGCAATCACATCCTGCACTTCCAGGATTTGCAGGCTAACAACACAGCTTATTATGCAATTGAAAAAAGCAACAACAACAACAGCAGCTTTAAAGAAGTTGCAAGAATAGAGAAATCAGAAGTCGGAAATCAGACATCAGAAATGCACAGGTATGTTCTTCCATCAACTGTCAACAGTCAACAGTCAACTGAAAGCTTCTACCGCATTAAGGCAATTGGTAAAGATGGCAGCGTTGCTTATTCAGATGTTATAAGCGAAACAGATAATAATAGTTCTGCATTCAACATGTTCCCAAATCCTGTAAAAGATGTTTTACATGTTACAGGTTTAAGTGCAACAAATAAAACCACACTCACAATTTCAAATGTGCAGGGAAATATAATGAAGGGAGCAAGTGTGCAGGCAGGCAGTTATAATTTCAACGTGAGCCAATTAAAACAGGGAACTTATTATTTACAAGTAAAAACAGATGGAAAACCTGATACGTACAAATTCATTAAAGAGTGATTATAGAAATAAGAATTCAAACAATTCATTTATGAAAAAAGGCTTCGCATTCCGAAGCCTTTTCAATTCAAAACGATTTATTTCTTATGGAAATATTCTCAACTCTGCAACGATATTTAAAAGAATAAATGCAATATCGGTCAGACGGCTCAAAGCCGTCTGACCGTATGAACTTAATTCTATTTCTGAACAAATAATTTTTGCAATAAGCTGGTTCCGTTTACCTGACATTTCACTACATAATATCCATTCTTAACCGAACTGATATTTATGTTTACATTATTATCTCCTTTATGAGCAGTAATTGCTTTTTCGAGCATTACATTTCCATCAAAGTTCAAAATTTGAACAGGCACATTTGCAGCCTCATTACTTTTAAATGAAATTATAATGTAATTGTTTGCTGGGTTAGGTATAATTTTTAAACCAGATTCTGAAGGCTGGGCATTTATATTTTCTGATATAGGTGCAGAGGCATTGATCTTAAAATGCACCACATTGGTAGCCCAGTTTGGTGTAGGATTATAATTACCGGTAAACCAGAATGAGCCATCAGTGGGGTCGGTAACCATGCCATTATAATCACCATAGCGATTAGAAGATGTTTGTGAAGCGCTGCCTGCTTTGGCAATGGTTTCCGGCGCTGTTAAATTTCCTGATGCATCATTTATATTTCGCCCTGTAACTCTTATACCGGGGAATAAAGTTGTGCCTGAACTATTATATCCCAGTGCAATGGTTCCATTTGAATTTATAGTAACGCTTCCCATAAATCTGTGCGAGCCATCATTTGGTGAATATGTTCCCTGCTGAAACACCGTCCAGTCTGCTGTGCCAATTTTTCTCAACTCATACCATCTTACTCCCGCAACACCATCGCCGCGGGCATCACTCATGTGTGTGCACACAATAGATTGATACGTTCCAAAATTTCTATATTGCGCCTTATCCATAATAATTCCGCCGAGCGCATCTAATTTGCGGCTTACATCTTTCTGCGGTATGCAACTGCCTGCATTCAAATCATTGGTGCAAAGCCTGCTGTCGTACGTTGCAATATTTACAACAAAAGGACCTGTGATAGTTGAGTTGGAGGAATTTGCCCAGTCAATTTGCATGGTAAAAAGTTCCAGCTTATCTACATTGCTTGCAGATGACCACGCATCATCAAACACACGCATCATTACTGCATTAGAGTTTGAGGGCGGTTGTGTATTGCCTGTAACAGTTACTGGTGATAATGATTGTATGCCGCCACCGGGAAAGTCTTTGAGATGAAATTTTTGAACCCTCCCTGCGGCCGCACCTGTAATCATTTTATTTCTGTCCAAAGTCCAAACGATAGGTCCGCCGGAATTAGTAGTTACGAAATAAGAATTTCCCCACACACTAATTTTTGGATAGTCTGGAAAGTCTCCAAAAAATAATCCGCCTGCACCCACACTGTACACGTAATATTCACCCGTGGGATCATTTGTTTTTGATACGCATATTGTAAGATTACTTGAAAAGAAAAGATTGCCGCCAATCACTAACATAATAAATCTGTCTGCCTGTGCATCATAAACTATACTGGGGTCGCCAATATTGCTGCTGCCTGCAATGCTTGATACGCTTTTGCTGTTTACAAGCAGAGCGCCTGTTTGCTTATTCCAAATACGGATAAGTGTACCCGAACCATTTACCATTTGCACTACATGATGAGGCCCCACAGCAAGCGTGTTATCAGAAGGCTCCACATTGCCAACAGATAAACCATCCCAGTTTGATAGTATTTGTATGGCAGAAGATGCGGGCTGATTTTCCTGCGCATAATTTTTTTGCAGCACAGGGTCTTCTCCATGCGGATATGCGTTGGGATTTATGTATGGCATAATATTTTTTAAGGATGCATTTTCCGGGGCTTCCTGCTTTTCATCTTTTGAAATAATTTCTGATTTTATTTGTGAAAGCTTTGGAGAAACCTTTACCAGCTTCATTTCGGCTTGTTCATAAGGATGCACAGAAATTATTTTTTTCTGAGCTTGTGCATAAAAAATTATGCTGCTGCTTAACAGTAATAAGAATAAATTTTTTTTCATGATGCAAGGTTTTTAAATTTAAAATTTTAGATAAGGCTTAAAGTTATGGTGTAAAAAATGAAATAGCAAGATATTAATCCTTCCATAAAAAAGGGAACAAAATAACAGCGAGCATAATTATTAAAACATCTAACAGAATTAACAGCAAAACCATCTGCCATAAGCCTGATTGCACCACAGGATGAAAAGCAGTAACAGAAATTTTATTTAATAATAATAATTGCGGCACTATTACCGGGAAACCCATAATAGCCATTAAAGCAGCCTGCTGATGCGCTTTTGCTGCAATGGATGCAAGAAAAGTAAACACAAAGCTTAAACCAATCGCTCCCAAAAAACTGAGACCCGCAAATTGCATAAAATGGTTTAGCGGATTACCGAGTAATAAAATAAATATCAGCAGGGTCAATATGCTCATCAAGAGCATTAGCAGCGCATTAAATATTAATTTGGATAGCACATAATCTTTTGCCCCGGCAATTGAATAATAGTAAAGCATACGACCTTTACTATCCTGCAAAAAACTTTTGGCAACTGCGTTTATAGAAACGAATAATTGTATCATCCAGAAAAGCGCATTCCATATTTCTTCTTCCGGTTTTCCTGCAGACAGGTAAACAATAAAAACGGTTGAAGCAACATATAAAAGAATACCGTAAAAAGTGTATTGCAGGCGAATCTCTAAAAGAATGTCTTTTTTTACAAGAGTGATGATATGGTTAAAGCTGTTCATGCAGAAGCAAAAATAAATGACAAATATTCAAAGCAGTAAATTGTAATTATTATAATAAGCATTTGAAGAAAGAGTTCATTATGAAAAGAGAAATATTTTACACACAAAAAAAATCATTTCCTTAATGAACGGTTTAGTGCTATCATCTTTAATGCAGCGATAGCGGCCTCTTCACCTTTATTTCCATGTACACCGCCTGCTCTGTCCAATGCTTGTTGTTCATTATCTACAGTGAGCACACAAAAAATTATTGGAACATTCAATGTAATGTTGAGGGATGTAATACCTTCTGTTACTGACTTACACACATATTCAAAATGCGGAGTGCCACCGCGTATCACTACTCCCAACGTGATAAAAGCATCAGTCTTTGGCTGATTACTTTCTGCATAAGCTTTTACGGCAAAAGGAATTTCAATGGCGCCGGGAACAGTGTATGTTTTATATTTTATGCCAAGGGATTTGAGGATTTTAATTGTGCCCTCTTCAAGCTTGTTTACAATGGTAGGATTCCATTCGGTTTTTACAATAACAATAAAGGCATCCTCAATTGCGGGAATGCCTTCGTATAAAATTTTATTTCCTTTCGAAGCCATGATTTTATTTTACGCTAAAATCGTTTGGTTCAATACTTAAGCGATAAATATATTTACCCGCTTCGTAACCTCTTTCTGTTTGCGGAAATTTTTCTTTAATCTGTTTGTATGTTGCAAGCGCTTCGCTGTTTTTGCCAAGTGTCTCTAATTTCAATGCTGCACGAAATAAATATTCTGATGCAATGGTTTCATCCTTATCAAATGTTTCGGCAGCTTTCTTATAATAATTTACGGCGTCATCATTTTTTCCCAGTTCACTGTATGCATCGCCCAAACAACCATACGCCATCATTTGCACCTGCTTTGCATCGGTGCTAAAGTCTTTCAAATATTTTACTGCATTATTAAAATCTCCCAATTTTAAATAACAAACACCGGCATAATATTTTGAGAGATTGGCTTGTTTTGTTCCGCCATAACTATTCATGATGTACAAAAAACCTTTGCTTACACCATCACCATTAAGAGCCAGCTTAACTGAATCTTCTGCAAAATATTGCTGCGCTTTAAAAATGGCGTCTGAGGCCTGGTCTCCTTTCGGCTTCACTATATAATTGGTGTAAGCATACCAGCCTGCAATAAGAACTATAATAGCTGTAACGCCAATAGCAATTGGTTTTTGATATTTCTGCAAAACAGTTTTTGCTTTTAGCATTGGATCGTGTCCGGTATGTGCCTCATGTACTTTCTTCTCAGTCATTATAAATTTTGAATTTGAGTTATGAATTTTGAATTATTAATGATTGTCTACTCCCTACTCCCTACTGCTTTAGTTTGTAATAAAAGGATAATTCACATCTGCATACACATCTTTCAGCACTTCACTTGCATCAGGCCAAGGACTCTCTTCTGCAAACTTTACGCTCTCTTCTACAATTTTATTTATGCGCTCATCTATCTCAGCTATTTCTTCATCCCTTGCAAAATTATTTTCTTTAATCGTATGTAATATCATTGTTATAGGGTCTTTCGACTTGTACTCATCTACCTCTTCTTTGGTGCGGTATTTCTGCGGGTCAGAAATGGAATGCCCTTTATAGCGATATGTTTTTAATTCAAGCAAGGTAGGGCCGCCTGCTTCCCTGCAGCGTTTTACAGCCCTTGTAATAGCATCATGCACGGCTTCGGCGCTCATACCATCTACCTTATCGGCAGGCATTTCATAAGCATCGGCAAGTTTATAAATATCAATCACATTCGAAGTGCGCTCTATCGAAGTGCCCATTGCATAATGATTGTTTTCACAAATAAAAACAACAGGCAATTTCCAAATCATAGCAAGGTTAAATATTTCATGCAGCATTCCCTGCCGTGCAGCGCCGTCACCAAAAAAGCAGAGCACTGCATTATCGGTTCCCTTATATTGCTCAGCAAAAGCAAGCCCTGCACCCGTACCTATTTGTGCGCCAACAATTCCATGACCGCCAAAAAAATAATGCTCTTTACTAAACAAATGCATGCTGCCGCCTTTCCCTTTTGCGCAACCTGTTGCTTTGCCAAAAAGCTCTGCCATGCAGGCATTTGCGCTCACACCCTTTGCAAGAGCAAGACCATGGTCGCGGTAAGCGGTAATAAAAATATCTTCCTGCCGTGTTGCTGTAATACAGCCTGCAGCAATAGCTTCCTGTCCTATGTATGCATGAAAGAAGCCGCGTATTTTGCCGGCCATTTTATACATCTCCTCAGCCTTTAATTCAAACTGACGGATTAGCTGCATTAATTCGTACCAGTATAAATAAGTTTCTTTAGAAAATTTAGTTGGCACTTACAAGGAAATTTTAAGGGGGCAAATATAGGAGTTAATGTGCTAATGAGCCAATGTGCTGATGTGCTAATGTGGAATTAGGAATTAGGAATTGGGGATTTGGAATTAGGACGGGCATTTAAATATTTATATTATCTTCTCTATTTAATTTTACCTTTTTTAATAAAATATAAAAATCTCTTGCGGCAATCAACAAAAAATATATTACTCATAAAACCTTCCGGTTTTGTGTATAATAAAGAAACCTCAGCATCGAATGCTTTTCAGCATACCAGTAAAAAAAGTATAGAATCAATAAAACAAAAAGCCTTTGATGAATTTGAAATGTTTACTGAAACATTAAGATTGAAAGGGGCTAATACATTTATTTTTGATGATACTATGTACCCCGAAAAACCCGATGCAATTTTTCCCAATAACTGGGCAACATTTCATGCTGATGGAACTGTTATTCTTTACCCGATGCTCGCCTATAACAGGCGGCACGAAAGACGAACAGATATTATTGATTCTCTCAAACAAAACTTCAGCATAACAAATATTCTTGACCTGAGCTATCATGAAAAGAATAATAAATTTTTAGAAGGCACAGGCAGCATTGTATTTGACCATAAGAATAAAATTGCTTATGCTTCTTTATCGCCCCGCACTGATAAAGAGCTTTTTCTTTGGGTGTGTGAATACCTGAACTACTCTCCGGTTTGTTTTCATTCTTACGATAAAACAGGCAAAGAGATTTATCATACAAACGTGATGATGTGTGTGGCTGAAAAATTTGCAATTGTATGTGCTGAAAGTATATTGGACCACGAAAGAGAAAAAGTTGTTCATTCACTTGAAGAAACACATCATACCATTATCAAAATCAGTTTTGAGCAAATGCAAAATTTTGCAGGTAATATGCTGGCTATCGCAATAAACAACAATAAAAATATTCTTGCTCTTTCAAAAACTGCATTTGACTCATTAACCAAAACCCAAAAGAAAGAAATAGAAAAACATTGTGAATTAGTTCCGCTTTCAATCCATACGATTGAAACAATTGGCGGTGGCAGTGCAAGGTGTATGATGGCAGAAATTTTTTTACAACCACTGACTATAAAATAAATATTTTATAGTAATAATACCGCAATGCATCTTCTAACACAAAGGCATTAAAAGAAAACATTGCGGCAAAAAATTTTCTTAGGCATTTCAAATTAGTACGCTGCCATGCCTGCTGCAAAATCAGGAATGTGGGGAACAGTGCCAATTGCAGTTAAGCCACCATACTTATTTCTTTTGAATTTACCTATTGTATGGCTTTCGCTGTTTATACAATATACATATCTGTCATCGCCGCTTACCTTTAAATCTATGGGGGCTAAGCCGGTGTTGATTACAGTTCCTCCTGTAAAATATATATTTCCATTTTTTCTTACATAATAAGATGCAATAGTATTGTTACCCGTATTTGTTACAAAAGCATATCTTCCAAACTTGGCAACAGATACCCAGCACGAAGCAGTTTGGCCATTGGGTACGGCTCCATTCAAAGCTGTTGGATGCAGAAAATCTTCATAAGAAGTGCATGAACCGCGGTGCGGAGCACCGAAAGCTGTATTGGATACAATCATATAATCATCACGGGCAAAATCAAAGCCGAAAGGCTCATCACCAACTGAAGGAGTAAATATTCCCGCAGCAGATCCACCTGTTGATGCGTCAATAGCAAAAGAGGAAATCACATTTCCAAATCTTTCAGTAACTATCACTGCATTACCATAGGTACCAAAAGCGATTTGAGCGGGAATTGCATTGGGCACACTGAGCTTCTGATAAGAAGATGGAATGTAGGTTAGGCTTCCGTCACTTTCCAATCTAAAACCGGTGATGTCTGCGGTTACTGAATTTACTACATAAACAAGGTCATGATAATTGCAAATGCTTACAGGAAAAACACCCTCACAACCTCTGGTATGGCTCAATGTTATATCTCCTTCATTATCCACTGCAAAAGACGATATGGAATTTGAGCCTGTATTTACTGCAAAGAGCCAGTGATGGTCTTTACTTAATACTACTGCCCCCTGCGAATTCAAGGGTGCTCCTGCTCCTTTATCTCCAGTCATAACGGTTTGTTCTAAAGTGAGTGAACCATCATGATGATTTTGAGCATAATTAAGAATAGCATTGTGATCAGCGTCATTGCTTTCGATATATACATAGCCATTATCGCTGGCATAAGCTCTATCGGCAGCATCGAGAATTGTTTCATCAGGGTTATTACCATTCTCTGACATCATTTCTCTAAGAGACGATTCAGAAATAGCGGGGGTGTTGTTGAAGGCATCTTTCTGGCAAGATGCAAATAGCAGCATAATGGCTGCAGCAATCAATCGTTGTGTTTTCATAATATTTAATGTTTAATAGGTGACGAATAGTATGTAACCTGCTTATTGCAGCGTTGCGATGCATAAAATTTTTGATAAAGTATTAAGCACACTCTGTCATTTTAATTTTTTTTAAATTCCCCAACAAGCTTCTATCTTGAGCGGAGACATTTTATCATCGCCGGTATTGGCATTTGTAAAAATCAAATTGCTAAGACCAAAGAGAATTTATAGTTGTACTAAAAAATTATGCCTGCCTGTTTGCAATTACAGGAAACTAAAGGGCATGAGAAATAAAGGAATTGTGTAGGAAATTTTACCCAACAACTTTTTTGAAGAATTTATTTTGTGGGTTCTAAAAGTTACAAAACTATTGAAAAAGGGTTGCCGCAAAGTTGAGGCAAAAGGGATAATTGCAAAAAGAGAGGTATAATCTTTTTTAAATATTGCCCTGCAGCAAAAAGCGGCATGAAAAATTATGAAGGATAATTAATGCCGCAGATTATTTAAACTTTACATGCAGTGAAAGAATGTTAGAATGAAGACCTGTGCTTCGTATATAATGCCCATATCTTAACTCAAGCGAATTCCATTGCTTTATATTGAACACACCTTTTGGCGGCGCAATACGAATACCTGCTCCCAAAAAATGGCTGGTGAATTTTGAAAGGTCGTAGTCGCTTGTAAAATATATTTCTGAAACTTTATGCTCACTGTATGGCGCAAAATAATCAACAGCATTTTGTGAATAGAAACGGTAAAACGGGCTGACTGAAAAGAAGGGAGTTATTTTAATGGGGGTTTCAAGTTCTATGGTTTGCGCTTTCAATCCCCAATTATCAATATAGAAACGGTAATAGCTTTTCAAAATAAAATTGTCACCAAAAAAACAATTTGCCCGCAAGCCCACAGGCAGCTTGAACCTGTCATCGGGTAATGTTTCTGAACGTTCAGAATCATCATTAAAAAATACACGCTGATATTTTGTTGCCAGCAATCCGTGCTGATAAGTTGGTTCAAGAACAAACAAAACCTGTAGTTGGGTATTAACTACCTGCGAAAAAGTGAATGAAGCGCTGAATGAATTGCGTGGTGTGTAATGTACAGGTCCCCCGCCAATGGCACCCGTTCCATAATGTGGCGGTCTCAGCTCACTTGCATAAATTACCCGCCATGTATCAAGATACGCCTGCAGTTTTATTGCTATCTCGCTGTTCTTGTCCTTTGATGTTTTTGCAAAGTTTAATGCAGCGCCAACTGATTTGTAATCAAATTCAGTAGAATAAGAAAGAGCAGCGCCAAAGGTTCTATTCTTTTGTTCATTTAAAACATTCCATGAGAGAGAAGGATAAATACGTGTATCATCTTTTGAGCCTGAAGAGATAGTAACAGGATCTATCTTATCTGATGAAGCTGATGTATAAGTATCTGCACCCAGCTCACCGGTAAAAGTATGCTTATGGTATTTGTGGTCGTACTTAATCAGCTTTAATTCCAGCGTGTTTGCAAAGTCGGTGAGCTTTTCACTGCCAATGCCACCGGTAACTGCAGAATTATTTCCATTCTGCCGGTAATATCCCGAAACAAAATTTATTTCATCAATTTTTAATCGCCTGTTTTTATATGATGTATCTTTTGCAGCAGGGTTTTGAGAGAATGCACTCAGTACGCTTACATACATCCCTATAACTGCCAAAGAAATTTTTTTCATCAGGATTATGTCTTTTAAAAAAGAGAATCAATTACAACCGCAGCCGCCACCACTTTTGTCGCCATTAGCGCCCGATGCACCTTCTCTGTACGATTGAAAACTTTGTTCAAACTTTTGACATTTTCTTGCTGAGAGCTCCATCTCTGAATCATTCAAACGATTCTTCTGATACGGTTTTACTTCGGCGCATGACGGTAAACAAAAAGCTATTAAACAAAGAAACGAAGCACATACAAGAATTGATTGTCCGCAGGACTCTGCGATAAGCTTGCGTATTCTTATCATCTTATTTTAATGTTTGATGAAGTATATATTTTATCATTCTCATCAATAATGATACATGCTATCTGCCGCATTTGATTAATGAGATTCAATCCCACTTTAATTCCCATAACCATTACAGGTGTAGCCATCGCATCTGCCAGCTCGGCAGAGGGAGTAATGATTGTAACGCTCTTTATACCTGAAACAGGATAGCCCGTTTTTGGGTCAAGGGTATGAGAATATTTTTTTCCGTTGATGACAGCATATTTTTCATAGTTACCGGAAGTGGCAACCGCCATGTTACTTATATCGAGATACGAGAACGGATGATGTGAGGCATTAGGATCAGAGATACCTACCGTCCATGCTTTGCCATCAGGCTGCGAACCCCATGTAATTAAATCTCCCGCCGCATTTACAATACCTGAAGTAACGCCCTGTTGTTGCAAAATATATTTTGCCCTATCTGCGGCATATCCTTTTCCTATCGCGCCAAACCCTATCCGCATTCCTTTTTCTTTAAGAAAAACAGAACCGTTTTTTTTATCCAATATCACATTTCGATAGTTGATCAACCGCACAGTTTGTTTTGCTGCAGATGCTTCAGGTAAGGCAGTCATGCTTACATCAAAATTCCAAAAACTTTTATCTATGGAGCCATAGGTAATATCAAAAGCGCCTTGTGTTAACGCTGAAATTTTTAATGAGCGATATATCAGGCCAAAAACTTCTTTGTCAACTTTTACAGCATGCAATCCTGCATTGTTATTGATTTGATTGGTTTCACTATTATCATCAAACGTAGTAAGCAGCTTTTCGATTCTGCGTATTTCTTTAATTGCAGTATCTATGCGTTCTTCAGCCCATTGGGCATTATCGCTTACTACACTTATCTCAAAGCGATTACCCATTAGCCTGAGTACTCTCTTATGAATTGCCGCATTTGTATTAACAGGCGATTCAATTACCTGCATCGGGTACTGTTTTTATTTGCTCTGTAAATTCCTCCGGGGTTGCCCTGGGCAGCCCATCCCATTCTTGCAACACCTTTCCTCTTGCATTAACTAAAACGGTTAAGGGAAATTTTCCGTCGGGATCATAAACGGCAGCAAGTGCATTATTCTTTGCGGTTTGCCCATCCTCTATCTTATTTTTTTTGAGCCGGGGAAAATCTGCATTCACTAAGATTAAATGATCTGAAGCAAAATTTATAAAAGCCCCTGATTCAAAAATTTCTTTTTTCATCTCTATGCAGGGACCGCACCAATCTGAACCGGAAAAATTAATAAGAATAAATTTGTTTTCTCTGAAGGCCTGTTGTTTTGCTTTATCAAAGTCTGTATTCCACCTGATGGATGTAAAGCATAGCGAGACAAGAAAAATGGTTACAAATTTCATGGTATTGGAGTTTTAAAATTATTCCGCCTAAATAAATTTCAATAAGCGAAAATAATAAAATTAAATTATATCAGGCTGCAATATAGGGAAAAACATTAATCAATAATAATTATGGGGGCAAACCAAATTGTCGCTCGAAAAATAATAAGGTTAGTATAAATTGGGTTCAATGTTTTCTACTAAGGTTGAAAGCCATATTTTTAACCCTCAATAAAAAACTACATCCTGTATTTGGTAAACCTTATTATTATATTTTTAATTTGATGCGACAATTTGAATGCACCTTACAGGTTAAAAAATATGCTGCGGAAAAAGAAAACATGAGTTGCAATGAAGCAGTAATTTTGGTTTTTTTTGAATATAATTTGCTCGCATAAAAAAATTGATAATTATGAAGAAGCTTTTTTTCATCCTGCTTTTCAGCATAATACTTTTTTTGGCAAAAGCATTTGTTTCAGATACAACAGGTTTATACAATCCGTCTGCGGATGCTACTGCTGATATTGAAAAAGCAGTTAAGCTTGCGGATAAAGAACACAAATTTGTATTGATACAGGCCGGAGGCAATTGGTGTGTATGGTGTTTGCGATTTAATAAATTTGTTACTGAAGATTTGCAAATAGATTCACTGGTGCATGCCGGTTTTATTGTGTATCATCTTAATTACAGTAAAGAAAATACAAACAAAGCTGTGTTTGCAAAATATGGTTTTCCGCAGCGATTCGGATTTCCCGTGTTTATTATTTTAGATGAAAAAGGGAACCGCATTCACACACAAAATTCTGCATATCTTGAGGAGGGCAAAAGCTATAACAAAGAAAAAGTGTTTGAATTTTTAAAAGACTGGACGCCAAATGCATTAAATCCTGATAAGTATAAAGACAAATAATTTTCAGGAATATCCGCATAGCATATTGTGAAGACTTTGGGGCAAAGGAATCTTTTCAAGGTCTTTCATATTATTTTAATTTCATAATGATAAAAGTACTTGGAATACCTTATGACGGCAACTCTTCCTTCTTAAAAGGGCCTTCGCTTGCGCCACCCATAATAAGACAGATGGAGAGATACGGTTCTGCAAATTGCTTCGCTGAAAATGGAGTAGAAATTTGCGAGGGTAAAACACATCATGATTTAGGAGATATTCTTTTCAGTGACCACAATCCTGAAAGCGTATTTAAAGTCATCGGACAAAACATAACAAATCAACTCGATAATAATGATAAAGTCTTTTGTTTTGGCGGCGACCATTCCATAACATTTCCCATTGTTGATGCATATACAGACAAGTATGAAAATTTGAATATTCTTCATTTAGATGCTCATGCAGACCTTTACGAAAACTTTGACAATAACCCCTTTTCGCATGCATCTCCTTTTGCAAGAATTTTGGAAAAAAGAAAAATAAATTCACTAACACAAGCGGGCATCAGAACACTAAACACACATCAAAAAATACAGGCAGAGAAATATAATGTTGAAGTTATTGAAATGAAAAATTTCAATTTCAGTTTATTCAAAAATTAAAAGCGCCACTCTATATCTCATTAGACTTAGATGTATTAGACCCTGCATTTGCACCGGGAATTTCGCACCATGAACCTGGAGGATTCTCTACCCGTGATGTAATTAAAATAATTCAATCTGTTACGGTTACTGTTGTTGGCGCTGATATAGTTGAATATAACCCAATGAGAGATGTAAATAATGTTACGGCTATGGCAGCCTATAAATTATTTAAAGAATTAATAGCAAAGATGGTTAATTGAACAACCTGTCAGGTGGTCAAGGGCTTGACACAGTAACGGGAATATGAGAATATTTATTTTTTTTATGATGAAGCAACTTCTGTAGATTGCGTACGTAATTTTAAAGTGAAAAAAACTTTTGCTTTTTTTGCAAAAGAAACCCCGTTTTTTAAAGCGGGTTTTTTTTAGTGTGAGGTATTTATTTTAACTAACCAGGTTTACGCTTCTTACTCTGTCTCATCCGGCTTTAACTAAAACACAATGCTTGCCTCTCGGCAACAAATACAGCGTACATTTATTATATGAAAAACCAATTACTATGAAATACCAATTCTTATTTATTCTTTTATCTATTGCCTCTTTTTTTGTGGGTGTTTACGAACTTTTCTTTATTGCAGAATGGATAAAGGAACGTGGTAATTTACAAGTTTCAGAAGATAAAACTAACTTAGGGCTTAGTGAATAATTTTGATAGCACCCCATAAAAGAAATGCAAAAAAGATTTTTTTTTGATTTTTTTATAAGCTAAGAAAAGTCCTGCTTTTTGAAGCGGGATTTTTTTTTCAGGGGGAACCTGTCACTTCAATTATCTTCGCCACAGACATAGTTCCTAACTATCCTGATACTTTTGCATTGCCTGCACAAAGGCAAATAGTTCTTTGGAAATACAGAGCTATTTATAGAAAAGATGAGGAGCGCACAAGGCGGTTAAGTGATGATGTACAGATTACAATAACGGGAACAGGAATGTGAGAATATTTATTTTTTTTGTGATAATAATGCAACTTCTGTAAATTGCATAAGTAATTTTTAGATTTAGAAATTTTGATTTCTTCGTGAAAAAGAAGCCCTGCTTTTCAAAGCGGGGTTTTTGTTTTGAGATATTAGCCAACTGCCGGTCACATGATTATTTTTTCCTATCATATCATTTCTTCTTTCAATCCCCAATTTTTTTTTAATTTAACCCCGTTATGCTGCAAAAAAATAATATTCCATTTTTCAACCGCTGGAGCTATTGGTATCTTCTTGTAATTGCTTTTTTATTTATGCTGATTATTTTCTTCACCTGGTTTACTAAACATTTTTCATGAGCCGGGCAGACTGGATAGTGCTCATTGTTACATTACTTACAATAGTATTGTATGGACTTCATAAAAGCCGTACGCAAAAAAATCTGGAAGGATATTTTCTCAGCAACCGCACCCTGCGATGGCATCTTGTGCTGCTGAGCATTATGGGCACACAGGCAAGCGCAATTACTTTTCTTTCGGCGCCGGGGCAGGCTTTCACTGACGGGATGCGCTTTGTGCAATATTATTTTGGCTTGCCCATTGCCATGGTGGTGCTCTCAATTTCATTTGTCCCTTTATTCAACAAGCTAAAAGTTTTTACTGCTTACGAATTTTTAGAGCAGCGCTTCGATACCAAAACAAGAACCTTTACATCTGCATTGTTTTTACTGTCGAGAGGTTTTTCAACAGGTATTAGCGTGTATGCACCTTCTATTATTCTTTCATCTCTTTTGGGCTGGAATATTTTCTGGACAAACATCATCATGGGCGGCATTCTCATTATCTACACGGTAAGCGGTGGCGCAAAAGCAGTAGCTTATACACAACAGTTGCAATTGCTTATTATCATTACAGCAATGTGCATTGCAGGATATTATATTGTGCACCGCATGCCGCAAAATATTGACTTTGCTGATGCGCTGAAAATAAGCGGCGCAGGCGGCAAGCTGAATGTTATTACAACAGGACTTACCGGTAAAGGATTTGACTGGAAAGACCGCTACAATATTTTTAGCGGATTAATAGGCGGATTTTTTTTAGCGCTGAGTTATTTTGGAACTGATCAAAGCCAGGTGGGGCGCTATCTTACGGCAAAAAATACTACAGAAAGCAGGCTCGGTTTGTTGATGAACGGATTGGTAAAAGTGCCGATGCAGTTTTTAATTTTATTATTAGGCGCACTGCTTTTTACCTATTACCAATTTAATACCGGACCCATATTTTTTAATAAAGCTGTGACTGAAAAAGTATATCAATCGAAGTATAATGATTCTTTGAAAATAATTGAGGCGCAATTCAACTCATTAAGCAAACATCAGCAAATATTATCTGCAAAATATATTGATGCGGATAAAAAGAAGAATGCATCTCTTAAGAATGAATACAAAAAAAATATTGCTGAAATAAATGCTCAAACAGATGGTTTAAGAAATGAGTATAAAGCGCTTTTGCAAAAAGCAGATTCGTCTATAGATACGAATGATACCAATTATATTTTCCTTCGCTTCGTAGTGGATACACTGCCTGCAGGTTTGGTAGGATTGCTTATTGCTGTAATCTTTCTTGCTGCATGGGGCTCCATTGCAGCTGCATTAAATTCACTTGCAAGCTGCACTATGATTGACTTTTATTGCAGGTTTAAAAAAAATTATTCGCACCGGCTGGAAAATGACCCGGAGGCATTAAAAAAATACAAAGAATCAAAATGGCTCACACTTGCATGGGGAATCTTTTGCATTGTTATTGCCGAGTATTCAACAAAGATGGGCAGCTTAATCGAAGCGGTGAATAAATATGGCTCATTGTTTTATGGCGTGATTCTGGGAATTTTTCTGGTTGCATTTTACGTGAAAAAAATAAAAAGTGATGCAGTTTTCTGGAGTGCAGTAATAACAGAGATATTCGTGATTGTATTATTTGTGTTAAGTGAAAAAGAAATAATTGGTTTAGGTTTTTTGTGGCTGAATGTAATCGGAGCGCTGGCTGTGGTGGCATTAAGCTGGTTATTTCAAATGATGCTGAGATTTATTTTAAAAAATAAGAGACTTTGAAATTACTAAAGTAAGATAAACCAAAAAAAGAGAAACGAGAAACGTTCCTTAACCTTTATAAGCTTGTAATAATTCAATCGCTTCTATTGCTTCCCTTACATCATGCACACGTAAAATATTTGCACCATTCAGCAAAGCAATCGTATGTAGAACAGTCGTACCGTTTAATGCATCATCCACTGAAATGCCAAGTGTTTTATAGATGGTTGATTTGCGTGAAATCCCAATCATCACAGGCTTTTCAAGCATCGTAAAAACGGAAAGGTGGCGCATCAATTCAAAATTATGAGCAATGGTTTTGCCAAATCCAAAGCCAGCATCAATAATAACATCATGAATATTATTTTGTCTGCACAGGTCTATTCGCTGAATAAAAAAGTCGAGCACCTCTTTTGTTACATCATCGTATTGCGGATTTTGTTGCATAGTTTCAGGAGTGCCTTTTATATGCATGCAGATGTATGGCGAATTTAATTTACCAACCGTTGAAAGCATATCAGCATCGTACATACCACCACTAATATCATTAATTATTGAAGCGCCTGCCTTCACCGCCTGTTCAGCAACAGCAGCATAATAAGTATCAACAGAAATAATTGCTTTGGGAAATTCTTTAGCTGTTGCTTCAATTACAGGTAAAATTCTTTCCGCTTCTTCGGTGGGGGAGATGCGTTCACTTCCAGGTCTTGTGCTTTGTGCGCCAATATCGAGAATAGCGGCGCCATTAGCAATCATTTTTTCTGCCTGTTGCAAAACCTCATCAATCTTTATTTTTCTGCTTCTGCTATAAAACGAATCAGGCGTAGCATTCATAATGCCCATTACAATGGGTTTATCCAAAACCAATAATCTTCCTTTGCAGTTTAGCGTGTACATTATTTCCTTTGCTTTATTTTTGAGCGCAATAACACGATTAAAAATACAGTTTTTAAAATTGAAGAATGAATAATACGAATGCGCAATACGATGCAGTGATACAATCATGCAAAGAAATATTTCTTCAGAAAACAAACGATTATGGTACCGCATGGCGTGTGCTGAGACCGGTTTCAGTAATGGATCAAGTTTTTATTAAAGCGCTTCGCATAAAAAATATCCAGGAAAATAAAACACAAAAAATAGAAGATACTGTCTCTGCTGAATTTAAAGGAATTATAAACTATGGGATTATCGGGATTATACAATTAAAATTAGAAGAGCCTTCAGTGGAAGATGCGGCGCCGGAATTAGCTTCAGAATGGTACGATAATGCTGTGGCTGAAACAAAAAGCATTATGCTCGATAAAAATCATGACTATGGAGAAGCGTGGAGAGAAATGAGCCAGCATAGTTTTGTTGACCTGATACTGATGAAGCTTCTGCGCATTAAGCAGATACTTGCGAATGAAAGCAAAACGCTAATGAGCGAAGGAGCAGATGCCAACTATATTGATATTATTAACTATGCTGTGTTTGCATTGATATTGATAAATGAGGGGAAACATTGAAAATTACAAGAAGCAAGCAACAAAAACATGATTGGTTGAATGGTTGAATGGTTGAATGGTTTATACAAAATAATAATTAGTCAGGAAGATAGCTTCAGCGAACGAGAAACGAGAAACAAGAAACAAATAACAAAGCACAAGAAGCAAAAAACGAGAAAACAAGAAACGAGAAACAAGAAACGAGAACTTCATGAAAAAAAGTTTGATTGTTATTCGCTGGATTACAGGGTTGCTCTTTATTTTTTCAGGTCTTATTAAAGCCAACGACCCTTTGGGTTTAAGCTATAAGATGCAGGAATTTTTTGAAGCATGGAACCTGCATGGTCTGAATGATTACACGTTAGCTCTTTCCCTAACTATGAACGTGTTTGAAGTGCTGGCAGGTGTTGCGATTATTATTGGCTGGCGTATAAAACTTTTTAGCTGGTTGTTGTTGCTGCTTATTTTGTTTTTTAGTTTTCTTACAGCGTATGCATTGTTTTCAGGAAAAATAAAAACCTGCGGCTGCTTTGGAGATTGCCTGCCCTTAACGCCCCTGCAATCATTTATTAAAGACCTCGCATTGTTATTGATGATATCATTAATTTTTGCAAGCAAGAATAAAATTTATTCATCTGTACATTCAGTTTTTGCTATGAGTTTGATAATAGTAACGATTGCAGGTGTGAGTATTTTGCAGGCTTATGTATTGAAGCATTTGCCCATAATAGATTGCCTTCCCTATAAAGCCGGAAATAATTTACTGGAACAAATGAAGCCACCCGCAAACCCAGTGCAGGATAGCATTGTAATGACTTTTAAGTATAGGAAAGACGGAAAAATTTTTGAATTTACGCAGGATAATTTGCCCGAAGATTTAGACTCAACCTACGAATTTCTTGACAGGTATGATAAAATGGTGCGAAAGGGAAATGCCATTGCATCCATCACCGATTTTTCTTTACAAACCTTACATGGAACTGATACAACTAATAACATATTAAGTCAGCCGGATTATTATGTAATGCTTTTTGCAAAAGACTTTTCAACAGCTAACAAATGGAAGAATGATGATTTCTATAAGCTTCAGCAGCAATTAAGAGATAAAAAAATTACATTTTTTATTGTAACCGCAGATAAGCAGAATGCTCAAAAACTTTTTACACCTGCCGATGCCATCACCATTCTTTTATGTGACGCCACCGTAATAAAAACCGCCGCAAGAGCTAATCCAACTTACTTAATCATGCAACAGGCAAATGTAAGGGCTAAATACAGCTACGCTGATATAAATGGGGTAAGTGAATATATTAGCCAACTCTCCGCCAATAACTAAATTCTGCACAAATTGGAAAATTTTACGTGATTGTGGAATACAATAAGTAATTTTATACCGATTAGTTAAATTCCATTACTCCCAAATTTCAATCTATGCAAACCGCCGCCGCCATTTTAAAACAAAACAGACCACAGTTTAATACCATTGATGCTAATGTTACGGTACTTGATGCTATTGCAATAATGGAGTCTGAACATACAAGCTTTCTTATTGTTCTGGAAAATGAACAATATGCCGGTATTTTTTCTGAGCGTGATTATATTCAAAAGATAACATTGATGAACAGACAATCAGGCTCAACTTTTGTAAAAGATGTGCTTACAAAAAACTTACCTACTATAACAGGTAATGAAACACCTATGTTTTGTATGCAGCTAATGAATGCGCATGAAACCCGCTATTTGCCGGTATTTGAAGATTTCACTTTTAAAGGAATTATTACGCTAAATGATTTGATGAAGGATAGCATTCAAAAATAAATGCAGTAAGCTTTCTCAAAAACTTTATTTTATCACTACCTGGTTAATAACTTTTTCTTTCATAGCCTCATTTACCCTTTCAATAATCTTTTCTTTTTGGTAGAGCAGTTCCTGTTTCAGTGGTCCTACATTCGTGTAAATAAAAAGAGTATGGTTTATTATTTGAACTTTATCAGTGTATTTGGCAATAGCCTTGCCCATGATTTCTTCCCATACAGATTCAATCTGCACAGCTTGTAAGCCATTTTTTAATTTGCTTTTTTTTAGGAATTGATGTAAGGCATCGCCAATATGCAATTGAGACATAGTAAAACGAATTTACGGAAATTGACAATGTAATCTGTGCTGATACCTAAAATTAATTTGCTGGAGCTGTCTTTAGCATATCCTTAAATACCATTTCAAACTTTTCAATTTTAGGCTGAATTACAAAGCGGCAATACATTTGACCGCGGTTGTTGTTATAATAATTTGCATGATAATTTACTGCTGAATAAAAGTTTTCATACGGCTCTATTGCGGTAACAATTGGCTTATCATAAGCTCCACTTGCATTTAAAGCATCTTTATAATGCTGCGCTTTTTCTTTTTGTTTTTCATTATTGTAAAAAATTGCGCTTCGGTACTGCGTACCTACATCATTACCCTGCCGGTTAAGGGTAGTGGGGTCATGTGTTTTCCAAAACACCTGCAGTAATTCTTCATACGTAATTACAGAAGGATCGTAAATTATTTGGCAGCCCTCCGCATGGCCAGTTGTGCCCGTGCATACTTCTTCGTAGGTAGGGTTTGCAATTTTTCCTCCGGTATATCCACTGGTAACTTTAGTTACTCCTTTTAAACGTTGAAAAATTGCTTCTGTACACCAAAAACATCCGGTAGCAAATGTTGCAGTATCTAAATTATTATCCATAACTATTTTTTCTTCGTTCATATTTTTATTTTGATTTTTATTTTCGGCACATGATGTAAAAGAAACCACGCTTACCATTGTATATACAAACCAGTTTATCATTTTTATATGTTGTATGGGCATGAATGCAAATACCGATAATTTTTTTGTGCAAACAAGTTAATTAATACTTCTTTAAAATATCACAGTCCCTGTCTTAATCTTTTTTGTTCAGATGCATCTTGCATGATGTGTAATTTCAAATACGTTTATTTTAAAAATGCTTTCAGATGCCTGGGCATTTAACATTATTTTCCTGAAGGTAAATCTTCAACATGGCAATTCAATATTCTGCTCTCCGCATTTGTTTTTTATTGTTATCTTTTGATAAATATTTTACCTTCAGTGCTTTCAAAAACTCATTAATGAGTTCTGAACTATCTAAGTACAAAATGTTTCTGTATATAATTGCTTTCCCTCTTGTTTTTTTAGTCAAATTCACTCTCTGAACAAAAAAGAACAAAGAAATTTGGTTTTGTGAATTATTTTTATTTATCTTGCCGTTTTATTTGAGTCTACCCCCTTTCTCCAATGCTTATGATGCCCTATGACTTTTCTCCATTTATTACTATGAAGCGCCAATAAGAAATTATTTCTTATTTATGAATCCGGGTATTTAAATAATAAATATCCTTGCCCGAATAAGAAAGTTTCTGCAACAAAATTTTTTTTTAACGTACCAAGCTATTTGCTATGATTAGCATAGAAAACATATCTAACCCTAAGAATATAAAGGCAGAGTTATATTCCATTATTAAAAACGAAGCGGAAGAAACATTTGGGCGCCGCCTTGTAACTTCAAAAGATTGCATTCAATTAAGTGAAGAAATTTATTTTAAAACGGCATTCAGAATTAATTCTAATACTCTAAGACGTTTTTTTGGACTGGTAAAAGCTGAATATCCGCCATCCGTCTCAACCCTGAATATATTAACCA
Source organism: Chitinophagales bacterium (assembly GCA_038206235.1). Lineage (GTDB taxonomy): Bacteria > Bacteroidota > Bacteroidia > Chitinophagales > Chitinophagaceae > JBBRBB01. Next base: position 83,072 of record JBBRBB010000010.1, read on the forward strand.
GATATTGCGGCTTTAATTCCCTCGATGAAATTGCCGGCGCAAAAAAGGTTCCTGAAAATTATCACCAAAAAGAAAACCGGAACTTCTTAAATTATTTAATTACTCTTTTTAAATCAACACAAGTAAAGGATACCAATGATGAAACCTTTTTAGCCTTAGTAAAGCACACCATTACCTTTTTATGTCAAAATCCTAAACTTGCAGACAAATTTCAAAGAGCAATCGTAAAAACAAAGAACGGTCATGAATTTTATTTTGAGCAATTTGTGCATATTGATAAGATTAACTCCTTTTACGGTGAAGGATTACGGTATTATATTAATGAAAAAAAGACTCCCGAAACCCAAATCTTCGGCTATTCACTGCTTTGCCAGCGGGATTGGTTAATCAATGATCATTCGGCTTTAAAAAAGAATTTTGAACATATAAAAATACAAAGCTTATCAAGAGCTATGCGATCATTTGTTTATGGAAAATACTTTGCAGCCCATTTATTTTATGCTGATGCCTTTGGCTTAGATACCGAAAGAATTTTAATAGAAGCCTACCAGGTTCATTCAGAAATAAAACCTTCAAAAAATAGCTATAAATTATTTCAAAGCTTTGAATATACTTTTCCAATTGCTCTTGTTTTAACGAAGCACTTTGAAGAAGCCTTATATTATATAAACTATGCTTTTGTTACCTATCCAGAAACCCACAGCTATATGGACCAGGGATGTTACAAAAAGATGTCATTGCTTAAAGCAATTGCACTTACTAAAACAGGGGAAGAAGAATATGCAGCGAAAATTTTTAATCAACTGCGCCCGTCCCAGTTTTATTTTTTGTCTAAAAAGATGGACACTATTTTATACCTGCTGCTTGCAGGATATTTAAAGAAAAGTAATTATAAACTGGAGAAACAGTTGATGGACTTAATTGAAGAAACAGGATTTATAAAATTGCAATTGCTGAAAGAAAATGATTTTGCGATGCAGAGTTCTTTAAGCTATTCAAAACAAAGCTGAACTAAATTTTGATGACTCAATAGGAAAAATATTTATAATGAGAAAAAAACCGCTAAGCGGGTTAATGGAAAGGAGATTTAGTTTATAGAAAAAGGAGATATAAGTATAAAATCTGAGCAAAATGAAAAAAAATAATAAATTCTTTTCCATACACCGTAACATTAAAGGACATATGGAGATTAAATAAAGAGAAAGTAAGGGGATTGAAGAAAAGATTGGTTTTGAGGCATTGCAACTTCTGTTTTTTACCACGACTCAAATACAAATATGTAACTGAGAGTGGCGTAAGCCTGCCAGCATGCGATTAAAAAATAAGCCGGATAAAAAAGTAAAAAGTGAAATTGAATTAATAAATAGATTATCCATGACTCAAAGTAAACATTGGTACGCAGTTTATACCCGCCCAAGATGGGAAAAAAAAGTTGCCGAATTATTAAGTAAAAAAAATATTGATAATTATTGTCCATTGAATAAGGTAAAAAGACAATGGAGCGACAGAAAGAAAATTGTTTATGAACCGTTATTCACTTCCTATGTTTTTGTAAATATAGATGATGCAGAAAGAACACCTACCCGGCAAACAGATGGCATATTAAATTTTGTTTATTGGCTCGGAAAACCGGCTGTAATTAAAAACGAAGAAATCGAATTGATTAAAAGATTTTTGAACGAATACGAGAATGTACGGGTAGAAAAAACAGAAGTAAACTGCAATGATAAAGTTCGCATTCTTAACGGGCCTTTAATGCTGAGAGAAGGTGAAGTTGTCGAGGTAAGGAATAAAACCGTTAAAGTAATGCTGCCTTCAATTGGTTATAATTTAATCGCGGAAATTGAAAAAGCAAATATTGAAAGAATTACTTTTTTTGAAATTAAATAAAATCAAGATGGGTCTTCCCGGGTTTATATTGATTTGTTTTAAGGTATGAGCGTATATTTTAAAACTACTGGCGTTAATATAAGCGAGAAAAGAAAACCAGTAATGGGTGGTATTACAAAATCTTCAATTCGGTGAGTTGACCGGTATGTTATCCCGAATAGAAAAAAAATTAGGGTTATACCTCCTACTATTATCCAATATATAGAAGATGAGGACCCTGCTTTAATTTTTTTATCATAAGGTAGCTGCCAAATTGAATAAAAAACAATTAATAATCCAAGAGCAGAAGTAATAATTTGAATTATCATCCATCCCTCTACATTGATACCGGCATAGTGATGTGTACTTATTAAATATGGAAATTGCATTGCAAATACACCGTTTTCATGGGCAATAGCGTCTAATAACAAATGAGACGTTTCGCCAATAAGAATAGAAATAATTATAATAAGCCATCTTTTTTTAAAGCAGGCATTCCAATTAAAATTTTTATATTGAATTATTCTTGCACGTAACCAAAAAGGTGAGTTATCAATGAAAGGATTGCGTACAATATTGTGATAGATAAAAGTAAATAAAATTGCAAATACAAGGTCGTAGGAAAATAAGGCAGTCCAGGTATGCGCATAAGCATTTGTACTTTTAAATTGAACGTAATGATCAATATCGGGAATAAGACTTCCCATTACAAGACCGGTAAGCGAAAATATTTTTAATTTGTTTAAAGGCAACACTATTCCAGGATGCGAAAAAGTAAAAGGCATTATGAATAATATTAAAATTAATAAATTTTGAACCTGATGCTGAGCGGGATAATTTAACCCGGTTAACTAATTTCACAAAGATTAAAAAAATATTCCAATGGTATGAAAGATTACAATATTGCTATAATTGGTCTTGGTTATGTTGGCTTGCCCTTAGGCGTTGAGTTTGCTAAAAAATATCCTGTAATTGGTTTTGATATAAATAAAAAAAGAGTTTCCGATTTACACACTGGCTATGATTATACTTTAGAAGTTTGCAGTGACCATCTTAATTCAGTTCTAAAAAATGAAAATGATTCTTTAAAAGGTCTTTTTGTAAGCAACGACATTGATGCAATCACACATGCAAACATTTACATTATTACAGTACCCACGCCGGTTGATAAGCATAATAAGCCCGATCTTACTTTCCTGTTGCAGGCAAGTGAAACAGTTGGCAAATGTCTAAAGAAAGGAGATATAGCAATTTATGAATCAACCGTGTATCCCGGCGTCACAGAAGATGAATGTGTACCTGTTTTGCAAAAAGCATCCGGCTTACATTTTAATAAAGATTTTTTTGTTGGCTACTCACCGGAAAGAATCAATCCCGGCGATAAGGAGCACACAGTTACAAAAGTAAAAAAAATAACTTCCGGCTCTACACCCGAAACAGCTCATAAGATAAATGAACTTTATGCGAGTATTATTTCTGCCGGAACCCATTTGGCGCCCTCTATAAAAGTAGCTGAAGCGGCAAAAGTAATTGAGAATGCACAACGCGATATTAATATTGCTTTCATTAATGAATTGGCTAAAATCTTTAAACATTTGGAAATAGATACAGGCGAAGTATTGGCTGCTGCAGCCACAAAATGGAATTTTCTCCCCTTTAAACCCGGGTTGGTAGGCGGTCATTGCATAGGTGTAGACCCTTACTATTTGGCGCAAAAAGCAATGGAGGTAGGTTATCATCCCGAGATTATTTTAGCCGGAAGAAGATTGAATGATGGAATGGGCGCTTATATAGCAGATGAAGTGATAAAGCTGATGATAAGAAAGGGAATACAGGTGGTTGGCAGCAAAGCATTAATTTTAGGAATTACATTTAAAGAAAATTGCCCTGATGTGCGAAATACCAAAGTAATAGATATAATAAATCATCTTAAAAATTACCATATTCAGGTTGATGTTTATGATCCTTGGGCAGATGCCAAAGAGGTTCTTCATGAATTTGGAATTAATACCCTGAAAGAACCTTCTAATGGTTATACTTACAGTGCTGTGATAGTTTCAGTAGCGCATAAACAATTCACCTATGAAATGATTAAAAGTATTTGTAATGAGCCTTGTGTTTTATTCGATGTAAAATCCATTTTTAATAAAGAATTGGTTGATTCACGACTGTAATTTGAACCGTATAATTGTTATTGATTTTAAATTTATCACGCAATCTTTAATATGCAAAAAATAACCACAACCTCTGCAATTTTAAACACGATTATCTCTACACTAATTACTGCATGTATTCTTAGTGCGTGCACCCCGGCTAAAGAATTAAGCTATTTTCAGGATTTGCCAAATACAGAAACAGTTAATTTACCCTCATTGCCAAAAGATGAAAGAATTATTGAGGGCGCTGAAAATCTGTATATCAGTTTTAGTGCAAAAGATAACCAGGCTGCAGGCTATTTTAATAAAGCAGGAGGAAACTCTCCCTTAGCAAACATAAGCGGAGAAAAATCAGAGTCAACTACTGCAGGGGCAAATACAGGAAATGATTATTTGGTTAATGATGCAGGCTATCTCGAGTTTCCCATTATTGGCAAAGTAAAAGTTGCCGGATTAACAGCAGAACAACTAAAGCAAAATCTTACCAAAAGTGTAGCTCCGTATTTAAAAGACCCACTTGTAGAGGTTAGATTTAATACGTTTAGAATTTCGGTATTAGGAGAAGTTCGCACTCCTGGCATCCATACGCTTCCTATGCAAAGAACAACTCTTTTCGAGGCACTTGCCTCTGCAGGCGATCTGCCTCTTACTGCGCAACGATATGATGTGGAACTTTACCGCGACTATAATGGTATACGAAAAATTTATAAAATTGACCTTCGCAAAACAGATGTATTAAATAATCCTGAAATTTTTCAGATAAAGCACAACGATGTTTTATACGTAAAACCAAGAGCCAGCGCAGTGTCGCGGGAAAATACGGCTTTTGTTACTTCAATCATTTCACTCATTCTTGGCGTGATTACATTAGCCGCCACCTTTTATTTCAATAAATAAAAAAATAACTTATGGAACAAACATTTTTAGAAGAAGAAAAAAGTAAAGGTTTTGACATAAAAGGATACCTTTTAAAACTGGTAAGAAATTATTATTGGTTTATTATAGCTATTGCTGTTTTTGGGGCAGCAGCCTATTTCTATTTACATTATTCAATTCCACAATACATAGTATCTACAAATGTATTGGTTAAACAACCCAATGAAGCAGCTAATAAAATAGGCTCAGTATTTGAAAAAACAGATAATTCCGCTGATGCTGATAAAGTGAAGGATGTAAACAGCGAAATATTTAAGCTTAAATCCTCAACAACTGTTGGCGAGGCGGTAGATTCAGTAAAGCTGGATATTTTATTATCAACCAAAACGGAGAGTAAAAACGTACCGCTTAATATTGAAACACTTCCCTTTTACATTACAGTAAAAAAATCAAATCCTGAAAATGAAAGCCCATTGTATAAGCTTTCACTCTACAAAACATCTTACCGTCTCGAAAATAAATCGGGAACCATCGAAGGCAGTTATAATAAACCCTTACTTATTAATAGTGACACCCTGCTCCTGCAAACAAAAGAAACATTTATTCCTGCAGCACATGCAGAGTATCAACTGCAGTATATAAGCAGAAGCCATGCTATCGCAAATTATGTTTCAAGATTAACGGTAGTTCCCCATCCTGAAGGCGGAGCGGGCATGTTGCAGATTTCTCTAAAAGATGAAATACCCCGCAGAGCAAGAAAGTCAATTGAGGTTTTAGTCCATAGCTTCGATATGGCAAATCTCGATTATAGTAACCAGGCGCTGCGCAAAGAGCTTAATTTTTTAAACAGCACTCTCAGTAATGCAACCACAGAATTAGATTCGCAATCAAGACTGGTAAGAGATTTTAAAGTAAGCAATAAAATTTATGATATATCATCTTCAGCGAACCAATTGTTAGGAAGTCTTCCGGCGATTGACTCAAGGAAAAGTGATAATATTTTAAAGGGGGAATTATTAAACCTTGTAGAGTCGAATATTAAAAGCTATAACGATAAAGAAGACATAGTTCCTACCAGCAGCGGTTTACAAGACCCTGTATTATCCGATCAAATCTCCAAGTACAATCAGTTGGTTTTACAAAAAAGAACGGTGCTTGATAATGGTACTAATCTTGACCCGCGGCTTCCTTCCATAAACGGGCAACTGGAGCAGATTAGAAACAATATCCTTAAAAATGTAAAAAATATCAGAGATGAAATAAGTGCCAACACTACTTCTTTAGCTGTGCAGGAAGGAAGCATTACCGGCCGCTTTACCGCTATTCCCGAAAAAGAAAAAGAATTAATTGAATTAAACAGGGTTTTGTCAATCAAGCAAATGATATATACCTCTTTATTACAAAAGAAAGAAGATAAGGAAATGGAATTAGCCGCTACGCAAATTGCTAATTCCAGAATCATTGATAATGGATTAGGGGGCACCACACAATACCCTCCGCCATTAATGATTTATGCAATAGCCGCCGCTGCAGGTATTTTATTGCCATCACTTATTATTCTTCTTAGAGTTTTAACTAACAACAAAATTGAAAGCAGGAAAGATGTTGAAACCTTAACAGCATTGCCCATAGCAGGCCAAATTGCCAATGTGCAAAAAGGAAATGTAGAAATAGTGATTACCCCTGGAAATGTATCATCAGAAGCAGAGCAATTTAGAACCCTGCGTACAAATATTTATTATCTCGCAGCGGGTTTAAAACAAAAAACATTACTCATCACTTCCAGTAAAAGCGGTGAAGGTAAAAGTTTCATTAGCTTAAACCTTGCCAGCAGTGTTGCCATAAGCAATAAAAGGGTTGCATTATTAGAATTTGACCTGCGCAATATCGGTCTTTCACAAAAGCTGGGAATTAAAAATTCTGTGGGGCTTGCCAATTATTTAATGGGCGAAGTTGATTTAGAAGATATTATTCAATTAACAGATTATTCTGAAAATTTATTTTTTATTAGTTCGGGTTATCCTTTACCACCCAATCCGGGAGAATTAATTTTAAGCGACAGAATGCAGAAGCTTTTCGGGCATTTGAAAGATAATTATGATGTGGTGATTATTGACACGCCGCCAATTGGGCCTGTATCCGATGCCTTAACTCTGGCTAAGTGGGCAGACAGGAGCTTCTTTGTTATCCGTCATAAGCATACGCTTCGCTCAACACTAAGCCTGGTTAATAAATTAAACCAGGAGCAAAAGCTTCCAAACCTTACCTTAATAATTAATGGCATCAAGGATACTAAGGAATTTAATTATGGAAATGATTTTGGATATGGTTACGGCTATCAGCCAAATAATAAAAAAAAGAAATGGGATTTTATAGGTAATTAAAAACTGTGAACTACTCATCACTCAATTGATTGCTGTTTAAAAAATGAATCTCTCCTTTAAAAACAATTTTCGCGGTTATTTTATCTTCTATTATCGCATAGTGGGTAACCGATTCCTTTTTTATTTGGCGTTGAGTATATTAATAAGCTTTTTCGATGGTTTGGGTTTGGCTATGTTTATTCCTTTATTGCAGTTCGTAGGTAACGGCGATTCATCTGCAGCGGGAGAACAATCACTGGGGCAAATGCATCATTTAATAGACTGGATACAAAACATGGGATTCAATTTAACCATTACTACAGTTTTGGTTGCACTTATGTCTATTTTTATTTTTAAGGGTTTGCTTAAATACATACAGCTTCGATATTATGCAAAACTGAGGCAGATGTTTCTTGAAAAGGTTCGATATAATCTTCTTAATAATTTAAAGGGGTTAACCTATACCGCTTTTGTAAAGCTCGATGCAGGCAAAATTCAGAACACCTTAACCAACGAAGTAACCAGGCTGTTCTTAACTATGTCGTCGTACTTTAATGCGGCGCAATCATTCGCCATGCTCTCAACCTATATTGTACTGGCACTCTTGGCAAATTATCAGTTTGCTTTATTGGTTACTTTAGGTTCCGTTTTATCAAACATAATTTATAAAAGACTATCAAAGAAAACAATGAAACTGTCTATTGATATATCAAATGAAGGCAGTGATTTTAATGGTTTTCTTATTCAGTGTGTACAATATTTTAAATACCTGAAATCAACCAATACGTTCACTGCGTATTCAGAAAAATTAAAACGCGCTATTAAGAACACTGAATTTTTAACCCGGAAAATCGGTAACTTAAAAGCCATTGCGCAGAGCATAAAAGAGCCTATTATCATTGCTATTGTCAGCATTGTTATTTTACTTCAGGTGAATGTGATGCATGCCGCCATCAGCACAATAATTTTAAGCCTATTGCTTTTTTATCGTGCATTAACATATCTGGTCTCCGTACAAACAGAGTGGCAGGGTTTTATTGAAAATATTGGAGCCATGCACACAATTTCTCAAATGTCGCAACACATGTCTCAGTTGCAGGAAACAACGCAAACTGCAGAATTCAAGACTATTAAAAAAGAGATGCTTTTACAAAATGCAGTATTTTATTATGAAAATAAAAAAGCCTTAGACCATGTTACTATTAAAATTCCTGTAAAACAAACGGTGGCGCTTGTAGGTGAAAGTGGTTCGGGCAAAACTACCATTGCAAATATGATTGCCGGATTATTTTTTCCCGAAAGCGGGGATATATTCATTGATGATATTCCGCTAAAGCAATTCGATTTAAACAGCTACCGAAATAAGATTGGTTATATATCCCAGGAATCGGTGATTTTCAATGATAACATTTTTAATAATATAACTTTTTGGGCAGAGCCAACGCAGAAAAATAAAAAGCGTTTCAATGAAGTTATAGAATTAGCCTCTCTGCGGGATTTTATTTTTTCTTTGCCACAAAAAGAATCTACCATGCTTGGGGATAATGGCATATTAATTTCCGGGGGGCAGAAGCAACGCATTTCAATTGCAAGAGAGTTATTTAAAAATGCGGAAATTTTAATTTTAGATGAAGCTACCTCGGCTCTTGATTCAGAAACAGAAAAAATGATCCAGGATAATATCGAGAAATTGCACGGAAGATACACGATGATTCTTATTGCGCATCGCTTATCTACCATTAAAAATGCAGATATAATTTATTTATTAGAACGCGGAAAAATTTCCGCATCCGGTTCTTTTGATGAAATGATAAATAAATCTTCCCGGTTTAAAAAAATGGTTTCTCTGCAAACGGTTTAATCAAATTCAAAATACTCTTTAATTTTAATCGTATTATGTTCTCTATTGTAACGCCAACCTATAACAGAGCTTATTTAATAGAAAATGCTATTAAAAGTGTTATCAACCAAACGTATTCTAATTGGGAATTGATTATTGTTGATGATGGCTCCACTGATGATACAGAAGAAGTAATTCAGAAATACTTACTAGACAAACGTATCCGGTATTTTAAAAAAGAAAAAACAGGAGCCGCACATACACGAAATGTAGGCGCCTCTTATGCTACCCAAAAATTTATAACAGCTCTCGATAGCGATGATGAAGCATTTCCGCACTGGTTAGAGACGGTATCTAAACATATAAAAGAAGATACGGGAATAGTATGTTGCGGTACCATAAAAAAATTTGCAGACGGAACAGTATCACCTCAATATCCTTATGAAGTAAATGTATTTGGAGAAAAGAAAAAGGTAAGTTTTATTTGCGGCTCACTTTTCACGAGACGGTTTATATTCTCGGCAATTGGAGGATATGACCTTGAAATGCCAACGGGGCTGCAGTCAGAATTAGGTTTTCGGATAATTGAATACTTAAGAACTACAAATCTGAAAATAATTTCTGTTAATGAATGCCTGGCACAAATTAATATACATAATGGTCTGCGTGAACGAACAGACTGGCGAACTCTTGCAGAAGATTGCCTTGTTTTTGTTAATAAATTTTCTTACTACTTTAAAAAATGGGATAGAAAAGGGTTAGCCGATAACTATACCGTTATTGCTTTTTATAATTATAAATTAAAAAATAGAAAAGCATCTCTTTTTTATTTAAGCAAAGCCATTCGGTTTAAACCTTTCGGGGTTATGAATTATGCAAGAATGATAAAATATGGCTTTTTAATTTGAAAATGATGATAAATAAATTCGGCTGCAATAAAAAATTAACAAAGCCCAAAAAAGTTCTTAAAGTTGCGCATCAATTAATTGTTTCTGATACAATAATTGTATATTCAATATTATTTACAAGCCAAAGAATATTATGTCATTAACTAGTTTCACGTATACGCCTTTAATAAATTCCATATTTGTATACCCTATTTATTTTAGCCACCATGAGTAAAAAAACACTTGGCGCCTTTATAATCACTTTTGAACGGCCTGAAATTTTGCAGGAGAGCATAAAAAAAATATTTGAGCAAAGCTGCCCCCCTGAAAAAATTTTAATTATTGATAATAGTATTAGCAATAAAACAGAAGAAAATTTTAAAAATCTGGACACCAGAATTTCTTATCACCGAATGGGATATAATTCTGGCCCTGCAGGAGCTGCAAAAAAAGGGCTCGAAATAATGGCCAACGAAGGCTATAAGTGGATTTTCTGGAGTGATGATAATGATCCACCCCCCACTAATGATTGTCTGGAAAAACTTATTTGTCTTGCAGAATCATATAATGGAAAATGCGGGCAAGTAGGACCCGTAGGTCATAAATTTAATAAACTAACAGGAATATTTAAAAGAACCTCAAATAAAGAATTACTTAAAACTAAATTTATAGAAGTAGATTCTATTGGGGGCGGCATGTGTAAAATAATAAATGCTCAGACAATTTTAGATGGCATTCTTCCCGATGAAAAATTATTTTTCGGATACGAGGAGCTTGACTTTGATTTAGCAACAAAAAAAGCAGGCTATCAACTTATTGTGCATAGCAATTTGTTTTTAGAGTGCAGAAAAAAATTTAATAGATTAAATTATAGACGCGTTATAAATCTTAAGAAAGATGAAGGTAAAATATGGAGAGAATATTATGGTATTCGAAATTCCCTATATATTCTCATGAAAAACAAACTTTATTTAGCTTTCTTTTCTACTTTAGTTATCACCTTAATCAAAATCGTTTTGAGCTTTAAATATGGATGGAAATATGGTACTTTAATAACAAAAAATGCCTATAAAGCAGTGCGGGATTATAGCTTGAACAGATTTTACCAAAGAGAAATTTAGCCCTACAAAGAATAGGGTCATTTTTAAAGTAAATTTACATAATTTATATTCATTGCTCATCTTATTATTTTGCAAGCTATATGAATAAGAAAAAATTTGGTGCCTTTATTATCACTTTTGAACGCCCTGCAATTTTACAGGAAACGATAAAAAAAATATTTGAACAAAGCTTGCCACCGGAAAAAATTTTAATTATTGACAACAGCCATTCCAACGAAACAAAAGAAAAAATATTAAACTGCGGGTTGCCTGTTGTGTACCATAAAGTAGGCTACAACTCAGGCCCTGCCGGTGCTGCAAAAAAAGGGCTTCAAATACTTGCAAAGGAAGGCTTTAAATGGATTGCCTGGTGCGATGATAATGATCCGCCTCCGCTAAAAGATTGCTTTGAAAAACTTGTTTACCTCGCAGAAACATACAAAGGCAAATGCGGGCAGGTAGGCGCAGTAGGGCATAGATTTAATAAAGTAACAGGAATATTTAAAAGAACTTCTAATAAAGAATTGCTTAAAACCAAATATGTAGAAGTAGATTCTATTGGAGGTAATGTGTGTAAAATAATAAATGCCCAGGCAATTTTAGACGGCGTTCTTCCTGAAGAAAAATTATTTTTCGGATATGAAGAGCTTGACTTTGATTTAGCAACAAAAAAAGCAGGCTATCAGATTATTGTGCATAGCAATTTGTTTTTAGAATGTAGAAAAAAATTTAATAGATTAAATTATAAACGTATTATAAATCTTAAAAAAGATGAAAGCAAAATATGGCGGGAATATTATGGTATTCGAAATTCCCTCTATATTCTCATGAAAAACAAACTTTATTTAGCTTTCCTTTCTACTTTAGTTATCACCTTAATCAAAAGCGCATTGAGTTATAAATATGGATGGAAATATGGTACTCTAATAACCAAAAATACCTTTAAAGCTCTTCGTGATTATAGTTTGAAAAAATATTACAAAGCGGATTTATAACTCAGATCATAAGAACAGCTATTATTCATTAGCATGACCACTAAACCATCGAAGCCTTTAAGAGTTATATTTCTAATAGACAATCTTACAGTAAGAGAATGGCAGTATCAATTATATCAATACGTAGAAAAGCATTCAGATTTTACGATTGCTGCACTTGTTATAAACAATAATTATAAGCCTGCACAATCAGCTTTTTTTTATCGGCTGTTAAGAAAAATTGACCTGTTTTTTTTTAAATTTCCTATTAACCCTTTTCAAAAAAAAGAACTGAATGGTGCCGGCGAACTGCGGATAAAGATTACTCCAAAAAGAAAAAAATTCAGTGATTATTTTTCCGATGAAGATATAAAAAAGATTACCGATTTAACGCCTGATGTAATCATTCGGTTTGGATTTAGAATTTTACGGGGCAAGATTTTAACCACAGCAAAATATGGCATTTGGTCTTTGCATCATGCAGATTACAGGGTGAATCGCGGCGGCCCGCCTGGCTTTTGGGAAGTAGTAAATAGAGAGCCAACAACAGGAATTACTTTACAGGTTTTAACAGAAGAGTTGGATGCAGGAAAAATCATTGACAGTGCAATACTAAAAACAGATTATACATCTTTCCATAAGAATCAGGCAGCTATATATTGGTCTGGAGTAGAGTTGTTTAAAAAAAATCTGAACTTATTAGCTAAAGGAGAATTGTTACGGCAGGACGATGCTAAAGATTTATTGTTTTATGGCAAAAGGCTCTATAAAGACCCTTCTAATATTGAAAGCATCAAAATTGGTTTACAGTTTTTAAGCAAAACATTTGTAAGAAAACTAACAGATGCATTTTACTTTCAGCAATGGGTAATCGCTTTTTCATTCAATAAAAATATTGAGACAGCTTTTTACAAATATAAATTGTTAGTTCCTCCAAAGAATACAATATGGGCAGACCCCTTTATAGCAAATGAAACGGGCGATACCTTTCTGTTTGCTGAAGAAAAAATTGGCAAACAAAATGGAACAATCATCTGTATAAAATTCAATAAGGAAGAAAAACATTTTGAAATTCCCGTAACCGTGCTCAAAGAAGATTTCCATTTATCTTACCCTTTCGTTTTTAAACACAATGAAAAGTGGTACATGATTCCCGAAACCGCAACGATAAGAAAAGTGATTTTATATGAGGCAAAAACATTTCCATATAAATGGAAAAAAGTAAAAACTATGATAGAGGACCAACAGCTTTACGATGCCACACTTTATTTACATAACAATGTTTGGTACATGTTTGCAAGTGCCAAGCCTTCTCCCGGAATTTCGGCAAATGAATTACTGCATATTTATTACACCGATAATCCTGTTGAAGGCACATGGAAACTTCATCGCAAAAACCCAATAGTGCACACAGTGCTTGGTTCCAGGCCGGCAGGTGCAATTTTTTCACGCAATGGAAAATTAATCAGACCTTCACAAATCGGTGCTCCTAACTATGGCTATGGCATACAGTTTCATGAAATAATAAAACTAACAACTGAAGAATATGAAGAAAGACCGATTGCTTCAATAAAGCCAGAGTGGGATAAAAATATTTCGGCGATGCATACTTTCAACGTAAACGGAAAATTATCGGTAGTGGATTTTCAGAGAAAAGCTTTAAAATTTTAGAAATTACAAATTCATTTTATACTGAACCAACCAACAACACATTCATTTCCTTTTTATTAACCTCCAAATTAATACCTTATGAACAAGCTAAGCCACGTTTGTGCCATTATGGTTACACATAATAGGCTCAATACTTTAAAAAAATCGCTTTTTTACCTTCTGGACCAAACTGCAAAGCCCGATGCTGTAGTTGTTGTCAATAATAACAGCTCCGACGGAACAGAAGAATTTCTTGCATCATTAAAGAATACAGCCGGCATTGATTCAGTAAATGTAAAAACCGATATTGGTTTTGGTGGTGGTCTTGCCAAGGGAGTTGAATACGCAATGAAGCATGGCGATTACGATTACTTCTGGTTTGTAGAAGATGATAGTTTTTATGAAAACAATACTCTTGAAAAATTAATTGCAAATATTGAAGGCTCCGGCTTTGATTATTTGGGGTTAGATGAAAAACATCCTCCATTATTTTTGTATAACGGTAAATCTCACAGAAAAAACAAAAACATTTTTTCTGATAAGCCACTCGAAGCAGATTTTGTTATGATTGACGGGGCTTTGCTTACCGTGAACATGGTTCGGCAAATTGGTCCTCCAACCGATATTCTCTTTATGATGTGCGAAGAAGATGAATATTGTATGCGGTTAAAGAAAAGCGGATTTAAAGCGGGGTTTTTAAATATTAAGCCATTGAACAGGCTTCACCTGGGAGGTGAAGGTAGATTTACCCGCTCAACCCTTTGGAGAGGCTATTATCAGGCAAGAAATTCTATTCTTCTTCTCAAAAAATATTTCTCTTTCAAATCGCTATTCGGCTTTATAATAAGACAATCGAAATTTCTTATTGCATCGGCGCTTTATGCGCCTGACAGATTTTTGAGAATTAAATTAAGGCTAATAGGGTTATGGCATGGTATAAAAGGCATACAAGGAAAAACACTTGACCCCGATTCACTGAAATTTGAAAATAAAAAGCAAACCTCTGTCAATTATTCAGTTCACCGGCTCACAACAGAATATTCAAAATCTAAAGTTTTATAGTTTCTTAGCTTGGGATAATAATCCTCTTTTTTTTGCTTTTTGACACACAATAAAAATGGATAATCTAAATAAAAAGAAAGTTTTATTTGTTATTGATGCGCTTCATTTGGCGGGGGCAGAGCAGAGTCTGTTGGAAAATACCATTCGCTTTAAGCAAATTAGCCCCGTTGTTTGTCATTTTTATCCTCCGGAAATCTTGAAATCAAAATTCATCGAAAATGGAATTAAGGTTTATTCATTTAACATTCAAAAAAAATATGGATTTTTAAGCGCATATAAGCAATTAAAAAAAGTGGTAAAAGCTGAGACCCCTGATTTAATTGTTGCCTACTTAACCAGAGCCGAATTTATTGCGCGGTTAGTAGGATGGTTCAATGATGTTCCTGTGGTGGGCACTTTTGTGAACGATTTGTATTCCAAAACATATAACAGGCATTTATCCTGGAGTGCAAAGCAATTAGTGCAGCTATTTAAAACAGTAAATAAATTTACCAGTAAAATTTGTATTGGGTTTATTGCTAATTCCGAAGCCATTAAACAAGCCAATTCAAAATATTTAGATATACCGCCTCATAAAATAAAAGTAATTAACAGAGGAAGAGATAGTTTAAAAATTCTATCCAGGAATTTTAAAGAATCAAAGAACGGTTCTTTGCAATTCGTAAATGTAAGCCGCCTTTTTCCTGTAAAAAATCAAAAAAATTTAATTATAGCTTTTAAAAAATTTCTGGAAAAATATCCATCTGCAACTCTGCATATTATCGGTGATGGACCTTTGCGTGAACAGCTTGCTGAAATTATTGCAAAAAACAATTTACACAACAACGTTTTTCTTTTAGGTGAAAGAAAAGATGTACCTCAGATTCTTTCTAAATATGACTGCTTTGTTTTTCCTTCCCTGGTTGAAGGCTTTAGCGGAGCTTTAGTGGAAGCCATGTTTGCAGGAGTTCCCGTTTTGGCTTCAAACATTCCCCAAAACAGGGAGGCGATTACGCATTTGCAAACCGGCTATCTCTTTGCCGGAGAATCAATAGAAGAAATTGAAAAAGCATTATTGTGGTACAAGCATAATATTTCAACAGCTAACCAGTTTGCAATAAAGGCGCATCAATTCGCCAAAGAAAATTTTGAGCAGGAAAATATTGTAGTAAAGCTTGAAAATTATTTAAATACAGCTATCGCTGAACTAAATTGAAAATCCTTCATCTCATACAAAAACCGCAATTAAGAGGCGCCGAAATTTTTACATCACAGCTTGCCTCTCATCTCAACGAAAATGGGCATCAGGCAATATTGGTAAGCTTATATTTGGGCGATGCAGATTTACCTTTTGAAGGGAAAAAAATTAATCTGAACGGCGTGTTTCAAAATCGCTTGCTTGATGTAAAAGCCTGGCTTAAGCTTGCAAAAATCATAAGGGAAGAAAAACCCGATGTTATTCAGGCAAATGCGGGTGATACCTTAAAGTACGCAGTATTTTCCCGTTTACTGTTCCGATGGAAGCAACCAATTGTTTTCCGCAATGCAAGCATCATCAGCTCTTACATAAAAACAAAGCTTTCCAAAATACTATACAGCTTTCTTTTTGGTCATGTCGATAAAATTGTTTCTGTGAGCACCGTATCGGCACTTGATTTTGCTGCGCTATTCCCTCAGTATAAAAAAAAAATAACAACTATACCTGTTGGTATAGAGCATAGCTTTATGAATGGATTAGAAGAAAAAGCAAACCAAGGAAACGGGCATTCAACTTATTATGGCGGACCCATATTAGTGCATATAGGAGGCTTTACGTTTGAAAAAAATCATGTTGGGCTCATCAATATTTTTGAACGTATAGTAAGAGAAAGACCAACTGCAAGCCTGCATTTAATTGGTGATGGAATCTTAAGAAATGATATTGAAGAATTAGCACGAAAAAAAAATCTTGATAAAAAGATTTGTTTTCACGGATATAAAAATAATGTATCGCAATTTATTCGTAACGCAGATGTTCTGCTTTTACCCAGCCTACTTGAAGGGTTGCCCGGTGTAATATTAGAAGCATTTGTTTGCAAAACACCCGTAGTTGCTTATGACACAGGAGGTATAAAAGAAATTGTAATTTCTAAACATTCAGGTTATTTAATTAAGAAAGGAAATGAAGAGGAATTTGCTTTTGCAGTTTTAGCATCATTAGAAAAAAACACCTATAATGAAATGCTGATTGAAAATGCATACAGGCTTGTTACGTCGAAATATTTCAACACTCAAATAACTAAGGAATTCGTGAGCGTTTATGAATCCATTGTTTCAGAATAAATGATCTGAATGGAAACTTTAGCTAAACCATATAGCGCCAAAATATCAGTGAAAATGAAAGAGCCTGTTGCGGTGCTTCATATCATAAAGTCGCTTGGCAGGGGAGGAGCAGAAATATTATTGCCCGAAACTTTAAGCAAGCATAATAAAAACAAATACAGGTTTCATTACATCTACTTTTTACCCTGGAAAAATCAGATGGTGGCGCAACTTGAAAAAGAAGGAGGAAAAGTAACTTGCTTATCTGCAAAGAACAATGTAGAAATTTTGTGCCGTGTTTTCCAAATTGCAGCATACCTCAAAGAGCATAATATTAAATTAATCCATTGCCACCTGCCATGGGCTGGCATTGTTGGGCGTATTGCCGGTAAAATGGCAAACATTCGGGTAATTTATACAGAGCATTGTACATGGGAAATATATAATAAGCTTACCCGCTTTTTTAATAAGCTCAGTTTTTCCAGGCAGGAAAAAGTAATTGCAGTTTCCGCCGATGTGGCAAAATCAATTAAAACGAATTATGGTAAAAGCAAGCCCAATGTGCAGGTCATTCTCAACGGAATTAATACTGAAAAATTTTCTAACCATATCACCTTTTCAAAAGATATTAAATCAGAATTGAATATTGCAGCAAACTCAATTGTTATTGGTACGATTTGTGTTTTCCGCCTGCAAAAGCGTCTTGATATCTGGCTTCAAATTGCAAAAGATATACATGCTCTTCTGCCATCAACTTTTTTTATTATAGTGGGAGACGGTCAATTAAAAAATGAAATACAAACAAAGGCAAGCGAGATTGGAATGAAGAATTATATTCATTTTGCAGGATTGCAAACAGAGATAAGACCCTATCTCAAGGCGATAGATATTTTTATGATGACTTCTGAATTTGAAGGTTTGCCAATAGCTTTATTAGAAGCCATGAGCATGGGTTGCCTGCCTGCGTGTACCAATGCCGGCGGCATTGCAGATTTAATAGAAGATAATGTAAATGGAATTGTAGTGCCTGCAGCAGACCCCATGCAGTTGATAGATCGCCTGACAGAATGCATGCAATCTCCCGTAAAAATTATGAGTATGAAGAAGGCAGCCCGTAAAACGGTAACTGAAAATTTTAGTTTGGAAAAAATGGTAGATGAGTTGGAAACCATTTATGATAACGTATTAAATTAATTCACCGGTGATTGGAGCAATCGTATTAATAGCACTATTCTTTTTTATCACTCAGCCTTTGTTGCAAAAGATGAAGACAGGGAGAAAATGGTTCAATGTGACCATGATGCAGAATCTCTACTGGTATCATACTTTTTTTGCACTGGCTTATTATCTTCTTGCATTAATCGCTCCATCAGATTCAATTGAATATTACAGAAGCACACAGCGATTATTATTAGATTCAGGTTGGATGGCTTCTTATGGTACAGGTTCAACATTTATTAATTTCGTAGCATATCCTTTTATTAATTATTTCAGTTTTTCTTATGAAATGATGATGGTAATTTTTGCCTGGATGGGTTATTGGGGCTTCGTTTATTTTTATATCTTCTTCAAAGAAAATATTCGCTTCACTCATAAATTTCAGGGCTACGACCTTATTACAATATTTATATTTCTGCCCAATATGCATTTCTGGACGGCATCATTGGGCAAGGGCTCCATTATTTTTCTCGGGCTTGGCTTAGCCACTTATGCTCTTAGCCATCTAAAAAACCGCAAGCTCGCTTTAGTGCTCGGTTTAGCGATTGTATATTATGTAAGAGCGCATGTTTTTTTATTTATGATTGTAGGTATTATTGTAGGATTTGTTACCGGCAAACACAAAGTTCCTGCTTACCAAAAAATCCTTGTAATTGCAGCAGGTGTAATTTCTCTTGCATTGCTATATAATTCTATTTTAGATTTTGTGGGTTTGGATAGTGAAAATTTAGTAGGCAGCTTTACTGAAATGTCAAGCCAGCGGGCTTTGGCTTTATCTACCCGTGCAAATTCGGGCATTGATATTTCAAATTATTCTCTTGTCTTAAAACTTTTTACATTTTGGTTTCGTCCGTTATTTGTTGATGCTCCCGGTATAAATGGATTAATCGTCTCCGTTGAAAATTTATTATATCTTTTTCTTACGTATAAATTATTTCAACGCGGATTTTTTAAATTTTTTAGAATGGGTTCTGCATTAGTAAAAACAAGCGCTGTTGTTTTTTTAGGTATTTCAATAGCACTGGCTCAAACATTATCTAATATGGGAATCATAGTTCGCGAAAAGAGCATGGTGATGTATTATCTTTTCTTTATAATACTTTCCTTTTTAGATTATAAAAAATCTCTGTACATAAGTAAAAAAGGAAAAATATTGGCACAAAAGCAAACCCCCCCTCAGCAGGTAATTAATATAGCATAATGAATGGAATTTTTACTATATCACTTGATTTGGAGCTTCACTGGGGGGTGTTTGATAAAAGAGACAGGCAAAACAGGGAAGCATGGTATAAAAATACTTTGCAGCTAATTCCCCTTATGCTGCAGCTTTTTGCAAAGTATAATGTGCATGTTACATGGGCTGCAGTTGGTGGATTGTTTGCAAAAGATGAAGCAGAATGGAAAGAGCTAAAGCCATCTATTGAACCGCAGTATGCAAATAAGAAATATTCAACGTATGACTGGGTAAAACAAAATTCTTTAGGAAGTGATTACCGATGGGCACATTTTGCTCCTGAAACTATCCAAGCGATATTAGAATATCCCGGGCAGGAATTGGGTACGCATACCTTTGGTCATTACTACTGTATGGAAGACGGAAAAAATCCAGAAGCATTTAAAGAAGATTTAATAGCTGCTAAAAGAGCAGCACTAAGGTTTAATAAAAATCTTATATCATTGGTTTTTCCAAGAAATCAATTCAATTCAAATTTTCTTAAAAGCTGTTATGAGGTTGGCATAAGAACGGTTAGGTCAAATCCTGCAAATTGGTTTTGGACGCCGGTGGCAGATGGAGATTCTACATTTCTGAGAAAAATTTTTCGCACGGGAGATGTATTTGTGCCAATTGCTGAGCATACTTCATATCCTTTGAGCAAAATACGTGTTATTGCTGATGAACCCTTACAGCTCGCTGCCAGCAGATTGTTCCGGGCTTGGCATCCAAACTTTGCCTATGGAAACAAATTAAGGTTGCACCGCATAATTAAAGAGTTGCAAACGGCTGCCGCTGCTAATGAATGCTATCATCTATGGTGGCATCCGGAAAATTTCGGCAACTATCCAAAAGAAAATATGGCAGACCTTCAAATTATTCTTGAAGAATACAAAAAATGCAGCAACAAATATGGAATGGATAGTTGGAATATGGCAGAATATGCAGCGCATTTGCTTTAGTCGGGCTAGAAAATATTCGTTATAAAAAAATAAAATAAAATATGGTTGAATTTACTAAGGCTCCATTGAATATTAGTGAGGCATCGAACAAACCCGTTTATGTTTTTAATGTTGATTTTGATGGTGAAAATGCAGATAAGAAGACTATTGAATCCTTTGGCGATGAATGGAAAAAATTTCATAATTTTCCTGACAGCATCATAGCCGCTTCAGGAGCCAAATATTTCGATATTGTAACCGACAAAATGCTAAACTCAAATAGCTATGTTTTAGACATCGGTTGCGGTACCGGCAGATGGACAAAATTCATTCATAAGCGGGCTGGTTTTGTGGAAGCTGTGGAACCAAGCGATGCCATATTTTTTGCAGATATTTTATTGAAAAATGTAAACAATGTTAGGTTAACTAAAGCGTCTATAGATAATCTTCCATTTCCTGATGATTGCTTTGACTTTGGAATGGCAATTGGAGTGTTTCATTATATACCAGACCCCTATCCTGCCATTCATAAATGCATAAAAAAAATAAAAAGCGGCGGATATTTTTATGCTTACATGTATTACAACCTGGAAAACAGAGGTCTTTTATTTCGCTCAATGTTTCAGGTAACTAATTTGATTAGAAAAGCTGTCTCTTCTTTGCCTTCCAAAACAAAAAGAATTACCTGCGATGTGCTCGCTTATACTTTATATGTACCACTTGTATATGCAGGTAAAATTTTAAATAAAACAGGAATGCAGTCTCTTGCAAAAAAACTTCCGCTTAGCCGTTATCAAACTGCAAAAATGTTTACAATCAGGAACGATGCATTGAATAGATTTGGAACTCCTATAGAAACAAGATTTTCAAAAAAGGAAATTTATGATATGATGACAAAATGCGGGTTAACTGATATTGTTTTTTCAAACAATATACCCTATTATCATGTAGTAGGAAGAAAGAACTGACGAAAAAATTAGCAATGAAACTAAACATTATTTTTATCTGATATAAATTATTAAGCATTTAAAATTGCCAGGAATTTTTACTATATCATTAGATTTTGAATTGCATTGGGGTTTGATAAACATAGCGGACAGACAAAGCCGGGTTACCTGTTATAAAAATACTATACAGGCAATTCCTGAAATGCTGAAGCTTTTTGGTCAATATAATGTGCATGTTACCTGGGCTACGGTAGGTAGTATGTTTGCTCAAAACCAGGAAGAGTGGAAAATGCTGAAACCCGCTGCTCAGCCTGATTATGTAAATGAAAAACTTTCTCCTTATAAATGGGTTGAAGAAAATGGATTACCCAACGAATATGAGTTTGCACATTTTGCACCCAAAACAATAAAAAATATTTTAAACTATCCGGGTCAGGAAATTGGTACGCATACTTTCAGCCATTATTATTGTTTAGCTCCCTTAAAGGGACAGGAAGCTTTTAGCGAGGATTTAAATGCCGCGAAAAAAGCCGCTGCTAAATTTAATATTCAGCTTAGTTCACTTGTTTTTCCCCGGAATCAGTTTAATCCTGAATATCTTAAAATTTGTTACGATGCAGGTATTAGAGCAGTACGTACAAATTCAAACGTGTGGTATTGGAAAAAAAGCACATCCTTTTCTGAAAGAGTTATAAAAAAATTAGTGAGAACTGCAAACGATTATGTTACAATAAGCGATAGAGTGTCTTATCCTTTAAGAAATATAAAAGTAATAAAAGGAGAACCGCTTCAACTTCCAAGAGGGCGTGCTCTTGAAATATGGCAGCCAAATAACGCTGTTAATAATAAACTCAAACTGCAAAAGATTATAAAGGAATTGCATGATGCTGCAATTCACGATGAATGTTATCATTTATGGTGGCATCCCGAAGAGTTTGGTGATTATCCTGAAGAAAATTTAAACAGGCTTCGTATAATTTTAGAACAATATAAAGTTTGCAATGAACGATACAGAATGAAAAGCTGGAACATGAGAGAATATGCAGACAATTTGATTGGTGATGATATTAAAGCAGCAGCACTCAGTGAATCATTTGCATAAAAAATATGCAGCATCAACCCTTGTTATTAATGCATGAATATAAGAGCGGCAATTCCCGAAGACAAACCGGCAATCATTGGGCTTCTTAAAAAATCTTTAGGCGAATCACTGATTCCTAAATCAGAAAAATTGTGGCGCTGGAAACATGAAGAAAATCCATTTGGAAAATCTTATGTTCTTGTAGCAGAAGAAGATCAGGATTTAATTGGTGTGAGAGCTTTTATGCAATGGCAGTGGCAATGGAAAGGAAATGTTTATAAAGCAGTACGTGCAGTTGATACAGCAACTCATCCGGCTCATCAGGGAAAGGGAATTTTTAAAAAGCTAACACTTCAGCAAGCAGAGATATGCAAACAACAAGGAGTACATTTTGTTTTCAATACGCCGAATAAACAAAGCAAGCCAGGTTATTTAAAAATGGGATGGATAGAGCAGGGCAAGCTGCCGGTGAAATTGAAATTAGTGCAAACGGTTTCCGGTTTATTTAAATCATCGAATAAAAAAAAAGAAAATCAGAAGAATGAAACTGCTGAAATTCTTTGGAAGTGGAATGAGAAGATGGCTTATCTTTTAGAAAATCATGTTTATAAAAAGGAACAGTTAACAACTCTTCTTTCTTCTGAATATGTTTCCTGGCGCTATGTAAATAATCCCTTATTCAGCTATCATTTTTTAACCGATAATGAAAATTTTTTATTGATAAGCCGCATTAAGAATCATTCATCGTATAAAGAATTAAGACTCGTTGATTTTATTTTATTCAACCTAAATACTAGCCCTGAACATCTGAATAAGTATATGAGAAAACACCTTCTGGATTTCTGCAGAAATAACAACATCAATTTTATTTCATTATCCGGGCTGCAATACAAACTTTATAAATTGTATTTTAATTGGATGGGAATATTACCTGCATACCGTTTTGGCCCCATGATTACTTTAAAGAACCTTAATATGAAAGAAAACTTCGCAGAATTATTAAATATGAAAAGCTGCGGATATTCTTTAGGAGACATCGAATTGTTTTAACAAATTTCATCTTACATAAATTATTTTTTAGAAATTGGAAAGTACAACCGAAATAATAAATGATAAACGCAGTGAACGTGTTAAAATAGACCTTCAGTCAAAATCATCAGAAAAGATAATTAAGACCAGGAAAAAATTAATTCGCATTACAACCGTACCCTTATCGCTAAAAGTTCTTTTGAAGCAACAGCTCAAATTTATGAGTGCTCATTATGATGTGCTTGCTGTTGCCTCACCGGATAAAATGCTTGAAGAAGTTGCAATGAGTGAAGGAGTGAGAACACAAGCGGTTTTAATGACACGTACTATTTCGCCTGTAAAAGATATAAAAGCGCTTTGGCAATTATATCGCTTGTTTAAAAAAGAGCAGCCATCTATTATTCATACACATACGCCTAAAGCAGGTTTATTAGGAATGATAGCGGCTAAGATTGCAGGTGTACCTGTACGCTTACACACTGTTGCAGGTCTTCCGCTCATGGAGACGAAAGGCATTAAAAAAAGAGTGCTTGAATTTGTTGAGAGACTTACATATAAGTATGCAACAAATGTATATCCGAATTCAAAAAATCTTGCTGAATACATATTGCAAAACAAATATTGCGCAAAAAATAAATTAAAAGTTTTAGGGAATGGCAGCAGCAATGGAATTGATACAGATTTTTTTACATTAAATCCGGTCATATTATCCGCTGCAAATAATTTAAAAGAGCGATTGTTGATAAAAAAAGATGATTTTGTTTTTGTGTTTATAGGCAGACTGGTAAAGGATAAAGGCATAGAAGAACTGGTTAATGCATTCAGCCGCCTGAAAAAAACTCATCGAAATAGTAAGCTTCTTTTGGTAGGCCATTACGAACCTGAACTTGACCCTCTGTCAAACGATACCGTTCATTTAATACAAGAAGATAAAGATATTATTCAGGTTGGTTTTCAAACAGACATCAGACCGTATCTTGCTATTAGCGATGTACTAACTTTCCCATCGTACAGAGAAGGTTTTCCCAATGTTCCCATGCAGGCCGCATGTATGAACGTTCCCTCAATCGTTACAAATATTAATGGATGTAATGAAATAATAGAAGATGGAAAAAATGGATTGATTATACCACCAAAAAATTCAGAAGCGCTGTCCCAGGCTATGGAATCTTTAAGGACGAATAGTTCTTTATATAATGCATTGAAAGCAAATGCAAGGCGATTAATTGTGGAGAAGTATGATCAAAATCATTTCTGGAATTTATTATTAAAAGAATACGAAGAACAATTAGCAAATGAATCTCTATCGTAATTTTTTTAAGCGAATATTCGATATCATTTTTAGTATAACAGCCCTTTGCATACTAATGCCTGTTTTTTTTATCATCACCCTAATTCTTTTTATTGTTAACCGTGGCAAACCATTCTTCATTCAGCGACGCCCGGGTAAAAACGGCCGCATATTTTTATTAGTGAAGTTTAAAACTATGAACGATACCAAGGATGCGCATGGTAATTTGTTGCCAGATGAAAAGCGACTAACAAGCATTGGGAAAATTATTCGCAAACTTTCTGTGGATGAAATTCCTCAATTGCTCAATGTTATTACAGGCAGTATGAGCCTTATAGGTCCCCGGCCTTTATTGATTGAATATTTACCCTTATATACACCATTACAAAACAGAAGACATGAAGTTCGGCCGGGAATTACAGGCTGGGCACAGGTAAATGGAAGAAATGCAATTGACTGGGCACAAAAATTTAAACTGGATATCTGGTATGCAGATAACATTAATTTAAAAACCGATTTAAAAATTTTTTGGCTAACTGTAAAGAAGATATTTAAACCGGAAGGTATAAGCAGGCAGGGTCACGCAACCATGCCTTATTTTACAGGAGCACGAACCCCCGATTAAATTTATTCCAACAAATATTTCTTTGGAATACAATATTTGTTTATCTTAGTACCATTAAACCAGGCTGCAACCGTATCAATCAATTTATCGTTTATATTTATATAAAGACTTTATTTTTTTTTATCCTAAATAACGAAACCGCTACTATCTATGAAATCAAGAATCTGGCTTTCATCTCCCCACATGGGGGGTAAAGAATTATCCTACATACAGGATGCTTTTGCAACAAATTGGATTGCCCCTTTAGGTCCTCATGTAAATGGGTTTGAAGAAGACCTTGAAGCTTTTTTAGGTCAAGACGTGCAGGTGGCAGCCCTAAGCTCTGGTACTGCAGCGTTGCATTTATCATTAATTATTCTCGGTGTAAAGGCTGGTGATGAAGTTATTTGTCAATCCATGACTTTTGCCGCTTCTGCTAATCCGGTTATATATCAGGGGGCTACACCCGTGTTTGTAGACAGTGAAGAATATACATGGAATATGTCGCCGGAATTCCTTGAAATGGCCATACGCGACAGAATAAAGAAAGGGAAAAAACCGAAAGCAATTATTGTTGTGCATTTGTATGGAATGCCTGCCCAAATAGATAAGATTGCAGAAATTGCAAAAACCTACGACATACCATTAATTGAAGATGCTGCTGAAGCTTTAGGCTCTGCGTATAAAGGGCAGCCGCTGGGAACCTTTGGCGATATTGGCATTCTTTCATTCAATGGCAATAAAATTATAACTACATCTGGTGGCGGGGCTCTGATATCTGCAAATGCAGAATATATTACAAGAGCACGGTTTCTTTCTACGCACGCACAAGACCCCGCTCCGCATTATCAGCATTCACAGATAGGCTATAACTATCGTATGAGTAATATATGCGCAGGAATAGGTCGTGGCCAAATGAAAGTATTATCACAGCGCATTCAGCAAAGAAGAAGCAATTTCGAATTTTATAAAAAAGCTCTTGCAGATATTAAAGAAATATTTTGCAAAGAAGAGCCTAACCGGAATTATTATTCAAATCATTGGTTAACTGCCATACTTTTAGAAAATGATTACCTGAGCGAAGAAGTCCGTTTATCATTGGTAGAAGAGAATATTGACTGCCGGCCCTTGTGGAAGCCCATGCATCTGCAGCCCGTTTTTTCACGCATGACATATTATGGAGATGATGTAAGTGAACGGCTCTTTACCAAAGGGCTGTGCCTGCCTTCGGGTTCTAATCTTACAAAAGAAGAATTGAACAGAGTGGTATCGGGAGTTAAGCGGGTAGTTATGCATTTGCAGCCTGCATAGGTAACAATTCGGTGCGGTTGCGGATATAATGAAGCATCAGGTTTTCGAAGTATTTTTTAAGTTCTTTTATCTTATTGAAATTCCATTTCCTAACCTATTCCCTTAAAGAGAGCTAATGACATTTCATTGGCAGATCCGTACATAAAAACTAACCTTGGGACATGGAAAAGTTATTATTGAATTTTAAAGCGGTACCCAGATGGATTATACTGCTTATTGATCTTGGAATTAATGGTTTTTCATTTGCTTTATCTTATTTTATAGCAAAGCATTTTGAATTTCCTGAAATCTTAAGAGGTCACTTCTTTATATACACAGGCTCATATTGCCTGGTAGCCGGGATGGTATTTTATTTAATGAGAGTGCATACCTGCCTTATCCGTTATTCTAACATACACGATATGCTGCGGATATTTCTATCCGTATTTATTACAAGCGTAGTTTATCCTGTTGTGATTCAATTAGCGGTTACAGACTATTTCAATATTTATACCTTAAATATCGGAGCCGTTTTATTTATTAATTTCTTTATTGCCTCTACCTTACTTATCATGCTTCGTATGGGGGTTAAAGAAACTTATAATTATGTAAAGCATATATCTGCAACTGATTTTGAAAGAATCTTAATTTACGGCTCAGGCAATAATGCCCTTCTTTTAAAACAGACTATTGAGAGCAGCGATATTAATAAATTTATAATTGCAGGATTTATTGCAACCGGCGCCAGTAAAGTAAACACATACATACAGCAGAAAAAAGTATATGGCATAAAAGACCTCGCCGTTTTAAAAAACAAAAAAAATGTTGGCAATTTAATTTTAGTAAACGAACAGCCCCCAAGCATTGATAAAAAAATTATCATAGAAAAATGTCTTCAGC
Organism: Chitinophagales bacterium; assembly: GCA_038206235.1. Classification (GTDB taxonomy): domain Bacteria; phylum Bacteroidota; class Bacteroidia; order Chitinophagales; family Chitinophagaceae; genus JBBRBB01. The sequence goes on from JBBRBB010000010.1 coordinate 110,643, forward strand.
TTGGAATTAAAGTGCTTACAGTGCCATCCCCGGACCAGTGGATTTATGGAAAATTGAATTTAAAGCAAATACAGGAACTTAAGATTGAAGATTTATTGCAAAGAGCGCCTATTGTAATTAACAATCATAAAATAGGCAATGAAATTTCGGGCAAGCGTGTGCTTGTTACCGGTGCTGCCGGTTCAATTGGTTCTGAAGTTGTTCGCCAGGTATTATCTTATAACCCGGAAATGATAATTCTGTGCGACCAGGCAGAAACACTTTTGTATGATATACAGCTTGAACTGGAAGAAAAATATCCTCATGCTACCTTAAAAGTTTTTATTGCAAGCATTCGGGATTATAATCGCATGCAAATGCTTTTCCAGGAATATTCTCCCGAAATTGTATTTCATGCAGCAGCGTATAAGCATGTGCCGATGATGGAGAATCATCCTGCCGAAGCAGTGCTTACCAATATTATGGGCACGAAAAATATAGCAGACCTTTCTATACTTTTTAAAGTTTCCAAATTTGTAATGGTATCTACTGATAAGGCGGTTAATCCCACCAATATTATGGGTACATCAAAAAGAATTGCAGAAATGTATGTGCAATCTTTAAGCGCAGGAGAAAATACCTTGAATGAAATATATGGCATTATAAATTCGGGGAATGGACACAATGAAAATTTAAAAACCAAATTCATTACAACCCGTTTTGGAAACGTGCTGAATTCAAACGGCTCCGTAATTCCGCGGTTTCGTGAGCAAATACAAAATGGCGGGCCGGTTACAGTTACAGACCCTGAAATCACCCGTTTTTTTATGACGATTCCCGAATCTGTTCAATTGGTTTTAGAAGCCTGCACTATGGGAATAGGAGGAGAGATTTTTGTGTTTGATATGGGTAAGCCAATTAAAATTGTAGACCTGGCTAAAAAAATGATTCAACTTGCAGGCTTAACTCCTGATGTGGACATAAAAATAATTTACACAGGCCTGAGACCCGGAGAAAAATTGTATGAAGAACTGCTTAATAAAGACGAGAAGACTTTGCCTACCCACCACGAAAAAATAAAAATTGCAAAAATTATTCCCTGCTCCCGCAGAGTACGTTGGAATATAGAACAGCTTATTAAAATGAGCATAGACGATGACGATAATGATAAGCTAGTTAAAAAAATGAAAGAGCTTGTTCCTGAATTTAAAAGCAGGAATTCGCAATACGAAAAGCTGGATGTTATAATAACTACTCCATCTTCTAAAATTATTTCCCGGCAATAATTTTATTTCTGCTTTTCTAAAATATCTAATCACAGAAAAAGTTGGCTAACCTGTTTATAAAAACATTCTTATAAATTTATATGAAAGAAGATCGAGCTTATGTGGCCGAAAAATTAATTATAAAAGAAAATAGTACGGCGATAAAAGAAATAAACCACCAGCCGGGTGGTAATGTTTTTTATTTAAAAGGACTGAACGGATTAAGAGCTATTGCTGCTCTTTGTGTGGTGCTGCAGCACATTATGCATGTATATAAAATAGAGCACCTCGATAAGCTTGGAGAATGCAGCGTAACTATTTTCTTTACACTTAGCGGATTTCTTATTACCTTTTTATTATTAAAAGAAATTGATAAAACAAAAACGGTAAGCGTTAGAAAGTTTTATATACGAAGAATACTGCGTATATGGCCTTTATACTTTTTTTATCTTTCTCTTGTTCTCTGCGCCAATTATTTTGTTTTTTCAAGCACCCAAAATTTTTCACAGATATTCTATTATATTTTCTTTCTTCCTAATGTTCCTACTGCTTTGTTGAAAAGCGGCATTAATATGTCAGAGCATTATTGGTCTTTGGGTGTAGAAGAACAATTTTATTTTGTTTGGCCTCTGATACTTAAAACTTTTTCAAACAAGCTTCTTCATTTCTGTATAGCTTTTATTGGTATTTTTCTTGTGCTGAAATTTGCAGCACATCTCGCTTATGGCGGCGACGCTGTGGCATACAGATTTTTTTATTTTGGTCGTTTCGATTGTATGGCTCTTGGAGGCATTGGGGCTTTTTTGCATTATAAAAAATTCCCCTTTCTGCCTGTATTAAATAACATTTTTTTTCAAATCCCTGCATGGTCTGTTCTTTTGCTTTTATTTTTTGATGCCTTTAATATTTCAGGAATTATTGACCATGAAATTATGGCGTTAGTAACGCTTATTCTTATCAGTAATCAAATTGCAAATCCTAAAAGCATTATTAAGCTTGAAAACAAAGTATTAGACCATTTAGGTAAAATTTCTTTTGGCATTTATATATATCATCCTTTGATTATTGGGCTTATGTTGTACGCCTTCAAACAATTTAATTGGTCTATATATGGCTACAGTTATATTATTTTGCCATTTTTGGTTATAGCTTTTACAATTCTTATTGCTCATATATCTTATACTTATTTTGAATCAAGATTTTTGAAGCTGAAGCAAAATTTTGCGATTGTAAAAAGCGCTAATTCTGCAAAAGCTGCATGATAATTTATAATACCTTAACCCAATCAATTTTAAAATATGAAAGCTGTTATCCTTGCGGGAGGATATGGTACAAGAATTAGTGAAGAAAGCGGAGTACGTCCAAAGCCCATGGTTGAAATTGGCGATAAACCCATTTTATGGCATATCATGAAAATTTATTCTTCTCATGGCATAAATGATTTTATTATTTGCCTGGGTTATAAAGGATATATTATAAAAGAATATTTTGCCAATTATTGTCTCAACAACTCTGATGTAACTTTCGACATGCAAAAAAACAGCATGGAGGTGCATAAAAATAATACCGAATCATGGAAAGTAACATTAGTAAATACAGGACAAAACTCTATGACTGGCGGTCGACTGAGAATGGCAAGAGATTTTATTGGCAATGAAACTTTCTGCATGACTTATGGCGATGGCCTGAGTGATGTTGATATTACAGATTCAATTGAATTTCACAAGCAGCAAGACACACTCGCTACACTAACTGCGGTGCAGCAGCCCGGACGTTTTGGTGTGTTTAATTTACATGCGGAGGAAACAAAAATTAAACGCTTCCAGGAAAAGCCCAGCGCCGAATCAGATATGCCCTGGATAAACGGCGGATTTTTTGTTCTTGAGCCTGAGGCAATAGATTACATTGTAGATGATGAAACAGTTTGGGAACGTGAACCACTGGAAAATCTTGCACACAACGGAGAATTATCAGCTTACCGCCATGCAGGTTTTTGGCAGGCTATGGATACACTGCGCGATAAGCATGTGTTAGAAGAGCTGTGGCAAAGCGGCAAAGCGCCCTGGTATGTATGGAATAAATCTCTTTCAAAGGTATTATCAAATGTCGGTGTATAATACCGCAAATATATTGACGCTCTTGCATAGCCAATTACTTTATAAATAAAATTACAAGACATATCAAGATTAACGGTCTGACGGGTTGAAGCCGTCTGACCGATATGCAGCACTGTTCACAGAATTCTTTGAAGAACATCGAATGCAGAATAAGTATAACAGACAATGCTATGTTCTCCTGCTGGTTTAAAACAGCAACTTCTAAACATTCATTTTTCTAATCTTCTGCAATGCCTGTTTTATTATAAAAATAATGCATTACATCCTTTCTCAATTTTGTTCACTGTATTTTTTCAATCTCTTATTTTAATAACTCTATTTAGTAAATGAAAATTTTAATCACCGGAAATATGGGTTATGTTGGGCCGGTAGTGGTTAATCAAATGCGAACAGCTTTTCATGATGCTATTATTATTGGCTACGATATGGGTTATTTTGCTTCCTGCTTAACCAATGCTGATGTATTACCTGAAACAAAGCTTGATGCACAAGTATTTGGAGATGTAAGAACAATCCCAGATTCTGTCTTGCAAGATGTTGATGTAGTTATTCATTTGGCTGCAATTTCTAATGACCCTATGGGCACTCATTTTGAAAATGTAACACTTGATATAAATTATAAGGCAACCATAAGAATAGCGAAGATGGCAAAGCAGGCCGGTGTGCGTTCATTCATATTTGCATCAAGCTGCAGCATGTATGGTATTGGCGAGAACAGTTTTAAAGCCGAGAACTCGATACTGAATCCGCTCACAGCGTATGCCCGCTCCAAAGTATTTGCAGAAAAAGAATTAGAATCGCTGGCTGATGAAAACTTTACACTTACCTCTTTACGCTTTGCAACGGCCTGCGGTATGAGCGATAGGCTGCGCCTTGATTTAGTATTGAATGATTTTGCAGCATCAGCAGTAGCTTCAGGAAAAATAAATATTTTGAGTGATGGCACTCCGTGGAGGCCTCTCATTCATGTGAAAGATATGGCCAAAGCTATTGAGTGGGCAGTAACAAGAGATGCAAATAATGGCGGCGAATTCCTTGCTGTAAACACGGGCAGTAATGAATGGAATTTCCAGGTAATTGAATTAGCAGAAGCTGTTGCGGAAATAATTGAAAATACTCAAATATCGCTAAGCAAAGATGCTGGGCCAGACAAGCGCTCCTTCACAGTAAACTTTAATCTGTTTAAATCTTTAGCTCCAAATCATCAGCCTTCCTATACAATAAAGCAAGCCATCCGGGAATTACAAAAAGGATTAACAGCAATCAATTTTAAAAACCAAGACTTTAAAAATTCTTCTCTCATACGCTTGAAAGCCCTTACCAAACTTCAGGAATCTAAAAGAATAAATGATCAATTGGAGTGGACTTGCAAAAAAAATAAATTATCGGAAAAAGAAATACATCAGAACTCGTAAATCAAGTAAAATGATATTTACTGAAACAAAATTAAAAGGAGCATATATTATAGATGTAAAAAGAATAGAAGACGACCGCGGCTTTTTTGCAAGAACATTTTGCCAGCGTGAATTTAACGAGCATGGTCTTAAAACAAATATTGTACAATCCAATGTGAGCTATAATAAAAGAAGAGCTACACTTCGCGGATTACATATACAATTAACGCCTTATGAAGAAACAAAGCTTGTACGATGCTGCCGCGGCAGCATCTATGATGTTATTGTTGACCTGCGAAAAGATTCAGAAACATGTAAACAATGGATAGGTGCGCAGCTTACCTCATCAAATTACAAAATGCTTTATATACCTGCGGGATTTGCGCATGCTTTTATAACTCTCGAAGATGACACCGAAGTGGAATACCAGGTAAGTGAATTTTATACTCCATCAGCAGAGAAAGGCTTTCGCTGGAACGATCCTTCCTTTAATATTATATGGCCAATTGAACCGCAATTAATTTCTGAGAAAGACCAGGCTCACCCCTTTTTTAAACCAGAACTTCCAAAACCATCAAGCTTGAAAGAATAAGTGTGATAAAAATTTTAATCCGCAAAAAATATATGATAATAGTTGATTCAGCATTAGGAAAACGTGAAGCAGAAAATAATCCTGTACGTGTTGGTATGATAGGTGCGGGCTTTATGGGCAGAGGAATTTGTTTACAAATATGTAATCATGTGCCGGGAATGGAGCTTGTAGCGATCTCTAACCGCAAAATAGAAAAAGCAAAAAAGGCTTACGAAGAAGCAGGTATAAATGATGTGAATGAAGTAAATACGATTTCAGGTTTAGAAGATAATATACGTAAGGGAAAATATAGTATAACAGAAAATCCTTTTTTGCTTTGCGAAGCTGAAGGCATAGATGCGATAATAGAAGTGACCGGAGCCGTTGAATTTGGAGCTAATGTTATTTTGAATGCTATCAATCATGGCAAGCATGTAATATTGATGGATGCTGAATTAGACGGCACTGTAGGTCCCATTTTAAAAGTATATGCAGATAATGCCGGAGTTGTGTATACTAATGCTGATGGCGACCAGCCCGGAGTAATTATGAATCTGTATCGCTTTGTAAAATCCATAGGCCTTAAACCTGTTTTATGTGGTAACATAAAAGGGCTGCATGATCCCTATCGCAACCCAACAACCCAAAAAGCATTTGCAGAAAAATGGGGACAAAATCCTGCAATGGTCTCTTCATTTGCTGACGGCTCCAAAATTTCTTTTGAGCAAGCGATAGTGGCAAACGGGACAGGCATGCGGGTTGCACGTCGCGGTATGTATGGGCCAAGTGTTTCATCCGGTTCACACTTAAAAGAAGCGGTAAATCTTTTTCCTCTTGAGGAATTAGTAGATGGCCCGGGCATAGTAGATTATGTTGTTGGTGTTGCAGAACCGGGTCCCGGTGTTTTCGTGTTAGGAACAATGGATAATCCCATTCAAAAGCATTATCTCAATTTATATAAATTGGGAGAAGGTCCTCTTTATCTTTTTTATACACCTTATCATCTTTGTCATTTTGAAGTTCCTCTTACCGTTGCCCGTGCCGTCTTGTTTCATGATGCGGCATTAACTCCATTAGGAAAGCCCTATGTTGAAGTAGTGGCAACAGCAAAAAAAGATTTAAAAGCTAATGAAGTTATAGATGGCATTGGTTGTTATATGGTGTATGGCTTATGTGAAAATGCTGATGTTACACAACAGCAAGATCTTCTTCCTCTGGGAGTGGCCGAAGGATGTACGCTAAAGAACAAAATACCAAAAGACAAGGTTCTTACTTATGATGATGTAGTGCTGCCCGAAGGAAGACTAATAGATAAACTTAGAAAAGATCAGGAAGATTATTTTAAGATGAGAACTATAGATGAAAAAAAATCAATGCCACAATAAATTTAGTTAATACCGATTGTGTCCCGATGTATCGGAACTACTTCGGCATTATACCACATAAGCGGGATTAATTTGAAAATAAAATTGGTATTAACAATAAATTACCCGCACTATAAATATTTCTCGCCAACGCTTCTGTTTCTAATTTCCTTTGCCGGTACTCCATACACAAGTTTATAATCTCCTATATTTTCAAGTACTAAAGCACCTGCACCTATTATGGTATGCTCTCCTGTTTGCACACCATGTTTTATGGTTGCACTAATTGATACGGCTGTAAAATCTCCTATTCTCACATCTCCTCCTGTTGTTGCGTTAGGGGCCAGGCTTGCAAAATCTCCCACCAAACAATCATGGTCAACACTTGCCTTAGTATTAATGATTGCAAATTTTCCGATTTTAGTATTGCTGTTAATTATCGCTCCTGCCATTATCACTGTACCATAATCAATGATTACATTTTTGGCAATTTGTGCTGAAGGATGAATTGCTGTTACAAATTCCATATCATTAGTTATTGAAATTATTTTATCATACACTTTTTTTCTTATCCAATTATCACCTATTGCTATTAAACATGCTCCCACTTTATGTGCTCTAATTAAATTTGGCAAATCTTCTTCTTTTCCTAATATTTTATACCCTGAAGTTTCTTCTCCAATATTGCGATGCGAATCAATCAATCCAACTATGCTAAAAAGATTTTGCTTTTCTATTACATCAATAACAACTTTTGCATGACCGGATGAACCAATAAGTATAATATTTTTTTTCATAAAAAATTTTTCCTCTGCATAGTTATTCAACTATTTTTTATTCTTTCAAACTTTCTTTTCGTTTTTCGTGTAAGCTTAAAAAAAACATTTTCGAACGCCAAACCAAAAATTTCTGCTTTCAAATTTTTTAAAATTTTATTTGGTTTTTAAAAAACTTTGCTATCTTAGCCGCTGAAATTCCATTTTCCTAACTAAAAATCGTGTGTTATGGCAGCCACAAAATTCGTTAAAGCCAAGTCTGTTGCGGGCACATTTAAAATCATTCATGCAATAGCATGTAAGCGTCCGCATTTATTAAGAAATGGTAAGCGCCGATGTTATTAATTCATTGCGCACATTTTTTTCTTGAAACTTTTCTAATTACTGCTTAAGAGGGCCCGCCAAAATTTTTGGCGAGTTGCTTCCTGAAAAATTTCCAAAATAAAGTTTTTGAAAAAAATTATTGCCTGTATGTAAATACGCAACCCGCTGTGTTGTGTGCATATAAAGCTTTGCACCCAGGCGATGATTTTGTTCAAGATTAATCAAATATTTTATTAAAAAACCTAAAAATCAATCTCAATGAAAAATTCTAGACGAAGTTTTATCCGCACAACCTCTTTAGCTACTACAGGGCTTCTGTTTCTGTCAACTAAAGAAAACAAAAACAAATCCGCAGTAATTGGATGCGGCCCAAATGTATCACCACTCAGTGGAACTATTAGCAGTGTAAAATCGGGGAATTGGTCTGACCCTGCAACCTGGGGTGGCAGAGTTCCTCAATTATCAGACACACCGCTTATCTCATCCGGGCACACTGTAAAATTTGATACCAATGCAACGGTATCCGGTGTGAATATAAACCCTAATGCTCTTCTTGTATTTGATGATCAAAGGTCTGCAGCATTGCAATCTGCTAAAAATGTTGTTGTACAAGGAACATTAAAAATGATTCCGGTTTCTTTTTCTGTTGTTCAAACACTTAAATTTATTAATGTTGATGAATCTAAGTTTGTAGGTGGCGGCATGGATGTGTTAAGCACAGATATAGGTTTATGGGTAATGGGTGCAGGGCAGCTTGATCTGCAGGGCACCAAAAAATCATCATGGACAAATACCATCACTTCTGTAGCGAAAGGTGCTGCTTCATTCACTGTTGATGATGCCAGTGATTGGCAGATTGGTGATGAAGTTATGATTGTTCCCACAGATAAGGCGATACCTATGAATTGGAACTGGGATTATTTTAATAATATTCCCGTTGACCCTTTTTCAAATCAATTTGAAAGAAGAAAAATAAAAACGATTGCAGGAAATACCATTACTCTTGACCGAGCTCTTGATTACGCCCATAACGAAGTAGTGGCAGATGCAACAAAAAAATGGTTGCCCGAAGTGGCTAATTTAACCCGCAATGTAATAATAACAGGCACCGATAGAGGACGTGCACATATTTTCATTCGCAGTACCAATTTGCAAACATTACGATATGTAGAAGGTTTGTATTTGGGACCAAGAAAAATTCAGGCGGGTAATAACAACATTCCGCAACTTATTACAGGCCGTTATGGACTCCATTTTCATCATTGTGATGACGGCTCTGTTGGTAGTGTGGTTGCTGGCTGCTCTTTTCATGATTTAGGAAACAGAGTGTATGTTCCGCACGTGAGTAATGGCATTACTTTTAGAAAGAATATTGCTTTTAATACTTTGGAAGAAATGTTTTGGTGGGATGTTCCGGAAATAAGCCATGACATCATTTACAGATACAATCTAATGGCAATGGGCTTGTTTAATGGAATAGGAGCGGGACTTGGCAAAACAGGCATGATGCTGGGTTCTGGAGAGGGCAATAAGGCGGTACATAATGTTGCTGTTTATGTTCATAATGATAACAATACCATTGGTGGAGCATTTAACTGGGACGAGGCCAATTCCAGCGTATGGATTTTCAAAAATAACCTGGCACATAGTAATGGTCTTGGTGTAGGTGTAACGCAAGCCACTACTAAAGTTAATGTAATATCAAACTTTGACAGCTATAATTGCGACCAGGGTATATATCACGGGGGTTATATTAATCCCTTTATATATGAGAGGGGTTATCATTACAATTCAAAAGTTGATGTTCACGCATCTGCAAGGAGCTATTATTCTGCTTTTAAAGACATTACATTTGATGGTGCAAATCTTTTAGATTATCCCGTTTTTACAGAAGATGGCATATTTTCATCTACACTGCCAAATAAATTTATTGAATGCACTTTTAAGAATTATAAAAAAGAAGGGTTATATATTATTTCACGCTCAGGAGCATCAGATAAACACTATAAATGGATTGATTTAATTTGTTGCACTTTTACAGGAAAAGCTTATGCCATTGACACTCTAAGTACAATTGCCGGTAATCAGGTGAGATTAGAACCTCTGTCAGGGCAATGTGTACAAACAGATGAAGCCGCAAGCAAAAATTTGATTACAAAGAATATACAGCCATTTGCTGCCAAATTATGGGGAAATGGAAATGGATTATCAGGTGTGTATTACAATGGCTCAAATTTTAATTCAGAAGCGTTTACAAGAATAGACCCAATGATTCTGTTTGAGTGGCTTACAGATCCTTTGGATGTAAATCATCTTCTTACGGGAGACGATTTCTCCATACGCTGGACAGGTCACATTGAAGCTCAATTTTCTGAAAGCTATCAATTCAAAGTACAAGGCAGTGGCGGCTACAGGCTATGGATTAATAACGTTTTGATTTTGGACCAGTGGCAGGAATTATTTGATAATACTTATTATGCACTTTCCAATAAAATAAATTTAGTGGCGGGGCAGAAGTATGACTTTAAGCTTGAATACCATGATTCCGGAGGTCCCAGAAGCGCCTTTTTGTATTGGCAATGTCCATCTATGGAAGCAGATTTCTGGGAGAATGTACCGCAATGCCAGCTTTATAGTCCTGATAGTCTTGAATCGCAACTGTTAGATGATGATGATGAAAATAATAATTATACTGAAAATAATATTACAGCAAAAGAAACAAACACAACGAGCCAATCGCTGAATATTATCGCATATCCAAACCCATCATCAAGCAATTTTAAATTGCTGGTAACAAGCCATAGTAATTCCCCAATCACTCTTATTATTTATAATAGGTGGGGCGTAAGATTATTTGCATATCAAAATTTGAATAGTAATTCAACAGTAACTATTGGCAGTAATCTAAAAGCAGGCAGTTACCAGGCAGTGGCAGAACAAAATGGAGAAAGAAAAACCATTGCTCTCATAAAAATGTAGACAATAAATTCAGAATGAAATTTTGAATTTAAAAAGACCGGCTTGAAAAAATTCAAGGCGGTTTTTTTTATGTAGACTCTCAGCAAGAAACTTTCATTATTAACCCATATTTTTCACTATTAAAATTTTAATTAAACTGCTCGTATAAAAAACCTCTCCCTTTTTTGGTAGAAGAAAAAATGATTGTTTCTTAAAATAAATCTTTGTATTTTCACTTTCTTAATTCTTATCGAAATTCCCTATGAAACGAAATTTTAAAAAAATTTTATTGGTTGATGACGACCATATAATGAAATTTATTAGTGACAGGCTAATGAAGATTACAGGTTTTGCAGAAGAAATTATCGCGGTAATTGACGGGCATGAAGCCAGGGAATATTTAAGAAAGTCTCTTACCGCAGATAAGCCGGAATTACCCGATTTAATATTGCTTGACCTTCACATGAATATAATGACCGGATGGGAATTTCTCGATTGGTATAAAAGCTGGACTTCTTCTCTTAGAAATTATCCTCCTGTTTACATACTCTCTTCAACAATCAACGAAGAAGATTCAAAAAAAGCAAGCGCTTACAAGCAGGTATCCGGGCTTATTACAAAACCTATTACGCAGGAGAATTTGAATAAAATGCTTGCCAAACATTTAAACTAACTTTATTTTCCTTTCGCATTAGTCTTCACAAATTTTTATTTTATTTTCTTTCCTTACAAGTCAATATGTACTATTTACAAATCCTGAAACTATTATATTTGCTAGGCAAGTGTTACATGATTTTAATTTACGAATTGCGGCTCTTTATTTGTAAATTTTTTTAAACAATAACCGTATAAAATTATTGCATGACAGTTACTGATAATTACTTTATTAAGGAAGGATATAAAATAAATTTGAATGATGATGGCAGCAGGGTAATGCAATATACCTCAGTTCCCAAAGATACCATTTACCAGGTTGAATGCTATAAGTATGCAGCAAAACTAATTCGGGAAAACAATGTAAAAAGTTGCCTTGAGCTGGGTTCAGGCTCCGGCTACAAGCTAAACAAATATATCTTTCCTTATTGTAAAGATGTGTATGGTATTGATCTGAAACATGCAGTTGAATATTGCAGCCAATTGTACAAAGATATGCATTGGGTATTTGATGATTTTGATGCACCCAACCCCTCCATTGATAAAAAGTTTGATTTAATTATTTGTTTTGATGTTATTGAGCACCTGATATTCCCTGAAAATCTTTTGAACAAAATAAAAACCTATTCCCATGCCGGCACAAGGATATTAATTTCTACTCCTGAGCGTGATTTGGTAAGAGGCTTTGACCACAAGGGGCCCCCGCCAAATGAAAAGCATATCAGGGAATGGAACCAGGAAGAATTAAAAGAATTTTTAGAATCACGGGGATTTAAAATACTTCACCATAAAATACTCGAAGCAAAGAAATTGAGCTTGCGCCTTAGATTTGGAACATGGAGAAGAGGTATTAATACTAAAACATGCCAAATGGTTGACTGTGTTTTACAAAATAATTAAAGCTCCTAAACTATTTTTTCTTTACTGCAGGAAATAATTTTTTTTAAATTATTTATTTGCATTATTTTTAAATCCGAAACCAATATCCATTGAATATGATTAACCAATTCAAAGCTGGCAGCTTATTGCATTTTAAACAAAGCAAGTTGAATTTGATTTTTACATCGCTGCATACAAAGCTTGCTTTTTTCTCACCAAAAATATTTTACAAAAATCACTGGTTGCCTAAAGAAGAAGCTGAAGAATCTGTTTCTTTTAAAGAGGCTCCGGATTTACTTCCGCCATTTTATGATGAACTGCATTTTGGTAACTATGAGTAAGAAATTACGGCAGCAGTTACTGAAGTGTGTCGTAGAAACTGTCTAGATTTTTCAAGAGAAAGAGGACAAAAATGGTTGGTAAATTTTAATAGGATTCAATAGGGTATTGTCTTAGAGCATACCAATCATAAAAAGGTTTATGATTGTCCTAAAATAGAATGAAAAAAAAGCTGTTACAATTGTGGCAGTTTTTCT
>JBBRBB010000011.1:0-122276 GCA_038206235.1 Chitinophagales bacterium
ATTGTGGAACGAACATTTTCTTGGATAGATACCAATAGGCGAAATTCAAAAAATTATGAAAGGCTTAATCAAACTAGTGTGACAATGGTGCATTTATCCGCCATACGAATTATGCTGAATCGTTTTTAAACAGTTTCTTAGAAATTTAAAGTTACTAAAAATTGTTTTGTTTTCCTTCCCCGAAAGGAATAATGCAAAGATAGGAGGGGTAAAAACAAATTTTATTCAATGTATTTATACACACTCTTTTCACAGGGGGTGATTTTCCCGTTGTGCAGGGGAATAAAATTTCGTATAGGCTGCAATAAATAAACGTTCAGACTGTACCTTCATCTGTGTGGCATGATGCCTTGATAATAATTTTTCAAACATTACATAATGAATTCACAAACAGGCAAGCTGATTATTCTTCTCGGAATATTGTTTATCGTAGCGGGGATATTGATTTATTTCTTTCATGATAAATTAACATGGCTTGGCAGATTGCCCGGAGATATTCGCATAGAAAAAGAAAACTTTAAATTTTATTTTCCCATAGCTACCATGATATTACTAAGTCTGCTTGCTGCTTTGCTTATTAATATCATCAGGAAATTCCTTTAGCAGTTATAGCAGTTATAATAAAAATGGTAAATTGGTTGCCTTAACCAAACCTGATGCAAACAACAACACACCAACGTTTTCCTGCCCTTGATGTTTTCCGCGGCATGACTATCTGCTTAATGATAATCGTAAACACACCCGGAAATTATGAAACATTTGCTCCTTTACTTCATGCAAAATGGAATGGATTTACGCCAACAGACTTGGTATTTCCTTCTTTCATGTTTGCAGTAGGTAATGCCATGAGCTTTATAATGCGCAAATGGGAAACTATGAGCACAGGCAATGTGCTCTGGAAAATATTCAAACGCACTTTTATTATTTTTTTATTGGGCTACCTCATGTATTGGTTTCCTTTTGTGGGGCCTGATGCCAATCATCACTTAGTACTTTCGCCTATTAGTGAAACCAGAATATTTGGTGTGCTGCAGCGCATTGCTCTTGCTTATTGCATAGCAAGCCTGATGCTCTATTTTTTTGGAACACGGGCTACTGTTATCATCACGATACTTATACTAATTCTTTATTGGCCTGTGATGATATATTTTGGTGATGCGACAGACCCGCTAAGCCTTACCGGCAATGCAGTTTTGAAATTAGATAAATGGCTTATTGGCGATAAGCATTTGTATATGGGTGAAGGTTTGCCCTTTGACCCCGAAGGTTTGCTAAGCACTTTCCCTTCTGTCGGAAATATAGTAGCAGGTTATATTGCCGGAAGATACATTCAGCAAAAGGGTAATACTTATGAAGGCTTGGCTAAATTATTGATGACCGGCTTTGCATTGCTTGTAATCGCTTTCTTCTGGAACTATGGATTCCCGATAAATAAAAAACTATGGACAAGCTCTTTTGTATTGCATACCGTTGGTCTCGATTGTATAATACTTGCCTGCATAATTTACTATCTCGTTTTTTTGGGCAAAACAAAAGGCTCTTACTTTTTTCAGGTGTTTGGCAAAAACCCTTTATTCATTTATTTATTATCTGAGTTGATGGCGGTGATATTATTCACAATTCGCATTGGTGATAAGTCTTTATTCAACTGGATATATGACAACATCTTTATTCACGCCACACCTTACATTGGCTCATTTTTATTTGCTGTATGCTATATGCTTTTTTGCTGGAGTGTTGGCTATTTTTTAGATAAGAAAAAGATCTATGTGAGAGTGTAAGCTCTTTTGAAAAAATCAGAAAAATCCCGGCAGCTATGTGTGGGCTTAGAAAGAAAATAAAAAACTGAAGCAATATTATACGTGGCAAGAGCAAAACTTCGTGAGCACCAGATGCAGCAGGGTCTGCAGCTGCAATTTTTCTATCCTGCTGTATATAGCTATCGAAGAAATAGCATAGGAAGAAATAAAAATGTTGCGCCAATTATTACTTAAGGCCGAAAGAAAATTGCGGGAGCTGATGAAGAGTAGGTACGGAACATAAAAAATGAACTTACAATTTTAAACGGGATTTATTTTCTCTTAATTCTCTGCTTTCCTATATCGTACAACTGGTGTGCATCGGGCGTTAACCTTAATGCAAACGTTCCGGCAATGATAATTGTAGAAAATAGAATGGAGCGAAGTATTATCGCAATCCATCCGTGCAAATTATTAAAAAGAAAATAAGTTAGAAAAAATGCAACGGCGCCGAGTAGCAGAGCATACACTGTTTTTAAATTGAATGGCTGCATGTGAAATTTGCGCCGGATAAATTCAAACCGTATTGCGTTATAAATAGTAAATGCAATTAACTCAGAATATGCAGAACCTATTATACCCATCTCTTTCACTAAAACATAAGTGAGCGGAATAAGCAGCAGCAATAAAATTACGCCGGTGAAAAATTCAAACTTCCAGAAGTTAGATGCGGCAATAACTGTTGCATTTACACCTGTACCGGCATCAATGATTCTTAATATTCCAATCACAAGAATTACCTGGAGGCCGGCTGCATAATCATCCTGTATGTTCAGCACATCGAAACCATCTCTTGCATTGAGCCAGATGTTGCCAAATATGAAAACCGAGAGCAATAACATATTGATGCAACTGCGCTGATATATGCGGCTGATTTCTACATAGTTCTTATTCTTCCACGCTCTTACCAAAACTCCTGTTGCAATGGATTGAATGCTTCGCTGCGGAATTTGCACAAGGTTAGCTGCATATAATGCGAGACTGAATACAGCGGTTTGCGTCATCCCTTTGAGGCTGGCAATTATAAGGCTGGCAATAGTTTGCCCGATGGTTTGCACGCAGATGCCTCCAAATATCAGCGATTGCATACCAAGCATTTTCTTTCTGAATTTTTTTGTGACCCTGCTTGTTTTAAATGTGATGATAAATTTTCCTTTGCCGATGAGATAAAATAAAAGACATAAAGTGAGAACAATATAGAGCGTTGAAAACAGCAGCATAAACTGGTGAAAGTCAATATAATTAAAATAGAAGAGAATGATGAAGACAAAAGTTATCATGCGTAGCCCTGTCTCTCTTAAAAAATTTGATACGATTGTTTTTTGCAGCGCCCATGTATAGCCTTCAAGCACAGAAAAAAACAATAAGCCAAATGCAAAAACAAATATCCAGTGATAATGGTCAACGAGTAAAGCTGAGCGTTCTGAAAATTTTCTTACAACTAAGGGTTCAAAAATATAACCGGCAATTGCAACGAGAATAAAGCCAATGAAAGCAACGATTAAAGAGCGCGTAAGTAAATCATTCTGCTTATCATGAAGATTGTCTTTGTAATAAGGATAAAATTTATACAGTACAGGAATAGCACCAAGACTGGCAAGTATGTAAAAGTTTTGACCAATATCGAAAAACAATCTTGTTAATGCATACTCCTGTGGCGAAAATGAACCATTCTTTACAAAGAAATAAGTATTGACAGCGCCAATGCCTACGCCGACATAAACGAGTATGCTGGAGTAAATGCTTTGCTTGCGAATGCCTGACATTATTGAATGATTGCAGATTTAAGATTTAATATTGAATATTGAAAGGCACTAAATACAAATATTAATTGCAGATTTAAGATTTAATATTAAAAGTTCTAAGTAATTTTTTGCACCCATAAATATTAAATATTAAATTTTCTCCCGAGGAGTCCTTCGGACAATATTAAATAATTAATCGTTTGGCGCTACTTCTTTAATAGTGATGTAATAATTCTTCTCAATCCTTGCCGTATCGAATAAAGTTATTTGCTCAGTAGATTTCCATTTTTCTGAAATGCTGAGCCGGCTTGATTTGCTGTCAATATCGCTGTGTAATACAAGCGGCATGTTGAAATCTTTAATGCAGTTTGCCCAATGATAAAAAATTTTTTTCTTATCAGGGGTGTAATAATATTGAAGTTGAGGAATGAGAGTATCTCTCAGATATTGGTCGAAAACTTTGCTGAAATTGATTCCTGATTTTTGGGTGATATAATCTTCAATTTGTTTTGTTGTTACTGTTGCATGATAAAAGGTTTTATTCAATCCTCTTAAAATATTTCTGAACTTTTCATCATCATCAATAATATGGCGAATGATATGAATCATATTAGCAGCTTTGTAATATTTATCTGTGCTCTCCGATTCTCTGTTTACTCCATACGGAGAAATAATTGGGTTTTTATTTTCAATGTTCTTTCTTATTCCATAGTTGTATTCATTGCCCGCTTGTTTGCCAAAAAGCCATTCTGTATAAAGAGTTTCACTGTAATTGGTAAAGCCTTCATGCACCCACATATCAGCGATGTCTTTTGTGGTAATATTATTTCCAAACCACTCATGCCCGCTTTCATGCACAATGATAAAATCCCATTTCATTCCCCATCCTGTGGACGATAAATCAGTTCCATGATATCCATTCTGATATCCATTTCCGTAAGCAACGGCGCTTTGATGTTCCATGCCTAAATAAGGCGCATCAACTAATTTATATCCGTCTTCATAAAAGGGATACGGACCAAACCAATGTTCAAAACAATGCAGCATAGGCTTTACTTGTTGAAATTCATTTTTTGCTTTTTCAAGATTATAATCAAGCACCCAATAGTTTAAATCGAGTATTCCATTTTCACCATGCAAAGTGTCAGAGAAATTTACATATTTTCCGATATATGGAATGATGTTATAATTGTTGATAGGATTTTTCACTTCCCATTTATAGGTTGCAGTGCTATCAGTATTTTTTTTGGATGATGCAAGCCTGCCGTTGCCAACTGCAATTAATGTATCTGGAATTATGATAGTGAGTGATGCGCCCATATCAGGTTCATCGCTTTGATGATCTTTGCACGGATACCAAACGGAAGCACCTAATCCCTGGCAGGCAACGCTCATCCATGGGCGACCAAGAGAATCTTTTGCCCATACAAAACCGCCATCCCACGGGGGTTTGATGGCTTCCGTGGGTTTGCCGTGGTAATAGATTGTGATTGCATTTGCCATAAAACCTTGCCGTCGATAATTATCTATGAAATAATTTTTCTTCTCTGCATTCTTTAAATAAACATGATAAACATTTGAATCTATATTTCGAAAGCTTACATTTTTATTATAGAATTGAATACTATCAATAATCAAAGGCGGTTGCAAATCAACTTGCATAATTTTACTGCCGGAACAGTGAGTTTGAAAAATAATAGTTGTAACGCCTTCGATTGTTTTATTCTGATAATCCGGCTTCACTTCAATATCATATCTCAGTACATCCCACCATGCTCTTTCGGGTGTAATGCTTCCACGTAACGTATCTGCGTATGTAAATGGTTGCGCATGTGAAAGAGCAAAAATGGAAAGACTGCAAACAAACATTACCAGCTTCTTCATAAAATAAAAATAGAATATTGATTGATAATTGATACCAAAAATTTAATTAATAACCCGTTGTGCGATTAAAATCCCGAAGGCCCGCCTGAACGGGAACGGTACGGGCAGGGATAATATTATTTCTAAAATGCCAATGCCACTCCTTCGGAGTTAATATGATTTTCCAGCAATTCTCAGCTATTATAATATCAGCCCTTCGGACTTTGCCCCACACATCAAAATATTAATTAGCCTTTAAATTATATAAAGGAAAGTTGCTGAATATTTATTTAACTTTCATAAAATTTTTGTAATGCATATTCAACCTTTACTTGCTTTATCATCTATGCTGTCCTTTTTTTTATCAGCTTGCAATACAACAGAAAATAATCAAATGAATTCCAATGAGGACTCTTCATCCGCAGACAGAAAGTGGTGGAAAGAAGCCGTAGTATATCAAATTTATCCCCGCAGCTTTAAAGACAGTGATGGTGATGGCATTGGTGATTTAAAAGGCATCCAATCAAAATTGGATTATGTAAAAAGTTTGGGTGTTGATGTGATATGGCTTAACCCCATATTTGAATCTCCCAATTATGACAATGGCTACGACATTAGCAATTACCAGGGCATCATGAAAGAATTTGGAACCATGAACGATTTTGATAATCTTTTGAAAGCTATGCACGACAGGGGATTGAAGCTGGTAATGGATTTGGTTGTTAATCACAGCAGCAGCGAGCATGAATGGTTTAAGCAATCACGCAGCTCAAGAGATAACCCATATAGAAATTATTATCATTGGTGGCCTGCTGAAAAAGGCAAGCCTGCAAAGCGCTACAGCTTTTTTGATGTAAATAACAATGCATGGAAATTCGATTCGTCAACCAATGCATTCTCCCTGCATTACTTCGCTGACAAGCAACCCGATTTGAATTGGGAAAATCCGAAGCTGCGAACAGAAATTTTTAATATGATGAAATTTTGGTTTGATAAAGGCGTAGATGGTTTTAGAATGGATGTGATTCCTTTTATTTCCAAAGACACAACATATCCTGAACTACCCGCTGAATACAACGGTGACTTCGTGAAGTACTATGCAAATGGCCCGCACCTCCATGAATATCTGCAGGAAATGAATAAAGAAGTTTTGAGCAAATATGATGTGATGACAGTGGCTGAGGGCATTGGTGTGAGTACAAATGACGCTTTGAATTTTGTTGACCCTGACAGGCATGAGCTGAATATGCTCTATCATTTTGAAGGTGTAAGTATAGGCTATCTTCCCCATGAATTTAAAACACCAGACCCAAAAGGTTACAGTCTCATCGAGTTTAAAAATGTTTACAGCAAGTGGGACAGTGTATTTGAAAATAAAGGCTGGGGCACCATTTACCTCGGCAATCATGATCAGCCAAGAATGGTTACACGCTGGGGAAATGATGCACCGGAGTTCAGGGAATTATCTTCAAAAATGCTCACAACATTTTTAATGACAATGCGTGCTACTCCTTATTATTATAATGGCGATGAATTAGGAATGAAGAATATTAAGTTTGATAAGATTGAAGATTACCGCGACATTGAATCAATCAATATGCATCAGCAGATAAAAAATAAGGGCGGTGATTTGCAAAAGTTTTTGAATGCGCAAAAAATATCTGCAAGAGATAATGGACGCACACCCTTTCAGTGGGATAGCAGCGCCCATGCTGGTTTCACAACAGGTACGCCGTGGCTTAAAGTGAATCCTGATTACACCAAAGTGAATGCCGCCGCCGAAGAAAAAGATGCAAACAGCGTCTTAAATTATTTTAGAAAAATAGTGAAGCTGCGAAAAGAGAATCTTGTGCTTGTTTATGGAAAATACACATTGCTCGATAAAGACAACCCGCAGGTATATGGCTACACAAGAGAAATGAATGGAAACAAATTTTTGATACTGCTCAATTTCTCTGCAAAGCAAGCTGCTGCTAATACAGGCATTGATGTAAGCAAAGCAAAAATGCTTATCAGCAATTACAACAATTCATCAAATAATGGAACGAATACATTAAGACCTT
This sequence comes from Chitinophagales bacterium, assembly GCA_038206235.1. GTDB lineage: Bacteria > Bacteroidota > Bacteroidia > Chitinophagales > Chitinophagaceae > JBBRBB01. The sequence continues at coordinate 7,471 of JBBRBB010000011.1, forward strand.
ATGAAGCTGTTGTATATGAGTTGCAGTAAGTTTAAGAAACAAGATAGGTTGCTCCTTCCAAAGCCAATTGGGTATCAGGAAATATTTCCTGTGCTTCTGTAATAAAAGAATCTAATTTTTCATACTTGCTGCTAAAATGCCCGATAAGCAATTTTTTTGCTTCAGCAAGCTCAGCAATTTTTGCAGCTTGTATTGTAGTAGAATGAAAGTGGCGTGCAGCACGTTGTTCCTGATCTTGCAGATAAGTAGTTTCATGATAAAGTAAATTTACTTTTTTTACTTTTTCTGCGAGATGCTCTGTGTACACTGTGTCAGAGCAATAAGCATATCGCCGTGCCGGTGTATTGGGCGCAGTAACCAATTCATTTTTTATAATGTTTCCTTCGGGTGAAATATAGTCTTCGCCATCTTTTAATTTTTCATAAAAGGAAACAGGGATGTTATATTCATTTGCTTTATCAACTAATAATTTTCTTGGTTTTTTCTTTTCATTTATTATAAAACCCCAACAGTCAATTCTGTGATATACAGTAAAACATTCTGCAGAAAAATTTTCATTATTAACCAAAAAACCTTCCTGCTGCAAAGGGTGAAAAATTAAGGAGAAAGGAAGCACTGTTTTTGCAACTTTTAATTGCATGTCTAATATTTCTTTCAGCGGCGGCGGCGCAAATAAATGCAACTCTTCTTCACGCCCTAATAACCCCATGCTTGTAATAAGACCAGGCAGCCCAAAGTAATGGTCGCCATGCAAATGAGAAATAAAAATGTACGAAATGCGGCTGCGGCGAATTTTATATTTGCTCATTTGAATCTGTGTTCCCTCGCCGCAATCTATCAGCAGCAACACATCCCGAAGAGTAACTACCTGTGCAGCAGGATGCCTGTCGTAAGCAGGTATGGCCGAATTATTTCCCAGTATTGTTACTCCAAACATTTTCAAAGGTTAATTAAAATATCAAAAAATATATTGCTGCTATAAATGCTGAGGGCACAGAAGATGCTGCAATATCGAAACTTTTATCTGTGCGGATGTAATTTTTTTTAGATATTTTCCTTAGCTCCTTCTGCATAAATAAATAAAACAATTTCCGGTTAAAGCCCCTTTAGATATTGCTTCGTGCCATAGCCGCTTTACTTTTGATAAAACTATTTCATTGAATCAACCATCGGCAGCTATTGTTATTCTTAATTATAATGGCAGAAATTTTCTGCAGCAATTCCTTCCATCGGTATTGTCATCTTCTTATCAAAATAAAAGAGTGATTGTTGCTGATAATGCTTCTAACGATGATAGCCTTTCATTTCTAAAAAACAATTTTCCTTTTGTTGAAATAATAGAGCTTGAAAAAAATTATGGATTTGCAGGCGGGTACAATAAAGCCTTTAAAAAAGTTGAAGCAGATTATTACATACTTCTTAATTCTGATGTGGAAGTAACAAAGGGTTGGATTGAACCTGTTATTGAAATGATGGAAGCCGACGGGCAAATTGCTGCATGCCAGCCAAAGATATTATCGCATCAGCAAAAAAAAATGTTTGAACATGCAGGAGCTGCCGGTGGATGGATAGATTATCTCGGCTACACTTTTGCAAGAGGGAGAGTGTTTGATGTGTGCGAAGAAGATAATGGTCAGTATGATGATGCTGCGGAAATTTTTTGGGCAACAGGCGCAGCTTTGTTTATAAGGGCAAAAATTTTTCATGAAATGCAGGGCTTCGATACATTCTTTTTTGCACACATGGAAGAAATAGATTTATGCTGGCGTATGAAATTGAGAGATTATAAAATAATGTATTGCGGCAAATCATTTGTGTATCATGTGGGCGGAGGAACACTGCCCAAAGGCAATTACAGAAAGGTTTTCCTGAACTTTCGAAATAACCTTATTATGCTTTTTAAAAATCTTTCATTGAGTGAAAAGATTTGGAAGCTGCCTTTGCGCATTCTGTTAGATATTCTGTTTGCAGTAAAGAGTTTATTGGGCAAAGATATTGATACTTTTAAAGCTGTATTTGCTGCGCATTTTGATGTGTTTAAGTGGCATATCAATCATAAAAAAAATAAAAATATTACTGCAAAAAAAATGAGAGGCTTAACGGGTGTTACAGCGAAATCGTTGGTTTGGGAATATTTTATAAAGAAGAAAAAGCATTTTTCAGAAATTGTTGATAAGAACTTTCGCTGAATGACAGCATCGCCTTATTTTTGTATAGCAATCTTTTGTATGACACACGAAGCTGAAAATTACCGGGACAAAGAATTTGGATACAACTGGGTAAATTCATCCCGCTTTTTATTTTATTTGCAGGTATTGGTGTTTGTAATGTTTGTAACAGGCGGCTGTTATAATTTGTATGAACATCGCTACAAAGGAAAACCGGAAGTAGAAGTGCCTGGCAATACTCTCTATACTCCTCAATACAAATAGTTGAATAATTTTTTGCAATGAAGTATATGGATTACTATTTTTGCAATCCGAAAAGTTCTTACAATTTAAATAAGCGGAAGTAGCTCATTTGGTAGAGCATAACCTTGCCAAGGTTAGGGTGGCCGGTTCGAGCCCGGTCTTCCGCTCAGAGAAAAAGAGATGACCGTTGATAGTTGACAAGTGATAGAAGCATCTCTCTTAAAATTTATCACGACCTGCTTCTGCCGGTCGTTTTTTATTTAATGCCCTGGTGGTGAAACTGGTAGACACGCAGGACTTAAAATCCTGTTCGCCTCAAAGCGAGTGCGGGTTCAATTCCCGCCTGGGGCACAGATTAAGCGATTCTTCAATGAGTCGTTTTTTTTATTGGGTACAAAACTCATCATGCCTGTTGTGAAATTTCAATTCCTTTATGATACGATTATAAGACCAGAAGGTAACCGATATGATGGATGCTGAAACAAATTTCAATTCCTCAATGATACGATTACAAGGTTTCATTAGCATCTGGTGATGCAACATCACGTAAATTTCAATTCCTCAATGATACGATTACAAGTGGGCGATTATACAATTGTGAATGGCGTAAATACATTTCAATTCCTCAATGATACGATTACAAGCGACGCTCCCTTTGCGAAAAATGTAATCACAAAGCCATTTCAATTCCTCAATGATACGATTACAAGCATTCCTTGGAAAGTTCAAAACAACCGCGATGCTTAATTTCAATTCCTCAATGATACGATTACAAGTTGGACAGGGGGAAGGAGCTTACCCGTTAACTGAATTTCAATTCCTCAATGATACGATTACAAGCCGCCCTGCACTTCTCTCTGCAGTATTATTATCTCCATTTCAATTCCTCAATGATACGATTACAAGTGGTATTATAGAGCCTGCCTGAGTTATAGTAGGCTCATTTCAATTCCTCAATGATACGATTACAAGTCCTCTACTAATTCATTTATCGGTTTATTCAATTTATTTCAATTCCTCAATGATACGATTACAAGCTTAAATAGCTTATACCGTCTTCGCTTGTTTTGCACATTTCAATTCCTCAATGATACGATTACAAGTCATATCCTTTGGAGTAGTAAAGGGTTTTACATTCATTTCAATTCCTCAATGATACGATTACAAGAATGCCAATGGCAACCTGAACGGAAGCATTAACCCAATTTCAATTCCTCAATGATACGATTACAAGGGAAAAGGTGTAACGGTAAATTGTAACAAGAAATCCATTTCAATTCCTCAATGATACGATTACAAGCTCACTCTGGGAACGGAAATACTATTGATGAAGCGTATTTCAATTCCTCAATGATACGATTACAAGTAGCGGACTTGTGTTATTACCAACAGCCGCAATCATATTTCAATTCCTCAATGATACGATTACAAGGTGTGTGCGTAATAGCATTACTACAGATAGAACCTAATTTCAATTCCTCAATGATACGATTACAAGCAGCCTCTTTTGTTGCTGCGCTGATAGCGTTTTTTAATTTCAATTCCTCAATGATACGATTACAAGCCTTGCACGCATCTAAATCCCACTTGCCGGAATTCAATTTCAATTCCTCAATGATACGATTACAAGTTTCAAGCTCTTTTAAAAGCTTTGCTTTTTCCTGATTTCAATTCCTCAATGATACGATTACAAGCACCCAAACCGGATGGCTCTATCATTGATTATTTAATTTCAATTCCTCAATGATACGATTACAAGTTTTTTCTCTTAAATCTTTAAGTGTTTTTTCCTGTTCATTTCAATTCCTCAATGATACGATTACAAGAAACGATTTATATATGAGCAACATGGATTAAACATATTTCAATTCCTCAATGATACGATTACAAGCATTGCTTCGCAACCCCCCCAATACAAGCCTTATGATTTCAATTCCTCAATGATACGATTACAAGTTGAAATACTATGTCCTAAGAGAGCATTTTAAAGCTATTTCAATTCCTCAATGATACGATTACAAGTAAAAATCCGCATCAATATTCAATTTCTTTTTTACAATTTCAATTCCTCAATGATACGATTACAAGTATGAGTAGGCACACCCGAATTTGCTGAATCAATTGCATTTCAATTCCTCAATGATACGATTACAAGTAAAACCGTTTTGTCTGATGAAGGTGTATTAAACATATTTCAATTCCTCAATGATACGATTACAAGGTTATCGGCTCTATATTCTTATTTCTTCCTTCTGAATTTCAATTCCTCAATGATACGATTACAAGGCCTCGGGCTCTGTGGGTGGTACTACCTTCACTACAATTTCAATTCCTCAATGATACGATTACAAGGAAGAAGGTCGTATTGCACGTGAGCAGGAAGCCTATTTCAATTCCTCAATGATACGATTACAAGACACCGGTTTCATAATCTATCTTCAAATCATCTTCCATTTCAATTCCTCAATGATACGATTACAAGTTCAAACTTATGTTGAACGGCAAGTAAGTTTTTCCTATTTCAATTCCTCAATGATACGATTACAAGTTGCTATTGTTAATCGTTTGCGCTGCTCAAACATTAATTTCAATTCCTCAATGATACGATTACAAGTGGTAACGGCTTTGGGGTATTGCTTTAATAAAGCAATTTCAATTCCTCAATGATACGATTACAAGACACAGTGGAAATTGACTGGGTTAATACTTTAAGATTTCAATTCCTCAATGATACGATTACAAGCTGTTGGGCGTTGTACGTGCTGGGCGTTGCTATTTGCATTTCAATTCCTCAATGATACGATTACAAGCTGTAAACTTTGACTTAGTCGCGGGTTCTGTAATCATTTCAATTCCTCAATGATACGATTACAAGGGGCATAAAGATTGGCGCTTCTTCAAAATTAATTAAATTTCAATTCCTCAATGATACGATTACAAGTTAGCAATAGCATCAGTATATATAAGCAGTTTTTATTTCAATTCCTCAATGATACGATTACAAGTAATTGAAAAAATATGTATATTACATCGCTATTAAATTTCAATTCCTCAATGATACGATTACAAGTCAGCACAATAAGTTATGAGTACCTTGTTTATAAATTTCAATTCCTCAATGATACGATTACAAGAAAACTTGCACGTGTTGGTGAATGGATCCCAGAACTATTTCAATTCCTCAATGATACGATTACAAGTCTATATCATTTGCGGTTCCATAACTCTGCAATTCAATTTCAATTCCTCAATGATACGATTACAAGTTGATTTCTGTTCAGATACTTCCGATGATGCTGCAAATTTCAATTCCTCAATGATACGATTACAAGCTTTCAGGGTAGGATATATTTCGGATATAGAAACAGAATTTCAATTCCTCAATGATACGATTACAAGAAAAGTTATGTAGATAATCTTATCACCGGCATTACAATTTCAATTCCTCAATGATACGATTACAAGCCTAGATCTTTAAGACATCGGGCTTTAGTGATGTATTTCAATTCCTCAATGATACGATTACAAGCACAGGCGCTTCTATCATTGAAATAATTCCTTCTTCAATTTCAATTCCTCAATGATACGATTACAAGTTTAAAACGAATCACTTACTAATTCGTTTGAAGCAATATTTCAATTCCTCAATGATACGATTACAAGACTGGAAAAGGAACATTAACACAAACGCTAATTTCATTTCAATTCCTCAATGATACGATTACAAGATGTTGGAAGCGGCGCGGGTGGTTCAGAAAATGTTTATTTCAATTCCTCAATGATACGATTACAAGTAATTCGATAACTGTAAATCAGGAGGTTCTTATATCATTTCAATTCCTCAATGATACGATTACAAGTTAATTGCGCTGCCTTTAGCGATTGCTGCTTTGTTATTTCAATTCCTCAATGATACGATTACAAGTGGACATTAGCCCTTTTACACTTCCTGATTACTTAATTTCAATTCCTCAATGATACGATTACAAGATTTCTAATAGTTGCTGCATGGTGTGTATATGTTTATTTCAATTCCTCAATGATACGATTACAAGTCGCGGTGTACCAAACAAACGGAAGTTTTAATTCATTTCAATTCCTCAATGATACGATTACAAGGGCTATATCCGTACGAAACGCAGTAATCCAAAAATGATTTCAATTCCTCAATGATACGATTACAAGCTGCAGGGGTACGGAAGCATGTGATATTTCCCTAATTTCAATTCCTCAATGATACGATTACAAGTTTTTTAGGATAGACTTTTTTTGATAGGTTTTCATCATTTCAATTCCTCAATGATACGATTACAAGGGATGAAATTTGGTTTGGCATGAGCACCGGAGATTTATTTCAATTCCTCAATGATACGATTACAAGAACTTTTTTCCTTTGGTATGTATCCGCTTTTGGTTTATTTCAATTCCTCAATGATACGATTACAAGTTAACGGGTAATGTTTCTACCGCTCTCTGTATGCTAATTTCAATTCCTCAATGATACGATTACAAGTCGAGCACCGGGTTAAACCATTCTTTTGCTGTTCTATTTCAATTCCTCAATGATACGATTACAAGGCAGATTGCCGGGAGGTGAAGTTTGTACTACCTGCAATTTCAATTCCTCAATGATACGATTACAAGTATTTTTAATTCCTCGAATGTCATTTAATGTTAATCAATTTCAATTCCTCAATGATACGATTACAAGATGGAGATTAGACAGATATTAAGGACCGCAAAATGTATTTCAATTCCTCAATGATACGATTACAAGCAATACTCATGCAGGCGAATGGGATTTTGAAATTAATTTCAATTCCTCAATGATACGATTACAAGTTATCATCCGCAATGGAATTGCCTCCACCCTAATTGAATTTCAATTCCTCAATGATACGATTACAAGCAGCAATTCAGCAATTATACAACCGCCGCAAGCTGATTTCAATTCCTCAATGATACGATTACAAGTGCGAAGGTCCTTTAATTAATGTTCCTGAAAGATCAATTTCAATTCCTCAATGATACGATTACAAGAAAATCAAACGAACTCACAAGGTAAAAAACTATCTGATTTCAATTCCTCAATGATACGATTACAAGTGTATTAAAGAGCACGTCATAAACGTCATTAAGTTCATTTCAATTCCTCAATGATACGATTACAAGTGAAAATCGCTGTGAGATTTGCCAATCTGATAAGCCTATTTCAATTCCTCAATGATACGATTACAAGCCAGGCGGCCTGACGGTCATAATTGAAGTGTGAAAATTTCAATTCCTCAATGATACGATTACAAGGTAATAAAATCAGTTAATTGATTATTCATGTAACCCATTTCAATTCCTCAATGATACGATTACAAGCGCTGACCGGCGGTGTAACATTCTGACCGAGGAACATTTCAATTCCTCAATGATACGATTACAAGCATATAATGGTCTCTGCGTTCCCAGATTACCATGCACATTTCAATTCCTCAATGATACGATTACAAGGCTTTTCATCTGTACCAAAATGTGAATAGTAAATTTATTTCAATTCCTCAATGATACGATTACAAGTTTTGTTTCTTTCTCAATTTCACTAATATTTGTACCATTTCAATTCCTCAATGATACGATTACAAGTGTTACAGGATCATAAACAATAGCATTATACATATATTTCAATTCCTCAATGATACGATTACAAGACTCGCCTATCTTCATTCTCTGTATTAATAAAGCAATTTCAATTCCTCAATGATACGATTACAAGAATTTTATTTCCTAAACTGTCAAAACCTTCTGTACCATTTCAATTCCTCAATGATACGATTACAAGACATTTATAGATAAGTTACTATTACGGCAATACCCATTTCAATTCCTCAATGATACGATTACAAGATGCCATATCGCAGAAAACTACTGCATCTGTACTATTTCAATTCCTCAATGATACGATTACAAGATTCTGTTTATATGTAGATTTTTGAATGAGAGTGTTATTTCAATTCCTCAATGATACGATTACAAGTTTATTGCAACACTCGTAATCTGTGTGGCAGCCTTATTTCAATTCCTCAATGATACGATTACAAGGGTTGCGATAATTTATTATGTTCGGCAATCATTTCATTTCAATTCCTCAATGATACGATTACAAGTAATTATTTCGATTTGGCAGTTGTTGACCCACCTTAATTTCAATTCCTCAATGATACGATTACAAGCGATGCAGGGCATAGAAACAGGAAGCGTTGATTTAAATTTCAATTCCTCAATGATACGATTACAAGTCGGTAATAGTTACGGTTGTATCCGCAGTAACCCCATTTCAATTCCTCAATGATACGATTACAAGGACCGCCGTGTGTATAGGCGATGATTTGCATTTCATTTCAATTCCTCAATGATACGATTACAAGTGAATTCTTTTTTTTGTCATGCCGCCGGTGAAGCTTCATTTCAATTCCTCAATGATACGATTACAAGTCATCGCTTCTGCCGCCATGTAATTCAATATAACCTTATTTCAATTCCTCAATGATACGATTACAAGGGAAAAGTGAAAGAAGTACCGGTGGTTTCAGGCAAATTTCAATTCCTCAATGATACGATTACAAGAAATACCGGATGGTGGAACGTTGCATGGATATTATATTTCAATTCCTCAATGATACGATTACAAGTAGAAGTTCTTTATCTGCTTTGCCTTTTTCATTAAATTTCAATTCCTCAATGATACGATTACAAGTTTGCCTTCAATAATAAAATCACGACTATCAATGTAATTTCAATTCCTCAATGATACGATTACAAGGAAGTAAAGGAATACAATCTTATCAGCAATACTCAATTTCAATTCCTCAATGATACGATTACAAGTGAGTCAAAATTTATGACCACCTTAGTTTCATCTTCATTTCAATTCCTCAATGATACGATTACAAGTCAAAAATCTTTGACTTAGGTATAATATGATCTAATTTCAATTCCTCAATGATACGATTACAAGTTGAACGGGCAAAGGAGCAATTGTATTCAGCTTTATTTCAATTCCTCAATGATACGATTACAAGGCGCTTTATCCAGTCGAAAACAGTTGTGCTATATATATTTCAATTCCTCAATGATACGATTACAAGAAAAACCCCCATCATGCAGAAGCAGGCAATACCCAAATTTCAATTCCTCAATGATACGATTACAAGTTTATTTACTACTGTTGAGCCGACTTCCGTCAGCCCATTTCAATTCCTCAATGATACGATTACAAGTTTCTTCTTTGCGTTTATTTTTTGAAAGTTCTTTTCATTTCAATTCCTCAATGATACGATTACAAGAAATCTCTCCAGCACTTCATTATATTTGGTAATGATATTTCAATTCCTCAATGATACGATTACAAGGAGTCAAAATTTATGACCATCTTAGTTTCATCTTCATTTCAAGTCCTCAATGATACGATTACAAGCTATATCATCAGGAATAAAACCGCAGGCAATTTTTATTTCAATTCCTCAATGATACGATTACAAGTTTATTGCAACACTGGTAATCTGTGTGGCAGCCTTATTTCAATTCCTCAATGATACGATTACAAGTGGGTTGTTTGTATCACCATCCCTTATTTCTGTGAATTTCAATTCCTCAATGATACGATTACAAGCCTCAGAAATCTTCTTGTTAGTTAAACCCTTATTCATTTCAATTCCTCAATGATACGATTACAAGCGGCAAATGGCCGCCAATCTGCTCGCAGCAATTGAATTTCAATTCCTCAATGATACGATTACAAGAAAAAGTTTGATTTTTGTTTGCAAATATCAAAACAAATTTCAATTCCTCAATGATACGATTACAAGCGCTTTGCTTCATCCATATCGAAGTGAGCAATAAAATTTCAATTCCTCAATGATACGATTACAAGTTATTTTTAACCAGGTTGCATACCAGTAGTCAACAAATTTCAATTCCTCAATGATACGATTACAAGGCGATAGGTTTGGAGCAGTAAAGCAGGGCGAGATGCATTTCAATTCCTCAATGATACGATTACAAGTATGTATGATTACGACTATCACTTAAATCTTTTTCATTTCAATTCCTCAATGATACGATTACAAGTAAAAAAACATTTCGGTACCAAACCGGTATATCGCCATTTCAATTCCTCAATGATACGATTACAAGTTCCAGTCCTCTGCTTTTACTCTTCTGTTTTCGGTATTTCAATTCCTCAATGATACGATTACAAGAAATTGATTGCTGCAGTTTCATTAGCATCTAATAAATTTCAATTCCTCAATGATACGATTACAAGCGGTGGATTAAAGCATATTCATAACCGCTTTTTGTATTTCAATTCCTCAATGATACGATTACAAGTCCAAATTGCGCAACGGATATAAAATGTTTCTTCTTATTTCAATTCCTCAATGATACGATTACAAGAAATATTTATGCACTTGGTAAAGGTATTGAAGCGCATTTCAATTCCTCAATGATACGATTACAAGATGCGTGGATGGAGCAGCATGATTATCTTAAAAACATTTCAATTCCTCAATGATACGATTACAAGAGGAAAAGCCGGGTCAATCTGAGCCTTATCAAATCCATTTCAATTCCTCAATGATACGATTACAAGAAGTGCCTGCAGAAGAAAGCTTACTTTCAAAGCTATTTCAATTCCTCAATGATACGATTACAAGTCTTCAGAAACAAGGACTATCTCAAATCGTGTTCCATTTCAATTCCTCAATGATACGATTACAAGCGCCGTCTGCGCCGCCAAAGAGCAGAAAATGCTTATTTCAATTCCTCAATGATACGATTACAAGCATGGAAGATGATAGAAGAGGCATTTGATCACACATTTCAATTCCTCAATGATACGATTACAAGTTCTTCTGTGATGTGATTAAGTAAGCTTTCGAATTCATTTCAATTCCTCAATGATACGATTACAAGCTGAGCATACCCGGTTAATAACCATAATAGGTTTATTTCAATTCCTCAATGATACGATTACAAGGTTCTCAATCGCATCTGCCAATGCAGGATAGGTATATTTCAATTCCTCAATGATACGATTACAAGTCTAATATGCGTTCTTCTATGGCAAGGTAATTCCAATTTCAATTCCTCAATGATACGATTACAAGTAATTGAGTGCAAGAGTTTTGGGCTTTGGAACTTCCATTTCAATTCCTCAATGATACGATTACAAGATCACAGTAACAGCAACCGTGTTGCTTATTAGCTCAATTTCAATTCCTCAATGATACGATTACAAGAAATATTTATGCACTTGGTAAAGGTATTGAAGCGCATTTCAATTCCTCAATGATACGATTACAAGGCGATAGGTTTGGAGCAGTAAAGCAGGGCGAGATGCATTTCAATTCCTCAATGATACGATTACAAGGATTACTGAACATGGAAAAGAGAATTCTTTTCTCATTTCAATTCCTCAATGATACGATTACAAGTTTCTAAATTATCATCTTCTAATATGCGTTCTTCTAATTTCAATTCCTCAATGATACGATTACAAGTATTTTGGTTTCTCAAATTCCAATATCCTCAATAAAATTTCAATTCCTCAATGATACGATTACAAGCCAGCGCTTCTGCTTTTAGCGACAGCAGGTGTTGTATTTCAATTCCTCAATGATACGATTACAAGTAGTTGCCCGGTAGCATAGTCCACCAGCGCTATTAAATTTCAATTCCTCAATGATACGATTACAAGCTTAATAATTTCATCAACGCCCTCGAAAGCTTCTTCATTTCAATTCCTCAATGATACGATTACAAGGGAGCAACTTTATTGCACACTGCTTTAAAAATTTTATTTCAATTCCTCAATGATACGATTACAAGAGAAATATCGTAAGCGTTCTCAATCGCATCTGCCAAATTTCAATTCCTCAATGATACGATTACAAGTCAATGAATTGCATCAATGTAAGTGTTTCTTTTTCATTTCAATTCCTCAATGATACGATTACAAGCATCGAAATTATTCCTTCTTCATGACTGCCTTTTTCATTTCAATTCCTCAATGATACGATTACAAGTTGAAACTCGTTTAAATCTTCGAGAGCTTCTTTAACCATTTCAATTCCTCAATGATACGATTACAAGACTATCAACTCCCTTCTTTCACTGTCCTTTCTCCCCATTTCAATTCCTCAATGATACGATTACAAGCAAGACCTCTTTTCAGCTACGGATAATGATAAGCTATTTCAATTCCTCAATGATACGATTACAAGTCATTTGATGCTTCACCCTCCACTCCGCTATATACATTTCAATTCCTCAATGATACGATTACAAGGTTGCGGCGCATTTGGCGTTTGATGCGTTTATTAAATTTCAATTCCTCAATGATACGATTACAAGTCCATGTTCGATTTCTTTTATGTGGTGCGTTGATGCATTTCAATTCCTCAATGATACGATTACAAGCCCCAATTCGGAACGGTGGAGGTAAAAGTTTCGTTATTTCAATTCCTCAATGATACGATTACAAGCCATCAAAGCCAATACCGTAAGGTGGGTCAACTATATTTCAATTCCTCAATGATACGATTACAAGTTTCGCACTCATCACAATAAGAGTAATTATTATCCCATTTCAATTCCTCAATGATACGATTACAAGATGTTACTTATGATGAAGATAGCGGATATTCTTATATTTCAATTCCTCAATGATACGATTACAAGAAGTGAAAAGCTGACCCTACCCGGTCGGATATTTATTTCAATTCCTCAATGATACGATTACAAGCATACGGTACAAAGACACGTGTTTCCGAATATATCTTATTTCAATTCCTCAATGATACGATTACAAGAACCGTTAAAGGGTTTAATGTAACCCCTTCACTCCATTTCAATTCCTCAATGATACGATTACAAGCTGAATGAGTAAACCTTGTCTCCCTCTACTTTATATCATTTCAATTCCTCAATGATACGATTACAAGCTATTCTACTAAGCACGGGGAATCCGTGTCTGTCTGATTTCAATTCCTCAATGATACGATTACAAGTCTAATTCTTTCTTTAGGGTTTTTGCATCTAATTTTATTTCAATTCCTCAATGATACGATTACAAGTCGTTTTAAAGGCTTGTGCAATTGCTTTACTTGTAAGCTTTTGCAATTTCAAAAATATTGTATTCTGTTCAATTTTGTAGTCGAAGATGAATAATAAAATTTATAGTGGGGAACGACAACTCCTAAAAAGACTGTCAGCAACGTTTTTCACTTACTTTAGGGCATTAAAAGAGATCTGATCCTATTCAATTTCATTACTTCGACAACTAAATGAAATTATTGATCTCATTTTTTTCTTTTCCTACAACTACTTTATCCAGCCATTTTTCCTGCCTGCTCTTAAATATTATAAGACTATCTTTTTCTTCATCCATTATTTGCTTTGCCGCATGCAGCAACTCTTTCAGTTTTACATCTGTCAGTTCTCCCTCAAATACACTGTTCTGAATCCAGTTCATATATCTCCTGCACAGTTTCAGCATTTTGCTTACACGCTTTTCTTCAATATCGTAAACAAGTATTACATACATATTAAACAGAAAGTTTAATAGTGTTCAAACGTTAAACGAAATTCCAGGTAATGATGTTCATACAGGCTAATACAGTTTGTATCAAAAATATACTCCAATTCAAGTTATCTTTTTGTAAATTACCACCAAGCCTTAAAAGGTTTATAATCTTCCATTCCCAATACGTGTTTTGCCAGCTTATAACATTCAAGTTTTACCAGGTGCTTATAACTTACGTTGCGACCAAGGGACCTGTGCTTAATAGTTTCATTCAGTTTTTCATCCCATGCCTTTGTTACAGTTTTGCGACCACAATCTTTTAACAAGCAGCTATTAAGCTTACTGTCAAAATCGCTTTGCTGTATCTGACGTTTATTGAGCAGTGAGAATATCAGCCTGTCTGCAAGCAGCGGCTTAAAAATTTCTGCAATATCCAGGGCAAGTGAATAACGCCGTTCACCGGGCTGATGTAAAAAGCTTATCGTGGGATTCAATTGTGTATGATAGATCATATCGAGACACAGCGTATAGCACATGCTGTTTACGAACGATACCATCGCATTCACTTCATTACCCGGCGGCTGTTTGGTGCGGTTACCCATTTCAAAATCGTTTATGATAACACCAAAAGCATCATAATAGCTCATGCGGATATTGCCTTCAATACCCATTAAAGTTTCGTTATCCTGCGTGAATGGTATTTGCTCCATCAATGATTCAATTCTTGCTATCTGCACGGCTGTTTCTTTCTCACGCTTATTATAATACCTGAGATTTTTCAGCATATTAAAAGCAGCGCCCTCTACCAATTTTTGCGCAATAGCCAGACGCTTCTTTGGCTTTATGTAAGCATCTGTTTGTGCAATAAGTACCTTGCCGCTAAGCAAATAATCCTTTGGCATAAACGAACCGGTGTAGTGCTCGTAGTAATCAAAAAAATGAACGCTCACCTGTTCCTTACCCAAAAAATTATACATGGCGCTGTTTGCATCCAAACTGCCAAACGCATACAGGTTATCCACGCTTTCTATGGGTATATATTTGGGCGTACCTTCATTGCCATCTTCATCAACAGCCGTAAACTTTAGCGTATTGTCTTTGCGGCTTAAGCGACCGGGATTGAAGAGGTAATAAGATTTTTTCATTTTTTGAACCCGGAATTAATTTTAATGATTTTATTTTTCTGATACCTGCTTTTGATACTCCGGTTAAACATTGTTGCCTCACATTCCTTTTATCTGCAGAATATGCATTAAACCGTTCATATCTCCTCTACATAACAAAAATCATAGTATGAACATTGCTTACAGATTTTGCTGTTGATGCGCGGCGGACATGTATCATTGTCAACCAACTGCTGAATATTCTCAGTTACCTGCTGCAGGTAAGTTTTATCTTCTTCGGTTAAGAGTACCTGTTTGGTATCACGCAATTTTGGATATTCAAGTGTTGCAATTACACCTTCAATGCCGTTTTGTTCCAGCAGCCAGATATAATATTTTACCTGCCACTCATGTGCAGCCTCCATGCTGTCGCTCTTTTTTATTTCATGGATTACTTTATTCTTTGCATCATAAAAATCAATCTTGCTGCCACCAATTTCAATTTCTGAATACTTCTCTGCACGTTGCGGATAAGAAGTTTCATGAATCAATTTGCCTTCACTTACAGTGTCGGAAGTGTGCTCCATATTTATGCCGTTGGCAAAGAGCCACATTCTTCTCTTACAAAAGTGATAATAAGAAACAAGTGTGCCTGTAACATTCATAGAAAGCTGTTTTCTGTTGAATTATGATTTAAACCTTCCTCAAATGAATAGAGCGATAAATCAGCCAACACTTTTATTTCAAAGTATTCGGGTTCATTACATGCTAAAGGAATATTTGTATCGTCAAACAAACGAAGTGTTATTATCCGGTCTGCTAATAGTTTTAATTGCTCATTCAATTCAATTTTGTAACGTCTTGAAGTTTTATAATCTTTTTCTTTCTCTGCCATCATGAGTTTCATAGTGTCAACAGCTTTTTCGTAATCTTTATCATTCCTATTTCTACGAACATAATATTGATATTCCTCACCGAATATCTTTTTTTCAATTAGTTTGAATTGCCCAAGCTTTTCAAATTCAGCTTTATTTACACATTCTATCATATTAAATTCAGTATCTACTTCTCCTATCGAAAGATTTTCGGCTATTGTTTTAAAAAATTGTTCCTGAACTTCAAATAATTCTTTCTCTTTAATATCATGCTTAATATTTGATTTACAAAATTCTAAAAAAATTTTCGCTTCATTTCGATAGATCAAGGTTGCACTACTTTTACCATTTTCATCTTTTAATTGAAAAAAATAAACCGTTCCAATGACTGATAGCTTATTGCGATTACAACGCCCTGCGCTTTGAATCAAACTTGGCAAAGGACATAAATCACGATAAACTATGGGAAAATCAATATCTACTCCGGCTTCAATTAGTTGAGTTGAAATAAGTATTACTTTTTGATTTGTTTCAAGATATTCTTTTATTACTTTAATCTTTTTACGTCTATCTTCCGGTACAAAATGCGTATTTAATAAGTAAACGTGTGAGTTGTTTTTTAGAAAACTATAAAGTTTTTTAGTGTCTTTAATTGTATTTAAAATAACTAAGCACGATTTTGTCTGTAAAGCAACATGATTTGCAAGTTGTTCGATGGAAAAATTATCTTCATTTATCAGTTGAATGGAGTATCGATTGAATACTTCCTCATTAAAAAACTTTTTTGCATCCACTAACTGAAGTGGTTCACGAAACTGTTTAAAAAGCAAATCTGCTCTCTTATTTTCTTTTAAATATTTTTTGACTTTAATTGAGAAATTTGGCATCGTAGCTGTTGATAAAATTGCATAAGCATCATATTTGCGGCAAAATGCTTCAAGCCACCCTACAAAAAAAATATAAAGCTTTGGGGGTAAAGCTTGTATTTCATCAATTAAAAAAATGCGTTTACTAAAATTTGAAAGCTTCAACAACGTTGAATTTTTATTACTGACTAATGTTTCAAAAAATTGCACAAACGTGGTAATTACAAAAGGATGATCGAATGTTTGTGCAATAAAATCTTGTTCAAGCAACTTTTTTAAATTTTTATCTGTTTGATTTGTTTCTAAATCTTCCTGTATATTTTGAATTCGCTCATTTACAGCTTTTGAGTTGATTGAAAGAACTTGTTCAGCTTTATCAAAAATTTTCTTTTTACATATATCTTCTACTTGTTCGGTAATTGATAAAAAAGGTAATGCATAAAGGATTCCAAAATCAATACGTGCTTTTTGAATTTCAGAAGCTAATGCAAGAAGCATAAAAGTTTTGCCTGCACCTGTAGGGGCGGTTAAGCTAAATATACGGCTTCCAGTTTTTAAGCCTTTTTGCAAACCAGCGAGTGCTTCGTTCCTGATTTGAGTTCTTAATTTATTTAAAAGTGTTTGTTGAGAAAGATTATTAAAAACAAACTTTAAAGATGACTGTAATTTGTTGACAGAATCGTTAATAGTTTCGTTAAGAAAATAATTTTCATTATCTCCTGCATCTCTTTTATCTGCTTCAATTAATGAAGCAAAGGCAAATTGAGTATCCAAAAAATATGTAAGAGCATCATTTCTCCAGTTGGAAAAATCGCTGTCGAAAAACTTCGGTAATCGTTGAAGTAGCTTTTCATTCCATTTTATCTCAAATTTTTGGTGTCTTTGTAAAAGTTTAGTCTCATAAAAATCCGAAATAGGTAAAACAGGATTGGACTTTATAAAGGTTTCTAACCTTGTCAAAGTTTCTTGACTTAATATGCTCTCAAAATTTGGTAAGTTGCCATGATGTTTTGCTATTATAGCAATTATCTGCTTGATTCTTATAAAATCATTGTCCAAGCCGTTTTTTATGAAGAACTTGTTACTATCTAAAAAACATAAAAAAGCATACATTGATAAGTAAGAATGCTCACTATACCCCAATGTCTTATTCTCATTTTTTTTATCAATTTTCTGTTGAAAATTTGGATTGATTTTACCTAAGTCATGAAACAAAACAGCTACCTCAGCAATTTTTAATTTAGTGCGTTTTTGGGTTTTACTTAGTACACCTTCGATATGTACTTCTAAAAGTTTGTTTGGATGCGAATGATAATTCATACCAAAAACCAATTGGATTGGTCTTTAAAAATGTAATGTTCTCCTTCGGCTATTATGGACTTGCTTTCAGAAGGATATACTACCTGTATATATTTTTCAGGCAAATTCCAAAAATCATCATTTTGGTAAGTTGGTATTTTCTCAAAACCTAATCTTGAAAAAGTTTTCGCTTTATGTGTTGTTGATATGAAACCAGTAGTTTCAAATTCGCAGTGTTTTTGTATAAGTTCGCCTTCTTCTACAAAATGCAGATCAGCAGGGCAATTATGCAGTCCTAAAACCGGAGTATATTTTGACTTTGAATTCTGAAGTGAAAATTTAAATTCAGAAAAAACGTCTTGAGAATTATCATTAAATAACCCGACCGTTATTAAGTAATCAGGATTGCGAATAATCTCCATTTGTTTAGGAGCTTGTTTATATGCATCAGAAACTCCACGAAATGTAAAACCCCAGGATTGTTTTCGTACGGCATTATTTATTTGTACTGCATATTTTAAATCATCTGAAAGTTTTGGAAAAAGCAATTTCATTTCCTTACGCTCTTTTCCTGTAACTGCACCAATCAATCCGATTAAAGCAGTTTTAGTAATAAAATCGTGTGATAGAGGATTGTTATTTGTCTCAGGTTTTCTGAAATGACCCCAATTGCCTTTAACAGTGAATTGTATGGCTTTCATATATATTAGAATGCTAATTTTTCAAGTTTATCTGAACCTAAACTTTTTAATTCTGCTTCAAGACTTCCTATTTCAGTATAATACCTTATGGCTTTAACCTTAGGTGAATCCAAAGTCGTTTTTAATCCTTTCCAATCAAACTTGAAATCTTCTAAACTTCTTATTTGTTCATCCTGTTTATCACTCTGAATTTTTACAAATCGGTCTGCACCGTATAATTTATCATTTGAATCTGAATAAATAATTTGTAAAAGCAATAAAGAACTTTGGTCTGTTTTACTGGTGGTATTCTTTGAATTGACCTCATTCCATAAAGATTTGAACATAAGGCTTACATCTTCTTGAGTAAGTTTTGTAATCTTTGCATTAAAAGGATTTATCCAGGCATGTGCTTGTATAATAGCATAAGGCACAATATAGCGGGTAGCTATGGCACCTTGTGTGTTCTTTTCATCACTTGTAAATACTGATGTGCGTTGATTCATCATCATATTAATAGAATTGAGCGAAGGATTCAAGATTGCAAACTGAATTGCGCCTGTTACGTTGAAAGCTCCTACAGTACCTTCAGTTGTATTTGCTTCATCGCTTTCAGCATCTTCCTTCTTTGCTTTTCCTTTAGATTTTTTATCTTGCTGAATAGCCATAACTCCACCAAACATGCGTACATCGGATAGAGTAAAGGCAAAATCTCTTGGACTCAAATTCTTGTCAGACCTAGCTTCGTATAATGCCTTAAATCTTTGCCCTGATGTCATTTTATTATCAAGATCAGGATTGATTACATACACAGGATGTCCATTTGCATACATGTTATCCCGGATATACCTTTTTAAGCGTACATCACTCACTAATGCCTTTTTAGTTTCTTCATCATAGCGAGGTTCACCTGTAAATGGATCGCCGTTTGGGATATTATATTTTGTTTCATACAGAAATAAAATTTCTGATTTTTCCGTTACAATATTCATTTTATTATTATTTAAGTGGTGAGTAATTAATTCGAAAAATAACTTTCAAAAAAGCCCAGAGCACAGTTATTTTTATCATACTTTTCTTTTTCAACTCCTAATGCTTTGATGTTTGTTATAAGATTTAAATATGCTTCCTGCACATCTTTATAATTCTTTTCATGAATGGTTAGTTTTTCATTAAGGAAGTTGCTAAACTTAGTAAGATCATTTAAGTCGCCAATTCGCCGGGTGAGGTTACCTACATAATTCTTCTCAAACGATTTTATTGGGCAGTCCACCCGCCAGGCTGCAAAAGGGCGAGCCATTGTTCCAAGTGATTTACCTATTGAATAACTTTTAGATTCAGTAATTGATTGCATATTATTTTGTTTTTGTATTCTGGTAAGAAAATAAAAATCATATTTCAATACATTAAAGTTGGTAGAATCATCACGAATATTGCGCTCTATTTTTTCAATAAAAGCGGGTAACAAAACCGGGTCTTGGTAGTATGTGTCTGTATATATTTCAGGTAAGACTTTAAGCAAGTGAAAAGAATATTTTTTTTGATTTTTTCCTTTTTGTCCTAAAATCTCTAAAAAGCTTGCCTTGATATCATACTTAGGTTGAAGTTTAGTTTTACTTAAAGTAACATTCGATTCTTGTTTTAGTGCTTTTTTCTCATTCTCTATTCTCGTATGAATAGTGCGCAGAAAACTTTTTTCAATACTTGATATTTCGAGCAGATCTATTGAAGGAGAAGGCAAGCCTGCAGGTTTTATAAATACAATGTCATATTTCACATTGTCAGGTAATTCATTTTCTGTTAGATCAACAAATAAACTATCAGTATCACTATTGTTTATTGAGCCATTCTTATTTTCTTCATTTAGTATTGCTTCTGCCTCTGTTAACTCTTGTAACCCTTTTTTACCGTAAAATCTATCTAAAACATCTGCATTCAAATTTTCACCATTAGGTAAAACAACAATTCCTATATCCCGAACATTAATAAGTGTTTTTTCAGAAATGCTTACGCCGTACATCAAATCAATAACATCTTCGGATGAGTCAAATGATTTTATTTTATAAGAATTATCCTCAGAAAAACCAGGGGTTACACCACCGATTGAATCAGGTTTTCCAGAACTAATCGTTTTAAAAAGAGATTTATCTAAAACTGTTTTTTGAATTGACAAATTGGTAAGTATAAAACCTTCTATAAGTTTACTATTAATTAAGTCTAACGTATCAGGCTCACACCACATTTTATCATTTTCAAAAGCAAAATGAATTACTACAGCAGGATGTTTTGAAAGTAATAACTCAATCTCAGATAAATATTTCTCAAAAGCTTTTCTAAATATTCCAATAAATGTGGTTTCTATACTTTTTGCATCTTCCCTTGCTCTACCAAAAGAACTTGTCTTAGTTTTTCCTTTTGTAAGTTTTTCCATTTTATAATTTCCAGTTTCCCTTTCAGCACCTTTCTTATCTATATAGTTGCAATAAATTAAATCACCAAAGAGATATTTTTTCTCAGAATCCTTATCAGAGGTTTTGAAATTTAAATATCTTAACGACTTTTTTTTATCCTCATCTGTAATGATAGAAAGATCATCAAAATCAAAAACAACTTCTTCTCCTTTATTTATAACAGGCAAATTGTAAAAGATAGTTTCGATAGCAACGCCTTTTCTATCTTTATTCTTTTTAAATGTTTCCGCATCTTTCCAAATTGATTTAATATACCTGTGCTGTTCTAACCCTTGTTTAGATTGCCGATATATTCTTCCTATTTTTAAAACTGTATCTAAACTCATAAATAATTTGTTTGCTTCTTTAACCTTCCCCTACACACCCCATCCCCTGTGCATTATGCAATCCTAACCCCGCATTTAACGCCAACTCAACCATTTCTTTTAGCGCAGTTACCTGCAATCCAAACTTTGTATAACCTCTTACCTTAGTTTCAGCAGTCGTACCTTGCTTTATAGCAATCAATCTTTGTTTGGGTGGTTGCGCAAATCGCTGAACTTTTATTTTTGTTCCTTCCTTTAATTCGTGCAGCTTTTTTTCACCAACACCATTAGCAGCCTGGTATTTTTCTAACCAGTTATGCAATAAGCAATCTGTAAAATCACTGTCAACAGGAGAGCGATAATCATAATGCCCCTGCTCATTTTTGCGTCCTGTAACTAAAGGAGATAATGGTTGCAATACAACAGTAACATAATCATTATAAGAACTTGCAGAAAATGAGGGCACACTCTCTACTTGCTGCACCTGAAAAGAGACTTTGCTTTTGTAATCTGCAATATCAAGCTGCTGATGAATAAATAATCCTTTAATAAAATTTTCTGCAGCTTCGGGTACATGAAAGCATATAGTTACTTCAGCTTTATCAGTTAGTAGTTGCATACGGTCGCCATAAATACGGAATGGAGTTCTTACGTCAGAGAAAGTAAAGAATTTAAAGCTTTTGAATCCTTCGCCGTAGCCAGTATTATGAAGAAATGCAGCAAACTTTTCATCAGACCTTTGTATGATCTTATAAATAGCAGATGATAAGGGATACTGATAATTAAGGGTGAGAATGGGTTGAGGATTAGTTGTTATGAGGGTTAGGATAAAACGCATATGATTTTTGCTAATTAGGGAGTTGGTTTATTCCAAAAATTGAAACGCTAATACAGCAAGGTTATAAATATTTTCAACAATAAAAAATGTCATTTTCCACATAAGGGTATGTGATTTTCCACATTTAGGCTAATATCAATCTGCGAAATCCTTTGGAAGACTGGGACCAAAAAATTTATTGCACAGTTTAATACAATGCTGAGAGAACTATATTTTTTTGAGGCCGGCCCAAGTAGTTATCGCATTGGCGTCAACTTAGTGGGGCAGGCGAAATCTGTTATTGCATCAGAATATTTACTGAAATGCCTGTTATAATTGATGCAGAAAAACTCATGAGTGTTCCTATTAAAACATATTCCGCTTCTTTATGCATATCATTTCCTTTAATATCAGTAAAGCGCAGAATTGATTTGGCAGCAATGAGAAATCCAATGCCTTCAAAATGATTTGTAACTACGAATGTGTAAACGAGTATTCTTTCAAAAATGCCTATCCATCTTCCTGCTTCGCTTAAGCTTATTGCCGAATGCGGGGTGTGAATTTCTACTTCGTGACGCCATTTTTGCGTAGCAAAGCCAACAATTTGCGCCAGGGGAAAGATGATGAAAATATAACCTGCCGCAATTATCCAGATGTTTTTATCAGCAATTAGCTGCAGCCATTTGTGCTGCCACCAATTACCCGGTTGATAATACACAAACCATAACACAAACAAAACCGAAATATGCAACAACTGGTCTGTAACAAAAACCAGGGCAGAATCTTTTCGAT
Organism: Chitinophagales bacterium; assembly: GCA_038206235.1. GTDB lineage: Bacteria > Bacteroidota > Bacteroidia > Chitinophagales > Chitinophagaceae > JBBRBB01. The sequence goes on from JBBRBB010000011.1 coordinate 30,665, forward strand.
ACAGCTTCCATAAATCAATAATAAAATGGCTGATTGCAACAATTACAGGAATAAGCCATAAGCTTTTATCAGGCGAGAATAAATAAATTAAGCCTCCATGTAAAAGACAGTGTGCATATAATATCCATGAGCGTTGCTTCAGTCTTTTTTTATGCTGCACCATTTTCTTGCTTTGCAGCACAAAATCGCCAAGCAAGTGAGCAAATATCCATTGATAAATAACCGGCATATCATGAAGTATTAAAGGTTATAATAAAGGCACACTTTCTTCAAATCTTTGAACGATGCTTGCGATAACCTGCGCCCCTGCTGCTTCTAATCTTTGATGAACAGAGGGCTGCGAGATTTTTAATTTTCTCGCAATGTCTTCCTGCTTTAAATTCTGTAATTGCAGGTATAATGCTTCGGCCTGTGCTGCGCTTAAACGCTCTATCAAAAAATTAAGCGAAGCGCTGTGCACTATCCATTCCTTACTGAAAGCATCATTAGCTGCAGTTACTGCAATAAGATCATTTCTTTTTTTTAGTTCGTCTGCTAATGGCCCCGAGAGTTGCAGAGCCGTGCCATCAGATATTGTTACATCTGTGTTTGAAAAACTTATCTCACCCAACGCTATTCCCAGTCTTATTTTAATGCCATTTATTGCCAGCAGGCTTTGCAGTTGCAATGCCATATTAAGGGCAAATATTCTGTTGGTGGTAAGTGTAGCCTGCAAACTATCTCCTCTGTATTGCTGCATTTGTAAATCAGGAAACTGCTTTGTGAAAAGTTGTGAAAATTGTTTTATTTTTTCCTGCAGTCTGCGGCGCTTTAATGTATTTAATCGCGAAGAAGCCACAACGTCTCCTGTTATTGCTGCTGCCATTTTTAGCTTAAGCCCCATAAAATTCCTTTGAATACAAATATAGTATTATAATACTATAAAACTATTTTATAGTGTTCAGCTACTGTAAAAGCTTCATATAGTATTGCAGTACTATAAACCTTAATTATAGTATTCAAATACTATAATGGCATAATATAGTATTCAAACACTATACTTAAATTTTTTTTAAAACCTCAAAAAAGAAATTTATTTCCCTAATACAAGCATAATGCCTGCCAGTATTATTCCTGCAATGTGATAAGCCCATCAATAAAATATAAGCCTGCGGGCTTACTCTCGTAGATAAAAGATATGCAAAAGGGAAGTTAAGCCAAAACAACGCCGAATAATAGCCCGAATTTTACTGCATGTAAAACATCTCCAGGGGGAATTAGCCGGTACAATAAGGCAAGGCCTATGCAGGTAATTATCATTAATATAAACTGTCAATCATCCATACGGGCCATCCCCCTTTTTTATTCGGGTTATTCATATTAAGATTTACCATTCTCGCTCAGGGTTTTGCGAATAAAACCGGGCTATATCATAATGCGCCCAAAATAAAATAGCGGCTGCCGCAGCTATCACATGCAGCCAGTTAATGTGAGATAATAATTGGGTAATCGTTTGAAGGTGGTTTTAGAAGAGCTTATAAAATGAATACAAATTGATAAAAATTGATAACACGGACAAATAAAAAATAAAGGAACCCTTTTCATAAGAGTTCCTTCACGCGGACGGGGTTGTTATTAAAATAACTCATCCTCTTTGTTTTATAGAGTTAGCCTGTAATCTCTTTTATTTTTTTATTGAGCCATAAAATCAACTTCAATATCGCCCCATAGTAAAGAAACCTTCCCTGATTTGGCGATAGTAAAAGTCGTGCGTTCCATAAAGGAAGGGCTTTTGCTGCTCTTTACCTGCACCTGCAGAGCATCCTGCGCTTTGTTCTTTTCATAATCAAAAGCGCCCCATGTATCCCATACTTTATTAAAGATGATAGTCCAGTCAACGCCATTCATTATAGTGAATAAAGCATACTTGCCGGCAGCCAATTTTTTTCCTTCTATCATTACATCTTTATCAGTTTCAAAAACGGTTGCCTCATTTGCGCCTGTACGCCAAACCTGCCCCGGCATAGGTTCTACTTCTTTACATTATTCTTCCCTTTACAGCAGGCTGGCTGTAATCAATACTAATTATGGCTCCGCTGCTGATGGTTTGAGTAACTTTAGCAGGCGGGCTTGGTCTCTTTGATTTATCTTCCTGCGAATAGGAAGCAAGCTGCATTAATAAAAGTGATGATAATAACATCACAGATAGAATATTTTTCATAATGATAAAATTTTTTGAATAACAAAATTAAGCCGGAAGATTATATTTTTTGTAGCGCTCATCTTTGTTTTATTCCGCTTATAACAATTTTTTAATGGGCTAAATGTAGAATTGAAGTATTGTAATATAAATTTTTGAAAACACAGAGAGAAAAAAATAATTTTACAGTAAAGGCAACTTTTCTGCTAAAAAAAGGGTTTCATCATTATATATATTGAAACAGAAGTCTTTCTTTTGAAAGATCCACTAACTTTATTTTTCTTCTTATTGTTTTGTAATACAAAAAAAATTACCATGAAAACTTTTATATTTTCTTTCGCAAAAGCTATTGCACCCGTTTTAATTCTGTTGGTGCAAATGCATTTATTATTTATTCCAAATGTGAATGCACAATGGACAAAAACTGCAGGGCCACGCGGTATTAACGTAAATGTTTTTTTTGATAATGGCCCCTTTCTTTTTGCGGGCACATCAGCAAAGGGAGTATTCCGTTCAGCAAATCATGGAACAACCTGGCAGGCCGCAAACAGGACTCTGGAAAATGAAACAGTATTATCATTTACTTCAGATTCAAACTTCCTATATGCAGGCACAGATGAAGGTGTCTTTCGTTCTTCAGATAATGGACTAACATGGACTGCGGCCAACAACGGAATCAGAACCCAATTCGTAAGTGCCATGGTTATTGGCGGAGGCTACCTTTTTGCCGGAACTATTGGCAGCGGTGTTTTCAAGTCAGCAGACCAGGGAATTACATGGACTGATGCAAACGGCGGTGCATTGAACTCGTCTTATATATTAGCCATGTGCTATGTAACTAATTTGAATTTGCTAATAGTAGAAGGAGATAACTATTTATTTAAAAGCCGAAACGCAGGTAATACATGGTTTATAGACCAGGGCAATACGGAATTTTATGTGATAAAACATTTCTTGGTTATTGGCGATACCGTGCTGGCTTCAGCTTCAGGCGGAGTTTTTCATTCATATAATGGAGGTATTACATGGAGCAAATTTTTAGCTATTGGCAGTACGGGTTCTTCGGGCCTGTTAGGTTTTTCATTTTCAAATGGAATAGTATACACAAGTGATGAAAACCGGATGTTCTCATCATCTGATTATGGTTTAAGCTGGGCATCTATTCCTGCATCAGGTTTACGCGACGGCAGGCGGTTCAATAATTATTTTGCTCAAAGCGGAAATATTTTTTTGCTTGGTATGGATGAATTAGGAGTCTTTCGATCTTCTGATACCGGTAGTACCTGGAGCCAATCAATTAAAGGCTTTCCGGCAGCATCCTCTATTGACAATGCTTTAACTGCCAGTGGCGATACTATTCTTTCAGGTACCCATAGTGATGGTATTTATGGCTCAATAAGCAATGGAAACGCATGGATAAAATTTGGCACCCGTAATAATCAGGACACTTTATCCAATGGAAGTATTTTTGCCTTACTGCATCCTGCGCCAAACATAATTCTTGCAGGCACCTGCGGAGATGGGCTTTATCGCTCAGATGATAATGGAAGAACGTGGAAACATATTACTGCTGGATTGCCTTATAAGCAAGCCGGAAATTATGAATGTGATCAATCATTAGCAATATGCGCTTCAAACATTTTGCTGGGTACCACCAATGGACTTTTTTATTCATCGAATAATGGTCTTACATGGCACTCATCTAACCTTACCGGAGACCGGATTGGAGGTGAGGCTATAACGGCTAATGGTAATGTGGCTGTGGCCGGAGTATTTGAAGGGGTTTTTCCTTTTCAGAGCGGCATTTATCGTTCTACCAATAAAGGAGTTACATGGACCTTCGTACAAAGTTTTCTTGATGATATAATTTCTTTGGATGGCGATGGCATAGATCATTTTTATGGCGGCGGTTTCTTTGGCAACTTTAGGTCAACTAATAATGGTCTTTCATGGAGTTCTATCGGAAATGGTATTCCCGTTGGCACGGGAGGCTTTTCAATAAAAGTGGTTGATACAAGCAATGTTTTCATCGGCAATAATAAAGGAATATTTTTCTCCTCAAATCAGGGGAACAGTTTTGTTGATGCAAGCTTAGGATTAGACCCTGAGCCTAATAATGCAGTACAGGGTATTACAGCTAATGACAATTATTTGTTTGCAGGCTTATTTCAGAATGCTGTTTGGAAAAGGCCTTTAAGTGATTTTGGAATTTCACGAGCGTTAAAGCATAAGGCAATCGCAGAACTAAATATTCAAAATAAAATAAGCTTGTATCCCAATCCTGCAACATATAAAACTATTTTGCAGTATCAAATTGATGTTCCGTCCAATATTAGTTTATCTGTTTCTAATTCATCCGGTGAAATTGTTTTGCAATCAAAGGAAGAAGTAAGTGCAGGTGTTCATTCTAAAACTATTGACGTTTCAAAATTTTTACCCGGATTATATTTTGTTCAATTAATGGTGAATGGCAATTCAAATAACACAACATTTATTGTAAAGAAATAATATTTTTTTGGTACCGGCTTCGCAACCTGATTGAGCTTCGTTCCCGCTGTTGGCGGGACACTTCTGCGCATTCTTAAGAATTCAGCAAGGTGATACAAACCTGACAGCTTTACAAACCTGTCAGGTTTTTTTATTTATTTTGCTTAACCTCTTATTTTAAAATTCTTACTTCCTTTATATTACCATAAACACAATACAGTTCACCTTTCCCTTTAATCAGTATTAATATAACATGAAGAAATCAGTCCGTTTACTTGGCATTCGCAAACGCATTGCTGTGGTAGCACACGATAATAAAAAAAAAGATTTAATTGATTGGGCAGAGTATAATAAGGTTGCTCTTGCCAGGCATGAACTCTATGCCACAGGAACCACAGGCTTGTTGATTGAAGACAAGCTGGACCGCCCTGTAAATAAATTATTGAGCGGGCCATTAGGCGGTGATCAACAGATTGGTTCCATGATAGCTGCGGGAAATATTGATATGCTCATTTTCTTCTGGGATCCCATGGAGGCGCAGCCGCACGATAGTGACGTAAAAGCATTATTAAGAGTGGCAATTGCCTGGAATTTAATTGTAGCCTGCGACCGTGCTACTGCAGATTTTATACTTACTTCTCCTCTCATGCATACAGATTATGAATCCATAATTCCTGATTATTCAGGTTACCTTAACCGAAAAATTGAACAGTAATTAATCTTTAGGAATCGCTACTGTCCGGCTAAGAAATATTAATATCGACAGAACATCTTACGACAAAAGATTTCAGGCGCCCCTCTCTCCTTTGGAGAGGGGCGAGGGTGAGGTCAAGCCAAGCACAGGTTTGAGGTCTTTAGTGGGACAACAATCTTTCAGATATAACTTATTTTTCGGCTATTACAAAATATATACGGCATATTACATTTTATTTATGCATAGTATCCTGCAAATGCATGGTCTCAGTATTCATCGTATTTGTTTTATCGTTCATGGTATCTGCAAGGGAAGGATTATTTGCAGCATTATTATCAGGCGCCGGCCCCATTGGTGAAGAGTCGTGATTATTTGTATTTGTATCATTACCATTTTTACAAGCTGCACAAAATAGTATGGCACTTAAAAATAAGGGCGCTATTTTTTTGAGGTTTATCATAAAAATCATTTTTAAAAAAATAAAAAGAGTGTGCCACATTGTTGCAAGCACATTGGCACAATTTTTTTCCTTTCCAGTTAAACTTATTACATGCAAAACAGTGAAACCATTCTTGAGGGTCATACCGACTTAGAAAAAGGCGCATATCTTGGCGCTATAGCATCCATTGCCACCGCAGACAGAGAAGCCTCTGAAGAGGAGATTGAATACATCACTGCATTGTGCGATTCTGCAAATCTTTCTCCTGTGCAAAAGCAGGCTGTGATACAAAGTGCAAAAGAGCTAACAGGTGAGGATCTTAACCGTTGTTTGGATGTTTTAAAAAACAGCGATTTAAAATATTCGTTGCTTGCAGATTTAATGGCCTTTGCCCAATTAGATAAAAATTATTCTGAAGAAGAAAAACAAAATGTGCAACATATTGCTCAATACCTGCAAATTAATCAACAACAATATTCTCTTCTGAATGAGTTTACTCAAAAAACATCTTCTTCTTCTATAGCCGCTGATGAAATTAAAAAACCTGATTTTCTTTCTTCTCTTGGATTAAAGGATAAACTAAAAAGTGCAGGGATTGATGGCAGCGGTTTATTAAAAGGATTATTAAGCATAGCCGGCCCTATTATTCTGGCAAAGTTGGTCAGCGGCGGATTAAGCAGAAACAGAGGTTCTTCAAACAATCGTATGATGCCCGGCAGTGCAGGTGGATTAGGCTCTATCATATCCATGTTAAGTGGCGGAAGAGGATTGAGCAGCAGCACCGGCGGTTTATTTTCCAGAATATTTAATCAACGTTCTAATTAATATATGAACTTAATATTTGATTGTTGTTAATCATATAAACGAATCAAAAATATTTCTCATCTTTTAAAAATTCAATTATGAAAATTTCAAATTTGTCAAGATCGCTACTCTTTATTATTGCTTTTGCAAGCATTACTCTTTTTTCATGTAAAAGCAAGCCGAAGGATGCAGATATTCAGGCTGCGGTAACAACGAAATTAAGTGCAAACACGCTGACTGCAAGCATTTCGTCTACGGTGAATGAAGGCGTAGTTACACTAAGTGGTGAATGTTCTGATGATAACTGTAAAGCTGCTGCAGAAGAATCTGCTAAAAGTGTGGAAGGTGTGAAACAGGTAATTAATCATATTTCAATCGCTCCGGTTCCAATAACAGCACCGGTAGAAATTAGTGCAGATGAACCTTTGAGAACGGCAGTAAATGAAACAGTAAAAGCATATAAGGGTGTAACGGCAACTATTGATAACGGCATTATTACGCTTGAAGGAAATATTAAAAGAGATGAGCTTCAAAAATTAATGATGAGGCTGAATTCTCTCAAGCCAAGGAAAGTAGAAAATCATTTAGTCATTATTAAATAAATTTTTATGATGCTTCAAAACAAATACGCTGAATTAATAAACACAGCACAGGCTGCAGGTGTTACTAATCTGCAGGTAAGAGAACAGGATAATGTTCTCTATATTGATGGCAGGGCCTCCACTGAACAGGTAAAAAAACAATTGTGGGATGTTTATAATAAAATTGATCCCGATTACCGTGCCGGTGATTTAATATTGAATATAGAAACTGATAATAAAGGAATGGAAGAATATGAAGTGCAGAAGGGTGATAATCTTTCAACGATTGGAAAGAAATATGGTGTTGGCTGGCAGCAGATTTTTGAGGCGAATAAAGATGTTATTAAAAATCCCGATCTTATTCAGCCGGGCTGGAAATTAAAAATCCCTCAGTAGTTCAGAAAATATTTCTTATGCTTAATAAAAAATGTCGTTTCAAACATTTGAAGCGACATTCTGATTTATTTAAGGATTAATTTAATTATTGGCTTATACTCTTCTCCAACGCCCGGGAACCCAATAAGAGCCCCGTCTTCTACCAACCCAATGACCCGGTACCCATACATAACCGGAGCGGGGTGCTTCCCAATAACCCTCTTTCCATTCATAATTTCTATTTCGTGCTACCCACTCTCCATCTATCCAAACATGATTAGGCGTAGGAGCTGCCGGTCTTACTACCACCGGCGCTGTTGGCTGCACTTTTACATAAATCTTTTGCGCATAAGTTAATTCAGAAAAACCAAACAACAGGGTTAATGCCAATAAATACTTTACAATATTCTTTTTCATAAAATGTGTTTTAATTTAAATGAAATACTTTTTTAAACACATTGTATGCTTTAAAATACTGTGCCAGTTTATGATTCATGCTCTGTGAAAAAAAGGAATTTTAAAATTTCGTTGACGCAGGTGAATTCACAAAAGAAACAGAATTATCACTTTTCTTCAATGCATTAATTAGTATGACACAGCGCGGCGAGCCTTTGGAAAATGCCATTGCCTGCGCCTGTAATTGCAAGGATGCTCATAAAATGTTTACCCGCTGCTTTTTTTCGTTCATAATACCTCTAAATTCAGGGTAGTATTTTATGGCAGTAAGGGCGCTGAGATACAGCATTTTTTTAAGGTTCTTTATTAACCATCTTATGCACCCGGTTCTTGCTCTTTATCCTTATGCCTCTCGTGGTTTCAAATGGCACCACGCCGGCATAGCAGGCAAGCTGTTTGCCGGTAATTTTACAGATGAAATTGTTGGTGCAGCAAATAATGTACACTGCTGTTAAATGACCTATGCCGGGCACGGTAAACTATTATTAAAATATAATCTGTATTTTCATCGGGTAATTGAATCAGCACTGTTATGAGCAACTTTAGAATCAAGCTTTCTCTTTTTCTCAATTACTTTGTTTTTGCCATTCTCTTAAACAGTTCGGGCATTGCCATTTTACAGGTGCAGAATAATTTTGGTGTGTCAAAACAGTCTGCCGCCTGGATAGATCCCTGCAAGGATATTAGTATTGCAATTGCCTCTTTCCTTTTTTCATCTTACATTACACGCTTTGGTTATAAACGTGCTATGCTGGTTGCATTGGGTATTGTATCTGCGGTTTGTTTTATAATACCGAATGTGCCCGGCTTTTTTGCGATTAAGTTATTATTCGTAGCCGTGGGCACATGCTTCGCATTAATTAAAATGAGTGTTTACAGCACTATCGGCATTATTACAAAAGATTCAAAAGAACATATAAGCCTGATGAATTTTATTGAATCTTTTTTTATGGTGGGTAATCTTTCGCTCTATTTTATTTTTAGCTCGTTTGTTGATAATGCAAACCCTCAATCCACTTCATGGCTTACCGCTTATTATATACTGGGTGGCTTATCATTGCTTGCATTTCTTTTATTATTGACTGCAAAACTGGATGAGTCTGCTGCAAAGAGCGAAGCGGGAAAACCGCTGTCAGCAGAATTTGCAGATATGTTTAAGCTAATGACTCAGCCCCTGGTGCTTGCCTTTATATTATCTGCATTTTTTTATGTGCTGATAGAGCAAAGCATACAGAATTTTTTACCCACGTTTAATAATAAAGTTTTGCTGTTGCCCACAGCACTAAGCATACAGATGGGAAGCATTTTAGCAGGCTCAACCGCATTAGGGCGATTGCTGGCAGGCATTGTATTAAAAAGGCTGAATTGGTTTTATACACTTGTTGCCTGTTTACTGTTAGCCGCACTTTTAGTGATTATTGCAATGCCGCTTGCCAAAAATGAAACGGGTACAAATATTACAGGCTGGTTAAATGCACCTGTGGCTGCTTATGTGTTTCCCTTAATCGGGCTTTTGCTTGCGCCGGTATATCCCGCAATAAATTCAGTAATTCTAAGTTCCCTGCCAAAACCAAAACATGGTTTAATGTCTGGATTAATTATTATTTTTTCTGCGCTTGGCGGTACTACAGGCTCGCTTATTACAGGTCATATTTTTGATGCTTATAGCGGGCAAACAGCATTTTATTTTTCATTGGTGCCCATTGCTATTTTAATAATTTTGCTTTTTATATTCAACCAAATTCAAAAAAAATCCGCAACAAAAATTCAGTTGCATTAGAGCTTTTGGAAAGACTTGAAATAAGTCGTTATTGGACAATATTAAAACAGTAATCTTTTTTTGTACGCCATTATCTTGTTACTATTGAATTTTAATTGCCTTGACAGAGCGATTGTTTTGAACAGGCAACAAATTCTGTAATCATTGAAAATATATTTTTTTGAGTAATATAAAAATCCAATAGATATGACCCGGTTAAAAAACATTCATCCATTAGGAGAACTTTTTCACGAAGTGCAAGCAAAAGCTGTTTTTCCTGATAGTAAAACATTTTGTGATTGCCTGCCAAAAGCCTCATTCGAAGAAATTCTTGAAAAATATAAACAGCAAAAAGACTTACCTTATTTTGATCTGAAAACCTTTGTAAACAACAATTTTGAACTGCCAAAAGAGTATGCAAGTGATTTTGAAAGCATGGCAGGCAGGTCAGTTACGGTGCATATTGAACATCTTTGGAGTATTCTTACCCGTATCCCGGATAGAGAAAAGAGTTCAATAATTCCGCTTCCTTATCCTTATGTTGTTCCCGGCGGCAGATTTCGTGAAATTTATTATTGGGACAGTTATTTTACCATGTTAGGATTGCAGACTTCCGGGCGCACAGACATGATACAATATATGATTGATAATTTTTCTTATCTTATTGACAGCATAGGATATATTCCAAACGGCAACCGCTCTTATTTTGAGGGTCGCTCACAACCGCCATTTTTTTCATTAATGATAAGGTTGTTGAGTGAGGAAAAAGGCAAAGAAATTTTAGTAAAATATTTACCCCAGTTAGAAAAAGAATATCTTTTTTGGATGCATGGCACTGACAAGCTGAATGAAAAAAATAATGCTGCTCACCGTATAGTTAAAATGCCTAATGGCTCATTGCTTAACAGATATTGGGATGAAAATAATACACCCCGTGCCGAAGCTTATAAAGAAGATATTGAACTGGCTAATGAATCTGCGGATAAAGAAGATATCTTCAGGCATATAAGAGCGGCAGCCGAATCTGGATGGGACTTTAGCAGCCGGTGGTTTAGCACTCCTGATTCTTTTGCCACCATTTATACCACAGATATAATTCCTGTTGATTTAAACTCTTTGCTTTTTCATCTGGAAGAAACATTGTCAGAAGCGTATAAAATATCAAGAGACCATGCTTTATCATCGAACTATAAAATGCTTGCTCAAAAAAGAAAAATAGCCATACAGCATTATTGCTGGAACGAAAAGAAAAAATTTTATTTTGATTATGATTATAAAAGAAAAAAGCAAACAGATGCAATCACTGCGGCCGCAGCGTTTCCGCTTTTTTTCGAGATTGCATCCAGTGAGCAGGCAGAAGATGTGGCTCAAACTTTCCATTCCAAATTATTAAAACGCGGGGGCATAATAACCACTCTCCACACCACGGGTCAGCAATGGGATGCACCCAATGGCTGGGCGCCTTTGCAGTACATAATAATTAAAGGGCTTGAAAATTATGGAATGCTGAGCCTTGCACATGAAATAGCAAGGAGATGGATAAGCCTGAATAAAAAAGTATATGAGCGCACCGGCAAGCTGATGGAAAAATATAATGTAATTGATACGGGCTTAGAAGCAGGTGGCGGCGAATACCCATCGCAGGATGGATTTGGATGGACAAACGGCGTGCTTCTAAAATTGATGAAGGATTATGAAAGAGGGAAAAAAAATGGAAAACTAATTTCCAATGGCTGCATCTGAACGGGTAAATAATTGTACTGATTATTTTTCGCAATTGCGTATACAATATTATTATACAGCAAAGCTTTCACCGCAACCGCAGGTTCTGGTAGCATTCGGATTTTTGAAATGAAAGCCCTTGCCATTGAGTCCATCAGAAAAATCTAACTCGGTATTTACAAGATATAAAAAACTTTTTAGGTCGGTTACCAATTTTAAACCATTGTATTCAAAAATTTGATCAACAGGTTTTTGCTCATTATCAAAATCGAGTTTATAGCTTAAGCCCGAGCAGCCTCCGCCTACAACAGAAACTCTTATAAAATAAGAACTGTCTGCTGCAATGCCGGCTTGCTGCATTAGTTCCTGCACTTTTTTTTGTGCCTTATCACTTATTAGTATGCCATTTTCAGTTTCAATCATTCTATATTAAATTTATAAAAGGCAAATTTACACTACTTACTCTAAACTTCATGCATGTTGCTGTATTGCCTTTATTTTATTAACAACTTCAGCAATATATTCTAATGCCAATTCAATTTCTTCTTCCGTAGTAAATCGCCCCAGACTAAAACGAACAGAGCTGCCCGCCTCGCTGTTACTCAATCCCAAAGCCTTTAATACATGGCTTGGCTGCGGCAGTGCAGATGTGCAGGCGGAACCTGATGAAGCTGCAATTTTTTTATTAAGGGCATTCAATAGTTCATTTTTTTCTGCTCTGCTAAAACAAATATTGGCAGTGTTTGGTAAACGATGCACTGTATTTCCATTTATAAAACTGCCCGGCAACTGCAATAAATTTTTTTCCAGCTTATTCCGCAAAGCACTTATTTGTGTATTATCATTTTGCATTTCTTCTATGCATATTTCACAGGCTTTTCCAAAACCAACAATGCCTGGCACATTTAGTGTGCCGCTGCGCATTCCTTTTTCATGTGCGCCGCCATCTATTTGTGCAGCAAGCGTTACACGCGGATTCTTTCTTCGTACATATAAAGCACCAATGCCTTTGGGACCATATAATTTATGAGCACTGAATGCCATCAGGTCAATTCCATCTTCATTAACATCAACCTTAGTTTTACCAGCAGCCTGTGCAGCATCAGTAAAAAATAAAACTTTATGACGGTGTGCAATTTCACTTATTGTTTTTATGGGTTGTATTACGCCAGTCTCATTATTGGCATACATGATTGAAATTAAAATGGTATTGGGTTGTAAAGACTTTTCCAAATTATTTACATCAATAAAACCCTCTTTATTTACGGGCAGATAAGTAACCACGCCACCAAGATTTTCAATATGCTTACAAGTATCTAAAACAGCCTTATGCTCTGCAGCGCAAGTGATGATGTGATTTCCTTTGTTTGCATACATTTCAAAAATACCTTTCAGGGCAAGATTGATTGCTTCTGTGGCGCCTGAAGTAAAAACTATTTCCTGTGGATTTGCATGAATAAGCGCAGCCACATTTTCTCTCGCATATTCAACAGCCTCTGCGGCCTGCCATCCAAAAATATGATTGTTGCTTGCCGCATTGCCAAACTGCGTGGTGAAATAGGGCAACATAACTTCTAATACACGTTTGTCAACCGGCGTAGTTGCATTATAATCTAAATAAACAGGCAGTGTGAGCATTGTAAAATGATTGAATACAAAATTAATCTAAAGGCATTAATTATGCTTATCTCTTGACGGGAACTTAAGGCTAATTAATAATTTATGCCATGAATAGTAATGAGCTAATTGATAAAGGAAAAAGTCCTTATCTCTACCCCCATATTTAGCCGTAATAAATCGTTGTATCTTACTGGCCATTGGGGGCTTCAGGATAGCCGCTCAAACAGTTACGATACCAACTATAAACCGTTTGTGGTTTAGGCTGCAGGAAATCGCCAATGGTAGTTACAAAAATATGATGCCTCATCCGCGCCAAACCAATCTTGCGGAAGAATCTTATAAGATTTTTATCCCCGCAGAATATTTAGCAGATTTTGAAGTAAACCATATTGAAACCCGGTATGAAGACTACAAAAGAATTCAGGGATTTTTTAAAAAACAAAGTTATTCCTGGCTTCTCAAATTATTAATTAGCCCGTTTGACGTTTCTTTTTTCGCCTGCCCAAGTGATTCGGTCAGGCGGGGATTTCGATTTTTTTGTTTTTCTGCCAACTATCAATTGCCAACTGCAACTGCTGATACCCGAGGCCTGTAAAAAAAAGAACCCCATCCTTACAAAGAAGAACAGGGTTCCCAGTTGTTCCCAACCTAACCGAGCTTACATAGTAAATCTTTTAGTTGAATAGATATAGGTATCGGGAGAGGTAATATCACCGTTCTGTTTTTGCCCTGTTTGCTTTGCTGCAGGCTTGGCGGGCACTTCTTGTTTGTATTCGTATTTGCTGCTATCATTTCTTGTGCTATCCCTGTTTAAAGATTTTTCCAATTCTTTTCGTTCTCGTTCAAGCTCTCTCTTTTGTCTTTCTATTTCTTCTAAACGTTGAGGCGCTTCATTATTCTCATTATCATTATTCCAGTGGTCTTCATCTTCGGGGTGCACGGGTCTTAATCCTGTTGCTGTCATTACATACTCCACATCGCTTCTCCAGTTTGCTGCTTCTTCATCGTAATAATTATTATTCCAGTTATCATCGTTCCATCCAAATTGTATATGCTCATAATTTCCCCAGCCTGCATCTTCATGTATCAAAATTCTTTTTCCTACGGGAACAGCAACTGTAATTATAATTGACTGATTGCGAAATTTATCGTTAGGTGTTATTGCTATTCCTTTATCAAGCATAAGCAAACTATCTTTTTGAAAAATGGTATAGTTGATGTTTGACGCTCTTCTGTCAGCATCCTGCTTGCCTGAGCCGTTAGAAAGCTTTACCATTTTTACATGAAAAAGACTATCTCCTTCAGCCTTTACAATTCTTATTCTTACATTTCGCAAATACACAGAGTCGGAATTAATGGCTGCAAAAGGTTCAAGGTGAAACCAAAAATTAGAATTATAATATTTATTCATTGGCTGCGCTTTTAATTCAAGCTTTTGAACTGCAGCATTTGTTAGGCTGATGTTTTGCTCTGTAACATTATTATGACTGCTGAAATCATGACCGAGAGAAGATATCAATCCAAACACACAAACCCAGCCTAAGGTCCACAGAGATATGAATACATAAGTCATAACATTCCTGTTAGATTTTATTCTCGCTACTTTCCGAATTATCCATGTAATAATGCCCACTACGGGAACCCAAATAAAAAGTATGAGCGTACCCCATGCGAATACATTCTGCCATCCGCTGCTTATAAGATAATTTTTCAACGGTAGCATTCCGGTAAGTGCAATACCGATTCCAAACAGTGCGCCCACAACCGCAATTAATACAACTGCCAAAATAAAATAGGCGAATATTTTAAAGAGAAGCAGAATGATATCACCCAATGTTCTGCCGCTTCTGCGGGCTACGCCTGAAACTTCATTTCCAAATTGTTTTCCTTTTTCTTTTGCTGTGGTTGCAGCTTCTTTCCCAAATTTTGACACGCGTTCCTGAACACCTTTCATTTCTTCAGTGATTGTATTTTTAATTGATGTGAGGTCGACCTTTTCACCTTTCATTTCCAGCTTTTCAGAAGTAGTTTTTGCTTCGGGTAATATCAGCCATAAGATAATATAAATAAGTGTGGCGCCCGGACTAAAAGATAGATTGATGAAATGAGGGAAATTGAACATTCCCCAATTGTGCCACTGGAAAACAAATGATAGAAAGGGGATGAGGAAAAGCACACGTGGTATCCAAACATTTACATTAAAGTAATGAGCAAGACCACTGCATACACCGCCAATCATTTTGCCATCCCTGTCTCTCATTAATCGTTTGCGTGCAGAGCCAATTTGTTGTGTGGCAGTGCTTGGTATGGCTACCCATAAAATTAAATAGGGAATAAAAGTTACACCGAAAAAGATGACAAATAAAATACGCACTACGGTAGGGTCAATACTAAAATAATCTGCAAGCCCGCTGCAAACACCGCCGAGTATTTTATCATTTTCATCACGATATAATTTACGGCGGGCAGATGTTGTATAAGCTTCCTGCTGCTCTGCTCCGCTATAGCTTTGCTTTTTGCTTTCACCGCTTAATTGTGATTGCACTTTTCCTTCATCATCTTCGAAATCTTCTGGGCGACCTATGCTGTTGATAACTGCATTTACATCATCGTCCTTTATGCAAGTGCTCCCTTTTTTTAATACTTCACTGAAAAGCTCGGCAATGCGACCTTCAATATCATTGATGATTTCATCCCTGCCTTCTTCGTTCATGAAAAAGCTTCGCAAACTTTCAGTGTAATGCTGTAATATTTCGTAGGCAGTCTCCTCAATGGGTATCACCCTGCCCTGGAAATTTATATTTATTACTTTTTTCATTGTTTGAGAATTTATTGGTTAAGATGGGGGTTTTCTGTTAATATAATTTCTGCAGGCATTTCAGTTAAGGCTTTTACTGCATCTGCCAATTCGTTCCAGGTACGTTCTAATTCACCATAAAACTGAAGACCTGTTTCTGTCATTAAAAAATATTTTCTGGGCGGGCCTGAATTGCTTTCTACCCAACGGTAGGTAAGTAAGCCTGCATTTTTTAATCGCGTAAGTAAAGGATAAAGTGTGCCTTCCAAAATATTAAGGTTGGCGCCTTTTAATTTATCTACTATGTCACTTGGGTATGCCTCCCCATGACGAATAACAGATAAAATGCAAAACTCCAATACTCCTTTGCGCATTTGGCTTTGTGTGTTTTGAATATCCATAATCCGGAGCTTTTATTGATTTAAAATTTACATTGACAACACAAAGATAAGAATTTTTATAATACCATGCAATATATAGTACCAAGTTTTCTTAGGTAATTTGCAGACTATGATAGTAAATATAATATAAAATGCTGATAGTAAGTATTTTATTATTGCTAATTTAAAAAACAAAAATTTTATTTATTGGATAAATGGTAATAAAGATGGTTGAATGGATAAGATTTTAATCTATTAAAACCAAGATTACCAGAAGAGGGAGCACAACGACAAAGATATTGGGTTACAAGAAAAAGTATAATTAATTTGTACTTAGGAATAGAAATATCCCAATTAATGCGGAGTGTGAAATGCATCTTTAATGGAATTACATAAATTGGTTTCCACCATTTTTTCTGCAACCGATATCATCTTGCTGAATGCTTTATCATTACTTATTCCATGCCCTATTATTACCGGTTTTGCAATGCCTAAAACAGGAGTGCCGCCATAATTTTGATAGTGAAATCGGCGCAGGTATTCATCATTTGCGAGCTGCCTGCTTTCGGCAATATCATAAAAAGATTCAAGCATTTTTAAAATTACATTGCCGGTAAAGCCATCGCATACTATTACATCAGAATGGTTTTGCAGCACATGCCTTCCTTCTGTATTTCCAATAAAATGAATACGGTTGTTATTTTTTAAAAGCGGATAAGCAGATTGAGAAAGTAAATCTCCTTTGCCTTCTTCTTCTCCAATATTTAATAATGCAACTCTTGGCTTGTTAATATTTAAAATATTTTGTGCATATAAACTCCCCAGCACTGCGAACTGTTCCAAATGCTGGGGCTTGCAGTCTGTATTTAATCCCACATCGAGCAATAAACATGTTTCCCCATTTACTTTAGGAATAAGGGTAGCAATGGTAGGTCTTTGAACACCTTTAATAGGTTTAATTATAAACATGCTGCCAACGAGCATGGCACCTGTATTACCTGCGCTTACGAATGCATCAACTTTACCTGTAGCCAGTAAATGAAATCCGATGGAAATCGATGAATTGGGTTTTTCTTTTAAAGCTTTGGTGGGAGATTCATGATAGTCGATTATTTCAGGCGCATGAATTATTTGAATATTTGCACTTGTAAGATTATGCTTACTGAGAACCGGACTTAGCCTGGCTTCATCGCCAATACAAATAATAGTTACACCACTATTGTCATTCTTGCCATTGAAATAAAAGTGTAAACCTTTTACTGCTTCAAGGGGGGCAAAGTCGCCACCCATCATGTCAAGTGCAATGTTCATACAGATGAGTGCTTTGTAAGTATTACGCTTTTAGGGGAGCTTTGTCTGCAACCAGTTTGCCTTTGTAGTACAATTTGCCCTCACTTACATGTGCACGATGGCGTACATGTATTTCACCTGTAGTACTGTCTTTACTTAAAGTAACCGTTTGTGCTTTATAATGCGTTCTTCTTTTTGCAGTGCGCTGTTGAGAATGCCTGCGTTTTGGATTTGGCATAATTCAGATTTTTATGAATTAATTATTCAGATTTTTAAATTGTTCAAGTCCTTTTAGCAAAGAGTTGTTTTCCTTTTGCACCTGACTTTGCATCGCCTTTAATTTTTCCAATACTTCCTTATTGCATTGAGGTCCTCCGATCTCTTCTTCAGGACACATTTTCTGCATCGGAATGCTCAAATTTATAAATTCATATATCCAGTCTTCTGTATGCAAATGACTTTCACTTTTACTAATATAATATACTTCGGGATCTTCTTCCTGTTCATTCATTTCTTTTGGCTCATCAACCATTTTTACCAGTACCCTGAATTCGTCCCAAAGCTGTAAGGACAATGGATTGCCGCATCGGTCGCAGTTTACTTCAACCACGCCATCAATATCAAACTTCAGCAGCATAAAACTATTTTTTTTATCAAGCTGAAGCTTTACTCTTGCCGTACAGTTTGTGAAATCCTGTTCCCCGTATTGTAAAAAGAACTTATTATCAATGCTGTATTCAAATTCATGAATACCCGGTTTAAGCCCCACAAATGCTATCTCAAACTCTCGGCGGTAATTCATATCCAGATTTTTTTGGGGGTGGCAAAGGTAGAAGAAAAATGGTTTGCAGCAAAAACTGCATCATAAGCTTTATTAAAGTAAAAACAGGCTTAATGAAATTAAACAAGGTTAACGTTTAAAACTATAATTGAAGCTATTATTGTAAAATATTATCAAAGCAAAACATGTTACACAAGTCAATAACTCCTCTCGCAAAAACATGGTTAAAGGCTGCAATTTTATTTGTGCTTGTGTTGCTGATACGATTTATTCAATTGTATCCTCAATGGATTGAGGAATATTATTCAATTACATTTTTTCAGAAAATTGCAGAATTGCTGCGCCTGCTTGCAGGCTGGGTGCCTTTTAGTGCAGGAGATATTTTATATGCAATGGCAATTATCTGGCTTCTGATAAAAATAATTTTGTTGCTAAGGAAAAAATTTAGCCGCAACGGTTTTTTGCAGGGGCTGGGAGTTTTAGTTTCCCGCATCTTATTGATATATATAATTTTTAATTTTTTATGGGGATTGAATTATTATCGTCTTGGGATTAGTTATCAACTGCAGTTGCAACCTGATTCTTATAATATAACCGATTTAAAAGAACTCACATCATTAATTATAAATAAGGCAAACGCTGCAAGAAGAAGTATTGGGAATAATTCTTTTTCATATACTTCCAACAAAGAAATTTTTGAAGAAGCCCAGCAGTGTTATAAAGCAGCAAATAATAAATATCCTTTTCTCGCATATAAAAACCGTTCTGTAAAAAGTTCGCTGTATGGAAAACTGGGAAACTATATGGGCTTTCTCGGTTACTATAATCCTTTCACGGGAGAGGCGCAATTGAATGTAACACCGCCCTCATTTATTTTGCCCTATACAACCTGCCATGAAATAGCGCACCAGATAGGCTATGCAAGTGAAGGCGAGGCAAATTTTGTTGGCTACCTTGCTGCAAAAGAATCTCAGGAAAAACTATTTCAATACTCGCTTTACTTTGATTTATATACTTACGCAAACAAGGCATTATTCGTAAGAGATTCCATTGCTGCTATAAAGAATAATTCATTGCTCGATACACTTGTGCTTACAGACATGAAAGCATACAGAAAATTTGTAGACTCTTATAAAAATCCTTTAGAGCCTATTATCACAAGGTTTTATGGCAGCTATTTAAAAGCGAATAATCAGCCGAAAGGCGTAAGAAGCTATAATGATATTGTTGCCTGGCTGATTGCTTACAAAAAAAAATATGGTGATATATAATGAAACAAATTTTAATTTGATGTTAGTAAAACACTACTTCATTTTAAATTAACAAGCCAGACGGCAGCTACTATTCCTGCTGTTTCTGTTCTCAATCTTGTTTCACCTAAACTTACGGGCTGATAATTATTTTGTATGGCAAGATGTATTTCTTCAGGTGTAAAATCACCTTCGGGACCGATAAGAAGTTTACAGTTTGCAGTTTTCAGTTTGTCCACAGGACTCTGCGAGTAGTTGGCAGTTACTTGGCTGATGTGATTTTTTGAAGAAGGATTGCAATGTGCAATGAGCTTTGTTCCTTCAAACGGTGTATCAATTAATTCTTTAAATTTTATTGGCTGATGTAATACAGGAAACCACGCCTGTTGGCTTTGAAGCATCGCAGAAATAATGATACTATTCATTCTATCCCAACGAAAGTTTTGTTTTTCTGTACGATGACAGGTGAGCGGAATAATTTCCGTAACACCAATCTCTGCTGCCTTTTCCATAAACCATTCAAGACGATTTGCATTCTTTAATAATGAAATGCCAATGCATGTTTTTTTTGAAGCAGGTTCAATACATTTCGTTTGTATAATTTCAGCTTGGCAATTTTTTTTATCGGTCTTTGTAATTGCAGTGGTAAAAATATTTCCGCACCCGTCAGTTAATTGCAGTTGCTCACCTTTTTTCATGCGAAGCACCTGTATGCAATGACGGCTGGTTGCTTCATTTAATATAATTGCCGCAGTATGGGAAATAATATTGGGCTGATAAAAAAAAGGAAGATTCATTTATGTCGTTTTATCCACAGTAATACCAATACTTGATAAATTTTATTCCAGAAAAAAACATTATGCTACACGTGCAACTAACCTTAGTAGAAAAACGCTCAATCGGTTTTAACCTTATTACCTTATCAGGCAATAAGCTTTTAAGGGGTGTGGGGATTATTTTTTTACTAAGGTTAAAAAAACGTTCAGTAACATTCATGAATAAACTGTTTAAGCTTCATTCCTTCTGATAAGTTTTCTCATAATAAAACATTTGATAAAAATTTAAACAGCCTCTTAGAATGTTTTTTGGATTAATGAAACAGGGACCATTATATATAAATCTTTTAAAAACATACGGTAAGAAAAATCGAAATGAGTAAACATCGGAATTGTTACGATAAATATTTCAGTTACTTGCTTTAAAATCTGAATTTCTTAAAACTTATTCCCTGATGCAAAAATTATTCTATTGTTTTAAGCACTGAATCATTCACTTTTACCGGATATTTTTTCTTTAGCTCACTCAACCATTTTTCTTCAAGCACCTGCTGGTAATCGTTTATCACCATGCCGCGGGCTTCATCAAAGCTGCGCTGTGAGGGTTGCGGAAATATATTAAAGATGTGAATAAAAGTGTACGTGTCGCCAGCCTCATTGCTTTCAGGCGTTGTTTGAAAATCTTTCTGCAAACTAACCTGCTGCTTTACGGGCAATTGGTCGCTTTCAAAACGGCTGCTGTCTGCAACAATGGTTTTATCGCTGCTCGTTATATTTCGCCAGTCGGCAGGGTTGGCTTTAATTTTATTTGAAATGTCGTTGATGATTTTTTTATTGGGCCCTGAAACAATGAGTGCTGTAACAGAAGCTTGCCACATATATTTTTGTTTATTGGCGTCATAATATTTTTTTAAGCCCGCGGAATCTTCTGATGCTTTATTCCAGATATGATTGTCCATTACAGAAAATAATAAATTGGCATCATTGAACTCTTTCATTTGCTCTTTAATTGAGGGATAATAATCTTCAATATGCTGTTTGTAATAATTAGCAGCAGACTGCCGTACAAATTCTTTCATCAGATCGCTGTAAGATGCATCGTTGTAAGGTTCTTCTGATTCACGTGCCATGCCTGCAAATTTTATCCAGTCGTCTGCGGTTATTTTTTGTTTTTCAAACTGAAATAAAACGGTAGTTGATTTTATTCCTTTATAACCAGTTGGCAAATTTTTTCCCTGTATCATACTATCGGTGAATGCCCAAAGGTCTTCGGCATTGTAAGCAGCAGGCTTATATTTTATTTCAGTAAGCCATTTATCGGCGAGCTTTTGCTTTGCAACATTCAGGCGGTTGTCAGTTTGTATTTGCTCCTGCAGATGTGCAGTATTAATTACATCGCTTTCATTTTTGTTTACTGCAAGTATTTCAATAAGCTTAATAATATTATATCCATAGGCTGTTGTAAAAGGCATGCTGATGTCTCCTTGTGATTGCAAAGCAAAAACATGGTCTTCAAAATCGCTGTTGTATTGCCCCACACTCACATCTATAGTAGCATTGGGGTCGTTATCATCTTCCCTGTTATATGTTTTCATCATTTCGGCAAAAGAAGTTCCCTGCTTTAAAAGATTGTACACCGAATCAGTTTCTTTGGCAACAGCCTGCTTTTGTTCATCAGTAAAAAATGGAGGAGTGGGAAACATAAGCTGCTGAATTTTTCTTTTACCTGTGGCTGGTCTTTCCTGCCCATTTTTAAAAATATGATAGCCGATGCCGCTGCGATAAATGTTTGAATATTTCCCGGGCTGCAAACCATAAACGATATTTTCTATTTGATAAGGCAGCGTAAACACGGTGATGTAACCAATATTTCCTTTTGCTGCTATTACAGAAGTATCGGTTGAATAGGCAACAGTAACTTCTTCAAAGCTTTTGCCTGTATTCAAATCTGCATAAGCTCTTTTTATTTGTGCGTACGCATCCGTAGTGTCGCTGCCTGCGGGCACTGCAACAAATACTTGTGCAAGCTTTATATCTTTCTGGCTGCGCAGAAAAGCTTCATGCAGCAACTGGCTTATGTCGGCCTGCTCGTTTATAATATTTTCTGCCAACTGCGCTTTAAAATTTTCTGCTTCTGCCTGCAGGGTTTCATTTGTATTCAGCTTTTCATCATAAGCAGCCTGCAGCTTCAGCCTGAAGTTGACATACATATCGAGATACTCTTTCAGTTTCTGCGATTGGTTGTTCGTAGTATCAGGATTTTTATTGTAGGCTTTTAGAAATTCTTCTTTTGTTGCAGTCTTTGTTCCGTAAGTGAATAATGTTTGAGAAGATGCAGACAAAAAAATAAAGCAGGTTATTACTGCAGAAAGCAGCAGACGTTTTGTGCACATAAGAAAAATGATTCAGTTAATTATTTTGTTTACTAAGTTTAGTGCTGAGCAATTCATCAAATTGCTGAAGGCTGAGCTTCTTGGCAATGATACGTTTTTTTTCATCAAGCAAAAAGAAGGTAGGTGTTTCCTGCACATCGTATAATTGCCTGTAATCAGCCTGCCCTGTTTTTTCCTCTGCCAGCCTTTGCTCCCGTGTAAACCATGCGTGCTGCCATCCTTCCAAATTATGGTCAACAATAAATTTTTTCCAGTCTGCTTCTTCATTCTCATTTACGTTCACGCCTAAAATTGTTACACCGAGAGATTTCCATTTTGCATGGTAAAGAGAATCTATAACGGGAATTTTTTCTTTGCAGTGGCTGCAGTGCGGGTCCCAGAAAGCTAAAAAAATGTAAGGGCTTTTAATATCGAATAAAGAAACGGGCTTGCCACTTGTATCAATTAAATTAAGCGGTGCAGCCTGTTCATTGATTTGGTTGGCCATAACACTGTAAGCCCTGTCGAATATGTATTTATTTTGTTTGGGACTAAGCCAAGCCGTATCGCCTTTAGCATAATAATTTTCAAAGAGAAAAAGAAAAACTTTATCCAGCCCCATTATTTCCGGGTTAATATATTTATCAGTGAATTTTCCAAGAAGATAGTGAAACATTTCTTTGCTCTCCCTTGCCGAAAGCAGCATATAGTTAGCTTCCTTAATTACTGAATCTGGTGCGGGGTCCACATAATATTTATAATAGTCTTCCAGCTTTTTATCAAAGAAAGGAGTGCGCAAAAGCTTATCATCAAAAAAATCAACATTATCCCAATAATGTGTTTTTACATAATAGAAAGGGTATAACGAATCTCCATTTACAGGCTGCGGAAATTCGGGAATTTTTGCTGCATTTAAAAAAGTGGCCAGCATTGAATTGGGATTTTTTTGAATGATGCTGTCGCGGTAACTGTTTAACTGTCCCCCAAATTCTTTAAGTTCAATTTTTGCTTTAGCAGAATCTTGTTTTGTTGTTGCAGCTTTTAAGCTTTGTTGCGCAGCGTTTAATCTCGGGCTTATCATTCCCAAAAATCTTGTATAGGCTGCGAAGAGCTCATTTTCAGTCGAGCCGGTAATCATTAATTCAGAAGGTTTGCGGGCATCGCCTTTTATGGAGAATTGCTGCACATCATCCATTAAGATTTCAAACAAAAAAGATTTTTCCTGCGACACCAAAAAATAAATTCCTTGCGGCAATTTTTCTGGGCCTATAAAATCACCTTCATCATTTTCATTTAAAACTGTTGTATCAACGAGGCGGTTACTCTTGCCATAATAAGAAGCCAAGAAAATAGTGTCGTTATTTTTATAAGGGCTTAGGGCGATATGAATATGATATCCATCAATATTTTCAGCAATATTCTTTTCTGTTTCCTGCGATAATGATATGTGAGGGATTAAAAAACCTGTGCATAGAAAGATTGAAAAGATAAATAGTAATCTTTGGTGTGTCATATTTAGGGCGTAAATATATTTCAATCTCTGTTTGTTTTTGTTAAGCTGATGTAAAAGCTAAATGGTTTGCAAAATTGCGGGAATAATTTGCAAGAGATGAAATTATTTGGAATTAAAATGATTGAGTTCAAAACTACCTTTGCGCTGTGAAAAAAGGAAAAAAACCAGTAATTCTGGAAAAGCTTTTAATTGAAGATTATGCTGCAGAAGGAAAATCGCTTGCAAGAGTAAATGGTAAAGTGATATTTGTTGAAAACACAGTGCCCGGCGATGTAGTTGATGTGCAGCTTTATAAAAATAAAAAAGATTGGGCTGAAGGCTTTCCCCTTCAGTTTCATGAATTCTCTTGTTTACGAATACAACCTTTTTGTCAGCATTTTGGTGTGTGCGGCGGATGTCAATGGCAAATGCTTCCCTACGAAAAGCAACTGGAGTATAAGCAGCAACAGGTTGCAGATAATTTACAGCGAATTGGCAAAATAAAATTGCCCGAAATTTTTCCCATACTCGGCTGTGATGAAACAAGATACTACCGCAATAAATTGGAATATGCTTTTTCTGCAAAACAATATATTCCAGAAAATGAGTTCAGGCAAATGCTGCACAATGGTATTGATATAAATGAAAAGAATAAAAAAAATGTAGCAGGCTTTTTTGCAAGAGGAACTTTTGATAAAGCAGTTGAAATTATAAAATGTCATTTACAACAGGAGCCAACAAATGAAATAAGAAATGCAGTTGCAGAGTATGCAAGAGAGAATAATTTTTCGTTTTACGATTACAGGCAGCATACGGGCTGGCTGCGCAGCATGTTCATTCGTATGACAACCACAGATGAAATAATGGTGAATCTTGTTTTTGGTTATGAGGATGAAAAGGCAAGAATACAATTGCTTGAATTTGTCTTGAAACAGTTTCCGCAAATAACTACTTTACTCCATACCATCAACTCTAAAAGAAACGATAATATTCTTGACCTTTCTCCGCAGCCATATTCGGGCAAAGGATATATTATTGAAAAGCTTGAGGAATTTATTTTTAAAATAAGCGCCAAATCATTTTTTCAAACCAATACAAAACAAGCCCAAAAATTATATAGTGTTGCAAAAGATTTTGCGGAACTAACCCTCACCCCTTATCCCTCTCCATCCCGATTGCTATCGGGAGAGAGGGGAGTAGCAACACAAACGGTGTATGATTTATATTGCGGCACCGGAAGCATTGGAATTTTTTTAAGCAAACAGGCAAAAAAAATTATTGGCGTTGAGATAAATAGAGAGTCAGTTGCAGATGCTAAAGAAAACGCAAAACTGAATAATATTATCAATGCATCATTTTATTCTGGAGATGTGATTGATATTTGTAATGATGATTTCTTTGAAGCAAATGGCAAGCCTGATGTGATTATAACCGATCCGCCGCGGGCAGGAATGCATGAGAAGCTGGTAAAAAAATTACTCGAAATTGCAGCACCTGTTATTGTATATGTAAGTTGTAATGCGGCCACTCAGGCAAGAGATTTATATTTGCTGGGCGAAAAATATTCGGTAGAAAAAATTCAGCCGGTTGATATGTTTCCGCATACGCATCATATAGAAAATGTGGTGCAGTTGAAAATAAAAACCCTCTAAATCCCTATAAAGGGAGACTTTACTTACATGACAGAATTTAGACCGGGCAGTTTTCAAATACTGCCTACAATAATTAAAAATCTCATCATAATTAATGTGCTGGTTTATCTGGCGCAAATAACCCTTGCTCACAGTGGCTTTAGCTTAGAAGATAAATTCGCCCTGCATACCTGGCAAAGCCCCTTGTTTGGACCCTGGCAATTCATTACTCATCTTTTCATGCATGGCGGATGGGACCATCTTTTCTTCAATATGTTTGCGCTGTGGATGTTTGGCTCCGTACTTGAAAATATCTGGGGACCTAAGCGCTTTCTTACTTTTTATATTATTTGTGGTCTTGGTGCTGCCTTGGGTCACATGATTGCATTGTATTACGGAACAAATATTTTATTGAATGATTATATGGCGTTGACACAACATTTTACAGTGAACGGATTTTCCCAATTTTCTGCGAAGCATGATATGAGCATTTTAAACTCCAGATCTCATGAGCTGATAAATGAATGGCAGCAGAATCCTTCTAACCCGGGCCTTTCAGAAACCGTATTACAAATTTCTAATGTTTTTGTAAATGCAAAGCTCGATGAACCTACTATCGGCGCTTCAGGTGCGGTATTCGGCTGCCTGGCGGCGTTCGGTTATTTATTTCCAAATACCTATATCTATATTTATTTTTTATTTCCTCTTAAAGCTAAATGGTTCGTACTTATCTATGCAGGATTTGAATTATTCACAGCCATTAAAAACAGCGCAGGAGATAATGTTGCTCACTTTGCGCATCTTGCGGGTGCAGTGGTGGGTTTAGCTCTTGTATATTTTTGGAACAAGACTAATCGCCGAACGCTTTATTAAAAAAATAAATATTGGGTGATAAAAAAGTTTATCAAAAAATGTTATCCCTATCTCCTGTTAAAGTATAGCATTTTCCAATTTTTCGTTGCAATTTTGAATCATAATTTTTTTGATGCCTACAATAGAGCAAAATAAAAGGAATAAAATTTTACTTGGTCAGGATAACAATGCACTAACCTGGTTAATTATTGTCAATGCGGTTGTCTTTGTTTCCCTGATTTTCGTTAAGGTTATTTATCTTCTCAGCAATGACGGCGTTGCCATCGGTACGCAGCTTTTTCATAACCAGGTAACGGACTATGTTTTTTTGCCGGCTAAATTTTCAACTCTTCCATCGAGACCGTGGACTGTGATTCTTTACATGTTTGCCCATGAAAATGTTTGGTATTTTATCAGCAGCTTATTATGGCTGTGGTGCTTCGGATATATTTTGCAGGACCTGGCAGGAAATGATAAGCTAATACCCCTTTATCTTTATGGGGGCTTTTTTGGCGCATGTTTTTTTCTGCTCGGCTCGAATTTAATTCCTTCAATGCAAACCAATATTAATTCAGTGCAACCTTTAATTGGTGCAGGCGCCTCTGTAATGGCTGTGGCTATTGCTACTACAACCTTAACACCGGGATTTAGAATATTTCCTCTGCTTAATGGGGGTATTCCTTTATGGGTGCTCACCTTAATTTTTGTGGCAATAGATTTTGCTACGATGGCATCTGCCAGCAGTGGCTATGCGCTGGCGCATATTGCAGCCGGTGCAGTTGGCTTTTTGTATGTACAGCAATTAAGAAAAGGAAACGATTGGGGCGCATGGATGCTGCGGTTTGCCAATTGGTTTGATAATTTGTTTAACCCCGAAAAAAAACATATCAGAAAGCCTCTTAAGCAAGAGCATTTTTACAAAGCTACCAGGAAGCCTTATGAAAAAACGCCAAATATCACTCAGCAAAAATTAGATGAAATTCTTGATAAGATAAATCAGAAGGGGTATCACTTTCTCACTGATGAAGAAAAAGAATTTCTTAATAAGGCCAGCAAGGAAGAACTCTAATGGCATCTGCTTCCATAAAAAATATTTTTATAAAAATATGGAGAATAGCATGCATCACGTTATCGCTTAGCTATCTTCTCGCTTCTGCAAGCGCCTTTATTCCTCCTGAGTCTTTTTCTCCCATAACATTTTTTGCATTAGCCTTTCCTATATTTTTAATTTGCCAGTTAATATTCTGCATCATCGCTTTCTTCATTCAAAGAAAGCTTGCATTCGTAATGATATTGATAATTCCATTTGGCTATTATAATTTCGGCAACACTGTTGCGCTGCATTCAAAACAATGGCAACCTGTAAAAAAAGATTCCTCATTACGTATAATGACATGGAATGTTGAAAGCTTTGTTGATTTAAGTGCGCAGTCATATCCCAAATCAGCCGCACGTGTGCAAATGCTCAAGCTTATTCAGCAATATGATCCCGATGTTCTCTGCCTGCAGGAATATAAAAGTGTGGAAGGCGGCAAACGCAGAATCTCAGCACAAAAAGAGCTTGATTCAATAGGATACAAATATCATTTCTGTTCAAACGATGTGGTGATAAAAACAAACAAAAGAGTGGTAAGCGGAGGGGTAGCTTTTTTTTCAAAGCTTCCTTTATTTGATAGCGGCAAAGTAAAAATTAGAACAAAGGTTATTAATGAAAGTATTGCAAACGTTGATGTTTTACTGAATAATAAACCCTTGAGAATTTATACTGCTCATCTCGCATCATTTGAGTTGTCTTCTGTCACGTATGATGAATATACAGCAGATGAAAATGTTTACAGAGCCACCATTAAAACGAAAGGCTCTGTACAGCATAAGCTAACAAAAACAGAAGTGCTGCATCAGCAGCAGGTAAATTTAATTAATGACATCATAAATAAAAGTCCATATTCAAAAATTTATTGCGGCGATATAAATACTACACCTGTTTCTTATAACTATCGCATACTGAAAGGAAATATGCAGGACGCATTTTTGGTAAAAGGTTCTGGCATTGGCGCTACGTATTATAAAATATCACCCACTCTGCGAATTGATGTGTGCCTTGTTGATACCTCTCTCAACATTTTACAATGCAGCGTAGCGGAAAAAAAATTATCTGACCATTATCCTGTGATTACCGATGTTTGCTGGAAGTAATATTCCATAAACTCTAATCGTTTATTTTTACGCTATGGCACGCAGCTTTATCAGGCGAATCATAAAAAAAATTTTTCTGGTTTTGACCCTTCTTGTCTGTTTTATTTTTCTTCTCTCTGCATTAATACCCTATCTTAACCCGCAGCAGTGGTGGTTTGTAGGTTTCTTCGGGCTTAGTGTTCCTTATATAATCATCGTGCTCATTTTTGCAATTATTTTCTGGCTAATTGCCAAACCTGTGTATTCTTTTATTCCGCTCATTACACTTTGTTTGGGGTATAAGCAAATAAGCGTTGCATTCGCTGCAAATTTTTCTTCAAATGATATTACTTCTAAAAGCGATACCACTATACGAATTATTAGCTGGAATGTTGGCAATATGTATGGATTAAGCAATGATGCTGAAAAAAAGAAACACGACAGAATTGAAATAGCAGATGCCATCATAAAATCAAATCCTGATATCATTTGTCTGCAGGAATTTAATCATTCGTACACAAGGGGAGGCGATGCAGATAACATTGGCCTGTTTACGAAAGAGTATCCTCACTATTATTATGCAATCGATTTTTCCAGGCTGAATGGTTTCTATACAGCAGGCTCTGTCATCTTTTCAAAATATCCAATCATCAACTCCGGTAAGAAACAATTTCCTGGCAGATATGCTGAAAGTATTATTTATGCCGATATGATAAAGCAAAGCGATACTTTCAGAATTTATACTGCACACCTGCAATCCTTTGCATTTAATATTTATGATTATGCCGACATGGAAAAAATTAAGGATAACGATAAGGATGCAATGGCAGCTTCAAAAAATATATTTCAGAAAATGAAGGATGCTTTTACCGCAAGAGGTGTGCAGGCAGATATTGTAAGGAAAGAATTAGATAGCTCACCCTACCGTTCTGTTATTTGCGGAGATTTTAATGATGTTCCAAATTCATACACTTACTTCCACATAAAAGGCGAACGTCAGGATGCTTTTCTGGCAAAGGGGCTGGGGGTGGGAAAATCCTTTATTGCATTGGCGCCCACATTGCGCATTGATTATATTTTACCCAATAACAATTTTTTGATTCAGCAATTTGATATGATTGATGAAAACCTAAGCGACCACCTGATGCTTATAGCAGACATCAGTTTAAAAAAATAAATTATCTTCGTTCACGATGAAAAAATTACTTCCCGCATATATATGTTGTTGCAGCTAACATGTTTCATCATTGTAATCATTTTATCATTCAATCATAATTCTTCATGCCTCTCAAAGTATATAATTCATTAACACGCAAAAAAGAAGTATTCAATACCCTCGTTCCCGGCTATGCGGGTATGTATGTGTGCGGACCCACCGTAAGCGGAGAAAGTCATCTTGGTCATGCACGTCCCTATATCACCTTCGATATTATTTATCGTTACTTAATGCATTTGGGTTATAAGGTTCGGTATGTGCGCAACATAACTGACGCCGGGCATTTTGAAGAAGAAGGCCGTGAAGCAGAAGATAAGATAAGTAAAAAAGCAGTGATTGAAAAGTTAGAGCCGATGGAATTGGTGCATAAATATACAGAGCTTTTTCTATGGGCAATGATTCAATTCAATAATCTTACTCCGAATATTGAGCCTATTGCAACCGGGCATATTATTGAGCAGATAGAAATGATTGAAAAAATTATTGCTGATGGTTATGCTTACGAAGTAAATGGCTCTGTTTATTTTGATGTTGAAAAATATCATGCAGATTTTTCTGTACAAGGAACACCTTATGGCATGTTAAGCGGAAGGGTTTTGGATGAAATGATTGAAACAACACGTGAGCTTGAAAACCAGGATGAAAAACACAACAAGACAGATTTTGCTTTGTGGAAGAATGCTGTGACTGAGCACATCATGCGATGGAAAAGCCCCTGGGGTTACGGTTTCCCAGGCTGGCATATTGAATGCTCTGCCATGAGTGCAAAATATTTGGGAGATGAATTCGATATTCATGGCGGAGGAATGGATTTGATATTTCCGCACCATGAATGCGAAATTGCGCAAAGCATTGTATGCAACCATAAAACCCCCGCACGTTATTGGCTGCATAACAATATGATTACAATTGATGGGCGTAAGATGGGCAAAAGCTATAACAATGTGATAAAGCTGAGTGAACTTTTTAGCGGAGACCATCCCATGCTGCAGCAGGCATATACTCCCATGACGATTCGTTTTTTTATTCTGCAATCGCATTACAGAAGCACTCTCGATTTTAGTAATGAAGCTTTGCAGGCATCGCACAAAGCATTTAAACGTTTATGGGAAGCCCATGAATATTTGCAGAAGCTAAACGTTGAAAGCAAAAACACAAAAGCAAAAGACGATGAGCTTGATGCCCGTTGCAGAAAACTGATAGCAGAGTTTGATGAATTTATGGATGATGATTTTAATACAGCCAAAGTATTGGCTAATATGTTTGAACTGGTTCCTGTAATTAATGGAATAAAAGACAGGCATATTTCAATTGATGCATTAGGAAATGAAGCTTTATTGCTCATACAACAAAAAATGAAAATGTATGCGGAAGATATTTTTGGATTGAAGGCTGAAACTAATGCAGACGCCGGTAAATTAGATGGTGCACTTCAACTGCTTATTTCCATCCGCAGGGAAGCAAAAGCAAAAAAAGATTTTGTAACAAGCGATAAAATACGGAGTGAACTCGCTGCAATAGGTGTGCAGTTGAAGGATGAGAAAGATGGCAGCATCAGCTATACTATTTAATCACGATAAAATACAATGGAAGGTTATCGTTCTCAAAACAATTGACCTTGCTTAGTTTCTACCGGCAAATTTTGAAAAGGAAAGCGCTCAACTATTTGATATGACTTATTACCCTGCCTGCGTTTCAATAACAACATGCTTTGCGCAATAAAACGGCCCGTAAAATTTTTTCTTTCATATTCCAGCCATGCCTTTTCATATTGCCAGGGTAAAAGTTTTCTTGCAATAATTAAATGTGGCTCAGTAATAAAATAGGGTTTTTTATCATTGTTTATTTTCATAAGCCGCTGTGCCTGCCTTACAGCTTTTACCATGTTCACGATGGCTATTTTGCTCATCACATTAATGTAAATAGTATGCGATGGAAAGCTTCCAAAATCTTTTAGGTCAACTTTAAAAGCAGGCAGGCTCATTGCTATTAATTGCAATCGTTGTATAATTCGCGGCTCCATCATTTCATATTGCTGAAACATGACTAATGTTATATGGGGTTTGATAAATGTTGCCATGGGGCACTCAAATCGCTTTGCAAATTCTTCTTTAAGATTTTTAATGTGATTCCATAATTCTTCATGTGGTTGTAGCACTAAAAGAAATTCACATTCTCTATAACCCGGCAATGACAAAATCTGGTCATTCACCGGTGGACTATATTTTACATGTACTCCCAAAAAAAAATTTTTCAGACAATAAAATTAGTATAATTTTACTAAATAATTTAGTTAATTTTAATAAAATTTTTACTCCTTACGAAATCAAAAAAAATAATTCTATATGAAAAGGGAAGCAATGTACAATGCCGGTTATTCCGGCTCCAAACAGTTTTCTCAGCATGATGTGCAGGCTGCAAATGCTACCGGTTTTGGCGCCGCCGCCGATGATTTTATGGAACGCGGCATAGACCTTAATGAGCAGCTTATTCTTAACAAGCCCGCCACTTTTTTCTTTCGCATGAACGGCGAAGCCATGATTGAGGATGGGATTAGCAGCGGCGATATTCTTATTGTGGACCGCAGCCTGAAAGCCGTGAATGGAAAAATCATCGTTGCAATTATAGATGGTGAGCTGCTTGTGCGGCGGGTACAAAAAAATTTCAACAGCGTGGTGCTCGCTGCTGCGAATAAAAAAATTTCTGATATACACTTATCGGCATTTGATGACCGCACCAATGTGTGGGGCGTGGTAACCTGCGTGATACATGTTTTTGAAAACAGCTTGCTTGCTGATACAAGTAAAAGAGATAAAGGGGGCAAGCAAAAAATTTATTATTAGTGTAGCACTGGTGTCTGTACATCTGAAAGATGTCTGACACCTTATTCGTAGGCGTTTTTAGTTGTCATTTTAATTTAAAAAATAAAAATTTCAATCATGAAAAACATGGAGCATAATCCGAATGCAAAACCCTCCCCCGCAAGGGGAGATGAAGGAGACTTTTACTTAAAAGGCAGAGGAGCGCAAATCAATACCAAAAACCGTTTTCTCATCAATGAAAGAACAAAAGAAAATATAGAAGCCATTGATGAGTGGACGGAGCAAAATGTAGAAACACAATACCTCGAAGAAAATGCCAGGAGCATTGTAAACAAAGTAGAAAGCCCCGATGTGGGCATGATGTACAGCATGAATCCTTATCAGGGTTGTGAGCATGGATGCATTTACTGCTATGCCCGTAATGTGCATGAATACTGGGGCTACAGCGCAGGTCTTGATTTTGAACGAAAGATCATAGTGAAGAAAAATGCGCCTGAGCTTCTCCGCAAATTTTTAATGAATCCGAAATGGGAATGTGTGCCAATTGGTTTAAGCGGAAACACAGATTGTTATCAGCCTGCAGAAAAAAAATTTCGCATCACAAGAGGTTTGCTTGAAGTGTGCTTAGAATTTAATCAGCCTGTTGGCATGATAACAAAAAATGCAGGCATGCTGCGTGATATGGATATTCTGCAGGAAATGGCTAAACGAAGATTAGTGAGCATTTTAGTTTCCATTACATCATTTAATGAAGACTTGAGAAGAGTAATGGAACCACGCACAACAACCGCCAAGCAGCGTTTGCATTTGATAAAAGGATTAAGTGATGCAGGTGTGCGAATGGGAGTAATGCTTGGTCCCATGATTCCCGGTTTAAATGAACATGAGATGCAGCGCATCATGAAAGCGGCAAGTGAGCGGGGTGCAACTTTTTCTGCCTATACTTTTATCCGCTTAAATGGTGCCATAAAAATTATGTTTCATGACTGGCTCTATAAAAATTTTCCTGACCGTGCAGACAAAGTATGGCATTTAATAGAGAACGCTCATGATGGAAAAGTGAATGATAGCCGCTGGGGTGTACGTATGCGTGGTGAAGGACCAATAAGTGAATTGGTGCGGCAACAATTTCATAAGTACAATAAGCTGTATGGTTTAAATGCAGAACGATGGGGTTTAGATTGCACAAAGTTTAGAAGACCGGGAGAGCAGGGGAGGTTGTTTTGAGTGCAATAAAAATTGTTATTTTGAAATCAAAAAAAATAAGATGCTGAAACCTAAACCTTCTCAAATTGCAATGCTTGACCACTCAAAAGCAAAAGTTGAACTTTTTAGAAGATATTTTTCTATTTATCTAAATATTATAAACAGAACTCCATTCGTTAAAAAGATCTATTTGTATGATTTATTTGCAGGAGAAGGAATTTATTCTGACGGAGGAAAAGGTAGTCCTGTAGCAGCTATTGAGTGCATCAAAGATCATTATTTCAGCAATAATCAAACATGTCCCAACATAGATGTTTGGTTTAATGATTTCAGTAAATCTCAAATAGAAATTAATAAGTTTAAAATTGATAGAGTTAAAGAATTTGTAAGCAGTATTTATAAGCCCTCAAATGTAAATATTGAATTCACACGTTTTGATAGTAGTCAAATTTTATCTGAAATTGATAAACGTTTATCAGTTTTAAAAAATGATGAGAGAGCTCTTTTATTTATTGATCCGTGGGGGTATAAAGATATTAATCCTAGCAAGCTTAAGGCAATATTATCTAATGGGAAAACTGAAATACTACTTTTCCTTCCTATTTCTTTTATGTACAGGTTTGCAGATAAAGCTTTAACAGACGAAAAATTTTCAGGCGGCAAACCATTGGAAGAATTCTTAAAAGAACTTTTTGGCAATAAAGTACCAGACGCGAATAATCAAATTAGATTTATCAATGCAGTAAAAGAAGAGTTTAAGATTTATACGGGTATTAAATACATTGATACTTTCATGATTGAAAGAGACAATAACAATTTCTTTTGTCTTTTCTTTTTTTCAAATAACAAAACAGGATATTATAAAATGCTTGATTCAAAATGGAAATTTGATGAACAATCGGGTAGGGGATTTGAAGTGAAAAAGAATCCGTTACAAACATCTATGTTTAATGCTATAACGGAAGTTGATTATAGTTCACAAGTAGAGGAATTTTTGAAAATAAAAAAGAATGTAACTAATCAAGAACTTTTTGACTTTGGGTTAGAAAGAGGCTTTTTACCTAAGCATACAAAATTGGTTTTGGACAATTTGAAGAAGGCTGATAAAATTATTTTTAAATCTTTAGATAGTAAACCAGCCTTAGGTTACTATATTGATGATAAACATGAAAGAAGAATTGAAATAAAAATTAAATAACATGGCACAATCAAGTATAGAATGGACAGAAATGACTTGGAACCCAACCACCGGCTGCACAAAGGTTTCAGCAGGTTGCAAGTATTGTTATGCAGAAGTAATGACAAGACGATTGCAGGCAATGGGCATTGATAAATATAAAAACGGTTTTGATATTGCTGTACATGAAGAGACTTTGCATATTCCTTACACATGGAAAAATTCAAAAGTTGTATTCGTAAACTCCATGAGTGATTTGTTTCATCCCGAAGTTCCTCTTGAGTTTATACAAAAAGTTTTTGAGGTAATGAACAATACACCGCAGCATACTTATCAAATATTAACCAAAAGGAGTGAAAGGCTTAAAGAATTACATCATCTATTAAACTGGACAAATAATATATGGATGGGTGTTTCTGTAGAAAATGAAAAAGTAAAATTTCGTGTTGATGATTTACGATACACCAATGCAAAAACCAAATTTCTTTCCTGTGAGCCTTTAATTGGTTCTCTCGAAAACATGGATCTTCATAATATTGATTGGGTAATTGTTGGTGGTGAAAGCGGCAGAAAAGCCAGACCAATAAAAGAATGGTGGGTGTGGGATATTCGCCAGCAATGTCAGGAACAGGGAGTTGCATTCTTCTTCAAGCAATGGGGCGGCATCAATAAGAAAAAAACCGGTAGAATTTTAGGAGGCAGAACTTACGATGAAATGCCAATACCCTTATAATATTCTCTTCCCACTCTGATTATTTTTGAATTTCATTTTTAATCAGGAATATATTGAAACCTGTGTATCACTAATGCTGCATTCTGCTTGTTTGCAGGAGCATCGCCTTTGCCATCGCCATTTTCATCAAAGAGCCAAAAATTAATGTGTGGTCTTGTATCGCTTTGCGGATGGGGAATTACAACAGAGTTGCTTGTTGCATTTCCCTCTTTTGCTGTACGCGGCGGATTGGTATCATCAAACACAAAGCGGAATAATAGCGTTGCGGCAGTTGTATCATCTCCTGTATGTGTTTCAAAAATTACTTTATCGGGTTGCCAGTTAATAATATGTGTGGAATAACCATTTGCATCATATATAATGTTTGATGCCGGTGTATAATTCCGCTCACTATATACACCACCTCGTGTTGGCTGCACAGAATATAAAGTAGTGATGTTTTTATTTGCATCGCCCCATTTAGAAAATTCTAAATCAAGCTCGCTGTTTGCATCTGTTTGAAAACTGTAGTTATCCCATGTAAATAATCCGGGAACTATTTTCTCATCATAATTTTCCAAATTACCCTTTGTAACATAAATATATTTGCCATAGCCTGTGGTGTTGGTTGTATAAACTTCGCTGCATCCCCATTTACCCAAAGCCTTTTGTATGTTCAGTTGCAAGTCTCCATTCGCATCAATAAAAACATTCAGGGAATTACTGGAAAAATAATTTCCACCCGGACCTTGCCTTGCATTTCCCGTAGAACGAACCTGCCATTGATAACCGGAAAAGTTGATTGTTCTTACATTCATTTGTTCCTGCTTACCATTTGCAAGGTTATGGTCTGCATCATTTACAACCTCTTTTTTGTAACAGGAAGAAAGGATAATGCCAAAACAGACAAGTATGGTGAATGCAACTTTCATTGTATGAGATTTTTTTGAAATTACATAATTATGAACCCACAACAATCATCTAAAATATTTGATATACAATAAAGCTCATCAAATAGGCTAAGCCGGTCATATATACCAATTGTATGATAGGCCATTTCCACGTACGTGTTTCACGTTTGGCAACGGCAAGTGTGCTCATGCATTGCATAGCAAACGCATAAAAAACCATAAGTGATAAAGCGGTTGGCAATGTGTAAACCTTACTGCCATCTTCACGCACAGCAGTTTGCATTTTTTTACGCAGTGTGGAATTATCTTTTGCCTCCACGCTGTATAAAGTTGCCATCGTTCCCACAAAAACTTCTCTTGCTGCAAAAGAGGTAATGAGAGCAATGCCAATCTTCCAATCGTAGCCAAGAGGTTTTATAACAGGCTCAATCGCCTTTCCCAAAATACCGGCATAAGAGTTCTGCAATTTTTCTGTGTTGTATTGCCGGTTAATAATTTCATGCTCCACCGGCTGCGAAGTTTGCTGTTGCAGTGCAGCATATTTTTTTTCAACTTCATTCATTCGTGATGAAGGTCCATAGCTGCTTAAAAACCATAGAAGCAGGCTTATCATCATAATTACCTTGCCTGCGTCGGTTACGAATATTTTAGCCTTTTCAATCATGGTGATGCCGATGTTACTCCATCGCGGTGCACGGTACACAGGCAATTCAAGAATAAAAAAACTTTTTTCACTTTGCTTTATTATCTGTTTGAAAATGTAACTCACAATTAACGCCATCACTACGCCCAGCATATATAAACCCATCATCACTAAACCTTGTAAGCTTAAAAAACCAAGATAATATACATCAGGAATTACCAGGGCAATTAAGATAGTATATACAGGCAACCTGGCGCTACAACTCATTAATGGTGTAATCAAAATGGTGAGCAGTCTCTCTTTTTTGTTCTCAATATTTCGGGCACTCATGATAGCGGGCACTGCACAGGCAAAGCCGCTTATCATAGGCATTACGCTTTTGCCATTCAATCCCACTTTACGCATCAGCTTATCACTTAAAAAACTGATCCGTGCCATATAGCCGGTATCTTCCAGCAAAGTGATTAACCCAAATAATATCATTATCTGCGGCACAAAAACCAGTATGCCATTAAGCCCTGCAATCAATCCATTAATCAGGAGATTGCTCCACCAAACATTAGGTAAAATATTAATGAGCCAGCCCGTAATTGCAGCAAAACTATGGTCAATAGCATTCATTGGAAATTGTGCAAGCCAGAAAATACTTTGAAATAAAAAAAATAAAACGGCAAGTAAAATAATATACCCCCAAACGCGGTGCAGCAAAATATTATCGAGATGCTCTGTGAAAAGCTTGCGCTGCAAGGCATCTGGCTCTACCACATTTTGCTGCATGATTTGCTTTATGCGGCTGTAGCGCTGCAATATTTCTTCAGCCTGTGTTTTAGCTGCACTAAAATTATTATGAACTTCTATTTGCTCAATTTCATTTTGAAGGTGTGCACTTAGTAGAAAATTTTCATGATTGATGAGATAATGAATACCTGCATAATCACTCAACGGGGGCAATAATTTTTTTACACCTTCAATTGCAGTTGGTGCAAGCTCTTTATTAGGTATGAAATCCCATTGCGATGCCACATGATGTTGCTTTGCTGTTTGTGCCAGCGTTTTTTTCAGTTGTGCTATTCCCCTGTTTTTTCTTGGATTCACAGGAACAACAGGAACACCTAATTCTGTTGCAAGGCCCGCCACATCTACCTCGATTCCTTTTTTGCGGGCAATATCGAGCATGGTTAAAGCAACTACTACGGGATGCTTCAAATCAATTATCTGGCTGCAGAATAAAAGATTGCGCTTGAGATTGCTTGCATCGGCAACAAGCAAAATAATGTCGGGCTTTATCTCAGCATCAACCCCCATCATTACTTTATAAGCAACCCATTCATCGCTTCGTCTCGGATATAAACTATAGGTGCCCGGAAGATCTATTATTAGCGAAGAAAAATTTTCTTCCAGCTTGCAATAACCCGTTTTCTTATCAACTGTAACACCCGGGAAATTACTTACTTTTTGATTTAAGCCTGTTAAAGCATTAAACAAAGAAGACTTTCCGCTGTTGGGATTGCCTACTACTGCGATATTTATTTTTGAAGATGCCAGGAAAATAATTTAGCCTGCAAAAATATACGCAGGCAGTTACATTGCATTACGAGTTTGGGAGATTTGGGGGTTGAATTGTTTTATTATTATTTCACATCAATTATAAAGAGGCATAAGGATTGTTACATTTGCATCAATTCAATTTGAAAAAATCTTTTATGAAGAAGTTATTGCTGCTGATTCTTTTTATCCCTGCGCTAACCTTTTCACAAAGCCGCAAAGAAATAAAATCAAAAGCGGCTTCAGATAAAATTACCTTTGCAAATGCAGAAGCTCATATAAAATATCTTGCAGATGATAAGCTGGAAGGCAGAAGAGCAGGCACCCGCGGCGAGCAACTGGCTATGGAATACATCATCACTCAGTTTAAAAAAGATGGACTTGCACCTAAGGGCACCAATGGCTTTGTGCAGGAGTTTGAAATTAATGAAGGCAAGCAATTCACAGAAAATGAAAATAAATTTTTAGTAAATGATAGGCCGCTCGAATTAAAAAAAGATTACTATCCGCTTGCTTTTTCTGAAAATGCAACTGTATCAGGCAGTGCATCTTTATCACTAAGAGAAGAGGGCGAGCCTTGGTTTTGGGACGTGAAAGATGTTTTGGATGAAAGCAAAGACAATCCTCATTTTGATGTGAACCTTGCCATAAAACAACAGGCTGCACATGCTGAAAAAGAAAATGGAAAAGCATTATTTGTTTTCAACAGCTCAACTTCTACAGATAATATTTTGTTTGATAAAAATGATACAACTGCAATCTTTCATATACCTGTTGTGTATATTACAAAAGACGGATTACAAAAATATTTTCCAAATGCAACAGACATATACAATATTGAATTGCATGTAAGCCTTGCACCCAAAAAAACAATTGCGAATAACATAATAGGCTACCTCAATTTTAATGCACCTCAAACAATTATTATTGGCGCTCACTACGACCATTTAGGATTTGGAGACGATGGCAACAGCCTTGATGGCGCCGGTCAAATTCATAACGGCGCCGATGATAATGCCAGCGGCACTGCAGCGTTAATAGAACTCGGAAGATTATTGCAAAAAACAAAAGCACGCAATAGCAATTATCTTTTTATTGCTTTTTCCGGTGAAGAGTTAGGATTGCTTGGCTCAAAATACTGGCTGCAGCATCCCTCCTTAAACATTGTTCCCAATTACATGATTAATATGGATATGGTGGGCAGATACGACAGTAGCCGCAAGCTTACCATCGGCGGCTATGGCACTTCACCGGTGTGGGGGCCTGTGTTTGCAACAACCACAGATAAAAATCTGGTAATAAAATTCGACAGCAGCGGAAGCGGCCCCAGCGACCACGCTTCATTTTACAGAAATGATATTCCTGTGCTATTTTTTTTCACCAACAGCCACAGCGATTATCATAAAGCATCAGACGACTGGGATAAAATAAATTTTCGGGGCGAAACAGAAATTATAGATTACATCATTAAAGTTATCAATGCTGCCAACGATAAAGGTAAATTGCTTTTCACAAAAACACGTGACCAGGAAATGCGTTCTATATCGCTGCCCGTAACATTAGGCATTATGCCCGATTATGGATTCACCGGAACCGGTGTTCGCATTGAGGTGGTAAGCAAAGGCAAAACAGCAGAGCATACAGGTTTGCAGGCAGGCGATGTATTGCTGCAATTAGGCGAGTATAAATTTGTAGATATGCAAACCTATATGGGTGCACTGCAAAAGTTTAAGAAAGGAGATAAAACTCAAGTGCATTTTAAAAGAAGTGATAAAGAGATGATGCTTGATGTACAGTTTTAACTACATGGTCTGACTTCCGCGTGGCGGAACAGGCTGTCCCGGGTATGACCATGTAAATTAGTTTAAAAAGAAAAGAATTTTTTTATGAGCTGGGCTTCAATACTGCTATTAAACATCGTTCCCGCCGGGGCGGGACTCTTTTACGTTCTGTTTTCACTCAACAAATAACACAACTTTCATTTACTTTCATTGAAACTGAAACTTGACATAGAAGAACTCACTGAAGATTTTTTCAATAACAGCCGGGTGCTTGGCATCATCACAACCGTAAAGAGTTATCATTTCTGCTGGCAGATAAATGCAGCGCTGGGATACAATTTTCGTTTAAATCCGTCAATTGAAATTGAATTACGCAAAAAAAACAGAATTTATTTATTTCGTGTGTATCAATTTGCGGAAACAAATAATGCGCTGAATCATTATATTTATCATAATCATTTTGACGGCGAATATCTTTTACCTGAATTCAGGCATATAGATTTTTTATGGCTTATGAAAGATGATTTAATTTTTGATGATTATTGCAACCGGCTTATGCAATCAATCAAAAATATCAGCGGAGTACAATTGATTACTGAATTGAATGCCGGGAAAATTAAGAATAAGAGCAATTTGATTTTTTAAAACATAAATATAAAAATATGGAACCTCAAAATAAAACTTCTGCGCCTGACGGCTGGTCAATAACAAATAATATACTTTACCGGAAATTTGAGTTCTCAGATTTTTCCACCGCCTTTGCATTTATGGTGCGGGTTGCTATGGAAGCAGAAAAAATGAATCATCATCCTGTATGGACTAATGTTTGGAACAAAGTAGAGATTTGGCTCAGCACGCATGATGCGGGTGATGTGGTTACAGAGAAAGATAATAAGCTGGCAAATAAAATCAATGGATTAATGTAAGAGCTTGCATTAAAATAATTTTCGTATGCCCACAAAAAAAGGCTGCTTCAAAACAAACTTGAAACAGCCCAAATACGAATTATTCAAAAGAGATTCTATCAATTCATCTTTGTTGAATCTTTTGTTGGGGGATAATTTGAAAGCGTATCCATATTGCTGTGTACGTTATTCGGGATATTTCCTTCATCCGGCACTTTATCCATTTTTTGCGGTAGTGTATCTGTAATATTACCTGGATTTTCTATTGTATTGTCTGGTTTGTAAGGCGGCTTTGTAACCGGATGCGGCACAGTATCTTTCATAATAGGGAATGACAGAATTTTTTGAGACGACTTGCAAAAGTTATTCTGATTCTTTATACCGAACGAACTAAATGCAGCAACAAAAAATATGAGTGCCGCCGAAATAAAAAACTTTTTCATAATTAAAATTTTTGAAGATGATTAAATAATTAATGATTTAGTGAATCCTTATTCAGCTTATCGTAACCACATTGTGAGTAGCTGATAAATATACAAAGTCGGATACGGAAAGCATGAGGACAAAACAATACAGTTTTCTTCATTGACAGTTTCTTTTAGAGTGATAAACAATTATTTCAATCAATTTGCCTGCCAGCAAAGATTCTATATACTAATGTTACTAATCTGTGGTTTTTTATACACAGAATGGGTGTTGATTTCTTCATATTAATCCCTTATAAATTTTAAATTAACGAGAGTTATTTCGATGCAATCTACAATGCAAAAAGGCTTTCAAAATCTTAAGTGAATAAGAAACCTTATGCCTTTTTAATGGTTTTATTTTTACCTGTCTTGCCCATTTAGATAAAATGGTTTCATTATACATCAGCATTAACACACCGCTCTCTATTTTAAATCCGTTTGTTCTTATCAGGTTATCTAAAATGTTTTTTCATTATAATCTTCACAGGCCTTTTTGGTAGTAATAATATCTTCATTAAACAAAAGCCCATCTTCTTTTTTTACAAAGTTTCCGCTCATGCTGTTGCAGCCTGTATTACCGGTAAACCTGCCCCTTTGCAAATCAAAGTTTGCAACTATACATGA
Organism: Chitinophagales bacterium; assembly: GCA_038206235.1. Classification (GTDB taxonomy): domain Bacteria; phylum Bacteroidota; class Bacteroidia; order Chitinophagales; family Chitinophagaceae; genus JBBRBB01. The sequence goes on from JBBRBB010000011.1 coordinate 73,586, forward strand.
CACTAAAAAAAAGCAATAAGAAAACAGTTGCATGATTTTTTTACAAAGGCTTCTTTCAATTTTTCCTGCCCTGCATGTTAAAGGTTGTGTTGTATTTTTCAAATCCTGATTACGAAATTTCAAAGTGGGTGCATTCAATTAAATGCAAAAAAAGGCGGAAAAATATTTTCCGCCAGTCTTGAAATTTTGTATGAAGTTTTACATTCTCTTTTCTTTAATCCTGGCGCTTTTGCCGCTGAGTTCACGAAGGTAATACAATTTAGAGCGACGCACCTTACCAACTTTATTCAAAACAACAGAATCAATATTCGGAGATAAGAGTGGAAATATTCTTTCAACGCCTATACCATCAGAAATTTTTCGCACTGCAAATGTAGCCGTTGCGCCTTCACCCTGAATCTTAATAACATCTCCTCTAAAACCCTGGATACGCTCTTTACCGCCCTCTATAATTTTATAGTTTACGGTTACATTATCGCCGGCCTTAAATTTCGGATATTTTTTTGCGGGTGTTAGTTTTTCGTGTACAAACTGAACTGCTGCGTTCATGGCTTAAAATTTTTAGGAGGGCAAAGGTAATGGCTGAAACCGCAACCTCCAAATAAAGAGCGTAGACCTGGTCTTACTTCCGAAGTTTTCGGAACAGGCTGTCCCGGGTCTGACCAATTTTTAAACTACATGGTCTGGCCATCCCGGGTCTGACCTCAAATTTTAAATCAACAATCCATTTTCCCAAATCGTTATCAAAACAATCATCAACCCTTTACCTATTTACTTATTTACCTATTTACCTATTCAACCCTTCAACTCTTCACCCATTCAACTTTTCAACTTATTCAACTTTTCCAAAAGCCTATCTTTGTAAAAATTTCATTTATGTATATTGAGCAATTATATACCGGCTGTCTTAGTGAAGCCGCTTATTATATAGAAAGCGATGGCGAGGCTGCCATCGTTGACCCGCTTCGGGATATTGAGGCGTATGTAGAAATGGCACAGAAAAGAAACGCGACAATAAAATATATTTTCGAAACGCATTTTCATGCAGATTTTATCAGCGGGCATTTAGACCTACGCAAAGCAACCGGCGCCGAAATTATTTATGGCCCAAACACCGAAGCCAATTTCGATTTTCATCTTGCAAAAGATGGCGAAAAATTTACTATCGGAAAATTACAAATCGAAGTATTGCATACACCCGGGCATACCTTAGAGAGCGCCTGCTATTTATTAAAAGATGAAACAGGAAAAGATTATGCTGTATTTACCGGCGATACACTTTTTGTAGGCGATGTTGGCAGACCCGACCTTTCGCAAAAAGGCGAAACCTTGACCATGCAAGACCTTGCAGGCATGATGTATGAAAGCCTTCAGAAAAAAATTATTCCTTTAGCGGATGATGTGATTGTTTATCCTGCACATGGACCGGGGAGCAGTTGCGGTAAAAATCTTGGACCAGAAACATATAGCACAGTTGGCAATGAAAGGCAAACCAATTATGCATTGCGGGCAGAAACGAAAGAAGATTTTATACAGGTTGTTACAGAGGGCTTACAGGTGCCGCCGCAATATTTTCCTATTAACGCACAAATCAATAAGCAAGGCTACGAAAGCCTGGATGCTGTTTTAGAAAAAGGCTTGAAACCCTTATCTGTAAAGGAGTTTAAGGCATTGGGGGAAGATGTTGATAACGTCATTATTCTTGATACACGCAGAGCTGCAACATTTACGCAGGGCTTTATTCCTGAAAGCATCAGCATAGGACTTGAAGGACGCTTTGCAGAATGGGCCGGTAACGTTTTGCCTTTTGATAAAAAAATTATGTTAGTAACCGAACCGGGTAAAGAAAAAGAATCTGTTATCCGTCTATCCCGTGTGGGGTTTGAAAAATTTGCTGGCTATCTCGATGGCGGATATGAAGCATGGAAAAAAGCCAGTGAAAAAATAGACTTGATTATTGATGTAGAACCTGATGAGCTATTAATTGATTTGCCTTTTGATGAAAATCTTGTAGTGATTGATGTAAGAAAAGAAGTTGAATTTGCAGAAGGACATGTAAAAGGTGCAATAAATATTCCCCTGAATAATTTTACTGACCCGGGAAGCATGGCGAACATTGAAGACAAGGATAATTTATATGTGCATTGCGCCGGGGGTTACCGCAGTGTAATTGCAGCCTCACTCATGAAACGCCAGGGCATACACAACCTGCATAATGTTTTGGGCGGATGGAATAAAATTAAAGAACTGGAAAAAGTGAAGGTGGAGAAAAGTGTGGAAGTGTTGAATTAGATTCCGCTTGCGCTCATTGGCTTGGGAGCACATTATGCGCAGATGAAGGAATAGAAGAATCTATATGAATGGGTTTCAGTTTTATAACGCCGATTATATGCAAACCACGCATTATAATATAGGTCATATCAAATTCAAACCATTTGCGGGCAAAGTTTGCATTGGTCTTTGCATGATGATGATTGTTTTGAAATAATTCTCCCAGCAATAATATTCCCCATGGAGATGAATTTTTTGAATGGTCGCCGTTATCATAATTGCTGTATCCATATTTATGGCCGCACCAGTTAACTATTGCGCCTTGCAGAGGGCCCATTAAAAAATGTACCGGCAGCAAAAGAAACCACCATGCATTCGGTGCAAAATATATATAGAAGGCAGTATAAACTGCTCCAAATAAAATGCGTGTAATTATATGATGACCGAATCTGTCAAGCCTGTCCCACTGCGGAAGATATTCTTCTGTGAACTGCGCTTCGGGTTTCTTTTTTCCTGTGCTGATTCCGCGAAAGATGAGAGCTGTATGCAGCATCATGTGCCAAACATCTTTGAAAAAATAAGGTGAATGAGGATCCTTTTCCGTATCGCTGTAAGTATGGTGCATTCTGTGCAAAACACCATAAGCCCGGGGCACTAAAAAAGAAGAGCCTTGTACAAACCAGGTAAAGAAATAGATTATCTTTTCCCACCGGTTATTTACAACATACATTTGGTGCGATACATAGCGATGAAGAAAAAAAGAATGAAAAAATAAAGAAATAAACCAATGGCATATAAAAAAAATGAGAATGGCTGTCATAAAATCAAATTATTATTTATAAAATTTTTCTTAGGTGCGCCTTTAATAGTTGTTGAAGATTTTTAAATTTGTTAGCAACAGTAAGGCAGCATTTCAAAGGTGAATCTTTTTTGTAGCATTATTACACAATTCTGTATATAAATTGCATTATTCACATTTTAATTACGTCAGTTTTCTATTAACAGATTGAAATTGAAATAAAATTCCTGATAAATTCATATTAAAAGCTTTGAAACTTTTTATCAAAAATATGGTGAGCATTCGTTGCAAAATGGTTGTAAAATCAGAATTGGAAGGCCTGGGATTGCATCATAATAAAATAGAATTAGGCGAAGCAGAAGTGATTGAAGATCTTTCTTGTGATCGACGGGAAAAACTTAAAATTGCCCTGTTGAGATCGGGTCTTGAATTAATGGATGATAAGCGAAGCAGGCTGATTGAAAAAATAAAAAATGTAATCATAGAAATGATTCATTATTCAGATGAGCTTCCTAAAATAAATATCTCTAATTATTTGAGTGAAAAATTGCAATACAATTATACTTACCTCGCTAATCTTTTTCCGGAAGTTGAGGGAATTACAAGTGAACATTTCGTTATTATACATAAAGTGAAACGCATAAAAGAATTAATTGTTTACGATGAATTAAACCTGGCCGAAATCGCAAATCGGATGCAATACAGCAGCGCCGCGCATTTATCTCATCAGTTTAAAAAGATAACAGGCTTCGCACCCTCTCACTTTAAACGTCTTAAAAATAAGCGTCGAAATACTTTAGAAGATTTATGATATGCTGCAAATGTTATTAAATTCTCTTCAAGCGAATTCGAATCACTTCTTATACAGTATTTACAGGAACTGATGAAACGGGTGTAAAAGTAAACAGGCAAAAAGATTGTCCCAAAGGGATGCCTTTGGCAGATGTGGACCTGGCAAAATGATGATCTTACTTTTATTGCCCACTCTGATAACCGCGGGTTTTAAAACCATTGAAGATAATTTTAGGAATGGATAGCCAAATGCGCTTTTGCAACACGATAGGTTTACCTGCCATTTTAATTGCGAAGCCATGCATCATCAAATTTGCATATCCCATTTTACTTAGCGATTTACAATATATAGATGAGCTTTACGCTCCATGTGAATGGGCTGTTGATATGAAAGCATTGCTTGTACAAGCGCTTCAGCTAAAAAAAGAACTAACTGTCTGTGAGTATTATGGTGAAAATCAGGAGCGGCAAAAGTTAATGATGAATTGGATGAGTTGCTTCTGTTTACACTTGATGAAAATCATGGTAAAGGAAAAACACTACAAAAAAACTTACACAAGCATCAACAATACATTCTCTATTTTTTATCTCATCCAGAAGTTCCGCCAGATAACAATGGGTCTGAAAGAGCAATAAAATATTAAAGTGAAACAAAAAATATCCGGTCAGTTTAAAATCAGACCGGGGAGCAGGCGGCTTTGCCATTTTGAGGCCGGTTATTGATACTACTATTAAATCCGGACAAAATGTTTTAAGCGCTTTATCTCTTACCGCTAAATTGGGTACTGAAATAGTTACTTTTTTTCAAAGGTTTAAAGCAAGCCAAATTTAGCTGCCAGCTCACTTCTTGAATGCACGTCTCAATAAAAAATAAATCTTGCATAAACTCTGCATCTTCTCCTTAACTTTACTCTGCGCAAAAAAATGCATTATGGTCTCTAAAATTTCTGAAGGCATAGAAATACATGTTGAAACTTTTTTCCAGGCAGATTACAGCAACCCTGTGAACAATGAATTTATGTTTGCTTATCGCATCACTATCGAAAATCACAACAGCTTTAGCATAAAGCTATTAAGGAGACAATGGTATATTTTTGACAGCAATGGTGAAAACCGTGAAGTGGAAGGAGAAGGAGTAGTAGGTGTGCAACCAATATTACAACCCGGGCAAAAGTTTCAGTATGTAAGCGGCTGCAATTTGCGCACAGAGATGGGGCGCATGTATGGCTACTACATTATGGAAAATCTAAACAGCAAAACCACTTTCAAAGCAAAAATTCCTCCATTTGAAATGGTGGTTCCTTTTAAAATGAATTGATTTAAAATATGTATGAGGTTTGTTGTATGGTGTACGATTGAAGATTTCTACATTTAAATTCCAAATTCCCTATACATAAACCCTCACCTCGGTTTATACTTCGCTTCTTCATAAATCTGTTTACCCGGTATTTGCAGCAATTGCTCAGGCGTTATTTTATCATGCGATGATAACCATTTTTTAATTATTTGCCAGCCAACAAACTGCCCGATAAAACCGGGAGAATCAGGACCTAAAGCTTCTGTTCTCGGGCCATCACTCATATAATCTCTTGTTTGAATTGGGTCTGTAATAAACAGTAAATTATTTTGCACAAAATAGTTCCATATCAAGCCTTCATTCTTAAAACAACCATCTAATTGTTTTTGTGTGTAGCCGGTTTTGAGTGAGTCTGCTGTTTCAGGTAAAAATTTATCAAGTAAATACAATCGCTTGCCTGCCTCAATCATTTGGTAAATTAAAGGTTCCCCGTTAATGCGATTATTTTCGGGATAAACATCACTCACCATATTCTTCATGCAATTCACAACAATATAATCCGGTTCAAATCTTCGTTGCTGGTATGCGGGATATACTTCACTGATATATGCCGAATGATAAACTGGATAATCTTTTCCAAGATATAACTGCAGCCCAACAGCAAGGCCACCTTGTGTAAGAACATTTGCATAACCTTCAATGGGTCCTACAAACGTTATAAGGTTTTGCGGCAAAGTATATTTCGGAAAATAATATTTTACAAATTGCAATCCTCTTGTTAGTTGCTCCTCTATTTTTTTGGTTGATGTAAATTGTTTTTCTGCAGCATCATACACCGGTTTATAATCATACAAAAATTTTTTTGCCATTTGCAATGCACTGTCTTTTTGCGGAGGCAATGCTAAAATGTTATATAAAAAATCGTTCAGGAAAGATGGATATTTTGATTGAAGTTGATTGAAAGCATTTTCCATTTGCATAGTATCCATACTGAAAAAATCTTTTTCAAATCGTTGAACGGTCAGATTTACTTTTATATCAGAAACATCAGGAACATTTTCTTTGTCACTGCATGAAAAAAAAGAAGTCGCAATTAATATTAGTACAGTAATTTTTTTCATGATGCGAATTAAAGCGAAACTGATGTAATAAATATAAGAGACAAATAATTTTCACGAACATTTTATCTGCATCTGCCAACTGTCAGCTGCCAACTGTTATCTGTCAACTATTATCTCTTCTCACTAACTTTACGGCATGAAAATTTTTCTTGCGCAGCAGAATTATCATATCGGCAATATTGAAGGCAATACGCAAAAAATTATCAGCGCCATTGAAGAAGCAAAATCACAAGGGGCAGACCTTGTTGTATTCAGCGAATTGTGTATTTGCGGCTATCCGCCACGAGATTTTTTAGAGTTCAATGATTTTATTAATAAATGTTATGAAGCCCTTGATATTATTAAGCAACACGCAGATACAGTTGGTGTACTGGTTGGCGGGCCTGCAAGAAACCTGATAAAAGAAGGGAAAGATTTATTTAACACCGCTTTCTTTTTATACGAGAAAGAAATAAAAACCGAAATTCATAAAAGCCTTTTACCTAATTATGATGTGTTTGATGAGTACCGTTATTTTGAGCCTGCGTATGACTGGAAGATTGTAAAGTTCAAGGGAAAGCGGCTTGCCGTAACGGTTTGCGAAGACATTTGGAATTTGGGTGATAATCCTTTATACCGTATATGCCCCATGGATAAATTGATGGCCCTTGACCCGGATGTGATGATTAATCTAAGCGCTTCTCCTTTTGATTACACACATGTTGATGACCGCAGAGCTGCCATTAAAGCGAATGTTTTAAAATATAAATTGCCCATGATCTATTGCAATACTGTAGGCAGTCAAACAGAAATTGTTTTTGACGGAGCATCTTTAGTGTTTGATAAATATGGAAACCTTTGCAAAGCATTGCCTATGTTTAATGAAGCGCTTGAAGGAATTGTATTGAATGATGACGGAACTTTCGCTGCACCCATTATTGCAAAAGCTGATGAGCTGCCCCATGCAGAATTAATGCCGCAGGAGTTTGATGCGCAATTAAACATTCACCAGATTTATGACTCACTCATCACTGGCATACGGGATTATTTTTATAAGATGGGTTTTAGTAAAGCAATCATCGGTTCTTCGGGTGGTATTGACAGTGCAGTTACCATTGCATTAGCAAGTGAAGCCTTGGGAAATAAAAATGTAAGAGCAGTTTTAATGCCTTCGCCATATTCAACAGAACACTCTGTTCAGGATGCAGTGAAATTGAGTGAAGCCATCGGCAATCCGTACGATATTATTCACATCAACAATATTTATGAATCTTTTTTACAAACACTGCAGCCTATATTTAAAGGGCTTCCTTTTTCATTGGCCGAAGAAAATATTCAAAGCCGCACAAGAGGAAATTTATTAATGGCATTAGCAAATAAGTTTGGATATATTCTGCTCAACACTTCAAACAAAAGTGAATTGGCAACAGGTTACGGAACTTTGTATGGAGATATGGCAGGCGGTTTAAGTGTTTTGGGTGATTGCTATAAATTACAGATTTATGAATTGGCGAAATATATCAATCGAAATAAAGAAATTATTCCTGAGCATATTATTACCAAAGTGCCAAGTGCGGAATTAAGACCTGATCAAAAAGACAGCGATAGCTTACCTGAATATTCCATACTCGATAAAATTCTGTATCATTATATTGAAAGAAGATTGGGGCCTTCAGAAATAAAAAAGTTGGGATACGATGCAGCGCTTGTTGACAGAATACTAAAGCTCGTAAACACCAGCGAATACAAGCGCAATCAATTTTGTCCTATCATTCGCATTTCTCCAAAAGCGTTTGGTGTAGGAAGAAGAGTGCCGATTGTAGGAAAATATTTAAGCTAAGGCTATCAGTCCTCAGTCCTCAGTCATCAGTCCTCAGTCATCAGTCCTTAAACATTCTAATCTCTTGTGTCAATTGCTAACTGCTAACTGCCAACTGCAAACTGTCAACTGCAAACTGTCAACTGCAAACTGCCAACTGCCAACTGTCAACTTTCATGTATAATCATCAGCGGCACATGGCTGTGAAACGCCAGCATTTTTGTATGACTTTTTTTGAATAAGCCTTCAAACAATCCATGTTTTTTAGGAATGGTAATAATAAGGTCTACCTGCCTTGCCAGTGCGAATTTATTAATCGCTTCAACATAATCATCTCCATTCATATAATGATATTCGGGCTCATAACCTTTCAGCAAGTCATCAAGCGTTTCAGTTTCCATGGGAGTCTCCGGTGTAAATGGCTTGTTATCTTTATCAACATTCAATACAAATAATTTTGCTTTGGTTTCATCTAACAAATGTGTAATAGCAGAGACTGGTGTCGTTTTTTCTATGTTTTTAAAATCGCAGGCCAGCATTACTTCTTCAATGGGCGTAAAGCTTGTATTTGGAGGTACAATAATAACAGGCACTTCAGATACTTTTGCTACATCAATTGCAAAGCTGCCCATAAAGGCTTCTGTAAGCTTATCGCCTCCAGTTACACCCATTACAACATAATCAGCATCGAATTTTTTGGCAATCTCGTTAATAGCATCGGTTAAAAAAGTATATTGGCTGTACGTTTCTATCTCCATTCCTGCATCAACCAACAACAATAAATCGTTTTTAAATTTTTCTAATGCTTCTGTGCTCGCCTGCATTGCCCCCTCTGAAAAATCAGGAACCGTAACCAAAAGTGTTGGGTCTGTTTCAATGTATCGTTCATGGGCATTGAATAAAACCAATTTTGTAAACCCGAGTTCTTTTGCAAAGTGAATGGCATATCTGGCGGCATTCTTTGATGTTTCAGAAAAGTCTGTGGGTATAAGAATTGTTTTCATGAAAATAATTTTAGAATGAAAATAATTTTTCTTTTCTTTTCATACATGTATAAAAAGTGTGCCTGATAATCGGTATTTGATTTCTAAAATTGACTCTGCAAATTTTGCATCTTATAGATTTGCATGTATTGCCGCTGGTAAAAGCCTGCGGCAGTTTTTTTTTTAAGAAATGATGTATGAAATTATTTTAAAAAGCTCTTGCCAATTTTCAGTGCTTTTTACATTCTATCCTTTTTGCAATGATAAAGCGATAGTTTCCCGTTGGTAAAAAATAGGGTTTGGAAGATGATGCGCCTGTAAACCACATTGCATTTCCTGCAAGGTTAGCGCTTACATCCCATGTGCTGCTATTGTAGCCTATTGCAGCTTTATATATTCCTGCGGGATTCACAGAGGTTTTGTTTTCCTTACTGCTTCCTTTTTCTTCAGTGGTAAAGTTTAAATCAATATTGCCAATAAGAGAGGCCATTATGTATAGATGTTTTTCTATAACCAGTGTGTAAGCATAACCAATTCCCGGGCCTATGCTGAAGAAATTAATTTTGTCAATACCAGCCTGCTTAAAATTATTTTCTTTTTTAGAAGGTACCAGTGCGCTGTCTCCTTTTAATATTCCATAATAAGCCTGCCCGCCCCATAACAAAGAACCGGCAGATTTTTTTTGCCATTCGTTTTGTATCATAGCAGCACGGTAAGAAAATTTTTCGCTGTTCATTACACGATATGCTGCAAGCCCTATAAAATCCTGCTTTACATCGGGGCGCTGATAATAGCTGTTATTATTAACTGCAGCAAATCCCTGTGGTGTTATATAAAGGTTTTTATAAAACATGGCAAGAGCATCAATAACCCACTTTTCGCGATAAAGATGAAATTGAAAGTCAAGAGATTTTGTTTTACCCTTTTCATCAAGATCATTATTTAAAAAACCAAAGCCATAAGCCAGGTTTAAAGAGAAATTGTGATAGGTAGCGCCGATGCCCATATTGAGCTTGGCATTTGGAGTGTATTGAAAATCTTTTACATTACCCGATGCCGGAAAGTTGAGTGATATATACTTCTGCGAAAAATAAAAACGTGCAGTAACCGAATTCGGATAAATAGTAAAATAGCTGCTATCGTAAGGCAGCTTTCTTTGGGCATTCAAAAAAAGAGAGGGAAAAAATAAAAAAATGCCAAGAGTAATTAGTAAGGGTGAAGGGGAGCTATACTTTTTCATTAAAATTTAATTTGTGGTTTATAATCAAAATGCCATTCTAAAAAAAACATTAGTGCATCAATAATAATTTAAAAGTAAAGTAAATTTAAAGAACAAAATTTGTTAAGAGAAAAAACCATTGCGATTGCAAAAAAGTTTTGATTAAGCAACACATCAAAAAAAATGGGAACAAATGGATTAGAAAAAAATAAAAAACTACACCAGAACTTTACGCAACATTCTCAATGATTCCTGCAATGCCCTGCCCGCCGCCAACACAAGCTGTAACCATACCGTATTTTTTGTTCAATCTTTTCATATCATTAATAATTTGCACCGTTAATTTACAACCCGTACAACCCAGCGGATGGCCTAAAGCAATAGCACCGCCATTAATATTTACTATATCAGTATTGAAATCTAATTTTTTAATAACCGCTAAAGATTGCGAAGCAAAAGCCTCATTCAATTCAATCAAATCAATATCATGTAAGCTCATATTTGCCTGCTTCAAAACCTTTGGTACTGCAGCAACAGGACCTATTCCCATAATACGGGGATGCACGCCTGCACTCGCACAATTCACCAAACGTGCAATCGGTTTCAATTGCAATTGATTCATTAATTTTTCACTCATTACAATTACGAAAGCTGCACCGTCACTTGTTTGTGAAGAGTTCCCTGCCGTAACACTCCCGCCCTGCGCAAATGCAGGTTTTAATTTTGATAAGGCATCAAGTGTAGTATCTGCACGAACACCCTCATCAGTTTCAACAACGTAGGTTTTTGTTTTCTTTTTATTTCTTTCATCAAGATATACCTGCTCTACATGTATTGGCAAAATTCCATTTTTGAAGAAACCATTTTGAATTGCAGTAAGTGCCTTTTTATGTGAGTGCAAAGCAAATTCATCCTGCTCATCGCGGCTTACATTATATTCTTTTGCAACAGCTTCTGCAGTTAATCCCATATTCAAATAATAATCGGGTTCCTCTTTGGCAATGGAATATGCAGGAACAGTTTTCCATCCTGCAGTAGGAACAAGGCTCATGCTCTCGGTGCCTCCGGCAATAATGCAATCTGCCATGCCTGTACGAATTTTAGCCGTTGCCATAGCAATGGTTTCAAGACCGCTGGCACAATAACGGTTTACTGTTGCGCCGGGAACATCAAAACCTAATGCTCTTGCTGCAATAATTCTTGCCACCTGCAAGCCTTGCTCAGCTTCGGGTACAGCATTACCTACAAATACATCATCAACCAAATTATTTTCAAGCTGCGGCACAGATGCCATTAATCCTTTAATCACATCAACAGCCAAATCATCGGGGCGTGTAAATCTGAAACCCCCTTTTTTGCTTTTGGTAACAGCAGTTCTATATCCTGCTATTATATATGCTTCCTGCATAAAAAAATTTAGTGCACAAAGGTAAGAAACCTAATAGGTTTAAAACCTCACAGGTTTTGAAAACCTATGAGGTTTGATTTTTATTCATCATTATCTTCATCATCATCTATCAATCCCATTTTCTTTAAGCGGCTGTGTATAGAGCCGCGGCTTCGCTGCATTTGCTTTGCAATATCATTTTGCGACATTCCTGTTTCAAACAGATTTTTGAGTTCCTCTTCCTGTTCCACATACCAGCTTTTACCCTGGTTTGCAGACTTGTCATTTTTTGCAACACCCATTTTAAAATTATTTTTTATGGGGGCGAATAGTTGCTCATATCCTTCATCAGCCCAGGTATTTTTTCTTCTGTAACCTGAAATATATTTCTGCTGTGGCGTGGCAATTTCAATACTTTGTAAAGGTGATATATCAGGCGGTATTATTAATTTATTTCGTGCTCTTGTTGCAGCCACATATAAAATATTGATCTCTTCTGCAAGGCGATTTTTATCAGCCACACTTATTTTATCGCCGCCCATTTCTGCTATGTATTTTGTCAGTTTTGCTTCATTGATAAAATCGTTTAGCAATGTTACTTCATCATACTCCAAACCTTTGCAGCGGTGAACAGTGCTGAATACCATATCTGCCTCTTGCCTGGTAGCTGTATGACTTTCTTTCAACTGATTAATCAATCCCGGAAGTTTATTTCTAAATTCTTTCACTACTTCAACAATCATGCGCAGACTATTGTCTTCAGTTTTATCAATATACTCTTCCAGATCACGCATGCTCTTCATAGTTTTGAGCAGCTTGTCTCTTATCTTATCCGGCTTGCCATTATATAAATACAATACATCGTAGAGAGATGCGCCCTCATCGGCAAATGTGTAGCTGTTGATATTACCTTCAAAATACAAACTGCTGATATTGCCATGCTGCTTTTGTGCAATTGCATTCATCAGCAGACTTAGATTGGTTCATGATAAAGTTGCTTTAATTGCTATATTATTATTTTTTATGCCTGCACCAATAACTTTCACTAAAGGTTTTTGTTGAAGATGTTCTTTCCACTGCAAAATTTTATTAGCTACCAGAGCCACCTCCTCATCAAAACGAAAGCTGTGGCTTAAAATCTGCAAAGGAAAATCTACCTGCTGCAAACTATTCACCGCATAGCGCCCGCCATATATCTGCTGATGCACATCACCCACAATAATTTTTATTGCGGTTTGATGAAGGAATACATCGAGCATAGCAGCGCTGGCATCCTGCCCCTCATCAAACAAAATATAATCATAATGCAGTTGGGGATTACTGAGCTGAAATTTTTTTAAGTAGAAATCGTGGGTAATATCTATTTCACCCTTATCCATCTTTGCCAGCGCATGCCTTGTATAATTTTCAATTGCATCGTAAAAATTTGCCGCAAACTGTTTGGCTTTAGGCTCAGTAACAGCATTCAAATAATTAAGCGAATTCACTTTTTAATTCAGTGCCGTTACAGAAATAGCTGATAAACCTGTTCACGTGGTTGCCAATCATATAATCAATATGACGGTCGCCCCGCTGTATGCCAAGTATTTCAACCCAGTCATAGCTTTTATAACCCTGAATAACATTATAACCGCTACACTTAACTATGTGGTCAAAAGCGAGTGAATGCGCTGTTTCAACTTTTACATTAGTAACACCTGCAGCGGCAAATTTTTGCTCTGCTTCCAGCTTCACGCTCCTGTTAAATGCTAAGTATAAAATCTTACTGCCTGCATTACGCGTTTTTGCATATTCAATCAATGTAGTTGTTTTACCACTTCCGGCAACTGCATTAATCACCAGATTTTCATTAGTGCTTAAAATATTTAATTGTTCGGAAGTAAGTTGCATAAAAATAACAGGTGCTGCAAAATACAAAATTGCATTTATGTAATCGTAAGTATTGGGAAGATTGGAAATACGATTCAGGGAAAGATGATTTTGAATTCCTGTTGAAGCGAAATGAATATTAATTATTAATGTCCATGAAAGCACATTTCTCTTTCAAAAAAATATTTTTTAAAATCTTGACCATTTCTCTTTCATACCCCTACCTTTGCGCTCCCAAATAATGCCAGGGATGTTTTGAGCAAGTAAGAACTGATATAACTGGTAGTAGTAATTGGGGCAGAGTGTATGTCTCAAAGAATCAGAATTAAATTACAATCTTATGATCACAATCTTGTAGATAAGTCTGCCGAGAAGATTGTGAAAACGGTGCGCAGCACGGGAGCTGTTATTACAGGCCCTATTCCTTTGCCAACACGCAAAAGAATATTTACAGTGTTGCGTTCACCACATGTAAATAAGAAAAGCCGGGAGCAGTTTCAATTAAGCACACATAAGAGATTACTCGATATATATACTTCTTCATCCAGAACTGTAGATGCGCTGAGTAAGCTGGATTTGCCTTCTGGAGTGGAAGTTGAAATAAAAGCGTAAAGCCCCCTCTAACTCCCCCGGTGGGGGAGAATAAGAGAAAGTTCTTACAATATTCATCTGCCAACTTCTTAAAAAGAAAGAAAGCAGCTCTGATTAACAAAGCGGTGCCTTCCTCCCCTTTAGGGGCTGGGGGTTGACATATAAACAAGCCCTTCGAGGTTTGTTTACTTCCGGTACTTCTCTTGATTTGTTCAAACACAAATTAAAACAACAGAAAAGGTCGGAGGCAAACATAGGATTGAATCCCGATTTATATCAGGATGTCATAACAACCTTATGCTGGGCGCAAACTGAAAAAATGAAAGGGATTATTGGAAAAAAAATCGGGATGACCAGCATCTTCTCTGCCGATGGCAGGCAAACTGCCTGTACCATTATTGAAGCAGGTCCCTGCATTGTTAGTCAGGTTAAAATAAAAGAAACGGATGGCTACGCAGCATTCCAGTTAGCATTCGGCGATAAGAATGAAAAACACTCAAACAAAGCCGAACAAAATCACTTCTCAAAGGCAAATACTTCTGCCAAAAAGTTTGTAAAAGAATTCCGCGATTATTCAATCAATAAATCATCAGGTGAAACCATTACTGTTGACATTTTTGCTGAAGGTGAAACTGTTGATGTAGTTGGAACAACAAAGGGAAAAGGTTTTCAGGGCGTTGTTAAGCGGCACGGGTTTAGCGGTGTTGGCGGTCAGTCTCATGGTCAGCACGACAGAAGCAGGGCGCCAGGTTCCATTGGTAACTCTTCCGATGCATCCCGTGTTTTTAAAGGAGTGAGAATGGGTGGTCGTATGGGTAACGACAGGGTTAAACTGAAAGGATTGAAAGTTGTAAAAATATTTCCTGAAAAGAATTATATACTTATTAGCGGTTCAGTGCCGGGGCATAACGGCTCTATTGTTTTAATTCAGAAATAATAATTGAACAAAATGCAAGCAGATGTTTTAAATATACAGGGAGAAAAAACCGGCAGAACTGTTGAACTGTCTGATGAAGTTTTTGGTATTGAGCCGAATGACCATGTTATCTATCTTGCTGTGAAACAATATTTAGCATCTCAACATCAGGGAACACATAAGGTAAAAACAAGAGCAGAAGTAAAAGGGGCAAGCAGAAAATTACATCGTCAAAAGGGAACAGGTGGTTCAAGAAAAGGAAACATACGAAATCCATTATATAAAGGCGGAGGTACGGTTTTCGGTCCTAAACCTCATAAGTACAATATCAAATTGAATAAAAAGGTGAAAGAGCTTGCTATGATGAGCGCCCTCTCTTACAAAGCAAAAGAGAATGCAATTGTGGTAGTAGAAGATATAAATATGGAAGCGCCAAAAACAAAGCAATTTGTTGAGATTTTAAAAGGATTGAACGTTGCTGAGAAAAAAGCGCTTTTTGTTTTGCCGGAATATAATGACAATCTCTATTTAAGTCTGCGCAACGTGTCGGGAGTAGAGAGTATGTTACTTGCAGACATCAACACATATAATATAGTAAATGCTGATGTGATTGTGCTCACTGAAAATGCAGCTAAGATATTCAGCGATGAAGATGGAAATGAAGAAACAGTTTCAACAGAATCAAAGAATGGAAGTGGCATTGAACAAGAATCAAATAGCAGCAATAAAGAGACAGTATTAGAAAATGCAGAAGCGAAAGAAAGTATACAACCAGAAAGAGCAGAAGAAAATGCAGAAGCGAATCACCCTTAATTTTTAAAAAGGTAAATCAGGATAAAATGAAATTGGAAGAAGTACTTATAAAACCTGTGATTACTGAAAAGGCGAATAATCAGCAGGAGAAGCTGAAAAGATTTGCATTCAAAGTAAATCGCAAAGCCAACAAGCTGGAGATAAAAAAAGCAGTGGAAGAATTTTATGGGGTAACTGTTGAAGAGGTGAACACACTAATTGTTCCGGGCAAAAACAAAACCCGTTTCACAAAAGCAGGATATTTAAAAGGCGTAAAGAAAGGATATAAAAAAGCAATGATAACTCTCGCCGAAGGCGATACCATTGACCTGTACTCAAACATTTAATTGACCAATCTGATGTCGGATTTCCGACTTCCGATTTCGTTCTTAAACCATGGCATTAAAAAAATATAAACCGGTTACAGCAGGCACACGATGGAGAATTGGAAATGCCTACGCAGAGCTTACTACCAATGATCCTGAAAAAAGTTTGTTGCAGCCAAAAAAGAGCACAGCAGGTCGCAATGTGCAGGGACGCCGCGTAATGCGTTACAGGGGCGGAGCCCATAAAAAGCATTATCGCCTTATAGATTTCAAGAGAAATAAAAAAGAAATAGAAGCAAAGGTGCTTTCAATAGAATATGATCCCAATCGCACAGCATTCATTGCTCTGCTAGAATATACTGATGGCGAAAAACGCTACATTATTGCACCGCAGGGTTTGCAGATTGGAGCAACGGTTGTTTCCGGCGATAATGTGGCTCCCGAAATTGGCAATGCGCTCATGATGCGCCACATGCCTTTGGGAACCATTATTCATAATATTGAGATGCAGCCCGGTCAGGGTGCAAAGATGGCGAGAAGTGCAGGTGCTTCCGCGCAGCTTACAAACAAGGAAGACAGGTATGCTATTTTAAAAATGCCAAGTGGAGAGCTTAGAAGAGTGCTTATAAATTGTTATGCAACCGTTGGCGTGGTTAGCAACAGTGATCATAATCTTGAACGTGCAGGCAAGGCTGGCGTTAATCGCTGGAAGGGCATTCGTCCACGCACAAGAGGCGTTGCCATGAATCCGGTGGATCATCCCATGGGCGGCGGCGAGGGCAAGGCTTCCGGGGGTCATCCCCGCAGCAGAAAAGGAAAATATGCAAAGGGTCAAAAAACAAGAACAAGAGGAAAGGGAAGTGATCATCTCATTCTTCAACGCAAGGATGGCAAAAAGCTGGCTAAGTAACTGGTGTCTGCGCATTATAATGAGTGAGCAAAGGCCGATAACAAAATAATTCAATTAACAATAAACAATTAACAGTAGTTCATGGGTCGTTCAATAAAAAAAGGTCCTTACGTAGATTTCAATCTGGAAGAAAAGATTTTATCAATCAACGAAGGAAAAAATAAAAAATCGGTTATCAAAACATGGAGCCGCCGTTCAACAATCACTCCTGATTTTGTTGGGCACACTTTCGCCGTGCATAATGGCAACAAGTTCATCCCGGTTTATGTAACAGAATTTATGGTAGGTCATAAATTAGGAGAATTTGCGCCTACCCGCAACTTTAGAGGACACTCAGGCTCGAAGCAATAGGTTGACAGTTGGTAGTTGACAGTTGACAGTGGCTCAACATCCAACAT
The DNA here is from genome assembly GCA_038206235.1 of Chitinophagales bacterium. Taxonomy (GTDB): domain Bacteria; phylum Bacteroidota; class Bacteroidia; order Chitinophagales; family Chitinophagaceae; genus JBBRBB01. The sequence continues at coordinate 91,055 of JBBRBB010000011.1, forward strand.
CCAACATCCAACAACAAACAACGAAAATGGAAGCAGTAGCAAAACTTAAAAATTATCCAACAGGTCCCCGCAAAATGCGTTTGCTGGCAGATGTTATACGCGGGGTTGAAATAGAAAAGGCTTTAGCAATTTTAGAACATCATCCGCAACACAGTGCCACTCCGTTGGTAAAACTGCTGAAGAGCGCAATCAATAATTGGGAGCAGCAAAATAATAATGCAAGCGCTGCCGATGCAAACCTTGTAATAAAAAGCATTTTTGTAGATGGCGGAAGAATTTTAAAACGCATGCGTCCTGCACCACAGGGTCGCGGATATAAGATTCGTAAGCGCAGCAATCATGTAACAATAATTGTGGATAGCAACTCATTAGCAAATTAGCTGAGGTGCTAATGTGCTAATGAAACTTAAAATTTAAACAGCATTAGCACATTATCGAATTAGCACATTAGTATATTAAAATAAAAATATGGGTCAAAAAGCAAATCCAATTGGTAACAGGTTAGGTATCATCCGCGGATGGGAGAGCAACTGGTATGGCAATAAAAAAGATTTTGCACAGAAGCTTATTGAAGATCACAAAATAAGAACATACCTCAATGCCCGTATCAACAAAGGCGGAATATCTAAAATTGTTATTGAGCGTACATTGGGTAAGCTTATCGTTACAATTCATACTTCCAAGCCGGGAATTATTATCGGCAAGGGAGGCAATGAAGTTGACCGCATAAAGGAAGAATTAAAAAAGCTTACCGGCAAGCAGGATGTACAGATAAACATATTGGAAATTCGCCGCCCTGAGCTGGATGCAAATATTGTAGGCGATACCATTGCCAAGCAGATTGAAAATCGTATCAACTACAAGCGTGCTATTAAAATGGCAATTGCATCTTCCCTGCGCATGGGCGCTGAAGGCATCAAGGTTAAAGTAGCCGGCAGATTAGGCGGCTCTGAAATTGCCCGTACAGAAGAAATCAAACAAGGTCGTACACCCTTGCATACATTCCGTATGGATATTGATTATGCATCTGTATTTGCATTGACGGTTTATGGTAAAATAGGAATAAAGGTTTGGATTTGTAAAGGAGAAGTTTTAGGAAAGAGAGAGCTCAATCCAAACTTCATTGGTGGCAAGAGTGATGTAAGCGATAGAAGAGACAGGAGAGACCATGACAGGGAGCATGGCGATAGAGATAGAGGCAGAGGCAGAGAAAGAGGAGGTCGTGATTCTGGCCGTGGTCGCGGAAGAGGGGAAAGGCATTAATTAGCTAATTAGCTGATTTGCTAATGTGCTAATGAACCGTTTAGAAATTTTGAGCAGCATTAGCACATCAGCACATTATCACATTATCACATTAGTTTTTATGTTACAGCCAAAAAGATCAAAACACAGAAAAGCGCAAAAAGGAAGAATAAGAAGAGTGGCCAAGAGAGGCGATACTATTTCCTTTGGCTCTTATGCACTCAAAGCATTAGAACCAATATGGATAACTAACCGGCAGATAGAAGCTGCCCGTCAGGCAATGACCCGTGCGATGAAGCGTGAAGGAAATGTATGGATAAGAATTTTTCCTGATAAGCCTATCACCCGCAAACCGCTTGAAGTGAGAATGGGTAAAGGAAAAGGCAATCCTGAATTTTGGGCTGCCGTGGTAGAACCCGGTCGTATTCTTTTTGAATGCGATGGAGTAACTAAAGAAGTTGCACAGGAAGCAATGGATTTAGCTGCACAGAAGCTGCCCATTAAAACAAAGTTTATTCTAAGGAGAGATGTGTAGAATTAATGTGCTGATGAGCTAATTAGCTAATATGCTAATGAAGAATAAATTAATCAGCAGATGGGCACACTATCGAATTATCAAATTAAAAACAATGGCTAAAAAAATAGATTTTAATAAAAGCCTGAAAGATTTAAATGAGCATGATCTTACTTCCCGCATTCAGGAAGATAAGCTGCGTTTGAAAAAGCTTGAGTTTGCTCATGCAATTTCTCCGCTTGAAAATCCAGTTAGCATAAGAGATATCAGGAAAGATATTGCACGTTTAAAAACAGAACTGCGGAAAAGAAAAATTCAGGAACTAACGAATACGTCAACTGTATCAGAGTAATAAAAAGTAAATAAAAATGGCTGAAAGAAATTTACGTAAAACAAGAATAGGTGTAGTTAGCGGCACTAAAATGCAAAAGACCATGACGGTTGCCGTTGAAAGAAAAGTAAAACATCCTATCTACGGCAAGTTCGTAAAGAAAACTACCAGGTTTCATGCGCATGATGAAAAAAATGAATGTACAGTCGGCGATGTGGTAAGAATAATGGAAACACGTCCATTGAGTAAAACAAAGCGGTGGAGACTTGTAGAAATAATTGAAAAAGCGAAGTAATTCAATTGCAGATTGCAATTGGCGATTGCAGATTTGTTGTCAATCTTCAATATTAAATCTTCAATATTAAATAAGTTAAGATGATTCAGCAGGAAAGCAGATTAAACGTTGCAGATAATAGCGGAGCTAAAGAAGTTCTCTGCATTAGAGTATTAGGAAACAGTGGACAGGATTATGCCAAAATAGGCGATAAAATTGTTGTTACCATAAAAGATGCTATACCTGCAGGAGGTATAAAAAAAGGTACCGTTTCAAAAGCAGTAATTGTTCGCACAAAAAATAAGCTGCGCAGAAAAGATGGTTCTTACATACGGTTCGATGATAATGCAGTGGTACTCCTAAGCCCAACAGATGAACCAAGAGGCACACGTATTTTCGGACCCGTTGCAAGAGAATTAAGAGATAAGGGTTATATGAAAATAATTTCGCTGGCGCCGGAAGTTCTTTAAAAGTCAATAAGTCAATAAGTCATTACATGAATAATGACTTCAATGACTCAAATGACTTCAATGACTTAATGATTAAATGACTTTAATTTATGAAAAGATTTAAACCTAAATACAACATAAGGAAAAATGATATGATTGTTGTTATTTCAGGCGATTCAAAGCCACGAAAAGATGATAACGGCAAAACCATTTACAAGCCGCACAAAGTATTAAAAGTATTGCCCGATGATGGTCGCGTACTTGTGGAAGGTGTGAATATTGTTACTAAGCATACCAAGCCAAGTGCACGCAATACCAAAGGCGGCATATTAAAAAAAGAAGCGCCCATTCATATCAGTAAAGTTATGCTGTGGGATGCTAAATCCGGAGCGCCATCGAAAGTGAAGCGTTCAAGAGAAAACGGAAAATTAGTTCGCATAGCAAAAAAATCAGGGGAGGTAATTAAATAATGGCTGCAGAAACAAAATATTTTCCGCGATTAGCAGAAAAATATAAAAAGGAAGTTGTGCCAGCACTGATGAAAAAATTCAGCTATAAAAGTGTAATGCAGGCGCCGCGGCTTCAGAAGATTTGTATCAATCGCGGCGTAAACGGAGCCGTTGCAGATAAAAAGCTCGTTGATATTTCAGTCGAAGAATTATCAACCATTGCAGGCCAGAAAGCGGTGGCAACAACGAGTAAAAAAGATATTTCAAATTTTAAGCTGCGTAAAGGAATGCCCATTGGCGCAAGAGTAACTTTACGCGGCGTAAAGATGTACGAGTTTTTAGACAGGTTAGTATCAATTGCATTGCCGCGTGTTAGAGACTTCAGAGGCATAAGTGATAAATCATTTGATGGTCGCGGCAATTATACATTAGGAATAACAGAGCAGATAATTTTTCCTGAAATTGACATAGATAAAGTAAATAAAATAACAGGAATAGATATAACATTCGTAACATCTGCTGAAAATAATGAAGAGGCGTTTGAATTATTAAAAGAATTGGGATTACCTTTTAAAGGCGCAAAAAGGGAAAATTAAATAAATCGGAAATCAGAAATCAGAAATCGGAAATCCAATTCGGATTTAAAAAACTTTATGGCAAAAAAATCAATCATAGCACGACAGGCAAAACGGGAAGCAATAGTTGCGAGGTATGCAAGTAAACGTGCTGCATTAAAAGCAGCGGGTGATTATGCAGCCATGAATCAATTGCCCAGAAATGCTTCGCCTGTGCGTTTAAAAAATCGTTGTAAATTATCAGGCCGCCCAAGAGGTTACATGCGCTTCTTCGGCGTATCAAGAATTGTATTCAGAGATATGGCGCTCGATGGCAAAATACCGGGAGTAAAAAAAGCATCCTGGTAATTTAATATTGAAGATTGAAATATTTAGTCTTCAGTCGAAAAAATATTAAATATTAAATATTCAATTTGAAATAAACTTATGGTAACTGATCCTATTGCAGATTTTCTTACAAGGGTTCGTAATGCACAACTCGCCGGTCATAGAATTGTTGAAATACCGGCATCTAATTTAAAAAAACGCATCACTGAAATTTTGTACGAGCAGGGTTATATTCTTAAATACAAATTTGAAGATGATAATAAACAAGGCGTGATAAAGATTGCGCTTAAATATGATCCTCAAACAAAACAGCCTGCTATTCGCTCTTTGGAAAGGGTAAGCAGACCAGGCCTTCGGCATTATGCCAGCCCATCAGAATTCAAAAGAGTAATTAATGGGTTAGGCATCGCTATCATAAGCACATCAAGAGGCGTAATGACTGATAAGCAGGCAAAAACTCAAAAAGTAGGCGGCGAAGTTCTTTGTTACGTAAGCTAATTACAAACTGTAAACTGTAAACTACAAACTAATTATATGTCTCGAATAGGCAAACAACCCATTGCAATCACATCAGGCGTTACTGTAAACGTTGATAAAAACAACGTGATTACAGTGAAAGGCCCGAAAGGCGAATTAAAGCAAGCTGTTGACAGGGATATTCAGGTTGAAGTAAAAGATGGGCAGATAAATATTATTCGCCCCACAGATCAAATCCGTCATCGTGCCATGCATGGATTATATCGTTCTTTAATAAGCAATATGGTGAAAGGCATCACGGAAGGTTATAAAAAAAATCTTGAGCTGGTCGGTGTTGGTTTTAAAGCATCTAACCAAGGAAATATTCTTGATCTTGCTCTTGGTTATTCGCACAATATCATTTTCGAAGTGCCCAAAGAATTAAAAGTGGCAACACTTACAGAGAAAGGTCAGAACCCAAAGATAATTATGGAAGGAAGTGATAAGCAATTGTTAGGGCAGGTTGCAGCAAAGCTGAGAGGCCTTCGCAAACCTGAACCTTACAAAGGTAAAGGGGTGAAATATGCAGGCGAAGTAGTTCGCAGAAAAGCAGGAAAAACTGCAGGGAAGTAATACCCCTAACCCCTAAAGGGGATGGGGAAATTATTCAAAAATTTAAAACATTTTTTTACTCTCCCTTTAGGGAGTTGGAGGGTATTTATTATGAACGCAAAAGCTATAAGAAGAAAAAAAATTCATTACAGAATACGCAAGAATGTAAAAGGCGAAGTTCAAAAGCCGCGGTTGTCTGTGTTTCGCAGCAACAATGACATCTATGTTCAGTTGATTGATGATAACGAGGGCAAAACTTTGGCATCCGCATCTTCAAGAGATAATGATATTAATACACAAAGCGGTAACAAGACAGAAAAATCAAAACTGGTAGGTGCTGCTATTGCACGCAAAGCAAAAGAATTAGACTTAGAAAAAGTCGTATTCGACAGAAGCGGATACTTGTACCACGGTCGTGTAAAAGCATTGGCTGATGGTGCAAGAGAAGGAGGACTGCAATTTTAGATTGAATATTGCAGATTGAATATTTTAATACATTTTCAATTCAAATATTCTCCGAAGGAGTCCTGCGGACAATATTAAATCTTAAATATTAAATAAACTCGATGGCTAAAATAATTGTAAATAAAGTAAAGGCCGGCGGTGATTTTGAACTGAAAGAAAAAGTAGTTTCTATAAACCGTGTAGTAAAAACTACCAAAGGCGGACGTACATTTAGTTTCTCTGCTCTTGTGGTAGTGGGAAATGAAAATGGTGTTGTAGGTCAGGGATTGGGCAAAGCAAAAGAAGTACAGGAGGCAATTACAAAAGGTATAGAAGATGCGAAGAAAAATTTAGTAAAAGTTCCTGTAATGCATGGCACTATTCCCCATGACCAATATGCAAAAGAAGGTGCAGCCAAAATTTTAATTAAGCCTGCTGCACATGGTACAGGTGTAATAGCCGGTGGCAGTATGCGTGCAGTGTTAGAGAGTGCAGGTGTTACTGATGTATTGGCAAAAAGCCTCGGCTCTGCTAATCCACACAATGTGGTAAAAGCAACCATGAAAGCATTAATGCTTTTGCGTGAACCCTTAGAAGTTTCTAAAACACGTAATCTTAAATTGGGGAAAATATTTAATGGATAACTCGATAGTCATTAAGTCAATAGTCAATAAGTCATTAAATGGCTCAATGACTTGAATGACTTAAATGACTTGAATGACTTTTTATGAAAATAAAAATAACACAAATTAAAAGTGGAATTGACAGACCGCAGCGTCAGAAGCTAACGCTTAGAGCGTTGGGTTTAACCAAATTAAATTCTTCTAAAGAAGTAGAAGCCACTCCCCAGATTTTAGGAATGGTTACTAAAGTAAATCATTTGGTGAAAGTGGAAGAGGTAAACAATTAGCTAATTAGCTGATGAGACAATGTACTATTGAGGATGCTGGTTTTTCATTAGCACATTATCGCATCAGCACATTATCACATTAAAACAATGAAACTACATAATCTGCAACCTGCACCAGGTTCTACTCATAAAGAAAAGCGTCTGGGTCGCGGTGAAGCAAGCGGTAAGGGCGGCACATCTACCAAAGGAAATAAAGGTGGTCAGGCCCGTACAGGGTATAAAAGAAAAATGGCTCACGAGGGTGGTCAAATGCCCATACAGCGCCGTCTTCCAAAGCGTGGTTTTAAAAATAATAATCGCATTGAATATAAAATTTTCAATCTTGGACAAATTGATGCTTTAAAAGAAAAATATGGCTTTGAAGAGATTACTCCTGAAAATCTTTATGAAAATGGTTTAATAAATCGCACTGATAAAGTGAAGGTGTTAGGAAATGGCGAGCTTAAAACAAAGCTCGTATTCAAAGTAAATGCAGTAAGTGAAAAAGCAAAATCTGCAATTGAAGCATCAGGCGGCAGCATTGAAATTTTAAAATAAATTTTAGCGATATTTGCTTGTGATTAACAATTAACGAGAAACCAGAAACGAGAAACAAATTCTTCTACGTGAAAAAATTAATTCAAACTTTAAAGAATATCTGGAGCATAGAGGAGCTGCGAAATAAAATTATTATAACGCTCACTTTTATTTTTATATACAGGCTTGGCGCACATGTTGTTTTACCCGGCATTGACCCTAACAAACTCGATGCGGTTGCAGCAAATACAAGCAGCAATGGTCTGTTAGGTTTGTTCGATACTTTCGCAGGAGGTGCATTTGCCCGTGCATCTATTTTTGCTCTCGGTGTAATGCCTTACATCTCCGCTTCCATCTTTATGCAGTTAATGACGATACTCGTGCCTCAAATGCAGAAGGTACAGAAAGAGGGTGATAGCGGGCGGAAAAAAATAAATCAGTGGACACGCTATCTTACAGTAATTGTTACTGTTTTTCAGGCAAGCGCTTATATTGCCTATTTAAAAAGTCCTGCGTATGCAGAAGCCCTCATCCCCGCATATAAAAATTATTTTTTCCCATCAACCATCATTATCCTTACTGCAGGAACACTTTTCGTGATGTGGCTTGGCGAAAAAATTCAGGATAAGGGTTTAGGTAATGGAACATCTATCATAATCATGGTAGGTATTCTTGCCCGCTTGCCACAAGGTATACTACAGGAATTTGTAGCAAAACAGGCAAAAGGCGGTGGCGGTTTATTAATTTTCTTAATTGAAATCGCTATTCTTATTACCATTATTATGGGAATAATCATTCTTGTACAGGGTGTAAGAAAAATTCCCGTTAATTACGCCAAGCAAATAGTTGGTAACAGGCAGTTTGGAGGTGCAAGACAATTTCTTCCATTGAAAGTAAACAGCGCAGGTGTAATGCCCATCATTTTTGCACAGGCAATTATGTTTCTGCCTACGCTGGTTTCGTTTACAAAACTCGATTCTGCACAGGGCATTGTAAAAATATTTTCAAACCACAGCAATCCCTGGTATATGCTCATTTATGCTGTAATGGTAATAGGATTTACTTTTCTCTACACAGCGCTTATCTTCAATCCCAAACAAATGAGCGAAGATTTAAAACGCAACAATGGATTTATTCCGGGAGTAAAACCAGGTCAGCCTACTGCTGATTATATTGGTGCTATCATGGATAAGATAACATTGCCCGGCGCTGTATTTCTTGCATTCATTGGTATTTTACCCGGCTTCGCACAGCTATTAGGTGTAACACAAAGTTTCAGCACATTTTTTGGCGGCACATCTTTATTAATTATGATAGGTGTTATTCTCGATACGCTTCAGCAAATTGAAACGCATCTTCTCATGCGTGAATACGATGGCTTAATGAAAGGCGGACGCATACAGGGAAGACAAGCCACCGCACAGCCGAGCTATTAATTCGTTTCTTGTTTCTTGTTTCTCGTTTCTTGTTTCTCGTTTCTCGTTTCTTGCATCTTGTTTCTTGCATCTTGTTTCTTGCATCTTGTTTCTTGTTTCTCGTTTCTTGCATCTTGTTTCTTGCATCTTGTTTCTTATGTCTTGTTCTTGCCTGCCCGATAAAGGCGGAGTTTCTTCTTTTTTCCTCCCCTTTGCATTGCATCCCGATGACTATTATCTGTATAACTTTTGAGCAACAAGTAACAGTATAGTTTTACTTTTTTAATTTGCATTATGTTTACCCTGCAGCATATATGCTTGATAATTTTTTGGATGCTGTTCGGTTTATTTCATAGCTTATTTGCTGCAAGCCGGTTTAAAAATAAAATGCAATTGATTTTAAAACAGCATTACAAATTTTACAGACCACTATATTCTTTGTTTTCAGCAATAACGCTTACACTTGTAGTTTGGTATCATTTTCATATTAGCAGCAGCTTTATTTGGAAATCATCGCTTGCAGAAATTTATATCGCAGTTGTTTTAGCAATTGCAGGTTTAGTTGTTATGTATATTTCCGGGAGCAAATACTTTCTTCAGATTACAGGGATTGATGTGTTTATAAAACGCAGTTCTTCAAACACATTGCAGCAAAAGGGTCTGCATAAGTTTGTAAGACATCCGCTTTATTCAGGAACTCTGTTATTTGTGTGGGCACTATTTTTTTGGCATCCTTTCTTAAACAATCTTATCTCATGTATATGCATTACGCTATATGTGCGCACAGGAATTTATTTTGAGGAGAGAAAGCTGGTAAATGATTTTGGAGACACTTATAAAAAATACAAAGCAAAGACACCCATGCTTATACCAAATCTTTTATGATTAATGCCTAATGAGTTCAATGACTCAATGACTTCAATGACTATTTATAATGAATCTTCCTCTTCTTCACTGTTTTGTTCATCGCCCCCTAAGCTGTATAAATTATTTTCTTCATCCTCCTCTCCTATATCTTCATCTTCATCATCATCTTCGGTGTTTGCTATATCAAGATCTTCTCCTGAAAAATCTTTGCTGAAGCTTTCTTCATTGAGAGGCACATTATCAAAATCTGTATTATCGAGGGCGGCTGCTTTTAAATTCAATTCGTCTTTGGCAGGCATTGTATCTGCGGCCTCTTCCAGTAATTCTTTTTCCATTTCTGAAACATCTGCATCTGAATTTACTGGGTTGTAATTTTCACCTTTGAATTCTTCTTCATCATCAATATCTTCTTCTTCATCTTCATCTTCATCAAAAAATTCATCATCATCCATATCATCTTTGTTATCCTGCGCGGCGTTATTATCTATCAAAACATTATCATCCGTATTTTCTAAACGTGTTGCTGCTTTTTTATTCTTTAGAGTTTTTGCCGGAGTAGTAATATCGTCATTATCATCATCATCCTCATCATCATTAAAAAGTCCTTCACCTTCTTCATCGGCAGAAGAAATAGTGGTATCAGCGAGTTCTCCAAGCGGCGGCACATGAATATGCTCCTGACCGGGAATATCTTCAACATCAGGAAGGTCAATGATAGCTTCATCTGGCTCAAGAGCTTTTTTATCTCTTGCAGAATCTGGCAAATCTGTTGTTATGTTGTCTGCAGTTGCATTGTTGCTTCCAGACTTTCTTTTATTCTTCATAAAATTGTTTTATCATTTCATACAAAATTTTGTGCCAGTATCCATACTTTTATTTTTAAAGCTGATACTAATTAATTGTGTAAATTAAACCCCACGTGTTTTGCCATTATTAAAAGAGATGTTAGCATCGGCTCGTATAATTTTGGCATGATTGTATGTGTTGGTTAAAGAAATCAATTATGTGAAAACACAAAGACGGATTTTGAAGCCGCAAACAGGAGGCAAAAAAATGAGATTTCAAAAGATAATTCCCTGAAGCATTTTAAAAATAAGCGGCAAAAGAATAGATGATTAATAATTATAAAAGTACTTTCATTTAAAAAATTATACCATGGCAAAGAAAGCATCTAAATCAGATTTAAAAAAAGTAGAAAAACAAAATAAAAAACATAAAGACTTTCCGGTAAGAGAAGGAAACCCAAAAAATTCTTTGCATGATAATAAAAAGGGTTCGGATAAAGAAGCATATCCGCTGCCTGATACGAATGACAAACAATTTAATAATCAACCTGAATTTATAAAAAGGGATAATATTGAAAGTTTCAAAAAATAGTGTGCATATTCTTTAAATAAAAAACCTTGTGCTTATACTTATTGAATATTTCCTTTCCATTTCTTCTAAAAATTTGAAATACCTTTATTTCAAATGAACCCCTTATGATATTGCTCTTCGATGTGTACGGCGTATGTATGCAGTTGTATGAAATTATTCTTGCAGTTCTTGGTATTGTGCTTTTTATTGCAGCGATTATTTTCACTGCTTTAAAGTATGATGTAAAACTGCTTGTCTCCATGTATCTTATTTCAATAGTGATGATTGCTTTTCCTGCACTAAGCAAAATTGTATTTGCCGATGTAACGCTTGAAGTGCAGCGATTGCAATGCACTACTGAAAAATTAGCAAATAATCCTAATGACAGTAGTTTGAAACAACAGGTGAGGCAACAAATTGATGAAGCAAAAAAAGCAGGGATTGATAGTACCAATGCTAAAACTGTTGTAACTATTGCTACTGCTAATGCCGTGCTTGGCGATTCTGTAAAAGCCGCTGTGTGGGCTGATAAAGGATTGCAATTTAGTCCTGACAGCAAAACACTTCAGAATTTTCGCAACAGTGTTTTAACGCCGCGAATTAATGTTGAATACCAGATACAAAAATTGCAGCAAAACCCGGCTGACAGTAATACTAAACAACAATTGGAATTAAATGTTGAGCAACTGCAATCTTCTGCTGCTCCAAACACTGCAGTTTTTACTACACTTAGTAAAGCAAATCTTGTTTTAGGCGACACTGCACAAGCCAGAAAGCTTGTGGATTCGGCATTACTGCAAAATCCTAAAAATAAAGAAGCGATTATTTTGAAGAGAAATATTCAAATTAAAAGTTCAGCAATACCTCACAGATAATGTTATAAGAACACTGCATTTAAAACACTCATAAAACACTCACTCATAAAACACTCACTCATAAACATCCTTTCTATGTCCTAAAGCAACCACTTCCACTGTAAGAATATAATCGAAAATATCATAAAGAATCCGATAATTACCTTGTCGAATACGATAGCCTTTACGGTTCTTTAATTTTTTATAACCCTGTGGTCTTGGATTTTTGGCCAACTCATAAAGTGCTGATTTAATATTCGAATAATCGAGGCTCATTTATTTTTTCCAAAGCCTTTATAATCTTTGGCTTAATTATTACCTTGTAAGGCATTTATATTTTCTTTCTGTTGGCTTCAATTTGTTTAAAAGCATCATCAATTGGAATAGAAGGTTCATTGTCCTCTTTAGACTCATCGTATAAACGAACATCTTCAAGGTCTTCCAGTTCTTCTATCATTTTCTTATATTCTTCAATCGGCACAATCACAGAAAGCTTTCTGCCCATGCCGTCAGTAATAAATTGCGGCGCCGTCATTGTAATCATTTTTTAGTTTTAAATTTAATGAATTACTATATAAGTTTTTTTTGTGAAAGGTCTTCTTTCAATAATTTCTCTACTCATCTTTCCCATGGCAGTTCTTATACTTCTTTCCACTGCCACAGGGGCATGGGTCGTTTCTGCCAATTTTGGGACCAACCTTTACAGGCTGCTGTTTCACTGGCGTTGGGTCATAATAATCATTTTCATTTGCTGCATAATCACTGCCTGCTGAATCAATTTCTGCTTTATTTACTTTCATGCGGCTCATGTCTGTTTTCTGTTCACGACCTTCACGTATCGGTGCAGTATTTTGCTGCATCGGAATTTCAGCAAGGCATAAGAAGTTTACTATCTCTTTATTTACCGCGCTATCCATCTGCCTGAATAATTGGTAAGCTTCTCCTTTATAAATTACCAGCGGATCTTTTTGTTCATAATGCGCCGTTTGCACACTTTGTTTTAAATCGTCCATTGCCCGCAAATGTTCTTTCCACTGCTCATCAATAAAAGAGAGGGCAACATTTCTTTCAAGTGCATTTACTAATTCAGCACCTTTACTCTCCAATGTTTTATCTAAAGCAGTTAATACCTGCAAGCCTTTTCTTCCATCAGTAAAAGGAACAACCACGTTTTGAATTTGAACGCCCTGACCTTGACGTATTCCTCCAAAAACGGGCAGCGATTGCCGCATCAATTCTTCTTTGCGGCGCTGGTAATTCTCAGATGCTTCATTATATAATTTTTCAATTAATTCCTGTTCATTTCCTTTTTCAAATTCTTCTTTTGTAATTATTGTATCAAGCCCGAAGTTTACAATTACTTCCAAACGAAATCCTTCAAAATCATTATTTTCTTTAAATGTATTTATCAATCCTGTTGCCACATCATAAAATGCATTGTCTAAATCCAGTGCAAGACGCTCGCCAAACAAGGCATGATTTCTTTTTGCGTAGATAACAGTACGCTGCTTATTCATTACATCATCATATTCAAGCAAACGCTTGCGAATACCGAAATTGTTTTCTTCTACTTTCCGCTGCGCTCTTTCAATACTCTTTGTTATCATGCTGTGCTGTATCACTTCACCCTCTTTATATCCGGCAAAGTCCATCACTTTTGCAATGCGTTCGCTGCCAAACATGCGCATCAAATCATCTTCAAGTGAAACAAAAAATTGAGTAGACCCGGGGTCTCCCTGTCTTGCTGCACGTCCGCGCAACTGGCGGTCAACTCTTCTGCTTTCATGGCGTTCAGTGCCAAGTATAGCAAGACCTTGGGCTTCCTTCACGCCAAGTCCAAGCTTAATATCTGTACCACGACCAGCCATGTTTGTAGCAATGGTAACATTTCCTGTAAGACCCGCTTCTGCAACTACCTGCGCTTCACGTGCATGTTGCTTTGCATTTAAAACATTGTGCGGTATTTGTTTTTGACGCAGCATTCTGCTTAGCAATTCACTTACTTCAACAGAAGTGGTACCAACGAGTGATGGTCTTCCGGCATTGCGCAACTCTTCTATCTTTTCAATAACTGAGCGGTACTTTTCTTTTCTTGTTTTGTAAACAAGGTCTTGCTCATCTATGCGAATTGCAGGAATATTTGTGGGAATGGAAACAACATCGAGCTTATAAATATTCCAGAATTCTGCGGCTTCTGTTTCTGCAGTGCCCGTCATGCCTGCAAGCTTGTGATACATGCGGAAATAATTTTGCAGCGTGATGGTTGCATACGTTTGCGTAGTAGCTTCAATCTTTACATTTTCTTTTGCTTCAATTGCCTGGTGCAATCCATCACTATATCGGCGACCTTCAAGAATACGGCCTGTTTGCTCATCTACAATTTTTACAGCGCCATCAAGCACCACATATTCCACATCGTTATCAAACAAAGTATATGCTTTTAATAATTGCTGTACGGTGTGAATGCGGTCTGCTTTTATGGCATATTCATTTAACAGCGCTTCTTTTTTGCGCAGCTTATCTTCTTGCTTTATTGTTGTATCGTTATCGAGAACAGCAAGCTCAACACCAATATCAGGGATTATAAAAAAGTTCGGGTCTTCGCCTGCACGGGTAATGAGATGAATGCCTTTATCGCTAAGCTCAACGGAATTATTTTTTTCATCAATATAAAAATATAATTCTTCATCAGCCTTTGGCATTTCTTTTTGCTGGTCTGCCAAATAATAATTTTCTGTTTTCTGCAGCTTCACCCGTATGCCCGGCTCGCTGAGAAATTTTATAAGCGCTGTATTCTTTGGTAAACCGCGATGTGCACGGAACAGAGCAAGACCGCCATCTTTTGGGTCATCGTTTCCTTCTGCAATTTTTTTACGGGCTTCATTTAAAAATTGATTTGTTGCACGTTTTTGGGCATCAACTAATTTTTCTATTCTTGGTTTCAATTCAAAGAATTGCTGTGTGCTGTCATCACGACCAACGGGACCGCTGATGATTAATGGAGTACGTGCATCATCAATCAATACACTATCCACTTCATCTACCATTGCAAAATGATGTTTGCGCTGCACCATTTCATCGGGTGTATGCACCATGTTATCACGCAAATAATCAAAGCCAAATTCATTATTGGTTCCATAGACTATATCAGCAATATATGCATTTCGTCTTTGTTCTGAATTGGGCTGATGCTTATCAATACAATCAACCGTAATTCCAAGCCATTCGAAAATGGGGCCGTTCCATTCACTGTCTCTGCGTGCTAAATAATCATTCACCGTTACAATGTGGACACCTTCACCTGCCAATGCATTAAGGTATGCAGGCAAAGTTGAAACAAGTGTTTTACCTTCCCCTGTAGCCATTTCAGCAATCTTTCCTTCGTGCAAAACAATACCGCCAATCAACTGTACATCGTAGTGAATCATGTTCCAGATTATCTGACCACCGGCAGCCATCCACGAATTTTTGAAAATGGATTTATCTTCATGAATGGTTATGTAATCTTTTTCAACGCTTAAATCACGGTCAAGTGCAGTGGCAGCAGAAACCAATTCGATATTTTCTTTAAAGCGGCGTGCAGTCTCTTTTACAACAGCAAAAGCTTCGGGAAGAATTTCTTTTAGAATTTCTTCTATTTTTTTATCGCGGTCTTTTTTTAGCTCATCAATCTCTTTATATAAAGCATCTTTCTGCAGTATGTCTGTCGCATGCATTTCTTCTGCCTTATTTTTTTTATCCGCTATTTCAGCATCAATGCCAGATAGATGTTCTTTTATTCTTGCTTTAAAATCATTAGTCTTGCTTCTTAATTCATCGTTTGAAAGAGTTTGATATTGCTTAAAAGAGTCATTGATTTTTTTTACAAAAGGCTCAATTTTTTTTACATCCTTTTCGCTTTTGTTTCCGCCTAAAATTTTATTTAATATTTTCAGCATGTATTATAGTGTTGAAATTTTTCGAAGTTTTATTAAAGCTTTCTACTGGCTTCAAAAATTATGCATAGATAATGGTTTAGCCAATGTGGCAGCAAAATTCAGAAGATTAAAGGTAATAATTTGTAAAATGAGTTTATTTTAGCACTTTGAAATACCAAGACAGATCGCTAAGCTTAAGACTAACTGATTCCCCAAATAAATTTTAAAACGATTATTACTTTTTTTTAAAACACCAAATATAAAATATCATGAAAAAGTTTTCTTTAGTAATTGCTGCAGCATTTTTTGTGTTGCAAACATTTGCCCAAACTACTACAGGTAAGCTAACAGATTTAAAAGATGCCTGGGGCACAGCCACTACTTACATAGGTGAAATAGAAAACAAACAACCAAATGGATTGGGCGTGGCAATTTATAACAACGATTATGCACTGCGCTATGCAGGTAATTTCACTAACGGACTTTATAATGGCAAGGGAGCATTGCTCTTTAAAGATGGTTCATTTCTTAGCGGCACCTGGAAAAATGGCAAGCTTAACGGAGAAGGTTCTTATCTGAATAAAGATGGGGATCTGTATGTAGGCAGTTTTAATGATGGGAAAAAAGACGGGCATGGTGTTCTTTTTTATAAAGACAATGGTTTTTTACTTGGTGAATTTGGAGATGATACTTATAACGGTCGTTGCATTTATATAGCAAAAGAAGCGGATAATCTCAGCGACAATATTTATGTTGATGGAAAAAAGAATGGCACCGGTTATCAATACGACCTTAGTGCAAAAAAATTATATGAGGGTGAATGGAAAGAAGGTGATTGGGTGCAGGCAACAACTGCTGCTTACAAGAGCTTTCTAAAAGACCCGGCTTTTTATGCCGAGAAAACAGACGACCAAATTATGATGGGCATTATTGAAAACGAAAAAAGCCTTTTAAATGATACAGCATTCTTTTATGACCTTGTAAAGAAGAAAAGATATTTCGGATATTATCACAAAGGATATATGGATGAGGGAATAATTATTCGGGATGATACTTCACGTTTCCTGGGAAAAATAAATGATGACGGAGCCTATGGTTACGGGCATTTTTTAAAGTTTGATAAGTTTTATGATGAGGGCACTTATGTAAATGATTACACGCAGGGTGATAATATTTTGAGTATTGACTTAGATAAAAAAACAATTTATTACGGAGCCAATACAGGCAAAGGTGAATTCACCGGAAAAGCTTACTATGCCAATAAGAGCAATGACCTGTATGTTGGTGATTTTGTAAAAGGGTTGCTCCATGGTGAGGGCTACAGAATTGATAAAAACGGTGTGTGCATTCGCGGCACATGGAAAGAAAATTATCCGGTTACAGCCACCAGCATTACCGATGGTAACGGAATGCCCTTTGTTACAAAACCAAAAACATTAAGTGAAGCAATTTTAATTGCAGCAAGAGAATATGATAGTTATTACGACAATATTTTTGGTGAACTGCTTAATGAGGATGATGCTGATAATACTTTATCAGAAGATTACAGCTACGTTAATAAAAGCCTCATTACTTTTCCCGGAACTCAGCCCGGAAGCCTTGATTTAATAACAGAAGATGATAATTTCGATGTTGCTTATCATGCGGTTTATATTATTACCGACGATGCTGAAAAGGCAAAGGCAAAATATATGGATTTGTGCAAACAGGTTCTTGCATCAAATATTGTTGCAAAGAAGGGTAGTACGCCGGAGAAGCCAACAGGCGAAATTGTAAATGTGAGTGATGTTGATAAGAAAACAGTAAGTACATTCGATATTGAAAGCATCAGGGATTTTAATCTATATGTAATTATGCAAAAAGATTCTTCTAAAAATAGTTATGAAGTAAAACTTGTGTTGGGCTATATGTCTGATGAAGATTAATTGCCCAAGCGCTGCTTCTGCCCAACATAGTTAATCATTTTATTTATTAACCCCTTGGTGTAATTAAATATTAGTCGAATTTTTCATTCAGTTCGTTCTTACAAAATAGATTTTACCACATAGAAAAAATAGTCACATAGGGAAAGCACATAGAATACAACCTATGTGAAATCTCTGTTTTCTATGTGTTTAGAAAAAACTTGAACCTATCAGAGATAACACAAAAAAAACACAGCTGATTCTCAATTTCTGCTTCTCAATTTTTGATTGCATTCCTTTACCTTTGCGCCAATTTTAAATGTTTCAAAGTTTACGACTTCCTATTCGGTCTTAAACTTTCTAACTTGTAAACTCGTAAACATGTAAATTTTCAATACACATGGCAGGTCAGTTAAAAGAAGTTCGTAATCGTATAAAATCAGTTCAGTCAACGCAGCAAATAACCAAGGCAATGAAGATGGTAAGTGCGGCCAAATTGCGCCGGGCACAGGATGCTATTATTCAAATGCGTCCCTATGCAAAAAAATTGCAAGAGATGCTCAGCAATATTATCAGCAATATAGAAGGCGGTCTCAATCTTAAATTAGCAGAAGAAAGACCTATAGAAAAAGTTTTACTGATTGTAATAACCAGCGACCGGGGATTAGCAGGAGCCTATAATTCCACGCTCATTAAGCTTGCCAAACAAACCATTGCAGAAAAATATAATGCTCAGCATAAAAAAGGAAATGTAAGTGTTTGGAATATTGGCAAAAAAGGTTGGGAAAGTCTTACCAAAGCCGGATATAAAACCAGTGATGCACATAAAGATATTTTTCACAACTTAAGTTTTGAAAATATTCAGTCGGCCTCTCTTGCTGCCATGAAAGCCTTTGAGAACAGGGAATTTGATGCGGTTGAAATTATTTTTAGCGAATTTAAAAATGCTGCCACACAGCGTTTTATTGCTGAGCTATTTTTGCCCATTCCTAAAATAAAACAGGAAGGCGGAAAGAAAGCAGATTTTATTTTTGAGCCTGAGAAAGAACAACTCATTGCAGAGTTGATGCCCAAAATTCTCAACACTCAATTGTATAAAGCAGTGCTTGATGCAAATGCAAGTGAGCATGGCGCAAGAATGACTGCAATGGACAAAGCCACCGAGAATGCAAATGAGTTATTAAAGACTTTAAAAATATCTTACAACCGTGCAAGGCAGGCTGCAATTACAACAGAGTTAACCGAAATTGTAAGCGGGGCAGCGGCGTTGAAAGGATAATTAACTAATTAGCTAATGTGCTAATTGTTTCGATGCGGTCTTCTTATTAGCACATTATCGCATTAGCACATCAGCACATTATAAATGGAACTATCTTTCATTATACCACACATAGAAGCTTTAATCTTCGCAAGTGATAAGCCATTGACCTCTCTTGAAATTGTTGAGCTTATCAATAACGCTTTTGGTTTTATGGAAGACAGAATTACTCCTGAACAAGTGCAGAGTTGCATTGAAGGAATTTATGAAAAATATCAATCGGAATTTTATCCATTTGAAGTAAAAGAGAGCGGTGGTGGCTGGCAATTTCTTACAAAGAAAGATTTTCATAAAACAGTAAGCCAGTTGAATAGCGAAAAATTTTTGAAGCGCTTATCAAATGCTGCCCTCGAAACCCTTGCTATCATTGCATATAAACAACCCATTACAAAAGGTGAAATAGAATCTATACGCGGAGTAAACAGCGATTACAGCATTCAGAAATTACTCGAAAAAGAATTGGTAATTATCACAGGCAGAAATGAAGCACTTCCCGGGAAGCCTTTAGTGTATGCAACATCCCGAACTTTCATGGATTATTTTGGAATTAATTCTGCCGATGACCTTCCTAAAATAAAAGAGGTTTTTTCAGAACAATTTGCTGAAGCAACTTTCATAAAAAGTTCGCTTACCACTCATGAAGAAAATAAAGAGCAGGAAGATGCAAGTCTCTTATTGGTAAATGAAAAAGGAAATTTGGTAGGCAAAGAAGAAAATAATTCAGCCGCAGAAAATTCTTCTGATAATCCCGCATAATACTTTTCTAATTACTGTCTTGTATGTTACAAATCATCCCAATGACTTATTGACCTCACTGACTTCAATGACTTAATAACTTCACCGTTTTATTGCCTATTGCCAATTGCCTATTGCCTATTGGCTATTGCCTATTGCTGATTATCTTCGCTATGTATGGAGCAGCAACTTTCGCATGAGCAACTAATAAAGATTGCAACTGATTTCGGCACTCCTATATATGTCTACCATGGAGAAAGAATAGAAGAGCAATTACAGAAATTAAATGAAGCTTTCGCAGGTAGCAATGCAAAATTTTTTTATGCCTGCAAAGCGCTTACCAACATCAACATTTTAAAACTGCTGAAGCGAGCTGGTGCCTGTCTCGATTGTGTTAGCATAAACGAAGTGAAGCTGGGATTGAGGGCTGGCTTTCAACCAAAAGAAATTCTATTCACTCCCAATTGCGTTGATTTTGAAGAACTGCTGCAGGGCAAAGAATTAAACGTAAACATCAACATTGATAATATTTCTTTGCTCGAACAATTTGGAAATAAATTTGGGAACACTTATCCCGTTTGCATTCGCCTGAATCCGCATATCATGGCAGGCGGAAATTTTAAAATCTCTACAGGGCATATAGATAGCAAGTTCGGAATATCCATTCATCAGATGAGGCATATTGAAAGAATTGTAAAAACCACGAACCTTTATGTAAATGGCTTGCACATGCACAGTGGCAGTGAAATAAAAGATGTAAATGTTTTTTTGCAGGGGCTTGAAATAATGTTTGAGGTAGCCCACCATTTTCCGGAACTTGAATTTATTGACCTCGGCAGCGGTTTCAAAGTTGCTTATCATGATGATGATGTAACAACTGATATACAATCACTCGGCAGCGAAGTTGCAGAAGCATTCCATACCTACGAAAAAGAAACAGGCAGAAAATTTGAAATATGGTTCGAGCCGGGCAAGTATCTTGTAAGCGATGCGGGTTATTTTATAGTGAAAGCAAATGTTATTAAGCAAACCACAGCTACAGTGTTTGTTGGTGTCAACAGCGGTTTCAATCATCTTATACGCCCTATGTTTTACGAGGCATATCATCGTATAGAAAACATCAGCAACCCTTACGGGCCGCATAGAATTTATACCGTTGTTGGCAACATTTGCGAAACCGATACATTTGCATGGGACAGAAAATTAAACGAAGTGCGTGAAGGCGATTATCTTGTATTTCATAATGCCGGCGCTTATGGTTTTGAAATGAGCAGTAATTTTAATTCAAGATTGAAGCCAGCAGAAGTATTGATAAAAAATGGAGAAGCGTATTTAATAAGAAAGCATGATGAGTTTGAAGATTTAATAAGAAACCAAATAGAAGTCATTTAGGCATTGAAGTCAATGAGTCATTGGTGTGAAAAATTATTATGATACCAACTATAGTTTTTCATAGCATCTTCATGCAGCCTGTCTCAAACTTGTTTCGGGATACCAATCACTTCATCTGGTTTATATAAATGAACTTTCGAAAATTTTAAATACTCCCCTTTAGGGGTTAAGGGTCTATGATTGAAATCAAAAACATAAAAAAATCTTTCAGCAATAAAGTTGTGCTTGAAGATGTAAGCGGCGTTCTGGAAACGGGCAAATGCAATCTCATTATAGGTTCCAGCGGCAGTGGTAAAACCGTTCTCACCAAATGCATGGTAGGCTTGCTGAAGCCTGATGGTGGTGAAATATTATACGATGAACAAAATATGCTTGCCATGAACGATGAGCAGCGCAAAGAATTGCGCCAGCAAATTGGTATGCTCTTTCAGGGCTCTGCCCTTTTTGATTCTATGACGGTAGAGCAGAATGTAAACTTTCCCTTAGACATGTTTTCTAAAATGACATGGAGAGAGAAAAAGAGACGTGTAAATGAAGTGCTCGACAGGGTTAATCTTAAAGAAGCAAACAAAAAATTCCCCGCAGAAATAAGCGGCGGCATGAAAAAAAGAGTAGGCATTGCAAGAGCCATTGTTCTCAATCCCAAATATCTTTTCTGCGATGAACCCAACAGCGGTCTTGATCCGCAAACATCACTGCTCATAGACAGGCTGATAAAAGAAATAACAACCGAATTCAATATTACCACCATTGTTGTTACTCACGACATGAACAGCGTAATGGAAATAGGCGATTATATTTTATATCTCTTCCAGGGAAAGAAAGAATGGGAGGGCAATAACAAAGAAATTATTTTCAACAAAAATGAACAGCTAAACAAGTTCATCTTTGCATCCGAGTTTTTGCAGGATGCAAAAGACATGCGCATGCTCGAAATGAAAGGGCAGGTAGCCAATGACCGCAACATGGAAGAAATTATTAAGTCAGGTGAAAAGCTTATCTGATAACATGGTCTGACAGTCCCAAGTCTGACCATTGAATCTTTCATGTGAAATCTCTTCCTCATTTTGCAAATTTCTTCCCCAATTTTTCATTCCTGTTTTTGTCTCAGGGGGGCTGGCACAATTTTTTTATAACTACTTATGTACATTTCTGTTTCAGGGGAGTTTTCCTAAAAAGAAATCTGAGAAATAAACCCATATAACTTGAGTCCGGATAATGCCGGCGAAAGGATAAACAGAAATTACGCAAGCCTTCGATAAAACGGAGGCTTTTTTTTATTCAAACCCTTCAGTCATTTTGCAGCACAACAGCTTAATTCCTACCTTTGCAGCCTTTTAGTTATGGCAGCAAAATACCGTGAATTTTCCGAATTGAATTTACCCTTAATAGAAAAGGAAGTTCTTGAAAAATGGGAGCGTGAAAATGCTTTTGAAAAAAGTGTGCAAATAAGAGAAGGCGAAGCGCCTTTCGTTTTTTATGAAGGGCCCCCCAGCGCCAATGGTATGCCCGGCATACACCATGTCATTGCAAGAGCTTTAAAAGATTTGGTTTGCCGCTATAAAACCATGCAGGGTTTTCAAGTAAAAAGAAAAGGCGGATGGGATACTCATGGCTTGCCGGTAGAGTTGGGCGTAGAAAAAGAATTGGGTATTACAAAAGAAGATATTGGCAGAAAAATTTCCGTTGAAGATTACAATAAAAAGTGTCGTGAAGCCGTGCTTCGCTACAAAGACAAATGGGATGAGCTAACAAAGAAAATGGGCTATTGGGTAGATTTGAAAGCTCCCTACATCACATTTGAAAACAATTATATCGAAACACTTTGGTGGTTATTAAAACAATTATACGAAAAAGAGTTATTGTATGAAAGCGTAAGCATTCAACCTTATTCTCCAGCTGCAGGCACAGGCTTAAGCTCGCATGAATTAAACCAACCCGGCTGCTATAAAGAAGTAAAGGATACTAGTTGTGTGGCAATGTTCAAAGTAGTTAATGAGTCATTGGTCAATAAGTTATTTGGGAACCAAACAATGACTAATGACTTAATGACTAATGATATTTTCTTTGTCGCCTGGACAACCACTCCCTGGACTTTGCCTTCTAATCTTGGATTAACCGTTGGAGCTGAAATTAATTATGTTTTTGTAAAAACATTTAATCCCTATACACATCTTCCCATTCATGTTATTCTTGCAAAAACATTGGTTGAAAAGTATTTTAAACCCGAAGGTGAAACTGCATCTTTTGAAAACTATACACCGCAATCGAAAATAATTCCCTGGCGAATAAAAGATGAATTTAAAGGAAAAGATTTGGAAGGAATTTCTTACGAACAACTTCTTCCTTTCGAAGCCAATCATACAGACAACCCCAATGCTTTTAAAATTTTGATCGGCGATTTTGTTACCACCGATGAGGGAACCGGCATTGTGCATACCGCTCCTGCTTTTGGCGCTGATGATTTTAAGATTGGAAAGAAATACAATATCGGCATCTTAACAATGGTTGACCGGCAGGGAAAATTTATTGATGGGCTTGGCGAATTCAGCGGACGTTATGTAAAGAATTATAAAGATGAGCCCAATTATGAAGATGTAAACGTTGACATCTGCGTAAAGCTCAAAAAAGAAAACCGTGCTTTCAGAATTGAAAAATATGAGCACAGCTATCCACACTGCTGGCGCACTGATAAACCTATTCTCTATTATCCATTAGATGCATGGTTCATTAAAACAACGGCTTTAAAAGAGAGGATGGTTGATCTGAATAAAACCATTAACTGGAAACCCAAAAGCACAGGTGAAGGACGCTTTGGAAACTGGCTTGAAAATATGGTGGATTGGAATTTAAGCAGAAGCAGATTCTGGGGAACGCCTTTGCCAATTTGGAAAACTGACGACGGAGAAGAAGAAATATGCATTGGTTCAATAAAGGAACTTCTTGAAGAGGGTGAGGAAGCAAGAAAAGTTTTGGGTAATTCTGTCAACTATCAACTATCAACTATCAACTTAGATTTGCACAAGCCTTATATTGATGAAATCATTTTAGTATCTCAATCAGGTAAGCCGATGAAGCGTGTTCCTGATTTAATTGATGTTTGGTTCGATAGCGGCGCAATGCCTTACGCTCAGTGGCATTTCCCCTTTGAAAATATTGAAACATTCGCTCAAAATTATCCGGCAGATTTTATTGCAGAAGGTGTTGACCAAACAAGAGGTTGGTTTTATACGCTTCATGCAATCGCTTGCCTGCTAAAAGAATCAATACAGGAAGAATTGAAAAAAAATGGAATAGAAGTTACTGATGAAAAGTATCCCGGGCTTGCTTACAAAACTTGTGTTTCAAATGGTTTGGTGCTCGATAAGAATGGCAATAAGATGAGCAAGCGCATAGGCAATGTTGTTGACCCGTTTAAAACGATAGAAACATACGGAGCAGATGCAACCCGGTGGTACCTCATCACAAACGCATCGCCTTGGGATAATTTGAAGTTTGACATCGAAGGCATTCGTGAAGTGCAGAGAAAATTCTTTGGCACATTATATAATATCTATCAATTTTTTGCGCTCTATGCCAATGTAGATGGCTTTGCATTCAAAGAAAAAAAAATCCCTGTTGATGCACGTCCTGAAATTGACAGGTGGATTCTTTCTTCTCTCAGCTCCCTAATTCAAAAAGTAACAGCCGCTATGGATGAATATGAACCCACCATAGCAGGCAGATTGATTGAAGAATTTGTTGATGAGCATGTAAGCAACTGGTATGTTCGCTTATGCAGAAGAAGATTCTGGAAACCTGCCCGCCTTAAAGCACACGCAGGAGAGGCAGGCGGGGGAGAATATGAAGAAGATAAAATAAGCGCTTATCAAACCCTATATGAATGTTTGGAAACTGTTGTAAGATTAATAGCGCCTGTTTCACCTTTTTTCAGTGATGCCATTTTTATAAATCTTAATTCAATTACGCAAAGATTTGATGCAGCATCTGTTCATCATACAAAATTTCCTGCAGCAGATGAATCTTTAATTGACGCCTCACTTGAAGAAAGAATGCGATGGGCGCAGGATATAAGCTCCCTCGTTCTTTCCATTCGAAAAAAAGTAAATATAAAAGTTCGGCAACCTCTGCAAAAAGTTTTAATTCCTGTGATCAATCCTGAAATAAAAACGCAGATTGAAAAGGTTGAAGATTTGATAAAAGCTGAAGTCAACGTAAAAGAAATAGAATACATTAGTAACACCGAAGGCATCATACAAAAAAAAATAAAACCCAATTTCAAAAACCTCGGCGCGAAGCTGGGAGCAAATATGAAAGAAGCTGCAGTGGCTATTTCTCAATTCACACAAACTCAAATTGCAGAATTGGAGCGAAATGGAACTTTCAATCTCCAACTGTTAACTGTCAACTGTGAACTGTTAACTGCTGACGTTGAAATTATCGCCGAAGATATTCCCGGCTGGAGTGTAGCAAATAAAGGAAACCTTACCGCAGCGCTCGACATAACTTTAACCGATGAATTAAAAAAAGAGGGCTATGCCCGTGAATTTGTAAACCGTATTCAAAACATAAGAAAGGAAAAGGGATTTGAGCTAACAGACCGTATTTATGTTAATGTATTTAATGGTGAGCAGCTCAAAACTTCTCTATATGAATTTAAAAACTATATTTGCGCCGAAATTTTGGCAGATAGTCTTAACTGGGTGCCTGAAATCCCGCAAGGCGGGACTGAAATTGAAGTGAATGGCGTTCTGTTGAAAGTGAGCGTAAATAAAAAAGGATAAAACGATATGCCAACAAAAAAACCTGCGCCTAAAAAGGCGGTTAAGTCAACCCATAAAGTTGTAAATAAGAAAGCTGCGCCGGCAAAAAAGGCTGTGCCGGCAAAAAAACCTGTTGTTAAGAAAGTTTCTGTAGTAAAGTCTAAGTCTGCAAAAGCATCTTCTAAAAGCAAACCTGTTGCTAAACCAATAAGCAAAAAAAGAGCAATCGCAAAGAAAGCTGTAAAGAAGCCTGTTGTAAAGCACACTAAACCTGCAGTAAAACATGCAAAACCTGCAGTAAAACATGCAAAACCTGCGAATCATCATCCTATGATTGCCAAAAAAACGAATCATGAGCCTGCGAATGTTTATAATCATCGCATCAATAAAGCGGCACCCAAAAGGCATGAGCCAATAAAAGAAATAAAAATTCCAAAAACAACTGTGAAAACCAGTGTGCCTTATCAACCCGAATATAAATCAATGGACCAGCGCCATGAAAACAATAATAATAAACTGAATGTTCCTTTGATAAGATATACTGATACTGAACTGGCGGAATTCAGGGAACTCATCAACAAAAAATTAGATGCCGCTAAAAAAGAGCTTGCCTATCTTCAGGGACTTATTACCCGTAAAGATGATATGGGCGGCGATGAAAGCGAAACCCGCTATATGACGATGGAAGATGGCAGCATAAGCATGGAACGTGAACAGCTAAGCCAGATGGCAAGCCGCCAGATAACTTATATTGACCATTTGGAAAAAGCGCTGATACGTATTGAAAATAAAACCTATGGCATTTGCCGGGTTACGGGAAGGCTGATTGATAAAGCCCGTTTACGTGCAGTTCCCCACGCCACATTAAGCCTTGAAGCCAAAATGGGATTTGCAAAGGCAGCCAGCGAATAATAAAATTGCTGAAAGTTTTAATAATATTAATCTTAAATCAAAAGGGTATAATCAGTGCCCTTTTTTAGTTACTGGCGGAAATCGTTTTCCTGTTTTATAAATAATTATTCCTGCAATCGCAAGAATAATTACAACACACATGATTATCCATTTTACGTTAGTATCAGGGTTTTTAGAAATACCAATGCCAATAATTCCCGCCCAATAGTAAGGCGAATATTTATCGTTGCTTAGAGAAGATTTTAAGTAATTTATTTTTGCCTTATGCAGTGCGTTATTATAGCTGTTGCTTTTAATATTGCTGTAAAAGCTTTTGAATATTGAAGCGGTTGCTTCATCATTTACTTCCCAAAGACTGGTAATAATATTTTGTGCGCCGGCATAATAAAAACCGCGGGCAAGGCTTATGGCTCCTTCACCCTTTTCCACTTTTCCTATTCCTGTTTTGCAGGCGCTTAATACTACAAGCTTTGCATGGAGTTGCATAGCATATAATTCATTTAGATAAAGTGTGCTGTCAATAAATTCAATGCGGGGCATTGCACCTTCAGCATCTGCACTGGCATGTGTGGCAAGATGAATAATGGATGATGAGGGCGCAAGTCTTTTAAAATTTGATAGAGAAGCCTGCTGTTTTTGTAAATAAGTTCCTTTAATATTTCGCACTATTTCTTTTATTTCATTGGCTGAATATGGAAGCGGCGCCAGGTTGCGTTCATCATGATTAAATTCGGGAGCAAAGGCGAGCAATGTATTAGAAGATGTGCTGGTATAAAGTTGTTGCTTTAGTAAGGTTGCAACAGAATAACCATAAGATATTTCTGAGCTATTAACCAAATAAGGCAGTAACTTAAACGATAAGCTTTTTGCAGGTTTGGTAAGCAGTGCATCGAAAGCAACAAAATTAAGAGCGCCATCAGGAATAATAATTAATGAATTTATTTTTTTACTTTTTATACAAGGCAGAATAAATTTTTCATAAGTGCTGTACGCTGTCTGTTCAAATTCGTACGGAGCATTCGTTATGTTTTGCTTGCTGTTAAAGAAATTGATAAAGGAATCAATTACAGCGTTTGGCTGATTAATTTCTATGAATGCAGGTGCACCATCTTTATATAATGCAATACTGTATGTAAGAGAATCCCCCGTAAAATATTCAATTATTGCCGCATTAGAATTGAGTAAATTCTTTACATCTGAAATACGCAAGCTATCTTCTTTTTCAAGCAGGTTTTCGTAAGCATTATTTTTAAATCGCAAAGCATCTTGTAACTGCTGCAGTTTTTTATCGGTCTGCTGCATTTGCTCTGCTGCAATATTCTTTACTGAATCATCTTTTTTATTTTCTGCTTCGGCAAATTCTGTTTCTGCATATGCATATTCCTGCTGTGCATGTTGTAATTGCTGAAACAGTGTATCGTTCTTTGCAATTACAGAGGTTGCTAAATTTCGTTTGATAGATTCAAGCAGAATAAAGGCTTTATTACGCTCTGCGAATGAAAAAGCTTTTTCAGCCCATTGCTTATCCTGATTTTTTTGATAAAGCATGTAACAAACAGAAATAGCTTTTTCACTTCGTTCACGGCTTTCATTGAGCATTAATTGCTTCGATTCATTGTAGCTGAAATTAAGCAGCAGCTTGTATTCTGTTTTGAAGCTTAGTTCGTAACAATCGAGAGCAGCTTTTAAAAATTTTTCATCATTCGATGCCTGATATTTTTTTATGAATAAACCCGCTAAAGCATCTAATGACTCGAGGATAGTATTTTCTGCATAAATGCTCGCAGGCAGTGAAAATATATTGGCTGAATCTACCTGCGCAACAGTATATAAAGCGGTGTGGTAACAGAAAGCAGCGGAGTCATCATTATTCATCAGTTCATAAACATCGCCAATATAATTATAAACCTTTCCAATCTCTCTTCTCTTTATAGTTCCGAATGCCTGTAAATAAAATATAAGCGCCTGTTGTAAAGAATTTTTCGCCTCATTCAATTTGCCTCTTTCAAAATAAACGTTTGCTTCAGTGGTTTTATAATCTGCCAGCCTTTCCAAATCATTTGCAGAACCCTTCAATTGCAGATAATACCCGTTAGCTGCATGTAAATATTTTACCGCTGTATCGGGTTGTTTTTTTTCGAGATAATCTTTACTCAACTCCGTATACATAGTGAGCAGTTGCCGGGATGCGACACCTGAAAGATTAATGCCATTTTCAAGATATACAATTGCACTGTCAAATAATTTTTTATTTCTCAGCGCAATAGAAATATTATTAATCTCAGCAGACAGGTTTAATATATTTTTTGTTTTAGTATAATACTCTATTGCAATTTTTTTGTGCAGAATTGCTTTGTTATAATCCCCAAACCGGCTGTAAATATTTCCCAGCCTGAGATGCGTATAAGCAGATTGCTCAGTTTGCGGCAATAACATCTGCTGCTGAAATACAAGGTATTTGTTTAAAAGATTTTCGGCAGAAGAAAAATCCTGCACATCATCCATATCAGTGCCTTTATAAAAGAGTGCATCTAACAAATATTGAACATTGGCAGTATCCTTTATTAATATGCTCTCATAACTTAAAATAGAATCAAGATAAGCATGCGTCTTGTTTAATATACTCTTTGCTTTAATGGGATTATTTTGTACAGGCAGAAATTGATTTGTGTATAAAGAGTCGTACACGTGTATCTGTTGCGAGAGCCACACATCGTCAATTGGGGAAGCAATTTCAGGCGTAGTATCTATTTCTTTTTTTTTACTGCACGAAAAAAGAAAAAGAAAAAGGGAGCATACATATAAGAGCTTTGTTACCATGAAGCCTTATTTATATGCAATGTAAAGCTTACAATAATATTTTTAATCCTTATCTTTTTTACACCATTTGGGTTTGTGTGTCTTTACTTCGCAGGGTGCCTCTTTAATATCTGTACATTTATCCTTGTCTGCGTTTTTATCATCATTACAGCAGCAGCAACGAAATATTTCAGATTTGCATTGGACGCATTCATTTTTAAGATTTGTAATTACATCGTTTGTTTTAACAGGCGGGTTTTTTTCGAATATAATTTCTGCGTGGGCACGCAAGGTTCTTTCAGCATGCGAATATATATATACGGGTAAAACTTTTGTGTACAAAATTAATCTTCCCTGAGTTAAATTGCCATCAGGGTGAGTGTCTTCATCTAAACCTCTGAGGTGTGCATTTTTAATAATAAACTTTTGCATTCCGGTAACGGGATCAGGGGGGGTTGCCCGCAAATCAGGATTATTGCGAAATAGCCACCTGTTGCCGCCTAATTCACATGCATAATCTTCTACTTTAACTTCTCTCGGCAAGAAAGTATTTATTGTTATTTCATTGGCAATCTTGTTTCCCTCATTTTGAAAATAAACAGAGTAAGTAATTGCCGCATTTGCTGTATCACGCATTTCAACGCATGTCGGATTTACAAACATATAATTAGGGTCATGTGTATCTGTGGTTTTAAGTTCAATGGTGTTCTGAGATGTGTTGCCATTTTCAGCTATAAGAATAGCTTTAAGATGGGTAATAGTATTATAAGGTATGTTTCCAAAACTATTTACAGGTGAAAGGGTAATAAAGATATTTCTGGCAGGGTTAGAATAAATAGAGCTGTCAGTAGTATATTCAATCACTATCCTGTTGTTATAATTACCCTGCAGTGCGCTATAGCCGGTAGTTGCAACAAGGCTTTCACCCCGGTATTTTCTAAAAAAAGAAATGGATTGTGTGCCGCCGCTGTTGGTGTATGGGTATGTATCAGAAGACTGAGCAACATTAAAAATATCTCCTTGCGCAGCATCGTTATAGAGAAGAACTATGTTTCCTTTCCTGCCTATGGGTCTGTAGCCAATCGCAAAAGTCATTTCATCACCTGCCGCAACACTCCATACATTAGGGGTAATCTTAATGTTCTCATCCTCATTTAGCCTTGTATCCATTGAAGCAGAATTGGTATTTACCCCTTGTGCAAGAACATATAAAAGTCTTGTGGGTCTTCCTCCGCCATTATCGTAAAACGCAGTGGCATCTGCTATTATATTTGTTCGGCTGCCACCTGCCAAGTATGTTTTAGCAACACTGCATTGGTCAATAGAATAATTGCCATCTCCAAATTCAAGGAACAGGGAGATTCGTGGTGTACCGGGTGCAGCACTGCTTGCTGATGCGCAAAGCAAAGGATAATCCCCTGATGTAAGATTATAGCTGATTGTAGTGGTAAGATTACCGCCAGCAATGGGCGGGTTGGTTACAATACGCTGCGCAAAAACGAAACAAGCTATGCAAATGAATGTTACAATTAAAAAGATTGATTTATACAAATATTTTGTTGCTGAAGTTGAGGCTTTGGAAATTTTTGTTTTCATAAAGAAATTTTTAGGATAAATTTTGCTGAAGAAAAATTGTTTAAGGTGCAGTTAATAGGATAAACAAATATAAATACATAAACAACAAATTGCAAAAGCTTCTGCATGTATGTGTGCAGAAGCTTTGCAAAAGAGAGCAATTATCCTCTTATATAACTTTCTATTTCTTCCATTTCGCCATCACTTACTCTTACTCTTTTTATTTGTGTTTCGTTTTGAATAAGCACTAAGTAAATGAGATTGTCATTGCCCGGAACTTTGATTTCGTCAACACCAAGTATGGAATAATCCCAGT
>JBBRBB010000012.1:0-117013 GCA_038206235.1 Chitinophagales bacterium
AACCTGGAAAAGCTGTTGACAACTTTATCCAAAAAATGATTTACGTTTTAAAAGAGTTCGTCAAAACAAATAATACAGTAAACAATTTAACAATCTAAAAATAAAATTATGGCACTTATCAATCCTCACATCAACTTCAACGGAAATGCAGAAGAAGCATTTACTTTTTACAAATCAGTATTTGGCGGAGAGTTTGCAAAAATTATTCGTTTCAAAGACCTTGCAAGTCCTGAATTCAGGGCTGCGGAAAAGGAAGAAAATAAAATTATGCATATTGCTTTGCCTATCGGTAAATGTAATATGTTGATGGCAAATGATGTTCCGGAAATTTTGGGAAAAACAAACGAAAATGAGAACAGAAGTAAAATTGCAATAAGTGCAGAAAGTAAAGAAGAAGCAGACAAATTATTTAATGGGCTTTCAGCAGGAGGACAAATAGAAGGACCTATAGGGTATAGTGACTGGGGTTCATATTTTGGTTGTTTTAGAGATAAATACGGTATTGAATGGATAGTAGATTTTGACCCAAAATTCAACGGAAAAGTATAAGCAGAAAACAACGAACGCCTAACATTGCATTTCCGCACATTGGGGCTTGACTCCTATTTCTGCATCATTTTATCGCTATTGGGCATTTGTTCGGGCTGGACAATCTTTATTCAACATTTTATGTAACTTCAGCATCAAATCAATGTGCGGCTTGACGATCCGGGCTTGACCAGCATCAAATTCCCTAACCTTCGGCAATGCAAAACGTTGTGCGTCATGCGACCATACCACCTAAATGCTTCAATCTGAAAGTAATTTATAATAAACAATGAAACCAATTTTTACAATACATGCTGGTGAATATTTAGTAGCAGCCGCAATTGAAAAGAAATTTCGTGAATACAATATTTGGTTGCCAAGTAAGGACACTGGAATTGACCTTTTAGTAACCAATAATACCAACGCTAAAACGACATCTTTGCAAGTAAAGTTTTCAAAGGATTTTAGTACAACACATACCAAAGAAATTTTCAGACCAGATATTAAAGGGGCAGGTTGGTGGACTTTAAATAGAGAAAAAATAAAAAAATCGAAAGCTGATTTATGGGTATTCATTTTGTATAGTTTGGAAAGGAAGGTTCATGATTTTGTAATAATTACACCCATGGAACTTTTAAATATATTTGATAATACCAGCAGGACTTCAAATCTCATTCATTGTTATATTACGGTGACAAATCATAATACAGTTTTTGAAACACGTGGACTTAACGATAATGACATGCAACTTATTTGTGGTAACCGTTTCAGTGACCAATATAGAGATTTGAAAAAACATCTTAATAATTGGACACCCATGACACAAAAATTGAAGTGACATAATTTTAATTGAAGCACGAACGCACAACATGAGTATTTGCAAAAGCAGGGCTGGACATTGGAGCAATCGGCAGCAAATCTTTATTCAGCTTTTGTTCGGGCTTGACGTTCTTTGCTCAGCAACAAATGTTATCTTCAACAAAAATTATTAATCGGCATTTGTACCGGGCTTGACGTTCAATGAATGCCCTGCCATCGCAAATACCTGAACGTTGTATAACGAACAAAAGTATTTTCAGTAAAAGCCGTTTACCCATCCTTCGCAAAAGCAAAAGAGAAGCAATGCCACAGATAAGCCAATACAATTTTCTTCACATTACTTTTTCAAATGCACCTGCTCTTTTTATAACTTTATGCGGGCTTACGGAAGCCTTCGGCAATACCTGAAATATTAATTGCAGGCATAAAAGACAGCAGCATAATGAAAGCGATAACATTTTCATCATTCGGAAATTCAGATGTTCTTGAATATAAAGACATACCCAATCCAATCTTAAAAGATAATGAGATATTGGCAGAAATGAAATCAATCGGGTTGAATTTCGCTGATATTTACAGACGCAAAGGCAATTATCATCTCAAGGGAAATCCACCTTACATAGCAGGATACGAAGGTGCCGGCGTTGTAATAGATAACAACGGGCACATTGATTTTAAAACAGGCGACAGAATTGGCTTTGCTGATGTTCCTTTTGCCAATGCCGAATTAGTAGCCGTGCCTGTTAGTCACGCTATACCTTTGCCCCATTCAATTACTTTTGAAATGGCTGCCTCTGTTTTGCTGCAGGGCTTAACAGCTCATTATTTGGCTACAGATAGTCATCAGGTGCAGCAAAATGAAGTGATATTAATTCATGCAGCATCAGGTGGCGTAGGGCAATTATTGACGCAAATTTGTAAACTAAAAAAGGCTAAAGTCATTGGGTTAACGACTTCTGAAAACAAGAAACCGATTATTCTAAGTGCAGGGGCTGATGCCGTTTTTAATCTGAAAGATGATTGGAAAAAAGAAGTATTCATATTTACACAAGACAAAGGTGTTGATGTTGCTTATGATAGTGTGGGCAGCACATTGATGGATAGTTTTGAAGTTACCAAACAAACAGGCAAAGTTATTTTTTATGGAATGAGCGGCGGAAACCCTCCATTGATTAACCCGCGAATGATGATGGATACCTCCAAAACACTTACCGGTGGCGATTTGTGGTGTTACTTAA
This sequence comes from Chitinophagales bacterium, assembly GCA_038206235.1. Classification (GTDB taxonomy): domain Bacteria; phylum Bacteroidota; class Bacteroidia; order Chitinophagales; family Chitinophagaceae; genus JBBRBB01. The sequence goes on from JBBRBB010000012.1 coordinate 2,586, forward strand.
CATCAAAAGAAGAACGCATAAAAAGAGCAAATCAAATATTTGATTGGATAAGCAACAAACAATTAGTGCTTGCCCCGCCTGTTATTTTCAAGCTTTCAGAAGGAAAGAAAGCGCATGATTTTTTAGAGAGCGGAAAAAGTGCAGGAAAAGTACTATTAACTCCTTAAAAAAAACGATGAAAAAAATATCTTTCTTAATTAAAAAATAACCATCGAATCACATACCACATCGTATTTGGAATTTGGCGATTGGGAGTAATTATGAAAATACACATCATACAACACCTCGAACACGAAAACGCAGGTTTCATTCTTGATTGGGCAAACGAAAGACATCATCATCTTTCTTTTAGTTTTTTGTTTGAACCCAATATTGCATTTCCTGATGTTGATGATTTTGACATGCTTGTTATTTTGGGCGGCACAATGAGTGTGCATGATGAAAAAAAATTTAAATGGCTAAAGGCTGAAAAGGAATTTATAAAACAAACCATACAAGCCAATAAAATTATTGCAGCAATTTGTTTGGGTTCTCAATTGCTTGCAGAAGCTTTGGGCAGCAAAGTATATCGAAATAAATATAAAGAAATAGGTTTCTTTCCGGTAAGAAAAACGAATGCAGGCAGGCAGGATAATGTAATTGCACATATTCCTGAAACATGGCAGGTATTTCATTGGCATGGCGACACATTCGACATTCCGCAGGGAGCTGTCCATTTATTTTATTCTGATGCCTGCCAAATTCAGGCGTTTAGAAAAGATAAAATGATCGGCTTGCAATTTCACCCTGAAATGAATACAACACTTTTGAAAGCAATGATAAATTTTGAAAGGGATGAACTGATAAAATCCAGTTATGTGCAAACAGAAGCTGAGTTATTTAAAAATGATACAACAAGCCGGAATAAAATATATTTTTTTGAACTATTGGATAAAATAATTCAATGAAAGAAGAAATCTTTTCTCATCTTATCAAAACCGTTGTTTCCTTCAATGCATATTTTTTTCCGGTATCATGATGCGTGTAAGTAAGCGTCCATACATATACGCCGGAGGGTTGCGGGTTTCCATTTATATTTCCATCCCATTTACGTGTCCAGTCTTTTGTTTCAAAAATTACCTGTCCTAATCTGTTATAAATTCTGAATTCAAGATTATCTGCCTTGTATGCATTCACAGGATAGAGATAATCATTCAAGCCATCGCCATTCGGTGTAAAGCCTGTGGGCACTGCAATATAACAGGTGTATAAAACTTTCAACTGCGTGACAGCAGTATCATAACAACCAATATCATTTTGGGTGATGAGTGTTACAGGATAAATTCTTCCATCACGTGTGGGTGCAGAAGGATAATTTTTTGGTGAAGGATTTTGCAGCGTGCTCGCAGTGCCATCCCCAAACTGCCACCACCATGAAATTATTTTTCCTATACTGGTGTCTTTGAAAACAGCAGCATCTTCGGGACACAATTCTAAAGAGGGCGGCGCCGTGGTGAAGGCTGCCTTCAATTCATTATCGAGCAAAATATTTACCGAAGATGTATCGGTACATACACCATTGGATACTTGTAAGCGAATATTTTTTGTGCCATAAGTTGTAAAGAGAAATAAGGAATCCCGTGCAGTGCTTGTGCCGTCTATATCAAATGTCCAGTTCCATCCATCCACATTATTTCTGCCATCGTGTGTGTATGTGAAAGTATCATACACGCATCCTAATCCAACGCTGTAATTAAAAGCGGCAGAGACCGTATCAACCGTTATAAAAGGCAATGAATAGATGGCCGGTGTTTCCTGTGCGCATTCATCAACAATGCTGTTTCCATCATTCCCAATCTTCAAAGCAATTTGATAAGCGCCTGCTGTTTGTATAGGCTGCGTAAACCAAACTTTAATAACATTTGATAATCCATTTGCACAATCTGCGCCGGCGCCTTTTATTGTTACACCATTTGTTCCGGTAACAAAGAAATCACTTCCATCTGCATCAACAGAGCTGCATCGAATGTTATTGCGAAAAACGAGATACAAAGTATCAGGCGCACAGGCTACGGGATAAAGACTATCCATAGGTGTGGGCTGAATAGCGTATACAGTAAAAGGCACACTATCGCCAACAGGAATATTTGCATTGCAGTTATCGAGCAGTGTATTTGCATCAGTACCGTTTTGAACAGCAAGAGAATAATTTCCCGGAGGCAAAGGCTGAGTAAGGGTGATGAGCAAAGAATCCATATCAAATCCTGCACTGCATCCAAAACCTGTTACCGATTGAATGACTGAAGCGGTGGGAGGCGTAATAATAAAATCACTTCCATCAGGTGCAAGGGTTTTACATTTCATTCTTTTATTCAGCTTAAGAGTTATGGTGCTGCCATCGCAACTTGCCAGTGCACTTTGCAGTGCCGGTTTTGTTGTATCTGTAATGCTCGCAGAGCCGCCGCCAAAAGAAAGACTATACCCATTGGGCGCATCAGTAAAATGACTGATGAGCAAAAGATAATCTTTCCCCTGTTGCAACAGTGGCATAGAACTGAATGCAGGATAAGAAAAACCCGCACAATTAACGAGTGAACGTCCGCTTGAAGATGTTCCCGTTTTACCGGGAACTGCTGACCAGTTGCATGCAACAAATAAAGAAGCATCAGTATATACATCGTTGGGGTTACGGCCTGTAACATCGAAGAGTTGCCAGTCGTAATCATCAGATAAATTATTTGGTGTAATGACAAATGCAAGTGTGCCCGAAGTGAAGCAGGTGAATTTATACCAGAAGGGATTTTTATCAGCGTAAGGTGTATTATCGTTGCAGGGAGTGGGAACAAGTTTGTTGCCGCAATAAGGAACGGTGCTCTGACTAAAAGTATCAACACCACAAACCGGAAATGCAGTAGATGGATTTTGCCCCAATGCCGTGCAGGTTTGAGAATACAGGTGAATGCATGTTAGCAGCAGGAAAATAAAAAACGAAATTTTTTTCTGCATATAAGTAATAAAGATAAAGACAGCAAAACAATAGAGCAGGCTGCAATGAAAATTTTACACTTTCATTCAAAACGTTTAACGCACACAAAATTTAGCTTTTTTCCATTTATTTTTTCGCACTTCATTTATTTTTGCTGACTGCAAAAAATAATTGCCAGATGAAAAGAAAAAAAATTTTAACCGTAATTGTTTTGCTCCTTATCAGTGCCGCACTGGCTTTCGCTCTCTTTGTACCTGTTATACATAGAGACAAGATAGAAATTTCTTACTCTATGCAAACAATCCTGCAACAAATAAATGATGCCGGAAAGCTTGCCAAATGGTATAAGCCTTTTGGAGATGAAAGCTACCAAAATATAAATATTGATGCTGCGCATCACAAAGTATTTTCTAAGGATGAATTTGTTGAAATTGTAAAGGCTAATTCTTTTGCTGTGGAATTAAATGCAGGTAACAGCGACAGGCAAGAAAAAATTGTTTTTGAAGTAATACTTGATTCACTCTCGCAATTTAAAAGTTTTGTAACACTTGCATATCAAACTACCTTATTCCACAGGCTTTCCGGGTTAAATAAAATTGAAACAAGAGCAGAGCAAAGCCTTGTAAATCTTAAGGGTTATATTGAAGATAAAAAGCGATTGTATGGATATGATATTAAAAATATTCCGGTAACCGATACTTCTTTTTTATACACAAAAAAAATTGTGAGGCGTAATGAAATACAACAAGGCACCAAAGAAATATTTGACACTCTTTTGCAAGTTGCAAAAGAAAAGAAAGCGGAGTACAATGGGGTGAGAATATTTCATTCGGAAGCGCTCAATAAAGATGAACAAGAATTATTTGCGGCAGTTGGCGTTAGCCACCGTATTGAAACGAATTACGGAGATAAAATTCACTACAGCATGATGCCATACAATGGAAATTTACTTTCGGCAGAGTATGAAGGCCCGTTTGGAAATGTTGATAAGGTTTACAATGCACTGGAACAATATAAAGATGACCACAAGATGAGCAGCATGGCAATTCCTTTTCAAAAATTTTTAACCGATGGATATGGTTTTGCAGATACTCAGATTGTAAAGCTGAGAGTTTGTTACCCGGTGTATTGATTCAGCAGTTGGCAGTTGGCAGTCAGTAGTTAGTAGTCAGTAGTTAGTAGTTAGTAGTCAGCAGTCGGTTGAGTTGGAACAAAAAAAAATTATCGCAATGTTAGGGTTGCTGCTGTGTTGTAATTACGATTGCACTATCATTGTTTCTTGCCAGTACAAAAGATTGCTGATGATTCAGAATTTTAATTGGGCGAACATGCCGTGTTTCTCCCTTTACCTGCAAGCCATTCATGCTTTCACAGGTAAATGAATCATTTCCATGATTTATTAAAAGTGTTCCATAATCAGCATCATAGCGTCCCATTTCTATATTATTCCCATAAAAATTACCAACCAATAAAATATCAGGCAACGAATCATTGTTGGCATTTATAACTGTCGCATCCCTAAAGGAAGAAAGCTGCGCCCGCCATGGCAAAGCCTTAGCTGTAAAATTGAAATTACCTTCGTTGATGAGTACAGCATTGGAAAAATAATTTGCAGTGTACACATTTGCAGCATTCAGTTTTTCCTTTGTAAAAATATCCTTGAGCGAAGCTTTTGCAAGGTCCGATGCGTACAAAAATTTTTTCTTTAAAACAGGCATTTGCTTTTCGAGCTCTGCCTTATTTGCAAAAGGAATTTCTTTTCCCTGCAGATAATATGTAAGCACTTGTTCTTTTTTACCATTGCCATCAAAATCGCCATAATACATTTTTACCGGTTCGTTTTGTGACGCTTTGAGACGGGTGTTTAAACCAAGATTACCGGTGATAAAATCAATGTCGCCATCATTATCAATATCGCAGGGGTAAACAAAATTCCACCAGCCTTTATTTGTTGTAAGCTGTTTTTTGATAAAGCTGCCATTATTGTTGATGTATGCAATTATTCCATCCCACTCTAAAGAAAGAATTAAATCTTTGTCGCCATCTTTATCCAAATCAATCCAGCTGGCGCTTGTGATAAAACCTTCTTGTGAAAGTTCTTTGGAATATTTGACAGTAACATCATTAAATTTTCCTGTGCCATCATTTTGCAATAAATATGATGTGGGCATTTGCCCATATTCCCAGGGCACTGCTCTGCCGCCGACAAACAAATCCACATAGCCATCGCCTGTAAAATCGTAAGGAACAATGCAGGATGCAGTAAGAAAAATATTATCAAAAGCGTTTTGCAATTTTGTGAGATTGGCTTTTCCATCATTCAAATAAACACGCGGCTGCAGATGTTCATCAGCGCCATAATATTCATTGCCGCCGCTTGCAACTACTAAGTCTGTATGTTTATCATTATTCACATCAACCCAGCAAGCATCAACATCTTCATACACGCTGTCTCTGTCAATCGCAGGCTGTAATGATTTTTGAAATTTGCCCGATAATGTTTGCATAAACACTGCACTTTTTTCTCTTTTTGATGAGCCGATGAAAACATCATCTAAGCCATCACCATTCATATCGTCTACTGCAAGAGCGGGCCCTTCTGCAGAGCATGTATGCGGGATTAAAAGCTCACGGTCAAATTCATTGAAAGGATTTTCTTTGTGAAGAAACTGAAGGTTTACATCTTTTGTTACATCAGTTATTCGATTTGTTGTGTTCTTCCAATAAGTAGTCAATATTTTATAATCGAATGCAGGTAAACCGTTTTTATAACTAAAAGTTATGCGTGGAGACGCTGATGAATATTGAATGGATTGATAAGTGTTATCGGGCCACACCAGAAACATAGAATCTATTTTAGTATTATTAAACCCAATTTGCAACGGAATTTGCATGCTCGACTGAAAACCCTTTACCGGAAAGCTTTCGTACGTCCTTATTCCGCCGTTAGCAAACAAAATAATCTTTGCGCCGATTGCATTGATGTTTGCGGGAGCGCCTTTTAATTTTATTTGAAGATAGTTTTGTGTTTTTGCATCATTGCTTTTGTTTTGATATAATAACACAGGTGCATCAATAGTATTCACTGCAATATCAAGGTCGCCATCATTATCAAAATCAGCATACACAGCGCCGTTAGAAAAACCTGGCTGTTCATTTTTTATTTCTTTGCCAACATCAGTGAATTGGGCATTGCCATTATTTTTAAAAAACCTGTTTGTAAGCTTTATTTCAGGAAACTTATCAATAAGCGTCATATCTTTTTCTTTCATATCATTCGTTCTTATCTTTTCCTGTATCACATCATTGGAAACATAATTTACATAATCAATGTCGTTTAGTCTTTTCGGTATGCCATTCGATATAAATAAATCTTTTAGGCCATCATTATCAAAATCAACCCACAAAGGGCTCCAGCTCCAGTCTGTAGCGGCAACGCCAGCATACAAACCCACTTCACTAAACATTCCGTTTCTGCAATTCAACTGCAAATTATTTCGTGTGTATTGATAATTATAGCCATAACCAATCTTTGCATAAAAGGTATTGTATTCATCTTCGCCTAATGAGCGTTTCAGCATGTAAGGGTCTGATGGCAGCATGTCCATTGAAATGATTTCAGGATATGCATCATTATTAATATCAGCGACATCAACACCCATTGAGAACTGGCTGGTGTGCATCATGCACTCATTCAAATCTTCTTTGAATGTGCCATTTTTTTGATTGATGTAGAGATAATCATTCTCGTGAAAATCATTTCCGATATAAATATCGGGATAGCCATCGAGATTAATGTTTGCAACGCAAATACCAAGTCCGTAACCTATTGCAGAACTGTTGATACCGGTTTCTTTTGTAACATCGGAAAAAGCCTCCCCCTTCCCGATAGCTCCGATAGCTATCGGAAGGACTCCGGTGGAGGGGGAAATATTGTGTCTGTTTGAATTTTCTTTAGCAGTATAAGAAATTAAATTGTTGCGATAGATGCGGTCTCCGGAAAGAGGATTATAAGTGCCGAGAAATAATTTTCGCTCTGCAAAATTTCCATTTTGATGTACTGAATGATTTAGTAAATACATATCGAGGTCGCCATCCATATCGTAATCGAAGAAAGCTGCTTGTGTGCTGAAGCCTGAAAAATCGAGTCCATATTCATGGGCTTCATCTTTGTAAGACGGAATGCCATTTTTATCAATGCCTTTGCATATTAGTAATTGATTATGGCTGTGCAGAATTTCATAATTACCCACACGGCAAACATATATATCTATTAAGCCATCGTTATTAATATCAACAACAGAAACGCCGGTGCTCCATGCGCCATCATTTGGAATTTTTGCAGCAGCAGTAACATCTTTGAATTTTAAACCTGTCCCGACACCTTCGAGATTTCCTGTATTCAGAAATAATTTGTTTTGCTGCTGGTTGCTTGCAAAGAATAAATCAATTAAGCCATCGTTATTGAAGTCTGCTGCACCAACACCTGCGCCGTTGTAGAAATACATGTAGGTAAACATATTAAACTGCTGTGTGGGCGTTAGCCTGTTTGTAAAATAAAGACCTGTTCTGTCATCATTCAACACATCAAACAATACATTTGTTTTATCGTGTGTTTTGCAACTGCTTAATAAAAAGAGCAGAATTACAATAAAAACATGGTCAAAAATATTTGTGCCTTTATATTGAAGTATGTGTGCAGTTTTTTTCATTTGGCCTCATTTGCTGAGGAATTATTGTTATTATTTTTTTGTTGACTGTTTACCTCGTACAAAAGCGGATACTCATCATTTTGCAGAAATAATAAATACTTTTTATCAGAACCGTTAATTTCTGCAATATCTTTTAACTGACCTCTCAGTTGCAATCCTGTTTGCGCAGATTCTGAAAGCAAAAAATTTCCACGCTTATCGTTAATTAAAACCTCTCCGGCACTTGCATCCAGTCTTTCTAATTGGGGCTGAAAATTAAATTGATTACCGCCCAGAATTATATCTGTATATCCATCGCTATTTAGATCCATGCAATGAATAGCATTGACTGATGACATTTGAATCATGAAGGGAAATTTCTGAATTGAAAATTCCCCGTTTCCATTATTGACGGCAATACAGGAGGCTGAATAATTAAATTGTTTCATTGTCGCTTTACTCAATGCATCTTGTGGAATTAGCTCCTGCACTGATTTCTTAGCATATTCTTCATGCTTCAAATTATTTTTTTTCAGGAATGGCAACGCATCTTCAAGGTCATGCTTTAAAAATATCGGCTTGTCTTTTCCATCCGCAGTTTGTGTGATAATCTTATCAACAATTCCGTTTTTATCAAAATCACTTACCCATAATTTTGCAGGATGCGCTGAATCAGGACGCAGATAAAAGTTTTCACCTATGTTTCCGAGCAACAAATCTTCTTTGCCATCATTATTTACATCGGCTACTGAAACAGTTTGCCACCATCCATACAGATTATCAAGATTTGTTTTTACTTCTTCAAAATGATTTTTGGTAAACGAAAAAATTCTCGGAGTCATCCATTCCCCAACAATGATTAATTCTTTTGCTGAATCACCTGCAACATCAGCCCAGGCAGCGCCTGTAACCATTCCGATATTTGCAATGTTTGGGTTTTTTGTTTTTGCAATATCTGTAAAATTACCTGTGCCATCATTCACAAACAAATAACTGGTAGGCGATAACCCATATACAAGAGGAACACTTCTGCCGCCAACAAACAAATCCATATCTCCATCTTTATCAAAATCATAATTGGCCACTACACTTATATTATCAGCATTAAGAGGAAATGCTGTTGCATCAAGCGAAAAATTTCCTTTACCATCATTTTTAAACAATCGAAATTGCAATTGCCTGCTCCCTTCGGAAACATTATTGCCGCCTGGACAAATCAGTAAATCGAGATCTCCATCTTTATCGCAATCAAATAATAATACAGCTACATCCTCGAAGTCTGTAAATTGTTCGAAAACTTTTTCATCTTTCTTTACAAATTTTCCCCGCCCGACGGAGCCGGTCATGCGGGCATCTTCTTTTTGCAAATACAATTGTCCTGCATGCGCATTTGTTCCACCAATAAAAATATCTTGCAGCCCATCGCCATTTACATCACCAACTGCAGCTTTTGATCCTTCGCGTGAAAGCATTTTAGGGATATTTCTTTCATAAAAAAAATCAACATAATCATCTTCAGTATGTTTTTCAAAATTGCTTTTTACTTCTTTTAAGAATGTAGCAGAAGGTGTTGGTATTATGTGTTGCTGAGTATATTTTTTTTCTTCGCTTTCATTAATCACATACAATTTATTAATACCAGGATGTACATATTTCGAATACGAAAGATCAGGCCACTGCACAATCATAGAATCTATTTGTGCAGCATTGCCCAAACCGATTATTATTTTATAATCCATGGAAGACTGAAAGCCGCGGCTGGGAATTACTTCACGGGTTAATATTTGTTTGCCGCTATATACTTCAATTTTACTGCCTACTGCAAACTTGTTTTTATTACTGCCCTGAAGCGATATTGCGATATAGTTGTTGTGATTAATTTCACGGGAATTATTTTTATAAATGAATGCTGGCTGATTAACATTATTTATCACTAAATCAAGGTCGCCATCATTATCGAGATCTCCGTAAGCTGCACCATTAGAAAAAGATGGCTGAGTGAAGCCCCATTTTTCTCCAATATCAGTGAATTGCAAATTGCCATTGTTTTGATATGCTTTATTCAACACATGGATTGATGGCATCTTATCTATTATCACATTTAAGTTCTCCTTTTTGCCTGTGGCTTTCATCTTTTGCATAATATCATTAGCTGAAAAATCAAGAAAGTCCTGGTTGATGAGGTCATGATTAATGCCATTGCATACATACAGGTCTGCAAAGCCATCGTTGTTTACATCAAACATTAAACCTCCCCAACTCCAGTCAGTTGCAGCGACACCGGCATAATTTGCCACGTCTGCAAAAGTTCCATTCTTATTATTTAATTGCAAAGTGTTCTGAAAAAATTGATGATAAAAACCGTTTTGTTGTTTAAGACGATACACATTTATATCTTCAAATGCAAAGGTTGTTTTTCTCCTGTAATCATCTTCGGGCAGCATATCTGTTGTAAAAATATCGGTATATCCATCATTATTTATGTCGCCGAAATCTGCACCCATAGATGCAAGACTCGTGTGCTGCATACATTGTTCCAAATCATCTTTGAATGTTCCGTTCTTTTGATTGATGTATAAATAATCTCTCTCGAAATAATCATTTGATACATACACATCGGGATAACCATCATTATTTATATCTCCAACAGTTACACCTAAGCCAAAGCCGATAAGGCTTCCGTGAATTCCGGCCTGCTTTGTTGCATCAACAAATTTGTTGTTATCATTCCTGAGAAGATGATCTCCACCACCTTTCCAAACTGCAGCCACAGGCCAGTTAGCATCAGGAAGGTCACGCTGGTTGGCGTAGTTCAAAACATTTGGAGAAATAGGACTGTTGTTGATGATAAAACAATCTAAATCACCATCAAGGTCATAATCAAAAAAAGATGCTTGCGTTGTGTAGCCTGCATCATCAAGTCCATATAGTACAGCAGATTCGGTAAAGGTAAGATTGTGATTATTGATAAAGAGTTGATTTTTTCGTAATGATGAATCGTTCATGCTTCCTGCATTGCACACATAAATGTCGAGCCATCCATCATTGTTTATATCAGCCATTACCACGCCGGTGCTCCATTGTTTTTTTTCCTTGAATCCTGCCTTATCAGAAATATCTTCAAATGTAAAACTTGTCGCGACACCTTCGGGATTGCTTTTATTAAGATAGAGCTTATTGCTTTCCTGATTAGCAGTAAAAAAAATATCAGCAAGACCATCGTTATTTATATCGCCGATAGCAACGCCGCCGCCATTATAAAAATTTCGATAGCTTAAAATATTAAGTTCTTTGTTATCCTCAACTTTATTGTTAAACTTAATATTTGTGTTATTCATTAAAGTGAATAATGGTTTTTCTCCATGCTTATTATGGCATGAATAAAAAACTATTACAAGAAATAAAAAATACAAAATACTCTTCAATGAAAAAATTTTAATCAATTTGAAAAATTCATTTCATAATTATGCCATATAACTATGCCTTAATTATTGAATAAGGTAATAAGGTTGTTCATGTTGGTATTTGCTTTCTACTAAGGTTAGTAAAGCAATTTGATTAAAACCTTATTACTTTAGTAGAAAGAAGTACATGTGCCGTTCCTTAACCTTATTATCTTATTCTACTAATCATTCAAGCCTCTGCCTTCAGTCTTATTAATACCAAATCAGTTTTTATTTTTTAATTTATTTATTTCATACAAAAGAGGATAATCATTATTTTGAAGAAACAATAAATACTCTCTACCTTTCTCATCAATCTTTACAATATCTCTTACTTCGCCTCTTAATTGTAAACCTGTTGTTGATGCATACTGCCACGTGAAATTTCCTTTGCCATCGTTGATGAGCACATCTCCAATGCTTGCATCCTGCCTTTCAAACTGCGGCAAAAAGCCAAACTGGTTTCCTCCTGAAACAATATCTGTATAGCCATCGTTATTCAAATCCATACAATGAAAAAGGTTGATGCATGAGAGCTGAGACATTGATGGCAATTTTTTAATAGTGAAATTTCCATTACCATTATTAACAGCAACGATTGAGCTTGAATAATTAAATTTCTTTACGAGACATTTATTGAGCACTTCCTGCGGAAATAATTCCTGCATTGATTTTTTTGCGTACTCTTCATGTTTAAGGTTACTCTTTTTAATTAAGGGCAATTGCTCTTCCATATCACGCTTGAGAGATACAGGCATATCTTTTCTATCAATGGTGTATGTAATTATTTTATCCATGCTGTTGTTTCCATCAAAATCATTAACCCAAAGTTTTACAGGTTTGCTACTATCTGGTTGCAGGTAAAAATTTTCACCTATGTTTCCCAAGAGCAAATCTTGTTTACCATCATTATTTACATCAGCAACAGAAACGCTTTGCCACCATCCGTACATGTTATTCAAATTGGTTTTTATTTCCTTGAAATGATTTTGCTGATAAGAAAAAATCTTAGGCGACATCCATTCACCAACAATGATTAATTCTTTTTGCGCATCGCCTGAAACATCAGCCCACACGGCACTGCACACCATACCAATATTGGCAATGTCAGGATTTTGAGTTTTTGCAAGAGCAGTGAAGTGACCTTTACTATCATTTACAAAAAGAAAACTTTCGGGATTAATTCCATATACTCCGGGAAAACTGCGTGCGCCAATAAAGAGGTCAGGAAAGCCATCATGATTAAAATCGTTTGCAACAGCAACGGAAACATTCACACCAACATTTGGAAATGCGGAAGTGTTTATTGAGAAATTTCCTTTACCATCATTGGCGAATAAGCGAAGCTGCAATTGCCTGCTGTTAAGCATGGAATTATTTCCACCGGGACAAACGAGCAAATCTGAATCACCATCTTTATCGTAATCAAAAAATAAAACGGCAACATCTTCAAAATCTGAATACAGCTCAAAAATCTTTTCTTCTTTTTTTAAAAATTTTCCATCGGGTGCTTGAAGATATAACTGACCGGGATGATCGGGAGTCCCTCCTATAAAAACATCCTGCAGTCCATCACCGTTTACATCTCCCACTGCAGCTTTCGGGCCTTCTTTTGAAAGCATTCTCGGAATATTGCGCTCGGTATAAAAATCAATTACATCATTTTCCTGGTGTTTATCAAAGTTGCTTTGTACTTGTGTAAAAAATGTTTGTGAAGGAGACTTTGTTGTCTCAGGTTTTATATTTTTTTCATTGGGTTGTTGTATGATGTGTATCTGATTGATTTGTGGTTTTTCAATTTCTGTAAACGACCTGTCAGGCCATGTAATAAGCATGGAATCTATTTGTACAAGCTTGCCCAATCCAAAAATCATTTTGTAATCAACTGAAGATTGAAAGCCTCTGCTGGGAATCATTTCTTTTGTGAAAATTTCTTTTCCAACAAACAATTGCACCTTACTGCCAACTGCAAACCTATTTTTATCTTTCCCTTTCAGCATAATGCCGATGTAATTGTTGCCATTTAATTCCCGTGAATTGTTTTTATAAACAGATGCCGGTTGATTTTCGTTGTTGATTATTAAATCAAGGTCGCCGTCATTATCCAAATCTCCATAGGCTGCGCCGTTTGAAAAAGTGGATTGTGTAAATCCCCACACCTGGCCCATATCTGTAAATTTTAGATTTTTATTATTTTGAAAAACTTTATTAGGAAGAGGTGTTCGGGGTATTTGTTGTAATAATTCTTCAATTTGCTTTTTCTTTCCGCTCAATACCATTTTGTGATAAGCTTCATCGGCAAAGAAGTTCATAAAATCAAGGTTGGTTACATCACGGTTAACACCATTGCAAACATATATATCGTTCCATCCATCATTATCCATATCAAACATCAGAGCGCCCCAGCTCCAGTCAGTAGCAGCAATTCCGCTGTAATTGGCAATGTCTTTAAACATTCCATTTCTGTCATTTAATTGCAAACAATTCTGGGTGTACTGGTAATAAAGTCCCGTCTTAATTTTTGCATTGAATATATCAATATTATCAAAAGCGCCTGTTGTTTTTAACCTGTAATCATTCACAGGCAACATGTCTGTTGTAAATAAATCGGGATAGCCATCGTTATTAATATCGGCGATGTCTGCACCCATAGAAGAGAAGCTTGCGTGCTGCATACAATTTTCGAGTTCGTCTTTAAATGTGCCATCTTTTTGATTGATGTAGAGATAATCTCTTTCATAAGAATCGTTTGAAACAAATACATCTGGATAATTATCGCCATTGATATCGCCAACAGATACTCCTAATCCAAAGCTGATAAGGCTTCCGTGAATACCTGCCTGTTTTGTTACTTCAATGAAATGGTCGTTATCATTTCTAAATAAATGGTCTCCGCCACCTTTTAAAAAATTTGCAACGGGCCATTCCTTTTCAGGTAAATCACGCCGGTTTGCAAAATCTAATTGATTAACAGGAATAGGACTATTGTTAATCATGAAACAATCAAGGTCACCATCCATATCGTAATCAAAAAAAGAGACTTGTGTGGTGTAGGCTGAAATATCTAAACCATAGTGAGCTGCAGATTCTGTAAAGGTGAGATTATGGTTGTTTATATATAATTTATTTTTCCGGTTACCCGTGCTCATGTGACCGGATGAGCAAACATAAATATCAAGCCATCCATCCCCATTCACATCGGCAAAGGTTACACCTGTATTCCATTTATTATCTTTAATAATTCCCGCCTTATCGCTAATATCTTCAAATTTAAAACCTGTCCCGACACCTTCGGGATTGCCTTTATTTAAATACAGTTTGTTTGCGCCTGCGTTGGATGTTAGAAAAACATCTGCCAGGCCATCATTATTTATATCACCAATAGCAACGCCGCCGCCATTATAAAAGTTTCTGAAAAGAAAACTGTTTTCGAGGCTGTCATCTTCAACTGTGTTGATAAAAATGACACCTGTGTTATCCATCAAATTAAAAAGAAATGGAGATTCTTTTTTATTTTGATTACATGAAGCACAAATAATTATCGAGCATACAAAAAGAGAAAATTGAAACCATATTTTGTTAGTGAATTTATACATATCAATACAAAAGCAATGAAAGGTGATTATAGGCCTAAAATAACAAAGGCCATTTTACAATGGCCTTTGCAAGAAAATATTAATGAAATATTAGTAACCCGGATTCTGTTGCAAATTCGGATTTACAATTAATTGCGTTGCAGGAACCGGGAACAATAAATATTTTGGATCATCTGCTGTTTTTAAAGCCCATGGTTGCAAGAAAACACCCATGCGTATTAAATCCTGTCTTCTCCAGCTTTCCCAATACAATTCTTTTTGACGTTCTGCCAACAATGTATTTGCATCGTATAAATTTCCTGCGTTAACCAAAGTTAAACTTGTCAGTGGTGCAGCTTTTCTTGCGGTTCTTAATTGATTTACCAAAGTCAAGGCAGCAGGAGTATTGCCTTGTTGCAATTGTGCTTCTGCCATCATCAGCAACACATCCGCATACCTGAAAATTTGCTCCTGGTTTCCCTGTTGACCGCCAGTATAATTTTGATAATCCGGAGGATATTTAATAACCCTCACACCATCATCTTCCAGGGTTAATGGATCTGGCTCTATTAAACTTACCTGCAAGTTAAATTTTAATGGATTGCCATTTCTGTCAAGTCTATTAGCTCCATGCTCATCAAGTTGTTGTCCTTCCAACAAACCTACTTTTAAACCGGAAGTATTTGTTACACCGGGATAAGCCACATTTCCCCTTCTCATAGTATCTGAAGCGTCAAATGCATTATAGAAATCAGCTACAGTGCTAAATCCATTCCATCCGGCACCTCCATAAGGCCCAATTTCATTACCGCCGGTTGTATCTTTGTGTCCAAAAGAATTGTAATGCAATGTCATCATCCACCTTGCATTAACACCTACGCTATTTCTGCCATTATTATTGGCTACACCAGGAAGATTGGGAAACGCTAAAATCATTTCTGTACCAGGTCCCCAACCGTAAGCAGGATCTGCTCCGCCATTATTAGGACCAAAATTATCAAAGTAATGTGTTGTAAGAGTATATCCTGTATTTATAATATCTTGTCCAAGGCTCACTATTCTAGCCATATCAGCCCCGTCAGCCGCACCAGGAGTTTCCCTGTTTAAAAAAGCCTGCTTGTTTAACAGAACTTTCATTAATAAAAAACGTGCTGCGTCAGGGCTTGCTTTATAAGGAGCATTTGCGGGATCTAATACAGGGATTATAGATGTTAAATCAGCTACCAAACCATCAATTGCTTCAGCAGGACCCAATACTGGTGCTGCATCAATTGAATTATACTTCTCAACAGTTCTATAAGGCACCTGTCCGTATAAATCTAACAAATAAAATTGAGCTAAGGATCTCAAAAAGGTTGCCTCAGCTGCCTGCTCGGCAGTAGGATTAAAAGCAAGTACTGTAGTAGCATCACTTTCTAACTTACCCAAATTAATAAAAACAGATTGCGCCTGCTGGTGAGTAACGTCCCATGAATGAGCATGTAATACACGCCATACGCCATTATCGTCCCAGTCGCCACCACGGGTGGGTACCAAACACTCATCAGAAGTATTTTCTTCTAAGGAAAATATTTGGTCCTGATTATTCAATGGTGTATTCATATCATTATAGGCATTATTAAGAAGCGCAACCACATCTGCAGCTCCGCCTGCTCCTGGACTATTAATTGAATCGTGGAAGTTTTCATTCAATTTAGTACAAGCAGTCATTAAAACTATCGCAGATACTATTATTAAAAATTTATTTATTTTCATATTAATATTTTTTAGATCAGATTTCAAAAAATGATTTTAATATTGCTGTGTTACTTAATTACCTAAACTAAGGTTTACTCCGAGGGTAAAAGTACGTACGGTAGGATACCCCACATAATCAATACCTATAGAAGGAATACCAGTGCCATTAACATCTCCTTTAGAAACATTAACTTCAGGGTCAAACCCCGGATATTTTGTCAGTACAAAAATATTGTTTCCTGTAAAATAAATATTCAGGTTCTTTATTACCTTTCCAATATCTCCTACTTTGTAAAGTAAAGTGGCGTTTCCAAGTTTCATATAATTTCCACTTAACAAGAAACGGGTAGAAGCAGAAACAGGATTGGCAACACTTTCGGGGCTTCCTATCAAGGTTTTGGAGATATTGCTTCCATTGTTTATAAAGCTAAGTCCTGTTACTGATTGCACAGTGTTGTTATAAATAAAATAATCATAAGCTCCGTGCATATTAATTGTCAATGAAAGCTTTTTGTAATCCAGTTCAGTAGTAATGCCCACCACCCATTTAGGATTGGGATCTCCTGCATAGGAAGCTGCATTATCTGTAATAGCAAAGCCATCTTTATCAAATCCATGGAATTCTCTCAGGTAGAATACATCAACTGGTTGGTCATTGGCAATTGCCTGAACCCATGTAGCTGATGTGCCCTTACCATTTAAATTACCTGTAAGTACAAGCGGGCCAAGTCCGGCTTCAGGAAAAACAAATTTATTTTTTACATAAGTAACCGTACCACCCAAAGACCATGCAAAGTTTCTATTTTGAACAATTTGTGCATTGAGACCAAGTTCTCCACCTTTATTAGATACATATCCAGGCAAATTTTGCCAAAGGATACCTGCAGGTGCAGGAGCTGCAAGTGTACCCGGGAATAAAGGGTCGGTCGTCTTTTTAAAGAAAACATCTATACTACCAGTAAGCCTGTTTTTTAAAACAGCGAAATCAAGACCGGCATCAGTTGAAGTTACTGTTTCCCATTTCAAATCCGGATTTGCAAAATTTACAACCGATAAGCTTCCATTCGAATTGTATTTATAACGGTCCTGTGAAGAACCTGCAGGAAAAGACTGGTTACCTGTTCTGCCCCAGCCCACTCTGAGTGCCAAATTATTAAATACGCTACCGTTTTTCATAAAATCTTCTTCGCTTATATTCCATTTGCCGGATACAGCAGGGAAATAAGCATATCTGTTATTTTTACCAAACTTGGTGGAACCATCTGCGCGGAAAGATGCGGACAAACTATATTTACCTTCATAACTTAACTGCACTCTCGCAAAGTAAGACTGTAAATCGGTAGTTGGGTCATTATTTGAAGATGTGGTTAAGTTAGATTGCTTGCCGTCCTGCATATTATCATAATAATGAATTGGTATAAAATTATCCAAACTCAAATTATAATCAAATTGATATACACCGGTTGTTTGTGTTTTATAAGATGTTGAATAATATTCATAACCGCCTAAGGCTGTTAAATTGAAATCATTAAAAGCTTTGGTATAGGTTAATGTATGTGTAATGGTTTGAGAAAATAATTGTGCACTACCTACATTGGCAAGTCCCTTACCATCAGCATTGCCACCGGTACCGGTAATAAATCCCTGTAATTCCTGTCCCCTGTTACCAGTGCTGTAATTCACTCCATAAAAGAAAAGGTATTCCAATTCCGGAATAATTTTATACCCAGCAGACATATATCCTAAAAGAGTAGTTACCCTTGAATAATCATTATACGCCCTGGAAAGTAATAAGGGGTTTACCTGCCCATTAGCATTTACTGTGTAAGATGTAGGACCACTTTGCAAAACTAAAGTCGGGTTCCATTGCATTGCAAGTGATACAAGGTTACCTGTACTTCCCGGGTCATTTGAAACGGGTGCAATTTGTTCCTTTGTGCTTGCTGATGTTAAACCAAATTTCAAAGAAAGTTTTTTATCAAGAAACTTATAACTTCCGTTTACATTAGCGATGTATTTATCCAGCCCGCTTTTTTTTATAATACCCGGAGTAGATGAAGCGAAAAAGGAAGCTCTGAAACGGCTATTTTCAGAACCGCCGCCAGTATATGCAATAGAATAATTTTGAACAAGCTTATGCTGTATAATCTGATCAAAAGGATTAATGGATGCCCCGGAATCTGATTTGGCTCCGTATTTAGCTAATGCAGTTCTGTATTGACCTGCATCCAAAACATCAGGCTGCGTCATCAAACCACCAATACCCACCGATGCACCAATATCAAATCTTGCAGGACCTATAGAGCCTGATTTTGTTGTAATTAATATAACACCATTTGCACCACGTGAACCATAAATGGCAGAAGAAGAGGCATCTTTCAATACAGATATGCTTTCGATATCATTAGGATTTAGATAAGTTAGCGGATTAGCATCAGGCAAAGTTCCTAAACCGCTGGTAGAACCAAAACCCGGCCTTGCAGACCTTCCATCCAAAGGTACCCCGTCAATTACATATAAAGGATCAGTTCCAGCCCTGATTGAATTATTACCTCTTATCCTTACAGCAGCAGCAGCACCGGGCTGACCACTCGAAACAGTTACTTGTAATCCAGGAACTTTACCCTGCAATAACTGGTCGGGTGTGGCAGATGGTACCTGGTTAAAATTTTTTGCTGAAACCACAGAATAAGCACCAGATATATCTTTCCTTCTGGCGGTTCCATAACCCACCACTACCACATCAGTAAGTGCAGAACTTTCTGGTTGTAAAGAAACAGTTATATCTGTAGATGATGTTATATCTACGTTCTGCCCTGCATAACCAACATAACTAACTACCAATGTAGTCGCAGATGCCGGTGCATTAATTCTAAAGGTGCCACTTGCATCAGTAGCTGCACCTATTTTGGTTCCTTTTACTACAATGGAAGCGCCTGCAACGGGGTTCCCTTTTTCGTCAGTGATTTTTCCGGTAACAGTTTTGTTTTGCGCCCATGTTTGTTGCATAATAAAAAGCAGTAAGGAGGATAAGAGAAGAACTCTCAGTAATCGGTTTCTAGTCATAAATGGGGGTTTTATATTTTGTAAATTTAAAGAACTTGCGTATTCTATACACATTTTATTAAATATTTTTTTTAATATTTTAATAACAGACAATTCTTTTAAAAGAGATGTTGCATAGAATAAAGATATTATGCAAAAAAATCAAGCTTGTAAAACCTTTTTTTTCTGATACATAAAATGTTTGCCGAAAGAAAGTAATTCTGTAAAACTGCTTTCCGAATAAATACCATTAATTGTCTAATAAAAAAAAAGAAATAATTAAAATTACACCACGAAACCATATACAAATGCTGCCAGTAATCCACCTGTAATTGGCGCTACAACAGGTATCCAGCTATAACCCCAATCGCTGTCTCTTTTATTATGAATGGGTAATAAGAAGTGCACGATTCGTGGACCTAAATCTCTTACAGGATTTATTGCATACCCGGTTGGTCCGCCCAAGCTTAAGCCAATGCCCAATACCAGCAATGCTACCGGTAATGCATCAAGTGAGCCAAGACTCGATGAAGATTTGGTAATAAATAATACTGCGAATACAAATACAAATGTGCCGATGAATTCGGTAACAAAATTATGCGATCTGTTTCTTTTTGCAGGCGCAGTACAAAACACACCCAGCTTTGCATTCGCATCTTCTGTATCATCGAAGTGCTGTTTGTAGGCAAGCCACACAATGAATGCGCCTAACATGGCGCCGATAAATTGAGCGGCTATATACAAGGGCACGTTTTCCCAATTAAATTTACCAGCATAAGCTAACGCTATAGTAACAGCAGGATTGAGATGCGCACCACTTGAAGCCGCTGAAACATACACACCCACAAAAACAGCCATTGACCATCCAATTGCTATGGCAAGAAATCCGCCGCCAAAACCTTTTGTTTTGCTGAGAACAATGTTTGCAACCACGCCATCACCAAGAATAATAAGTAAGGCGGTGCCGGTGAGTTCTGAAATAAAGGGAGACATCATTAGTTTATAGTTTGTCGTTTGTAGTTTGTCCGCAGGATGCTGCGCATAGTTCTCAGTTTCCAGTTGACAGTTTTCAATTTTCAGTTTCCGTTTCAGTTTTCCCACAGGGCTCTGCGAGCAGTTTTCAATTTTCAAGTTAGGGAGTTATTCAGTAAATTTATAATTATCATTTGTCAACTGCATATTGTGTATTGCTTACTGCCAACCGCCTATTGCCTATTGCTTATTGGCAAATATTGTTTTGCTAATGTAATAAAATCAGTAACCTGTTTATCAATCCATGTAATATCTTTATTTAGTATTGAAGCCATTTGGTGTGCAACAGAAGGTGCAAGAGCTATTGCAGCTTTGGCATCGAGAAAAAGTAATCTTGTTCTTCTTGCAAGAATATCTTCAACAGTAACTGCCATTTCCTCATTCATAAAATGCTGAATATTTTCTTTTGAATAGAGTGCATTTATATTTTCCTCACTATCATATTTCATTGTTTCTTTTGATGCCGAAATGATTGAAAGATGTTGTGTAATACACTCGCTATGCGGAAGCTTGCCAACAAAGACAACATTATTAACTGCATCCTCTGCCATCTTTCTGTATGTAGTCCATTTGCCACCTGTAATAGTTACCAAACCTGCGGGTGAAACTATAATGGTGTGATCTCTGTTAAGTAAGGCTGTGCGTTTAACGCCTTTCATTTTAATGAGTGGGCGTAAGCCTGCGAACATGCTTGTTACATCATTTTTTGTAATGTTTTGTGCAAAGTATCTGTTTGCATGATGCAATACAAATTCAATTTCTTCCTGTAAGGGACCAGGCTCTTCTGATAAGTCATCAACAGGAGTATCGGTAGTTCCTATCACCACTTTATTATGCCAGGGAACAGCAAAGAGCACACGGTCATCATCAGTTTTAGGTATCATCATGGCATTGGTGCCCGGGAAAAATTTTTTATCTACTACAAGATGAATTCCCTGCGAAGGCATAATGATGTCGTCTCCATAAGGTTCATCCATGCCCATCACCTCATCAGCAAAAACGCCTGTTGCATTAATCACTGTTTTTGCTTTCAGCTCATAAGTAATATTGGTTAATACATCTTCTGCAACTACACCGCTAATTTTTTTATTTGTTTTTATCAGGTCTGTTACCTCGCAATAATTAAGAATAGTTGCGCCATAATATTGCGATGCGGTGTAAGCCAAATCAACGGCAAGCCTTGCATCGTCAAATTGGCCATCATAATAAACAAAGGCTCCTGTTAATTTTTTAGGGCTGATGCCGGGCAGAAATTGCATTGCCTCATTTTTATCAAGCCATTTTGTTTTACCAAGACTAAGCTTGCCAGAAAGTGCATCGTACACCCGCAATCCTGTGCCGTAATAAATTTTTTGTACAATGCTGAATGAAGGAACAACAAACGCCATTGTTTTTGCAGCGTGTGGTGCATTATGCAGCAACCATCCTCTTTCTCTCAATGCTTCCCGTACAAGCTTAATATTTCCCTGCTCTAAATAGCGAACACCGCCGTGCACTAATTTTGTGGAGCGACCAGATGTTCCTTTTGCAAAATCAATCGCTTCAAGCAATAAAGTAGAATAACCTCTTGAAGCTGCATCTAAAGCGGCTCCCAGCCCTGTTGCACCTCCGCCGATAATGATGATGTCCCAAACTTTTTGTTCATCTAATTGTGATAAGCTTTCGTTTCTGTTCATGGAATGTATCGCTCCTACGGAGCCCGTTAAAATCTTTTGAACTATTATCTGCTACTAACGTTTCGCCCCTCTGGGGCTATAAACCTATCCTGACGTTTATTCGCCCAACTGCAAGGTTCTTCAAACGTTCAGAAAATTTTTGAGCAAAAATATTTATTAAGTTTATACATCACATGAGCACATCAACACATCAGCACATCAACACATCAACACATCAGCACATCATTACATCAGCACATCAGCACATCAGCACATCATTACCTCAGCACATCATCGCATCAGCACATCAGCACATAAACACATGAGCACATTAGCACATTATCACATCAGCACATTAGCACATTAGCACATCATCCCTCCGCCCATGCCTGCGCAGCTTTTACTGCACGTTTCCACTCACCTGATAAATTATTTCTTTTTGTTTCATCAATCGCGGGTTCAAATATTTTATCAACCTGCCATTGGTTTTTTATTTCTTCAAGGCTTTCCCAATAATCAACAGCAAGCCCTGCGAAATAAGCCGCACCTAAAGCCGTTGTTTCGGTAATAACAGGCTTTATCACTTTTGTATTTAATATATCGCTTTGGAATTGCATCAATAAATTATTTGCAGTGGCGCCGCCATCAACGCGTAGTTCTTTTACGGTAACTCCTGCATCAGCCTGCATGGCATTTACTACATCCATTGTTTGATAGGCGATGCTTTCTAAAGCAGCTCTTGCAAAATGTGCGGCAGTAGTGCCGCGTGTAATGCCAACAAATGTTCCTCTTGCATGCTGATTCCAGTAAGGCGCTCCCAACCCTGCAAACGCAGGTACCAGATATACGCCATCATTATTTTCTGCCTGTGATGCAAGTGTTTCAACTTCTGAAGAAGAGCGAATTATTTTCAACCCGTCACGCAACCATTGCACCACAGCGCCTGCAATAAATACACTTCCTTCCAGTGCATAAATTGTTTGCCCGTTGAGTTGCCATGCAATAGTTGTAAGTAAATTATTTTTTGACAGCACCGGTTGTTCACCGGTATTCATCAGCATAAAACATCCGGTGCCATAAGTGTTTTTAACCATGCCGGATTGCGTGCACATTTGCCCAAAGAGTGCAGCCTGCTGGTCTCCTGCAATGCCTGCTACCGGTATATTTTTAGCTGAAAAAATATTTTGTGTGTACCCATATATTTCACTGCTGCTTTTAACCTGGGGCAAAATATTTTTTGGAATGTTCATTAATTCCAATAGCTCATCATCCCATTGAAGTGTATGAATATTAAAGAGCATTGTTCTGGATGCATTGCTTACATCTGTTGCGTGCACTTGCCCTTTAGTTAATTTCCAGAGCAACCAGGTGTCTATCGTTCCAAAACATAATTCTTCTTTTTTTGCTTTATCTCTTGCACCGGAAATATTATCGAGAATCCATTTCAATTTTGTTGCAGAAAAATAGGCATCAATTATTAATCCTGTTTTTTGTTGAATTGTTTTGTTATGAGCTTGTTGTTTTAACTCATCGCAATAACCGGCTGTTCTTCTATCCTGCCATACAATGGCATTGTATAAAGGCTCGCCGGTTTGTTTATTCCAAACAACGGTAGTTTCTCTTTGATTGGTAATGCCGATGGCTGCAATATTATTGACTGATAAGCCGGCCTTACTGATGGCTTCTGCAGCTACTCCAATTTGTGTGCTCCATATTTCAGCAGGACTATGCTCTACCCATCCCGGCTGAGGAAATATTTGCTGAAACTCTTTTTGCGCAGCAGCAATTATATTTCCTTGCTTATTAAAAATGATAGCTCTTGAACTGGTGGTTCCCTGGTCGAATGATAAAATATATTGATTCATAAAACGAATTTAAACACTAATTAAAATTGTGGTTAGATATTTATAACTTCAAAAAAAATTTGATGAGAGTTGCTATTGTATGCATGCTTCTTGTTTTAAAATGCGGTTTTGCAATTTCACAAAATCAAAATGTGCAGGATACAGTAAGCAATAATGAAAAACAGCAACCGGATAGTGAGAGATATAAATTGGATTCTATGAAAAGAGCCGTTGACAGTATAACAAAAGCATATAGTGATTCAATAGCCGGCACACACAAAACTCCTGATGCACAACAAAATAATCGAAGCCTGAAAACATTTCTTACTGAAGAAGAAAAAAGACTGGAGGAACAAAAAAGATGGCAATGGATAACAGGAATTTTATTAATGATAACCGCAATTTCATTTGCCATTATAAAAGGAAGAAAAAAATCCTGAAGGCGTAAGAAACTATTTACATTTTTATCAAATGTTTATTATGAGAAAACCTATCAGAAAGAATGAACCTGAAACAGTTTATTGATTTGATGCTGCGCAATGATTTTTTTAACCTTAATAGAAAAAATAATCCTCGCTCCTAAAGCCTTATTGCTTTATAAGGTAATAATACTTTTCCTTTTAAACTGATAAATAATTTGGCGGAATATTTAATAACTGAATGCAGGAATTCTTCTTTGCGAATGTTTGCGCGGCGCAAAAACTTCAAGGCAGCCCAAATAATATCTCATCAAGAAATATTAACGCTCCATAAAGCTGGCATGAATTTTTTGTACCATATGATTAACCTCCCCAAAATATTCCAGTATGCAGATTGTAAAAACAAAAACAGCAGAAGAAAATCTAAGATTACCTGATAGAGATAAAGGTGAAAAAATAATCTATAAAAAAAACATGGGCGCTTTCAGAGAAAAAAACGATACAACAAATAAAAGGCTTGGGGCACACGAATTGTTTTATTTATTTACAGCCAGTATAATTAAGCAAAATAAAATGCCTTAGCGTTTACCAATTATGAAACAGCAGGCTATAACTTTCTTTTTCAATTACCTTTTTCCATTGCTGAATAATTTGTTTATATGCTTCGCCTACGGGCATAATTTCTCTGTTCAAATCAAATAATCCCAGTTCGTTTACTCTGCCCGCATCTTCACGCAGAGCGGTATCCCAGTCTACCTGATGCAGTAAACTATACCACGTAAAGCCAACTACAGGTATACCATCATGCTTAAGCCTGTACACATTTGACCATTGCTTAAAAAGCCATTCCACAGAAGAAGGCATTGAAATATTTGTTTCCGTATGCATAATGGGTAAGCGGTAACGATTATAATATTGTTGTGTGATTACATAGTACCCAAAAATTTCTCCTGAAGCCTGCGTACTTCCATCTGCGTGCACCAGGTGCTCATTGGTTACATAATAATCGTTACCCATAATGCAACGCGTTTTTACCTGGTTATGTAAAAACCACAAATATTCTTCTTTTGTCATTCCGTTTTCTAAAAGATACTCATACATAGCAATCGTAATGGTGTAGCCATAAGTAAGGTCGAGTGATAAAAATCTTTTTTGATTTAGAAAGCGTGCTAATTCTAAAGCGCCGGGATCTACGGGGTGAAAATATTCTGAAGATTCGCTTTGAATAAATACAGCATTGGGCTGCACTTCCAGTATTGCTTTCATCGCCAATACATTTGCCTTACAAAGATGCTTCAGTGCGGTAATAAATGCTTTGTCGCTATGGAGGCATTCATTCCACCAGCCATATTGGGCAGAGAAAGCGGCAGCAATAAAAATTTCATTAACCGGGGTATACAGCAGCACCCAGGGAAATCTTTTTGCAAATGCGTGTGCATATTCAGCAAAATATTCCGGGAAATCAGGATTTTGAAAATTACCTATCCAGTCGGGAACACCGAAATGACAAAAGTCTGCAATAGGTGTAATGCCAAGTTGCTTTAGCTTATTAAAAGTTTCATCAGCAAAGTTCCAATCGTATTTACCGGGGGCAATATGCGTTTTGTAATACGGAGGTCCGTAACGCAGAAATTCAATTTCCATTTCTTTCAGCAGTTCAAAATCTTTTTGCCAATGCTGATAATGGCAGGTTTTTTCCATTTCATCTACCCTTTTTATTTTGCCATTGGGAAGTAAAATGGTAGGATAGCTGTTCTCTATTCCTGTTGCAAACATGAATTTTTGGCCTGGCATATTGGATTCATTATAGGTTGCGCCAAACAATAACGAGTAATAAGCAATAACAGTATATAAGAGGGGGGCAACTTTTAATAAAATTTTTCTGGCTGCAGGTTCGCTAATAAAAAATCGGGGTTACAAAGGCGATTGAAGCAAGCCAATTTTTTGACCGCTAAAAGGTTGAAGCTCCTTATTTTCTAATGGCGCATATCCATTACCATTAACCTGCTGACCATTTTGTGTATTTGCCATTATTTTTTTAAACAGTGTTAAGGCCTGTGCTACTACCTGGTCCATGTTGTAATATTTATAAGTAGCTAACCTGCCAACAAAATACACATCTTTTAATTCTAAAGTTAAGAGCTGGTATTTTTTATAAAGCTCAGCATTCTCAGCCCTTGGCACAGGATAATATGGGTCGCCGTCTGCCTTTGGATATTCATAAACCACTGCCGTTTTATGGTGCTTTTGACCGGTTAAATATTTAAACTCTGTAACCCGTGTGTAGAGATGCTCATTGGGATAATTCACCGTTCCTGTTGGCTGAAAAAATTCTGTCTCTACGGTTTCAAATTGAAATTCAATAGAGCGGTAAGGTAATTTGCCATAGCAATTATCAAAGAAGTAATCAACAGGTCCGGTATAAATCATCTTTTTAAAATATACCTCATCTTCCACTTCTTTATAATCCGTATTCAGCATTACTTTAATGTTGGGATTGGCCAGCATTTTCTCAAACATTTTTGTATAGCCATGTAATGGCATTGCCTGGTATGTATCGGTAAAATAGCGGTTGTCCCGGTTATTACGTGTGGGTATTCTGGCCGTAACAGATGCATCTAACTGCGAGGGGTCCAGGTTCCATTGTTTTTTGGTGTACCCTTTAAAAAATTTTTCATACAACTCCTTTCCTACTTTACTTACCACCACATCTTCAGAAGTTTCTATGCGGTCTTTTTGTACTGCTTTCGATTTTAAAAAATCTTCTACTTCACTTGAAGACAGGTTCATTCCATAAAGCTGGTTGATTGTATTAAGATTAATAGGCACTGGCACCAGCATACCATCTACGCTGGCTAAAACACGGTGCTCGTAAGGCCGCCATTTAGTAAACTTTCCGAGATACTCAAATACTTCTTTTGAATTGGTATGAAAAATATGCGGGCCATATTTATGAACAAGTATTCCGTCTTTATTAAAATAATCATAAGTGTTGCCGCCAATATGATTTCTTTTATCAATCAACAATATTTTTTTGCCTTTTGATGCAAGGCGTTCTGCTAATACCGATCCGGCAAAGCCGGCGCCTGCAATTAAATAATCAAACATATTCTTTAATTTTTTTTTGTTCTGTAATTTCAAATTTTTTAGTCAGCGATTTTTCTATTATCAATCTCATATTATTCCAGGTTTTATCCCATGATATATTTGCCAGAAACGCATCTACTTTCTGCAACCAGTTGTTATCATCTTTATTATGCAGTGCAATATTTGCAGCAGCAATAAACTCTTCAGCAGTATCGGCTATATACACATACCCATTATTGCCATAAGGCTCTACCACATCTTTTATAGAAGCAGAAATAACAGGCTTGCCGCCTGCGAGATATTCGGGGGTCTTGGTGGGACTGATGTATTTGGTAGATTCATTTAATGCGAAAGGCATGATGGCAACATCCCAGCCGGAAAGATATTGTGGCAGCTCATTGTAAGATTTGCTTCCCAGGTAATGAATATTATTTCCCGCAGGTAAAGTTTCAGCATCAATTTTTGCAAACGGACCCACAATAATAAAATGCCATTGTGGCTGTGCAGCAGATACTTCTTTCAGCAATTCTATATTAAAGCGCTCATCCACTACACCATAAAATCCCAGCCGTGGATGCGGTATTTCTTTTTGATCTTCGGGTTCTGAAAGATTATTCCGGGCTTTTTCAAAATGTTCTTTATCAATGCTGCTTGGAAAAGGATATACACGGGGATGCTTATCTTTTTTTGCTTCATATAAGCTATACCCGCCGGTAAATACAATGTCTGCAACCTGCATTAATTCTTTTTCTTTTTGCTGCAATGCAGGTGGTGCAAAACGAAATGCAGAAAGTTCATCCATACAATCATACACAATGAGCTTCGCTTGTAAGTGATCAGAGTACGCTAAGGCAACAGGGGAGTAATACCACAGCATGTATTCATCTATCTCCATGTCTTCTATCAGATACGATAACAATAATCTTTGCCGCTCCACAACATATTTGTTTTGAGAATCTTTTTCGAGATGAAATACTATCACCCATAGATTGGTATCATTAATTTGAGTGATGTGGTAGTGGTCTGTGGTGCGTGCATCAAACAAAGGTTCTTCAATAAAAAATACGCGGTTGGCTTGCGCATACCTGCTTAATAAATGGTGGGGACGCTGATATATAAAATTCCACCTGAGATGAGAAAAACACAGAAGGTCGCAGAGCATATTCTTAAGTATTTAATAAATATGCTTAAATTCCTATGCCCCTTTGTGCAGGGTTAAGAATGCCTGCTATAAAACATTTTTTTGTGGAAATTTTTAAGAAGAAAGTTCTTTGTAGAACTAATTCTACAAACTTTTAAACGGTAAACTATAAATTATAAACTTATCGCAGCACATGAAAGGTGATAGTAAAGGTAGTGCCTGTACCTGGCTCTGAATCTACTTCTACCTGTGCATTATGCGCATGCAAAATATTATGCGTGGCGACAAGCCCTAAACCCAGACCATTACGCTTCGATGTAAAATAAGGCTCAAATAAGCGCTGCATATTTTCTTTATTTATTCCGCTTCCATTATCTGTTATTA
The DNA here is from genome assembly GCA_038206235.1 of Chitinophagales bacterium. Taxonomy (GTDB): domain Bacteria; phylum Bacteroidota; class Bacteroidia; order Chitinophagales; family Chitinophagaceae; genus JBBRBB01. The sequence goes on from JBBRBB010000012.1 coordinate 31,604, forward strand.
TTACAGAGCAATACTCATCATCTTTATTAAGTTCAATTAATAATTCGCCTGTATCATTTGCCATAGCCTCTATAGCGTTTATAAAAATGTTGATGAATGCAATTTCCAATTTATCTTTATCGGCGTTTATTGATACCATTTCATCGGGATATTGTGTTTGCAGCTTTATATTTTTTAGCATCATTCTGTCTTTTACGGCAACTATACTTTCATTAATCATATCTTGAAGAATGGCGCACTGCATAGTAATCTCTGCCGGTTTTGCGGTATTTAAAAGTTCACTTAAAAGGTCTGTAATACGCCGGCTGTTTCGCTGAATTATGGAAATAAAGCTCTGCTGATCTTCTGAAAGATTGCTAAAGCCAAGATGCTCTGCCGAAAGTTGAATATTGGTTAATGGGTTTCGTATTTCATGACCGAGTGTGCGGGCCAGGCGACCTGTGGCAGCAAGCTTTTCGGTCATCAATGCAGATTTTTCTGCCTTACGCAGTTTAGTAATGTCATGTGCAATTGCCTGCACATAATCAATATTGTCTTTATTAAAATTAGTAGCAGAAAATATGCAGATTATTTCTTCGTTTTCTTTGGTTAAGAACTCAAGCTCTGCATCGTTTAATTCACCATTCTTGTTTAGCAGGGCAGCGAGTGTAAAGGCTTCATTTTTATCTGCGATGAGATCGTACACGGAAAGAGATTGTAATTCCTGCCCTGCATACCCGAATAACTGTGTAGTTGCTGTATTAACGGTAATAAATTTTAAACTGGCATCGGTAAGAAAAATGGCATCCTTCGAGTGTTCAAAAATGCTTCTAAATTTATTTTCATTATCGCGTAATTCTTTTAGGGTCCGGGCTTTCTCTAAAGAATAGCGAATGCATCTTTCTAATTTTTCTGTTGTGAGTTCAGATTTTATAAGGTAATCTGAGGCGCCGCTTTTCATAGCCTCTTTGTCTATTGCCTGGTTGCCTTTTCCGGTAAGCAATATCATGGGCACATCCTGATCGTATTTTACTGCTTCCTTTAATAATTGAAGCCCGGTTTTTCCGCCCAGGAAATAATCAATAAAATAGAGGTCATAGTTTTTATTCTGCACATGCTGCAGCGCTTCTTTGTACCGGTAGCTCCAGTCAATTTTAAAACGCTGAGGCTGTATTTCATTTATCAGCTCACTGGTTATAAAAAAATCATCCTCATCATCATCTGTAATTAATATTCGTGTTATTTCGTTAGTGTTAAGCATCGTTAAATGAATTGAAAATCGGAAATCGGAAATCGGAAATAATGTTTTTCAACGGTTAGTAATGTCCTGGTGAAGCTTTAATTTGTTGTATAAGGTTTTTCTGTCAATATTTAAAGCCTTGGCAGCTTTGCTTTTGTTGAAGTTATGTTCTTTAAGCACTTTCAGAATTATTTCATATTCCAGATCAATAGAAGCTTCTTTTAAATTTTTTTCGGCAATTGCTTTTGCAGGCAGAGCAATATTTTCCGGCAGCGAAGCGGCTACAAATGTTTCCGGTGTTTTTTCAGCATGATATTCAAAAGAAAGTTTTTTAAAGTTTGTTATTTCAAAGGGCAGGCTTCTGTCTTCTATGCGGTCTCCCTCGGTAAGCAAAGCTGCACGCTTTACCACATTTCGCAGTTCCCGAAGATTTCCATGCCATACATAATTTTTGAAAATTTCTTCTACTTCAGGCGAAAACCCCTTTACTTTTTTTCCAAGACCTGTGTTTGCCTGATTTAAAAAATGCTGCGCAAAGAGCATAATGTCTTCTCTTCTCTGGCGCAAAGGCGGTACCTCGATAGTAAACTCATTGAAGCGATGATACAGGTCTTCGCGGAATTTTCCTTTTTGAGTATAATCCCAAAGATTTTCGTTGCTTGCAATAATGATGCGCACATCAAGCTCAATATCTTTTACTCCGCCCACACGCCGCAATTTTCTTTCCTGAATTACGCGTAATAAAGATACCTGAATATCGTAAGAGAGATTTCCAATTTCATCTAAAAAAATGGTTCCTTTATTTGCCACTTCAAAGCTGCCGGTTTTTTGGTTTATGGCGCCCGTGAACGAGCCTTTTTCATGACCGAATAATTCACTGCCCGAAAGATCTTTTGAAAGGGCGCCGCAATCTATGGCTACAAACGGGTATGCACTGCGTTTGCTGCGTTTATGAATTTCCTGTGCAATCGCTTCTTTGCCGCTTCCGCTTTCTCCATAAATAATCACGCTGTAATCGGTGGGTGATACTAAAGCGATTTGTTCCATTAGTTGCTGAAATATGCGGCTGTTGCCAAATATATAATCACCGCTTACGGTGTATGTTTTTGTTTTTTCAACAAGTGCAGCAGACGTTTGTTCTGTGCCGTTACTTTTTATAGTACCAAGGGGCTGGCTTTGTAAAGCTGTTTTAATGGTGCTTAAAATTTCTTCCGGAAACAAAGGTTTCAATACATAATCAAAAGCGCCGCTCTTCATTACATCAACCGCGGTTTTGGTATCGGAATAGCCGGTAATTATTATAACAGGCAATGCGGGATATTTTTCTTTTATTTTTTGCAGCATCTCTTTGCCATCAATACCTTCCAGGCGATAGTCGCATAGCGCCACATCAAAATCTGCTTGTGCCTGAAGCAGCTCTATTGCTTTTTTTGCAGTGTAAGCTTCAGATACTGTGTAGCCATGCTTCGTTAAAAATTTATTAAGCAAAAAGCAGATATCGCGGTCATCGTCTATTACTAAAACCCTTGCCATAATTAAATTTTTTTTATAAAATTAATTCTAATCTTTTTAAAAAAAAGAATTAGGCCCATAAGGCACGCATTTGGGCAGCCGGAATATTTAATAATTCGCGGTATTTAGCTACTGTTCTGCGGGCAATCTTGTACCCTTTTTTTGCAAGCACGGCAACGAGCTGATGGTCTGTAAAAGGAGATTTTTTATCTTCTTTGGAAACTGCTTCTTTCAGCTCGTACTGAATTACTCTGCTGCTTACTATTTCTCCCTGTTCGGTGCATAAGCCTTCGCAAAAAAGATCTTTTAATAAAATATTTCCAAATGGCGTTTCTGCATATTTATTACAGGTGATACGTGAAACCGTAGAAATATCTACTCCGGTTTCTTTTGCAATATTTTTTAATATCATGGGCTTTAATAACAACTTATCGCCCTCTTTAAAAAATTTATATTGCCATTTCACTATGGCTTTCATTATTCTCAGCATATTCGTTTCACGCTGCTGCAAAGAAGAAACAAACCATTCTGCTGCCTGCAGCTTACTTTTTAAATATTGATTAGCTGCTTTATCATTTTGGCAGCATTGATTTTTTACCAGGTGCATCCATGTGTGATTAATGCAAAGCAGAGCCGAGCGTTGTTTTGACAGGGCTACTTCTATTTTACCATCTTCTGCTGTAATTATAAAATCAGGGATTATATAATTTTTAGCTGCAGCATCTTCCGTTTTGAAAGTTACTGGCTTTAGCTGTAACAATGAAATAAGCTTAAGCGCATCGCGAAACTCCTGCTCACTTAAATTAAGGCTATGGATAATTTTGTCTATTTGCCTGCTGCGTAAATCTTCATAATGCTCTTTTATAATTTTAACTGCGCTTTTAATGTGCGGGGAATTCTGATTTTTTCTTTGCAATTGCAAAAGAAGACATTCACGGATATTGCGGGCGCCAATACCCGGCGGGTCAAGACTCTGAATGGTGAAAAGAATTTTTTCAAGTTGGAATGGCTCAATCCATTTATTGAATTTGAATGAGATGTCTTCTGCTATTGCAGACGGCTCCTGCTCAAGCATGCCATTTTCATTTAATGAATCTATAATATAGGCTGCGAGTGAGTTTTCTTCTTCTGATGAAAGAATCAAATGGCATTGCTCCTTTAATTGTTCTCTGAAGTCTGGCGCCTGCATTAAAGGTTTATCAGGCGCCTGCTCATTTGAAAAATAATTGGCATATTCAGTTTTATAATCAGGTATATCATCATAAGAAAATTCATCCCAGTCGGCAAATTCCTGAACGGGTTCTCCGTTAGGGTCTGAATTGTTTTCTTCAGACTTAATTTCCAATAAAGGATTTTCTTCAAGTTCCTGTTGAATACGGTGTTCTAATTCAAGTGATGTTAAGTGAAACAGATTTAATAACTGAATTTGCTGGGGCAAAATTTTTACTTGTTGCCGCTGAGCAATACGTTGATAAATCATAGCACATGTTTGCCTTTGTATGGCAACTCTCACTCCAAAAAATAAAATCGTGAATTGGATATTAAAAATTGGATTGTATTGATTTTTTGATAAAAAGAATAATGATGATGTAGAAAAATTTCAACATTGTAGAATTATTTCCATAAAATTGGATGAAGAATTTATTCACCAACAATTTTTTCACCGCAACTACAATTGCGGTTCCCCGAGAATTTTTTTGAAGATAGCTTTTTTCTAAAGTAAAATTTGGAGTGAATTTTTTGATGATAAAAAAATAGTGGCAGGATTTGGCAGGAAACTATTTTAATCAAGTATCCTATTGAAGCAACTATTATGAGTTGAATTGAACATCTGCACCCATCTTTGGAATTTTTTCTTCTGTTTCTCCGGTATCATGATCGGGGGTTTTTATTTCAGGCTCATTCTTATCTTTTTCATTTTCGTTTTTATTAATTGCGTTTTCAGTAACCGGTTCTTCATCATAGCTGCTTCGCTTTGCGTCTCTGTTTGTAACTGCGTTATCATTATTCGGGGTGCTATTCCTTTTGGGCTGCAAAGATTCGTCATTGTTTTGTGCCTGAGAATTTGAATTATCCTGCAGTCCTTCATTAAAAGCCTGTTCTTTTTGGTTTGCATCTATAGAATTTTTTTCCAAATAGTTGGATTCTTCTTCTTTTCTGTTATGTGTATTCATAGCTTTATTTTTATTTGTGAATAATATAGTCTACTAAAAAAATTATACCACACGTAATACCAATATTTAATTAATTTTAGTCAGTATTCTTTTTACTGCCCACTATTTTCTTTAGCCATATTCCCGGTTTCTTGCTAATAAAAGAAGCTGATAAATTTCTTATAACTGAACTCCCTAAGATTGTAATTAACCAATTACTTTTTAAGAAAATAGATTTAGTAAGCAAGGTGTCAAACACTATATCTAATCCTGTTTTTAAAACGGAATGAGCACCGTTCTTTTGGTCTGATGCATCATTTAAAAAAGATATTGTTTTGATTACAGGATTCAGCTTTTCTTCAATAGCCTGAATATCTGCAAGAATTTTATGTTTATGAATTTCCAGCTTATCGTGCAGGTATTGTTGTTCTAAAAGAAGGTCATTATATGTACTTATTATCGAGCTATTCATAAATTTTTCTAACCATTAGATTTCTTATAAAAGGAAACAAAATTCTTTTACGAAATAATATGATTACAATTAATATCAAAAGGAAAAATGCTGCAACAATTAAATAGCCTGCAATTTTACTATTTAGTAAAGTACCCAGCCAAATTGCTGTGGCAAATGCTGAAAAAAAAATAACAAACATGCTTACCAGACATATAAAGAACATGGTAACAGCAAAGGCCACAATTGTTGTAGATTTTTGAACCAGTTTTACAACGGAAAGCTGGTAAAAAGTTTCAACATAATCTGCAACGTTGCGGCCTAAATCTTCTGTGGTGGTTTTAGTATCATTCATGCCATAAAATACAATAATGAAAAGCAAATAAACTCAATAGTAAATTCGCATTAGTAAATCGCTTACTATCTTAGGAGATACACTAAAGCATAATTTGCATTTGAGATACTCTTCTATATTAGATTTTCCTTTGCACTGTTAATGCCGCTCTCTACATCAGAGGCCATTGCATTAATTTTATTTTTGCCGGCAGTAAACAAATCTGCTAACTGACAAATTAAATCATTTGTTGTAGTGGAAACCCTTTTTCGCAAATCACTTCCTTTTTCAGGTGCACATAACATTCCAATTACAGCTCCCGCTGCTGCTGCACCGATTATACCTACGAGAATTTTTGCTTGTGTTGACATTTTAAATGTTTTAAGATGATAAATTTTGAGCATATCAATAAAAATTAGATGCCTCTCCTTATTTGCAATTAAATGCTTTTTAATTAATGAATTTGGGTATCAATTTCTACAATCTTCTTTTGGCTTAATTATCGTAAATATAAAGTAAAATCATTAGAATTGTGACAATGTAAATAAAGGACTGGCATGCATGAAGGCAAAGAAAAAAATATTAATAGTTGATGACGAGAAAGAGCTTTGTTTATTAATGAAGACCTATCTTTCAAAAAAAAATTTTGAGGTTTATGATACATATTCCCTCAATGAAGGACTACTTCAGATGAAACTTCACAAGCCCGACATTTTATTTTTAGATAATAATCTTACAGATGGCATGGGATGGCTGCACCTGAATAAATTTTATGAAGTAAATCCTGCCACTCATATTTTTTTGATGAGCGGGTTTCAACCTGCGTTGCCTAAAATTTCAAAGAAAAAAAAATATAAGATATTGGTAAAGCCTATTTCTTTCAATGATTTGGATAATATTCTTGATTTAAATACGGGTGTCTCTTAGCTTTCACAATACAAATTTTCTTTCAATCTTTATGGAAAAAAGATTAAGAAATATCTATTATCTCAGATAATATCAAAAACATTAAAGTTCAATTAGCGCAACTTGTTATTTAAAACTTAAGTTCTACTCAGGTTTTTTTCTTTCTTTTGCATCCTGAAAATAAAGCACTAATTGTTTTTTCATTATGCATCCAAATTTTCTTATAATCGGGCCGCCGAAATGCGCATCTACATCATTACATTTTTATTTAGGCCAGCATCCAGATGTATATACATCGAAAGTAAAAGAAACTGTTTTCTTTAGCCGCGATTATTACAAGGGAATGCAGTTTTATGAAAACTATTTTAAAGAGGCAAACGGTGCAATAGCAATTGGTGAGGCAACGCCAGTGTATGCATTTCTTCCCTTTGTTGCAGACAGAATAAAACAACATTATCCTGATGCAAAATTGATTCTTTGCTTTCGCAATCCAATGGACCGGGCATTCAGCAGTTGGCTTATGCAAAAGGGAATGGGTGTTGAAAAGGCAAGTTTTCGCGATGCAATGGAAATGAATTTAAAGCAGCTGAATTACGTAACATTAGAGGGGGAAGAAGGAGCCAAAACATGGCTTAACAGTATTGGTAATTTCAGTGCAGATGAAAGCAGGCTGAGAACATACCTGCAGGCCGGGTTTTATTCTGATATTATTAAAAGCTATCAAAAGCGCTTTAATCCCGAACAGATAAAGGTTATTTTTTTAGAAGACCTAAAAAATAATTTTGACAGCACGATGAAAGATTTATTTCATTTTTTAAATGTGGATGAAAATTTTGAAGTTCCAAATAAAGAAGTTGCGAATTTTTACTTCGAAAGAAAAGGCAATAAAATATCAAACAAAATAATTGGTATAAAAGGAACAAGATTTATTGCGAAGCGCATACCCAAATCAGTGAAAAATATTTTTAAGAAAAAATGGAAAGCAGAAGAAACCCCAAAGATTAGCAATGAAGACCGCGTTTGGTTATGGGAAATTTTTAAAAATGACATAGCCCAACTTGAAAAACTTACCGGCAGAGATTTATCTGCATGGAATCCGAAAGAAATAATACAAGTTTACTAGTTTACGAGTTTACGAGTTTCAGAAGTTGTTTTGAAGGGATAACTTGAAACCTTGTAAACTTCTGAAAGAAATAAAAGTTTAATTGTTTACGTGTTTACGAGTTTAACTTGTAAACCGCTGAAACTCGCAAACTTCTGAAACTTCTGAAACTTCTTACATCGTCTTTACATCTGAATTAAGGTAGCCGCAAAACTTCTGGCCTCAGCATCGCTTTCGTAATACTGCTCTAATGTTGGGTTTTGAATAAAATCAATTTTTTCCATAGTTTGTTCTACCATAGCCGTGATATCTAAAAAGCCAATACGGTTTCTCAAAAAGGCAAACACTGCAATTTCATTTGCTGCATTTAAAATGCAGGCTAAATTTCCACCCTTATTTAATGCTTCTTTGGCAAGAACAAGATTACGAAAGGTTCTGTAATCGGGCTCTTCAAATGTAAGTGTGTTGGGTTTTTTAAAATCGTAGCGGGGAAAAGTATTCTGTATGCGTTGCGGAAATGCAAGTGCATATTGAATAGGCAGCTTCATATCTGGCAAACCCATTTGCGCTTTTATGCTGCCATCTTCAAACTGTACCATGCTGTGTATAATGCTTTGTGCATGTATTACAACCTGTATTTGTTCCGGCTTAAGATTGAATAACCATTTGGCTTCAATCATCTCAAGCCCTTTATTCATAAGGGTTGCAGAGTCAATACTTATTTTTGCGCCCATTTTCCAGTTAGGATGCTGCAGGGCATGGTCGCGTTTTACATTCACAAGATAATTTGGTTTCCTTCCTAAAAAAGGACCGCCGCTTGCAGTGAGAATAATTTTTTCAATTCTGTTTCTTCCCTCTCCAATGAGGCATTGAAAAATGGCCGAGTGCTCACTATCAACCGGAATAACAGGCACTCTTTTTTCCAGCGCTTTCTGCATTACAATATCCCCTGCAATTACCAGCGTTTCTTTGTTTGCAAGCGCAACGGTTTTTCCATTCTCTATTGCACTGAGTGTAGGCTTTAAACCCGCATAGCCTACAATGGCAGCGAGCATAACATCGTAAGTGTTTGTTGCGGCTGCTTCTTTTAAAGCATCTTCACCAGCACTAACTTTTATATCAGTAGCTGACAATGCTTCTTTTACTTTTTCATATTTTGTTTCGTCCCCAATTACTACCATACAGGGCTTGAATTGTAAAGCCTGCTGTATTAATAAATCTGCGTTGCTATGCGCTGTAAGAATTGCTGCTGAAAATTTATCAGGATTGGCACCGATTACTTCAAGAGTCTGTGTACCGATAGAACCGGTAGAACCAAATATAGCGATGCGTTTTATCATAATGTTTTTTAACTTTCGTGAGCCTGAATTAGTATAAATTGATATAGTTATTCGCTAATCCAAAAACGGGAAGTTGCAATCATTTTATCTAAAGAGGTTTTATTTCTGAAATTATATTTTTATATTTTGCTACCAATAAAATCCCTAATACTCCAATAGTTTTCAGATTAAATTCTTTGGCACTATATGTTCCCTTTCTGTCAATTAATAGCAAATCGGCTTTTAATTCAACTGCAAGAGTAATGGCTTCTGCTTCACCTGCATGAACCCTTTTTAGCAAAGATTGCAAAAGATTTGAATCATTTGGCGGGATAATTTTTATCCAATCAAATTTTCTTAGCATACTAATATCTTCACCCTGATTTTGAAGTTCGGTTAATTCATCATATACTGCGTGTGGAATATTAATTGTATAAAGATTGAAGAATTTCCATTTTGCCAACAAGAAGAAAATTGCTACTTAGCAAATTGTCACAAACTATCATCACTATTTAATTTATGAATTTTGCAGATTCAACTTGCTCCATTATTTCAGCAGTGGAAATTTGTATGGTAGGGATTTTTCTCTTAGCAAGTTCTTTCTGAAAGTTAAACCATGATAATGGCAAAGTTGTGCGGCCTGGTGCAGCGTTAACTCTTCATCAATGTAAAGTTTAATAGCGAGGGCAAGTAATGCATCTTTTTCCGAAACATGCGTTTTTGCGGCAATATATTCAGGTATTTCGATTGTTAATTCCATAAAATAAAGATACAAGTAATTTAATCATGCAACATATTCTTCCAGCCCTTCTGCAATCTTTCTGTCATTACTCAATCTCGGCAATTTATTTTGTCCCCCCAATTTTCCTATTGACTTCATATAATTAATAAAACCATTTTTTCTTATTGGTTTTATTTTTAATTGCCCCAGAATATTTCCGCGCATCAAATCATCGTAATAAACATTTTTATTACGCAGATTATCATCTACTTTTTTTGCAAAGCAATTTATATCGGCGGGGGAATTTTCAAATTCTATAAACCATTCGTGATAGCTTTTGCCTTCGTGCTGCTGTATTACAGGCGCCACCGTAAATTCAATAATCTTTGTTCCGTTCTCGTTAGCTGCTTTCATTAGCGCCCATTCAACTTCTTCGGCAATTACATGTTCACCGAAAGCAGAAATAAAATGTTTGATTCTTCCTGTTACCATTATTCTGTAGGGATTTATGCTGATGAATTTAATGGTATCTCCAAGATTATATCCCCATAAACCAGCATTGCTGTTTATTACCATTGCATAATTTTCTCCAACTTTTACATCACGTAAGCTGATGCGTGTAGGGTTCTCATTAAATATTTCGCCGGCAGGAATAAATTCATAAAATATTCCTGAATCAGTGATGAGTAACAGCCCCGGCTCATTCACTTTATTTTGAAAAGCAAAAAAGCCTTCGCTTGCCGGAAATAATTCTATGCAATCAACATTTCGTCCAATGCTTTCATACAGCTTGGTTTTATAAGGCTCAAAATTTACACCGCCCTGTACCATTACACTAAACTTGGGAAACAGCTCACCTGCTTTCTTTCCGCTCTTTTCAATTAACCTGTCAAAATACATTTGCATCCACGGAGGAATGCCGCTGATAAGCGTCATGTTCTGTGCAATCGTTTCTTGTACTATTTTATCCAGCTTTGTTTCCCAGTCTTCAATACAATTTGTTTCGTAGCTCGGCAATTGATTACTTCTTAAATAACGTGGCACATGATGATTTACGATACCGCTTAATCTTCCCGTAGGTATACCTCCTACTCTTTCTAACTCAGGCGAACCACTTAAAAAAATCATTTTGCCTTTTGTGAATTCTGTGTTGCCGCTTTGCGCTATATAACAGAGCAATGCGTCTCTTGCCGAATTAATATGATTGGGGATTGAATCTTTTGTAATGGGTATGTATTTTACTCCGCTGGTAGTGCCGCTTGTTTTTGCAAAATAAATGGGCCTGCCTTTCCACAACACATTATGTTTTCCTTCTTTTATTTTTTCTATATAGGGTTTTAGTTGTTCGTAATCTCTTAAAGGCACAGCCTTTTTAAAGTCTGTATATGTTTCAATATTTTCAAAATGATGGTCTTTCCCAAATTCAGTATTGCGACCGGTTTTTATAAGTGTTTTCAGCAGCGCCTCCTGGTCAGCAACTGCTGTCTCCATGCCACTCGTAATTTTATTGAAAATATAATTTGCAAAAGGGCGAGCTAGCAGAGATTTAAAATTCATTGGTGTAGCAAGGTTAATCAGCAAAAGTAAACAATACAAAACACGCATGTGTAAGAAATCATTTAAAATTTCTTTTAAATTGATAAGATGAATATTTTTCGCTTCAAACATAAATGAAAACTATTACCTTTGCCGTCCTTAATTTTAAAAATATGTTTGCGATAATTAAAGTAGCCGGGCAGCAATTCAGGGTGAAGCAAGGCGAAAGCATTTATGTTCCGCACCTGCAGGGAAAAACCGGAGATAAAGTTGAATTTAATGAAGTGATGCTTATTCATAATGATGATGATAAGCTTTCACTCGGCGCTGATGCAAAAAAAATTGTTACGGCTGAAATAATAGATGATTTGATAAAGGGTGATAAGGTGACGGCTTTTAAAATGAAAAGAAGAAAAGGCTTTCGCAAAAAGCATGGACACAGAACTCAATACACACAAATAAAAATTGAAAGCATTGTATAATTTCAAAATCATTTCTCTCAATTTCAATTTTAAATATTCCATCTTAAATATTAAATAATTTATATGGCACACAAAAAAGGAGAAGGCAGTGTAAAGAATGGACGCGATTCGCAAAGCAAACGCCTCGGTGTAAAAATTTATGGCGGCCAGCCGGCGATTGCAGGCAACATCATTGTAAGGCAAAGAGGCACTGTTTATCATCCCGGAAAAAATGTTGGTGTAGGAAAAGATTTTACTTTATTTGCTTTGATGGATGGTGTGGTTGAATTCAGAAAAACAAAAAATGATAAGACTACTGTTTCTGTTTCGGCAATTTTATAAACAATGTGAGGATTAAAAAATTTGGTGGTTACCATAAAGTTTATTTATTTTTACTCTTATTTACTAACCATTAAATTTTAAAACATGGCAACTGCAAAAAAAGCCGCTAAGAAAGCAGCAGCAAAAAAACCGGCTGCTAAGAAGGCTGCTAAGAAAGCTGGAAGAAAGAGATAATCTTTTTCAAAGCTTTGATAGAATCAAGTCCTGCAAGCATTTGCGGGACTTTTTATTTTTAAATTATTGAATGAATTATCATCCAAAGCATCAATAAATTAAGATTGATTTAATATCCTCTTTTCAATTTTTTTTAATGGATTCTTCTTATTCATAAATGCAAAATATTTTTTATCATGCCTGTCAGAATATTTAAAATGCAATTGAAAAATTCATTTTCAGTATTTATTATCCCCAATCAAATTGTCTTCTTCTTATTATATTTTTGCTTTCTTCAATAATAAAAACATCCCGAACAATCCATGACAATAAAAAAATTGCTTGTTGCTAATCGAGGTGAAATAGCCATAAGGGTTCTTAGAGCTGCCACAGAGCTGCAAATAAAAACGGTCGCTATTTTCACTTATGAAGATCGTTATTCTCTTCATCGCTACAAAGCTGATGAAGCTTATCAAATCGGTAAAGCTGATGACCCGCTAAAGCCTTATCTCAACATAGAAGAAATTGTAAGCACAGCAAAAAAACAAAACGTGGATGCTATTCATCCCGGCTATGGATTTCTTTCAGAGAATGCATTATTTGCAAGAAGATGCCGAGAAGAAAATATCATTTTTGTTGGTCCATCTTCCGAAGTAATGGAACAATTAGGCGATAAGATTGCTGCAAAAAAAGTAGCAGAGCGGGCAAATGTGCCGTTAATAGAGGATAGTAAAAAAGATTTAGCCGATATTAAAATAGCAAAAGCAGAAGCCGGGCGTATAGGTTATCCCGTCATTATAAAAGCTGCTGCAGGCGGTGGCGGCAGGGGTATGCGTGTAGTAAGAAATGAAGAGCAATTAAAAAAACTTTTACCTGAAGCAAGAAACGAAGCAAAGGTTGCATTTGGCGATGATACTGTTTTCCTTGAAAAATTTATTGAGAATCCCAAGCACATTGAAGTACAAATCATGGGAGACCATTATAACAATCTTATACATTTATTTGAAAGAGATTGCTCTGTACAACGCCGTTTTCAAAAAGTGGTGGAAGTAGCGCCGGCAATTTCATTAAAGCAAGAAACAAAAAGAAAGCTGTACGATTATGCTATACGCATTTGCAAACAGGTAAATTATAATAATGTTGGTACGGTTGAATTTTTGGTTGATAAAGCGGAAAATATTTTTTTTATTGAAGTGAATCCCCGCATACAGGTTGAGCACACTGTTACTGAAGAAGTAACCGGGGTTGATATTGTAAAGAACCAGATATTAATTGCGGATGATTACAAGCTCACCGACCCGGAAATAAATATCCAGTCTCAATCACAGCTCTCTGTTTCAGGTGTTGCCATTCAGTGTCGCGTAACTACAGAAGATCCATCAAATAATTTTAAACCGGATTTCGGAACCTTGATTGCCTATCGCAATGCAGGCGGCCCGGGCATTCGTCTCGATGAAGGCAGCTCTTACTCGGGTGTTAGCATTTCTCCTTTCTTCGATTCACTGCTTGTAAAGATTACAGCCAACGGAAGAAATTTACCAGAGTCCTGTGAAAGATTAATAAGAACATTAAGAGAGTTTCGCATTCGCGGAGTGCAAACCAATATTCCTTTTCTTGAAAATGTATTAGAAAATTCTACTTTTCAAAATGGAGATGCAACTGTAAACTTTATTGACAACCATCCTGAATTATTTGAATTAAAACCAAGGCTCGACCGCGGCACAAAAACTCTTAGATACATTGCCGATGTAATTGTAAATGGTAATCCCGATGTTGCTAAAATAAATCCAACGGTTGAATTCAGAAATGCGATGGTGCCTGATTTTAATGAGCATCTAAAACCCAAAGGCACAAAGGATTTGCTGAATGAATTGGGAAGAGAAAAATTTATTCAATGGCTGAAAGATGAAATAGCCATTCAATATACCGATTGCACTTTTCGTGATGCGCATCAATCATTGCTTGCCACAAGAGTGCGCACTATTGATATGCTGCGTGTGGCAGAAGCCGTTTCAAAAAATCATCCCCAGCTATTTTCTATCGAAATGTGGGGCGGCGCAACCTTTGATGTTGCGTTGCGCTTTTTGCACGAATGTCCCTGGCAGCGTTTGCGCATGATGCGTCAGTGCATTCCCAACATTCTTTTTCAAATGCTGATACGCGGTTCAAATGCAGTTGGCTATACGGCCTATCCCGATAACCTTGTAGAAGAATTTATTGAGAAGGCATGGATGGAAGGAAAAGGAATTGACATCTTCCGCATATTCGATTCTCTCAACTGGCCCGAAGGAATGAAGGTTAGCATTAATGCAGTGCGTGAAAGAACCGGCGCTCTTGCCGAAGCATGTATATGTTACACAGGTGATTTTCTTGATGAGAATAAAAATCAAAAATTCAATCTTCAATATTATCTCAACCTCGCAAGACAGCTTGAAGATGCAGGTGCACACATCCTGGGAATTAAAGATATGGCCGGGCTTTTAAAACCACTACAGGCAAAAGTGTTGATTGAAGAATTGAAGAAAGTCATCAGCCTTCCCGTTCATCTGCACACACACGACACTTCCGGTATTCAGTCAACAACGTATTTAAGAGCTATTGAAGCAGGCGTTGATGTTGTTGATGTAGCACTCGCTTCAATGAGCGGACTTACATCGCAACCAAACTTTAATTCTATTGTTGCAATGATGAAAGGTCATGAAAGAGAATTGGAAATGAATATTGATAAGCTCAACGAGCTTTCCAATTACTGGGAAGATGTAAGAGAATATTATTATCCCTTCGAGTGTGAATTAAAAGCAGGCACAGCCGAAGTATTTGACCATGAAATTCCCGGAGGTCAATATTCAAATCTTCGTCCGCAGGCACGCTCTCTTGGATTGGAAGATAAATTTCATCTCATCAAAAAAAATTATGCAGTTGTAAATAAAATGTTTGGCGATATAGTGAAAGTAACAC
This sequence comes from Chitinophagales bacterium, assembly GCA_038206235.1. Classification (GTDB taxonomy): domain Bacteria; phylum Bacteroidota; class Bacteroidia; order Chitinophagales; family Chitinophagaceae; genus JBBRBB01. Next base: position 46,771 of record JBBRBB010000012.1, read on the forward strand.
CATCATCAAAAGTAGTTGGTGATATGGCGCTTTTCATGACAGCCAATTGCTACACCGAGCAGGATATTTATCAAAAAGGCGAAACGATTTCTTTTCCTGATTCAGTAATTGGTTTATTCAAAGGCGATCTCGGTCAAACACCAGGCGGCTTTCCGCCTGCATTGCAAAAAATAATTTTGAAAGATGAAAAGCCTTATACTGACAGACCAAATGCACATCTTCAGCCCATCAACTTTGAAAAAGCTTTTGCAGATTTCAAAGCAAAGTATGGTCAGCAATGCACAGAGTACGACCTGCTCTCTTATTTATTTTATCCAAAAGTGTTTGATGAGTTTCATAAGCACAGCTCACAGTTTGGCGAAGTAAATTATTTACCCACGCCTGTTTTCTTTTACGGCTTAAAGCAAAACGAAGAAGTATTGATTGAGCTGTCTGCAGGCAAAAGCATCCTCGTAAAATTTATGTACATGAGCGAAACCGATGAAGATGGAAACTGTCAAGTGTTCTTTAAGCTAAACGGGCAAACACGCTCAATAGAAGTAAAAGACAGAAGCTACAAAACAACAAAGCAAATGCATCGCAAGGCATCCGCTGCAAATGAAATAGGTACACCATTGCAGGGTAAGCTTTCACGCATACTCGTAAAAGAGGGCGACAAGCTGGAAAAAAATGCGCCGCTCTTCACCATTGAAGCCATGAAAATGGAGAGCACCATTGTATGCCCGCATGCTGCAATTGTAAAAGCCATTGTTTTAAAAGAAGGCATATTAGTACAGCAGGACGATTTGGTAATAGAGTTGAGTTGATGTATTATTTTTTTTGATACCTGTATTACTTGTGTGAATTGCAAGCGTGTGTTAACTGTCACACAATGTCGGTGGATTTACAACTGCAACCAATTCCTCAAAGTTGTCAGCATGCAATTGCGCAAAATCTTTCTGAGGAACTTTTATGTATTGCCAGCTTTCTACAGTCAACTGTGTGGCTTTGTTGCACCAGTTTATTGCAGCATTGTCTTTTAGTCGCACTTCAATATCTTCTCTGCCTTTCGTTTCAATTATCCAATTTGTCTTGTCGTCAGAAATAGCAATGAAGTCAGGGAAATAATTTCTGATGTTCGCAAGTGTGTCTGTGTATTGAATGCAAAAACCAAACTGCTCCGGCAGTTTTGCAAATGCTTTAATGTCCTCTGCTTTTTCAAGAAACCTGGCAAAGTCATATTCATATTCATTGTCGCAAGGCGTGTAATTGAAAATAGATTTCTTCGCTTCCAAAACTTTCCTGGATGTGGGGAAGGGCAGAGTAGTAGAAAGCAAACGACTGGCAGAAAGCAATTGTGGTTCTTTTTTTTCAATCACAATTTCACGCAATGCCTTTTCAAATTCTTTTATCACTACATAGCTTGCAATGTTGCTGCTGATAGCTTTGATAACATTCTCGTCACTCAGGTCAACAGTTTTTCCAAATGCTTTTCGTTCAAAGAAGTCACGGATTTTCGGTGCAAGCAAAGCAAACTGCGAAGGCAGTTTAATATTCTGTGCAATTCGTCTTGCATAATAACCGATTACTTCTTCTGCTGTTTGCGCAGGCGGTATTGTGTATTCTCTCTCTAAGAGTTTTTCATCAGTTAAAATATCTCTGCCTTCATAAATGAAAGTTTTTGTTTCTTCCAATTCTTTTCCTTTCAACGGAAGCTTGTTGATGTTGAACTTCACTACATCCATCGCTTCAATTTCTTCTGCCAAAGATTTTTTTCTTCCCAGCGACGGAGAAATGTCAGGAACTCCGATGTCAAATTCTTTTTTCTCCTCAACAGGCTGAATCGTGATGATTTTCAGTTTGTCTTTTCCGATTTGGAATGTATCAAACTTCAAACCTTCAAGCTTCTCCAAATCTTCTACAAACTCCATGAATGCTTTGTTGCCGATGATGTCAACTCTTTCTGTGTAGCTGTCAATCATATTGCGAAACATCAATCGCAAACCTCTGCCGATAGTTTGTTCCGGAAGAATGTTTGCTTTAGCTGTGTATGGTCGCAAGCCTACAACTACTGTAACATTCTGCACATCCCAACCCTCACGCAACATGAGCACAGACACGATCGCATTCACAGGATTTTTATCATGGTCAACTTCTCTTGCCAGCTTTCTCGCAACATCCAAATCTTTTTTTGAAACCTCTCCGCTTTTGTCCGTGTGAATGATTAGCGTTTTATCTCCTCCGAATTCAGCGGGAAATTTTGTTCGCATCCAATCTCCCACATCGTCCGCTTCATCGGTGTTGTTCATCATCACAAACAAAATCGGTTTCTTTTTTAACGGTGCAAGCTGTTCGCTGTATTCTTTCCATCGTTCAACTCCTGCCGTAAGAAAACCTTTGTATCGTGTTGTTGCTATATCGCTTCTTGCTTCATCAATTTTTGAAATTCCTTTTATGGGTCTTTTTACAATGCGGTCAAGTATTGCCTGCTTCAACGGATAATCAAAGATTGTCCATGCAAACAAACTTCCTTTGCTGTATCGTGGTGTTGCGGAAAAATCAAGTTGCAGCCCCACCCCGGCCCTCCCCTTCGTGGAGGGAGTTTGCAAACGCTCATGCAGCTTGCGAATGAATTTATTCCATTCGCTTTCTTCATCGTGTGTGTGATGCGCTTCATCATTCATCACCATCAGCAAGCCGTCACGCTTTACAATGCGTTCATCAAAATCTGTAACCTCTGTTTTTGTAGCTGGCGGCTGTGAGCCTAACATGGCTGTCATTATATCAACCTCTGCTGTATTGGTTCTTTCACCGCGTTCATAGAATTGCTGAATGTTGGTGAGATACAAACTGCCGCTGCTGTTTGTGCGTTCTGTATCGCCACGCATATAGTATTCCATTTCCCAAAGCCAGCGCAAATGTTTTGGAAGAAGCGGAAGTGTGTTGAAAGTTTTTCCGCTTTCGAAATCGATGCGCAATCGTTCAAAGACAATCACATTGGGAGCAAGGATTAAAAAGTTGTTTGCAAAATCTTGTTCGCCTCTCAGATAATTGGCAAATTGCCACACCATGCTCATGCTCATCACAAGCGTTTTTCCACTGCCTGTTGCCATCTTCACACAATACCTTGCAAACTCATCGTAAGGCGGCAATCGTAAATCTTTGGTAGTGAAAGCAAATTTTTCCAGTAACTCTTTTCTGTTTTTTATTTTCTCAACTTCAAAAATGTAAATCAAAGTTTCCATCGCTTCACGCTGTGCTAAGTGAAAGCGAAAGCTTAGTCCGTTGGGTAAAATGTGGTCCGTGCGAAACCAGAAGTTTAGCAACTCTCTTGTGGTGTAGGTAATGCCTTTATAATTTTCTGCCCGCCATGATTTCACCGCCTCACGAATGGCAGGCACACAGGCGGCTGTGCTCAACTGTTCCTGTATGTTGAACATGTTTGCTTGCGAATTATCTTTTTTCTTTTTTGCCATTTTTCTTTTTTCAATCTATACCTGTTCTTTTAAACGTGTACCCAAAATCGGATTTTCAGATACATGTTTTTTGGATATGCACCCAAAACAGCGATTTCGGGTACATGATGCGTTTATCATAAGTAGAAAATGATGTTTTCTATACATGAGAACCCTGTCATGTATAGAAAATGGCGGTTTTCTATACATAAGAGTTTTGTCATGGGCAAAGCGATTTTATGTTCACAAGATTTTGGATATGTACCCAAAACTCCGATTTCGGGTACATGATGCGTCTATCATGAGTAGAAAATGCTGTTTTCTATACATGAGCGTTTTATCATAGGCAAAAAATTGAATTTTCTACTCATGATGTGGGTTTATCGTTTTAACCGATGTTGCTTTTTGAATACTGGCTTTATTAAGATTGAATAGTTGAAATAAAGGTTCGTTGATGTAAAAATTTGTCTTCCATATTTTTTGCTTCTTTAAAAAATGATGTTTTTGCAATGCGTTGAGGTAATTCGCGGCAGTTTTACGGCTAACATCCAAATCTTCCATCACAAATTCTATTTTGGTATAAGGATGTTTGAAAATATTGTTCAGCAAATCCTGGCTATATACTTTAGGCAATTCTTTTCTAATACGATTTTTATAGTCCTGCATCAGGTTACGGATATTACTGATTACATCAATAGTTTCTTTAGCAGTTTTTTCTACACCTTCGAGCATATATAAAATCCATTCTTCCCAATTTCCTTTCTCACGAACCTGCTGCAATAAGCGATAATAATCGCCTTTGCGCTGAATGATAAAACGGCTGAGATAAAGGATTGGAAGATCAAGTAAATCTTGCTGCACTAAGTAGAGAATATTCAGAATACGACCTGTGCGTCCATTGCCATCATAAAACGGATGAATGGTTTCAAACTGAAAATGCAATAAAGCCATTTTAGTGAGGGGATCAACCTCACTCATTCCATCATCATTAATGAATGCTTCAAGGTTATTCATCAACCGGCTTATTGTATCGAAATCCTGCGGAGGTGTATAAACAGTGTCTCCGGTAGCTTCATTGATTAGTGCAGTGCCCGGAACTTTCCGGTATCCTGCATCATTTTGTTCCAGAATTTTTTGAATGGTGAGAATATGATTCTGCGTAATGAGTTTTTGTTTTCGCACTAATTGAAATCCATGCTTCAGTGCATCAGCATACCGGCTTACTTCTTTAGCTGAGGCATCAGAGAATAAATTTTCAAACAATTGCGCTTTATACAATTCATCGTGGGTAGTAATGATGTTTTCAATTGCCGAACTGTCTTTTGCTTCCTGCAATACAAGTGTGTTGATAAGAATATTTTCATTTGGTATGGTAGCAGACTTGCCTTTTAATTCAGCCAAATAGCGGTGTGCCGAAGTCAATCTTTTTAAAATGGCTTTGGTTTCAAGATCTGTGTTTGGCGGTAGTGGTTTTATTTCGTATTTCATTTTGCTTCTGCTTCAACTGCTTTGGTAGTATCGTTTCCTAAAATGTCAATCACTTTTACCACTACTGTGTATTTTCCTTTCTCCTCGTAAATGTGCGATGCGCTTAATTCAATCTTTGGATTTTGTTTGGTGCGGTAACTCTGCCACTCATTGTGAAATGTATCATCACGGAAGTTCCAGTCCACTGCCCAGTAGTCAATCCACTGACTCCAATGCGTAATGTTTCCGCGAACATCATCGGGCAAATCATCCTGTGGCATTATGAAATTGTCAAGAGTGAGTGTTATCTTCTTTTTGTCTGCTTTCACTTTTATTTTCAGTGCAGCCAATTCATAAAATTTTATGTCACCTTGCTCCACTGCTTTTTTCTCCAGCACTTCACGCGGAATTTTTTTGAACGAAACATTTACTTTGTTTTGTGCCGCAAATTGTGCAGCAGTTTCATTCACATCAAAAGCAAAATCCCATCCTAAAAAATCAATACCATTTTTCTCTGCACTTTTTTCTTTACCCACCAATTTCCAAAACTCTCTGATAGTTGCTTTAATATCTTCGACTGTAACAGGCGCATCCACAGTACCTACATGAACCATCCTTCCTGCCTTTGCACCGTGCAGCCAGGTGTAACCATCCAAAGTTTTTCCATGATACAATTCAATGATGAAATGCTTATATGATTTTTCCTGCTCAAGCTGTTTTTCCATTGCGGACTTGTTCTCCTCTCCTTTTGGAGAGGGGTTAGGGGTGAGGTCAAACTCTGCCTGCATCCATTGCTGACGTTCATACTTGCCAAGATTCTGAACTATGAAAGGTTTTATATCTTTAATACCAAGCAATCTTTTTCTTGTAGTGTGTATCGCAAATCTTCCCAAGTCGCAAGTAATCCATCTGCGTTTCTGTTTTTCTGCAACAGATGCTGTGGTTCCACTTCCGCAAAAAGCATCTAAAACTAAATCGCCTTCATTGCTGCTTGCTTTTATTACTCTTTCTAAAAGTGTTTCGGGCTTTTGTGTTGGATAACCATTTCTTTCTAATGCGTTTTGCCTTAGAAATGCAATATCCCAAACATCTGGTATTGGAATTCCTTCATTCTCCTCGTAAAATTGCTTTCTTTCATATCTCAATCTGTATCTTCTTCCATCTGTATCAACATGAACAAAAGTTTGTTTGATGTACTCTTCGGTCAATGCTTTCCATTGTTTATTGAAGGTAAAATTGTCTTTGTCCTTTGTATAGAAAAGTAATGTGTCATGATCACGTATCCAATTTTGTGCTTTGCCTTTAAACCCTGAAACATTATTGCTCCACCAAATAATTTCCCTTTGGAAATTTTCATATCCAAATACTTCATCTAATATAGATTTACAATAGTGAACTACATGCCAGTCCAAATGAATGTAAATACTTCCATCATCAGCAAGTAATTCTTTCAGCAATAAAACAGTTTCATAAAACCACTGTAAGTAGCTATCAAGCCCTCTACCCCAAGTGTCCCTATATGCCTTCTGTTCAATTATGCTCGGAAGTTTTGTGAATTCAGTTTCTTCATCTTCTTCTACATCTGGATTGCTGGAAATCTTTGCAGTGAAAGAAAAATCTGCTCCAATATTAAAAGGCCGATCAATACAAATAAGGTTCACCTTGCCTGCAAATTCAGGCAGCAAGGAAGGTAACACATATTTTTTGTCGCCCCAAATAAGCCGGTTGCGCCATTCCTTATTATATTGTGTTGTCGGTTCGCTTGCAAAAAAGTCAAGTGACTTTTGCCGTTGCTGTGAACTTTCGTTTACAGTTTCTATAGTTTGAAAGGGAAGTGCAATACGAACGGGAGTTACTTTTTGAGCCTGCCCCGGTTTTTTATCGGGGTCTTTGTATTTTCCTTCCCAAATTAGTTCGGTCATAATTTTTTATAAAAGCTTGGTTTCAAAGATAGTTTTTCAAATGAACTAAATAAAGTGTGAGAGATTATACTCTTTTGACTTTGCCTTTAAGTTGGTTTCCCGAAACAAAGTTTCAGAAGTTGTTTTGATGCACTAACTTGTAAACCTCTGAAACTTTGTAAACTCCTGAAACTTTCTTTGAATCTGACTAATAGCATCATCCTTTCTCTAATATCTTTCTTACATTTATTTTTTAAAAAATTCAGGTAATGAAAAAAATTTTTTTGTATCTGCTCTTAATGAGTATTACTGCATCAGTCTCAGGTCAAACCAAACGCCCTCTTAATCCATCAGACTTTTATCGCTATACCGATGTTACAGACCCGCAGGTATCGGCTGATGGAAAATGGGTTGCCTATACTGTAAGCACAGCAGACACTGCAAAAGATAAATACACGGATGATGTTTGGATGGTCAACTGGGATGGAACACAAACCGTGCAGTTGACCAGCACACAGGAAGAAGACGAGAGCACACCACGATTCAGTCCCGATAACAAATACATCTCGTTCTTATCAGACCGGTATGCAAAAGAGGATGATAAAAATCCGCAAAGCCAGTTATGGCTGATGAACCGCCGTGGTGGTGAAGCAAAAAAAATTACAGATACAAAAAATGAAATAGAAGATTATGTGTGGAGCCCTGATGCAAAAAAAATTTTATTGGTGATGAAAGATGAAGATTTTTCTGACACATCAGAATCAGAAGTTCGCAAGCCTTATGAAATTGATGAATATCTTTTTAAAAGAGATATTGAAGGTTATGCGGATATAAGAAGAACACATCTCTATCTTTTCGATATTGAAACAGAAGAGCTCGATACGTTAACCGGCGGTTTATGGAATGAATCCTCACCTGCATTTAGCCCCGATGGAAAAGAAATCGCATTCGTTAGTAACCGTACACAAGAGCCTGATAAAAACGAAAACACAGATATATGGATTATGCCTGCGCAGCCCAACGCAATGGCAAGGCAATTAACATCATGGACGGGAACAGAAGACCAGCCGGAATGGAGCCCTGATGGCAAAAGCATCGCATACCTGCAAACTACAAGCAACGAAAAATTTACCATGTATGGGCATGATGGTTTGATGGTGATTTCAAAAGATGGCGGCACACCAAAATTTCTTTCTCAATCAATTGACCGGCCTGCAATAAATCCGCGATGGAGCAAGGATGGAAAATCAATTTTTATTTTAATGGAAGACGACCGCCAGCAAATAGTTGGGCAATTTAATATTGCAGATGGCGCAATGAAAAAAATAGCCGATGGTGAAAGAGTTTTTTATAATCTTGAATTAAATGAAGCAACGGGTACATGGCTTACATCCATTCAAACGCCACAAATGCCGCCTGAATTATTTGCACTTGAAAATGGAAATACACGCAGGCTCACACACATACAGGATAGTTTTCTTGCCCCGCTACAACCTTTGAAAATTGAACCCTTTACCTCAACCAGTAAAGACGGAACAAAAGTTTCGGGAATATTGTATCGCCCTGCAGATGCAGGAAATAAAAAGCTTCCGCTCATCTTGTACATACATGGCGGGCCCGTGGGTCAGGATGATTATGAATATGATCTCTATAGAAATATTCTTGCAGCAAATGGTTATGCAGTGGCAGCAGTGAATTATCGCGGCAGCAGCGGACGTGGTACAAATTTTATAAGAGCTATTTATGCTGATTGGGGTGACAAAGAAGTGATGGATATTATCGGTGCAGCAGATTATTTAATTGCGCAGGGCATTGCAGATTCTTCACGCATGGGCATTGGCGGCTGGAGTTATGGTGGCATTCTCACTGATTATACAATTGCAACAGACACAAGATTCAAAGCGGCTGCAAGTGGCGCAGGCAGTGCATTGCAGTTGAGCATGTATGGCGTTGATGAATACGTGGTGCAATATGAGGCCGAGCTTGGCCCGCCGTGGAAAAATATGGAAAAATGGATTCAGCTTTCGTATCCATTCTTTCATGCAGACAGAATAAAAACGCCAACACTTTTCATGGCGAGTCAAAAAGATTTTAATGTGCCCGCTGCCGGTGCAGAACAAATGTATCAGGCATTGCGTTCTCTTGGCATACCAACAAAGCTCATTATTTATCCCGACCAGTATCATGAAATTACGGTGCCATCATATCTCAAACACAGATTTGAAAGTTATCTTGATTGGTTTGGAAAATATTTGAAGTAGTTCATTTTATTTTTTATGATTCCAACTAATATTTTCATAGCATCGTTCCTTGCGCTGTGCCCCGCTATGCGGTGGTCGCACACTTCGAAGTTCTGTTTTTCAATCATTTTTTTAAATAACATAAAGAAGGCTAAGATTTTCACAAAGAAAACTTTGCGCTCTTAGCATTTTTCTTTGCGTTCTTTGCGTGATTATTTTTTCAAGATGAACTTCCTTGCCCATGCATACTTATCATTCAATAACGAATCAATTCTTGTAGGCAATATGATAAGCGATTTTGTGAAGGGGAATAAAAAGTTTGAATACGATGCAGCCATTCAAAAAGGAATTACTCTGCACAGGTTAATTGATGAATATACTGATAAGCATGAAGCAACCAAAAGGGCAAAAGTTTTTTTTAAACCTGCAGTGGGTTTATATGCGGGCGCTTTTGTTGATGTGATGTACGACCATTTTCTTGCCAGTGATACCAATGAATTTTCAGATGATTCGCTGCAAGCCTTTGCTATCAATACATATAGCATCCTGCAAAAAAATAAAACAATTTTGCCTGAGAAGCTTGGCAGAATGCTGCCCTACATGCAAGAGCAAAACTGGCTTTATAATTACCGCAATTTATACGGAGCAGAAAAAAGCTTTGAAGGATTAGTCCGCAGAGCTGCTTACCTGCAACGCAGTGAAGGTGCTTATACATGTTTTATAAAAAATTATCAGCAATTGAAACAATACTATGTTTCTTTCTTTCCCGATGTAAAAGATTTTGCTTACCAGAATTTTCTTCGCCTCACAAGTTCTTCTGAGTAATTTTTATTAGCATTTTTAAAAGTTTGAAATAAAATATTTTCATTTGCAGTTAAACAAAAACGATTTCTTAATTGTCAATACAGAAAATTTATTTATGAAGAATCTCCTTGTGATTGCTTTACTTTTAAATACGCTTCCTGCTTTCTCTCAACAAAAACCAACAGACCTCGATAAAAGCCCGGCAGATATTAGTTACTGTCCGCCCAATTATCCCATACTTAAAATGCAGGGCACTATAAAAGATGCTCCTGTTGCAAGAATTATTTACAGCAGACCTCAAAAGGCAGGCAGAACAATCTTCGGAGGCATTGTATCGTATAACCAAATCTGGCGTCTTGGCGCAAACGAAGCAACGGAAATTGAATTTTTCAGAAATGTAAAAGTCAATGGTAACTCACTTGCAAAAGGAAGATACACTATGTATGCTATATGTAATGAAGACAAATGGACAATCATCTTTAATACTGAAAAGGATATTTGGGGCCTATCATACAATCAAAAAAAAGATGTATTGCGAACAGATGTTCCTGCTACCAAAACAGATGACATAGTTGAAGCGCTTACAATATATTTTGATGATGACAACAAATCTTACAATCTTAATATTATGTGGGATAATGTAAAAATTATTCTACCAATTTCTTTCAAATAACTTTTTTACTCCCCTTTTGGGGCTGGGGGTACACCATGTGTGGCATTGCCGGTATCATATCTTTAAATACTTCTCTTGTTACAAAAGAGCGAATAAAAAAAATGACCGAGGCCATTGCTCATCGCGGTCCTGACGGTGAAGGCCATTGGATAAATGAAAAAGGAATTGCAGGTTTAGGCAACAGGAGGCTTGCAATAATAGATTTAAGCGATGCTGCTTCGCAGCCCATGCAATATCTCAACCGCTACACAATAACCTATAATGGTGAAATTTATAATTATGTAGAAGTGAGAGAGGAGCTGAAAAAAAGAGGATACATATTCGCATCAGCTTCGGATACCGAAGTTATTTTAGCTGCTTATGATTGTTATAAAGAAAACTGCCTGCAATATTTTGATGGGATGTTTGCATTTGCAATATGGGATGAGGAGGAGCAAACGCTTTTTACTGCAAGAGACCGCTTTGGTGAAAAGCCATTTTATTATTATAAAGACGAAGAACAATTTTTATTTGCCAGTGAAATAAAAGCATTGTTTGCAGCAGGAGTTAAAAGAAAAATAAAAGATTCCATGCTGCTCAATTATCTTGGTATAGGGCAAATGCAAAATCCTAATGATTTATCAGAAACTTTCTGTGAAAATATTTTTGCATTACCACGGTCACACTTTATTAAAGTAAACGGTAAACAGTTAACAGTAAACAGTAAACAGTATTATGATATTGACAAGGAAAAGCAGATTGATATTTCGCAAGAAAATGCAATTGAAAAATTTACAGAACTCTTTACTATTTCGGTAAAGCGAAGATTGCGAAGCGATGTAAAAGTTGGTACATCATTGAGTGGCGGCTTAGATAGCTCTTCTGTTGTCGCATTTATTCAACGACAAACTATAAACTATAAACTACAAACGTTCTCTGCTGTTTTTCCAGGCTTTGTAAAAGATGAAACTGCACACATAAAAAAAGTAACATCAACTTTTCATCTTGAAAATTTCACCACTACCCCCACCGCTCAATCTTTAATTGATGAGTTTGACAAATTAATTCAGGCACAGGATGAACCTTTTCAATCATCCAGCATTTATGCGCAGTACAAAGTTTATGAGCTTGCAAAACAACATAACATAAAAGTATTATTGGATGGACAGGGCGCAGATGAAATACTTGCGGGTTATCATATATATTATCACTGGTACTGGCAGGAGCTTTTAAGAAATTCATTTTCAGACTTCAAAAAAGAAAAAAACAAAACACAACAATTAAATGTCAATGCACAATGGAGCTTTAAAAATTATCTTGCTGCATTTCTTCCACGTTTAACATCATCCCATATAAAAAATAAAGCTTTGCACAGCATTACTGCAAATTCTAATCTTCAACCCGATTTTATTCAACATGCATTTGATACACACTCTATTCATAAACCTGTAGTCAAAAAATTAAACGATATTCTCTTTTACAACACAATGCAACTTGGCTTACAAGATTTATTACGTTTTGCTGACAGAAACTCTATGGCGGATGGAGTAGAAATAAGACTTCCATTCTTGAATCATGAATTTGTTGAATTTATTTTTTCATTGCCATCACATTACAAAATACGTAATGGATTTACAAAATGGATTTTGAGAAAGGCGACGGAAAACAAATTGCCCAAAGAAATTGTCTGGCGCACCGACAAAATTGGATATGAACCGCCTCAAGAACAATGGATGCAGGAGCCTTTAATGCAGCAGTATATTCATTCAGCCAAACAAAAATTAGTTGATGAAAAAATTTTAAAGAGTGCTGTGTTGAATCACCCAATTCAACCTAAAGCTGCACACGATGCAGATAATTTTGACTGGCGGTATCTTTGCGCTGCTGCTATGTTCTGACAAAATCCCATCTTTGCACTTCTAAAAAATACGAAATGAAATCTGCTACTAAGTATGTTCATGCAGGCACCGAGCCTGATCCTTCTACCGGTGCAATTATGACTCCTGTTTATCAAACATCAACTTATGTTCAGGAGGCGCCGGGAAAAAATAAAGGCTATGAATATGCCCGCTCTCAAAACCCTACACGCAAAGCGCTGGAGGATGCATTTGCAATATTGGAAAATGGAAAATATGGATTGGCTTTTAGCAGCGGCGTTGCTGCAACCGATGCAGTAATAAAATTATTGCAGAGCGGCGATGAAGTAATTGCAGGAAATGATATGTATGGAGGAACTTATCGCCTCTTCACGAAAGTGTTTGAAAAATTTGGGATCAAATTTCGTTATACAAACACAAGTGATGTAAATAATATTAGCTCACTCATCAATTCAAATACAAAACTGGTTTGGCTTGAAACGCCAACAAATCCGTTGATGAATATTACTGATATTGCTGCGGTAGCTGAACTTACAAAGCCGCAGAATATTCTGTTGTGTGTTGATAATACATTTGCTTCTCCTTACCTGCAAAACCCTCTTGACCTTGGTGCCGATATTTCCATGCATTCGGTTACAAAATATCTTGGCGGTCATAGTGATGTGATACAGGGTGCATTAATGATGAATGATGCAGAGCTAAGAGAAAAATTATACTTCATTCTAAAAAGCTGCGGCGCTGTGCCCGGACCCATGGATTGTTTTCTTGTGCTGCGTGGTATAAAGACTTTGCATCTGCGCATGCAGCGTCATTGTGAGAATGGAGAAAAAATTGCAAGCTGGCTTCGCAATCATCCAAAGATTAAAAGGGTTTACTGGTGCGGCTTTCCTGACAGCCCCGGTTATGAGGTTGCAAAAAAACAAATGCATGGCTTTGGTGGTATGCTCAGCTTTGAGTTAAAAGATGAAAGCATGGAAGAAGCGAAAAGAGTTTTATCATCTACTAAACTTTTTGCACTGGCAGAAAGTTTGGGCGGTGTAGAATCATTGATTAATCATCCCGCATCAATGACTCATGCAAGCATTCCAAGAGAGGAGCGTATTAAAAATGGATTGAGTGATACACTGATAAGATTGAGTGTGGGTATAGAAGATGCTGATGATTTGATTGAGGATTTGCAGCAGGCGATTGGGTAAAAGGCTCATAGTTTCAGCTAAATAAAAAGAATTCTAAAATTGTGATACCTAATTTATCACGCCAATTTATTATATTATTTTTTTGAATATTACTAATGGCGAAAACTAAAAAATTAATGGTAGTTCCCGATGAAATTGTGATAAACAAAATTTATATGATAAGAGACAAAAAGGGAATGCTTGACAGGGATTTGGCGGAATTGTATGGAAAAATCTATAAGATTGAGGGAACAGGTTAAAAGAAATATAAACAGATTTCCGGAAAATTTTATGTTTCAGCTTAGTAAAAAAGAAGCAGATATTATGGTATCGCAAAATGCGATACCTTCCAGAAAACATCTTGGCGGCTATCTGCCTTATGCCTTTACAGAACATGGAGTTCTCATGCTTGCAAATGTGCTTAAAACTGAAAGGGCTATGCGGGTAAGCATTCGTATAATTGAAATTTTTGTAAAGATGCGTGAAATGTTGCTTTCGCATAAAGACATTTTGCTGCAATTAGAAAAATTGAAAGGAAGCTAACAGGCCATGATGAAAACATTGCACTCATTTTTAAATACCTGAAACAATTAATTAATCCTTCCCCGCCAGAGTGCCGACAAATTGGTTTTAGAAGAAATGAGGATGAGTAATTTTCTGATAGATGAAATTCAAAATTACAACCCTGCTGAAGCATTACAAAGGCAAATGAAAAAGCAGCAAAAGCAGGATGAAATAAATAAATTACAGCAAGATTTTGATAAAACGTATGAAGAAGAATATGAAAAAGCACGCTATGCTAAGCCTTCTGAGGAAGTGATGGCATATTACAATGTTTATGGGCATTGGCCAAAAGGGCATCCATTGGCCGAAGATTCGTAATTAAATTTAAAAACACTTGAAAAAAACATCTTACAAATTTATAATAATTTCGCTGCGATGAAATGAAACTATCTCGTTGCAAATTCTAATTTAGCATTGTGGCAGATCCCGCCTTTGGCGGGGCAAGTTGTGCACTCTAAAGCACCCGCAGCTATAGCATGGGCCACATTCGCAGCATAAACACTAAGCCTGAAATGATGGCGAGAAAGTTTTTCAAAAACTACAATACATTTATATTTTAAAAAATTCATACCTCGAGATGTCTAGGCAAGGAAGCAATTGGTTTTTGCTGTAAAGCTATAAACCTCTATATGAAAAATTGGGCTGCCTTAATTGGCAGAATATCTAAATCGCTACACCTCCACCATAAAACAAAACACTTCTTTTGGGCCGTGCACACCTGTTACAAGCGTTTTTTCTATATCTGCTGTTCTGCTTGGGCCGGTGGCAAATGTTATAAGCGAGGGTAACCGATTGCCGTATTTTTCTTTCATGAATAATAAGCCGTCTTTAATATCGTACACTATTTGATTTGCATAAGCAATGCAAATATGTACAGGCGCATAAACGCTGGTGGTTCTGCCGCTTTGCTGTGCACTGCTTAATAAAATGCTTCCGGTACGAGCAATTAATAATTCGCAGCCGGTGATAGCAGCATCGCAACCGGCAAGAGAAGTTGTGTAGTTAATAGTAAAGCCATTGGCATTAAGGTTTTTTTTAAGCACGTCTTCAAGGCAGTAAATATTTTTCCATTTTCTTATTTCAATCAATTCATACAACTGAGCAGCCAATTCTTTTTGATTAAGACAAAAAGAAAACTTACCTAAAAGGTCAGTAAAAT
The DNA here is from genome assembly GCA_038206235.1 of Chitinophagales bacterium. Classification (GTDB taxonomy): domain Bacteria; phylum Bacteroidota; class Bacteroidia; order Chitinophagales; family Chitinophagaceae; genus JBBRBB01. The sequence continues at coordinate 62,044 of JBBRBB010000012.1, forward strand.
TTTTTGCAAACTCAATTTCAATTTCCGGGTGGCGGGAAACAAAAATATTTTCTGAGCCTTCGTTTTGTGCAAACGGAACAGGCACCGGTTTACCAAGCGCCTGACGTATTTTTTTAAGAATATTTTCTTTGGCTGAGGGTTCCTGCATCACCTGTTAGCTTTCTTTGTGAACAGGAATGTTTACGCTGCTATCGTAGGGGGGAACACCAGCACTGATTGCACCGGTTTCATGATGGGTTTCTTCAGTTCCGTTCTCGCTTACATCGAGTAATTTCTTTTCTTCGAATGGGCGCTTGCCTATTAATGCTTCTACATCACTTTGAAAAAGCACTTCTTTTTTCAATAATTCTTTTGCAAGAATTTCTACCTGCGGCTTCTTTTCAACTAATAATTTTTTTGTTGTTTCATAAGCCTGCACAATTAACTTCCTTACTTCTTCATCAATGATTTTTCCGGTTTCTTCACTATATGGTTTTGTGAAAGTATTGTCCATCGCGGGGTCATAAAAACTAATGTTTCCTATTTTGTCATTCATTCCATACACGGTAATCATAGAATATGCCATGCGTGTAATTTGCTGCAGGTCATTCGATGCGCCTGTTGAAATTTTACCAAAGAAAATTTCTTCAGATGCTCTGCCGCCCAGCGTCATACATATCTGGTCCATTAACTGGTCTGTGTTATACAGGTATTGCTCTTTAGCAGTGTACTGTGCATATCCCAAAGCCGCTGTGCCGCGGGGCACAATTGTTACTTTTAAAAGCGGGTAAGCATGTTCTAAAAACCATCCGCAAATTGCATGACCGGCTTCGTGATAGGCGATGATTTCTTTTTCTTCGGGGAGAATAATTTTATTTTTCTTTTCCAGTCCGCCAATCACTCTGTCAATTGCATCCTGGAAATCACTCATGTCAACACTTTCTTTTCCTTTACGTGCGGCAATTAATGCAGCTTCATTACAAACGTTGGCAATATCTGCACCCGCAAAGCCCGGAGTTTGTTCAGCCAACTTATGAACATCGAGTTTTTGAGAAACTTTAATAGGTTTCAGATGCACTTTTAAAATATCTTCTCTTCCTTTTACATCAGGTCTGTCAATTGAGATTTGCCGGTCGAAGCGGCCGGGGCGAAGTAAAGCGCTGTCAAGTACGTCTGGTCTATTAGTAGCAGCGAGAATAATGATACCACTTTCACCACCAAAGCCATCCATTTCAACCAATAGCTGGTTTAAGGTATTTTCTCTTTCATCGTTACTCATAATGGCGCTTCTGCCACGGGTGCGGCCTATTGCATCAATCTCATCAATAAAAATGATGCAGGGAGATTTTTCTCTTGCCTGCTTAAATAAATCTCTTACGCGGCTTGCCCCAACGCCTACAAACATTTCTACAAAATCGCTGCCGCTAAGACTAAAGAACGGAACCTGGGCTTCACCTGCCATAGCTTTAGCGAGTAAGGTTTTTCCCGTACCGGGGGGACCTATTAATAATGCACCTTTAGGTATTTTACCGCCAAGAGCCGTATATTTTTTTGGATTTTTTAAAAAGTCAACAATCTCCATCACTTCCACTTTGGCTTCATCTAAACCGGCAACATCTGCAAAAGTGATATTTACTTTAGTTCCTTTATCAAATAACTGCGCTCTCGATTTGCCAATATTAAAAATACCACCGGGGCCACCGCCGCCACCGGGACCGCCTACTTTTCTCATAACCAAAATCCACAGCCCAACAAACACAAGCAATGTGAGTAAGGTACTGGCAAGCTGCCCAAACCATTCCCCTTCATTATGAACTGTGGTTGGAATTTCAGATAAGTGATTGTCTTTGTAAAATTGGGTTAAGCCGCTTCGAAAGCCCTGCCAATCTTCTACCTCAAATTCGAAGATAGGCGCTGTTGTATCTGAAGGAGTGCTTTTTAACTGGGCTTTGTAAAAACGTTTGTTGAGGCTATCGGCATATATATATATTCTTACGGTTTGCTTATTTCTTATAATGTCTAATTTTTTAACATCGCCCTGCAAAAGCATTTCCTGTTTAAATTCCTGCTCGGTAGTTTGTTTTGGATCAGAGGTATTGAAAGGCAAAAATTTATACCCGATGAGAACAATTGCAAAAATTGCATAGACCCAGTAAATACTAAATTTGGGGCCTTTTTTTTGCCCCCTGTCATCGTTTCCTTTATCAAAAAGATTCGGTTTTATTTGTTTGTCATCCTGTGCCATAATATATCAATCTTCACAATATAATAATTATTTCACTTAGTTTGTTTTCTTTACAAGAAAGATTAATCATTGTGCTGAAGCAAGTGGCCATCACTCCACATTTCTTCCAGTTTATAAAATTCACGTACCTGCGGCAGCATTATATGCACTACTATATTTATGTAGTCTATAAGCACCCAGTGCAATGTGCGATAGCCTTCGTGCCTGTAACGTATTTCACCACATTCTTTCTTAACCTTTTCTTCTACAAAATCGGCAATAGCCTTTATTTGCGTGGTGCTGGCAGCCTGGCAAATTATGAAAAAATCAGTCACGGCTTCGGGTATTTTTCTAAGATCGAGTGATAAAATATTTTCACCTTTTTTTTCCCGAATAGCTTTTATAACAGATTTGAAAATTTTTGAGTTCGTGGTAAGCTTTGAACTTCTTCTCTTATGGCTGGTTAATAAAGGTAGTGGTGTCAAAAATAATATAAACTGTTTTTTGTAATTAATTAATGTTTATGTTTCGCTGCCCGATTAGAGTAGCTGTATGAAAATTTTCTGCAAAACTATTTTACTTTTTGTTTCAATCAATTTAGATTCGCAAAAATAGCATTTCTTTTGGCTATCAAAATTTTCAATCAAAATATAGGAAACCCCTTCATAGAATTACAGGCAGTTGAAAGTACCAACAACTATGCCATGCAACAGCTTCAAAATAATATGGCAACTCATGGCGCCTGCTTTTTTGCGCACACACAAACAGCAGGCAAAGGGCAAAGACTTAAACAATGGATAAGCGAAGCTGGCCAAAACATAACACTCTCTGTATTGCTTGATACCACTGGGCTGAGCGTTTCACAACTTTTTGAAATTAGTGTTGTGGTTGCTGTGGCTGCTCACGATTTTTTTAATTCGTACGCTTTACACGCAACCTATATAAAATGGCCAAATGATATTTATTGGTGCGACAGAAAGGCAGGAGGTATTTTAATTGAAAATATTATAAGAGGCAATAAGTGGCAGTTTGGTGTTGCTGGCATTGGACTTAATATTAATCAAACTAATTTTCCACCGCAGCTTTTAAATCCTGTATCATTAAAACAAATTACAGGAAAAAATTACGATGTGATTGTGATGGCTAAAGAGCTTTGCAATTATATACAAAGCCGGTATACCCAGTTGCTGCAAAATGGTTTTAAGGATTTACTGCATTATTATAATGCCGCATTATATAAAAAAAATGAGACAGTGAAATTAAAAAAAGAACAAACAGTTTTTTTCTGTATTGTTAAAGAGGTGAATGAATACGGGCAATTAATTACGGAAGGCACTTCAAAAGAAAGTTTTGAATTTGGAGAAGTTGAGTGGCTTATTGGTTAAAGAAATTTTATTCCGTTTAATATTTCATTGTCATTTTCTTTTTCTCTTGCTTCTGCTTCAAATTTATTGTTGAAATAACCTTTTCTGCTGCATTCAAATAGATAGAGCAAGATAAATTTAAAAAAGCCTGTGCGCTGGTATTGCAGCACGTGCGCTACTTCATGGCTTACCCACTTACGGTCTTTCAAAAAATCAATTCTGCTGCAATTGTATAAATGAATAGTATTGCCGAAAACAATTGCAATGGTGCTTGCTTTCATAATTCTGGCTGCAAGCTTTGCGGTAAGAGAGTTTGGCTTAATGGTAATTTGCATACGAGCAAAATCTGTATAGAAATTTTCAATGTTTAAAAATTAAGGAGACAAATATTTTTATTTCATCGCTTCCATAATTTCTTCTGCATGCTGCTTGTTTTTTGGGCGGAAAAATATTTTTTTAATAATCCCTTTCTCATCAATTACAAAAGTGGTACGATGCACACCCATGTATGTATTACCGAATAATTCCTTCTCTCCCCAAACACCGTATTTATTTATGATTTTATGCGATGGGTCAGCGATTAATATAAATGGAAGATTGAATTTTGCTTCAAATTTCCGGTGCTTGTTTTCGTCATCGGGGCTTACACCGATTACCTCAAAACCATTCTTCTTTAGCAGCCCATAATTATCTCTGAGATTACAGGCTTGTATAGTGCAGGTTGGTGTATCATCTTCAGGATAAAAATAGAGAACCACTTTTTTCCCTTTAAAATCTGCAAGTGATATGCTATTACCATTTTGATCTTTTCCGTTAAACGCCGGAGCTTTGTTACCTTCTTTCAGCACAAGAATAATTTTTTTAAATGAATGAAGTGGTTTATTGTTTCACAAACGAAAAAATTTTAGTTGTTTTATTTCCCGCCGCATCAGTTACTGTAATGTTTAATTCGTGTTTTCCTCCCGGGCAAAGCCCATCAAATTTATATATAAAATAATCTCCCTTTTTGGAAAACAATAACCATTGCCCTTCCGCTTCGCCGCGAAAGGAATCAATTTTTTCTAAATTATCAGTACACTTTATAATCAGGTTTTGGGTTTCATAAAAAACACTGTCTTTCGGCCAACGAATAATTGTAATTGCAGGAGGAATCGTATCAACGAGTAATCTAATCTTTCCAAGCTTATTAAAATTTCCCTGCATCCAATCTCCCTCCCACTCTCCTTTCATTATGTATTTACGATTATCACTTGAAAGCTGCATCACAGTTTTATCACGCAGGGGATTGTTTGCAGGCAAAGTTGTTTTTATTAAAATATCATAATCATCATGCACGGGAACAGATGCGTTGTGAAGGTTTATAAAAGGTGAGACCTGATTCGATTCAGTGCCCGGAAGTTCTGTTAGCATAAAAGGAACTGTATCATAAAAAGCAAGTTCACTAAACTTAACTTTTGATTTGCTGCCTGTAAGCTGATTTATTTTGTTAGGTACGCAAAGAATACTATTTGATGGATAGGTAAAATTTTTTTGAAGCGCTGCATTGTATTTAATATTAAAATGAATAACGCTTGTATTGCCGCTTACATCAGAAATTAAAATTTTAATATTATGGGTTGATGTATCATTAAGTGTGATGATTCCGTTTGAACCCGCTTCTGAAAATATAGGCAAGTGATTGCCGGGCAGCGTTGATAAATGCTGAATCCTTTTCCTCGTGGTTATCCATTTTGTGTAATCAATACAAGCATTTACATATCGCGAATCTTCATAAGAAAAATTATTGAGCGTAAAAGCATGCAATAAAGAATCATCCAGCCAGAGCTCGGCCTGATAAATGCCAAACAAAAACGGCGAGCCATTGTTTTTATCTTCTGCCTGTATACCAAAGCTTATAAGCGGCGAGCCAACTTCTATAATTTTTTTTACACTGGTATATTCATTATTCTTGTAACGAATGGGTATTTGATTTGCGGGCAATGTGTAAGTACTGTACTGCCTGCTATACCAATACAATCCAAAAACTTTTGGCGCAATATCATCAGGAATGTAAAAGCCGAATAATTCCGGGTTCAAATTATTGCCCGTTTCATTATCATACACTTCAAAATGAAGATGCGGACCCTGCGATGCGCCAGTGCTTCCGCTGAATGCAATAAACTGTCCCTTTCTTACCACAAATTTATTGGCGCTCAAATAAAAATCCTGCTCCCAGCTTTCATCTGCATATTGTTTCAGCTTTACATATTCTTCTAACTGCGGATAAAAAGTATTGAGATGCCCATACAGCGTTGTGTATCCGCTGGTGTGCGTAATGTATATGGCTTTGCCATAACCATACTTTTCAATTTTTATCCGGCTGATATACCCATCTGCCACCGTAAACACAGGAAGATTTTCTTTGTTCTGTGTGCGTATATCAAGCCCCATGTGAAAATGGTCGGTGCGTATCTCGCCAAAGTTTGCAGCTAATTGCAGCGGAATATTTAGCGGGCTGCCGAAATAATCATGCGAACGAAGCGGGCTTTTGCTTTGAGCATTCGCATTACCTGTAAAAAAAATACAGAAAAATATCGTTGCTAAAAAAGCTGTTGTCTTCATTCGAAACAAATGTATGGTTAGCTGAATTAAGAAATTTTACAGATGTGAATAAGTGAAAAACTTTTAAAATATTTAGCAGAAGTCTTAAAATTACTGAGCTTATTATTTATTTTACCCAACTACAATTTATTAACCATAAATTTGTTATCCCTTTAATTTTTATAAAATGTTAGCGCCATGAAAAAATTTATAATTATTTTACCTGCCCTTGTGTTTTCTTCAAAAATATTTTCACAGCACAATGAATCGTGTAAAGATGTATTTAGTATTCCTAATATGGAGAGGCAACAATTTGAAAAAAGAAATAATTTAAAAATAGAGTCTTTGGCCTCATCTAATTTTACCGTTCATTATTATCGCTGCGAATGGATAATTGACCCTGCTGTTCGCTACATTGATGGAAAAATCACTTCAAAATTTATAACTACCTTTGCAACCAATCACATTGTATTTGATTTTACGAACAGGCTCACTGTTGACAGCATCATATTCAGAAATAAGAAAACCAATTTCACACAATCTGCAAGCAAAACACTCACCATTCATTTTCCGGTAACCATAAAAAAAAATAGAAAAGATTCGGTAACTATTTTTTATCATGGAGTGCCACCCATTAGCGGCGATTTTACCGGAGGCTTTGTTAAATCATCTCATAATGGCACGCCTGTTATCTGGACGCTTAGTGAACCTTACAATGCGCAGGACTGGTGGCCATGCCGTAATGGATTAGATGATAAAGCAGACAGTATAGACATTTATATTACGCACCCATCGCAATATAAAGCATCGAGCAATGGACTGCTGCAAAGTGAAACAGCGAATGGCTCTATGACTACCTCGTGGTACAAACATCGCTACCCCATCGCTTCGTACTTAGTGGCGCTTGCTGTTACTAATTACAGTGTGTACACAAGAACAGTAACGATTGATGACACTACGCTGCCGGTGATATCTTATATATATCCTGAAGACCTTAGCTATTTTCAAACCTATACTTATTTTGTTTTGAATGCGTTGAAGCTGTACAGCGATACGTTTGGCAATTATCCTTATTTAAAAGAGAGATATGGGCAAACACAATTCGGCTTTGGCGGAGGCATGGAGCATCAAACAAATTCTTTTGTTGTGAGTGCCGGAGAAAATTTAGTAACGCATGAATTAGGGCACCAATGGTTTGGTGATAAAGTAACCTGCGGCAGCTGGCGGGATATATGGCTGAATGAAGGCTTTGCCACTTACATGGCTGATTTTTTTTACACAAAAAATTTTGATACTGCTTACTATGATGATTATGTAAATGGCGACCTTGCTTATGTTGTTTCGCAGCCCGATGGCTCGGTTTGGGTTGATGATACAACTAACAGCGGCCGCATCTTTGATGGAAGGCTAAGTTATGATAAAGGAGCTTTTCTGCTGCGAATGCTGCAATCTACTTTGGGTGATAGTATATTCTTTGAAGGGCTGCGCCATTATCTCACGGACCCCAAGCTTGCTTACGGCTTTGCTGTTACTGCAGACCTGCAGCGAAACCTGGAAGATGTAAGCGGCCTTAACCTTGACTACTTTTTTAATCAATGGTTTTATGGGCAGGGGTATCCATCCGTCACTGTAAAATGGCGCCAGGCTGCAGACGGCAGAGTTGGTTTAAAGGTTAGCCAAACAACATCTCACCCATCGGTATCATTTTTCAGAATGTCTCTTCCCATTACATTAAAAAATGGAAGTCTTGAAAAAAAGATTGTAATAGAGAATACTCAAAACAATCAATATTTTAAGCTTAAAGATCCCGGCTTTGAAGTGAAGGAAATTTTAATTGACCCTGATAAATATTTTATAACAAAGGATAATAAGGTTTTTAAAGCTAAAGTTCCTTTTGCAGCGGATGAAGCGTATTATTAAACGGCTATTCAAATTTTTATATAGTTTGAAAATTGCAAAGAGCTTTACTTGCTGTCTTAATCAAAAATAAATGCGGCTCAAAGTATGAATGTTATAGAAGCCTGTTCAGATCTTGAAAAGCTTACTACGTTTGATGTGTTTAAGCAAAGGAGGATGAATGTAAGCATCTTACTTCAACGTTTCTACTACAACCATTTTTTAAACTGAGGATTGAATGTGAAACCGAGCTTAGTAAAAAACTCTGTAGATTTATTGAGGTACTTTCACGGTTAAATTCACGAAAATTTTTGTTGCCATAATTGTGTTGTTTTTGTTTGATAAATAATTTTAATGTCTTGGAAGCTGTTTAAAAATGACATTATAAATTTCGTACGGTATTATTCAAACCTCACAGGTCTGGCAGACCTGTGAGGTTTTGTTATCTGGGAAAATTCAAGTAAAGATTAATTGCTTTCATTTGTTTGTTTTTATAATTAATAAAAAAGTTTTCAAAAACATATTTAAATGATTGGTTTATTTTTTTCGATAACATACGATCTCATCTCTTTAATTTTTCCATCTTGCAAACGATAGATATCAAAGAAAAATGCATCAAACATGCCTCCGTCTTTTTTACGGCATTGAACTTCACCCTCTACGGCTGCATAATCGCCGTCTGCAATTTCAGTTTTAATTGTTATGACGGGTGCACCTTCAAAATTCTCATTATTTATTTCTTTGCGAAATGCATCTTTACCCACATGAGAAAACGTACCCGGCATATCCCAGCAAACATCATCTGCTACATGCAATAAAATTTTTTCTATATCATCTTCTGCAAAGCCTTCATTTACTTTGCGGATAATTTCTTTTGTTTGATGTCATGACATAAATTTTTTTTAATTCGTTTCTGCGGGTTGCTGATAAAGACCGATTATATTTCCTGCGGGGTCACTAATTCTTGCGGTAATCTCGGGTGCATCCATACCTATCGGCTGCACAATCTTACCTTTATTGGCAATGACTGCATCGAGTGTGGCGGCAACACTATCAACCATAATATATATTAGCAGTCCTGGGTCTGTTGCTGCTTTGCGGCCCAGCACCCATGTGCCGCTTACCTCACCTGCGGTGTCGTCAAAAGCGATATCACCATCGCTTCGCTCTCTGATATGCCAGCCAAAAATTTCTTTATAAAAAGATGCTGAGTTGCTAATATCAATAGCCGGAATTTCAATGTTACAAACTTTGCCGTTTGCAAGAGTGGGATGCTTATTATTTTCCATTTGTTTTATTTTTTACGAGATTTAATTGCCAGGTAACTCCAAATTTATCAGACACCCAGCCAAACTTTTCACTGAAAGGATAATGAGCTAATGGCATAAAAATCTGACCGTCTTGTAATAACTTTACAAATAATTCATCAATCTCATCTTCTGTTTCGCATGTTACGTACAATGATATGGCTGGCGTAAAGCTGAAGCCATGTGCTGCGCTGCTGTCAATACACATAAATTGCTGCCCGTGTAATGAGAACGTTGCGTGCATTACAGTTCCTTCAGCACCTGTATCATTTTTTCCATAACGTGTAATGCTGATTATTTCTGCTTGACCGAATAAAGAGATATAAAAATTCATTGCTTCTTCGGCTTTGCCATTAAACATTAAAAAGGTGGTTATCTTTTGCATGATGCTAAATTCAAACCTCACAGGTCAGCCCCACCTGTGAGGTTTTGCTTTGCTGCAACCAAAAAAGACTTTTTCAATCTTGATTTATTGCACTTGCGTTTTTGATATGTCTTTATTTTTTGAAATTGTAATTTATTTATTCAGAATATTTCATGGCTTCGTATCCTAAGAGCCTGCGGTATAAACCAATTTGCCCTATGCAGTATGATTCCCGGTCCATGCATGCAATAATGCTGTCAAAAAAAGTAAAGGGACCTCCGGGCATATTAAAAGGGTCAGCACCGTTTAGCTGCTCGTCGCTTACATTCATCAGGGCATCTTTTAAAGCAGGGCTGATGTCTTCCCAATCTTTTTTGAACTCTGTAAGCGACGGGTATGAAACATTATCCTGTATTCCCTTGTAATCACTGAAGAGTTCGTGTGAGCCTTGTTTAAGCTCGAGACCAAGCAAGTTGCCCAATTCATATCTTCCATTAACAAGGCTGCCGGCAATCCACGCAACATGATTTGCTTTTGTGCCCAGCCGGTTCTGTGCGTCTTTATCAGATATGCCTTCAATAACATTTCTAAAAAGCTTTGTATGCCAATCGTAAAGATTGATGAGCATAAACATTGATGTTTTTTTATTTATTGTTGTTTCCATTTTGATTTTGTTTTAGTTATTAAAATTATAAAAGAAGCCATCACATATTTTCTATTATTTTAAAAATATTTTTCAATTGATGAATATGTCTTTGCGTATGATACAACACAAAATATAGTAATTCAAATTTTGTTATCTCGCCAAATGCAGGAACACTGATTATTTCTGATAAGTTTACTCTGCTACGCATTTCTTTTAACTGCTCAATTGATTTTTTAAGATCTGCAATAAGTGTTTCTTTTTGGTAAGGATGCTGCGCAGGTAAAATAAATTCCGGCGATTGAAATTTAGTTGTAAAATCTAAAAAAATTGCTTTCAGCTCCTGCGCTCTTTCGGCAGGATTTCTTTCAGCCGTTTTGCCTTGCATATTCAATGCCTGCGCAATCGCTTTGTTTGATTTTGTAACATGAGCTGCTAACTGGGCTGCAGTCCAGCTATCTTCAAAAGGAATGATGTTAATTGTTTTTTCATCTGCTGAAGAAATCAACTTCAGTAATTCAGATGCAGTGTCATCAAGTGATGCAAACAATTCTTTTGCCCCGATAGTTATCGGGATTAATTTTTCAGTCGTCATATTTCTTGCATTAAAAATTTATTCAGTTAACTCATTTTTTTTGATGGATCTATTTTTATCATACACATCATTTCATCATCATTCTTATACCATTCTACACAAGGCTTTGTTTTGTGAACCCGGGGTATCCTGCATCATTTCATAAAAAATATCTTTTATTAAATCTGTTTTCTTACGCCAATCTTTTAAGGTTGCAGTTAAGTATTCCCCTTTTTCGATTCCATACGATTCACAGTGATACTTTTCTGCTTCACCTTTATATTTTTCTTCGGCAGCCGCTTTATATATAAACCCTTTCTCAGTGATTTCGCTGATGCCGTAAAATGACCGTTCGAATCCTTCGGCAAGCATATTTACTAATTTATCAAACGCTTCTCCTATTCCTTCAGGAAAATTTTTAACCTCAACACCAAAGACTTTTATATCGTCTTTCAAATTATATTTTTCTATGGTAAGTTTCATTTAGAACACAAAGCTACAGTCATCAACTAAAATATATGGGGTGCAAATACGGCAATCTAAGGTGTTGTTTGCGACAATAACTTTTTTTTGCTTTGAATAATGAAACACATCTCAATACTTATTCCTCACGGGCATACAAGCGTTTTAAATATTTCTTTCCGCACCGCCATGGGGAAAGCCCCCTTTATAGTAAATTTACATAATGGAACCAGAGGCAAAAGAATTTTTGCAGCGTATATCTTTTACTTTACTGGCTGGTCTTGTATGGATGGCTATTAATTCTACCGCAGGCATTATGTACAATTATGCTTTTATTGAAGGAAAGCTCAGGATAGGGAATATTATATTTTATGTTTGGCTTGTTGTAAGTTTTGTATTGTTGTTATGGTTTTATATCCGGCTTTGGAAAAAGCCTTTAGATAAAACCTGAGCTTCTATTTCTGCGTATATTCAGTATTCATTTTCTTTTATTATTTGCTGATAATATTTTATAATAATGTTTTCTTACTTTTAGTTGTAATTACAAACAAAATGCAATGCTCTATTTAAAGACTTATTCACGATGGATTGTTATTGGAGGCACTTTACTTATATGGATTGTAAAGTTCATTGTACGCCCCTTTATGTATATACCCGAATTCTTCAAACCGATGATAGGCGTAAGCCCTAATCTTATTGGCTCTTTTTTACTGCCCTTTAGTGCATGCTGGCTGTTTCAAAAATATTTTCGCCTGCACACAATTGCAGACCTCAAAATAACCTGCTTGTTTGGTTTATTGCTGGTAATTATTAATGAGTATTTACAGCTAATTCCTTTCTTTGGAAGAACGTTTGACCCATTAGATATACTTGCGTCGTTTGCCGGAGTGTATATGGGATATTATTTTTTTTCAAGGTTGATGGAAAGAAGAATGCTGCATCAACCGGCGTAATCCATTTTCAACTCGTATGGTCTGCAACAATTAACCACTTGCCGTTTATCTTTCTAAAGAGCAATGTAAAATATCCTTCAATATTTCCTATCGTTCTCTGCAGATGCCATTTGCCCAATACAGAATAATATTCTTGAGAAAGCTCTTTTAATTGCAGAATGGTAAATTGAAGCTTGCCCATTGCGGCAGTATCAGGATAATTTTTTTTATATCTTTCAAGAGTAGTTTTCCATCCGTAAGCAGGTCCGTTTTTTCCAACAAATACAAGACTGTCGTTATTCCAATAAGTTTGCATAAATGCATCAATGTCTCCATTATTCCATGCAATCACCTGCTTATCCATTGCAGATTGTATTGCCGCTGCGTCTTTCATTTGCGCAGGAGCATGCTGCACTAATAATATTGATATTGCTAAAACAAACGCAGTCTTTTTCATATAGAATTAAGAAGACATCAACTATTTATCATTAATGGCATTACAAGCATAAGCACTTCTTCATTATCTTCCTGCTCTATTGGTTTTATAATGCCTGCCCGTGTAGGTGTAGCGAGTTCAATAATAACTTCGTCGCTGTCTGCAGCATTCAGGATTTCTATTAAAAATTTTGCGTTAAAGGCAATTTGCATATCTTCTCCATCGTACTGGCAGTTCATGCGTTCATTGCCTTCAAAACTAAAATCAACATCCTGTGCGGCTAATTGTAATTCGCTTCCGCTTATGTTTAATACAACCTGGTTGGTGCTTTTATTGCTGAAAACGCTGAGGCGGCGAAGTGCGTTTTGAAAATCATTTTTATTTACGGTGAGCTTATAGGGATTATCGGTGGGTATTACCACTTTATAATCGGGAAACCGTGCATCAATAAGGCGGCAAACTAACTGTGAGGTGCCATGAGCAACAAAAAAATGATTGCTGTTGTAGCTGATAGTTAATTCATCGGTACCGGATGCCAGTGTATTTTTTAAAAGGGTAAGCGGTTTTTTGGGGACAATGAAATTTTCTGTTTTTGGGCAGCTTACATCATTTCTTTTATATTGTACCAGGCGATGGGCATCGGTGGCTACAAATTGAATAAAATCTTTATCAAGCTCAAAGAGCACACCGGTCATTGCAGGTCTTAGATCATCGTTGCTTACCGCAAATAAAGTTTTGCTGATGGCTGAAACAAGAGCATCATTACTTATTGAAAAATTGCTTGTATCATCAGCCACCGGTTCTTTGGGGAAATTATCAGGATTTTCACCCATTACTTTATACTTCCCGTTGTCGCTGGTAATTTCAACAGAAAAATTTTTATCAATATTAAATGATAGCGGCTGATCTGAAATGTTCTTTAGCGAATCAATTAAAATTCTGGCAGGAATACAAATTCGTCCATTGCTTTTACTTTCAACATCCATTTGCACCCGCATCACTGTCTCAAGGTCTGTAGCCGTTACTTGTAATTTTTTATCTTCTATTTCGAATAAAAAATCTTCCAGTATAGGCAATACTGTATTGGCATTTATAACACCCTGTATTTGCTGCAGATGCTTTAATAAAACGGTGGAGGAAACAATAAATTTCATAAGAAGTTTTACTTTTTTAGAGTTGGCATACCGCATTAAACGGCACACGCAAACCTACTGTAAAATGTTTAACATTCCGAAACTTTCATTTGCGTGCGGAGCTTATTAACAGGCTAATGTGAAATAGTTGTGGATGAAATTTTTTGGTTGCCCAAGTACAGTAAGATTGTTTTAAACTGTTCCTGCAATATTGGCTTTACCAGGTAATCGGTAACTATATCAAACTCTTTTGCTTGCTGAATATCGGCCTGGTCTGCAGACGAGCTTACAACATAAAGCGGCACTGGTTTATTTAAGAGGGGTTTTATTAATTTAAAAGCTTCCAAAAAAGCCCATCCGTTCATTACCGGCATATTTATATCGAGAAAGATTACATCGGGCAATGTAGCTTTGTTATATATGTTGGTTTCTAATAATTGCAAAGCTTCCTGCCCATTTGAGCATACAATAATTTCATCAGTTAATCCGGAAGCTTCTAAAACTTTTCGCGTTAAAAATTGAAAAATGCTGTCATCATCAATTAATAAAATCGTTAGTTTGGAGGGTGTCTCAATCATAGGTTATTTAAATTTCTGGTACAAAGTAGGAATTTTTTTGAAACTTTCACGGAAATTTTTAAAATTTTTTTATTGCTTTTACTTATTTACGTGATCTTCTAAATAACGGATGCGGTTTTATGATTTGAGAAAAATTATTTCCGCAGTTAATAACAAGTTCAACTATTGTTTTGGCCAGAAGGGTGTTTTTACATCGTGATAAAAAAGAAATGTCCAGCCTTCTTCATTTCCTTCGTGCCACCATTGGCATCGAAGTTCCATTGCTTTTTTTCCATCGAAATCATATTTTGCAATAAACCTGCTTTTCATTTGTTGTAATTGAGGAGCTTCATCGCCACCGAAGAAAATTTTTTTCCCGCTTTCCTCAATCCAGACTACCTGGTGATAGCGGCTATGGCCGCCGGATATTTCATACTGAATATAGTTGTCAATATTTCCGTCTCCCTCTAAAAAAATTACCTGCGAATTATTTTGCAAAACACTTAGCTCCTCTGTCATAAAGGATGGAAAACCTGTTTCCATGGCAAAATCAAATTCCTTTTGTTGCACATAAAATATTGCATTGGGAAATGATAAATGATAAGTGCCCAGCTTATCTCTTTGGCTTATGCCGCCGGCATGGTCTTTATGTAAATGGGTAAGCAATACTTTGGTAATTTGATGCGGCTCTATGTTGTTTGCTTTAAGATTGAAATGTATTTGCATTTCATCATTTCTAATGAAGCCAAGACCTGCATCAAGCAAAAGAATATCTTTTTGTGTAATGACTGCGAAGGGCTGAACCTCCACAAGCAAACTGCCAACAGGCCGCTTTTGAAGCTCATCTTTTTCTATATTGAATGGAACAAAGATTTTGGTTTTATCAATAGTAAAAACACCTTCTGAAAGTGGAATTATTTTCATAAAACCCCTAACCCCTAAAGGGGAATTTTATTGGAAATTGAAGAGATAAAATTATAATTCAATTGCATCAAAGTCTTTCCTTTCTCCCCTTCAGGTCCGAAGGACTCCTATGGAGGGCTGGGGGTTTTACCTCAGTACCATTTGCCTGTCTGCATCTAATCTTATTAAAATAAAAATGAGCGCCGTAAAAGTTAACAGAGATGAGCCGCCATAACTAACAAGCGGCAGCGGAATACCAATTACAGGAAATAATCCTACCGTCATGCAAATATTAATTGCAATATGCAAAAATAAAATGCTGGCAACGCTGTAAGCATATACACGGCTGAATGCGCTGCGCTGTCTCTCAGCAATTCTGATTATTCTAAAAAGAAGAAGAAGGTATAACCCTAAGAAAACAAATGAGCCGGCAAATCCAAACGCTTCACCAAGAGAAGTAAATATGAAATCAGTATGTTGTTCGGGTACATACTGACCTCTTGTTTGTGTGCCATTTAAAAAGCCTTTACCCAAAAGACCGCCTGAGCCAATAGCTATTTTACTTTGGCGAACATTATAATCATCTGGCTTAATAACAGACCTGCCTAGTATAGTTTCTTCCTGTGCATGCCTGTTCTGGCTGCAATCATAATCTTTACCAACCATGCTGTAAATACGCTGGCTTTGATAGCATTGGAACACACCGTTGAACATATAGGGTACAGCGAATCTTTGTATGCCAACGCATATAGCCCAAATAAGCATGATGGTAAAAAGTATTCCCCTGTTTCTCTTTATTTGCCGCCATAAAATATAGATTATCAAAGCAGCTATTATGGTAAGAATTATAGCAAGAGTATTAGGCGCTATCACTAAAGTTGCAACTACCAGCACTCCAAGAGAAAAGCCAATAACCAGAATTATTCCCGGTAAACCTTCGCGATACATAACTATAAAAAATCCTGCATATACAATGGCAAGACCTGTTTCGTTTTGAAAGATGGAGAGCAGCGCAGGAACCATAGCAATGGCTGCTGCAATTATTTGAGAGCGCAACTTTGTAAAATCCGTTTCTGTTTGTGAAAGATATTTTGCCAGAGCAAGCGCTGCAAACACTTTGCATAATTCGGCGGGTTGCAGGTTAAAGCCACTGCCAAGAGGAATCCAGCTTCTGGAACCATTTATGTTTTTGCCAATAAAAAAAGTGGCTATCATTAGTAATAGGCCAAACACATAAAACAAGTTGGCAAATGCTGTATATAATTTACTATCGCTAAGAATAATAAATGTGGCAACGATAACGCAAATGCCTGTAAACAAAATTTGTTTACTGTAATTCGTATTGCCCGAAAAAAAACTGTTTACTGTTGTAGTATCTGGTCTGTATTCTACCATAAAAATGCAGACAATACCAATAGTAACGAGTATGGCATATAACCACACAACGAGCCAATCAATGCCTTTTGAAACTGATTGAGGATAATTGCTACTCATGGTTTGCGGTATCTTTTTTTATCTTTTTTTCTTCGGGTTTCAGTATATCTTTTTTTGATGAGGTGCTGTCTTTATCATCTTTACGATTGGGCTCTGCTTCGGGATCGTAGGTTACTCTTTTGCTTGTTTCAATATTATTTTCAAAAACAGGCGCCGCATTTGCATCAATCTGAAGCTTTGCCAGCCGCAAGGAGTCTCTTACACGGTACCAGTTTTTAATTGCAGGCGGTATCAGATCAGCTTTAGAGATACGCTCTACCTCTGCGTTTCGTTTAGCCCCTGCAATACTGTCTTTCAGATATTTCTCCATCATTAATGAGGCAATAGGCGCAGCCCAGGTGGCCCCATATCCTGCATTTTCGATCACAACAGCGATAGCGATTTTGGGATCTTCCCTGGGTGCAAATGCAACAAATATGGAGTGATTTTTTCCATGCGGGTTTTGAGCTGTTCCTGTTTTTGCGCAAATGTTTACACCTTCTATTCTTGCAATTGTTGCGGTACCATAAATGGTAACATCCTGCATTCCTAATTGCACCGCTTCAAAAGATGAATCTGAAATATGCGTTACGGTGTGTTTTATTCTGTATTTATTTATGAGAGAAGTATCAGCGGTGTTTTCGTTTTCAATACTGTCAACAAAATGCGGTGTATAATAATATCCTTTATTTGCAATAATGCACATAACGTTAGCCATTTGAAGCGGCGTTACCAGCATTCTATCCTGCCCTATTCCAAGGGTAAGAATATTGCAGCTATTCCATCTTGCAAAACCTCCAAAGTCTTTATTATATGCGGCTGTATCAGGTATATTGCCATCATCTTCACCGGGTATATCGGTATTCAGCTTTACGCCTAAACCAAATGCATTCATGTATTCTTTCCATTTAATATATCCCGCTTGTGCATTAGGATAAGCAGGATTATCAATCGTCATGCGAAATACATTTGAGAAATAAGCGTTGCATGAATTGGCCAGTGCAAGCCTTAAGTTTGCTGCATGTCCGCGCCAGGCGTGTGTGCATTTTACGGGTCTTCCGCAGGCATAATAGGCGCCGCTGCAGGGATAACCATAAGAGGGAGTTATTATTCCTTCGTCCAGCGCTACCAATGCACCCATGGGTTTAAATGTAGAGCCGGGCGGATACTGGCCTTTGATGGCCCTGTTAAGTAATGGTCTTGCTGTATCAGTAATAAGAGCGCCAAAATTTTTTCGTCTTTCTTTACCCGTAAGCTTATTGGGATCGTAGGTGGGCCCGGTAGCCATTGCAAGTATGCCGCCTGTTTTTGGATTAATTGCTACCAAGCCGCCAATTTTATTTTGCAATAATTTTTCCGCAAGCTGCTGCAGCTCTATGTCCATGCTGGTATACAGCTCCCTGCCTGCTATCGGCGCAGTATCTATCAACCCGTTTTTATAAGGTCCTTGTATGCGGCTTTTATTATCCCGTATAAAACGACTTACACCGCGTTGCCCCATCAATACTTTTTCATACGTGCGTTCAAGCCCCGTCATCCCTGCATAATCTCCGGATTCATACCCTTCCCCTTTATGTCTTTTAAGAAAATTGGTATCTACTTCGCCTAAATATCCCAATACATGCGCAGCGGAGTGATAAGGATATGCTCTTACAGGTCGTTCTGTAATATAAAAACCTGAAAACTTGTATAGATTTTCATTTAAGCGTGCATATAATTCCTGGCTTAGCAGCGGTTCAAATACACTGGGCTTGTAGCTGGAATTCTTTACTATGCATGCAATGATTTTTTTTCTGAATTCAGCGCTGTCAATTCCCAGAATAGTACAAAGAGAAGCGGTGTCTGTGTCTGTGCCTTTAATTTCTGATGGGGTAACCATCAGGTCGTACATAATAATGTTTTCAAGAATAGCCTTTTTTTTGCGGTCGTATATAATGCCGCGGTCAGGATAAATTACTTTACGATATACAGCATTGCTCTCTGCCTGTAATTTATATTCTGAAGAAAGTATCTGCAGGTTTAGCAACTGTATAATAATAATAAGAAAAACAATTATAAATATGATTTTAATTGTTCTGCTGCGTGATTGATTGTAAACGGGCATTTTTCAGGAAGATAAAAAAGTAAACCTACTCTGTGCAAAGTTGATGATTACAGAAACAAAAAAATTATAATAAGAAAAAAAATTTATTAAATCGTTTTCCAGAATTACGGATAGCAACGGGTAATGGGTAATAAGCAATAAGTTGGTGGTAAGTGTAGCGACCCTTCCCTACAGACAGGCAATGTATTAAGAAAGATCTGTGTGAAGAATATAGTCTTCAGTTTCCTGCGGGAAACATACATGCCTGTAAAGCTCATTTGTTTATTGGTTTTTTGCACCCTTCAGTAACAGCAAACAATAATCCGCCTTCTCCTTCATTCACATGCTGTGAATTACTTTTGCTTTGCAACAGATCAGTGATTATCTGAAAGGTAGTGGATTCAACCGTTTCTTTGTATAATATAATAAATCTGTTTCCTTAAGATCAATTTTACGCACCCGTACTTTATTATATCCAAAGTAATCAAGCATGGCGTGCCAATCTTCAGGCCAACCGCGACTTACAATACGTTCTTGCCACCCAACACCTTTATAACATCCCAGTCAAATTGAGAAAGGTCGTATTCCCAGAAAAGTTGCGGAGATATATTAGGAGGCTGCTTTTTTTGCATAGCACAATTTACGAAATTTTGTGTGTTTATAGCAGAGAGAAAAAGAAAAAAATCAAAAGGAAAAATATAATTCTTTACACCGAAAATTCAATAAAGAAGTTTGTGTGTTTACTTCTTTTTTAAATCTCAATACAGCTTTTTTTCTTTTGTTGCGCCATTCAAAAAACGCTAAACCCCGCCTTTGTCGGGGCAGGCGATAAACAAAAAACGCTTAAACGATAAACCGTAAACGGTTTCAGTTTACAATTAAAACAGGAATGGAAAGATTATGCCGCACATCATCTACGGTTTGCCCGTAAATAAAATCTTTCAGGGTCTTGTGCCTGTGAGCACCCATAACCAGCATGTCTGCTTTTGTTTTATTCACTATACGTACAATTTCTTTTACCCTGTTATGATAACCTAAAACCGCTTCAACCGAATAACCCATTTGTTGCAACTGAGCGGCATACTGATGTAAACGCTCATTATCTTTTCTTGTTTCTAAATCATCAGTTGCAGCTCCCGAATAACTGGCTGCTGCAGTTTCTACAATATGTATTAAAATGTATTTAACCGAATATTTTCCCTGTGCAAGTGCATGAGCAATTGTTTTTTCATCATTCTCGCTAAAGTCGAGCGCAATAGCAATTTTTTCAGGCTGCGGTATTTGAGAAATATGCAATGTTTTTTTCTCACTGTGCACCTGCAGATTCGTTGTTAATCTGGGCTTGCGTATGAGAGGAAGCAGGGTCATAACAGAGAAAAGCCATGTGAAGCCAAGCCCGGAGATGATAATAATTATTTTCCAAAACCAGTTTCCATCTTCTTTAAAAAAACTGATTGATTCTTCTGTTACAAGACGCACATTTAAAAATACAAGTATAGAAGCAACTAACCATGATAAAATTTTTATGGGCATTTTAATGGCGAATTCACCCATGGTTTCTTTGTTGCTTACAAAATGAATAAGCGGAATAATAGCGAATCCTAATTGCAGGCTTAATACAACCTGGCTTAATACCAGCAAATCGTCTAGCTTCTCATCCCCCGAAATTAAAATCACAATTACTGCGGGTGTTATGGCTATAACCCTTGTGATTAATCTTCTGAGCCAGGGACTGATTCGCAATCTTAAATACCCTTCCATTACAATTTGCCCCGCTAAAGTTCCTGTGATGGTAGAGCTTTGCCCTGATGCAATTAATGCAATAGCGAAAAGGAATGGCGCCAGTTTTGTCCCCAGCATAGGTTGCAATAAACGGTGTGCATCTTCAATTTTGGCGACCTGTGTATTGCCGGTAGAAAAAAATACAGAGGCAGCCAGTATAAGGATGGCAGCGTTAACGAAAAAGGCGGCATTAAGCGCAATGGCGCTGTCAATAAAATTATATTTGATTGCCCGTTTTATTCCTTTGATATCCGGTTTTATTTTTCTTGTTTGCACTAACGCAGAATGCAGGTAAAGATTATGCGGCATCACTGTTGCGCCAATAATTCCAACGGCAATGTATAATGCACCATTACTAAGAGAGGTAGGAACAAAACCTTTTACAACTTCTCCAAATTGCGGCTGCGCAAAGAATAGTTCAATCAAAAATGAAATGCCTATAATTACCACAAGAGAAATGATGAAGGCTTCTAATTTTCTGATTCCATATCGCTGTAAAACAAGTATGATGAAAGTATCGAGAACGGTAAGTAAAACACCCCACAAAATGGGCAGGCCGGTTAACAGGTGAAGACCGATAGCCATACCCAATACTTCCGCAAGGTCGCAGGCTGCAATGGCAAGCTCTGCCAATATGTATAAAGAAAAATTTACGACGGGCGGATACTCTTCCTTGCTTGCCTGTGCCAAATCTCTTCTCCTCACAATTCCTAATCTTGCGCTAAGGCTTTGCAGCAGTATAGCCATCAGATTGCTCATTAATAAAATCCATATCAGCTTATAGCCGAATTGTGCACCACCCTGCAGGTCAGTAGCCCAGTTGCCGGGGTCCATGTATCCAACGCTTACGAGATAAGCAGGGCCTAAATACGGCAAAACTTTTTTCCATCCTTTTTTTCCCTGAGATACATCTACTGTTTCATGCACTTCGCTTAATGAAGTGTTTGTATATGCAAATTGATTCATATCACACTGGTTTTACATTTACTGCATTTGCCAATTGCTCACTTACATTTATAAGCGGCCTGTTTTTTATTTTTATTTCAACTGAATTATCAAATCCAAGTCGTTTTTTTATTTCCATGCGGGTACCGATTTTGATATTGCAATTTTTTAAAAATTCAAGCAGCTCTGCAGATTGACTTGCAACTGATATTACCACGGCAGGCTTATTTACCGGCAACTTCGATAATTTAAGATGATTACCTGCACTAATTTTTCCATTGCTATCGGGTATGGGGTCGCCATGAGGATCGAAGCGTGGATAATTCAGAAATGCATCCAGCTTATCAATAAGCTTAATGCTGTTTATATGTTCTAATTGTTCCGCTACTTCATGCACTTCTTCCCAACTAAATCGTAAAGTATCAACGAGGAAAAATTCCCATAAACGGTGTTTGCGTATGACGTTAAGCGCTACACGAATGCCTTCTTTACTCAGCGTGAAACCCTTATACGGTTTGTAATGCACAATTCTTTTTGCGTGCAGCTTTTTCAGCATATCGGTAATAGAAGCAGGAGCGGTTTTTAAATGCTGCGCCAGGGCATTGGTGCTCACAGTGCCCTCTTGCTGCTGTAAATGATAAACCGACTTAATATAATTTTCTTCAGAAATAGAAAAATTAGGTTCCACTTAAATAATTTTTAGACAAACCTAACTTTTTTATAAACAAAATTCATTTTAATCTCCTATTTTTAATAAAATAATCCGTTATGCTTCGAGGCTGCCTCTCCATTCTTTTATTAATTGCATTAATCAGGTGCAGTGATAAAAAAGAGAATCATGCAGGGAACGATATTAAAAATGCTGATGATTTTATTGCTCTTTTCAAAACCTTACCATCTGCTCAACGCTTTTCTGATACGGGATTAGCTGCAACCGGCGATACCCTTACTATCAGCCGTGAAATTTTTACGCGCTTTATTCCTGACTCGGTTTTGGAACATGTATTCGAAAAGCCTTCTGAAGAAATGACAATTCACCGGGTTGGAAAAATTGAAAATAAAAAAGGCGTTTATCTTCTTATAAAATTTACACAGCAAAAAAAATCGAAACTCGCAGTGTTTTTGTTTGATGATAAAAATAAATATCTCGCAAGTCTGAAACTTTTAAATAATTACAGCAATGATAAATACATGCACAGTGTTTCTGTAACCGATGAACCAACTTTTATCATAAGCCGTGAAAAAAAAGGAGATGATAATAATATGCTTTATACACGCAACGGATATGCCTTCGATTTTGGCCTGAGTAATTTTATTACGGTTATGAATGATACAAATGAGGATTTGAAACGGTTGAGTGAAATTATTAACCCGATAGATACTTTACCTAAAAAAAATAAATACAGCGCAGATTATACACGGGATAAGAAAAATTTTATTTCTGTACGGGACGGGAAAAATGAGTCTGCTTACATTTTTTTTATTCACTTTGAAAAGAACAAGGGCGATTGCACGGGTGAGCTAAAAGGTTCTATGACAATGACCGGAACAGTAAAATCTATTTATAAAGAAAGCGGCGACCCCTGCAGCATTAATTTTACATTTACTAAAAGCAGTGTTACCATAAAAGAAGATAATTGCGGAAACCACAGGGGGCTTAATTGTTTGTTTGATGATACTTACAAAAAGAAAAAGCCGGCAATAAAATCAGAAAAAAAATAATGAGCAAGAAGGCATGATATGAATTATACAAAACCCCATAGCGCATTAATCTTTTTACATTTGTTTTTTAATTATTCATTCATACATGCAATTTGCTATTCTTGGGAGCGGAAGCTGGGCTACTGCTCTTGCCAAAATACTTACCGATAGCGGTCATCAGATAAACTGGTGGATACGCAACACAGATACTCTTCAATTCATGAACCAACGAAGACATAATCCTAATTACCTGAGCAATGCATATTTTAATACCAGCTTACTGCAATTAAGTAATAGCATAAATTATGTAGTGGAAACGTCTGATGTTTTGGTAGTGGCTATTCCCAGCGCTTACGCCACCAATGCTTTTAATGCACTTAATACGGATGCGTTTAAAAACAAAAAAATTGTATCGGCTATTAAAGGAATACTTCCTGAAAAAAACCAGTTGCTGCATCAATATATGTCAGAACGTTTTAAATTAAACTTAAGAAATTACTTTACTGTTTTAGGTCCTTGTCATGCAGAAGAAGTTGCTGCAGAAAAACTATCATATCTAACCTTTTCAGGAATTGACCAGCCTGCAACAAAAGAAATAGCATCTCATTTTAATACGGCTTACATGAGAACCGCTGTGAATCCTGATGTGGTAGGTGTACAGTATGCTGCTGTTTTAAAAAATATCTATGCGCTGGGTGCAGGCATTGCACACGGGCTTGACTATGGTGATAATTTTTTGAGTGTTTATATCGCCAATTGCGCCAATGAAATGGTGAGGTTTTTAAGAGTAGTAAAACATGCAGGCGCAATAGATTTGAATTATGCTGCATCGGTTTATTTAGGAGACCTGCTGGTAACTTGCTATTCTCTTTATAGCCGCAACAGGATGTTTGGAAATATGATTGGCAAGGGATATTCCGTAAAAGCTGCACAGCTTGAGCTTGCTATGGTAGCAGAGGGTTACAACGCCAGCAAATGCATTCATGCAACAAACGAAGATGTGAAAGTGAAAATTCCTATGGCTGATATTATTTATGAAATTTTATGGCAGCAATTACCGGCTGCCGAAGGTTTTGACAAAATTGAAACATTGCTGGTATAATTTTCGTTATACCTTTGAGTATGCCTCTTTCTTTAAGTATATATGGAAGTATTATGATTGGCGCCCTGTTTGCAGTGGGTATTGTAAATGTGCTGCGCAAATTGTTTTCACATCATCAATAATTGGTCTTTCTCTGCAAGATTAGAAGTTTCGGGTATAAACATTTCCGATGCAATTCCATCTGCAAATAATTTTCCTTTATTTGTAAGAATAAGATGCTCATTTTTTCTGTGCATTAAACCGTTGATAAGAAATTTTTTTGAATCGTTTTCTAAATCAATTAAAAGTTCCTCATTCCAATTCTCAGCAATATATTGAAGCGATAAGCCTTCCATTGTTCTCAGGCTTGTCATAATATATTCATTTAATTTCTGGGTTGATGTGAGATGTTCAATTTCAAAAGGAATAATATTCTGCTCAATGCTTTTTATATACAACGCATTGTTTGCAATATTCCATTGCCTTGTAGCACCATTATAAGAATGTGCCGAGGGACCTAAACCTAAATATGATTTTCCTTGCCAATAGCTGCTGTTATGCTTGCTGCGAAAACCGGGCTTTGCAAAGTTTGAAATTTCATAATGCTCGTATCCTGCTTCACTTATCCATTGCATTAATAATTCAAACTGGCGGCTTTGCCTGTCAGCATCAATATTTTTACTTTTATTATTTCTTATCATTTTTTCGAGAGCAGTTCCTTTTTCAATAGTTAAAGCATAACACGAAAGATGCGGAATACCGAGGGAGATAGCTGTTTTTACATTTTGCCTCAAGCGCTCATCGCTTAAACCGGGAGTACCATAAATTAAATCAATGCTGATATTATTAAAGCCTTCTTGCTGAGCAAGCTCTATGCAATTCAGCGCCTGCGCAGCATTGTGCACTCTATTCATCCAAAGTAAATCTTCATCAAAAAAAGATTGCACGCCAATGCTTAAACGGTTGATGCCGCAGGCTTTCCAGCCATTTAATTTTTCAATAGTTATATCATCAGGGTTAGCTTCGAGAATAATTTCAGCATCTTCATCAACCATAAATAATCTTCGCAAATTTTCAATTTTCAATATTAAATCTTCAATCTTCAATAGCGAGGGTGTTCCTCCTCCAAAATAAAGGGTGGCTACTTTTTCGTTAATATAGTTGCGCCTCAATTCAGCTTCTTTGCAAATGGCGGTTACCATTGCATCAGTTTGTTGCAATGATGTTGAAAAATGGAAATTGCAGTAATGGCAGGCTTTTCTGCAAAAAGGAATATGAACATAAATACCGGCCATGTTGCGTTATAGTTTTGTAAACTTGCCTGATTAAAAATATTTTTCAATTAGTGGCAAAATTAAAACAATATAAAGAATTGATTTTTTCTGTAATTACATGTTGTTTATTACATATACATCTCAGTGCGCAAGAGTGTAAGCTCATTGCTTATAATAAAGACAACAAACCGCTGCAGGCAGATGGCTTTACAATTCAATCAACCTTTACATCAAAACAAAATTGTTTAGTGTATGCTGCACAACTGCCTTCTTCATTAAACATGCAAGGTTATATAAGCGCCTCTGTTGATTCTTTGTGGCAGGATTCATCAAATGTATATCTGCAATTATTTGCCGGCGAAAAATATGAATGGGAGGCATTGCATATAAATGAAAATGACTGGATAATTTTAAACATGCTTGGCTACTATAAAGAAACTTTTCAAAGCAAACCATTTCAGCAGCAAAAGCTGGTGAGCATGTATAATGACGTGCTGGATTATTTTGCAAACAATGGCTATCCTTTTGCAAAAGTTTTTCTGGATAGTATTTCATTTATCAACAATAAAATAAAGGCAACACTCTATATTGATAAAGGAAATTTGTACACTATGGACAGCATTGTTGTTAATGGTGATGCAAGAATAACAGGAAATTTTTTACAGCATTATCTTGATATTGAAAAAACATATCAGCAGAATAAGCTGAATAATATTAATGAACGCTTAGCACAATTATCTTTTTTTAAGCAATCTCAACCTTACGAAGTGGAAATGTTGAACACGGGCGCTATTCTGCATTTATATTTACAGTCAACTGCAACCAATGAAATTAATGTTCTTGTTGGCTTACTTCCTTCGAATGAACAAACCGGCGGTAAATTATTATTAACCGGTGAAGCAAAGGTTGCCTTGCAAAATTCTTTTGGAGCTGGCGAAATCATCAGTGTTAACTGGCAACAGTTGCAGCCAAAATCTCCCCAACTAAATATTTTTTTCCAGCGCCCCTATATTTTTGCTTCACCGTTTGGAATTAATTTTAATTTCAATTTATATAAAAGGGATACCTCTTATACAAACATTCAGTCTCAAATAGGTTTGCAATACAGCCTTTCTTATAAACAATCAGGCGCTCTATTGTTGCAGGCTTACACAACAAATCTAATAAATGCAGATACCGCTTCAGTTAAGCTAAGCAAAACTTTACCTGATGTTGCAGATACACGCTCTGTTAGTCTTGCCTTACAATATAATTTTTATAGCACCGATTACCGTTTTAATCCGCGAAGAGGAAATGAACTATTTTTTTCGGGCAACTTTGGAAATAAAAAAATAAAAAAGAACGCAGCCATCACTCAAATAAAAGATTCTGCTTTTAATTATAGCACACTGTACGATTCAGTGAAACTAAGTTCATACCAGGTAAAACTGCAAATGGCTGCAGCGCACTATATTTCTGTGGGCAAACAATCGGCCTTTAAAATGGCATTGAATGCAGGCTGGTATCAAACGCCTGATTATTTTCAAAATGAATTATTTCAAATTGGCGGTTACAAATTATTGCGCGGCTTTGATGAAGAGAGTATTTTCACAAATCTCTATGGTATAGCCACAGCAGAGTACCATTATCTGCTTGCAAGAAATTCATGGTTTTATTCTTTTATTGATTTTGGTTTGGCGCAATATAAAAGCAATACGCAAACCTATTCGCATAGTTATCTTGGCTTTGGAACAGGGCTTGCGCTGGAAACAAAAAGTGGTGTTTTTAATATCTCCGTTGCTGAAGGAAAACGCAATGACCTAACACTTGATTTTAGGCAGGCAAAAATTCATTTAGGATTCATAAGCCTGTTTTAATTAAGTTGAATATTTTTGCCGTTAATTTTTTGCTTGAAAAAAAATTCCATTATACTGCTGCTAATCCTTATGCTTTCAATTAAGGCGACTGCACAGGAAGACACGCAAACAACAGAAAGAGCTATTGACAGTGCAACAGCATTCAAGAAAGATTCCGCTCTTCCTTTTAAAAAAGATTCTGTTTTTTCTGATTCTTCTTCAGTTACTATACAGGATACATTCCAACGTTCTGCAGATACTCTTATCCTTTCTCCCAGCACATTAAACCTGGATATTTATGGTAAAGATTCAGTAATGCCTTCAAAAAAAAATATTGCATTAATAAAAAAGAATATCAGCTGGCAGAATGATACAGGTTTTCAAAACTTCCTGAGATTTTCGGGGCTTGAGATAAAAAAAATCGTACAGCCCGTGACAAGAGAAACTGCCCTCGGAGAGACTGATACTGCAAGCAGAAAAGTTGTACATGTTAAAGCAATCAACCGGGGCACCATGAATGAAGAGATGAGACCTTCACAAAGTAAAGACCCGCTTTTTTATACGCTTGCCGCACTGTTTTTATTTCTTGCTTTTATTAAAACTGCATTTTCAAAATATTTTCATCAGGTATTCAGCCTGTCATTTCAAACCGCTGCGGGCCAAAAACAAACGAGAGAACAATTGTTGCAAAACAGGCTTCCTGCATTCCTGATGAATTTATTATTTATTTTTTCCGGCAGCTTATTAATTACTTTACTGGCACAATACTTTAAATGGATTACCATGACTTACTGGTGGCTATTGCTGTATGCTGCCGTTATTCTTGCCGCAATATATATTATTAAATACCTTTTTATAAATTTCACAGGCTGGGTGTTTAATGCAAGGCAGAGTGCCGGCGCATATAGTTTTATTGTTTTTATTATAAACAAAATTCTTGGGGTTGTATTGCTTCCTATGCTGGTTATTATTGCCTTTGCAGATGAGAATATTAAAAGCGTTACCATAACGATTATGTTTTGTATTATCATCTTTCTTTTTTTATATCGTTATTTATTTTCACTAACAACTATTCGCAAAAATCTAGACATTACTGCATTCCACTTTTTTATCTACCTTTGCGCCGTGGAAATTTTGCCTTTGCTAATTATATATAAAGTGTTTTTTTCTGAAATAAAAAGTAATTAATTACTTATAAAGCATGATTAAAAACGGAGTTAAAAAATCTTCTAACGTACTGATGCCAAGAAGAATATTAATTACTCAAGCCCGGCCCGACAGTGAAAAATCGCCCTATTTTGATTTGGCCCGCAAATACGCTGTTGAATTATCTTTTTATCCTTTTATTCGCCTGGAACCTATACCCGCAAAGGATTTCAGAAAACAAAAGGTTGATATAGCATCTTTTACCGCCATTGTTTTTACCAGCCGTAATGCCATTGACCATTTCTTCAGGCTATGCGAAGAAATGAAGATTGTTATAAGTCAGGATACCAAATACTTCTGCATTACAGAAGCGGTTGCATTATATCTTCAAAAATTTATTCTTTACCGTAAACGTAAGGTTTTTTATGGCACAGATGGCACCAATAAAAGCATGTTTGATGCCATTAATAAGCATAAAGAGAATGAAAAATTTCAGTATGTATGCAGCGAAAACCAGCAGGACAATGAAATTGTAAACTGGCTGAAGGCAAACAATTGCGGATTTCAAATGGCTTTTATGTACCGTTCTGTAAGCAATAATGTAAAGGAAATAATGGATGAGCAGGAATATGATGTTATTTGCTTTTTTACTCCCAGCGGCGTTCGCAGCCTCTTCTATAATATCCCTGCCTTTAAGCAAAATGGCACTGCTATTGGCGCTTTTGGCAATAACACAATTAAGGCGGGTGAAGAAGCCGGTTTATATGTAAATATAAAAGCACCGGCACCGGAAGCCCCAAGCATGGTTTCAGCTTTGGATCATTTCCTATCTCATGGGATAAAAAAGAAGTCTTAAATAAAAAGCGGTAACATTTTTCTATTAATTTGCTTTTCACTTTTTTTTGACGGTTTCAACTATCTGCGCGATAACACAGCAACAAATTTAAACTGTAATATCCTGGTCGCTTTTCCATGGATCTGGCTGGCCATACATGCTTTCCTCCTCATTCAGCAATGAATTGGCAGTATTCTTTATTTGATTAATGGTGGTTGAAACGTTGTCAGCAATTTCATCATACTTATCTTTAACGGTGTTCTTAAGATCTGATGCTTTTCTTGAAATTCTTCTGCGGGTTTCTTCACCGCTATTCGGTGCAAATAATACGCCTAATAATAAACCTATTACTACGCCATTAATAAAAGATTGAATTCGCATAATTGAAGTTTTAAAAGTTTACAATAAATTATTTCTGAGAGTATAAAAAAATTCTGCCAGTACACTTTTAACCTGTATGGTTGCATTTTCTTTTTACGATACAAGCTTTTTGTGAAATAAATTCCACATGTAATACAACTACTTATTTAGTCCAATTAAAATTGTATATAAAATCGAAAATCTGAAAAATAAATTTCACCCCCGCTATTTATTGAGCGGGGTCTAAAGAAAAAAGTGTTTATTTATTTTTTGGGCGATTCTGAAAAGGCACACAATACACAAAAGGATTTGCAATTATGTTTGCAATATTATCCCTAAAAAGATAACCATTAGGCCGTATTGCGTAAGGTCTTGTACCGGTTGATAAGGAAGTATGCAAACCCCACTGCCTGTAAGGTCTTATGCTTTGAAACTCATCCCGGTCTCCATCATACCAAATTACATACGGCAAACCCTGCATAGCACAGGTGAGTTCCTGTGTAATTTCATTAGCGGGTGTTATTTGTCCTGCTTCATTAACCATAAGCGGTTTGCCTCCTTCTGTATTAGAATCATCAAAATAAGCAAATACTTCTTCTAAGCTTCCCTGCGAGATGTGAGCGGTATCAATATCGGTAGCACGGTCCGCGTAATACCAGTCTGCCAGCTTTATGGGTTCGTACCAATGTATATTTACATAATCAATATTTATAAACTTGTACGCATTAAGAAAGTATTTAGCCCTGTTTAACTTGCCCTGATAAAAAGGAGTATAAATACGGGCAATGCTTCTTTGCGGCATTGAATTGTTTAAAAAAGTATCTGCTCTTGCAGTGTCGTGCAGGGTGTTTAAAAAATAATCCCATACCGTTAAAACTACGCCTATATCTGTGATTGCTCCATTGCAGACCTTCAGGTTTTTTTTATGACACTCGACAGCATCAGAAGCCAGCATCTCAATGTATTTGTCCTGGTCTGCCTGGTTTTGAATAAGATGAAACTGAACATTATTTTCTTCATTCTCCACAACGATAACCGCAGGCGGCACATAGCCGGGTGAGGTAAGTGTATCTGTCAGGTCTTTAATGAAGGCCTGGTATTGAGGAGTTGCTCCGGGAAATGGTTCGGGTCCTCCTGCATGTTCACCCCAGTTAACATTGAGCAAAATCTTTATTGACGGACTGCTTTTTGTGTAGGCGTTGTATTCGTCAAGAAATTTTTGCTTCGCCGCCGGAATGTACCAGCTTCCATTACTCACAGCTATGCGTGCATAAGCAACCCCAAGATCATGTGCAAGGTTGGCGGCATCGGGCGGGTCAATGTTGTAACCATTCGATTCACT
The DNA here is from genome assembly GCA_038206235.1 of Chitinophagales bacterium. Classification (GTDB taxonomy): domain Bacteria; phylum Bacteroidota; class Bacteroidia; order Chitinophagales; family Chitinophagaceae; genus JBBRBB01. The sequence continues at coordinate 93,255 of JBBRBB010000012.1, forward strand.
TACCAGTATGCCATAGGGATTTGGTATAGTATCAACAGATGCGGCATTTTCAAAGGGCGGTATATTATGCTTTTTTGCGTAAGAAAAATTCCCTGTCAGAATTACAATAATAAAGCTTAGAAGCAATGATTTTTTTATCATAGAAATTTTTTTTCAATAGGTTTATTTGAATAGTAAATGTTCAATTTTAGCTCTCTGTTATTGCACAAATAATTTTTCTGTTTGCACAAGCCCATCTGTATTTTTCATTTCAACCCAATACATACCTTTTGTAAGCGAAGAAATATCTATGCTGATAACGCTCTCACTCATAATATTTTTACTCAACAGCATCTTGTTATTAATATTAAAGATTTGTATTTGCTGCAAATTATTTCCCTTTACATAAAGAATATTTTTGCCGGGATTGGGATAAATAGTAAAGATTAATTCTTTATTATTGTTGATCTCTTTTGCAATTTTATCGTTTGGTAAATTATCAGGTGAGAAAGCTGCGCTTAATTTCACAACCCAGAAATCGTATTCGCCCACATTGCTTTGTGTTTTATCGCCACTAATACCCGAAGATGATGACCCTCCTAAAATATATCCGCCGTCTGTTGTTTGCTCCACAGAATAAAGAAAATCATTAGAGTCTCCTCCATAGCGGGCATCCCATTGTTTTATGCCATTAGAATTTATTTTTACTATCCAATAGTCAGATAATCCCCGGCTATCTTCCGTTTTATCACCGCCAATACCAGATTGTGATTCGCCGCCCAAGATATAGCCGCCATCTGTTGTTTGCTCAAGAGAAGTAAGAGTTTCATAATTATTTGCCCCAAAACGAGTATCCCATTTCTTATTACCATTTGCATCAATTTTTACTATCCAGTAATCGTAGTTCCCGCGGCTGGTCTGTGTTTTATCACCAGAAACATCAGAGCGGGAATCGCCTCCTAAAATGTAGCCGCCATCTGCTGTTTGCCTGATAGAATAGAGATGTTCATAATCCACTCCCCCAAAACGTTTATCCCATTGCTTTATACCACTGGCATCAATCTTTACTATCCAATAATCACAATTTCCCTGGCCGTTTTCTGTTTTATCTCCACTAATGCCATAGTAAGAGTAGCCGCCTAAAATATAACCACCGTCTGTTGTTTGCTGCAGAGAAGTAAGCTCATCAAAATCTGCTCCGCCAAAGCGTTTATCCCATTGCTTTTCACCGTTGGCATCAATTTTTACTATCCAGTAATCAGCTTTCCCCCAACTGGGCCATTTTTTATTACCACTTTTGCCAGACCAGGAGTAGCCGCCTAAAATATATCCGCTGTCGGTTGTTTGCTGAAGAGAATTAAGATAGTCAATATCCTTTCCTCCAAAGCGCTTATCCCATTGCTTAATACCATTGGAATTTAGTTTTACCACCCAATAATCATAAGAGCCCCAGCTTGCCTGTGTTTTATCACCGCTAATGCCTGAGAGAGAAGAGCCACCCAAAATACCGCCACCGTCAGTAGTTTGCTGCAGGCAGGTAAGCTTATCATCAGCGCTTCCGCCAAAGCGTCTGCTCCATTGTTTTACACCATTGGCATTAATTTTCATAGCCGAATAATCGTAACCTCCTCTGCTGCCAGCGCCAAAGAGAGAAGAGCCGCCTGCAATATAACCTCCATCCGTTGTTTGCTTCACGGAACTGAGTGCATCATCAGAAATTCCTCCAAAGGTTTTATCCCATTGTTTTGAAGGTGCTTGTGCAAATAAAGATTCAGATAACAAACAAAGCAGAGTAAGAAATAGTATGTGTTTGAGTAAACTTTTTGTTTTCATAGCAGTAAAAATACGAATGATTGTGAAGATTGAAAAAGAAAGATACTAAAATTTTGGTAATGGTTTTACTATTTGTTCTCTGATTTATGAATTTTATTTTTTTTAGATTGTGCCGTTAATGCAGGCTAAAGGCCATAGATATGGGCTGTGAATTTTATTATTTCCGTAGTAGTTTTCGATATCTTTTTCATCGGGGTATAGATTACTTCTCAGTAAACAGTGTGTGCAACTCTTTTATCCTGATGTAATTTTTCGCGTTCGTTTTATTTACTCTGATACATGCTTTACATAACGACCATTCCTAAAGGCTGCTTTAATATCTCCTCAGCAAAATAATATATAAAACTTTCCAGTATCACCTGTTGCTTTGGTAGCGGCTTTTGCCATGATACAAAAGCCCTCCCGAGGAGTATTGCATCTCAATGTCTACTGCATTTCTTTTATTCAGCATTGGCATCTTCACAAAAAAATGCCATCAGAAAGATTAACTTTGTCAAAAGCGTTTATGGAAACCATTCAGTTTGAAACAAAGCTTACATCAAATTCTGAAATAAAAATACCTGCAGAGCTCAAAGAAAAAATTGAACTTAATAAACCTGTTCGCATACTCGTAATACCGGCTGGTGAAAAATTGTATGAAGATTGGGAAGATGATGAATGGAATAAATTATCCATGCTCTTAAATTGACGATGGCGAATAAGTATCAAAATCGGTTCTCTCTCCATCATTCTGACAAAAAAATTCTAAAATAAACGCTTGCAGAAATACTTCTGCAATCATAGTTTTCATATTTAGCATTGCCATCTTCACAAGAAAATATAAGCTCTCATTCAGGTGCACAAACTTTTGATTATATAATCACAGGTGCAGGCTGTGCGGGTTTAAGTTTATTGATGCGAATGATGCAGCACCCTTTCTTTAATCACAAACAAATTCTCGTAATAGATCAATCCCCAAAAAATAAAAATGATCGCACCTGGTGTTTCTGGGAAAAAGAATGCGGTCTGTTTGAATCTATTGTTCATCATCGCTGGAAGCAAATTGATTTTTATTCAAACCATTTTTCTGCTCGTTTCGACATTGCACCTTATGAATATAAAATGATTCGCAGCATTGATTTTTATAATTATGTACTAAATGAAGCAAAGCAACATTCGAATATTCATTTTTATTATGGCAACGTAACAGCAATTAAAAATGAGAATGGAAAAGCAGGTGTGAAAATTGATAAGAATGAATTTCATGCTCAGTATATCTTCAACAGCATTTTATTTGATGATGAACTTATCAAGACATCTACAGAAAACACAAAGGGCGTTTATCATTTATTGCAGCACTTTAAAGGCTGGTTGATTGAAACAAACGAAAATGTTTTCGACGAACGCATTGCCACGTTTATGGATTTTAGGGTAAGCCAGCAACAGGGAACTACATTCACTTATGGGCTGCCTGTATCCTCAAACAAAGCTTTGGTTGAATATACTTTGTTCAGTAAAACATTATTGCCACAAGAAGAATATGACAGAGCGTTAAAGGAATACATGCAGCAATTTTTACAACTGCATAATTACACAATACTGGAAGAAGAGTTTGGAGTAATTCCAATGACGAACAAACGATTCATCACACATGATTCAAGAATTATAAACATCGGCACAGCAGGCGGGCAAACAAAGTCAAGCAGTGGTTATACCTTCCGGTTTATACAAAAACATACACAAAATTTGATAGAGCTTATTGTAAATAATAAACCACCTGTATTAAATTCATCGCTCAATAAAAAAAAATTCAGTTTATACGATAGCGTTTTGCTTAATGTATTGCACAATAATAAAATGCGGGGCGATGAAATCTTTGCAGCAATCTTTAAAAAGAATCCACCCCAAAGAGTTCTTCAGTTTTTAGACAATGAAACAAGTTTATTTCAAGATTTAAAAATACTTGCCGGCGTTCCAACATCTGTATTTTTGCCAGCAACGGTAAAGGAAATATGGAATAAAATGAGCGGATAATTTTTTCAATTATTTTTGATGTGGGGTTTAATGGTCTCGTAGTACAATGGATAGTATAAGGGCCTCCGAAGCCCTGGATTCAGGTTCGATTCCTGACGGGACCACACCCTTCACTTCAGCAACTTCAAATCCGGCTGTGCATATTTGTAAACTTTAAAATACATCGTTGTTTTTGTTTGATGCACGCCCTCAATTGCTGAAATGATATTTACAAATTGCACAAGATGCTCATTATCTCTGCACATTACATCTACTTCCAAATCATATTCACCTGAAGTCATAGCAAGAAAACTTACTTCCGGCATTTTCACAATTGCTTTAGCTATTTTATCTTTGAGTGTGGCAGGTCTTACATAAATTGCTATGTGTGCATAGGAATGAAATCCAACTTTATCTGGGTCAACTCTGCCAATAATATTAATGATGCCATCTTCAATTAATCTATTAAACCTTGTTCTTATTGTTCCGATAGAAACTTTTAATTTCTTAGCTATAACGGTAAACGACATTCTTCCATCTTTTTGTAAATAAGATAAAATTGCAAAATCAAGTTTATCCAATCCGTTATTATTCATAAACTATTCCATTCAAAAATAAAACTATTATTTTTTTTGGTCATTAAATCAAATATTTTTACTTTTCGCTCTTATTTCTGCAAAATTTATAGAATATGAAATACGCTGCCATACAAAATTTCATCAACGGAAAGTTTGTTGATTCAATTTCTGAAAGAAAATTAGACGTTATTTCTCCTATTGACGGAAATTATCTCTCTACCGTTCCCCTTTCAACGGGTGCAGATTTAAACGCTGCCGTAAAGGCTGCACGGGCTGCATTTCCTTCATGGAGTAAAACACCAATTAAAGAAAGAGTGCAGGTTTTCTTCCGCTATAAATATTTGCTCGAAAAAAATTTGCAGGAATTGGCAGAACTATGTTCAGAAGAAAATGGAAAAACAATTGGTGAATCAATTGCTGAAATAGAAAAATGTATTGAGCTTACTGAGTTCGCCACTTCGCTGCCTCAATTGGTAACAGGTGAAATTCTTGAAGTAAGTAAAGGTGTAGAATGCAGAACAGAGCATGTGCCCCTTGGTGTTGTTGCATCAATTGTTCCTTTTAATTTTCCTGCAATGGTTCCTAACTGGACAATTCCCAATGCCATTGCGCTTGGAAATTGTATGATACTAAAACCATCAGAAAAAGTTCCCTTGTGTAGTGGAAGATTAGCGCAGCTTTTAAAAGAAGCTGGCTTGCCTGATGGTGTTTTCAACATTGTTCATGGTGATGTTGAAATAGTAGAAGCCAGCTGCGACCATCCAAACATTGAAGCAGTCTCTTTTGTTGGCTCAACCAAAGTTGCAAAGATTGTTTATCAGCGCTCAACCAAAAATTATAAGCGTTGCCTTGCACTTGGCGGAGCAAAAAATCATCTCATGGTTTTGCCTGATGCCATTCCCGGCATGACAGCCCAAAATGTTGCTGCATCTATGAGTGGCTGTGCCGGTCAGCGTTGCATGGCAGCAAGCGCAATGGTTGCTGTGGGCGCAGTTGACCACATCATTGCAAAAATTTGTGATGAAGCAAAAAAAATTATTCCTGGAAAAAATCTTGGCGCAGTCATCAGCAAAGAATCGAAACAAAGAATTGAAAAATATATTACCGAAGCTGAAGAGCAGGGCGCAAAAATTTTGGTTGATGGCAGAAATGCAAAAGTGGGTGGTAAGGAGAATGGCACTTATGTTGGCGCCACTGTAATTGATTATGTAAAGCCAGAAATGGCTGTTGCCACAGAAGAAATTTTCGGACCTGTCATCAGCATCATGCGTACCAATACGGTTGATGAGGCACTGGCAATTGAGAATGCAAATCCTTACGGCAATGCGGCGAGTGTGTTTACACAGAATGGCGGCATGGCGCGTTACATTATTGACCATGCAAGTGCCGGCATGATAGGCGTGAATGTTGGTGTGCCCGTGCCCCGTGAGCCTTTCAGCTTTGGCGGATGGAACGAAAGCAAGTTTGGCGTTGGCGATATCACCGGCAAAAGTTCGATTGAGTTTTGGACGAAGCTGAAGAAGAGTACAGTGAAATGGAATCCTGAAGCAGGAGTGAATTGGATGAGTTAAGACGACCCTGTTCTCAGTCTGATGAGAAGAACTTAGGTTGAAGAATTTTTTGATAGTGTACTTGTGCAAAATACGACTGAAGCAAAACAAGCTTACTGCATGCCGAAGGCAAAACAAAATATTATCAAGTATATACCTGATGAAATCATCATCAATAAAATCTATATGATTCGTGGACAGAAAGTGATGCTTGATTTTGATTTGGCAATTTTGTATGGAGTTGAAACCCGAAGATTAAATGAACAGGTAAAAAGGAATATAGATAGATTCCCGAGAGAATTTATGTTTCGCCTAACAACAAATGAATGGCAAAATATGATGTCGCAAATTGCGACATCATCCTCAGAAAACATCAGTCCTCAAACTATTAAAAATATGAGATCACAAATTGTGATCTCATTTAAAAAAGATATGATGTCGCAAAATGCGATATCATCACAGAGTAAAAGAAAAATTAGCGCAACACCTTTTGCTTTTACAGAACATGGCGTGGCAATGCTTGCTAATATTTTAAAAAGTGAAAAGGCTGTAAAAATGAGTATTGCTATTGTAAAAACATTTATTCAACTTAGAAAACAGGTTTTTGATTATTCGGAATTGACCGAGCAGATTAAAGCTTTAAAACATCATTTGGGTGAACATGATGTACAACTGAGCAGTATTTACGAAGCCATAGAAAATTTGCTTGACGAAAAAGCTGAAATAAAAACTTGGGAAACCAGAGAAAGGATTGGATTTAAAAAAATTTAAATGAGCTCACAGGGATCGAATATTTATAGAACAATTATTATTTAGGTTTATTAAACTCCATGCGCAGTGCAACTTCTTTGGATCGAACGTTTCTATAAATATTGATTCTTTATAGGCACGACTTTGAATATTTTTTTTGAAAATGAATTATTTTGAATACAAAAGCATTTAATACAAATCTCTATCCGAAATTCTTTTAGCAGTATTACTTTTATGCAAACGCAAAAATATTCAGTAAACCAACATCTCATTGAGATACTTCTCGCTTGGGTAAAGTCAGGAGAAATTGCTATTCCAGAAATCCAACGACCATTTGTTTGGGACAGCACGAAAGTTCGTGATCTGATGGACAGTTTATATGAAGGCTATCCAATAGGCTATGTAATTGCATGGCGCAATCCCAATGTGCGCTTGAAGGATGGAACATTATCAGAAGGTAAAAAAGTTTTGATTGATGGACAACAAAGGGTAACTGCATTAACAGCAGCAATTCTCGGACAGAAGGTAATTAACAAAGACTATAAAAAAGTTAGAATTATTATTTCATTTCATCCGCTTGAACAACGATTTGAAGTTTTCAATACAGCTATACAAAAGGATACAGCTTGGATACATGACATTTCTCTGATTGTATCAGGTGAAGAGAGAGTAAGCAAGGTTGTGAAAGAGTATTGTGAAAGTAACCCACATGCAAAGCAAGAACAAGTTGAAGATGCATTGGAAAATTTAAAATCAATTCTTAGAAAACAAGTCGGTCTTATTGAGCTTGATAGTGATTTAGATATTGAAACTGTAACAGAAATTTTCATCCGCATTAATTCAAAAGGAGTTATTCTCAGTCAGGCGGACTTTGCAATGTCAAAAATTGCTTCCAATGAAATTTATGGTGGCAACTTGCTTCGTAAGTGCATTGACTATTTCTGTCATCTTGCAGTTGCGCCTGAGTTTTATTCTCATATCTCCGAAGTGGATAAAGAATTTTGTAATACTGAATACATGTCAAAAATTAGTTGGCTTCGCAATGAGAATGATGATTTATATGATCCGAGCTACAATAATTTACTTAGAGTGGCTTTTACTTCAGAGTTCAACAGAGGAAAGATAAGTGACTTGGTGAGTTTGCTTTCTGGTAGAAACTTTGAGAAGAAAATTTTTGAAGAAGAAATTGCAGAGCAATCTTATGCAAAACTCAAACAAGGGGTTTTGAATTTCATTAATGAAAATCATTTCAAAAGTTTTGTGATGATTGTAAAGTCAGCAGGTTTTGTTGATTCAAGTTTAATCAGTTCACAAAGTGCATTGAACTTTGCATACATCCTTTATTTAAAACTTCGTGCAGACAAAGTGAACAGTGCAGAAATAGAATCAGCAGTTAGAAAGTGGCTGGTGCTTTCTCTTTTGACAGGGAGATATTCAGGAAGCCCCGAATCAACTTTTGATTATGACATTCGGAATATAGCAAGTGGTAATTTCAAAACTTATCTGCCCGATGTAGAAGCGGCAGAGCTTTCTGATGGTTTTTGGAATGTTGGATTAGTTCAACAGCTAAACTCCCCATTAAGCACAAATCCATCATTCAATGTTTATCTGGCAGCATTATGCAAATTCAATAATAAGGGCTTTTTATCAAAAGACATCTCGGTGAAAGACCTCATTGAACATAAAGGCGACATTCATCATCTATTTCCAAAAGATTATTTGAAAAAGAATGGACTAACTAAAAGCCAATATAATCAGGTTGCCAACTATGTTTATATGCAAAGTGAAATAAACATTAAAGTCGGCAACAGAGCACCAAAAGATTACTTTACCATTTTGAAAGAACAATGTAACGGGAATGAATTAAAATTCGGGGGAATAAATAATATTGAAACATTAAAAACAAATCTGCATGATAACGACATTCCGGAACTTATAATGGATATGACGATTGAACACTACAATGATTTCTTAGAATTGCGTAGAAAGAGAATTGCTGAAAGACTAAAACAATATTATGAGGCATTATGAAAAGATAAAACATGATGTCACAATTTGTGACATCATCATTTCAATTTATTAATTCTCAAACTTAGTCGACTATGAGGTCGCAAATTGCGACCTCAGTTCCAAAGATTAAATGCCAAAAACAAAAGTAAATATTATCCCGCTTGCACCTCCTCCTCCTGAAGAAATCATTAGAAAAAAACAAAATTCGAAAATTGGAAATCACAATCTGTGATTTCCAATTGTTAATCACATAAAATAATTATATGCCCGAATCAATAACATTATCAGAAACAAAAGAAATTGTTCAAAACAATTTGGATTATACTCTCTTCTCCTGGAGCAAACAAAAAGGTCTTAACCCAATTGCTGTGAAATATGCAGAGGGAGTGTATTTATATGACTATGATGGCAAACGTTACCTTGATTTTTCTTCGGGATTGATGAATGTAAATATTGGTCATGGTAACCAACGCGTAACAGAAGCTGTTGCAAAACAAATGCAGGAAGTAAGTTATGTTACACCAGGCTGTGTTACAAAAGTTCGCGGTGAATTGGGAAAAAAACTTGCAGAAATTACGCCTGAAGGATTGAACAAAACATTATTCACTGTTTGCGGCGCATCGGCAATTGAGAATGCAATCAAGCTGGCAAGATTATATACGGGTCGTCATAAAATAATTGCAAAGTACAGAGCATTTCACGGAGCATCTTACGCTGCAATGACTGCAGGCGGTGACCCAAGAAAATTACCAAACGATTCGCAGCAGGTTCCAAATATTATTCATGTGGAAGACCCGTTTTGTTACCGCTGTCCATGGGGGCAACCGGGACCGGAGTTGTGTCATAGAGAATGTGTAAGTCATGTACAGCGTGTAATTGAATTTGAAGGTCCGGAAAACATTGCCGCAATTATTATGGAAGGCGAAAGCGGTTCAAGTGGTTGTATAAAATATCCGCCCGATTATTTACAAAAGATAAAAGCACTTTGTGATAAGCATAATATTTTATTAATTGCCGATGAAGTAATGAGCGGTTTTGGAAGAACAGGCAAATGGTTCGGAGTTGATAATTATGGAGTGATTCCCGATATGATTGCAACTGCAAAAGGGATTACCGCAGGCTATATTCCTTTAGGAGCTTTAATAGTAAGCGATAAAATCGCAAAACATTTTGATGACCGTGTGTTGTGGCTCGGACTTACCTATTCAGCGCATCCTGTTAGTTGCGCTGCAGGTTTAGAAGTTTTGAAAATCTATGAAGATGAAAATCTAATTGAGAATGCCGCAGCAATGGGAAAATATATTGATGTAAGAATGCAAGAGATGAAATCAAAACAACCAAGCATTGGTGATTTCAGAAATACAGGTTTATTAGGGTGCATTGAATTGGTGAAGAACAAAACAACCAAAGAACCGATGGCGTGTTTCAATGCAAAGCCAGATGAAATGGTTTTGATGAATAAAGTGGCTGCTAAAATTAAAGAGCTTGGCATGTACACTTTTGTAAGATGGAATTATATTTTTGTTGCACCGCCGTTGTGCATCACCAAAGAACAAATTGATGAAGGATTATATATTATTTCAAAAGCCATTGAAATCGCAGATGAACATGTAATCAATTAATCAGAAAAAATGTTACGAAAATTTATATCCACTCTTTTTCTTTTATTATTTCTTACTTCCGTGTTTAGTCAGGCGAAAAGAGCACGGGATTATGGAATTCCTTTTGACGGCATCCCCGGAAAATTAAACGCAATCACAGATGTTACTGGTGTAACCGTTGGACAAACTACATTAATAAAAGGTAACGGTGCATTAGTGCAGGGAAGCGGCCCCGTAAGAACAGGCGTAACTGCTATTCTTCCGCGTGGAAAGGAGTTTGCGCCTGTGTATGCCAACTGGTATACATTAAATGGCAATGGAGATATGACGGGCACTCACTGGATAACTGAATCAGGATTTTTAGAAACGCCTGTTCTTATTACCAACACAGGCAGTGTAGGCATTGTTCGTGATGCGGCATGGCAATGGATGAATGAGCATCACTATTACACTCCTTTTTACAAAGATTACTGGTATGCTTACCCTGTTGTGGCAGAAACTTATGATGGTCTTTTCAACGACATCAACGGACAACATGTAACTAAGGAAGATGTTTTTAAAGCTCTTAATAATGCTGATTCGGGTGCAGTTGAAGAGGGAGGCGTTGGTGGCGGAACAGGCATGATGTGCTATAATTTTAAAGGCGGGATTGGAACTTCTTCAAGAGTGATTGATAAAAAATTTGGTGGTTATACTGTGGGTATTTTAGTACAGGCAAATCACGGATCCCGGTCGCAGTTAACGATAGCAGGTGTACCTGTTGGAAAAGAATTGCAGGATACATTAGCAGTTAAAATTGACGACCCTTCAACAGGCGCTATTCGCATGGCGCCGCAATTTGAAACAGGCTCTATCATTGTTGTACTTGCTACGGATGCACCTTTGTTGCCAAACCAGTTAAAAAGATTGGCACAAAGAATTCCACTGGGCATTACACGAACCGGCGGCATTGGCGGCAATGGCTCAGGAGATATTTTCATTGCTTTTTCAACAGCCAACAAAAATGCTTTTAGCAATACAGAAGAAGAGCAGATTACTACAATGCCTAACGACCTGATGAATTCACTATTTGCAGCCACCATTCAGGCAACGGAAGAGGCAATCATCAATGCACTATTTGCGGGCAAAACATTAATTGGCATTAATGGCAACACTGTTTATGAACTGCCAAAAGAAGCAGTGATACGAATAATGAAAAAATATAACCGGATTTACTTGAAATAGCTTCAGCATTTGGTTTAATCATGATATCGCATTGAATTATTTATTTCATTATACAATATTCAACATTCAAAATAATTAATGGTAGAGAATATAAAAGAGAATATAAATATAACAAGCTCCTCTCTCTATAGCGAAGACCTTGCTCCTGTGCCGCAATCAAAACGCACATGGAATACATGGAACTATACAGCGCTTTGGATTAGCATGAGCTTGTGTATTCCTACATACATGCTTGCAAGTTCACTCATTGGTGGCGGCATGAACTGGTGGCAGGCAATACTTACAATATTTCTTGGCAATACTGTTGTTTTAATTCCAATGCTCTTGAATGGACATGCGGGTGCTAAATATGGAATTCCGTTTCCTGTTTTTGCAAGAGCAAGCTTTGGTGTCAAGGGTGCAAACATTCCCGCAATGCTTCGGGCAATTGTTGCCTGCGGATGGTTTGGTATTCAAACATGGATTGGAGGATTTGCGCTGTATCAAATGCTAAGGCTTTGGATACCTTCATTAGAAACCTTGCCACAAATTTTTCCGGCATCATTTGGATTGGCAACAGGTCCTGCGATTTGTTTCTTTTTATTCTGGTTACTCAATATGTTCATTGTTTATCTCGGTGTTGAAAGCATAAGAAAGCTTTTAGTTTTTAAAGCAATCTTTTTACCTCTTGCAGCTTTGGGTTTATTGTTCTGGGCAATCAATGCCAGCAATGGTTTGGGACCGATTTTAAAAGAACCTTCAAAGTTTGCAACAAGCAAAGAATTCTGGAATTTCTTTTTTCCTGCATTGACAGGCATGGTTGGTTTTTGGGCAACGCTTTCACTCAACATTCCTGACTTCACCCGTTATGCAAAAAGTCAGAAGGCACAAATTAACGGACAGGCAATTGGGCTTCCTTCATCAATGACATTGTTTGCTTTTATTGGTGTAGTTGTTACTTCAGCAACAATGATTATTTATGGAGAAACAATTTGGGATCCTGTTGTGCTTGCGGGGCGATTTGAGAATAAAATTTTAGTAAGCATTGCTATGCTCGCTGTAGCCATTTCAACTCTTGCAACAAACATTGCAGCAAACATTGTAAGCCCTGCAAATGATTTCGCTAATCTTGCTCCAAAGAAAATAAATTTTAAAATCGGCGGATTTATTACGGGCACTATTGGCATTTGTATTTTTCCATGGAAATTAATTGCAGACCCAAGCGGTTATATTTTTACATGGCTTGTTGGTTATTCAAGCTTGCTTGGTCCTGTTGGTGGAATCATGATAGCCGATTATTATTTCATTCGCAAGCAACAACTTAATACAAAAGAATTGTATCAGCATAATGGGCAATACACTTTCGATAAAGGGTTTAACAGCAAAGCCATTATTGCATTGTTGCTTGGAATACTTCCAAACATTCCCGGGTTCTTGCTGACTATTAAAGTTGTAAGTGCAACAGCATTTCCTGCATGGATTTCTGACTTATATCATTATGCATGGTTTGTTGGATTTTTTGTAAGCGGAATTGTTTATATGTTGATGATGAAAAGGAAAAGGGTTGTTTATGAAAAAGAAAATGTAGAAGTTGTTGAGGTGTTGAATATAGAACCTAAAGTTGAAATGTAAAAAACTGAATTTATTAATTTAATAAAAAGCCTGACCTCCCTCTCCTTTTGGAGAGGGAACGAGGGTGAGGTAATTATGTCTATACTTATTAAAAACGGAAGAATCATCACTGCTGATGCAGATTACACAGCCGATATATTTGTTGAAGACGAAACAATACATACTATCGGCAAAAACTTATCTGTAAAAGCAGATACTGAAATTGATGCTTCAGGCAAACTCGTTTTTCCCGGTGGCATTGACCCGCATGTGCATTTGGATATGCCTTTCATGGGAACATTCTCCAGCGATAATTACGAAACCGGAACAAGAGCCGCACTCTTTGGCGGAACAACTATGGTGATTGATTTCATACTGCAAAAGCAAGGCAACTCGTTGCAAGCAGCTCTGGACGAATGGAGAAAACGCAGTAATAATAATTGCGTAGGTGACTACAGCTTTCATATAACTGTTACTGATTTTAATGAGAACACAAAAAAAGAAATAAGACACTTTATAGAAGATGAGGGCATCACATCTTTCAAAACTTTCATGGCATATAAAGGCGCTTTAATGATTGATGACAGGCAGATGGTTGGATTAATGGAAGAAGTAAAACAACATGGCGGATTAATCAATGTACATGCAACAAATGGAGACATGATTGATTACTTAATCCAGAAGCACAGAGAAGAAGGAAAGCTTTCTCCATTATATCATTACTTATCTCAGCCCGAAGTAACGGAAGCAGAAGCAGCAGAGCGTTTTGTTGATATGGCGAATTATACCGGTTGTCCCGGGTACATTGTTCACCTAACTTGTGAAGGCGCATTGAATGCAGTTCGCAATGCAACCAGAAGAAATCAAAAAATGTTTGTTGAAACTTGCATTCAATATTTAATACTCGATGCATCATTGTATGAAAAAGATTTTGAAGGTGCCAAGTGGGTAATGAGTCCGCCGCTGCGGCAAAAGAAAGACCAGGAAACATTATGGGCAGGTATTAATCAGGGATTGGTGCAGGTTGTTGCTACAGACCACTGTCCGTTTATGTGGCAGCAAAAGAAAATGGGTGAAAAAGATTTTTCGAAAATTCCAAACGGACATCCCGCTATTGAAAACAGGATGGAGCTTTTGTTTAGTGAAGGCGTTGCAAAAAATAAAATCACATTAAATAAATATGTAGAAATAGCTTGTACGAATCCTGCAAAAATATTTGGTATGTTTCCGCGTAAGGGAACGATTGCAGTTGGCAGGGATGCAGACATAATAATTTTTGACCCGAATGAAAGGCACACTATCTCAGCCAAAACACATCACATGAATGTTGATTATTCAGGATATGAAAGTTGGGAAGTAACAGGAAAAGTAAAAACAGTTTTGTTGAGAGGAGAAATTGCTATTGATGATAATAAATGTTTAATTGATAAAGGATATGGAAAATTTATTAAACGGAAAAAAGTGAGTGGAAAGATTTAGACTAAGCCACAAAAACACTAAGGCACAAAAAATACAAGCTTTAGTGAAACTTCGCGACTTTGTGCCTTAGTGGTTGAAAAACAAAATTCGGTACCAAAAAAAATTAATAACAACTATGCCACGTATCATCAAATCAGGACTAATTCAAATGTCGCTTCCTAAAACAGAAGGCGAGGGAACTGTTGAAGAAATAAAAGAGGCCATGCTGCAAAAACATCTTCCTTTTATTGAAGATGCAGGCAAACAAGGTGTACAGATTTTATGTCTGCAGGAAATTTTTAATACACCTTATTTCTGTCCCGGGCAAGACAAAGCATGGTATGTATCTGCAGAAACGATTCCTGGTCCTACAACAGAGCGATTGACAGTGTATGCAAAAAAATACAGCATGGTGATGATTATTCCTGTATATGAAAAAGAACAAGCTGGCGTTTTATATAATACCGCTGCAGTGATTGATGCCGACGGAACTTATCTTGGCAAATACAGAAAAAATCATATCCCGCATACATCCGGCTTTTGGGAAAAATTTTTCTTCAAGCCTGGAAACCTTGGCTATCCTGTGTTTCAGACAAGGTATGCGAAGGTTGGCGTGTATATATGTTACGACCGACATTTTCCTGATGGCGCAAGAGTGTTGGGTTTGAATGGTGCAGAGATTGTTTACAATCCTTCTGCAACCGTTGCCGGATTGTCGCAGTATTTATGGAAGCTTGAGCAGCCGGCACATTCGGCTGCCAACGGATATTTTATGGGCTGCATCAATCGTGTTGGTGAAGAGAAGCCGTGGAATCTCGGCAAGTTTTATGGCTCATCATACTTCGTTGATCCGCGGGGACAAATTTTTGCACAGGCATCAGAAGATAACGATGAATTGCTCGTTGCAGAATTTGATTTGGATATGATAGAAGAAGTAAGAGCCACCTGGCAATTCTTCAGGGACAGAAGACCGGAGACGTATGGAAAGCTTGTAGAACTATAAACCCCCATCCCCTAAAGGGGTGTTTAATAAACTGTATAAAAATTAAAATACTACGACAATGGATAAAAGAGAGGCTCAAATAATTGCAGAAAGGTTTATTAACATAGTATCAAAAAAATATCCTGTTGAAAAAGCGTGGTTGTTTGGCTCGTATGCGAGGGAAAACAATTACGCGAATAGCGATATAGATATTCCTATTCTTATAAAAAATAATTACGATATAATTGACCTGCAAATAGACCTGATGAAAATGAGAAGACAAGTGGATATGAGAATTGAGCCACATCCATTTACTAAAAAATCTTTTAATGAATCGTATCTACTAAGAAACGAAATTGAAAAATATGGAGTTGAAATGAAATAATGTTGCTCATTTCTTCTTCTCTCCGTTAAATAAAATATATGGCTATACAGAATAATAGGTTAACTGCAGAGCAATACGAACAAAATTTCAGCGACATTCATCCGCCTTTTAATAACAAGGAGGCTGCACTGGTTGAAGCTAATCGCTGCATATTTTGTTATGATGCACCCTGCATTAAATCCTGCCCTACAAGTATCAACATTCCTAAATTCATCAAGCAAATAACAACAGATAACATCAAAGGTTCGGCTCACACCATTTTTGTGTCCAATATTTTTGGCGGAGGTTGTTCAAAAGTTTGTCCGGTAGAAAAGCTATGCGAAGGCTCATGTGTATATAATCTATTGCATGAAGAGCCAATTGCAATTGCAAAGCTGCAGCGCTGGTCAACAGAAAAAGCGATTAAAGAAAAATGGAAATTGTTTGAGCGTAAGCCCCCTAGTGGTAAAAAAGTTGCCGTTGTGGGCGCAGGCCCTGCAGGATTGAGTTGTGCTCATGTTTTATCAAGAGAGGGAATTGATGTAACGGTTTATGAAAAAGAGAGCAAAGGCGGCGGCTTAATGACTTATGGCATTGCTGCTTACAAAGTAACTCCTGAATTCTGCCAGGATGAAGTTGATTTTATTACATCACTTGGCGGCATTGAAATAAAGTACAATCATGAATTAGGAAAAGATATTACGCTGCAGAAATTGCAGGCAGAATATGATGCAGTCTATTTAGGAATTGGTGTTGGCTTAGCAAACAAGCTAAATATTCCCGGTGAAGAGTTGCAGGGCGTTGAAGATGCAATCACATTTATCTATAGTCTCAGAAGCAAAAGTTATCCTGAAATTCCTATTGGTAATAAAGTAGCAGTAATTGGAATGGGCATGACTGCGATTGACGCTGCCACACAAGCAAAACGCCTCGGTGCAAAAGAAGTAACGATGGTTTATCGCAGAAGCGAAGCTGAAAAAAATTGTACTCAGTTTGAATTAGACATCGCCAAACTCGACGGTTGTAAAATGGTTTGGTTAGCTGCACCAAAAGAAATTATTGGCAACGGGAAAGTGGAAGCTTTGGTTTGTGATGTTATGAAATTAGGTACTCCTGACTACTCCGGCAAACCCGCTCCTGAACCAACAGGTGAAACAATTACTCTTGAAGTTGATATGGTTATTAAAGCCACAGGTCAAAAGCCATTTGAAGAATTGGTGAGCACAAATGAAATCAAAAATTCAAAAGGCAAAATATTAATCAATAAAGATTTATCAACAAATATTAAAGGTGTATTTGCAGGCGGTGATTGTGTAAATGGTGGGAAAGAAGTGGTGGATGCTGTTCAGGCCGGGAAAGATGGGGCAAAAGCAATACTAAAATTTATCTACCACCAATACACGAATCAGCACGAATAAATACAGACATACATATGAGTGAAATAATTTACAAAGAAGAATCATACACCATAATTGGTAAGTGCATGGAAGTGCATAATGAGCTTGGGCACGGCTTTTCAGAAATTGTTTATAAAGATGCGTTGGAGATTGAATTTAAAGCAAGCAAAATTTTTTATGAACGGGAAAAAGAATATTCTGTTTATTATAAGGGTATTTTGCTGCCCCATAAATTTTATGCATATTTTGTAGTATTCGATAAAATTATTTTGGAAGTAAGATGTGTAAAGGCAATAACAGATGAAGATATTTCCAGAGGAATTAACTACTTAAAAGTATCTAATAACAAACTTGCATTGGTTGTAAACTTTGCAAGAGGAAAGTTAGAATATCAGCGATTGGTTTATTAGCTTATTCGTGAACATTCGTGCATTCGTGGCAAATACTCAAAGCTTTTTTTGCAGAATAAATATTTAAAATAAAAGTATGGCTTCGCTTCAGACAGATTTCCTTGGCATAAAATCCCCTAACCCATTTTGGCTGGCAAGTGCCCCGCCTACAGACAAAGCCTACAATGTATTAAGAGCCTTCGAAGCAGGCTGGGGCGGTGTTGTATGGAAAACGCTTGGTTCTCAGGTGAAGAATGTTTCCTCACGTTACTCTGCAGTAAATTTTAATAACACAAGAGTAATGGGCTTTAATAATATTGAACTCATCTCCGACAGACCACTCGCAATCAATATCAAAGAAATAAAAGAAGTGCTCAAACTTTTTCCCGACCGTGCCATGATTGTATCTCTCATGGCAGATAATGACAGAGATAGCTGGCACGAATTAATAAAACAAGTTGAAGATACCGGCGCACACGGACTTGAGCTCAACTTCGGTTGTCCGCATGGCATGACTGAAAGAGGCATGGGCGCCACCGTTGGACAAGACCCCGAAATCGCTAAAATGGTTGTTGAGTGGGTTATGGAAGCTGCACATATTCCTGTAATTACCAAGCTCACTCCCAATGTGCATTCAGTTGTGCCCACAGGAAAAGCCGTTGTTGAAGCAGGCACCAATGCACTCTCTCTCATCAACACTATTCAATCAGTAACAGGCATTGACCTCGACACTTTCGTTCCCAATCCTTATGTTGCAGGCAAGAGTGTGTTTGGCGGTTATTGCGGACCCGCAGTAAAACCAATTGCATTAAAATTTTTGGCAACCATTAGTCAGAATGAGGTTACGAAAAAAGTTCCTGTTTCAGGTATTGGCGGAATCAGCACATGGAAAGATGCTGCGGAGTTCATGCTTCTCGGCGCAACAACTGTGCAGGTTTGCACCGCTGCTATGAAATATGGTTTCAGAATTATTGAAGATATGTGTGAAGGATTGAATAACTGGATGGATGAAAAAGGTTTCAAAACAATTTATGATTTCATCGGCAAGTCTGTTTCAACACTCACCAATTGGGAAGACCTTGATATAAACTATCATCATGTTGCTAATATTAACCAGGATAAATGTATTCACTGCGGTTTGTGTTACATTGCCTGTGAAGACACATCGCACCAATCTATTAGTCTCACTTATGGCAAGCCTTATAACACTTATGCCATAAAGGAGGAGGAATGTGTGGGCTGCAACCTCTGCCAGCTCATGTGCCCTGTGGAAGATTGCATTACCATGGTAGAGCGAAGAGTGGATGATGAATACCTTAACTGGAAAGAATTTCAGCGAAGAGGTTTGGCGCTAAATGATCATTGAGTTTCTAAATGTGATGACCAACTTGTGAAACAAAGGAGAGAAAGAAATTTACGACAGCATAATAAAAAGAGTTGATGAAATTCAAGAGTTGACAGACCACAAAGAACACAACCAAATAAAAATTGATGCGCTCCAAAAAGAAATAAATAAAATAGTTGAAAAACTTTACGGAGTAGAAGTGCCTGATTAATTGCAATCTCAGAAAACAAAAAATGAAAAAGGAGTTGAAGCCGGTATTCCCAAAAATTAAATTCAACTTTTTCTGGTAAGGTGGACAAAAATAGTTAGTGATTTTTTTACTTTTACCGCTTTCCAAATTTAATTCGCCAATGAATGCTTTTTAACCGGAATGAAAGAAAAATAAATCTGTAACATCCCACTATGCTTTTTAATTCTTCGCCTTTTCTTTTTTTCCTGCTCATTGTTTTTTTTCTGTATTGGTTTGTGTTTAAAAAGAATTTGCATGCACAAAATCTTTTTCTCTTAATAGCGAGCTATTTTTTTTATGGCTGGTGGAACTGGCGGTTTGTTTTCCTCGTAATGCTCTCCACTTTTATTGATTATTTTTTTGGCCAGCTTATCTACACAAAAAAAATAAAAAATTATATCTGTGGCTCAGTGTGCTTAATAATATGCTTGTTCTCGGCTTCTTTAAATATTATAATTTCTTTGCTCACAATTTCCAGGACATGATGGCTAATTTTGGAATTACGGTGAATCCCTTCTTTCTTACTGTTGTGTTACCTGTGGGCATTTCATTTTATACTTTTCATGGCATGTCGTATGTATTCGATATTTATAATGGTAAAGTAAAACCCATTAAAAATTATATTGATTATTCTTTGTTCGTCTGCTTCTTTCCGTTGTTGGTGGCAGGTCCCATTGAGCGTGCAGCGCATTTACTGCCGCAGGTAACAACGAAGCGTGAATTTCAATATAAAAAAGCGATTGATGGATTGTGCCAGATGCTCTGGGGATTTTTTAAGAAGATTGTGATTGCTGATAACTGCGCTATCTATGTAAATTATATTTTTCAGCATTATCAAGCATTACCGGCGAGTGAGCTGGTTATTGGTGCAGTTTATTTTGCTTTTCAAATTTACGCTGACTTTTCCGGGTACTCTGATATTGCTCTCGGCTGCGCAAGATTGTTTGGCTTTGAACTATTGAGAAATTTTGCTTATCCATATTTCTCCAGAGATATTGCTGAGTTCTGGCGTCGCTGGCATATATCATTAACAACATGGTTTCGCGATTATCTCTATATTCCGATGGGTGGAAGCAAAGGCTCTAAATGGAAAGTGATTCGAAATACATTTATTATTTTTCTTATCAGCGGTTTCTGGCATGGCGCTAACTGGACATTTATTGCATGGGGTTTTTTAAATGCTCTCTATTTTTTACCGCTGGTATTAACCGCGAGCAACAGAAAAAATCTTAATATAATTGATGAGAAAAAGTTGCTGCCGAGCTTAAAAGAATTCTTTCAAATTGTAAGCACTTTTATTCTTACACTTTTTGCATGGATATTCTTTCGTGCAAAAACTATCAGTGATGCATTCTCTTATATTAAACATATTTTTCAAAAATCAATATTTTCTTCACCGAGGTTTACTGAAATTGAAGGAGCCGAATTTTATTTGCCATTTTTTATTTTGGTAATGATTGTTATGGAATGGCTCAACAGAAGTAAGCCACATGCACTGCAATTGGGAGAAACCCCTTTTCCAAGATATGTTCGGTGGGGATATTATTTTACTATACTTTGGGCGATACTTTGGTATGGAGCCGCACAACAGGGCTTTATCTATTTTCAATTTTAATAAAACATGGAAAAATTCATTATTAATATCACGAGGTTTTGTTTGCTTTTTTTATCGTTAAATATGATATTAATAATCTGCTCTTACGTAATAAGTCATAAGGCTTCATTCAAAATATCAAAAAATAAAAACATTTTAGTGTTGGGTGATTCCCATACGGCATTAGCGGTAAACGATTCTATTATATCAAATTGTTTAAACATGTCTGCTGCTGCAGATGCATATTTATACAGCTATATAAAGCTGCAAAAATTTCTTGAGGCCAATAAAATAGATACTGTTATAGTAGCTTACAATTTTCATAGTCTGAAAAAAGAAACTGAAAAATGGGTTTTGGACGATAAATATTTGATAGGAAAAATGTCTCATTACTTCCCTTATATTGATGAACAGGAGCTATCTTTATTTGCAACTCATTTTTCTTTTTACTCAAGTATTTTGAAATTCCCTTATGAAAGCAGGCAACGTTTTATTAAAGCATTTAAAAATAACCTTACTTATAAAGATTTAGACCTTGGAGGCTTCAGACCAACAGGCCAACATAAACTATATGAAGATATCAACTTAAAAAGAACCGTTACAAATTCATACAACAGTGATTTCGGCGGTAAGTATCAAATGTTGTATCTCGATAAGATAGTAAGATTGTGTAAAGACAAAAATGTTCAACTAATATTTTTGAATGTTCCGGTTTATTCTTTATCAAAACAATCGCATGATATTAATAAATACTATTCATATTATAAAGAATATTACAGTGATATTCCGTTGTTTGATTACTCAAACATTTCATTGCCCGATAGGTGTTTTAGAGATATTGACCATTTAAACCGTGACGGCGCAGCCATATTCAGCAACTTACTTAAAAATGATTTGAAAAATAACAATAAGGAAATAAATAATGTTGAATTAAAATAGTGATTACTTCTTGACTCGCTAACTTGCAAATTGATATACTTGTAAACTCTGAAACTTTAAATTTGCGTGTTAGATTAAAGTAATGATTACATCCTTAATAAATATTTATTCTTATACTAATTGTATTTTCAAATTAATCCAACTTATCTGGTATAATGCCGATGTAGTAGCTGTTTAGTCCAATTTATTGGACTATTACAGATACACAATCGGTATTACACTTTTCATCAAATCCAAAAACAATGAACTTGTAAACTCGCAAACTCTGAAACTTTGAAACTTTGAAACTTTGAACTTCAAAACATTAAACTTGCCTTTACTTCTCAGCATTGATACCGCAACAGAACAAGCCAGCGTATGTGTAAGCAATGATGAAGAAATACTTGCTATTGAACACAACCCTGATCAGAAAAATCATGCAGCGTTTATACAACCCGCAATTCAAAGATTACTACAAGCCACAAACCACTCGCAGAGTCCTGTGGACAAACTACCCGCAGAGTCCTGTGGACAAACTATAAACGCCATCGTTGTTTCCGCCGGCCCCGGAAGTTATACCGGTTTAAGAGTAGGTTTATCAACTGCCAAGGGTTTATGTTACGCATTAAACAAACCGCTTATTTTAATAAACACATTAGAGGTTATGGCTTTAGCTGCAATACAACACTATAAATCAACCAATCAACCAATCAACCAATCAACCTTGTTTAGCCCCATGATTGATGCCCGTCGCATGGAAGTCTTTACCGCTTTATATGATGATAAACTTAATATCATACAATCACCTAAAGCAATTATTCTTCGCGAAAATATATTTGATGAAGAGCGAAAATATCATACCATTATTTTTTCAGGCAGCGGAAGTAAAAAAGCATCTTCTTTAATAAAGCACCTAAATATTATTTCCTCTCCTGTAATTCATAAAGCATCTCATCTTGTACCACTTGCTCTGCGTGCTTATTTTGCAAAAGACTTTGCGGACCTTGCTTATTGCGAACCTTTTTATCTAAAGCCTTTTTACAACACGCAAACACAATCATTCAACAAAGAATAATTTTATCATAGTATATTATGTATAAATAATTTTTTTAAATAACTTTGTAAAGCCCTGCTACAATTTACTCACCCCGCAAACCAAGTGTATGAATTCACCATTCCATGTTGTTATTGTAAACAATCCAGACACAAACGAAAATGTGAGAATTGATTTCCTGCACATGAAAAAAGCTGCTATGATACTCCGGGCCTTAAATCATAAGCTCAGACTTCAACTCATCAAACTGCTCGATGAACACAAAAAAATGACCGTTACTGATATTTATGTAAAGCTCAGGCTGGAGCAATCCGTTACTTCGCAGCATCTCGCCATTTTAAGGCGTGCAAATATTGTTGTTACAAGCCGCGATGGTAAGTTCATTTCTTATTCCATAAATTATAATCGTTTAAAACAGATAAGCCATTTCGTAGAAAATTTCCTTGTCTAAATTTTTTGAAGAAATATTTTATTTTTTTATCGGTCGAAATTATTGGCATAATACTGGAAAATAGTTGGTAAAATCTTTTGTAATCCTTGCTGGTTAAGGGTTTTTTTAAAGTTTAGTGAAACCGGTTTCACTAAACTTTTTTTGCAAATGGAAAAATCTAAAAAAAGCGTTGTTGGGCTTGTGGAAGTTTGACTGTTATCAGGTGGGGTAGACAGTCCGGGAAGCAGCGTTTTAAATGCAAGGAATGTGGCATTTTATTTACTCGCAATGATTCTGATCAACGTTTAGAAAACCGTTTTGTTTGGTTTAGGAAATGGATTTTGGAACGACAAATTTTTAAGACGTTGAGTCGTGATAGCGGCTTATCAATTGACACGCTTCAACGAACTTTTTACGTCTTTTTAGAGAAGGCTCCGGAAGTAAAAATTTTGAAGAGCAGTAACATTCACTTGCGGGTTGATGCCACTTACT
>JBBRBB010000013.1:0-112514 GCA_038206235.1 Chitinophagales bacterium
TTTACAAAAGCGGATCCAACCACAAAGCTCATTACAAGCCTTAGCCCGAATCCCATAAGCAATCCAGGTCATTTAATGCTGCAGTTTAATGCGGATGCAGAGGGCAGCATGTTAGTGAAATTATACGATTCAAAAGGTCAGCTCGTGAAGCAAACAGAAATGACAGCGGTGAAAGGACTTAATAATGGCCATTTTCACCTGGGCACATTAACTCCGGGAACTTATTATTTAGAATGTAAGCTTGGTTCTATAACTGAAAACCATACGGTAATTTTCAAATAACGATAATATTATTTTAATTTCTTTTTACTCGTTAATGCTAAATGCCTCTGATTATTTTTCAGAGGCATTTGATTTTATATCAAGTAATATTAAGCCCAAATAACTTTTTATTAAATTATATCATCGAGTATTATAGTAGGATATTTTTGTTTGTTTTCAGGATTAATCAAAGTAACCTCATCATGATAAAACTTAGGACGCTGATATAATAGTTTAATTGCTTTTGCCTGAGACATTTCATTATATTCATTCGGAAATTTTTCTTTTAAGGCCCTGGAAATAAGAGGTGCGTATTTCGGATTTACATAAGGAAAAACATGATGCTCCACATGGTAACTGAAGTTCATGTGCAACACATTAAATATTTTATAGGTTTTCACTGTAAGTGAATTTACCAATGAATCATTTACTTCTGATGTGAGCGGATTTAGAAAATGATTGGTTGAGATATAACTCATAACTACAAAATTGCTTATGAGAAGAGGAATAAGAAAAAGGTACAAAAAGCCAAAAGGCATTGCGAGAGCAGAGAATAGAATCCAAAGAGCATAAACCAAAATTAAAAATAATCTCGACTCAATCTTATCTCTCCTATTCGTGAAAATAGAAGGCTTATATATCCATACTATGTATATCGCATAAAAAGAAAAATACCAAAACATAAAAAAGTAGCTTAATGGCGAACCGCTTCCCGGTAAAAATTTTGTCATGCGCTGCAGTATTTTATTATACCTGTATTTTTTGTTTCCAAAACAATCAGGGTCTTTTACAGAGTGCTGTGTATTCAAATGATGCTTGCCATTGTGTGCATATACCCACGCTTTACCATGCAGGCCAAAAGGGGCAAAGCAAATTGTACTGAAAAATATAATCAGCTTCTTATCTTTTACAACAGTGCCATGAGCAATTTCATGTCCTAAAAAAAACACGCATGCAAAACTATGACCCACTGTTATTGAAAGAAGCAGACACAGTATCCACGAATCAATAGTTAAAATAAAATATACACTTAAAATAATAATGAGAGAATGAGCAAAAAACCATTTTAGTCTTTGAGGAGAAGGTTTAAAAATATGTTTCGGCAAAAGAGGCCTTATTTCACGGGCATACTCATTTTGCTCCTTTAAGCTTTTCCGGAACTTGTTTACATCAAATGCGGGTACGACAGTATTTTCTTTCATAAATTATCTGCAGTCTTCTGACTTCTGAATATTGGATATTAAAAATAGTTAGCAATTTTCAATCATTCAAAGGGGGAACCTGCGTTTTGATACAAACGCAAATTTACACATTACATTATGTTTACAAAAGTTTTGTTTAGTAATTTTTTTTTCTGATTTTTCATCTTAGAAGCTGGTTAAAATTTTAAAAATCAATCATCATAAGAACGTTTGTGGGGACACAAACGCAGGCGCTAGTGCCGTTGGCTGTGTCCCCACAGCCATTTACTGAATCACTTTTTCAATACGAATTCCTGCATTTACCACATATTTCAATGGGTCTTCACGCATAATATGCTCAATGGTAAAGGTATAGTTTCCCGGTTTTAAACGAACCGGCCGGGTATTCAAAAGCACCCGCTGCTCTATTATATCATCAAACCCTGCACCCAGCCAGCCTTTTGCATTAGCTGCAAGAGGCAGATTTACACGCTGTGATTTAGCAATAGAATCTCCGGGATTCTTTGTGGTTATTGTAAGCCAGATATTATTATAATGATAAGCATCGGTGTGGCGCAGCACTATATCAATATTATAAAATGCTGTACTATCTCCTAAAAAAAAAGTAAAGCTCAGCGTTTTTGAACTTTCCCACTCCTGTTTGTTAATGCTTTTTGTTTGTTCAAACACATCAATAGTATCACATGAGTAAAAGAGCAATGTTGCTATGAAAAATGCAGTTGTTGTTTTTAATGATTGTAGTTTACACATTGCTAAACAAAAACAAGAAACGAGGTTAAAATGTTGACGGTTGAAAAGCTGATTAGTTGATAAGTTCAACGACAAACGATAAACGAGGAACAAGAAACAAATAAATCTCATTTAATCTGAAGCTGAAAGCCTTAGTACCAAATTCCTATCTGCTGATGCCTGATAGCTGATCGCTGATACCTTACAACACATTCAGCACCTGCTCTTTCGCTTTTTCCAATTCATCTTTCATAAGCACAACACATTGTTGCACTGTTGCATCATACGCTTTGGAGCCGGTGGTATTTATTTCACGCCCTATTTCCTGCAGAATAAACGAAAGTTTCTTGCCTTTGCTTATTTCCATTTCATTTAAAACTGTGTTGAAGTAATCGCAATGATTTTTAAGCCTTACCTGCTCTTCGCTTATATCAATCTTTTCAATATAATAAATCAATTCCTGCTCAAGACGATTGGGGTCATAATTTTCTTTTCCTACATTTTCTTCCAAAACCTTTATAAGTCCTTCTTTTATTTTTATGCGACGCATTGGTTCAAGCTGTGTAATAATTCCCTGCTGCGCTTCAATGTTTGCAATGCGCACTCTCAGGTCGTCTTCTATACTATTTCCTTCATCTTTGCGGTGTTCACTTAATTCTGAAATAGTTAGCGTAAGAAGTTTTTTAAACTCTTCACATTCACTCTCACTAAGCTTTTCTGTTGATTGTATAAAAACATCAGGCAATTTCAACAATACATTTAAAATATTATCAGCAGAAACACCCAATTCACTGGCTGTTTCTGCAACGGGTTTATAATATGCTTTTAAAAGCTCAGTATTTATAGAAACCGGTTTGGCAGCAGCACCATTTTGTTTAAGTGTGATAACGCATTCAATATTGCCCCGGATTAATCCTTCATTCAATATATTACGTATTTCAATCTCATAAGGTTTTAATAAGGCGGGAAGAAATACACGTGCATCATATTGTTTGCTGTTAAGAGCACGCACTTCAATCAAAAATGCTTTATCATGTATGGTTTGCTCCGCCCTTCCGTAGCCAGTCATCGAATACAACATAAAAAATGGTTATGCAGTAAAAATAAGGCTAATAACCTTTGTGCACACATCTTTATTTTATAGCCTTATTTTTGATTCCTTAAAAATTTGGGATATTGAAAAATCTCTGGCGACGGATAACCCATTGGGAAACCTGGCCTTTTCATGTAATTTATGCACCTCTTGGTTTTTTATGGCTCTATTATTCTATTCGCTGCGGATGCTTTTGGTTTTTTTCAAACGTTGACCCCACTTTAGAGTTTTCCGGTTTTGAAGGAGATTCAAAAGAACCCATGTACAGGCAATTACCAAAAGAGCTTTATCCTGTTACCATTTTTATTCAGCCCAATCAAATCTTTGAAAATATAATGCGGCAAATGCAGGATGCGGGATTATCTTTCCCTGTTGCCGTAAAACCGGATGTAGGTACTCAGGGAGTTCTTTTCAGAAAGATTGAAAACACAGAACAGCTAAAAAAATATCATTCCATTGTTGCTATTAATTATCTTATACAGGAAATGATAGAGTTGCCGCTTGAGCTTAGCGTATTTCATATTCGCTATCCTGACCAAACAAAAGGAAAAATCACCGGCTTTATTGCAAAAGAATATTTGCATGTAGTGGGTGATGGAAAATTTGATTTACTACAGCTTATTCAAAAGCATCCCAAGGCAAGCGTGCTTGAAACAGAGCACAGACAAAAGCATAAGCAAAACTTAAACAAAATAATTCCTGAAAAAGAAAAATACTATCTCAGCATTGCAGGTAATCATAACCGCGGTGCAAGATTTATAAATCACAGTAATGAAATTGATGAAAAGCTTAATGCGGTATTTGATAAAATTAGTTTACAGGCAAAAAATTTTTTTTACGGGAGATATGATATTAAAACCACGAGCATTGAAGATTTGAAACAAGGGAAAAATATTTCCATACTTGAATTCAACGGCACCGGTGCAGAGCCTAACCATATATATGATTGCAATATGAGCTATACGCAGGCTTTACAAGTGATTGCACAGCATTGGAAAGATATGTATTTGATTGGCAGAATTAATTATGTGAAAGGAATTCCCTATACAAATTTTTGGCAGGGATATAAATGGCTGCGGGAAGCAAACATGCATTACCGTACAATTAAGAAAAAGGATGTGGAGCTTGTATTATGAGATTAAATTCCTGAATTGCTCATATGCATTTAATAAAAAGCCGCCCTTGTTTAGGCGACTTTGAAAGGCAATAATTGATTTTCAATCTCACTCACATTTATTGTTTTGTAAGCGCATAAGTATTACTAAAAAAACTTACTGCAATTTTATATGTGGCGCTTTCATCTGGTGCTGGAATATCTTTTCCTGATATTAATAATGGCCCTCCCCATTTTGCAGAATCAACAGTATTGTCAAGACAACCATATTTTGGGGAAAAACTGCCTGTATTCTGAGGCAAAAGCAAATAGTGGAAGCCACCGTTTAGTGGTAATGATAGTTCAAAGTTGGTTGAATTTATACGTGTAAATTGCTGCGAGGGCGTGGGAACAGGGCTAGTCCATCCACCTGGAGTGGCGTCGCCTACAATAAATAAACTAGTAGGTAAGGTTTCCGTGTAAGGCATAACAGTAAAAGTGCCGCTACTAAAATTCAGTCCTATCTTATACCATCCTGACGCAGCCGGGGCGGGAAAATTATCACTTAAATTATAACCGAATTCTCCTCCATTTTCAAGCCCTGCTATGCTGTTATCGGCAACATTATATTTTTCATCCAGGCTGCCATCGTTCTTTGGCAGAATTACGTAATCTCCTCCACCAACTAAATAAAATACGCCGCCATAAGTCGTTTCATTTATTTGTGAAAGTTCCTGGTCAGGCACTGGTACAGGAACGGTTGTTCCACCCTGTGTTGCACTGCCGGAGATATATAATTTTCCTGTTGAGGGAAGCTGAACTTTCGGGGGTATTATATAAGCTGTTGCCTGTACGGTGATAGTATTCGAAATGCGTTTCTCATTATTATTTGCATAAGAGGAGATAAGTCTTATATCTATGTTACCAGGCACGCCAAGCGTAAAGCCGAGGTTTAATAGTATTGCATTTAATTCTTTACCCGTAAAAGAGGTGCTCAACTCGCCGGTAACTTCACGCGTTTGAGGATCAGAAAAGTCTCTCCCTGCCGAATCTATCTGAACGATGAACTTCTGCAAGTTAGAATCCACTGCATATTTCGGATCTGTCCATGAGAGCGTAAGCACAGCATTATCAGAATCTGATGCAGGCGGTGCGACTGATGTGGTATTGCTGGTTAATACCGGAGTTACTCCCGACTGGTAAAAAGGAAGACTCTCTTTTTTATCGCAGGCAGTTAATATTGCTGCAAAACCTAAAACAGAAATAAAAGCTTTTACAATATTTTTCATTATAAATAAATTAAATTGATTATTGTGGTGTTACAGTGAATTTTCCTTTTTGAAAGTCAACATCAATTTTATAGCTACCAGCCGTAGGAGGACCTGGAAAATTATCGCTTGCTTCTGCCAGAAAATCACCGCCTTGCCAAAGATTAGGAATGGACTTGTTAGGTACTGCATATTTATGGCTCCAATCACCTCTTACAGGAACAAATAAATATTCCTGACCCCCAAACAAATTAACGGTTATTGTATAATGCGTTTCATCAATTCTTGTGAAGATTTGATTACCGGGTACAGATTCGGGTTTACCAGATTGCATCCAATTACCTGCCGTTGCACTTCCGGTAATGAATAATGAATCTGATGGCGGGGGGTTTACCTTTGGTGGTATTGCATAAGCCCCAACAGTATATTGTATCGAATTAGATGCTAACTGAGCAGAGTTACCTGCTAAACTTGAAACTACTCTTATGTTCAGCGTATGGGACATACTATCTTCCAAATTTAATTGGTTCAGCATTATATCATCTAATGCGGCTACGGTAAAAGAATAGCTTAAGTCTTTACTAACAACAATTACTTTTTTAGATGGATTTGTAAAGTTTGAACCCAGCGTATCTACTTCTATATTGTATGTTACATCAAGAGAGCTTACACCCGTAGTAAATGTATAATCAGGATTGGTCCATGATAAATTTAATGCTACATTATTTTGATTAGCATACACAAAATTTGCACTATCTGTAACAACAGTAGCCGTTAATGCAGGCGGCGTTCCACCTTCATAATATATTTTATTTTCTGCCTTTTCACATCCCAACAAGAGCAATGATGCAACAAAAACGAATGCATTAATTTTCAAGAGAGTTTTCATTTTTCAGAATAATTTATTTTTATTTATTAATAACCCGGATTTTGAATAAGGTTTGGATTGGCAACCAAATCTGTTGATGGAATTGGAAATAAGTTGAAATGACTATCTATTCCGGTGCCATCTTTTACGCCACCCTTCCATTGCCATAAATAAGAGCTGCCGGTATATTTCCCAAAACGAATTAAATCTGTGCGGCGAGAGCCTTCCCAACATAATTCTTTTCCTCTTTCATTGAGCATATCATCTAGCACAATATCGCTAACATCTCCTGTTGTATTTCCATAGGCTCTTTCACGCAGCGCATTAAAATATTGTAGCGCGGTAGTTTTATCGCCTCCGCCATTTCTTAAAAATGATTCAGCATATATCAGATTCATTTCTGCCAGGCGAAAGAGTGGAAAATCTATACTGCAAAAAGTACCGGCATCAGCAGGCACAGTACCATCAGAATTTATGTTGCGGAATTTAGTTACCCGCAGCCCATCAGTAAATTCATCTACTTTATCCACTTCTTTTTTTGTACCATAAAATAACGCACGTGAATCGGTGCTGCCGCTTTGGTCTGCAAATAAATTAGGCAATGTTGGCTTTGCACGATTACCACCCCATCCTCCTGTAGGTACTCCAAAGCTTGCAGGGTCCATATCGCCGTTAATAGAGCTATTTACAAGAAAGGTTGTGCCGCCGTAGCTCTGCGTATTCGCTGCATCGTAATTTATAGGGAAGATTACTTCCGTATTATTTACATTATTATCTGCATAAAATATTTCCCTGAAAGTTGGTTTAAGCTGGTACCCTGCATCAAGCACTTTTTTAGAATAAGTGAGAGCATCGGAATAATGCGCTGTTCCGGTGTAAACTTCGGCGTTCAAATACATACGTGCAAGAAGAGCCCAGTCTGCTGCCTGGTCTGCCCTGCCATATTCATTTTGCTGTGGTGCAACTAAATCCGGCTCAATATTTTTTAACTGAGATTCTATATAATCAAATAAATCCGTGCGGCTTATTCGCGGAGGTACGAAACTTCCAATAGGGTCATTTTCTGTAACAAAAGGAGGATTGCCATATAAATCCATAAGAACCCAATATTGATACGCCCTTAAAAATCTGGCTTCAGCGGCATAGTGTTTTATCTCTTCAGCGTCTGCTCCTGTAATACCACGCCCTGCAACTACATCGGGAGCAGATTCTTTTAAAAATGAATTGGCAACCGTTACACTATACAAAGAGCGATTATATAAGCCTCCTACTAACGCATTGCTTGCTGTCCATTGGGAGATATCAAGGTCGTAAATGCCAGGGTCGTTTATCCATGCACATATTCCCTCGTCAGAAGTAAGCTCCTGTAAATTCCAAAACATACGAAAGAAATCAGATAAGCCTGCATCTATTCCTGATAAATCGGTGCTGCCCGGTCCATTACTTCCCGTGAGCGCAAGAGTTGAATACACTTTGGCAAGAGCGCTTTTGTAGCCGGCAGCATTGGTATATACATTGTCTGCAAACAAGCCATTGTTTGGCAGCCTGTCAAGGTCTTTGGTGCAGGCAGTAAATAGAGTGCTTATTACTGCTGTGCATATCATTGACAATTTAAAAAGCTTATTCATAATGTTATTCATTTAATGAATTAGAAATTAAGGTTTACACTTAATGTGTATGTTCTGGGTCTTGGATAAATATTATTATCTACCCCGCCGTAAATTTCGGGGTCAAGCCCATCATACTTTGTTATTACAAAAACATTCTGGCAATTTGCGCCAACTATAAGGTTGGCCTTGTTATTAAAAATCTTGCCTGCATCATAGCTTAATCCAATATTATCCATCTTAAGAAACGATGCATTGGTTAAATAGTAATCACTCTGCACCTGCGGTAACTGGAAGCTTGCCTCAAACGCTGATTGCGGTACATTATGAATTACATGATTGGGGTCTATTATGGCACGAACATTTCCACTGTTAGATGCCACCTGGTTAAACATATAATTGCCAATATTTGCTCTCAAAACCATATTCAGGCTCCAGTTTTTATAAGCGACAGTATTGGTAAATCCCATGGTAACCGGAGCAAAAGGTGATTTATAATGATATAAATCTTTTTGATTGATAACACCATCACGGTTTAAATCTGCATATAAACCTTCTATCGGACTTCCATTTTTTCCATATATCTGCTTATAAGCATAAAATGAATAGGGTGCATAACCAACAGAATTGATTTGTATTTGATCCCCAAGAAAAT
Organism: Chitinophagales bacterium; assembly: GCA_038206235.1. Lineage (GTDB taxonomy): Bacteria > Bacteroidota > Bacteroidia > Chitinophagales > Chitinophagaceae > JBBRBB01. Next base: position 8,777 of record JBBRBB010000013.1, read on the forward strand.
CTACACTTGGTCCGGTTGAATTACCTACAAAAGATGTATCCGTGTTAGCTGTTAACTTAGTTATCTCTCTTTTATTATATGCAATGTTATAAGAAAAATCCCATCGGAATGTTTTATTCATAACCGGCGTTGCGTTGAGTTGCAATTCTACACCCTTTGTGGTCATATTCCCTACATTATCAGTAATCCTATTAGAAAAATTAGTGCCTAACGGTATATTAAACGTATTTAGCAGGTCTTTGGTTTTTCTGTAGTATGCATCAACGGAAGCAGTTATCCTGTTTTTAAGAAAGCCAACATCAATTCCAATGTTATAAGCTTCTGTTTGCTCCCATTTTATATCAGCCGCGTAAGCAACGGGTGTGTACACATAATAAAAAGTATTACCCAACTGGTATTGAGAGCTGTTTTGACTTTGAAAATAAAATGGAATATAAGAGTAATTGCCTAAGCCATCCTGCTGACCTGTAACTCCATAACTTAGTCGAAGCTTTAGATCTGAAACCGTCTTGGAATTTTTAAGAAAACTCTCCTGGTTAACACGCCATGTAAATGCACCGGAAGGGAAAACGCCCCAACGATTTCCTTTTGCAAAGCGGGAAGAACCGTCTGTACGAATGGAACCTGCAAAAATATATTTGCCGCTTTGCGTATAAATTAAACGACCGTAAAAAGAGATTAAAGTATTTTGCTGAATGTCTGTTTTATTTATTGGGGTTGAGCCGGGCAGAGAATCGTTATCAAGAAAATAGGAGGGAAAATTATAGCTCGTTGTTTTATTATCATAATATCCGTAACCCGCAACAGCATTAATATTTCCATTAATGGAATTAATATCTTTTAAATAATTAAGATAAAACTCACCCACCACATTATTTACCGTTTGCTTGTATTGTCCTTTGGTGCCCGAATAAGGGGCATGAGTGGAATCTTTAGCAATTGAAGCAGGGCTTTGTCTTGCACTATCATCTGTACTAAAATCACCATGCCCTTCAGCAATATCATATCCAAGGTTTAAATTGAAATGAAGGTCTGGTAAAAAATGAAGCTTGTAATCGAGTTGAATATTTCCAATGCTGCGGGAAGTTTTTCCTGTATTATGATATTGATTTAATAATCCCACAGGGTTAGCCGGAGCATTCGGATTAAATGTACCATTAGATTGTATCCATTCAAAATATCCTCCCTTGCTGTTATACACAGACTGAGTTGGGTCAAAAGAAATAGCGGAGCCGATAGCACCCTGATTGGCAAAATCGCTTTGCGTGTAAGTTCCTTTTACATTTATATCAACTCTTAAATGATTGTCAAAAAGCATGGGCGTTAAGCCGATAGAAAGAGAACCTCTTTGCAGCTTACCTGTTTTTAAAATTCCCTGTTGGGTAAGGTATCCTAAAGAAACACGGTAAGGAATATTAGCCGCTGCACCTGTAACACTTATGGTATTATCTGATGTAATGGCGGTTTGAAAAATTTCATTTTGCCAGTCTGTGCTTGCAGTGCCAAGCAAGGCCTTATCTTCAGCAGTAGCATCCGGATTGTTGTTTACATAGCTGCGCATTTCATCCCCGGTAAGTACGTCCAGTTTTTTTGCAATTGTTCCAATAGAAAAATTCGTAACAAAATTAATACGGGTTGCCCCTTTTCTTCCTTTTTTAGTTGTGATGAGAATAACGCCATTAGAAGCTCTTGAGCCATAAATTGCCGTAGAAGCGGCATCTTTTAAAATGGTAAAAGTTTCAATGTCATTTGGATTAATCATTGCAAGTTGATTGGCTACACCTGAAATGCCATTACCGCTGAGAGGAATTCCGTCAATTACAATTAAAGGGTCGTTGCTTGCATTAAGAGATGCACCTCCTCTTATTCTAATAATACTGCCTGCTCCCGGCGCACCGCCATTTGATATAACCTGAACGCCTGCTACTTTTCCTGCTATTAGTTGTTCCGGTGTAGTAATAGTACCTTTTTGAAAATCTTTTTCATTCACTGTGGCAACAGAACCGGTTAGATCTTTTTTCTTAGTAGTACCATAACCAATTACAACTACTTCATTCAAGCTGCCTGCCGTTCCTGCTAAAGAAACATTTACAGTTCCATTACCAATCGAAGCCTGCTGTGTTCCATATCCAATAGAAGAAATTGTAAGCGTTGTGGCATTTGCAGGAACATTCAATTTAAAAGTTCCGTTATTAAGTGTTGCAGTAGCCACATTTGTACCTGTTGCAGTAACCGTAACACCGCCAAGAGGCTTGTTATTAGCAGAATCTGTAACACTTCCTATTACAACCTTTTCCTGCGCAAAGGCTGGCAAAATCAATAGCAGCAGAGGAATGATAAGCAGTCTTTTTAAATTCATAATTGAGTTTTTACTTGTTTAAACTTTTAAGTTATATTATTTTGATTTGCGGTATGAAAGACAAAATTTTTAGGCTGGCTGCTGCTCATTGGAACGGTATATATTATTTTACAAGCGTTTGGCAAGGAAAGAAGCAATCTGTAAACAGGCATTTTTCATACAACAAGCGCTGACAAATTAAACTATAGGCATGATAAAAGAAATGCAAATGTGTAAAATTTACACAAAACAAAAAAATTTATTTCGTGAGCTATCTTATTTTGTAAAATAAATTTTAGAAATCAATCCCTGTCCATTTGCGTTTATTGTCCTCGTATTTCTGAAAATTGAAGCTGTATAAACGCCCCGGTCTATGCGGCACATCATCTTCGTATTCACCGGTATCAATAAAGAAATCCATTGAGAAAAATTTCTTTCTGAAGTTCCGGCGGTCAAGCTTCATATCCAGAATGGCCTCATAAAGACTTTGAACTTCACGCAGTGAAAATTTTTTAGGCAGCAGGTTAAAACCTAATGGATGTTCCATGATTCTTTTCTGCAGCCATGCATAACATTCATCCAAAATTAATTTATGGTCAAATGCCATTTCACGAATATTTTTCAGGCTATGCCAATGCAACTCATTTTCAAGAATTTTTAATTGATGGTGCTTAATATTCAGCAAAGAAAAATAAGCAACGGTAAGCACTCTTCCGCCCGGATGCCGGTTGGGATGGCTGAAAGTTTTTACCTGCTCAAGATATACATCCTCCATTCCGGTTCGTTCTTCTAATACACGGCAGGCGGCATCGTCCAATTCTTCATCATCATGCGCAAAGTCTCCCAATAAGCTCCATTTGCCTTTATAAATTTCAAGGTCGCTGCGAATGAGCAAAACTTTCAGCTTATTATCATCAAACCCAAAAATTACGCAGTCAACTGTTATAGGAACCCGGGGATATGATGCAACCAGTTGTTTTACGTCTTTAATAAGCGTGGGTTCGGTTTTTTCTTTAAAAGGCATTTCTGCAACAAGTCCATTTTTCATGTTAGAAAACTTTAGAAGATGTGTTATGTAAGGGCAAGCAGAATTTCCAAAACACAAATTTACAACAATTCTTCGTTGCGTAGAAAGAACACATTAATATTATTTCTTTTTTTTTGCTTTTGCAATGGAGTAACTCTTTTCCAATAGTTCATAAAATAAAAAATAGCAACTTTATACCTGAAACATTGACATCATTTTTTTTCAGCAATTAAATTTATCTATGTATTCATCACAGCAAACAAAACAATTACAGCAATCAACAAGCAGGCTTCTTCAGAAGCCTTTAATAAAAGAAGATAAATTAGATGAGCTTAGAGATTCATTACGCTTTCATGAATATCGCTATTATGTGCTAAGCGAGCCACTTATTTCTGATTACGAATACGACCAGTTGTATAAACAATTAGAAAGAATTGAAAAAGAAAATCCGGCTTTAATTATTTCTGATTCACCAACCCAAAGAGTTCCTTTTGAGCTAACGCAATCTTTCCCCACTGTGCAGCATCTTGTGCCCATGCTCTCTCTCGAAAATTCTTATAATGCAGAAGATTTAATTGATTGGGATAGAAAAGCCCGTGAACTCACGGGGCAGGCTGTGATTGAATATTGCGTAGAGCCAAAGTATGATGGCGCAAGTATTTCTTTAATTTATGAGGATGATAAATTAATAAGAGGCGCCACCCGCGGCGATGGAGTGCAGGGTGAAGATGTTACTCCAAATATAAAGCAGGTTCGTTCCATACCTTTATCGGCGCCGTTTTCCAAATATGGTATTCAGCAAATTGAAATTCGCGGCGAGGTAATGATGAGCAAAACCACTTTCAAAAAATATAATCAAATGCTTGAAGAGCAAGGCTTAGCGCCTTTAGCAAATCCCCGCAACTCTGCCAGCGGAAGCTTGCGAATCAAAGACCCTAAAGAAGTTGCTAAAAGAGGCTTGGAAGCATTTCTATACAACGTAAGTGATTACACGATAGTTGATGATAGTAAACGTGTAACAACCACAAACGAGAAACGACAAACGAGAAACCCCGCCTCTGTTGGGGCAGGCGAGAAACAAAAAACCCCGCCTTTGTCAGGGCACACAAGAAACGAGAAACGAGAAACGAGAAACGAGAAACTTCTTCAAACTCACAGCGGCACTCTCAAACTCTTATGGGAATGCGGTTTTCGTTCTCCCGAAAAAGAAAAGCAGGTATTAAAAGGAATTGATGAAGTAATAAAACATGTGCATGATTATGAAGTGCTGCGTGATACTTTGCCTTATGAAATTGATGGCATGGTAATAAAAGTAAATGATGTTGCGATGCAGGAAAAGATGGGAATGACAAGTCATCACCCGCGCTGGGCTATTGCTTTTAAATTTAAGGCAAGGCAGGCAACAACTAAATTAAAAGCGGTTGAATTTCAGGTGGGCAGAACCGGCGCTGTAACACCTGTTGCTAAATTAGAGCCTGTGCATATTGCCGGTGTAACGGTATCAAGCATCTCAGTTCATAATGAAGATTACATACATGAAAAAGATTTAAAGATTGGTGACAATGTTTTAATTGAAAGAGCAGGAGATGTAATTCCGCAGATTGTAAGGTCGTTACCCGAATTAAGAGATGGCAGCGAAAAGAAAATTGTGTTCCCCAAAAACTGTCCGGTTTGTAAAAGCGAATTAACGAGGGAAGAGGGCGAAGCCGTATGGCGCTGTATAAATATTGAATGCCCGGCGCAGGCTATTGAACGAATTATACATTTTGTAAGTAAAGATGCAATGGATATAAGAAGCTTTGGTGCAGCGAATGTGCAGAAGTTTTATAACCTCGGATTACTGAAAGATATTCCCGGAATTTATACACTCGATTTCGATGCAATCAGCAAGCTCGAAGGCTTTGGAAAAAAATCAATTGATAATCTTCGCTCTGCTATTGAAGCATCGAAACAGCAATCGTTAAATCGTTTACTGTATGCTTTGGGAATTCGCTTTGCTGGAGAAAATACTGCAAAAACATTAGCGAATGCTGTGAGTAATCTTTTTGATTTTGCAGATAAAACCGAGGAAGAACTTCAGCAGTTAGAAGACATAGGTGTAAAAGTTGCAAAAAGTATTTACAGCTTTTTTCAGAATGAGCAAAATCTGCAAATGCTAAAGCAATTACAGCAGCTTGGATTGCAATTCAGCAACACAAAAAAAATGAGGCATGAAAAAAATACCTTGCAGAATCAAACTTTTCTTTTTACAGGCACCTTATTAAAATTAAAGAGAGACGAAGCGGAGGAGCTTGCAGAAAAGCATGGGGGCAAAATTGTAAGCGGCGTAAGCAGCAAGCTGAATTATTTGGTAGTAGGCGAAGATGCAGGCAGCAAGCTCGAAAAAGCAAAGAAGATTAATACTGTGAAGATAATTAGTGAAGACGAGTTTTTGAAAATGGTTAAATGAGGAAGTAATTTGATTCAATATTATTTTTTGTTTCAACAGAGCAATAGAATTAATACCTTAAATTAGCAGTATAAATTTTTTTATGATTACAATTAAAGATGAAGTATTAAAACAAGCTGATATTTCCGCGACCGAATTATTGCAGGAAATAGCTGTGCTCTTATATCAAAGGAATAAACTCTCTTTTGGACAAGCACAAAAACTAGCAGAGATGAACCATTATGAATTTCAATGCCTGCTCAATGAAAAAGGAGTGCCATTGCATTACAGCACAGAGGATTTGCAGGATGATATTGAAACGCTTCGCAAGAGAGTTATTGTATGATTGTGGTAAGTGACACATCGCCCATAAGTAACCTTTTTATTATAGGAAAGTTGAAGCTTTTAAAAGATGTTTATGAAGAAGTTGTTATTCCCGAGACTGTATATATTGAATTAATGGCCTTGAGGAAAAGCGGCTTCAACGTTAGCATTATTCACCAAGCTTCGTGGATAATTATACAGGCTCCTAAAAGTATTACAGGCTTGTCAACACTTCTTCAAAAACTTGATTTAGGCGAGGCAGAAGCCATTTTATTAGCAAAAGAACTCAATGCAGATTTGTTATTGATAGATGAAAGTAAAGGCAGAAAAATTGCGAAAGAAGAAGGCTTAAAAACCATTAGACTTCTTGGTGTTCTGCTCGAAGCGAAAAGCAAAGGAATTATTCTTTCTATAAAAGAAATAATTGATGAATTGAAAACTAAGGCAAAATTCAGAATTCGTGAAGATTTGTATACGCAGATATTACAGCTGGCTAATGAGGAGTAATTGTATAAAGCTTGTAACAAATAACTCTGACATTTTTTACGGGTAAAATTATTGTGGAATGAATGAAATTCATTGATTGATAAAGACTAAATTTATTCATGCCCTACAACAGTTCCTTCTCTTACAAAACTTATCCCTTCCTCAGGTTGTTATTACCCCTGATTGCAGGAATTATTATTCAATGGTATTTACAGCCTTCATTAAAACTAAGCATTACAGCTATTGCGATTATTTCTCTCCTGTTTGTTTCATTTACTTTTTTAAAAGAACCCGCAAAATTTATTTCAAGATGGTTAAAAGGAATTCTGATCATGTTATTCTTCGTTTGCCTGGGAATGCTCATAACCCGTTTAAATAATATTGAAAATAATCCACATTGGTTTGGGAAAAATTATAAACAGGGCGATGCAATTCTTATCACTCTTCAGGAACCGCTTGCTGAGAAAAATAAATCGTACAAAGCTTTTGCAACTGTAAACGCAGTAAACAAAGATGGCAAATGGCAAACAGGCAAAGGAGATATTCTTGTTTATTTTAAAAAGGGAGAAGCAAAACCTAATCTGAATTATGGCTCACAACTCATTATAAAAAAACCGCTTCAAACCATTGCAAATAGTGGCAATCCCGGTGCGCTGGATTATAAACGGTATTGTCTTTTTCAGGATATAACCAGCCAGGTTTTTCTTAAAGATGATGAGTATATTGTTTTGCCATCAACCAACATACATCCATTCTGGCAATTTATATTTAATCTAAGAGATGGAACTGTAAACACACTTAGGCGATTTATTCCAGGCAAGAAGCAGCAAAGTGTTGCAGAAGCATTATTAATCGGTTATAGAAATGATCTTGACAGAGACCTTGTGCAAAGCTATAGCAATACAGGCGTAGTGCATATTATAGCCATCAGTGGTTTGCATCTTGGAATGATATACGGATTAATGCTTTTCATTTTTTCACGCTTCAAAAAAAATAAAATATTGGGCTGGTTAAAACCTGTTACCATATTATCAGTAATCTGGTTGTTTACTTTCGTAGCAGGCATGGCGCCATCAGTATTGCGTGCCAGCGTTATGTTTACTTTTATTGTATTGGGGGAAGCAATCAGCAAGAAAAATAATATTTATAATAATCTGGCTGCTTCTGCTTTTTGCCTGTTAGCCTGCAATCCTTTTATGTTATGGGATGTTGGCTTTCAGCTTTCGTATGCTGCGGTTCTAAGCATTGTTATTTTCATGCACTCAATTTATAATTGGCTCTTCATCAAAAATAAATTGCTTGATAATGCGTGGAAGCTAAGTTCCATTACTCTTTCAGCGCAAATACTCACACTTCCATTAATTTTATATCACTTTCACCAGTTCTCTAATTTATTCTGGCTCACCAATTTTATTGCTGTGCCTTTATCTGGAATAATACTATATGGTGAATTAATTTTGCTCTGCTTCAGTTGGCTTAGTGGCTTTGCAAAATTTATCGGGATTATCACTGGCTGGCTTGTAGAGCGGATGAACAGCTTTATTGAAAGTATTGACAGGCTGCCATTTACTGTTTGGAATGGAATTGAAATAAATATTTTGCAGGCCATATTTCTCTATGGCGTTTTAATCTTTTTAGGTATTTGGTTATTGAATAAATACAAACCTGCATTCATTGCATCATTATGCTTTCTTGCGTTGTTCAGTATATTTAGAACTGCCGATGTTGCGAAACATCAAAGCCAGCTAAAGCTAATAATATATAATGTTCCCGCACATACTGCAATTGATTTCATCAGCAGTTCAAAATGTTTTTTTTTAGGAGACTCAACTGTTTTTGAAGATAATTTTTTGCGCAACTTTCATCTTAAGCCCGCCAGAGTAATGCAACGCGTATCGGAGGATAAGAATAACATATTTTCTCAAACATCAGACAAGATTATAAGGTTTGGTAATACTGAGATGTTATTAATTAATCACACTGCACATTTTGAATCTTCAACCAAGAAAATTCCCGTTGATATTATTATACTGTCAAAAAATCCCAATATTAAAATAGGCGACCTGAATAAAACTTTTCTTTTTAAAGAGCTTGTATTTGACAGCAGCAACCCTGTGTGGAAAACAGAGCGCTGGAAAAAAGAGTGCGACAGCCTACATTTGCCCCTTTATTCAGTGGCTCAGCAAGGCGCATTTGTTATGGACCTTTAGACAAAAATTCTGATACATTTATTGTGGAAAACATCATGCAAAAAAAAATTAATTCTGCACTCATTTCTGTTTTTAATAAAGAAGGGATAGAGCCTGTGATAAAGCAGCTTCAACAATTGGGAGTTACTATTTATTCTACCGGCGGCACACAAAAATTTATTGAAGACGTGGGAATAACATGTGTACCGGTAGAAACTTTAACCAACTATCCATCTATTCTCGGCGGAAGAGTGAAAACCCTTCATCCATCTGTGTTTGGCGGTATTTTAGCAAGAAGAGAGAATGAGCAGGACATAAAAGAAATGAGAGAATATAAAATACCTGAAATTGATTTAGCAATTGTTGGACTCTATCCTTTTGAAGAAACCGTGAAACAACAGAGGCAAGAAGTCTCTCCGCCAATTGGCGAAGGAGGTTTGTCCGAAAGGACTCCTTTGGAGGAGGAGGCAGCTATTATTGAAAAGATTGATATTGGCGGTCCTTCCATGTTGCGTGCCGCTGCAAAAAATTATAAAGATGTAGTTGTAATCGCTGCGAAAGAAGATTATGCAGGCTTAGTAGAAATATTGCAAAATCAAAATGGAGAAACAACTATTAAACAGCGGAAAGCCTTTGCTGCCAAGGCTTTTGAGGTTGTAATGAAATATGATATTGCAATCAATAATTATTTTAATCCTCAATCAACCAATCAACCAATCAACCAATCAACCAATCAGCAATCACTTCGCTATGGAGAAAATCCGCATCAAAAAGCAATCTTCTATGGCGATTTAAAAGAAGTGTTTACACAACTGCAGGGTAAAGAACTTTCTTATAATAATTTAGTTGATGTTGATGCAGCGATTCGATTACTTAGCGAGTTTAAAGCCTCTCCGCCAGCTGGCGGAGGAGGTTTGTCCGAAGGGACTCCTTTGGAGGAGGGGGCTGTCTTTGCCATCATCAAACACACCAATGTATGCGGAGCTGCCATAAGGAATTCCGTAAAAGAAAGCTGGGATGCAGCATTGGCAGGAGACCCCGAAAGTACCTTTGGCGGTGTGCTTATAACCAATAGCACAATTGACAAATCAACCGCTGAAGTCATCAATGAAATATTTTTCGAAGTATTGATGGCACCTGCATTTGATGAAGATGCACTGCAAGTTTTAAAGAGTAAAAAGAACAGAATATTATTAGTCAGCAGTCAGCAGTCGGCAGTCAGCAGTCAGCAGTCAGCAGTCAGCAGTCAGCAATATAAATCTGTTCTTAATGGAATTCTTGTACAAGATAATGATGTGGGCAACTTCGTCGAATGGAAAGAAGTTGGCGGAAGAGAAACCACTGCAGCAGAAAAAGAAGATTTGATTTTTGCAAACATTCTTTGCAAGCATCTGAAAAGTAATGCCATTGGATTGGTTAAAAACAACCAGTTGATTGGGAAAGGTTGCGGGCAAACCAGTCGCATAGATGCTTTGCGGCAAAGCCTTGATAAAGCAAAGCAATTTAATTTTGATTTGCATGGTGCTGTTCTTGCCAGCGATGCTTTTTTTCCGTTTGATGATTGTGTTAAGATTGCACATGCAGCGGGCATTGAGGCATTCATACAACCCGGAGGTTCTATTCGTGATAAGGACAGCATTGATTATTGCATTGAGCATAAACTGGCAATGGTAATAACAGGCATGAGACATTTTAGACATTAAACCCCTAACCCCAAAGAGGAATATAGCAAGACGAAATAATGGCAAGCAAAAACACAGGCACTACATTCAATTCTATAAGTACACCACAACATGCTTCAAAACAAAAAGCATATTTTGCGCTTGTTGCTACAAGTATTATTTGGGGCACCACCTGGGTGGCAAGTAAAATTGCAGTGCAAAAAGTTCCGGGTCTTCAGGTGTCATACATACGCCAATTTATTGCGGGCACACTTTTTCTTATTTTCTATTTTATTAAAGGTGAAAAGCTTCCAACCTTACAGCAATTTCGCTGGCTGGTTACGTTATCCATTTTTATGTTTGTTCTTGCAAACGGGTTAAGTACATGGAGTGTAAAGTATATGAGCAGCGGACTTGCCGCTTTAATTGGCGCTTTGTATCCCTTATTTGTTGCCATTATTGAAATGGTTTTCTTAAGCAAGAGAAACAATAGCCCCCTTACTTTTGTTGGTTTAATAATTGGTATTGGCGGTGTTGCTGTGGTGTTTTATGAGAGTGCATTTCATCAGCAACCGGATGGATATACATTCGGAATTTTACTTGGCGTTATTGCAATGTTATCGTGGAGCATTGGCACCATTTTAATTGCACGCAATAAATACCAAATGAATCCATACTATGCCGTAGCATGGCAAATGTTTATTGGCTCTTTTCTCATTTTTTTATTGGCCAGTATTACTCATAACAGAATTCCTGTTAGTGACATTCCTTTTGAAACATGGGCTTCCATTGCTTACCTTATTATTATGGGTTCGCTTATTGCTTTTGTTGCTTTTATATACACGGTAAAATATCTTAAACCCACGCTGGCATCTTTATATGCATACATCAATCCCATTGTGGCAATGATAACAGGAGCCATTTTGCTGCAGGAGGCGCTTACTTTAAATCTCTTTATTGGCGCTTTGATAACATTGACAGGAGTATATCTTGTAAACTATAGCATGAAGAAAAAGGAAAGATGATATTTCTCAAGTCCTTATAACATCTGGGTTTCAGAAGTAACAATCATCTATAATTTTTTGACTTGCTTTTACTTATCTTTTGACGTTAGTATATAACTAAAAGAATGATTGTTTCCTTTGGGGGCTAAAGACACAGAAAAAATTTGGAATGGAGAAAGAGTTAAAGCACTACCAAATGAGATTCAAAATATGGGAAGAAGAAAATTAAGAATGCTTAATAATTCTCAAAATCTTATTGACCTTAAAGTACCGCCATCGAATATGCTGGAAAAGCTTTCAGGAAACCTGAAATTTTTTTACAGCATCAGAATAAATGACCAATGGAGAATAATTTTTAAATGGAATAAAGGCATCGCCTCAGAAGTAGAAATAACAGATTATTATTAAAAACTTTCAAAATGAAAAGGCTTAATAATATTCATCCCGTGAAATTCTTTTGCACGAATTTTTAATACCCTTAAATATTTCAGCCTGCAAGCTTTCAAAAGATATTGGCATACCGCAAACCCGTGTTTCTGAAATTATTAAAACCAACAGGCGAATTACAGCAGACACTGCATTACGCCTTAGCATCTATTTCGGAAACTCTCCTAAGTTCTGGCTTGGTTTACAGGATGACTACGATATTGAAGAAGAAAAAAAATTAAAAGAGAAAGAATTTGTTGGTATAAGACAATATACAAATAGTGCAACATGAAAAAATATTGTAACTATAACCGGCAGGCACAAGATGCTAAACACATAAGCCACGCCTCAATCTTGTGCCAGGATGGGGGGGAAGTAGCCCCCTCATTGGTATAAACAAAATTGAGCATTTATTTTATCGTAATTGCTTTTCCGGGCATAATATGATACACAATTTACGATTAATAAAAAAAACTGGCTGCATAAAAAACCGGGTTTGTAAATTTCTTGATTCTTTTCTACTGCACATCACTTGTGTTACGTATGTGAAATTCAACTGTGGTATTATAAAAATTACAATAGCCTGTCCATGTATGCGGGCCAGCAGGTAAGGCATCACCCGCAAATGTAGCTGTGGTTGATCCTGTATTAGTGAACATGGTCATGCTTCCGGTAGCATCTGTTAATGTTGAACTTCCTGCATAAGTACCACTGCTGTTAGTAGCGGTTGCGTTTACAATTTTTACAAGAGTATATTCTATACCGGGCATACCTGCTAATATTTGCGAAATTGTCATTTGTTGAGGAACCACAACTCTGCCACTTGCAACAGGTGCAGGTTTAGTAGCACCATAAGCCGTTTTAATTTCAAGAGAACCTTTGTAATTAAGTAAAGAATCGCCGGTTACATCCAATAAAATTGAATCACCAATATTATATGTTACCGTACCGCCGAAGTAAATAGAGATGCCGCTGTTACTTCCATCCTGCAATATGGCTACACCGCCAGAAACATTTTTACTGGCAGCATCAGAAATCACTGTGCCTGCAATCTTATATGCACCTAATTTAATGCCTGTTCCATTATATAAATTTCGAATGCTGTCAATGCTTACCAAATCTCCGTTTCCGCCACCACCGCCTCCACCGCATCTTGCACCATACAACTTTAAATCAGAAGTATCACGAATATTTATCTGCTTTGTTGTTTTATAGGTTTTATAAAATGAATACACGCCTGTTACCGTTCCATTGCCATTCGGAACGTTTAGGCCGGCAAAATATGCATAGCCACTGCTGCGCATGGTTATTGTATCGCTTGAGCAATTTTTAAGTGTTATGTTTGCCGAATTTTTTCCAATAGGGTCTGCATAGATTTTATTTGTATCGGCATCTTTCACTTCAAAATTATCAAGCTCTATTAACGTGCTTTGGTCGGCATCAGTAAGCGCACTTATACTTACTACTTTTGGTGTAACAACATTATTAAAGCTTCCTTTCATTATATATTTATCCTGCAACTGTGTAGAAATATTTCCAAGACTTCCGTTATTATCCACACCTAATTCAATCAAACCGCCATATTCGCCGAGCGCAAGTCCTTTCACATTAATAAAAACTTCTCTGCCCATGGGGAATGAAGTGTATGAGCTAAGTGCATCTAATTTTACTATAATACCTGCAGTAGCATCCTGAATAATAAATTGCTGATAAAAGTTGCCGGAGGAATCATTGGCTATAACAATACCGCCAATTACCCCATCGGTTGTTATGTCATCAATTCCGCCTGTAGTAACATGCAATGCTTGTAACTCTGCAATGCTCATGTTAGGTGTAATTACCGGCGGCACAAATACCGGTGGCGCATCAAAAACTTTATTGCACGAAATGCCCGTTACAGTTGCGAGGGCAGCGAGTAAGATTAATGCGGATAAGAATAATCCTTTTTTATTTTTCATATTCATGATTTGTAAAGCGATAATTTATTTTTAATTTAAAAACGTATGGCAGCGCTGAAAAAATAATTGAGCCCATACCCATAATAATATTTTGGAGGAAAAGTATTTATATCTCTTTTTGCAAAATCGAACCGCAATTGTTCATAGCCGCCGGTAATTATATCCTGGTTATCTAAAATATTATTTGCACCTGCATAGAATACAAGATACACGGGCTTGCCACTGATGTTGTATCGCTTTGGCATCTTATAAGAATATCCTGCAAAAACATCTACGGTATATTGGTCATCGAGCTTTTGCTGGTCAATAATATCACTCCATGTTTGGCTTTTGGGGTCTATGCCATCCGTGGCAGAAACTGTTCTTCTTATTGGGTTAAAGTCGAGCCACATCTGCCCAAAATAATTTCCCGTTATACTGATAAACCAAAATTTGGGTGAGCGATACGTAACGCCAAAGCTATATGCTTCCTGCGGCGTTGCGGGAATGCGAAAATTTTCTGAATAGACTGTTTGAGTTGATAATACTGAAGCATCGTTATCAAGCGTTACGATTGCCTGTTGCCTGCTATCATAATAATAACGGCCAACTGCTGCGGCTGCATTAATAGTTACACTGGGTAATACTTTTGCTTCAAGCCCAAACTCGCCACCAAAATAAAGCCGGTCAATATTGCTTAACGCATAGTTTACAAAGCTTTGGTAGGCGTCGTTATAAAAGGTGAGCACATTATATGCATCACGCATGTGAGTATAATAACCGCTAAGCCTTATTTTAATTTTTGGCGCATTCATTATATAACCCGCTTCTGCTGTTTCAATTTTTTCACTCACTAAGCTATCCTGCAAAAAATCTCTTGTGCGGGCAGAGACATAAGCATTATCAAAATAAGGAGCACGTGTTAAATAAGCCGCATTAACGAATACATAATTTCTTCCGTTGAATTTATAAGTTACGCCACCCTTTACTGAATAATTATTAAATGCGTTTGTTTTAGATTTTCCAAACGAGTTATCAGGAAATAAACCATTTTGTGTATTACCCGTTCTCCAGAATTCTGTATGGGAGCCTTCTGCCGCTGCAAAGAAATCTACTTTATTATATTGAAAAACAAGCTGTGCCCATTCTGCAACTCTGTTAACCGTAATATCATAATCATACCCATACCTGTCTCCCACTTTTACTATTTGATTGGGATGATTCAAATCGTTTTGATATGCATTTTGATTTAGCGGAAAATCTCTTTGTGCAAACTGATTCACATTAACCCAAAAATCTCCGCCAAGCAAATCATTCACCTTCTCGAAATAATTATTTTTTTGATACTGGAAAGATGCGCCTGCAGTAAGGTCAATATGATTGCTTAGCCTGCTGTTAATAGTGGAATTAAAATTTACTCTTGTGGTATTTACAACCCTGTCGCCCAAAATATAATAAGAGCGTTGACCTGTAACATTATTTCCTTCGATGCCATTTGCATTATAAACAACAGATGTATTACCACGGTTTATATTATAAAGATTATCCCAATCAATTTGCCTTGCATCTTCATTGGTTTTAAGTAATTGTGTAATTGCAGCCTGTTGCACCGGGTCATCAGCATAATTGCTTGGCAGGTAGCGGTAGTAATCAGGACGCGGGTCGGGCGCATTATACCAGTCGAGACCAGACACTGCCCGGTCACCAAAAGAATATCCCACAGCAGTAATTAAGCTGGTGTTATTATTTATACGATAGTCATGCGTTAAAATAAAAACCGGCTGATGGGATTTTGCAACATTTGCATTTCTTTTTTTGCCATCCTGAAATCCCCAGTAAGGATTATAATAATGCGTGCCTGCTAAATCCATTATTTCGGTTGTGGCTGCGCCCTGCCTTCCATTTTCAGTAGGTGCACCAAAAGCTGCTAAAGAAAGCAGATGCTTTTGACCCAGTCTTTTATCAATACCAACAAAATAACTCCATCCATTATAATAAGTTCCGGGCACATAACCTTCATCTGCCCATCGGCGGCTTCCCGAAACGGTAAAAGCCCATCCATTTTTATTTAAGCCGGTGCTGTGAGTGAGCATCCAGCGATGGTCGTAGCTGCGATTAGAGTATGAATAACCAAAGCTGGTTTGCTTTCTTTGCTTGCTGGCACGTGTATCAATATTGGTGGTGTTGCCAATATCGCCAAAAGAAAAAGTATTATAACGTAATCCGAGAGATACATCTTTGTTGCGGGTAACATCGTTTAAGCCTCCCCACAATCCAAAGGGTGTATAGCCGTTGTCAATATTATCCATTGGAATGCCATTCATATAAGTGCCTGCAAAATCTGCATCGTAACCGCGAATACGAAATCGTACGGGGCTAAAATTAAAAGCGGCGGCAGTATAGAACGGGTCTCTGCCTGCGGTAAGCACCGAAGAAATGTTCTGTGTGCTCACGTCATCAAAGTCATTATCACTAAGCGATATAATGGGAATATTATCAAGCGCTGCATCTTTTATATCATTAATCACGGAATCGGGCCGCGCAAGTGAATCCACGCTTGTTTTTTGGGTGGTATCAACCTGTGAATATGCTGCTGTAAATACGGTAAGTAACAAAAAAGTAAAAATTATTTTTCGCATAAGCTTTTTTAAACAAAGCGGCAAAAATAAGGGTGTATTATTTAAAAATGGAAATACTTTAAAAACACTTTCAGGGAAATTATTAACAAAAACATTTCCGTCGCTGTATGTTTGCAACTTATTTTAAAATATGAACAAGTTATTTTGTTTTCTGGTTACGCTATCAATTTGTTATACGGCGTATGCACAAAAAGAACAGTATAAGGTAGTTATCGTTGGTTTTTATAATCTGGAAAATTTTTATGACACGGTTAACAATCCCAATGTGAATGATGAAGAGTTTTTACCCGGCGGCGCCAAAAATTATAACGGCCAGATTTACTGGAACAAAGTTTCTCATCTAGCAACCGTGATCTCTCAAATGGGCAAGGAGGTAAATCCTGATGGTCCTGCTCTTTTAGGTGTTGCAGAAGTAGAGAACGATACGGTTTTAAACGATCTTGTTCATAACGATTTAATAAAAAACCGCGATTATCATTTTGTACATTATGATTCAAAAGATATACGCGGTGTTGATGTTGGACTTTTGTATAATCCCAAATACTTTACAGTGGTAGCAAGCCGCAAGCTGTTTGTTACCATTCCCGCAGGAACAAAAGAATCTTTTTTTACAAGGGATGTTTTATGGGTGAAAGGAAAGCTTTGTGGTGAAGAAGTAAATGTTTTTGTAAATCACTGGCCGAGCCGCTTAGGTGGTGAAGAACGGTCTGCGCCTGCACGTGCTGCCGCCGCAATGATTGATAAAAATTTTATAGACTCTATTCAGAAGAGAGAACCCGATGCCAAAATTATTGTAATGGGAGATTTGAATGATGACCCTATAAGCCCAAGCGTTACACATGTTCTTAATGCCAAAGGGAGTATGAAAGAAGTGAAGCCCGGCGGTTTATATAATCCGTGGGTTGATTTGTATAAGAAAGGCATCGGCACTCTTGCTTACCAGGATGCATGGGGACTTTTTGACCAGGTAATGATAAGCCAGTCATGGCTTGATAAAAATCAAAAAGGATTTTTTTATTACAAGCAAAACATATTCAACCGAGAATTTATGGTTGAAAACATTGGCAAGTATAAAGGTTATCCTATGCGAACATGGGACGGAAATACTTACCGCGGCGGATACAGCGACCACTTTCCTACTTACTTGGTTATGCTGAAAAAAGTGAATTAATAAATCAATAGCATTGTTAGTTAGAGAGATTCTCAGAATTTTAATTTTGGTGTCAACCAACTGCAACAAACAACGTTCAGGTATTGCCGATAGTGGGGAATTTTATAATGTCCAAGTGTGCATAAGCCTGTGAATCTTTCAGTGATAATCTTTCCTAAAATTAAAATAGTTTTTTCATTTACGCAAACACATATATAATGTGCCTACTTATAAGAAGCTTCATAAAATAAGATAATAAGATTAGAGAAAGAGGCTCTTGCGTTTTCTACTAAGGTCAATCTTAGCAACCTTAGAAGAAAAAATGAATTATTCTGCTAAACAACCCCGTCCGACCGGGTCTTCCGGGCGGGCTTATTACCTTATTTGGCAAGAATTAAAAGGCATAGTGATGAGAACATAACCACCGCCATAGGCAGGGGATTCTAAGTTGAATTAAAACTATGATTGAGTTAATAATGCGTGGCATATTTTGTATACTGTCAATCATTGCTTCAGTTGATGCATTTACTTTTTCATCAAAAAAACTTTTTCCACCTGCGCTACAACAAATCTTTGTTAGATAATGCTGTTTTAGCTCGTTTGCTTGCGTTCAGTATTGTTATACCGATAATTTCCTTGTTCTCATAACGAATAATGATCTCATCTTCCGTCATCACAGAGTCGTCAGCGTGATTCGGTTTTTTAAAATGTAGGTATAGCACATCCGCTTCGCTGTCATACGAAGCCCATACCGTTTTATGTTTTAAAAAATAGGGTAAGATTGTGTCAATTTCTTTTAACTCTGTTGTTTCCATAATATTTTTTTATTTCTAAATTCTTGTTTCTTGTTTGAAAAATACGCGGTCATGATAAACCCGTCATTTGCACTTGTCTCTCTATAAATTGCAACAATAAATATATCAGGACTATCAGAAATTTTTTTGATGGCAATTTTTGCATCGTCGTTTCCTTCATAAATTATTTCCGGATTATCAATCGTTTCAAGTATTTCATAATAATAGTTTGCGATTTCAGGGTGCCCTGTTGTTATATGTTGCCACCGCTCACTTGTAAAACGAATAGGTATGCCGTTTTTAGAAATTGCAATATCCACCTAAAGAAGCTGTTTATTCAAAAGTATTAATTCTTTTATAAATTATCCACTGACCACTGACTGGAAATTTGATAAGCTTTGCTTCTTTGGAGGATTAAATATTGAAATTAACGATATTACAAAATTAGAATTTAAAACGGGATGCTTTAACTCAATACATCTTTTCTTCGCATTACAAATATGGATGCCAGAAAAAGACCAACGATATGAACAATTAAAACGATGATTGAATTAATAATGCGTGGCATATTTTGTATGCTGCCCGTGATAGCTTCATTTGAAGCATTTACCTTTTCATCAAAAAACTCTTTCCAGTCTATCGTATGCGTTGTGAAAAGATAAGGTGTGATGTATTTGAAAACAGGGAGATTTAATGTGCCCAGCACCGTGAAAAATATAATGATGCTCATCGTGGTAACAATCGGACCAATTGAATTCTCAGCAAAGAGCGAAAGAAAAAAACCTACGGATGCAACAGTGATGAGTGATAATGCAGCAAAGCCAAATGCGCAGCAATACCGCCAGAAAACATCCTGCTCTTTTATTAATACAATATAATTCGACTTCATAAGAAATAAATCATCAGTTCCAAAAACGAACATGCTGACGAATAAAGCGAGAAACGTCATCCATATCAATAATAAAATAGTATAGATGCAGGTGGCAAAAAATTTTGCGAGCATAAATTGTGTGCGGCTGTAAGGCTTGGTAAACAATAAGCGTAGTGTGCCCATGTTTGCTTCGCCTGAGGTCATATCTGCAGCAATTAATGTTACAAGTAATGGAACATGTATCAGCATTAACTGCAGAATTACATAGCAAACAAAATAGCCATTTAAAACATTGCCTTCAATATCAAAGCCACCTATGCTTTGCATCATAAAATCGGCATAATCTTCGCCATCAACCTTTAAACCAAACTGAATCATAAGTATTAAAGCAGCAATTGCTATAAATGAAATATAGCTTCTTGGCCGTTTGAATATTTTATATAGTTCAATTTTTAAAAGCTTCCACATGTTGTTTGCCGCTTGTTACCTGTAAAAAATAATCTTCTAAAGAATGTCGTGGCTGCAGTGAAATTACACCAAGCTGTTGCTGCACGAGCCACACATGTAATTCAGGAATTTTGCTCCGGTCCATTTTCAGCAACAATAAATTATTTCTTACAGGCTGAAGATTTATTTGCCACTTACTTTGTTGTAATTGTAAAAGAGCTTCAGGATTGTTTATTGTATTTAATTCCACGATAGTTTGAGCGGGGTCGAATAATTCCTGCGCTGTGCCTTCAACCATTTTTTTTCCTTTATCAATGATAAGAACTTTTGTAGCCACCTGTTCAATTTCGTTAAGAAGATGAGAGGATACAAATATGGTCTTATTCATTTCACGGCTTAAGTGCAGAATAAGATTCCGAATATCTGCAATGCCTTGCGGGTCTAATCCATTTGTAGGTTCATCGAGAATAATAAGTTTGGGGTCATGTATCAATGCAACGGCAATACCGAGACGCTGCTTCATACCCTGCGAATAAGTTTTTACTTTGTCATGTTCTCTGCCTGAAAGACCAACCAGAGCAAGTTGCTGCATCAATTCTTTATCTGTTGGATTTATTCCGCTAAGTTTTGCAAAGAGTTTAAGATTGTCGTAAGCAGAAAGATATTTATACACATCAGGCTTTTCAATAATGGCGCCTACCTGTTTCAATATTTCGTTGCGGTGTGCGTGAAGAGGTAAGCCGAATAATTCAATGCTGCCAGTGGTTGCTTTTATTAATGTGAGCAACATGCGTATGGTGGTAGATTTGCCTGCACCGTTCTGCCCAAGAAAACCATATACATCGCCTTGCTGCACTGTAAAAGATAAATCGTCAACAGCGGTAATATTTTTGAATGTTTTCGTAAGATTTTTTGCGAAGATGATTGGCTGCATGCGGTGCGAATAAAAGCAAATGTAGGCAAGGGTGGCGAAACCTGACCGAGGTGGCGAGACCTAACAGGTTTTAAAAACCAGTTAGGTCTGGTTCTTTTTATTTTTTAGTTCTTCAAGACGTGCAATATCAAAAAAATCTTTTTGTCTTTGAGAGAGCAGTTTGGCATCTTTAAGAAATTCGTAAGGGATAAAGAAAATTTCAATGTCTTCCCCAGTTGTATGTTTAACAGCATTTTTTTCAGCTTCATCAAAATTGAGATTTTTATGAATGATAGTAAGCACATCAATCACATAAGGTCTTTCCCCTAATGTACATACAAAATAAGAAGTAAAATCCTCATCTTTAATTTCATGTAATTCTTCATCAGTGTATCCCATGCATTTTAAAGTTTCCAGGAAGCATGATTTATTTTCGTTGGTTGGCGCAATCCAAATATCTAGGTCTTCTGTATTACGATGATAGCCATAATAATTAACAGCATAACCGCCTATGCACAAGTATCGTAATTGATTTTTGTTTGCGCATTTTAAAAAAAACTGGAATTCTTCATTCTCTATGTCCATAAATAAAGTGCTTCCTTATTGTAATTTTTTTTACAGGCGGTGCGGCATTTTTAATGCTTTCTCTTTGCAGCCTGCTCAATGCTTTTAATCTTTCAGAGGGCGATAAATCAAAAAAATATTGCAGGAAGAATAATTCCTGTTCTTCAAATGATTTAAAAATATGAATTGATTTTGCCATTAAATTCACTCTATTAAAGATAAGTACAAAGATATTTTGTTTATGTTGTTATACATGCTAATGCTTTCTCCCAACCTTTAAATATTGCTGCAGTGCCTGTACATATTGCTCAAAAGATGCAATCCCCTTCTTAGTTATTTTACAGGTAGTGTTTGGATAATTATCTTTAAATTCTTTCATCACAGCAATATAGCCAGCCTCTTTTAATTTTTGAACCTGTACACTTAAATTTCCTGCTGTAGCATTTGTTTTTTCTTTAATGAAAGTGAACTCTGCTTCCTTCACGCCGATGAGTAAGCTCATCACTGCGAGGCGTAATTGTGAGTGTAATATGGGGTCAAGGTCTTTAAACATGCTGTTTCTTTGCTTTCATATATCTTCTTCGCAAAATAAGACCGGGAATAAACCATGCCACCTGTGCGGCCACAGCACTGTACAAAGTATTATAAGGAAAAGGTGTGTAAATATTTATGATTGATAATATCCAGCAAATGATTGCGCCTGCAATCATAGGCTTAAAATGTCTTGTAAAGCCGGTGGCAAAAGTAGGTATGCCGTAAGCGATAAGAAATAAAGTATTGGGATGATCTATGTGGCCCGTGTTTACATAAAAGGAAAGAAGAAACATAGCCACGCCAAAGCTTATCCATATACCACCCATGGCATCATCATTATAAGTTTTAAATTTTCTTTTCCTCCGTTCCCGCACTGATAAAACAATTTGAACAACAACGGTCGCCAGTGTTAACCACCATACCATACCAACAGAAGGATAATTATAATAATATCCTATAAAGCTTACGACGCTGCAAAAGCTAATAACAGAACCCCATAATAAAGCGCTTAACCCTGTTTCAGCATATTCGCATTTGGCTTTATTAATCATGCGGGTGATAAGCTCGAGGCTTTCCTGTTCTGATAATTGTTCTTCTTCCTGCATATATATTTATTTAAAAACTATTTCAGATTTTTTTGCCACAAAGGCACAAAGACACAAAGCGTAAAATCTCTTTGCGTCTTTGCGTTTTATTTTACTGCTACTGGCACTCCGCAAGTCGTTGCTCAGCCTCTTCTTTACCCCAGTTTGGATAAAGTGGTTTTGGTGTAAACGTTTTAAACAGCTCTACTGACTTTTCAAGTATCGGTTTTGCTTTTGCTTTGCCACCACCAAATTGTTCCGGTGTATAAAATGTGTTAGTCCCTTTTAAATAATATACACGCGGATTACTTGCATCTAATTCCTCCGCTTTTTGCAAAGCTGCTGTTGCTTGCATACCATAAGTTTGCCAGCGTGTTTGGGGGTCAACTGACATTTGAATATTGGCGAGCATGTAGCGCACACAATAAGTTTCAGCATTTGTTTCGAGAGCTTCTGCCTTTACAAGAATTGTTCTTGCGTTGTTTGCGAGTGCATCTTTATCTGCGCTTTGGTCCCTGTAGCCAATCCAGCACTGCGCCAGCGCTGCATAGTAATAAGGAAGCCATTGCGTTTTTTCTGCATCTGCAACTCTTTGAAAAGAGGCGGAAACATTTTGAAGCGCTG
The DNA here is from genome assembly GCA_038206235.1 of Chitinophagales bacterium. Classification (GTDB taxonomy): domain Bacteria; phylum Bacteroidota; class Bacteroidia; order Chitinophagales; family Chitinophagaceae; genus JBBRBB01. Next base: position 31,717 of record JBBRBB010000013.1, read on the forward strand.
CAACTGTTTTTGCATCCTTGAGCATGTCAAGATTTTTTTGCATGGTTTCTGTGTATTTATCGCTTTGTGCATGTACTGCACTGCATGCAACTAATGAGAGACCTACTAATACTTGTTTCATTGTTTTTTGATTTTGTTGTTTTTTGATTTTGTTGTTAATTGATTTTGGTGAACAGTAAACGGTGAACAGTGAACGGTAAACGGTAAACGGTGAATTAGTGATAATTTTAGAGAAATTAAATTTATGAAACCACACAAAAATCTTGATGCATGGAAACTTAGTTTCCATTTTGTAAAGGAAATGTATGTAGTTACAGCATCATTTCCATTGGAGGAAAAATTCGGTTTAGTTTCACAATTAAGACGGGCTGCAGTTTCTGTTCCAACAAATATTGCAGAAGGCGCAGCAAGAAAATCGAAAAAAGAATTTATCCACTTTCTGTATATAGCAGAGGGTTCAGTAAGTGAACTTGATACACTAATAGAGTTATCCTTTGAACTTAATTTTTGCTCTAAGGAAACACTTGAAAAATTAGTTATGTTATTAGAAAACATTTCCAAAAGAATTATTGGTTTAATTAGAAAGCTCGAATCAGAGCTATAGTAAACGGTAAGCGGTAAACGGTGAACTGCTCACTGTTCACTGCTTACTGCTCACTGCTCACTGCTCACTGCTCACTGTGCAGTTCACTGTTCACTGCTCACTGCTCACAAATTATTATTAATCGCGTCCTGACTTCTGTCAATGCCCCAGCTTAAAAAACATCCTATAAAATAAAATCTTTTTGCAGGCGGCTCAATCGGTTCTTTATTCAAACCGTTGTAAGAATAATTGTAGCCATACACCTGGTTTGCACCAAGCACATTGGTTACACTTGCAAACAACACGATAAACGTTTTTGCATTTTGCTTTCCAAGATTGGGCAAATAGTTTACGCTGAAACCCATGTTGTGAAAATCTTTTGTTTTGCCCTCGTCTGCGATGAGATATTTATCAGTGCTCTGAATCAAATTGTAATACGGTCTGCCTGTTGCATAGCTGTACGTGAAGTTGAAACCCGTTTTCCATTTCGTTACAAAACGCTTTGTAACAATGGATGCGGTATGCTTCGCTGCGAAATTCGGCTGCAGTTCAAAAGGATAATTTAGGTAATCTCTTTTGGTATCGAGATAAGAATAGCTTATCCAGTAATCAAAATCCTTAATCGTTTTTTTATCTCTCCAAAAAAACTCGATGCCTTTTGCAAAGCCTGTTCCATTGTTATTATACAAGGGATAAGTTTTTATAAGGTCTTCATACTTTTTATAAAAAACTTCTACACGAAAAATTCTGTCGTTAGCTGTTTTTTGATAATTGATTATGTAATGCGTTGCTTTTGTGTAAGCAAGATTGGTTGTATAAATCAATTGCTGATTCTCCGGCTTTTGATAAAAGATTCCATACGCAGCAGAAACCTGAGCATTTTTTGCAACCTTATATGCCAGTGAAATCCGTGGAGCAATATTGGTTTTATTGATGAGTGATGAATGCTCTAAACGTCCGCCAACTTTTGCTGCAAGTGCGCTGTTGAGATAAATATCACTTTCTGCAAAAGCTGAGGTGAAATTATCTTTCAAAACAGACAGCGAATCGTTGAAAAAACTTTTGTTGTATGCGTACCAATATTCTCCGCCAAAGCGTATCGCACTTAATCCGTTTAATTTTTTTTCTAAGACTGGTTTTATTTGCGATAAATCCTGCCTGCTGTGAAGCGCAAAAATTTTATCCTGCAGCCAGGGTTGTTCAGGAAATATTTGCGGCTGGTTGTTTGTATTTTGCAATTGCTGCGATATATCATCTTTGTTTGTGCTATAACTCAAGCCCAGATTCCATTTCCAGCCTTTGCCAAGAGTTTCTCTCCATACAATATTGTTATACCAATTGGTGTTGTGTAAGTAAAATGCGTCTTTAATATTTGTGCTGTCAATATCAGGTCTTCTCAAGCCAAGTCTTCCGTTGCTGTATGTGGTATAATATTTTATCATGCCGCCGCTTTTTGTTTTAATGCGAAAATTAGCATCGGCATTATGATATTCGGGCATAGTAAAATAATCAGGTTTTTGCTTTACGATATTGAAGTAGGCGATCAGGTTTACATAGCCATAATCCGCACCCCAGGAAGCATTTTTATTTTTTGAAAGCTGCTGAATGCCGCCCCCCATAAAGATTGGAGAGATAGAAGCGTTTGCTGCAGAGCGTTGGGGTAAGTCAATGGATTCAAGTATCAATGCAGATGACAATGCTTCGCCGTATAATGCAGAGTAACCACCTGTACTAAACACCGTTCCTTTAAATAAGAAAGGAGAGAAGCGACCGCGGGAAGCAATATCCGGTACGCTGGTGAAGTAAGGATTATTTACAAGTGTGCCGTCAATAAATTGTTTTGTTTCGTAACCTGTGCCACCGCGTACAAACAATCCTTCCTGCTCGCCTATTTGCTGAGCGCCGGGTAAGGTTTTTACTGCAGCGCTTATGTCGGCGTTAGAACCGGCAGTTGTTACAATATCTATAGAGCTAAGAACAGTTGCGGCTCTTTTTTTATCGCCTGCTTCAAAGGAACCTGCTGTAACTACAACAGCAGTGAGCTCATTCATTTCTTCCTTCAGAGAAAAAGAGAGGTTGATGTTTTCTTTGTCAAGCGTAATGGGTTGAACAATTGTTTTATACCCAAGCGCTGTTGCTTCTAATTGATAGCTTCCTTTTTCTGTTGTGGTAAAACTATAATTGCCCGAAGAGTCTGCGGTAGTTCCATCATACGTATTCTTTAAGGTAACACTTGCATTGGGCACAGGCTTGCCCCGGTTATCTTTTACGATGCCTGAAATTTTTACCTGACTGTTAGCGGCAAAAGCGGTTATCAAAAATCCTGTTACAAAAATCATCCGTCGCATAAAAAATTAATTTGAGATTGCAAACATAAACTGGTTTATGATATAAACCAAATTTTATTTTGAGAGAAATTGAAAATTCAGGAAATTCTTTGTTACATTTAATTCAAAATCATTGCTATGAAACAATTATATCTTTTAGCGATATGCTATTTTAGTTTTCTATTGTCTGCGCAAACGCAAGTGCAGGAGGTTTGGAGCAGTTGTTACCAGAAAAATGGAAACAGCACTGTAGAAAATGATATGGTTGTTGACGACGCAGGTAATTCGTACGTAACAGGATATTATTGGGATAGCAGTGGCAAACAAAGATTTTTTGTTGGGAAAACAAATAAAAATGGGGTTCAAAAATGGGTTAAATTTTATCCCACAACATATCCAGATACTTCTGAGGTGGGTACTGTAATTACAGTTGATAGAAGTGGAAATGTAATTGCGTCAGGCTATCGTTATGATAATTACTTTTTTAGTTGCAGCACTACAGTAAGTCACACCTCTGTTTTTACGGTTTGCTTCAATGCAAACGGAAATCTTAAATGGGTAAATTTTTCATCTTCTATTCTGGAAAATACCACCCAGGAACCTGCAGATATTCTGATAGACAGCAATAAAAATATTTATATGCTTTACAACGTATTTAGTTATAGTGGAAGTATGGGTGTCTGCGGGTATCAGTCATCAAATCTAATTAAGATAAATAGTGCTGGGCTCACTGATTGGGCAATTTTTCTCATAATTGAGTTTGCGCCAATGAAAAATTTTGCAATGGGTATTGATAAACAAAACAATATTCTTGTTACTGGAATTATCACACCTCCGCCCATTCATCCATTAGATATAGAGGTATATCAGATATACACTCAAAAGATAAAAGCCGCAACAGGAGAGCAAATTTGGTACAAAGGCTTTCATAATACAACTCTGTATAATTACAGCACTCCATACGCCATAATGTGCGATAGCAAAAACAACATTTATGTTTACGGAGAAATAAACGATACATTAGGCGTTCTCAGATATTCTTCAACCGGTAATTTAGTTGGATATAAAACCGATAATGCTGGTGCACATCCTGTAACTAACAGGCATGGCTTTACTATTGACAGCAATGATAACATTTGCATTCTCGGCTATCAATATATTGCTTCAAAATATTCTTGGATAATTGGTAAATATGCTTCTAATGGAAACAAGTTATGGTCTACAAAGTTTGATACATTAGGAAGCAACACAAGATTACCTGTTGCAATAAAAACTGATAAAGAGGGAAATGTTTTTGTAACAGGTAATTCTAACTACCAATCTAATTTATCTGCATTTACAACTTTAAAGTATAGCGCAAACGGAAAATTAAAATGGGTTAATTTTTACAAAAATGGTCAGCAATCAACCAATGCAGTTACTGCAATAGCACTAGACAGTATTGGTAATATTTATGTTAGCGGCAACAGTTATAATGGCAATATCGGCAATAATTCAGTTTGTACACAAAAGCTTACAGAAACAAACAATCAGTTCATAAGTAAAACTTTAAAAACATCATTATCAACAAAAAATAAATATTGAATTTCATTATTGTCCGACTAAAGTCCTCAAACCTTTGCCGGGCTTGACCTCACCCCCAGCCACTCTCCCCCTCCGTACCGGCACGGGCGGGCAAAGGAAAGGGGGGAGCCTAAAACGCTTTGTGGCAAGTTGTTTTAGCAATATTGATATTTTTTAGGCGGACAATAGTGATTGAATTTATCACTTCACCATCTTTTCTGAAAATTTTTCATTGCCTGTATAAATATTCAGCACATAATTTCCTTTCGGTAATCCATTCAAATTATTTAATTCAAATTGATTTGTTCCGGCTATTCCGATAAAGTCTTGCCTGCGTAATAATTTTCCTGCGGCATCATACAAAACCATCGTAATTTTTTCTCTTTGTGAAAGATTAAATAATACTGCAATTTTATCACTAAAAGGATTGTTGAGCAACGTATAAGTTTTTTCAACTGCACGCCTTGTATTAATAACAGCAGAATAATTTGATGAGCCATCTTTGTTTACCATTTTCAACCTGTAATAATAAACAGCAGACGAAATATTTTTTACATTATCTGAATAAGAATAATTGTTTACACCACTTGCAGCAGCACCTGCAACTGTAGCAATCTTGTTAAAGCTTACTCCATCTGTGCTGCGCTCTACATCGTAATGTGAAAAGTTGATTTCATTTTCAGCTTTCCAGTTCAATTCATTATAACCATTTTCATAAACACCTGTAAACTGCAGCAATCTCACCGGCAACACAAAGCCATTAAATAAATCACTTACAAATACACCTTTGCCATGCGTTGCAGCAACTAATTTATTGTTGGCTGTAACCTGCAAATCCATTACCAGTGTAGCATCCCAAAGACCATTGGTAAAGGAATACCAGTTTGCGCCGCGGTTGTTGCTTACATACACACCCACATCACTTCCCGCATAAAGTATTTGTGAATTGAGCGGGTCTATAAGTAAAGCATTTATTGGTACATCGGGCAAACCTGCGCCAATGCTTGCCCAGCTTGCACCACCATTGCCTGTAACATATACATGCGAAGTGCCATAGCCGCCCAATGCAATAAACACACTATCATCATTCGTGGGGCTGAAAGCAAAATCCATTACAAACCTGTCGGGCAAATTATTTTTTACGTTTGTGAAAACAGGATTTGCTGCGCCTGCATTCAGCGATTTAAAAAGATTAGGCGGAGGGTTTACATTCAACTTATCATCTGTACGCTGCGAAAATGGAGAGGTGGAAACATACGCCTTCTGACTATTTACCGGAGATACTCCAATAGCTATTCCTGTTTTATACCGTGCATCAATATAATTGGTTGATGAAATTGATTTGTTGCTCCATGTAATACCGCCATCTGTTGAAGCATGCCAGTTATCTGAAGCGCAGTATAGATAATTTGGATTTGATTTACTGATACCAACAGGCGCCATGAAAGCAGTTCTGTCACCATCCCATCCATTTAAAACATTACTCCACGACTCGCCAGAATTTGTGGAGCGATAAACGGTTCTGTTTTGAGTTGAGGTAAATGCAATATTTCCATTCAATGAATTAAAAACAGTTGGGCCACCATCGCTGCCAAGTATGCTATACCAGGTGGTGCCATTATATTTTATCACGCCATTATCCTGCAATCCGCCAATCATAATATTTGGGTCTGTTGGCGAAACACCAAACGATGCATAAAATTGTACAGCGCCAAGTCCATTATTGATTGGTGTAAATGAATTACCTCCATTGGTGCTTTTATACATGCCGCCATCGCAGGCTACGTAAGCAATATTAGTATTGATTGGGTCGTAAGCAATATCATGTATATCGCTGTGTATGCCGAAAATAGTTTGCAGCGTTCCTGCTCCTGTTGTTGAAGAAGTTGAAGTATAGCCGTACATACCTACCCCACACATTAAAAGATGATTGATGTCGGTGGGGTCAACTGCCACATCATTGCAATACCAGTATTGATAAGAGCTATGCGCCGAAGAAAATTTTGCAATCCATGAAGCGCCAAAATCAGTTGACAAATACAATTCATTTGCAGAAGTTCCATTTGCAAAGCTTGCGTAAAGTCTGCTGTCGCCTGCATTATCCATACGTATCATTCCGTTGAAAGATGCGGGCACACCACTAGTTATTTTATTCCAGATGTTGCCGCCATCTGTACTGCGATAAAGACCTTTATCAGTATTTACAAGATTACCAACTGCCGCAACAAGCACATTTGTGTTTGCCGGATTAATGGCGACATCGGTAACATAAATTTTATTAAGGATTTTTGTCCATGCACTTCCTGCATTTGTTGAGCGATACAAACCATCGGTTGTACATGCATATACAATGTTGCTGTTGGTTGGGTCAAATTGCATTGACTCCACTCCAAACATATTTGCATTTTGTTTATTAAAAATCTGTGTCCATGTATTGCCGCCATCCGAGCTTTTTATAATTCCGATTCCATAAGTGCCTCTTGTTTTCCACACATTAAAACCAATGCCTGTGGTATCTACACGATATATTTCTCCTGTGCCCGCATACATCACATTAGGGTTATCAGGATTGATGATGATAGATGCCACACCCAAAACGGGCAGTTTTGTTTTTACATGTTTCCATGCATTTGTTCCCGTGCCTCCTGTGGTTGTTTTCCAGATGCCGCCGCTTGCAGAGCCGATAAAAATGATATTGCTGTTCTGTGGATTAATTGCAATGGTAAGTATTCTGCCACCAATCGTTTTATTCGGACCGATAGATTGCCAGTTGCCAAAGCCATCTGCGCTTTCACCTTTTGCGGTTGCATTGGAGCTGATAATTTTATTTGTGTTTTCTTTCAACTGCAGAAACTGTTGCCAGCCGGTTAGATATTTTTCATTCAAATTGGTTGGGTCAGGATAGGCACGGCTCCAGAACCACATATTCATGTGTTTGTCTGCATCAGTAAATTTTTCTTTTTCTTCACCGGCATTATTTTCAGATTGGGATGTGTAATTTCCATAAAAATAAAAAGCCGTTGCACCTATTGCAACACACGCTAATAATAAGAAAGGAAGAATTTTTTTCATGTCGAATTTTTTAAATTTTTTAATGATGATTCCCTGCAAATATGTACTACGGTATAATACATTTTGTTGCAAGCAATTCAGGTTTGCTAAATTAATGTAGTTTAGATGAATCTTTATTTTGAATAAAATTAATTTATGAAACGCATTTTATTTATTGACCGTGACGGAACGCTTCTCGATGAAGCTTATGATTTTCAGATTGACCAGCTTGAAAAGCTTGGCTTTTATCCATACATGTTTGAATACATGGGGAAAATTGCAAGGGAATTTGATTATGAATTAGTGATGGTTACCAACCAGGATGGCTTGGGAACGCCTGCATTTCCTGAAAACGCGTTTTGGCCCTTGCATAATTTAGTGATGAAAAGTTTGGAAAGAGAAGGCATACATTTTAGCGCAGTGCATATTGACAGAACTTTTGCAAAAGATAATGCGCCAACAAGAAAACCCGGCATTGGAATGCTCACTGAATATCTAAATAATTCAAAGTATGATATTTCAAATTCTTTTGTTATCGGCGACAGGCTTACTGACATGATGCTTGCCGGGAACTTAGGCTGCAAAGGCATTTGGCTAAATAATGGCTCTATGCTTGGTGCAAAGGAAATTGCTGATAAAGTGGAGGCCTTTATGAAGAGCGGTAGCATTGTTCTTGAAACAACAGAATGGAAAAAGGTTTATGAGTTTTTAAAATCTGGTGCAGGAAAATTTAAAGAGAGTGTTGAAGTTAAACAAGCTTCATGAAAGTATTCTATAAACAAATCAATCTTCCATTTCAATATCCCTTTACAATTTCTAATGGAAGAACAAAAACGCACCAGCCCTCTTTGGTTGTTGCATTGCAGTTAGGAACTTTTACTGGTTATGGCGAAGCTCCTGCAATTAGTTACTATAATATTTCTGTGGGGCAAATGACAGAAGATTTGCAAAAGAAAAAAACTTTTGTTGAAAAGTTTGCTTTTACAGAGCCGGAGCGTTACTGGCATTATCTGCATCATCTCTTTCCCCAAAATCCTTTTCTTGTTTGTGCGCTTGATATGGCAGCATGGGACTTGTATGGAAAAATAAAAAACCTTTCTTTATACAAAATATGGAATACAGAATTTCATAACATACCACTTACAGATTATACTATCGGTATAGATAGCATTGATAAGATGATTGGGAAAATGGTAGATAAACCATGGCCGATTTATAAAATAAAACTGGGCGGCGATGACGATATAAAAATTATTGAAGAATTACGAAAGCATACCAATGCAGTTTTTAGAGTTGATGCAAATGCAACATGGAATGCTGACGAAGCGCTATATAAAATACCTCAACTGAAAGAACTTGGCGTAGAGTTAATAGAACAGCCTCTTGCCAAAGATGATTGCGATGGAATGAAAATATTGTTTGAGAAATCTCCCTTACCACTTTTCGCTGATGAAAGCTGTGTGTTTGAAAATGATGTAGAAAAATGTGCAGCATGTTTTCACGGCATCAATATTAAACTAACCAAGTGCAGAGGCATTACACCTGCATTAAGGATGATAAAGAAAGCAAGGGAATTAAATTTAAAAGTTATGATGGGCAGTATGAACGAATGCACTATTGGCTCAGCAGCCATCGCTCATTTTTTACCTCAATTAGATTTTGTTGATATGGATGGCCCTTTATTGTTAGCAGAAGATATTGCTTCAGGGTTAAAATATGATGCAGGCGAAATTAAAGTAAGTGACAAGCCCGGACTTGGAATTTGTTTGAATGATGAAAACTTCTTTCGGAATCCCGAATAAAGAAACGAGAAACAAGAAACCTTTTTATGATGAAAACTTTTTCAGCAACTTCGAATAAAAGAACGATAAACAACAAACGATAAACTACTCTTTCACTCTTTCAACATATTCCCCCGTTTTTGTATTGATGCGAATACTTTCTCCTTCATTCACGAATAAAGGAACCTGAACAGTGCCGCCGGTTTCTATAGTTGCTGGTTTTGTAACCCTTGTAGCAGTGTCTCCTCTTACTCCAGGCTCGCAATAAGTAATCTTAACCACAATTTTTTCTGGCAATTCAGCGCCAATGGGTTGCTCACTTTCTGTATTGATATAGATAGAAACATCGGCACCCTCTTTTAAAAACTTTGGTGCATCAATCATTTCTTCTGCAAGTGAAATTTGCTCGAAGGTTTCATTCTCCATAAAATTATATCCGCTCTCATCTTTATATAAAAATTGATAAGTTTTCTTTTCAACTCTTACAGGAAAAATTGCCTCACCGCTGTTCCATGTTTTTTCAATGGTGCGGTTATTATCAACACCTTTTAATTTTGCCCAAACCTTGGCAGCGGCTCTTGCCGTTTTGTTCTCACCAAATTCTACCACCGAATACAGACTGCCATCTAATTTTAAAATCATACCTCGACTAATATCCGCTGTTGTTGCCATAACGTTTATTTTAAAGGGCGCAAAAGTAAGGATTGAAGTTTGGAAATTGAAATGAAGGAAATAATTAAAAAGAGAGTTGATTAAATATATCCAATTTTATTTAAAAAACGCAAGGCATAAAAGATTGTACTCAGGTGCATAGATTGCACAATTTTTCTTTCTTCAATAAATTGTATCAATTCATCGAAGCTTACCTCAAAAACTTCTATGTCTTCATTTGCATCGAGATTTTGCTCCTGCACTTTTTTGCCCCCTGTGGCCACAAACATGTGCATAAGATTATTATTGGTAGAAGGGTTTGCAGATATACTTCCGAGAGCATGCACTTTATCAAAAACATATCCTGTTTCTTCGAGCATTTCACGGCGAATAGCCGCTTCAAAATCTTCATCGGCTGCATCTGCACAACCGCCCGGCAGTTCAATACATTCTTCTCCCAAAGCATGACGGTATTGCCGCACCATCAGCACTTTGCCGCTTTCGGTAACCGGCAATGCAGTAACCCATTCAAGAAACTCAAATACATAATAGTCTTTAATAATTTTACCATCAGGTCTTTCACAAATATCTTTACGTGCAGTAAACCAGCTTGCTTTATAAATGTATTCAGATGAGAGCAATTTCCATTTCATAATTGTTACTCGTTTCGGGTTTCTCGTTAGTCGTTTCCCGTTTACCTAATCAACTATTCAACTATTCAACCATTCAACTAATTCTACCAATTCTTTCTTTCTCTCAACGCAGTAATGTGTTGTACATGATGTTTGCTATGCCACGCATACATGCCAAGCAAATACCATAAGCTTATTTCTTTTTTTTGTTCGGGATGATAAAGTTTTTTTTCCCATTCATCTTCTGATAAATTTTCAATAGCTGCTACCCAGCGGAGGTGTAATGCATGAAGTAAGGTGATTGAAATATTTATAGGAAGTGATTCCACATCCGGCAGCTTCGCCCACTCTTTTTCTTCGTAAGGTTTAATAGTTGGTTTGTCTTCTGTTAATGCAAGCTTGAAGCGTATGTAAGCATTAATATGACTGTCTGCAATGTGATGCACTAATTGCTGCACTGTCCACCCGCCTTCACGATAAGGAGTTTGAAGTTGATATTCATCAAGGTTTTGAACTGAGCGTTCTAACTCCTGTGGTAAAAATTTCAAATCGAGCAGCCACTCTTCTTTCTGTTTATTTGAAAAAGTTTGCGGAGAATATTTACCGATTGGATAGCGAAGGTCTATGGTCATGATTTAATATTTTAGATTGAATATTTAATATTTAGTTTCAGCATAAAGAGATGAATTAATTCCCAATTCCCAATTCCTAATTACTCTTCTCTCAAATGCTTTCCTGTTATATGAATAAACACATCTTCGAGGTTAGCCTGCTTTACTTCTTTCGGTCTTTCAAAACCTGTTGCTACTAAATCATCAATCAGTTTATCAGGAGAAGCCTTGGCAATAATTTTTCCTTCATCTATTATCGCCACGCGGTCGCAAAGCATTTCTGCTTCATCCATATAATGTGTAGTGATGATAACAGTTGTGCCGCGGCTTCGTATATCCCGAATCAAATCCCATAGATTTCTTCTTGCCTGCGGGTCAAGACCGGTTGTGGGTTCATCCAAAAAAATAATTTTGGGTTTATTGATTAATGTTGTAGTAATGGAGAATCGCTGCTTTTGACCGCCGCTCAATTCCTTAAATTTATTTTTCGCTTTATCACGAAGGTTTACTAAGTCTAATAACTTCATGGCATTTATATGCTCATTATATAGACCCGCAAAAAGATGCAGCAGTTCAAGCAAATTCAATCCGGGATAATACCCGGATGTTTGCAATTGAACCCCGATACGTTTTTTTATTTCATTGGGATTTTCATCGAGATTAAAACCATCAACAAAAACTTCCCCGCTTGTTTTTTCACGAAGTGTTTCAATTATTTCAAGAGTAGTGGATTTGCCTGCGCCATTGGGCCCGAGCAGTCCAAAAATCTCTCCCTCAAAAACTTCAAAGCTTATGCCTTTCACTGCTTCGAAATCGCCGTATTTTTTATGAAGGTCTTTAACTGAAATAATTATTTTTTCTTGCATGAGGTATAAGGGATAGGATATTTAAAGATTGATAAGTGTAGAAGTTTCGCTTTCAACAATTTCTGCCTCGAATACTTTTTGAAAATTTAATAAAACTTTTTTCTTTACTTCCACCATTTCAATTTTTTTGTTCAATTCTTTTTGCAAAGAAGTTACCTGCTTGTTTTGAATACCGCATGGAACAATGTAATTAAAATAACTTAAATCAGTATTCACATTTAAAGCAAAGCCGTGCATGGTTATCCAGCGACTGCAGCGTATGCCCATTGCACAAATTTTTCTTGCCTTGGTATGTATGCTTGCATCGAGCCAAACACCGGTTTCTCCTTTGCTTCTTTCTCCCCGCAAGCCATATTCAGCAAGAGTAAGAATAATTACTTCTTCAAGACTGCGCAAATACCAGCCAAGATCAGGTTTAAATTTATCAAGATCAAAAATAGGATAGCCAACTAATTGCTGCGGACCGTGAAAAGTTATATCTCCGCCACGATTGATGTGAAAATATTCGATGCCTTTTTCTGCCGCTTCTTTTTTATTGATGAGAAAATGAGTTTCGTTTCCATTTTTACCTAAGGTGTAAACGGGAGGATGCTCAACGAAGAGAAGATAGTTGGTAGTTGGCAGTTGGTAGTGGGTAGTTGAATGCACACCCGATGATTTTAATGTGACATTTTTTTGAAGTAATTGTTCCTGAAAATCCCATACTTCTTTATAAGGTCGAAAACCTAAATCATGAAATTGAATTTTATTTTTCATCGCGGAGCAAAGTTAAGTTTGTAACTATGATTGCAAAATTGTAAAAGTGGAAAACATTTATTAGTCTCTCTGGTGTCAGACATTCTGCAGAAGCGGGGATGTACAGACACCGGTATCAACCCGTATTTTTGTTATTATGGATGATGCAGATAAAGACATATTACCTGATGAAAATACAGAAGAACTTTACGAACGTAAAAGCTTTATTGTTGATAAAGGTCAGCAGCCCATGCGTATTGATAAATGGGTGCAGCAACGAATAGAAGGAGCCAGCCGTAACAAAGTGCAGCAGGCAATTGATGCGGGCTTTCTTACTGTAAATAATAAGATTATTAAAAGTAATTACAAAGTAAGGCCATGCGATGAGATTTTATTGATGAGCCTCGTTAATCCTGAAGTTACAGAAGTACAACCCGAGCCCATTCCATTGAATATTATTTATGAAGATGATGCTCTGATGGTATTGAATAAACCTGCTGGCATGGTAGTGCATCCCGGTGTGGGAAATTATACCGGCACTTTATTAAATGGAATTGTTTATCATTTATTGCAACAAAGTCCATCACTTTCAGAAGAAACGTTGCCGCGTTATGGTCTTGTGCATCGCATAGATAAAAATACAACAGGATTATTGGTAGTTGCAAAAACAAGTGAAGCGGCGGCTATTCTTGCCAAGCAACTTTTCAATCATAAAATGCAAAGGAAATATATTGCCCTTGCTTGGGGAAATGTAGAGAAGGATGCAGGAACTGTTGATGCTCACATTGCACGCCACCAGCGTTTCAGAAAAATATATAATGCCTATACTGAAGGTGAGCGTGGTAAGCAAGCCATTACACATTACAAAGTTTTAGAAAGATTTAATTATGTTACGCTGATTGAGTGCATGCTCGAAACAGGACGCACACACCAGATACGTGTGCACATGAAACACATTGGTCATACGCTGTTTAATGATGAGGAGTATGGAGGAGATAAGATATTGAAAGGAACAATTTATTCGAAGTACAAACAATTTGTTGAAAATTGTTTTGCTGTGTGTCCAAGATGCGCCCTGCATGCAAAAACACTTGGGTTTAAACATCCTTCAACAAACGCGGAAATGTTTTTTGAAGCGCCTTTGCCAGATGATATGAACAATCTTATAGATAAGTGGAGAAACTATACGGCTCATACAAACTTAAAGTAGTATGGAAACATAAAAAGACCGGCACTAAAGGGTGCCGGTCTTTTTGTAAATATTTTTTTATACACTTAAAACTTAATTAACCCTTGCGAATAAGCCTGCTGTTTTTCCTGTGCTGTGATTATTTTAATTATATACATACCGTGCGGCACATCGCTTACACTATAAACGCCGGATACAATATTTTTCCACTGCTTTACAACAATGCCAGATTGTGAGCAAAGCTGCACCAGCGACATTTTTGCACTGGATTCAATATGTATATAATCCGTAAAGGGATTGGGGCCGGCTGTTATCTTCACCGCATTCTTTACTATGGCATTTGCATTTGTATTATCACCGGCAGTGATTGCATCAAAATTATGCTCGGTAATACTTGAAGAATATGCCTGCCAGCTGCCATTACGATTATCTGCCCATACGGCATGCGCTACGCCGTTGTATGCTTCAATACCAATATAGTCTCCTGCATATCCATAAGCAAAATTATTATTATCAATGGCTTTAGTAATATGCGGCACATCACTTACTTTTTGGTTGTACCATGTATTTCCACCATTAGGTGATACACTTACATAGGTATTGGTAGAGAAACCGGAGGGCTTGTCCAGGGAAAGATAAACAACCCATATACGGCCTGTAACATCATCCACGGCTATCCAGGGGAAAAAACTCTGGCGGCTTTCAGGTATATTCACCACTTTTCCTGTGCTCCACGTAGTTCCCTTGTCATCAGAAAATCTTACATAGATAACTGCTTTGCCCGTATCATTGAATTTTGCGGGGTAGGCCACATAAATTCTTCCGCGGTGTGTGCCTGTGCTTTTATCAACAGCCATAGACGGAAAATCATTAACCCTTGAAAAATTAAAAGTGGGATCAAAACCATCTACGCGTATGCCTTTGTAAGGGAAAACTTTTCTAAAGGCATCAAAAGTAACACCTCCATTTACTGATTTAGTGAATCCAAGGTTGTCTGCTTTGTAGGGTGATATTAAAGCGTTATGGTCTGCCCAGCACACATACACTTCGCCGTCAGGGCCGCTTTGCACATTGGTTCCCTGGCCAAAACCTATTGTGCCGCTGCGCAATGTAATGGGTGTGGAAAAATTAATGCCCTTGTCTGTACTTCTGTTAAACTCTACAGAACCATTGCCTGAACTGAAATTAGTCCAGCTGCAATAAAAATTATTTTTATAAGGGCTTGCAGTTTGATCATCTGCGTCTGCCATTTCCTTATCAAAACTAAAAGTGTTGGATCCCTTTTTTCCTGAAGACCAGTTAGCGCCCCCATTAAATGATTTTTGAAACCAATACCCGCTGGAAGCATTGACGGAAGTTATAAACGCTGTACCATCTGCTGCATAACAAACAGAAGGGTCTCCGGAAACCGAACTTACTGAAATGTTTTGCAATGAGTCCCTTCCATTCCAGGTAGCCCCGCCATCCGTAGAATAATAATAACCCTGGTTATATTCGAAAGGGCCATTTAGTGTGTTGGCGCTGGCGAGCAGGTTTAGCGGGAAAGCTTTATTCACTGCGATAGTTACTTCTGCCTGCACATTAGCAGAAGGGTGCATACGCACATCTGCGCCATCCGTTAAGCCCCGGGATAGAGGAGCATTAGCTGTTGTGACTAATGTGTTGTTGAAAACAGGTTGGTAGTTATTCTTCTCAGCAGAAGTAATACCTTTTTTTCGCGGCTGCATTACAGGGCTTGTAACCTGTGCAGATAAAAGATACACGGATAATAGGCCGGCAATTGTAAAGCAAAGCCGGGTAAAATTTTTTTTCATAGCAAATTTTTTTTGGTGAAGGCTAAATGTATACTACTTTTTTATAAAAAAAAAATTTGCTCTGAATTTGTTTGGTGTGTGGCGAAAAGATGATTGAGAAAAGAATGCGTGCTTCATAAAATTTTGCAGAAAGTTTTTCGCTGCCAATAGTATGGCGATAAACGAACAGGGCTTTGTGGAGGTGGGGAATTTGAAAAACGTGTGCCCATAACCGCTGCTAAATTATACCCGGCATCGTGGGGATAAATAAAAGTTCATTGTTTGTTCAGTTGATTGGCGTTGTTCGTCGGCCGAAACTGAAACTTGGATTTGTCCCGCAGCTGCGGATACTTCCGTCTGCCCACTTGCACAAAACCCAATGTTGTACGCCGCTTTTATTTGTCAAGAAATGAAAGAACCAGATTTATTAACGAAACTCTTTTGTTTGTAAATGCATGGTTTGTCTCCCATTACTTGATAGTCGAAATAATTTTTATTCTCTTTTCTTATTGCGTCTGCGATTTGCTTGTTTAAAGTATGTTCGTCAAGCATTATTATTTGCTTATTTGCCAATGCTTTTCCCTCATTATTTAATTTAAATAAATCTGGATTTTTAAAGACAGGGCTAATCATATTTTTCAAAGAGGTATTTAATACAATAATTTTACCATCTTCTTCTATTTTTGTTACGGCTTCCTCTTCAGTCCCTTTGCTATGTAAATCACCATAAATGTCCCATGATGATAAAGCAAAGCCTTTTTTGACAGTTGGTAACTGTTGTAATGCCTTAAGACAAACCCATCCTCCCATACTGTGTCCAAAGAGAACAATGTTTGATGTATCTATTTGTAAAGAGTCTTGATATTTATTACAGAAACTGACTAAATTGATTACGTCCTGAACACAATTTTCAAAACTAAAGTTGCCTTGACTGCCCCAGGACCCACGATAATTAAAATAAATAACATTCCATCCGTGTGCCCGTACAATTTGTGCTAAGTCCAAATTACGTTCATTACCAGGCCAACCATGAAGTAACAATAATGTAGAATGCTTTTGTTTCCCATTAGCCTTATACATGAAACCTTGCATGAGGCTACTGTTGGAAGGAATCGCCAATTCGATTGAAGAAGCCGGAGATGTTTTCTCCCATTGAATGTCATGTAAAGTGATACTGTCAGATATAACCTGTGCTGAACAAAAGTTACAAATAAGAATTGTCAAAAAAACTCCAAAATATTTCATGCTATTTAGTATTATGATGTTTGTTTAAAGTGGTGCACAACAAGGCAATTGATGTAATCCAAAAAAAAGATAAGCCCACCTAAGCAGATGGGCTTATACACTTATATAATTTTTTAAATCAACTGATTTTTTCTACCTGCATATAATTCAATTCTACAGGCGTTGAGCGCCCAAATATTTTTACTGAAACGCGTAGCTTTTTCTTTTCATCATTTACTTCTTCTATTACGCCGTTGAAATCATTGAACGGACCTTCAATAATTTTAATGGTTTCTCCCACAATAAAAGGTTCGCTCATAGTAACTCCCTGGTCATTCATCTCATCTACCTTGCCGAGCATTTTGTTTACTTCGGCTTTACGCAGGGAAATGATGTTTCCTTTAGAGCCTTTGCCATCAGTTAAAAAGTGCATGATGTTGCTCACATTACTTATGTGATGAATAATATCATCACTCAATTTTCCTTCGGCAACTTCAAGCATTACATATCCGGGGAAATAATTTTTTTCCCGCATTACTTTTTTCCCGTTCTGCACTTTATATACTTTTTCCATCGGTAAAAAAACCTGCTTTATTACATCGGTGAAGCCACTGCGGGCAATATCTTTATCAAGATACTCTTTCACCTTTCTTTCTTTACCGCTAACAACCCGCAGTACATACCATTTGCTTTCCTGCTGCTGGGTTGCATTTTCTATTTGAGCTGTATCTTCCATTTGTATTAACTCTTAAAAAATGAATAAATAAGCTTCAGCAATTGATTGCTTGCTAAATCCATCGCCCAAATAATAGCCGTTATTAAAGCGGTTGCCGCAAGCACAATTACTGTTGATTGTTGTAATTGAGACCATGTAGGCCAGGTAACTTTTTCAAGTAACTCGTGATAAGATTCTCTGAAGTAAGTTGATATTTTGTTCATCGTATTAATTTGCTAATTAGCTAATATGCTAATGTGCTAATCTATTTTCAAACAAGGTGTTTAATTAGCTAATTAACCTAATTAGCACATCAGCACATTTAAAAAGCACGGGTACCTGGATTCGAACCAAGATCAACGGTTTTGGAGACCGCTATTCTGCCGTTGAACTATACCCGCATAAACAAGCCCTATCTAACCCCGTCCGAACGAGTCCATCCGGGCGGGCTTCCCATTCAGGGAAGGGAAAAGAAAGAACTTCTAAAAACAAAGTACCCGGATGAAACATCCAAGTACTTTGCAAATTTAGGAAAGCTTTTCCAAAGTCCCCCCGCAGGGAGATTTAGGGGGGCTTTATTTTATTTTAATATTTCAGTAACCTGCCCGGCGCCCACCGTTCTGCCACCTTCACGAATCGCGAACTTCAAACCTTTCTCCATCGCAATGGGCTGAATTAATTTTACTGTAAGGCCTATGTTATCGCCTGGCATTACCATCTCTGTTCCTTCAGGTAAAACTACTTCACCGGTAACATCAGTAGTTCTGAAATAAAATTGCGGACGATATTTATTAAAGAATGGAGTATGACGACCACCCTCTTCTTTGCTAAGCACATACACTTCGCATTTGAATTCGGTATGCGGGGTAATGCTTTTGGGAGCGCAAATTACCATGCCTCTGCGAATATCTTTCTTTTCAATACCGCGAAGTAATAAACCTGCATTATCACCGGCTTCACCGCGGTCCAGTAATTTTTTGAACATTTCAACGCCTGTAACTACAGAGTTTAAGGGAGCATCTATCAAACCTACGATTTCTACAGGGTCACTCACCTTAATAATACCGCGTTCAATACGGCCCGTAGCCACGGTGCCGCGACCGGTAATAGAAAATACATCTTCCACACTCATAAGAAATGGCTGATCAATTGGGCGCGGAGGCAATGGAATATAGCTGTCAACTGCAGCCATTAATTCATCAATAGCCTTTATCCATTTTTCATCACCGGCAAGCGCTCCGGTAGCAGAGCCTTGAATGATAGGTGTATTATCACCATCAAAACCATAAAAGGTTAAGAGTTCACGAATTTCCATTTCAACAAGTTCCAGAAGTTCGGGATCATCAACCAAGTCCACTTTATTCATAAATACAACCATTCTTGGTACGCCTACCTGCCGTGCCAGCAGAATGTGTTCTTTTGTTTGAGGCATAGGCCCATCTGTAGCGGCTACAACAAGTATTGCACCATCCATTTGTGCAGCGCCGGTGATCATATTCTTTACATAATCAGCATGACCTGGGCAATCCACGTGAGCATAATGCCTGTTGGCCGTTTGATACTCAACGTGAGCTGTATTAATAGTAATGCCGCGCTCTTTTTCTTCGGGAGCAGCATCAATTTCATCATATTTTTTTTCTGTTGCCAAACCTCTTTTAGCAAGAATATTGGTAATAGCAGCAGTAAGGGTTGTTTTACCATGGTCAATATGACCAATGGTGCCAACGTTTACGTGAGGTTTCTCCCTCTTGAAGGTCTCTTTAGACATCTTTATTGTTTTTAAATTGTGTTTATAATTCTTAGCTGTCAGCCATCCGCATTCAGCTATCCGTTGTGATTTTTATTTTGATACCAGCTTTTATATTTTATGGCATCTTTATTAAATTTATTAAAGTCACTAAGTCATTAGTCATAATTTAGTTTCAGTTGAATGACTTACTGACCTTGTTGACTTATTGACTAAACCTGAGCCGTTGATGAGAATTGAACTCACGACCTCTTCCTTACCAAGGAAGTGCTCTACCACTGAGCTACAACGGCTTTTTTAAAAAGTCATTGAGTCAATGGAGTCATCAAGTGATTACCAAATCAATGACCATTGACTTCTTGACTTAATGACTAACAAAGAGCGGGAGACGAGGCTCGAACTCGCCACCTATAGCTTGGAAGGCTATCGCTCTACCAAATGAGCTACTCCCGCAGGGGAATGTGCTAATATGCTAATTAACTAATGTGCTAATTAGGAAAAGCTCAAAATCAGAATTAGAAAGAACTATTAATTAGCACATCAGCATATTTGCTAATTAGCTATTTTGTTTGTGGGCAGTGGTGGATTCGAACCACCGAAGTCGTAAGACAGCAGATTTACAGTCTGCCCCATTTGGCCGCTCTGGAAACTGCCCGGGAGCCAGAGAAGGGAATCGAACCCCCGACCAGCTGATTACAAATCAGCTGCTCTACCAGCTGAGCTACTCTGGCAATTTCATCTTATAGTAAATAAAGAACAACCCGATTTTTTCAGGATTGCAAATGTAAGTGAAAACTTTGTTTGGAAAAATTTTGCAAAAAAAATTTTAAATGCGGTGTAAAAATAAAACAAGAGCCGATAACTCTGTTTATATGAAACTGAACTCAGTTATTAGTTCAAAAGGTGAAATAAAAAAGCCTGATTAAATCAGGCTTGGAAGTTTAAGCGGCTTGTCTTTCTTTTTTTCTTTTAACCTGTGTTATTAATGAATTTAAAGCGCTGTCAAAAGATTCTTCAAACGATTTGGAGCATGACTTTACAAAAAAGTTTTGATGTGGAACATGCACTCTAATTTCGGCAATTTTATCTTTGATAGTGTGCATTACATTATCGAGTTTCAGATAAACATTTACTTCCATAATCCGGTCATGGAAGGTGGTTAGCTTTTGAATTTTTTTATTCACGTAACTCACGAGTTTTTCATCTGCATCGAAGTGCACTGTTTGAATGTTTACGTTCATAGTGAATTGCATTTTATAGGTGAACAATAAATAAAGAACCTGGTGAAAAAATTTACATCATAACATTACTTTGGTTTTAATATGAAAGTAATAAATAGTTGAGAAAAAATCAAGAGATAAAAGTTTTTTTTATGTTCATTAACGGTGAGCATCATAAATTAAGCTTTGGGATGAGCTTTTTGAAATGCTTCTTTTAGTTTTTTAATGGTGTTATGCGTATAAATCTGAGTAGCCGCCAAACTGGAATGACCCAGCAATTCTTTTATCGCATTAAGGTCGGCGCCATTATTCGCTAAATGAGTGGCAAAGCTATGACGCAGAATATGCGGACTTTTCTTTTCAATGGTAGTTACCAAACTTAAATTTCTTTTTACCAGATTGTATACATATTTTTGATACAACGGTTTCCCTTTTGTATTTACAAATACATTGGAAATCGCTTTGAGGCCTGCAGGCTTTTCTTGTACATAAGAATGCAATTTTGCAAGCATGGTTTTTTGCACAGGTATCATTCTTTCTTTGTTTCCTTTGCCAAGTACTTTTAATTGTGAATAATGCTCATCTAAATGGTTTTCTTTCAAATTAATTAATTCACTCAATCGCATACCTGTAGCATACAAAAGCTCAAGAATAAGTTTTTCGGTTTTTCCTTTCCAGTCATCAGTAAATTCAACATAATTCAATAAGGTATTCAAATGTTTTTCATCAATAAAAGTTGGAAGCCGCTTATTAATTTTTGGAGAAATAACTGTAGTCATCGGTGTTTGGGAAATAAGGTTTTGCTTCATTAAAAATTTGAAAAAAGATTTTAATGAAGAAATTTTCCGGTTAATGCTTTTTGAGGTTACGTTATTTTCTTTTAACCCGGCTAACCAACTTCGTATAAAAGGGGCTGTAATATTTTCTACTGGAGGATTA
Source organism: Chitinophagales bacterium (assembly GCA_038206235.1). Classification (GTDB taxonomy): domain Bacteria; phylum Bacteroidota; class Bacteroidia; order Chitinophagales; family Chitinophagaceae; genus JBBRBB01. The sequence goes on from JBBRBB010000013.1 coordinate 53,344, forward strand.
CCAAAATGTTCGCTTATAAAAGAGAAAAATTGAATTAAATCTGTTTGATAAGAAATAATTGTATGGGGAGAATATCTTTTCTCAAACTTTAAATAATCAAGAAAACCCTGAATTTGAGGATAGTGGGAGCTTATCATAAAATAGTTAGCCATAAAGTTACAAACTTTATGGCTAAACAAATAACGAATTTATTACGCTTCTATTTTACCGCTAAGTATTTTTTGCTTGTACACTGCTTTTAAAACTTCGCCCCTTCGTTTTATTGAAGGCTTTTTAAAACTTTGGCGCTCTCTCAACTGCAAAAGAATTTTACTTTTTTCAAATTTCTTTTTGTATTTCTTAAGCGCTTTATCAATGTTTTCGCAATCTTTCGAATCAATTATTAGCATATTAATTTATACTCCTTATAATTTTAAGGGTGCGAAGATAATTGCATAATTTAAAACATCAAAATCAATTAAGTATAACTTGCATACATGTTTACAGGAATAATTGAATGCACAGGCAAAATTGAAAGCATTGAAAACAATGGTACTAATAAAACATTTGAGATAAGCTGTGCGATTGCGAATGAGTTAAAGGTTGATCAAAGCATAAACCATGACGGTGTATGCCTTACGGTCCAAGAAATAGTAAATGAAAGTTACAGGGTTACAGCTATTAAAGAAACACTTTCAAAAGCAAATCTGGAACAATGGAAAACAGGCGACGAAGTAAATATTGAAAGATGTATATTAATGAATGGCCGTTTAGATGGTCACGTGGTACAGGGACACATAGATGCCACAGCCCTTTGCATTGAAAGAAAAGAGCTTGAAGGAAGCCATGAATATCGTTTTGAATATCCGAAAGAGTTTAGCCATTTAATAATTGAAAAAGGATCGGTTTGTGTAAACGGAATTAGCTTAACGGCCTTTAAAATAGGGAAGCAGAATTTTTCTGTTGCTATTATCCCTTATACTTTTCATCATACCAATATAAAAAATATTAAGCCCGGAAGCCTTGTGAATATTGAGTTTGATGTTATTGGTAAATACCTGGCAAGATTTAAAGAGGTTATTTTGTAAATTTCTTATAACAAGAACAAAGCAAAATAGTTTTTGAAATTAATAATGCCCTTTGCATTGGTAAAACTAAATTAAAATGCAGATGCTTTTTTATTGATACTGCTCTGATAATTTTTATCGCAACAATTCACAAGGCTTTAAGCCTGTATGTTTTTTAAAAGCAGCGGAGAAGTGTGAAATAAAAGAGTAGCCAAGCAATGCGGAAACATCCGTAACACTTAATGATTTTTTATACAAAAGATATTTAGCATGTTCCATTCGCTGTTGCTGATAGAAATCGAAAATGGTGGTTCCGAAAATTTCTTTAAAACCTTTTTTAAGATAGCATTCGTTTATAGCCACCTTACGGCTTAGCTCTTTAATAGTAATGGGTTCGCCAATATGCTGCAATAAAATATCTCTTGCCTTATAAATTCTTTCTCTGCCCGCTTCATCTGCTAAAAAGCGGCAGGTAAAGCCTTCTTCGTTTTCATCAACCAAACATTCAACGCTATGCAATAGCAGCTCATGCACTTTTGAATTTATAAAAATATTCTCCATAGCGCCACTGTAACTGTGATTAACAAGTGCATTCAGTACACTGCGTTTACGGCTGCATACAGGAAAAATTTTAGTGAAGGATTCAGAATATTTGAAAGCCAGAACTTCATCTTTGCGTGTGCTTATTTTAATATTATGCACAAATTGCTGCAAAAAGGTTGATGAAAAGTGAAAGTAAAATACATCTGCTGTTTCGTGAATGACACTGCAGTTATTAGCCGGCAACTCATTGCATTGTGCACAATTTTTTTCAAAGCAATATTTATTGCCTTTAATGCAAAACCGAAGTTCGAGATAATTCTCTTGGGGCGATGAGGCATTATAATTATACACCATCATGCCTGTATCCTCATTATTCCATTGCTGTGTGGAATAATAACGGCGTATAACGTATTGTATAGAGTCGGGAATATTTTGCTCCTTCACATGCAACAGTTGCATGTTCGTGTCTGTTTCAGCATGATTTGCGTGTAGTAATATGTCAGTTACCTGTTTCATAAAAGACGATTGCAAATATAACTCATAAGCATGAGAGCGAGTGTTAAGGATAAACTGAGAATAAATACTGTGCATGTAATAAGTAATTATAATAAATAAACACTATAGTAATTTTTGTACAACAGATAAAGTGCTTGTCTATAGGACTCCTTCGGAGGCGACCATTATCTTTGGCGAGGAAGGATTGCCTGCCCCTGCCGAACACTTGTATCAAAAAAATATATTAATGTGTACGTTCAGGGCTGGGCACAAAGCATTAAGCTGGTACTTAAAAAAATCCGCAATATTTATAATGCGGCAGTAAACTGTTTAAGAAACCGAATATCATTTTGTGAATAAAGACGCAAATCATTCACGGAATATTTCAACTGGCAAATTCTTTCTATGCCCATTCCGAATGCAAAGCCGGTGTACTTTTCAGAATCAATATTGAAATTTTCGAGCACTTTCGGATGCACCATACCGCTGCCAAGAATTTCTACCCAGCCCGTTTGCTTGCAAACTGCGCATCCCTTACCATGACAAATAAGACAACTGATATCTAATTCCGCACTTGGCTCAGTAAAAGGAAAGTAGGACGGACGAAAACGCAGTTGCACATTTTTGCCAAATCCCCCGGATTCTGCGAACATTTCCTGAACAAAAAAATAAAGAGTTTGCTTTAAATCTGCAAAGCTTACATTTTCATCAACGTATAAACCCTCTGCCTGGTGAAAAAAACAATGCGCCCTTGCACTGATGGTTTCATTGCGGTAAACACGCCCGGGACAAATAATTCTAATCGGAGGTTTTTGTTTTTCCATTACACGTGCCTGCACGCTGCTTGTATGTGTGCGCAGAAGCCATGCAGGATTTTGAGTAATATAAAATGTGTCCTGCATGTCACGTGCCGGGTGAAACTCGGGTATATTCATTGAACCGAAGTTGTGCCAGTCGTCTTCAATTTCAGGACCTTCTGCCAATGAAAATCCAAGCCGGTAAAAAATGGAAAGTATTTCCTTGCGTACGATGGTTAAAGGATGTCTGGTGCCAACAGGTAAAGTATCACCCGGCAAACTCCAGTCGAAGTCAACTGTTGATAGTTGGTTGTCCACAGGACTCTGCGGGTTGTCCGAAGGACTCCTTACGGAGGTTGTTGATTGTCCGCAGGACTCTGCGAGTTTTAATGCTTCATAGTTAGCCTCTGCGAATTGTTTAAACTCATTTACTATTTGCCCAAATTGTTTTTTCTTTTCTGCGGGCACATTTTTCATTTCGCTCATCACACTTTTTACTATGCCTTTTGTGCCCAAATATTTTATGCGAAAGGTTTCTGTATCATTAGCATTTGTTGCTTTGTATTCTTCAATTTCTTTTTTGTACAATTCTATTTGTTGTAATAACTCTTGCATGCAGCGAAGATAAAACGAATGTGCTAATTAGCTAATGTGCTGATGCACTAATTGGTGAATTGCGACGAGGCATAATAAGATTAACGGTCTGACGGCTTAGAGCCGTCTGACCAACTTTAGGTAACTGATTTACGGAATCCCCTTTAGGCCCGCCCGTACCGGGACGGCAGGGGTTAGGGGTTTTTATTATACACATCGGGATTGTGCTTTTGCATAAATCTGCGGGCAACGTCTTCGGTAATGCGTGTCCAACCGAATTGCTCATACAAGCCATGTGCATCTTTTGTTCCCAGCCACCATCTTCTTAAATTTTGCAATTCAGGATGTGCATGAATCGTTTGCATCAGCCATTTTGATATTCCTTTTCCCCTGTGCGCAGGTAAAATAAAAACATCACCTAAATAGGCAAAGGTGGCTTTATCAGTTACCACTCTTGCAAAGCCAACCTGTTCTTCATCTTTATAAACGCCAAAGCATACAGAATTTGCAATAGATTTTTCCACTGTCTCTCTTGGAATATTTTTAGCCCAGTAAGATTCTGTTGCGAGGTAATGATGAATAATATCCACATTCAACTTTCTATTATCCGTGCTTATTACATAATTTTCTTTTTGTATTTCGTAAGAGCTATTCATTGAATAATTTTTTATAAATTGTTTTTTTAGAAAGTTCAATCATTTTACCGGGCTTAAGATTTCCGAGTTCTATCTTTTCAATTCTGTATCGAATCAAACGTAAGGTTGCAAAACCAATTTTTGCCGTCATCTTTCTTACCTGCCTGTTTTTACCCTCAGTCAAAATTATTTTTATCCATGATGCTGAACCATTTTTTCTGTAACGTATGGGAGGAGTTCTTTCCGGAACATCAGGCTGCTCATCAAATATAAAAACTTTACAAGGTTTTGTGTGATGGGGCTTGCCATTTACATTTATCTCGAACCCTTGCTGTAATTGAATTATAGCTTCTCTTGTTATTACGCCTTCTGCCTGCACCCAATATTCTCTTTCATGCTCAAACGCAGGATTTAATAAGCGATGATTCAGTTCCGCATCATTCGTTAATATCAGCAAGCCTTCACTGTCTTCATCTAATCTGCCGACGGGATAAACATTCTTTGGCACCTGAACATATTGCGCAAGTGTTTGTTTATTCAATTGCGAAGTGAACTGAGATAAAACGAGATAAGGTTTATACAATATAAAGTAGCGATGCATACAAAACAAAAATCCCGCAGATGCGGGACTTTCTTATAATAGATGGGTTAGTAAGTATTGGGAAATAATTTCCCATCACAATATTATAAAGAGTTTTTACCAACACAAAAAAAAATTGAAACAATTTTATGCACAATTTTTTTTAAGATGTGAATTGTTACATACGTTTTGCAATTTTTTTTTGAGCAAGTGTGTCATCATTTGTTTCATCTGCAGATTATCAGCCCGCACAAAAAATAAATCTATTTGTTGTCAAGCACATCGTTTTCCCTCTGAAATAAGTTTTAAATGTTGCAGGCAATGTTGCAATGTCTTTTACTCATAACATGAAACTTACCTTTGCAACAAAAATTTTCAATATGAAATTTAGCGAACCGGTAACTGTTGCATGGATTGCAAAGCTTATCAATGCTGAAATCATTGGTAATAAAGAGTCGCAGTCTTATGGCATAAATGAAATTCATAAAGTAGAAAAGGGCGATTTGTGTTTTGTTGATCATCCGAAATATTATGCAGCATGTTTAAACAGTGCAGCAACCCACATCATCATTAATAGAAAAGATGTAAGTGTACCGGAAGAAAAAACCTTGCTTGTTGTTAAAGAACCTTTTGAAGCCTATTTAAAAATTGTAAATTTTTTCAGACCATTTACTCCGGCTGAGAAAATGATAAGTGATACAGCAATAGTTGGTGAGGGAACAATTATAATGCCCGGCGTATTTATTGGTAAAGATGTAAAGATTGGATGCAACTGCATTATACATGCGAATGTTACCATTTTAGATTATACTGAAATTGGCAACAATGTAATTATACAGGCAGGCAGTGTTATTGGCAGCGACGGATTTTATTACAACACAAAAAAGAACCGTGATAAGTGGTATAAAAAAATGCAGAGCTGCGGTAATGTAATTATTGAAGATGATGTTGAAATTGGCGCCTGTTGTACTATTGACCGCGGCGTAACAGCATCTACAAGAATTGGGAGAGGAACAAAATTGGATAACATGGTTCATATTGGTCATGATAATGATATTGGTGCCAATTGTTTATTTGCGGCACAGGTTGCCATTGCAGGTGCAACTGTTATTGAAGATGGCGTAATTCTTTGGGGACAGGTGGGTGTAAGTAAAACATTAACTATTGGCACCAATGCGGTTGTGTATGCTCAAACCGGCGTGGGTGTTTCACTTCAGGGAGGTAAATCATATTTTGGTTCACCCTCGCAGGAAGCAACGCAGAGAAAAAAAGATATTATTTGGATGAAGCGTATCCCCGAAATGTGGAATAGATTAAAGCGGCTTGAAGAAGAAGCTGACAAAAGAAAAAATGATTACAAATAGAACGCAGATCCTGATGATTGTTATGATTAACGCTGATAGATATTATAACTAATCTTAATCATCATGAAAATCTGTGTTCATAATTTTTAATATTCATAAAATCCTTTGCCCGTTTTTCTTCCTAATTCACCGGCATCAACTTTTGCTTTTTGTATGGACGATGGCTGCAAGCGTTCGGGTTTTCCTAATGCTTCCCAAACAATATTACTCACGGAATAATTTACATCAAGCCCAATCAAATCCATCAATTTGAAAGGACCCATTTTAAAGCCTGCCGACTCCATCAGTGCATCAATTGTTTTAAAATCAATAATGCCATCTTCAGCGAGCCTCATCGCTTCAAGATAATATTGCCTTGCTACACGGTTTACAATAAATCCCGACGCATCTTTACATACAACAGGTATTTTGCCCATTGCTTTCGCAACAGATACAATTTCATTTATTGTGTTGTTATCAGTTTGTTGTGCACGCACTACTTCAATTAGTTTCATTACCGGTGCAGGATTAAAAAAATGCATGCCTGCAACTCTTTCAGGGTTTTTAATTTTATCAGCAATCTCTGTAACCGAAAGAGAAGATGTGTTAGTAGCAAATATTGTTTCAGTCTTATTAATTGCAGCAAGCTTGTTAAAGAGTTCTGCTTTGGCATCTTTGTTCTCAACAATGGCTTCAATAATTAAGTCTGCAATGCATTCACTTATATTGCATGTAAAATGGATGCGGTTTATTACTGCGGTTTTTTTCGCTTCATTTATTTTTCCCTTTTCAATTAATTTTTGCAAACTGTTTACAATAGTTGATCTGCTTTTTTCAATCATGCTTTCACTAATATCGAATTGAATGGTTGGGAAGCCCGCCTGCGCCGCAACCTGTGCAATGCCGCTGCCCATAGTGCCTGCGCCGCATATACATACCGTTTTCATTTTTTTTACAACTTGTTTTTACAAACATACGCACTTGCGCAATACACATGTTTTCCACGCTGCAGAAAAGTATGTAAAGCTCCCGCAAAATGATGTTTAATTTTACAGTATGAACCAGTTAGATTTATTCAATGTTGCTGCCTATAGAAAAAATGAGTACACCGCAGATATTGCTTTTGCTGCGGAGCCAAATGAGGAAACATTAAATATTAAAATCATAAGTGAAATGAAAGAAGATATTTCTGCCAATAAAAGCTTCAATACAGAATTTGAAGCAGAAGAAAAAACTGCAAGCTCGGTTTCGGCACTGCCACACTCACAAAAAAAAGTTGCAGCCACTGCTAATGGCAGAGGCAGAAAATCGTATATGGAAATGGATGCAGAGGCGCACCTTGTTGAGGTGCCTGATGATGAAATATTATTTCAGAAAAAATATTATTCTATTAGTGAAGTGGCACACTGGTTTCATGTAAAAAACTCGCTTATACGGTTTTGGGAAAACGAGTTTGATATTTTAAAACCGAGAAAGAACAGGAAAGGCGATCGTTTGTTTCGACCCGAAGACATAAAAAATTTGCAACTGATATATTATTTGCTGCGCCAAAGAAAATTTTCCATTGAAGGCGCACGCCAATACTTAAAAGATAATCCCCAAAAGGCGGAAATAAATATGCAGTTAATTAATTCATTAACAAAATTGCGTTCATTTCTTTTAGAGCTGAGAGCCACCTTAGAAGAATAAACAAATATTTTTTTGCTCTTGGTATTGCTGCCCCTTTCTTTCCTTGTATGATTAATATTGAAAACCAGCAGGCTATTATTCATTACCTTTCTCAAGGCGAAATGATATTTCACAGATAACTCCGAAAGTGCTTACTTTTCCATCTTTAACTTTAACTTTTATATCTTTTACATATACAGAATCTATGTTACGAACGGTTTTAGAAACTTCCGCAACGGTGTTGTGAATGGCATCATCAATACTTTTTTCAGATGAGCCTATTACCTGGATAACTTTTACAATTTGCATAAAAAAATTTTTTTTAGGATTTATAAACTTATAAAGCTACACATATTTTTAATGCCAGCTATACCTAACGATGTATCTGCTATAATAATAATAATAAATGCAGAAAAGAAAAGATAGGCTGATAATGCAAAAACAAAAAGAAGCTGCCTTATTGCATTCTATCAAGCAATTGTTGTAATTGTTGTTTTATTATAGTTTCTTCCGGCGTAATTCTTCTGCTTGTTATAGGATGTAATTCTGAAGTATCTTTTATCAGGTTATAAAACTTACTATACTGTGTAGAATCATACAATTTATAGGCTGTTGTTTGAGCCCATCTTTTAGTTTTACTTTTTACTTGTGGTTTCCAGTAACAAAAAAGCTCATCTCTTATTGTATCCTGAACACCGGGCTCAGGAGTATAAAAGTTAACTCCATCAATGATTCCATATTCCGCGGGCAAATTTATATCTGCAAGCTCTGCAAGGGTGGGCATAAAATCGGGAAGGCTGATGGGTGTATTGCTTTGTGTGCCGGGAGTAATATGGCTTTGCCAATTGAAGATAAAAGGCACATGAGTGCCATATTGCTTAGTAGTTCCTTTTCCTCCGGTTACAAACTTGCCCTGAAATTTAGAGGTGATTTCATTTGATGTTCCATTGTCGCCAAGAAATAGAATAATTGTATTCTCAGCAATACCGGCTTCATTTATTTTATTTACAATTTGCCCAACTTTTTTATCCATATAATTAACCATGGAGGCAAAGAATCTTGGAGCAGAATATTGAGATTCGGGCGTCCATGTTGCATATAAAGAATCGTCAGGCGTAGGTGTAAATGGAGGATGGCAAAGACTTAAAGAGAAATAAATAAAAAAGGGATTAGTAAGGTTACTATCAATAAAGTTACTGATGTATTCTGCAAACATATCATCGGCATATTTATTAAGCGTAGCACTGTCTGGAAGATAAGCGCCGTTTTCATAAATGTGAGGATTCTTATAGCGGTACCAGTTTTCATCAGATTCGGCTTTCATATTTGCAGGCGTATATGGAAGAAAAACCCGATACGAATCAAATCCAAAATTCCTTATCGCAGCATCACCGCCATTGAGTTGCCATTTACCAGATACACAAGTCTTATAGCCTGCATCATGAAGCATGTTTGCAATGGTGTATTGAGAGGGATCAAGTACACCCCAATTGGTGTAATTTCTGAAATTATATTTACCAGTTAACAGCATTACTCTTGATGGAGAACAGTTGGGAGCAGTTTGGCATTGCGTAAATTGTAAACTGTTTGCAGCAAGCATATTTATATTAGGTGTATTATAAGATTGCCCTCCTGTATATCTTGGCACTTCATAACCCACATCGTCTGCAAGTATTAAAACAATATTGGGTCTATCGTAAGATAGTCTGCGTAAATCATTTTGTTTTATTTGAGGAATTGAGTTAGATATAATTTTTCTGCAGCCAGGCAATAGAGTAACACACAGAAAAAAACATACTAATAGAATAGTTGCACAATGCTTTAAAAAAAACTTTTTTTTAAAGCAGCTCACAAGAAGGTTTACAATACACATAGGTTAATGTTTTTTAGATTAGGGATTCAACCTTGAAATAATCAGAAAGCAAACACCACAGTCATTTTAATTTTTAATGTTTGCTTCTGAATTTTCTATGCTTTTTTTTCATTTTATTAGTGATGCCCGCTTTCTTCCACTGCATATAAAGGTGCATTTGACGTGCCATACACCTCAAACGATTTTAAAGAATACCCGTTTGAAAATTTACTGGAAGTTCCATACATGCGTACATACCTGCCTGCGCCATTTAGTAATAAAATATTTGTATTATACTTGTTTCCTAAAATAGAAACAGCATCACTCCAGTTGGTTGCATCATCAGACACCTGGATTTTAAATTCTTTGGCATTCACATTAGCCCATTTCAACACAACTTTGCAAATATTGTAACGTGCCTGAAGGTCAACATAAATATATTGAGGGTCGCCGGGATTACTTGCCCATTTTGATGATGCATTATTATCCGTAGCATGAGAAGGAATATTATTTCCCTTTGTTGATGAAGCATAAGCGGGTTTATTCAGTGCAATATTTGCAGTGCCGCAGGCATTTGCATTTCCGCCGGCTAATCCATACACTATTAGTTGATTGCTGAATGTTGCCAGATACACCTTTCCATTAATTATTGTGGGGCAAACAAAGCGGGCATAGCTTGGCTGAATATCATTTGAATCAATACGCGAATTCCACAATTCGTTATTAATATTATTTGCGTCGAATGCTCTTAACATCCCGGGGCGGGCAACACCCGGATTGTAAACACCGCTTAACGTATGGCTTGCCCATAAAATTGCACTTGCATCATTAGAGCCATTGGAAGAAACACTCATAAAAGCGCCATTGCTATATCCTGCACCCAATGCAGTGGCTGCAACAGTGCTATCAAAATTGAATTTATTATTTGCCCTGTCAAAAGGAAATGATTTTAAGTCAGAACCCTCGCCCCATAAATAAACATTTTCTTTTTGGGCGCCTTTGTAATAGGCAAAAGATGCATGCACATGAGTGGCGCCGGCTAATTGATAACTCTGAATTATCCGGTTACTGTCTGCATAGTAAGTTCCCAAACTATCTCTGTTTACAACAAAAATTTGCCCGCTTTTACAGGCTGTTATTGCAATTTTAGTATTGGGCAAAAGCATAACCCCTGTTGGGCCCATGTCAAGATTTGAATCGGTTAAACGCCGGTAGTTATTTGGAGTAAAAAAATCATTGAGTGTAAATGAAGAATCGGTTGAGTGAAATTTTAATATGCTAGAGCCGCGGTTTCGGGATGATAAAGCATCATTAGATGTTCCAACAGTTCCATCTCCTGCTGCTGCATAAAAGTTTCCATTTTCATCAGCAGAGGGTCCGGCGCCGCTCATCCATATTCCGCCTCCTTCTCCATCAGGCGTTACGGCATAAACCGTTTTTTGCTGCAGTGTAGTTTTATTATAACTCATTACCCAGCCATGATAGGGAGGCCAATCGCAATGCGAACCCCAGCATATTACTACCATACTATTCAATAATAAAAGAGCGGCACGCTGATTTTGATGCCATGCATTAAAGCTAACCATGCCATTTACACTTCCATCACCTGTTCCCGCTACGGTTGCAGCAATGAGCACCGGGCTATTGTTTTTTTCAGCACCGGTTGTAATATCAAGTGCATGTAAGTATTGTTCCTGTTGTTGGTTTAGCGTATCAAAGCTTCTTGCAACAAAAAAAATGGTATTGGTTGTTGTATCAATTACGGGTGTGCCTACAATACCTACATTGGTTAGAAAGCTATTGAATCTGTCATTGCAGCCAATGCTTCTGAAATCAAGAGCACTTGTGGCTCTTGAGTGAGATGGCGTTACATTCACACGCCAATATGGATTTGAAAGATTAGCAGAATCAGCATCGAAAGCATACACTGAATTATTCACTGTAGATACATATACTACATTTCTAATACCAATGCCGGGCATGTTAAGCTTTAGCACAACGAGAGGCTGTGCATATACATGGTCATCAACAGTGCGGGTAAACAGCTTGCCGAATGAACCCGGCCTAACATTGCTTTGGTTTAAAATATATTCCTGGTTATTCCATCCTGTTCTGCCCATATCATTGTGTTGCATTACAATGCTTTTTTGAGCAAACAATAATTGGCAGGTAGATAATAGTATCACTAATAAAAGGTGAATACCCTTTAAGCAGTTGTTCATATTTAGAGTCCTGGGGGGGTTTGTACGGATAAAAAACAAATACAATAATATAGGGTTCGAATTATAAATGCAAAAAATAAACAAAAAAAATTTATATGCTCATCTTAAATGCTCTATGAATTTTTTATTGTGTTGGGCTCTGTCGTTGTAATTTTTTTTCTTTGGCTCCAAATGATTTGTTAAGCAACTGTGCCAAATATCTTGAGATGATGCGCCTGATGATAATGATAAGCAGAATAGCTGCTGCTACTTCAAGATAATCAAGCACTATATTATCGAGGAGCTGCCGTTGCAAAAATTCTCTCATTACTTTTTATTGAACCGCAAAAATGCTGAGACCGTTATTACTTAAAATGTATAATGTATTCATCTGCCATACAGCTTTTGTAAACAGAGTCATGTCTAAATGTTGTACAGACAAATTATGCAGCGTTGTATCTGTATTAAAATGTGAGAATTTATTGGTTAAGGCAGTGTCAGGAAGATGTGAAAATGCGTTGTTCAGCGGCGGCAACTGATAAGATTGAATTAAAGTGGTTTCTGTATTCGCCTTATAAAAATGTATTTCATCGTGCCCGGTTAAAAAACTTTTCTGTGCCGTTACATTTTTCCAGTGCGGTGCAGGAATATTTTTTTTGAAAGCGCCATAATAGTCGAATAGTTTCCAGCCGCTGCTCTCATCATACAAATACAACAAACCATTATCATCAATGATGTCATCGGGAGAAAAGGATTCTGAAAATAAAACTCTGAAGTCAGCAGTTTCTAAAAGTAAGTTTCCCTTATCATCCAACTTTTTCAATTTATTATTCAGCTCATCAAACACCCAATAATTATTATCATAGCTAAGAGCAACTGCCTTTGCCTGCAGTATATTGAGCGTACGAAGGTCAATCGTGTTTATTGCATTGAGAAAGCGGTCTAGTATTACCAGTGTTGAAAAGTCTTTGTAGTATAAAACTATTTTAAAAGGATTGGTAACATCAAGAGAGAATATATTGCTGTACCTGCGCACATCATTGTAAACGGCAGAAGAATCACCTTTATCATTAAGTTTTGTGATTTTACTTTTCCCGCTTATGAGATAAATGTTATTAAGATTATCAACATAAAAATCTGTGTAGTTGCCTTTAATAAATTTTGTTTGTGTAAGATGCAATAATGTATCTGTGTATGCGTGTGCAGAAAAATGAATACATACAATAAGTACAACTGATAAAATAATTTTTACTCTTCCCATTTTTTTAATTGTATATCGTAGCCGTCAAATTCAGCGTAGGTATAGGTTGTAATCCAATCGCCCAGATTAATATAGCGACTGCTTCCGCTTAATTTAAAATCAATGGGGTAATGCCTGTGACCAAAAATAAAATAATCATAATTTTCTTTTGCAAGCATTTGCCGGCAAAAAATAATCAGCCACTCTTTTTCTTCACCCAAAAAAACAGCATCGGATGCGCCTGTTTTTTTGCGGCTCTTTTTGCTGAAATAATTCGCTAAGCCCATACCCAGTGTGGGATGAAGCTGACCAAACAACCACTGGCAAAATTTATTCCTGAAAATTTTTTTGATGAACTTGTATCCATGGTCACCGGGACCAAGCCCGTCGCCATGACCAATAAAAAATTTTTTATTATTAAAAATATAAGTGCAGGGTTCAAAATGAACAGAGATGTTTAGCTCTTGTGTAAAGTATCCATGCATCCACATATCGTGATTGCCTGCAAACAGATGAATGGGAATTCCGCCGTCCGTTATTTCTGCCAGCTTGCCAAGCAAGCGTGTGTAGCCTTTTGGAACAACCGTTTTATATTCGTACCAGAAATCAAAAATATCGCCTGCAACAATTATTTGTGCGGCATCAGTGCAAATGTGATTAAGAAAGGAAACAATTTTTTTTTCCCGCTGCAGACTGCTTGTTTTATCAGGAGCGCCGAGATGAAAATCGGAAAGAAAATAAATTTTTTTGCCGGTTGCTACATCCATTTATGCGGCGTGTTATAATTTTTGGTCCCAAGATATTGCAGCACATCGCCTGAAGGTATTACCGGCTTACCTGCAGTATCGCCAATATACCAATACATCCACGCCTGCGTTGCAGTGCCATCATCTTTATATACTGTTGCGAGTTCTCTTTTATATAAAAGCTGTTCATCCTGCTCTACATTCACGCCTTCATAATCGTCTATTTGTGCAATTGCCCAGGGAAATTCTTCCCTGCTGTTTATCTTATATAATTCCCCGATAATATAAAAGTTTCCTGTTGAAGGAGTAGCAACGGGGTAGCTGCCCATATCGTTTAAAATGCCTTTTACTTTTCCATTGCAAACGAACGTAAAATATTTGCTTATGTAATTGTAAGCATCATTGTGAAAGCCTTTGCGCAATGAGCCATACACAAAGAGTTGAGAGGGGGAGGAGGTTAACTTCATACCTGCAAAATTAAGGGCAATAGGGTTGCAGAGGAAGAAGATTTTTTTTATGTTACCGGCTTTGGTTTTCATGGCATCACCGGTTGTGTCACTCACTTCAATGATGAGGTTACGCTGCATCGTGGAACAAAATTTATTAATATTTTTTTCCGGTTTACATTTTTCTATATTTTCTCAAGCAATTGAATAAAAAGCACACTTCAATCAGCGGACATTTTTTATTCCAAAAAAGCCCCATGGTCTTTTTTAATTTACTTATAACATCAAACACTTTAAGTTTATTCCAGAACTTAAATTTTTTGCGATTTCACATGCTTAATTTACAACAACCTATAACTGTCATCAATCAACCTTCATCTGTCATCTTTTGCTGGACCTATGAGCCGTGGATTTGTAATCCACACATATTTCAATAATCCACCACCTGCTCCTCAATCTCTTCAGGTATTTTTCTCCATTCATATTGCTGGTTGCGAAGCTGAGGTTCAAAGCCTGCTTCTTCTATTGCAGCTTGAATAGATTTATAGGTAAAGCGGTGTGGTGCACCCGCAGCGCTTACAACATTTTCTTCGAGCATAATACTTCCAAAATCATTTGCTCCCGCATGCAAACATAATTGTGCAGTTTGTTTGCCAATGGTTAGCCAGCTTGCCTGTATGTTTTTTATGTTGGGCAGCATGATGCGGCTCATCGCAATCATGCGGATATATTCTTCAGGAGTTGTAAGATTATGTACTCCGCGTATTCGTGCAAGTAAAGTATCCACATCCTGAAATGTCCAGGGAATAAAGGCAAGAAAACCTTTTGCTCCTTTAGGTTTCATTGCCTGCACTTCTCGTATTCTTGCAAGATGAATAAAGCGCTCTTCAATAGTTTCTACATGACCAAACATCATTGTGGCACTGGTAGTAATATTTAATTTGTGCGCTTCACGCATAATAGAAAGCCACTCATCTGCGCCGCATTTTCCTTTACTAATTAAACGCCGCACACGGTCAATCAAAATTTCAGCGCCTGCGCCGGGGAGTGAATCTAATCCGGCTGCTCTCAGTTCTATCAACACATCACGATGACTCATTTTTTCCAGCTTGCATATATGGGCAACTTCAGGCGGACCTAATGCATGCAGTTTTATTTCAGGATATTCCTGTTTTATCTGCCGGAAAGTTTTTGTATAAAAATCTAATCCGAGATTGGGATGATGACCGCCCTGCAATAACAATTGGTCGCCGCCGAATTTTAATGTCTCTTCTATTTTTTTTCGATAGGTCGGCATATCAGTTATATATGCATCAGGATGCCCGGGAATACGGTAGAAGTTGCAGAACTTGCAATTGGCAATACATACATTGGTAGTGTTTACATTGCGATCAATCTGCCAGGTTACTTTTCCATGCGGCACTTGCTTTTTTCGTAATTCATTAGCTACATACATCAGTTCTGTAAGAGGTGCATTATGAAATAAAAAAACAGCCTCATCTGCAGAGAGAAATTGAAAATTCAATGCACGTTCATATAATGATGCAAGTTCCATACACAATATCTTATCTTAATTAAAGAGTAAAATTACAACGGGAAGTGGTATAAAATTGATGAATAATTATTCGCAGGATTTGATAATTTTATTTATGGCAACCAAAAACACACTTATTACAATTCGCAACCGGCGTTGTGAACTAAAGTTAACTTTTGAATTCGCAGACCATATAATGTATAATTATCTGCACGACCATGAAAGACATCCGCTTACTTTTCTTGAAATACAAAGAACTGCAAAACATGCAGCATACTACCTGAAACAAAAGCGTACTTATATTGGCATAGGACATTATGATGGAAAAAGATTTCAAATAGTTGTAATTTTGGAAAAGAAAGAAGCTGTACTGATAACTTGTTATAAAATATGAACACTAAAACTAAAAAGAAATTACCTGCAGATAAAAAGCCTAATGGCTTTCGCTACAAAATTCAGAGCGAAAGTGAACGCAGGGAAGTGAAATGGTTAATAAGACAGGGGCACTTCGACAGCATAAAAGATTATGAAGATTTTATTACAAAGATTGAAACAGGAAAATTGAAACCGGTTAATTAAATCTTCGCCCTCTCCATTATCTATTCTCCATTTGCATTTATATCGTCTTCAGCACATCATTCATGCTTCTAACCGCATCGGCGCTTTTATTAAAAAGAGTTTGTTCTTCATCATTCAATTTATAATCAATAATTTTTTCCCAGCCGGTTTTCCCAATTACAACAGGCGCTCCAAGACAAATATCACGCTGACCATATTCACCTTCCAGCAATACACAGCAGGGGAAAAGTTTTTTCTCATGACGCATAATTGTTTTTACAAGAGCAGCTCCTGCAGCGCCGGGTGCATACCATGCAGAAGTGCCAATAAGTTTTGTAAGCGTTGCACCGCCAACCATTGTATCACTCACAACTTTTTTTTGCTGTTCTTCATTTAGAAAATTTGAAACAGGTGCGCTGTTCCATGTGGCGTAACGAATTAACGGAATCATGGTAGTATCGCCATGTCCGCCAATTACAGTTGCGTTTAAATCAGCAGGAGAACAATTTAATGCCATGCTTAAATAGCATTTGAATCTTGCGCTGTCTAAAATTCCACCCATACCAATTACCCGATTTTTTGGTAAGCCTGTGCCGGTGAGAGTGAGATAAGTCATTGTATCCATCGGGTTGCTGATTACAACAATAATTGTATCGGGCGAATGTTGTAAAATATTTTGCGCAACACCTTTTACAATGTTTGCGTTTGTGCCAATGAGTTCTTCACGTGTCATTCCGGGTTTACGCGGTATGCCTGAAGTTATTACCACAACATTACTGCCCGCAGTTTTTGCATAATCATTTGTGCTGCCGGTAATGCGTGTATCAAAACCAAGCAGGGCAGCGGTTTGTGTAATATCAAGCGCCTTGCCTTCTGCAAGTCCTTCTTTAATATCAAGCAAAACTAATTCTTCGCAGAGAGCGGCACGGGCAATATTATCGGCACAGGTTGCACCAACAGCGCCGGCGCCTACAACGGTAACTTTCATACAGCATTTATTTTTTGGGGTGATGAATTTTTGAGGATTCAAATGTAGGGAAATCGTTTCTGGTTTATCGTTTTTCGTTTGGTGTTTCTCAGAAGGTGTTTCGATTAAGAGAGGGGCGTGAGATATGGGATTTGCGCTTGCTTAATTCTTTTAGATTTTACTTTTATATTGTGGATTGCAAATCCCGACCAGCGAATTGTGAGTTAAGAATTATGAGTTATGAGTTGAGAATTACAAATGTTTAAAGAAGCGGGTTAACGTTTTAGATTTATAAATAACTTTGACAGTAAGCCAATGAACACTTTTCAGTTTTCTCCACATGCTTTGCTTCAAATGAAAGACAGAAATATTGAACAAAGTATTGTAATAGAAGTATTAAATAATCCGCAAAGTATTTTAAGTGAAGAGCATTACACACTATATCAGCGATTGTTTACATTTGATGAGAAAGATTACCTGGTAAGGGTTTTTGTAAACACTGATGAAAAGCCGCCACGAATAATAACAGTTTATAAAACCTCTAAATAAAAAAATACTTATGAAAGTAAAATATGACAGTGAAGTGGATGTTTTGATGATTCAGTTAAACAATTTGCCCATTAAAGAGAGCGATGAAGATAAGCCCGGTGTAATTCTGGATTATGCAGATGATGGTTCAGTTGTGTCAATAGAAATATTGAATGCTTCGAAAAAAATGCCTCAGCCGGATAAATTGGAATATGAAAAAGTGTAGAAGATGTTGCCAGCTATGGTTGTGAGGAGAATTGGGAGTTGGGAATGGGCACAAGATGCTTATGTACAAGGCAATGCCTCAATATTGTTATAACTGGTTTTGTTTATGAATAAAGTTTTTAAGAACGCGAAAGAAGCCATAGCAGATATTCAAGATAATGCCACAATTATGCTTGGTGGCTTTGGATTATCCGGCATTCCGGAAAATTGTATTGATGGGCTTGTGGAAAAAGGAATTAAAAATTTAACCTGCATCTCTAACAATGCCGGAGTTGATGGCTTTGGTCTTGGAAAACTTTTAGTTACACGGCAAATAAAAAAAATGATGAGCAGTTATGTGGGTGAGAATGCTGAGTTTGAACGTCAGTTGCTTTCAGGTGAATTAGAAGTTGATTTAATACCGCAGGGCACACTTGCCACACGCATACAAATGGCGGGCATGGGTATACCGGCTTTTTTTACTCCTGCAGGCTTTGGAACTGAAATTGAAGCAGGTAAAGAGATCCGTGAATTTAATGGCAAGATGTATTTAATGGAGCTTGCACTTCACGCAAACTTTGCATTGGTAAAAGCATGGAAGGGTGATACGATGGGCAATCTTGTTTTCAGAAAAACCACACGCAATTTTTCAACATCCATGGCAAAAGCCGGTGATATTACTATTGCCGAAGTGGAGCAGTTAGTGCAGCCCGGAGAATTAGATCCAGATAATATTCATGTTGCCGGTGTGTATGTGCATCGCATATTTCAGGGAATGAATTATGAAAAAAGGATTGAGCGCAGAACCGTAAGCCTTTCTAAAACATAACAGGCTTTTACTAAACTTCCTCTGCACGCTTTTTTATCTTCTTAATTTCTACCGGCTAAGCTTTTAAGAATTGATAAATGTTTTACTGCAGCAAATTATTTATTTTTAGATAACTAAACAATGACGTTGGCTGTAATTCCCCCACATTCATCGAACAGAATTAAATTCTTTGGCTAACGGTCGCAACACTCCGAACTTTATGTCGACTCTTTGCAAGACCGATTTAAGCATTGGTGATTTAAAATCCCGGGCGTCATTCTGGTTGAAATGTAATCCACCCTCTGGTGGTGTTGATAAATTCAGTAGTGCGGTTTCATTACCAGCCGTTCAAATAGATGATTGCGATAAGCAAATCAATGGATTTTAAAAGTTCGGATAAACACAGACCCAGTAAAAAAAACTTCGTACCGATGATAAGGTACATAAACGGGTAAACAAGAATGCATTGAAGGGAATAGATTTAACCAGGCAGCCTATCAATATTTTGATAGATTTGATGAAGATAGAAGGATTAGGCCACGCCACTTTATCCTTCTGAATTAATAATTTATATTATTGCTGAAGTAAGATATTATACGTTGCGGGTAATGCAGTGTTCGTTGCGTTGTACTATTATATGGTTTCTGTGCATCGAGTAAAAAAGTCTATACGTCAAATTGCTATAAATATCGCGACATCCCCTGCTTCGCAAAACGCTGGAGAGAAAGCAGGAGGTCGGGAGAAAAATTAAATGCGTTCTGCATTGTGCTTGCATTTCATCCCACTTTGTATTATTTCAACTCCCTCTTATTTCGAAGCTAAAATATAAGTGCCTTCTGTGTCTGGCTTAAATACAAGGGTATAACCTTCTTTTTTAATCACCACTTTGCCGTGCATATTTAATTCCTGCGCAGCTAATTGAGCGTATCGCTGGGCCTGGTTTTTATCGTGCTGCTTCAAATAATAAATGGTTGCATCAATATTTTTTGATTGTACGTCTTTTGCTGTACTGCAGGCTGAAAGGAGGCTATCAGCATAAAAAGCTTTTTCATTTTTTAAGAGTTTAGGGTTTAGATTATCTTACACTTTACAGAAATATATTTCGTATTTTGTTTTTATTCAGTGATATAATAAAAGAACCTTTAATCAGTTGTTTTGTTACCCCGTTCTGAAAATATTTATTTGTAATATGAAAGTGCCGGTGTTGTGGTGTAAAGCCACACACTGCATTCTAACTCTCGCATTAAATGAGCAGACTACCTTCAAGGAAAAGCGTAAGCGCGTTTTATTCAAGAAAAATATTTTTAAACACTCAATTTTCCTTACTTTTGCCGTCCTTTAATTTGGGCAAGTTGGCTATTATTAAAATTGGGTTAGGCTTATTGCCTCCATAACTCTATGTTCAGCACATTCACTCCCGCCTGGCGGGAATCATTCACATTCATTAAGAAAAACGGTTAAATACATATATGGCATCAACAAAAGTTCAAAACAGGATTAGCTTTGGTAAAACAAAACATCTTGCTGAAGCGCCTGATCTGCTCGATATTCAGTTAGAATCGTTCAGAGATTTTTTTCAGTTAGAAACCACTCCTGATAAAAGAAACAATGAAGGATTGTTCAAAGTATTCAAGGAAAACTTTCCTATTACAGATACCCGCAACATCTTCATGCTGGAGTTTTTGGATTATTTTATTGACCCTCCGCGTTATACAATTGAAGAATGTATGGAACGCGGATTAACGTATGCTGTTCCTTTAAAAGCTAAGCTTCGTCTTAGCTGTAACGACGAGGAGCACGTAGATTTTCAAACCATTGTACAAGATGTATTTCTTGGTAATATTCCTTACATGACGCCGCGTGGCACCTTTGTTATCAATGGTGCAGAGCGTGTAGTGGTTTCTCAATTACATCGCTCTCCGGGAGTTTTCTTCGGTCAGTCTGTTCACCCTAACGGAACAAAAATTTATTCCGCAAGAGTTATTCCTTTCAAAGGTGCGTGGATGGAGTTTGCCACAGACATCAACAATGTGATGTACGCATACATTGACCGCAAGAAAAAATTTCCTGTAACAACTTTACTGCGCTCTATCGGTTTTGAAACAGATAAAGATATTCTGGAATTGTTTGGCATGGCAGTAGAAGTAAATGCTGATAAAAAATCTCTTGGCAAACATCTTGGCAAAAAATTAGCTGCCCGTGTATTAAGAACATGGGTAGAAGATTTTGTTGATGAAGATACCGGCGAGGTAGTATCTATTGAGCGTAACGAAATTGTGATGGAGAGAGATACAGTTTTAGATGAAGAAGCAATTGATATAATTTCACAGCTTGATGCTAAGAGCGTCTTCATTCAAAAAGAAGATGTTGGCGGCGATTATGCAATTATCTATAACACATTAAATAAAGATACTTCAAACAGTGAGCTTGAAGCTGTGCAGCACATCTATCGCCAGCTTCGCGGGGCAGATGCACCCGATAATGAAACAGCACGCGGCATTATTGATAAATTATTTTTTAGTGATAAGCGATATGATTTGGGCGAAGTTGGTCGTTACAAAATCAATCGCAAATTAGCCGTAACGCAAAAGCTTGAAACCAAAGTTTTAACCAAGCAGGATATTATTGAGATAATAAAATATCTTGTTCGCTTAACAAATGGCAAAGCAGAAATTGATGATATAGATCATTTGAGCAATCGTCGTGTACGCACTGTGGGTGAACAATTGTACGCACAGTTTGGTGTGGGTCTTGCCCGTATGGCACGTACCATTCGTGAAAGGATGAACGTACGTGATAATGAAGTGTTCACTCCGGTTGACCTTATCAATGCGAGAACACTTTCATCAGTTATCAATTCATTCTTTGGAACATCGCAGCTTTCACAGTTCCTCGATCAAACAAATCCTTTATCAGAAATTACACACAAGCGTCGTATTTCTGCTTTAGGTCCGGGTGGTTTAAGCCGTGAAAGAGCAGGCTTTGAAGTTCGTGATGTGCATTACTCGCACTACGGACGTTTGTGCACAATCGAAACTCCCGAAGGACCAAACATTGGTTTAATATCAACGCTCTGCGTTCATGCCAAAATAAATGAAATGGGTTTCATTGAAACGCCTTACCGCAAAGTAGATGATGGCAAAGTAAACATGAAGCATCTCACTTATTTAAGCGCTGAGGAAGAAGATCTTGCCAAAATTGCCCAATCGAATTCCGCATTTGATGAGCATGGACGTTTTGTTGAAGACAGAATAGTAAGCCGCCAAACCGGCGACTTCCCTATACTTGAAAAAACGGAAGTGGAATACATGGATGTTGCGCCCAACCAGATTGTTGGCTTGAGCGCTTCTCTTATTCCATTCCTTGAGCACGATGATGCAAACCGTGCATTGATGGGCAGCAACATGCAGCGCCAGGCTGTGCCGCTTATTCGCCCCGAGGCCCCTATTGTGGGCACAGGTCTTGAAAGCAAAGCAGCCCGTGATGCAAGAATTCAGTTACATGCAGAAGGCGATGGCGTTGTTGAATATGTTGATGCAAGAGAAATTCATGTGCGCTATAATAGAAATGATATTGGAAGACTGGTAAGCTTTGATGAAGACCTGAAAGTTTACAGGCTCACTAAATTCATAAAAACAAATCAGGCAACCTCAATCATTTTGAGACCCGCAGTAAAGAAGGGACAGAGCGTTAGGAGAGGCGATTTTCTTACAGAAGGCTATGCAACTAAAGACGGCGAGCTTGCACTTGGCCGTAACCTGAGAGTATCATTCATGCCATGGAAGGGTTACAACTTTGAAGATGCTATCGTGATAAATGAAAAGGCCGTAAGGGATGATATTTTCACATCAATCCATATTGAAGAATTTGAACTTGAAGTACGCGATACAAAATTGGGCGAAGAAGAATTAACGCCTGATATTCCCAACGTATCAGAAGAAGCAACAAAAGATTTGGATGAAAATGGAATCATTCGCATTGGTGCACAGGTAAGAGAAGGGGATATTTTAATTGGTAAGATAACGCCCAAAGGAGAAAGCGATCCCACGCCTGAAGAAAAACTTCTGCGTGCAATCTTTGGTGATAAAGCAGGTGATGCAAAAGATGCTTCCTTAAAAGCGCCTAACGGAACTGAAGGCGTGGTGATTGATAAAAAGCTTTTTCAGCGTGCAAAGAAAGATAAGAACGGAAAAATTCGTGAAAAAGCTTTGCTTGATAAAATTGAAAAAATTCATGATAAGAATGTTGAAGATGTAAAAGAGATATTGCTTGGCAAATTACAAACGCTTTTAAAAGATAAAAATTCAGCAGGTGTTACCAACAACTTTGGTGAAATGCTTATTGGCAAAAGCGCAAAATTCAATGCTAAGAATCTTGCATCAATAGATTATCAAAATGTAAATCCGCTGGGATGGACGGGTGAAAAAGAAACAGACGACCAGATAAATACTTTGCTTCACAACTTCAGCATAAGATATAATGAAGAGCTTGGACGATATAAAAGAGAAAAATTTAATATCTCGATTGGTGATGAGTTACCCGCAGGTGTATTGAAGCTTGCGAAAGTTTATCTCGCTGTAAAACGTAAGCTAAAGGTGGGAGATAAAATGGCCGGGCGTCATGGCAATAAAGGTATTGTTGCCAAAATAGTGCGTGCAGAAGATATGCCTTTTATGGAAGATGGCTCTCCTGTTGACATTGTATTAAATCCATTAGGTGTACCAAGCCGTATGAATCTGGGACAGATATATGAAACGATTTTAGGATGGGCAGGCCAGAAATTGGGAGTGAAATTCGCTACCCCCATTTTTGATGGCGCCAGCACAGATGAGATTGCAGAATACTGTGAAAAATCAGGCATACCAATGATGGGGCATACTTATTTATATGATGGAGAAACCGGTGAACGCTTTCATCAAAAAGCAACGGTAGGCATTATTTATATGATTAAGCTGCATCACATGGTTGACGATAAAATGCATGCCCGTTCCATCGGTCCATACAGTCTTATTACACAACAACCTTTGGGTGGTAAAGCGCAGTTCGGTGGTCAGCGTTTTGGTGAAATGGAAGTGTGGGCATTGGAAGCTTATGGCGCATCAAACATTTTGCAGGAACTGCTTACACTTAAATCTGATGATATTATTGGCAGGGCAAAAACTTATGAGGCTATTGTAAAAGGTGATAATATTCCCAAACCCGGTGTACCTGAATCATTCAATGTATTAGTGCATGAATTAAGAGGGCTGGGATTGGATTTGAAATTTGAATAAATTTCATTCAATAAAATTTTGAAAGCTGTTCAGAAATGAGCAGCTTTTTTTATTCCATAGAATTTATTTTTGGAAACAATAATTCTATTTTCTCAACTTTGCTCTATGGAAATTTCAATCAACACACCTGCATTATTATTTCCTGCTATCAGCTTAATAATGCTGGCATACACAAACCGTTTTCTTGCGCTTTCGAATCGTGTAAGAACTTTGCATGCGCAATACAAAGGACACGAAAATCCACAAATTATTTATGGACAAATCAAGAACATGCGCTATCGTTTAAAATTGATTAAGAACATGCAGACGCTTGGAGTGATTGCTTTTTTAAGTTGCATTCTTTCTATGTATCTTATTTACATAGAACAATTAGGCTGGGCTAATTTTATGTTTGCATTCAGCTTGATAGCTTTTGCAATTTCGCTTTGCATGTCGCTGGTTGAAATACAGCTTAGCACCAAAGCGCTTGAACTGGAGCTAAGTGATATGGAAGGATTGGAAGACCCATCTGTAATTGAATATATAAAGAGTAAGTTTGATAAGGATTAAATTGTTTCTTTCAGTTACTGAAGGAATTCTATCGAGGGTAAGAACGGTCAGACGGCTCTCAGCCGTCAGACCGTTCCTGCAGACTTCCTGTGTCTTGATAGCTAATCAGGATGTGGTAAAGAATAAAATTAGGTTAGTTGGCCATTGCTGTTGATAATTTTCTTTCTCCTATTTGCTGGCGCCACATGGCATAGTACAAACCCTTTTCATTTAGCAATTCATAGTGAGAGCCGGTTTCAGTTATCTGGCCTTTCTCCAAAACAAAAATATTATCTGCATGCATAATGGTGCTAAGGCGATGCGCAATCAAAACTGTGATTTGTTCTTTTTGTAAAGAAATATTTTTTATGGTTGATGTGATTTCTTCTTCTGTAATTGAATCAAGTGATGATGTAGCTTCATCGAATATTAATAATCTTGGATGGCGCAGTAAGCTTCTTGCTATGCTCAGCCTCTGTTTTTCTCCGCCGCTTAATTTTAATCCGCCCTCGCCAATGACAGTGGAAATTCCTTTCTCAGCACGTGATAATAAGTTTTGACAGCTCGCTTTGTACAATGCTTCAGTAACTTCTTCATCGGTTGCATCCGGGCTTACGTACAATAGATTTTCTTTTATTGTTCCGGCAAACAGTTGTGTATCCTGCGTTACAAAACCAATCTGGCTGCG
The DNA here is from genome assembly GCA_038206235.1 of Chitinophagales bacterium. Taxonomy (GTDB): domain Bacteria; phylum Bacteroidota; class Bacteroidia; order Chitinophagales; family Chitinophagaceae; genus JBBRBB01. Next base: position 78,618 of record JBBRBB010000013.1, read on the forward strand.
CAGCTCATCAAAATCAATATCATCTTCTTTTACGTTGTTGTAAAAAATATTTCCTTCCTGCGGACGGTATAAACCAACAAGCAGTTTTACCAATGTACTTTTACCGGAGCCTGATGGCCCAACAAACGCAATGGTTTCACCACTCTTCACATCAAAATTTATATTGTCCAATGCTTTGTATTGAGCAGTTTTATATTTGAATGAAATGTTTACAAACTCAAGCTCTTCAATATCGCCAACCCTTTTTGGTGAAATGGGCTTGGGTTCATTTGGCTTTTGCATAAGGGTATCAAAATTATTCAGTGATGCTTCTGCTTCACGATAAGATAAAATAATGTTGCCGATTTCCTGCAAAGGACCAAAGATGAAAAAAGAATAAAAAGTGAGTGTCATTACTTCGCCTGCAGTAAGCTCCCCTTTGAAGATGAGCCATAGTAAAGTGAACATGATTACCTGCCTCAAAAAGTTTACAAAGGTGCCCTGTATAAAACTAAGAGAGCGTATGCTTTTTACTTTTTTCAATTCAAGTCCTAAAATTTTATACGTGTTGTTGTTGAGCCGTTTAATTTCCTGCGTAGTTAAGCCAAGGCTTTTTACCAGTTCAATATTTCGCAATGATTCCGTGGTAGTGCCTGCAAGCGATGTGGTTTCTTTTACGATATTTTTTTGAATGATTTTTATTTTTTTACTGAGCAGGCCTGTGAGAAGTGATAACAGAATAATTCCCACCGCATAGATTGGCATAATTGCCCAATGCAAACGGAATGAATACACAGAAATAAAAACAATACCTACTAATATACTAAAGAGCACATTGATAAATGAGATAATGAAACGCTCTGTATCGGTTCTTACTTTTGAAAGAATGGATAATGTTTCTCCGCTTCGCTGGTCTTCAAATTCCTGATAAGATAATTTCATGGATTGCTGCAAACCATCAGTAAAAATTTTTGCACCAAATTTTTGCACTACTACATTGGTGAAATAATCCTGGAAAGCTTTTGCAATTCTCGATACCATTGCAACGCTTATCAGGATTAAGAGAAAACCCATGACGCCAATGATGAAATCATGCTGTGTTCTGGTTGCTGTTTTTATGAAATGCTTTTGTGCATCGAAATATCCTTTCTCTAAAGGATGTGTGGCATAAGCATCGAAAAGCTTTCCGAAGAAATAGGGGTCGAGCATGGAGAATGACTGGTTGATTGCAGCAAGCAAAAGCGCTAATATTACCAGCCATTTATATGGAGATAGATATTTTAAAAGAATTTTCATGGGTGCAAAAATCGGAAAGTTTTTTCGTTTTTCGTTTCCGTTTTTCGTTCTTGTTTCTTGTTTCTTATTGCTTATTGCTTGTTGCGCATCAGTGATGAACGAAGTTTTTAAAAAAAGGGATACGAAGCACTACTACTTGCTTAGCCCAGTTTTACGATGAAAAGAATTTACGAATATACTTTTGACGCTGCATTGAAAACCTACAGATGCTCATTGTTCGGAACGTACAAGGGAGTGACACAACAGGCGATGCCCCACGCCGTTGGCGGGGCAGGCATGAAAACTGAAGCTGGTATCAAAAAAAAATGTGCTAATTTGCTAATGTACTAATCTGCTAATCAAAATCTTCATCCTCTATATTCATTTGCCCCAGGTTCATCATGCTGCCGATGAGGTCTTTGAACTGAATTCTGCCTTCGATTATTTTTTTGCTGATGAGCGAATAAGCGGCAAGCCCATGCAATACAAACTCCATGAGCAGTGCATTTTCTTTTTCACTGGCATGAGGGAAATACTTTTTTACGAAATTGTATAATCCATCTGCTTTGTATAGTGTGGTGATTTTTTCTGAGTCTTTCACGTCAATCATTAAATCAATATAATTGCCGGCATCGAACCAGCGGGTGATTGCTTTGTATGGATTTTCTTCGGGCTTTATTTGCTGTGAAGGTTTACCTCCGAGTGTTCTCTTTTTTGTTGCTTCAGGATTTGGGAAATAATGTACGAACTGTGTGCGGATTGCTTTGTCGAGCAAATTTACGGCAACCTGGTAGGGACCTTCCTGCTCGCCTTCGTACACCAATTCAATTTTTCCGGTGATGGAGGGGATTATTCCTACAAGGTCGCTTACCCAAACCTGCGTTTGCTTTTCATTATAAATAATTGCACGGCGCTCTGCACTGCTTACGGCGTTTTCAAACGCAGCGATTGTGAGGCGTGCGCTTACACCGCTTTTTTTATCAACATATTCATTGGTGCGGGCTTCGAATGCAACCTGCTCGATGAGGCGTTTTATGAGGTCGCTTGTATTTATTTTTTCTGTCTGCTCGCTGAGAACATGCGCTTCCTGCTCTGTGATTGATAAGGCAGTTTCGAGGGTTTTTGGATAATGGGTGAGGATTTGACTTTCGATGCGGTCTTTTAAAGGAGTAACAATGCTTCCGCGGTTTGTATAATCTTCAGGATTTGCGGTGAAGACAAATAAAATATCGAGGGGCATGCGTAATTTGAAGCCGCGTATTTGAATATCACCTTCTTCAAGAATGTTGAATAATGCAACTTGTATTCTTGCCTGCAAATCCGGAATTTCATTAATAACAAAAATGCCTCGGTTGCATCGGGGAATAATTCCGTAATGGATTACTCTTTCATCGGCAAAGCTGAGGCGCAGGTTTGCGGCTTTAATGGGGTCAATATCGCCGATGAGGTCTGCTACGGAAACATCCGGTGTGGCAAGCTTTTCGCCATAGCGGTCGCTGCGGTGAAGCCAGGTGATGGGTGTATCATCGCCGTGCTGTGCAATGAAATCTTTTGCAAATTTGCTTAGGGGTTTCAGGGGGTCATCGTTTACTTCGCTGCCTTCAATTACAGGTATGTATTCATCGAGCAGCGATGTCATTATTCTTGCCATGCGGGTTTTTGCCTGACCGCGTAAACCTAAAAACAAAATGTTGTGACGGCTAAGCAAAGCTCTTTCTGTATCGGGAATTACTGAATCTTCGTAACCGATAATACCGGGAAAAGTATTTTCGCGGTTACGAATTTTTGTAATGAGGTTCTTTCGAATTTCTTGTTTTACGGATTGGGATTTATAGCTGCTGCGTTTTAGTTCGCCGAGAGTCTTTATGGAGGTGATGTTCATTGAATGTGATTTGAGCGGTTAGCTTTTCAAGAAATTGATTATTCAGCTTGCATAATTTATAAGTGAATTTATGGCTGATATAATTTTAATTCTTTAATGAAGTTATAGTCAGCAACATTATCAGTATAAAGAGAAAAATTATTTTCAATTGCTATTGCAGCGATTAAAGCGTCTGCAATCTTTAAAGAATGAAATATTCCATATTTTTTTACAAGGTTGAAAGCTGTTATACTAATGTTTAAAGTTAGTTCATATAAAAAAAATGCCTTTACAGTTTTAGCAACTTCAAATTGTCGTTTCTTCGTTTTTGCACCTGCCATTAATTCGATTGCAGTGATAATAGAAATAGCAAGATTATTTTGAATTTGTGATAAATGTTTTCTTTTTTCTTTATTACCACGATATATTTTAATGAGTATATCTGTATCAATTAAAATTTGTGGACGTTGCGCCATAATTTTTTTCTATACGTTTTGGGATTTAAATCTATATCAGGCCAAGTACCGAAAAAATCAAGTGGTTGAAATTTCCTTGTCCATGATTCTTCTCTTAATTTTTCTGCATCCAAGTCAAAGTCTTTCCATTGGCCAAACAAAAAAGTTGGTTCTGCTTTTTTTTTGGCAGTTTTTTTTGCTGTGGATTTTTTTGAAGGAGTTTTTTTCAAAGAGGTTTTCTTCTTTTCAACGCTACCACCCAACTCTTTAACAAACTCTTTAACCAGAGCTTCTTTTCCCGAGGGGATATTAATGATATATTCTGTCATAATATTTTAACTTCTGAAATGATTGAATTTGCGTCATGATTTTTTTTGATAAGTTTGTGATTAAAATCTATATCAATCCAAGTGCCGAAAAAGTCGAGTGGTTAAAATTTTCTTCCCCATACTTCTTCTCTTAATTTTTCTGCATCAATATCAAAGTCTTTCCCATGACCAAATAAAAAAGTTGGCTCAACTTTTTTATTAGAGGCTTTTTTTGCTGATGTTTTATTTGAAGGCACTTTCTTTGAAGATGATTTTTTTTCTTCAACAACACTGCCACCCAATTGTATAATTAATTCTTTAATCAGCGGTTCCTTTTTCGGAGCAATATTTATGATGAGCTTGGTCATGAAATAATTTTTTTTAAGGTAAATACTTTAATTAATATACCGTTTTTCTTTTTCCGCTTTCAAAATCCCGGAATATGAATGCTCCCAACTTATCGAGTGAGGCAAAGAAGGCTTTACCATTATTCATCTCTGTAAATTCGGTTACAAAACGCTGCAGGTAAGGGTCGCTGGCTATCATGAAAGTGGTAATCGGTATTTTTAGTTTCTTGCATTGAGCGGCGAGACCAATGCACCGGTTCACCACTTTTCTGTCTAATCCAAAACTGTTTTTATAATACTTCTTACCAATTTTTAAACAAGTAGGCTTGCCATCTGTTATCATGAAGATTTGTTTGTTGGGATTTCTTCTTCTTCTCAAAATATCTATTGACAATTCAAGACCTGCAACCGTGTTTGTGTGATAAGGCCCGACCTGTAAATAGGGAATATCTTTTATTTCTATTGGCCACGCATCGTTTCCGAATACAACAATGTCGAGAGTGTCTTTTGGATATTTTGTTGTGATGAGCTCGCTCAATGCCATGGCTACTTTTTTTGCGGGAGTGATTCTGTCTTCGCCATATAAAATCATGGAGTGAGAAATATCAATCATTAATACGGTTGATGTTTGCGATTTGAAATCGGTTTCACGAATCTGCAAATCATCTTCTTTCAGGCTGAAGCTCTCAATGCCATGATTGATTTGTGCATTGCGAATGCTTTCTGTAAAATCAATCTGCTCAAGCATATCACCAAATTGAAATGGGCGTGCTTCAGGATTTATTTCATCTCCCTGCCCGGGTTTAAATGTTTGATGATTTCCCTGTTTTGTTTTCTTCAGCTTTCCGAATATTTCTTCAAGGCTGCGTTTGCGAATGCTTTGCTCTGATTTTGGCGTGATAACAATTGTGCCGTTTTGATTATCATCTTTTATATATCCGTTCTCTTTTAGCTCATCAATAAAATCACCGATGCCATATTCATCGTCTGTGAGCTGATATTGCTTATCCAGCTCATTGAGCCATTGCAGGGCTTCACCTGCATCGCCGTTGGTGTAGGTGAGCAGTTGCATAAATAAATCAAGCAACTGTTCAAAACGGCTTTTAGCATTTTCAGTGGGGTCAAATTTTATAAAACGGTTTCCTATCATACCTGTAAGCTACTTAAAATTAAATTAATAAAAATACAACATCAATTAAGAATTTAGTTTTTTCACATCAACATAAATATTGAAGGTGAGGCTGAATTGAAACGGAAGCCAAAAAAAAATTATGCCTGAGCAGTGGGACCACCAAAATTGAGCGGGATTTCTATTTGTTCAATGTCCTGTATTTTTCCATGAGTAGTTTCATAGCGCTCAATATTTTCCTGCATTGCCCGCATAAAGCGCTTTGCATGCATGGGAGTGAAAATGATTCTTGATTTTACACGACTCTTAGGTGTACCGGGCATTACGTTTACAAAATCTATTACAAACTCTGCATGGCTATGGGTAATGATAGCGAGGTTGGCGTAGGTACCCTCTGCAACTTCTTCACTTATTTCAATGTTAAGCTGGTTACTTTGTTGGGGCTGATCAGGCATTTATTTTAATTTTAAAATCATTTAACTGTATTGTTGCTGCTCAAAAAATCTGCCAATGCTTTCATATAACTATCGTCAATTTTTTTATTATGCTTTGAAAGAAAAATATCAGCTTGTGGATTATTTTGAAATACGGCTCTAAGAGATTTCCTTTTCAAAATAAATGTTTCATAAGTGTTCCCTGCAATATTAAACAAGTAATATTTACTTTCATTAATGTATTCATCGTAAGGGTTTCCGGTTGAGATAAGGCCATTGGTATGGTAGTCTGATTTTACAAATTTAGTGGTTATATCTTCAAAAATATCAAATTGGTCGCCTATAAAAATAGCCTTACAAAAACCGTCAAACATTAACGCAGGAATATGAACAAAAGTATGATTCGTTTGTAGCGAATCGAAGAGAATAAAAAATTGCACTCGTTCCTTATCTACCGTTAAGACGTTTTTAAAATCTTGTGTCATAAGCAAATCGCCTGTCATCTTATTGTAGTTATACCAGTTTCCCGGATTGTTTATTATCTCTCCATTTAGAGTACCCACGATGCCCTGAACCCAAACATTAAAAAAATAAGGACTTCCCTTCGTATCTTCTTCTAATGAAATTCAGGCAATGAACTGCCCAAATAAAATCTGCCGGCAGGCGCATTGCTTACTATGTGATAAAATTTAGGTATGCTTCCGCTTAGATCAACTCCGTCATACACATTAATATTATTAGAAAGATCGTTTTCCATTTTATAATGTAATAGCTCACTTTGGATTAAGATATTTTTTAATTGCTCGTTTTGCTGATAAATATAGTTTGTACCTGAAACTGTTACACCCCTCAATGTATTTACCGGGGAGAAAGTACAATAGGGAGATTATTTTGGGTTCTGATATTTACTAAGGGGTCTTTATATCCAATTGAAGAAATTGCCCAATGCAGTGTTTGGAGTAACAGATACAGAAAAATTGCCAAGGCTGTCTGATTGTATTATCTTTCCTGTTGCCTTATTTTCTATTGTGGCGAGGGGAACCGCTATACCTGTAACACTCTTAACAGAGCCTGTGATATTTAATTGCTGTGCTCTGGAATTTTTTACAACCATACATACGGCAACGCATAATATTATTTTACTTAAAAAGATTTTCGGATTAATATTCATGGCTGCTATTTGTTTGAATTTAAATTTTGAAAGATTTCAGAGCAAACTAAAGAGGCTGTTGAGGTAAAACAATTATAAAACCAAAGAGAACGTATGAGTAGTTTTTAGGGACAGTTGTTTTGTCAAGTCCTAATCTTAAATTTAAGTTTATTGTGCGGTTAGTGTTTCTTCTACAATTCGCTCATCGCCTGAACTATTTTTATAACTCGATTTCAAATATATTCTTTGTTGAAGGGAATCATATTCAGCATCGAGTAATTCAAAAGAACCTGGCTCAATTGAAAGAAGCATAATATCATTTGGTGAGGCAGAAAATTTTTGGGTATCGGGGTCAGTGAATAAATTGTACTGCCAGCCATTGCCGCCCAGGTCAGCATAATCAAGATGCGAAATGTAAGAATCTTGGGGCACTACGCTTTTTGTTGCGGGTACAGAGAGGCTGTCAGTAAAAATACTGTCTGCAGCATCACCTTCGTATAGTTTTCTTGCTCCGGCATCAGAATACACTCCGCTTAATGAATTGCCTATACGATGAAAATAAATAATGGATACAGTAGTGCTTATATCTTCACCGGCTGCATTTTTTAATAAAATGGGAAGCATGAAATTTTCATCGGGGGTAAAAGCACTTCTGTAAAATTCTATAGGGATTGTATCTGCCAGCATACCTGCAGGAATTACACCGGAAGTTGATGATAGTTTATATGCACTTGCCGGCATGGAAAGATAATCCGTTCCATAAGTGGTATTGTAACTTTCGCGGGCCGTATCGGCTACTTCAAGCGTTACAGCAATATCTTTATTAACTGCAAATGTGGTGCGAATAATAATATTAGCCTCTAAAGTATCAGATGAGGGAAAGAGAAGAAGATTATTATCAAAAGCGGTTGTGCCTCCATTATAGATATAGAATATAGGAGTAAAGGTGCCTGTGCTATCAGAATTTTTGTGGCAAGAAAAAAGAGTGCAAAAAAATAAAACAAAAATCGCAGAGCGAAAGAAACTAAAATGATACATGTGATTATGCTTTTTTACAAAACTAACAGAATTGATATTAAGCTTACCGGCTAATTAAAAGTAAGTACAGAGCTTAGCAATATTTTATGAATTGATTCTATGAAAGGTCTTTGGTATTTTAGAAAAACAGGTGTTTTAAAAAAATAAGGCTTAAACCCAGATTTTGCAGTTAAGGTTAAAAGACCTTCCTGTGAAACCAAGAAAAATAAAATAAGGGTTTAAAAAAATCTTACACTTATAAAACAATCCAGCGCCTCAAATTAAGAATTAGCCTGAAATGCTATTTTGATACGATGATTTTTTCGGCATCTTCTTGTTGCATATCAATAATCCAGTGCTTTCTTTTTAATTCAAAGTTTGTTCCTAAATATAATCTTCTTACCTGCTCATCTGCGGCAAGCTCTTCTGCAGTGCCATGCTTGAATATTTTTCCTTCAATCAATAAATAAGCTCTGTCGCAGATGGAAAGCGTTTCATTAACGTTGTGGTCGGTTATAAGTATGCCGATGTTTTTATATTTTAATCTGGCTACCACGCTTTGAATATCTTCCACCGCAATAGGATCAATGCCTGCAAAAGGTTCATCAAGCAAAATAAATTTAGGGTCAACTGCCAGCGCTCTTGCGATTTCTGTTCTTCTTCTTTCACCACCGCTAAGGCTGTCGCCATTATTTTTACGCACATGCATCAAGCCAAATTCATGAAGCAGTGCTTCTAATTTTTCTAACCGCTGGTGTTTATTAAGATGTGCCATTTCCAATATAGCAAGTATATTGTCTTCAACGCTCAGCTTTCTAAAAACAGATGATTCCTGCGGCAAATAACCAATGCCCATTTGCGCTCTTTTATACATGGGCAGGCTGGTTATATTTATATCATTCAAAAAAACTTCTCCTTCATCGGGCTTAATTAAACCTACCACTATATAAAAAGTAGTGGTTTTTCCGGCCCCATTAGGCCCAAGCAATCCAACAATTTCTCCCTGCTTTAATTCAACAGAAACCTGACTTACTACCGTACGGTTATGATATGTTTTTACCAGGTTTTTTGTATGTATAATTATGCTCAAGGTGCAATAGTTTTTGTGTAAAAATAAAAGATGTGAAGCAATAAGCCTTTTTAAAACTTATACTTAACAGATGTTTTTGCAATTATAAGCTGCTGTATATTGCGCTTAAAAAAAGTTTACAAGTTTACGGGTTTGCAAGTTTACAAGTTGTTGAACTATTAACTTTAGAACCTCACAAACTTCTGAAACTCGTAAACTTCTGAAACTTATAAACAATGAAAGTAACCGATCACATACAGCAGGCAAAGGGTACATTGATTTCTTTTGAAATATTGCCGCCATTAAAGGGGAAAAGTATTGCATCAATTTATGATCATTTGGATCCGCTTATGGAATTTAAACCTTCGTGGATAAATGTTACATACCATCGCAGTGAAACAGCGTATAAAAAAAAGAGTGACGGAAGTTTTGAAAGAGTAGAGATACGCAAAAGACCTGGAACCGTGGGCATTTGCGCAGCCATTATGAACCGTTACCAGGTTGACGCTGTGCCGCATATAATTTGCGGTGGATTTGCCATGCGTGAAACTGAAGATGCTTTAATTGATTTGAATTTTTTGGGGATTGATAATGTGCTTGCAATACGTGGCGATGCCCCTGCAAACGAAGCTTTTTTTGAACCTGAACCCGGTGGTAATAAATATGCGATAGATCTTTTAACACAGGTGGTAAATCTGAACAACGGCATTTACCTTGACAAAGACATACAGGGTGGCGGCAAAACGAAATTTTGTATTGGTGTTGCGGGTTATCCTGAAAAACATTTCGAAGCGCCTAATCTTGAAATTGATATGCAGCACCTGAAAGAAAAAGTAGATGCCGGCGCTGATTATATAATGACACAAATGTTTTTCGACAATCAAAAATTTTTTGCTTTTGTAAAATTATGCCGCGATAACGGGATTGAAGTTCCCATCATTCCGGGATTAAAACCCATTACAAACAAAAAACAATTATCTGTGCTGCCCACCATCTTTCATGTAGATATACCTTCTGATTTATCAAAAGAAATTATGAAATGCAAAACAGATGAGGAGAGTGAGAAAGTGGGAACGGAATGGTTGATTGAGCAAAGTAAAGAATTAAAAAAATTTGGTGTTCCCGTGCTGCACTACTACACTTTCGGAAAGCAAAAAGTAATAAGCAATGTGGTTAAGAATGTGATTTGATTTTGCTAAGAAGCTGTTTAAAAATGATTTTAGATAATTTGTATAGGGTCCACTTTGCATGAAAAACTTTTATAAAAAAAAAGCCGAAGCATTTTTTACTCCGGGTTTGACGTATTAAGCATTTAATTTTTTCTATTAAGGATTATTACAAACATCTTCATACAGCTCAATTGTCCCAAACTTAAATCTTGGAGTGCCGTCATTGCAACCGGCATTATTTTGAATCCAAAAATCTGCGCCATCTACGCCATCATCGAATATTGGATTTCTTATATTTATAGTTTTAGTAACCCAAAAACCGCGTTTGCCATTATATTCGCTTGCATCAATTGGGGTCGTTACAATTTGTGTTGTCGTTCCCACATCGTCAATATAGTGTTTGTATGAAATCTTCCATGACCATGTAGGGCATTCTGTACCAGTTGGACTATAAAAATATATCCTCACTGTAATGCAATGGGCACGAGCAATACTCACATTACTAACATCAAAGTGTAGCTTTTTGTGATCTGCAGTATTTGAAATATCTCTGCAAAAACGAGCCTGAGTTAATTCTGCAAATGGTGACATTGGTGTTGGTACAACTTGTTGGTTCCACAATGCCTGCGTTAATACATCATCATTTAAATCACTCTGCACAGGTTTTAAATTTATTTGATAATCACCCGGAAAAATTTGCCAGCCTACGTCATAAGGGCTTAAATTATTAAATTGTCTTAAAGGACCTCCTTGCGCAATACATCCATCTCCGGGATAAGCCGCACCTCTGGTATTTCTACCATTGGTTGTAGCTATACAAAGGGTCCGGTATGTTCCGGGGGGATTATTGCAACCAAAACCAGAGATATTATACCGATAATCACTTGTAGCATCAAATGGATATAAATTACATACATTATTGTAGGCATCTAAATTTGCATCAAGTCCCTTTCTTAGCATGCAAAATGCAGTAGTCGCAGAAGTTGAATTATAGCTAAGTACATGCCTGTTAAAAAAATCAAACGCTTTTTGATTTTCAGTTCTCACACTGCCATCAGGATTTTCAATCTGTTTTTTCTTTATCATCCACATATCTAAGCCACTATGTAAAGCGCTTGCTGCAATGGCGAAAATAAGACTGGGGTCATTTACATCATTGGCATCTGGAAAATCTAATTCATCACGAATTAAGTGATCACTTGTCAAACCATCAAATGCGTTTTTGAATGGTCTTTCAAAATTTTGCTGAAGCCAGTGTCCCATATTAGTAGCCTTTCGCCAAATTGCGGTGCCTGCGCCTTCTACTTGATTTGCATAAGTGAATAGACTATTAGTTGATGTAGGCGCTCCTTCACGATTAGCATCATAATCATAATCATAGCTGTTTCCATTAGGTTTTGTACCCCAAAGTTTGTCTGTAACGCCGGTGTTTACTAATAAATGTAAATTAGGAAATGTGGTCGTTGGATAACTATTAATTTCCTGATACAGTAGCGTCCACCAATCCTTCATTTTTGCGTACCAGTCAGCATCTGTAATTACATAAGGAGAAGTCATATCACAAGTTTTGGGATCTCCTTTATAAGGAGTAATATCTCCCGTGGTGCCCTCGCAGGATTGAATAAACAAGAATTTATTTCTAACTATAGAATTAAGTGTTGGTGAAGTTGCTATATGATGTAAAACATCTTTTAACATTTGAAACCAATATAATTCGTATTTACTTCTATTCCCAAAAGGAGTAGCGACGGTTTGTGCGGTACCTATACCTAAATAATCAGGATAATATTCTCCTGCCCCAGTTGAAAATCTGTTTACACCTTTTGCCGTTTTTAGCCAATCAATTTGAGAACCATCTAAATAAGTAGTATTACAGTAATCATTAGAGTGTATATTATTTCCAATGGGTGACAGAGGTCCACTCCATATCATCAAACCTATATAAAGGTCGCCATCAATAGCTATTGCTGATAAATAAGCATCAAAATCTGTCCAATCATAACTGTTATCATTATCATGATATGGACCAATACCAGCAAGTCCATAGGAAGGGTTACGAGGTTGAATTTTGTACCATGGAAAAGCAATTAATACCCCTCTTGGATGGAGTTCATCTTTAATTGTCGCTATCTGATCGCTTATTGGTGTAGTAGTTGATAAACTGGTGAGATAATACCAAATTCCTTTGTAAGCATCATTGGTTTGTGAGATGGCAATAAAGGGAATACTAAGAAGCAACACGATAGAACCAAAAATCTTTTTCATTTTATTATTATTTAAGGAAGAGATTGAATCAAGTCATAGTTATTTATGTAGGGTTCAATAACTGGGTAGGGCAAGTAGCCTATCTTATCCAAACAACGGTTTGTTTTTCCATAATTTTCCCTTCTTTTAATAAAACAGCTATGTAAATTCCCGGCGGTTGTTGACTCATAGAAAATGGCACATGTATATTAAGTTGCAAAGATTTTTTATCTAAAGCAATTCCGGCGCTGTTATAAAGAATCACTTCATATTTATTATTACTTACATCATTTTCTGTGATATATTGAACAACAATTTCTTTTGTTGAAATATTAGTATAAACTTTAAAGCTTGTGTTAGTTAACGCAGTGGAATGTTGAAAAGTTTTATCTAAAGTGTTTACACTGGAGCCACACCAATTCTCTTCAATGTTGTTTAAATTACGACTAATTAGAGTTATGTTATTAGCTGTAAAAGTATCTGTTGTTATTTTAAATCTCGGTTCTGTTATATTGATAAACTCATAAGGTGTCTTGATAATAGACATCGTAGTTGGTGAACAATTTCCTCCCACATTACCGGAAAAATCTGTTTTCAAAATGTAAACGTTATCAGGGTCGTTAAAAAGTCCAGGAGATGTAGTTCCTATAGCACAATAGCCTTCAGGAGTTAATGTTATATCATTCATTTGTGCATTAAAATAATATCTCTTTCCAAAAATCACATTTCCAGAAGAATTCAATTTAACTATAAAAGCGTTATTTAAATCTGCTGTATCATGATAGGCACCTGTAAAAACAATATTGCCATTAGTTTCTGTTAATAATTTTTTAGGTCTTGATTCATTAGATAAATCAAATTGATTAGCCCATAATGCATTGCCTGCCGTGTCAATTTTAAAAATTAAATTGTATCCAGAAAGAACATATCCATCATTAGCTTCAGCAATCGCAGAAATTCTTTCATATATGTCACTAAAAAAATCGTAACTTCTATTCCATACTAAAGAACCGCTCGGTCCAAATTTAGCTATGGATGAATTCCAGTTTTTTAATTCCTTTCTTTCACCCACAACAATACAACCACCATCATTTGTTGGCAATATATTACGAGCATAATAACCATAAGAGTCTGCTGGATTAGCTATTTGTTTCTGCCAAATTATTTCGCCTTCCGCAGAAAGTTTTATTAAGGTGTGCCTATGAGCATATTGATCAGCCAACAAATAGAAACCGGCAAGATAATTTGTTATGGGGGAATATGTGGGTTGTATTTTTATTGGTACATCGGTTGTCGAAGATAATTTTTTTGACCATACAATTCTTGCATAGTTATTAAGCCTTACAACTATTATGTCGTAAGAGTAATTCATTACAACAATATAACCATTTGGTTTGCCTTTAGCTGTATGCACTGGAGCTATATTAACCGAATTACTGATAGTGCCCCCAAGAGACTCGATTGTTGCCGCCTTATTAACAGTGCCATCAGCATTAAGTGACAATAGAAGAGGATAGTCTTTGCCAAACTTTGAAAGAGTACCAGCAAAGAGCATGTTCCCATCAACGCTTGCGGCAACACTTAAACCTTGTTCATCTTTTTCTTGTGTACCAATTATGTTTTGAAAAGTTTGTGCAGATAGATTTAAAATGCACAGCATAATAAGTGCAAAACACAGCGTAATATTTCTCATGGTAAAAATTTTATTAGTGAAAAAGTAAGATTCGATTCACGTAAGTTAACCTTATAATTTCATACCAAGAGATTTTTTTGCAACCAACACAAAAAAAGCCGCAGCATCCGCCCCGGCTTTCAATTATCAATTCTCAATCATCAATTACTTCTTTTCGTCCAGCAGGGGGTTCTCCTCCCAAGCCCTACGTGCAGAGGCAGGGAACCCGGCATATTTTATTGTTGTAATGAATAAAGATAACTAATTTAATCTGTTTCACGGGATTCCACGCTCTACTACACAAAGCTCTGAGGTGAGACCCCCTGCGGGACGAAAACTCTTCTCTTTTTGCAGTAAATACAAATACAAAACTGCAAAGTGCGGAAAGAAAATATAGAGCAAAGTTTACAAAGAGCAAGATTTTTAAAATTTAAACTTCTGAGAGATTAAAGAGAAAAGCGGGAAAGGTTTTTTTTATTTACTTTGCAACCAATACTTGCACATTCATCATTTCTCTTACAGCATCAACAATGGCTTTTGCATCGCAGCCGCACTCGACGTGCAGTTCTTTGGGGCTCCCATGCTCAATAATTTTATCAGGGATGCCTAAGATTTTTACTTCCGTTTTGTAATTATGCTGCGTCATAAATTCAAGTACAGCACTGCCAAAGCCACCAAGTATAGTTCCATCTTCAACGGTAATTATCTTATCAAACTTTTTAAAAGCTTCATGCAATAATTTTTCGTCAAGGGGTTTTGCAAAACGCATATCATAATGTGCGGGATTAATACCTTCTGTTCTCAGCTCACGAATGGCAGCAGTTGCGAAGTTACCCGGATGACCAAATGAAAGAATGGCAATTTCTTCGCCATCTTTTATTTTTCTTCCTTTGCCAATTTCAATTTCTTTAAAAGGAGTTCTCCATTCAGTCATCACACCCTCGCCTCTGGGGTAACGAATAACGAAAGGATTTTTTGTGCTCTCTAATTGTGCAGTGTACATCAGGTTTCGCAATTCACTTTCATTCATGGGTGCACTTACAATCATGTTTGGTATGCAGCGCATATAAGCAATATCATAAGCGCCATGATGTGTGGGTCCATCTTCGCCAACTAATCCTGCCCGGTCTAAACAAAATATAACGGGCAATTTTTGAATGGCTGTATCATGCACCACCTGGTCGTAAGCACGCTGCATGAAGGAAGAATAAATATTGCAAAATACTTTCATGCCCTGTGTTGCAAGCCCAGCGCTAAGTGTAACGGCGTGCTGCTCGCATATACCTACATCAAAAGCACGGTGAGGCATTTTGTCCATCATAAATTTTAGTGAGGAGCCGCTTGGCATTGCAGGAGTGATGCCCATTATTTTATCATTCATTTCAGCAAGCTCGATAATACTATGACCAAAGACATCCTGGTATTTCGGTGGCTGAGGAAGGTCGAATTTCTTTTTATAAATTTCACCCGTTACTTTATCAAACAATCCCGGCGCATGCCATTTGGTTTGATCTTTTTCTGCAAGATGATATCCTTTTCCTTTTACCGTTATGATGTGCAATAATTTGGGCCCGGGAATTTTTTTAAGGTCTTTCAAGGTATCAACAAGCTTGGTGATGTTATGCCCATCAATCGGTCCAAAATATCTAAACTTCAATGCTTCAAAAAGATTGCTGCTCTTACTTACCATGCCTTTTATGCTTGCTTCCAGCTTACTCGCCATTTCAAGGCTGAACTTTTTTCCTACAGGCAATTTGCCAAGCAAATGCCAAACTTCATCTCGGAATTTATTGTAGGTGTGAGAGGTAGATATATCAGTAAGATATTCTTTCAATGCACCAACATTTGGGTCTATGCTCATGCAATTATCATTCAAAATAACGAGTATATCAGCATCAGAAACCCCTGCATGATTAAGCCCTTCAAAGGCTATACCTGCAGTCATAGCGCCATCACCAATAATAGCAACCGATTTTCTTTTTTCTTTTTTGTACTTCGCAGCTATTGCCATACCGAGTGCGGCAGAAACAGAGGTGGAAGAATGACCCACTCCAAAAGTATCGTATTCACTTTCGCTGCGTTTAGGAAAACCGCTAAGCCCTTTGTATTTTCTATTTGTATAAAAGTTATCTCTTCTGCCGGTAAGAATCTTATGACCGTAGGCCTGGTGACCAACATCCCATACCAATTGGTCGAAAGGAGTATTATAAACATAGTGGAGCGCTATAGTTAACTCTACTACACCAAGACTGGCGCCGAAATGACCGCCATGTACGCTAACAATATCAACAATGTATTGCCGCAGTTCATTACAAAGTTGATGAAGCTTATTCCTGGTTAGCTTCTTTAAATCGGCGGGTGAGTTAATGGTGCTGAGTAAAGCGCCGGGCTTTATTTCCATTGGTGCAATTTAATTGTAAAAATAATTTATTAAAGAATAATAAAGAGAAATAGTTTGCAAGTGCAAATTCAATATTGCCATTCTGCCACATAGCTCTAATATTTGCCTTTAATCAATATATAAATAATAAAAAGCTCTATTGTTTTAATTTTGCCCTGTGATGAAAAGAAAATTACCTGCGTACTGGTGGTGTCAATTAGGGGGCTGGACTTTTTATACACTTGCTTACCTGTTTCTCGCTTTTGTGTTTGACCAGCCAATTTTATGGTTATTTGTGCAGCGCTTAATATTATCTGTTGTACTTGGCTTTTTAGTTACGGATCTTTTTAGAATAATTATTCATCGTTTCAAATTATTTGCACCGCTCACAGCCGCACAATGGCTGAAGCTTTTTTTTATTGTGTCTTTAATATGTATCTCTTATAGTTTGGTTTACAGCACACTGGTTGAATGGTTTCAAATCTACGACCCCAAAATGAAAACAACTGTTCAAAAGAGATTTATTTTTGATTTGTTTTACGATGCGCCTATCATACTGATATGGGTTTCTATTTATTATGTATGGCATTACATAGAGGCAGACAGAAAAGGCAATTTAGATAAGATAAGGCTTGAAGCAACGGTGAAAGAGCTTGAACTGAAAACGATAAAATCGCATATAAATCCGCATTTTATTTTTAATTCATTAAATAGCATACGGGCATTGGTTGATGAAAATCCTGAAAGAGCAAGAACCGCCATTACCGAGCTCAGCAACATTTTACGAAGCAGCATGCAGGCAGAAAAAATAGAAACATCATCGCTTGAAAAAGAATTAAGCATTGTAAAAGATTATCTTGAGCTGGAACATATAAGATTTGAAGACAGGCTACAGGTTGAATATGATATTGACGAAGAAACACTCGACCAGCAGGTGCCTCCTATGATGTTGCAAACGCTTGCGGAAAATGCAATTAAGCATGGAATAAGCAAACAAATAAACGGAGGAAAAATTAAGATAATTTCACATTTTAAAGATGACCACCACGAGCTCATTGTACAAAATACCGGCGTGCTGCAACAAGCAGAAAACCCTGAAGGTTTTGGAATTCCCAGCACACAAAACAGGTTGCAATTATTGTATGGCAACAATGCAGATTTTAATATAAAAAGCTGTAATAACAATATAGTAGAAGCGAAAGTTTTATTGCCTTTAAATAAAGCATATTTATCTGTATAAACAATCTATTTATATGAATGTAAAAGCAATTATTATAGATGATGAACGCCTTGCAAGAACTGAATTAAAAAAGTTGCTTCAAAGCACTCCTGAAATTGAGGTGATTGATGAAGCAGCTAATGCCAACGAAGGCATACAAAAAATTGAGCTGCATAATCCCGAACTGATTTTTCTTGATATACAGATGCCTGGTAAAACAGGATTTGATTTATTAGCCGAGCTTGAAAAAGTGCCTCATGTAATTTTTACAACGGCTTATGATGAATATGCGTTGAAAGCTTTTGAAGTAAATGCACTTGATTACCTGCTGAAGCCCATCGAACCCAAACGTCTGGCAGATGCAATACATAAGCTTCAATATGAAATAAGCAAAGAGAACAGCGGCATCGGCGGAATTATAAATCGCGGCCCGCTAACAGAAGCAGACCAGGTTTTTGTAAAAGACGGTGAACGATGCTGGTTTGTAAAGCTGGGAGAAATACGTTTATTTGAAAGTGTGGGCAACTATGCAAAAGTTTTCTTTGGAAATAACAAGCCGCTTATTCTTAAATCGTTGAATGCACTTGAAGAAAGATTAGATGAAAGAGTTTTCTTTCGTGCAAACCGGAAGCACATTGTAAACCTTCACTGGATAGAAAAGATAGAGCCTTATTTTAATGGCGGTTTATTAGTAGAATTAAAAGGCGGTGAAAAGATTGAAGTAAGCCGCAGGCAAACCGTGAAATTTAAAGAGATGATGAGCTTTTAGTTCTCTATAAATTTCTTCGCAAAATATAAAACCAGCTTCAGTTTTTTCTTATTCCCCTTTAGGAGTCAGAAGTTTAAAGTACGCCGCAGGCAAACCGTAAAGTTTAAAGATATTTTGATCTCTTAAAAGCAGTTCTTGAGTTCAACAGGAGTATATGATATTCTCAAATAAATTCAGGAATATACGCCTTTCGGTCAGGGCTTGGCGAAGTACGGGTATTCTGTGTTTCGTCAAGCCCGACTAACTGATGTTGAGTAAAGATAAAAAGTTGATGATATTTTCTACAGCTAAATTTTTAATGTCAAGCTTGAATATGCAGATGCGCAATGAACCAAAGTTGAAACACGGCTTACGTCACCCCGTATTTGCCAAACCCCTTGTTGTGCGTTCGTTCTTCTTCGTCCGTGTCAAGTTGATGTGTCACTATTGAAAAAAGTAGCCTGATGTCAAACCTATGTGTGTGCTTTTGTGTGTCGGCTATAGCGCTTCCCCTCTCGCTACTTTCAAAGCAAACTGTGCTTTGTTGTATTCGCTGACTGCTTTTAAATAATCGGTTTGTGCTTGCAGAAAAAATTGTTGTGCCTGAAAAACTTCAAAGGGTTTTGCTGTTCCGATTTTTTGGCGTTCAATACTTTGGTTCAGTGCTTCGGTGGATGATTGCAATGCAAGTTTTCCGATGCTCATTTGTTCTTCGGCAATTTGCAGTTGTGATGTTGCAACAGAAATTTCCTGCTGATATTGATTTTTGAATTGCTCTATTTCGTTTTGCTGAATGAGAATTTGTGTATCGTATTTTTTCAAATCGCCTTTGTATGTTAATCTTCCTAAAGGCAAATTCCAAAGTATTGATGCGTTAAACTGGTATGTATTGTAAAGCGGTGTTGTGTATGCTCCAAATGCTCCATTGTCAAAACCTACTCTTAGTTTCGGCATTAGCAAACCCTGGTTTGCTGTTTTGCGAAGTGACTGAAAAGATTGTAGTTCTAAATTCAGTCCTAAATATTCTGGACGCTTTTCAAAACCTGTTGTGTCGGTTGGTAGAATTGTAAATGACAAAGGAATTAAAGTTGTATCGGCACTTATTAAACTGATATTGCTTTCTAAGTTCAACAGATTTGCAAGTGAAGCAGATTTTTTTTGCCACTCAACTTTTGATTGCAACATGGATATTTTTAAGTGATTGAAATTGCTTTGTGAAAGCAAGTAATCGGATTGGTAAAGCAAACCTGCATCTACTTTAATTTTGATTTGCTGTGAAAGTGTGTCTGCCTGATTGACTAAACTTTGCAGAAAAAAATAGTTCAACTGTTCCCCCTGTAAATCAAAATAGGTTTGAACTGCATTTAGTATTGCCTGATTTTTTTCGGCACTGCTGAAATAATTTGCTGCCTGTGATTTTTGTTTTGCGGCAAGCAAAGAATAAATTCCTTTGCTGAAATCAAACTCTGCTGCTATTCCCAAACCTGCCCAAAGATTGTTTCGGTTCACATCAGTAAATATTTTTCCGTCTGTGTTCATTGCTGCACCATTCAGATAATGGGTTGTTGCACCTGCATAAATGTTGGGCAACCACCATTCTTTTGCTTTGCTCTGTTCTGCTAATGCCTGTTGATATTTCAACTGGTATTCCTGAACGGTTAAGTTGTTTGCACCAGCCAACTTTAAAACCGTTTCAAGATTTACTGCATAAGCATTTGTTTGACAAAAAGTTTTTTGCGTTGAAAAAAGTAGTGCAACTATTGCAACTAATTTAATGCTGTATGATTTTATTTTTTTCATGGCTGCTTAGTTTTTAGTTGATTGTTCTGTTGCCTTCACTACTGCACCATTGCTGCAAAATTCTTTTCCCTGCACTACTATTTTATCTGTGGGTTTTATTTCAGCATTCAATAACTCGGTAAATTTTTCATCACGCAATCCTGTTTTCACTTCAATCTTTTTGCAAACATTATTTTCTATCGCATACACATAAGATTGTCCTTTCACATTTCCGATTGCCTCATTGGGAACTGACAAAACATTTTTGTGTCCGCTTCTTTGTATCTCCACTTTCGCATACATGCCTGTGCGAATTTTCAAATCGGTGTTGGGCAAATCAATTTCCACTTTCATTGTTTTAGTTGTTTCATCCAAACCGTAAGCAATCCGTGAAACGGTTGCGGAAAATTTTGCGTTGGGTAATTCGGGAAAAGTGATTTCCGCTTTTGTGTATTTGTCAATCAGCACTGCATCGGTTTCGGGAACATCAATTGTTAAACGAATTGGCTGTAAGTCCTGCAATTCAAACAGAGGCATCGCACTGGAATTATTTAATCCGCTTTGAATGATTGAACCCTTGTCTGCAAAACGATTTACGATTACTCCTGCAAACGGGGCTTGCACTTGCAAAAAATTTATTTGCGATTGCAAACCGTTAAACTGTGCTTTCGCACTTTCGTAATCGGCTTCCGATTTTTCTACTTCTGCAATGGTTGTGAGTTGCGGTGTTTTGTCATACACACTTTTCAAGCGGTCATAAATGGATTTCTTGCCTTTCAACTCAGCTTCAATTTTTTCTTTTTGCTGAATGAGGTCGGGATTTTCCAACACTGCAAGCGTTTGTCCCTGCTTCACAAAATCACCAATGTCAACTTTCACATCATGCAACATTCCGTTTGTCATGGCAAAAATTTTCACCTGCTGATTTGGTTTTGCAGTTCCTGAAATTTGCAATGAAGCATTGAACTGATGTTGTGTTGCGTTAGCAACTAAAACTGTGGGAGTATTTCTCGTTTCAGTTTTTGTTTGCTGCTTTTCGTTTTTATTTCCGCAAGAAGAAAGAAGAAGCAGGAAGATGGAAGATGGAAGTAGGAAGAAAAGTGTTGGAAGATGGAAGTGGGAAGATTGAAGTTGGAAGAACTTCATAATTTTTATTTGTTGATTTATTTTTTGCTTTTTCATTTTATTTATTTTTAATTGTTTGAATAATTATGAGAGATAGAAGTTGAAAGTCGGAAGCTAAAAATTCTCCCTGCTTCCACCTTCCACCTTCAAACTCCCTACTCCTTTACTTTCTTTTGAAATGCGATTATCATGTTCATCAGATTAAATGCCTCTGTATAATTCTTTTGAAACTCATCTTGAGAAATATATTTCCTCCTGATTGCCTTGTGCAAACAAGTAACTACTTCAGCAAGTGAACGAATTGAATAACCAAGAAACTTACTGAATTCAGGATTTGATTGAAGTATTGAACCTTCGGAAATGTTCAATGCAACACTGTCAACTGCTCTCCTAATTTGTGATGAGAGATTATATTGTTCGGACTTTGGAAATTTATCTGACAGGGAAAATATTTCTTCTCCAAAGTCCATTGCCTTTTGCCAGATGATTAGCTTTTCAAATTTGAAACTCATGTTGATTTATTTAGATGGTTAATATTTTTTTAAACTTCCAACTTCCTTCTTCCAGCTTCCCTCTTATTTAATAAGTAAAATAATATCGGCACTACAAAGAGTGAAAGAAATGTTGCGGCTAATACTCCGCCAATGATTGCCCGTGCTAAGGGAACATTTGCTTCTCCGCCAATTTCATTACCGATTGCCATTGGAGATAAAGCAAGCACCGCAACAATTGCAGTCATGATGATAGGGCGAAAGCGATTTGCAACTCCTTCTTTAATCGCTTGCTCTAAACTTTTTCCTTCTTTGAAAAGGTTGTTCATTTTGTCCACCAACAAATTGCTGAACGCAACAGTTATTCCCACCATCATAATTATTCCCATCATGGATTGAATGTTTAAGTAGGTGTTGGTGGCAAGCAACATTCCCGTTACACCGATTAAACCCAATGGAATTACGGTGATGATGATGAGCGGCAATTTGAATGAACGCAAAAGCGGAACGATTACGAGATACACCAAAAGAATTGCAAGGATTAATCCCAAACCAAGATTTCCGAAACTGTCTTTCATGCTTTTTATTTCTCCACGTATTTCAATTTTGTAACCTTCGGGTAAATCTTTGCGAAGTGTTTCCAACTTCTTTTCAATTTCATTTGCTGTTGTGCCAATGTCCCTGCCTTCTACATTTGCAAACACATCGGTTACTCGCTGAATGTTCAAATGATTTATTTCAATGGGTGCTGATGTGAAAGATGTTTTGGCAATGTTTTTTAAAAGAGTTGGAAGATGGGAGTTGGAAGATGGAAGAGAAGAATTACTTTCCGCTTCCTGCTTCCCGCTTCCCACTACTATATTTTCCACCGATTGCGGATTGTCCAAATCAATTTCGGGATAAGTAACGCCAACGAAATAGTGATTGCCGTTTTTCTCATCAATCCAAAATGATGGTTTGAAATTGACTGATGAATTGAGAGCCGAAACCGTATTTTTCACAACATCATCTGCATTGATGCCCAACATTGCCGCCTTCGTTCTGTCAATGTCAACTTTAATTTCGGGATGGTCGTAACGCTGATGAATGCTAACATCTTCCGTGCCCTCCACATTCTGAACTATGTCACGAACTTTCAAAGCAATGTCGTGTGACTTCTGCAAATCGTTTCCTGTAATCTGAATGTCAAGAGGCGAAGGCAAACCCATATTCAAAGCAGTTGTAACAATTCCGCCTGTGTTGAAAATGAATTGCACTCCGGGAAATTTATCTTTGAGTTTCGGACGAAGTGTTTTTACATACTCGGCAGTTTTTGTTTTGTAACCTTCTTTCAGTTGAACGGCAATTGTTGCATCCTGTGTTCCTGAATTGGGAGTGTAAGCAGCAGGCCAGTCATTCAATACACCGATGTTTGAAATGATAATGTTCAAATCATTTCCGATTTCCTGTTGCAGAAATTTTTCAATCGCTGTGATGTTTTTTTCCGTCTGCTCAATTCGTGTTCCGCTTTCCATTCTTACATCAATAGAAATTTGCCCGACATCCATTTGCGGAAAAAGTTCTGTTCCTGTTTTTCTGAAACCAAATATTGAAATCACAAAAAGAATAGCCACACTTCCTAAAATCAACCAACGATATTTTAAAACCCCGTCCATCATATTCGCATAGCTGGAAGTCAGAAGTTGGAAGCTTGAAGAAAACTTCCGCAGAATAAAATTACTTGCTTCATGCTTCCCGCTTCCATCTCCCTGCTTCTTCAACAATGCTGCTGCCATGATGGGAACAAGTGTCATGGAGATAAACCGTGAACCAATCATTGCCAATGAAACGGTGATTGCAAGCGGAGTGAAAAGATATTTTGAAATGCCTGTGAGAAAAATTATCGGGAAGAAAACAATAATGATTGTGAGTGTTGTAACCAATACAGGCATTGCAACTTCTTTTGCTCCGTCATACGCTGCCTGTGTAGATGTTTTTCCCTGCTTTAAATGTTTGTCAATGTTTTCCAACACAACAATACTGTCATCCACCAACAAACCGATTGCTAATGCAATTCCTCCCAATGTCATGCTATTGATTGTGTCACCTGTGAAATACAAACCGATGAAAGCGAACATTGCTGAAAGCGGAATGCTCAACGCAACTATAAATGTTGAACGGAAATTTCCGAGAAATAAAAGCAGTGCAAGCGAAACTAAAATCAAACCGATGATACCTTCTTTCATCAGTCCGCTAATGCTGTGCCTCACATAAGTTGACTGGTCAAGAATTACATCAAGGTTCACGGCTTTAGGTAATCGCTCCTTCAACTCTTTTAATTTTCCTTTCACCGCTTCCACTGCTGCAATGGTGTTTGCACCTGTGCGTTTGTAAACAGGAATGTAAACCTGTCGCTTGCCGTTGATGTGAACCACATTTGTTTGAATGGCACTTGCATCTTTTGCATACCCGATGTCTTTGAGAAAAATCGGTGAACCATTTTCATTCATCTTGATAACAATGTTATTGAAGTCGTCAACTTTGGGGAACATACCGTTGGCATTTACACTGTAATTCATGTTGCCAATGTTCACATCGCCTGTCGGTATCATCACATTATTTTTCTGCACTGCATCCATCACATCGGTTTGCGAAAGTTTGTATGCCTGTAATTTTTCGGGATAGACATACATATAAATCCTGCGAAGTTTTCCTCCGTAAACAGCAGGTGCAATAATTCCCTGCACCGAACCCAAAAGATTTCTCAACTGGAAATAAGCGATGTCGTAGAGTTCTTTTTCACTCAAACTATCACTGCTCACTGCAAGTAAAGCAAGCGGTGTTGATGCTGTCGGGTCATAGGGCATTACCATTGGCGGCACTGTCCCTGGCGGTAAATAATATAAATCGGACATTGCCAATGATGTTACTTGCGAAAGAGCAGTGTTCGGGTCAATTTCTTCTCTGAAAAAATCTTTCACGATGCTCACACCGATTAAACTTTTGCTCTCCTGATGTTCAATGCCGTTGGATTGCCCTGTCCATCTTTCAATTCTTGAAGTGATGTCTTTCTCCATCACTTCGGCAGGCATTCCCGGGTAGAGTGTCAGCACCTGCACGGCTGATGTTTTGTAATTCGGGAGAATGTCAACAGGCAATCTTTGGATTACCACAATGCTGATTACCGCAATGAGTAATGCGATAACTATGATTAAGTATTTGTTTTTGAAAGCAAGTTCAAGCATGATTATTTATTTGTTAATCGTTATGGATAAATCCCGCATTAAGCGGGACGCTTTGGGCAAAAGAAGTTTGGCTGACAAAAAACTACTTGTCAGAAACGATTAACAGGAAGGTGGGGCACGAAGGGAATTAGAAAGAAAAAGTGTTGCACTTCGGCAATGAAATTCTGGAATAATCCAGTTCCCGCAATTGCGGGATTGCAGAATTGAAATTTCTAAAACGGGTTGAAAAATAAAAGCATTTGCAAAAGGATTTTTTACAGTGATGATTTTTGTTTGGTCGGGCAAAGCATTCTTTAGAATATCTTGGCAGATGTAATGTTTCGGAAAAAAGTTTGTGTGAAAAAGTTCTCCTTTGGCTGCGGATTCTTTTATTTCGTGTTCGCAATCACCGTGAAAACGCTTGCCTGTGTCCGCATAGTAGCAGTAGTGCGTTTTGAAAGTGAAAGTGTAAACGCAAAAAATGATTAGCAGAAATATGGAGCTAACTTTTTTCATCGCTTCGAAGATATAAAAAAGTATTTTGTACAAAATAAATCGTTGGAGGTTTGGCTCTTTAGATTTTGCCCTTCTGTCGGCTTGGATATCAGTAAAAGTCCTAAATCCGCAAGTCAGTCCCGTTTTTACTCGTCATTGTCAGGTTTGCAGCGTCCAAATAGAATGACGCACAACAAATGCAATTGCAGCTTTCAGCCATGCAGGTGCATAGTATAAATAATTCAACCCAAACTGCCATTGCTGATTTTTTACTGCCAGCCAAATCATGGCGGGAATAAACAGTAGTCGTAGCAATACAAATGCAGGAATAGAAACAATAAAATTAATTACCATTCTTTTCCATCTGTTCTGCACTCTTTTTCTTAATTGAAATTTAGTTTCAAGAATAAAAAGAATAATGAATAAGCCAATCAATATTGGTGTGCCATAACTATCAAAAATGCTTTTAATCATTGCCCCTTAATTTTTCTCCTTTCCCTTTTTTAGTATGCCATGTTGCATCTTTATTCAAGTCAAGGTCTTGTTGAATTTTCGGTGAATATCCTTTAGGCGGTTTGCCTACCGTCATTTCAAAATAACGAATACCATCCTTTACATCTGCTATTTTGATCAGGCTATGCACAACAAGAGTTATTCATCTGTATTGGTGGGCAAGCTACAGTGCCGTAGCTGCAAAATACACAACAATCTCCCTGCTTTGGCTTTAATAATGTTTCGCAATTTGTACATTTATAAAAGTATTGACAAGCATCCGAAGGCATTATTTCCTCTTTCTGAAAACCGCAAGTTGGACAAGTGATTGTTGACTGTGGTGTTAGTGTTTTTTCCATTATTTATTGTTGTTTATCGCAACAAGATTTGCCGCTTCCTTGTGAACATGATCTATCTTTTTCACAACTTGCTTCCGGTGCAACGCAAAGTTCTACATGAGGCATTTTTCCTTTGCCTGCATACTTTTCACCGGCTGCCTGTATTTGTGTTTCTACTTTGTTGTATGCTTCAGTATTTAAATCTTTGTATGATGAGATTGAAAGAAACAGATCAGCGTAAATTTTTTCAATATCTGCTGCAAACTGTTTTTCAAATGATGGCTTAATTAAGCCCTTCATTTTATAGCTGGCAATGGTATTGGCCGCAATAATGCCAGCTTCTTCTTTACTTAATTCATCCACCTCCCTGCCCTTAAACCATTCCTTGCTATTCGGAAATGATTTAGCATAATCAGATGCTTCAGTTGAAGTTAATGTTGTAAGCTCGATATTATGGCTGGCGCTAATAGCGTTAATGATTTCAACCTTCTTATTTTCACCCGTAGCTGTATTCCATTTTACCGCTACTATTGTTCCTTTTTTATTTAACCAGGCTCCTTCCACTGCCTCTTTATTTTTTTCTAAATCTACCAATAGAAACTTTGCTTTACTGCCACAACCAATTGATGGCGCAGCATGACAAACTAAAGGCGCTTCATAAAATGAAATTGCTGTAATAGAGGCGTTCATAAAATAATAGCTTTTTACTGTATAACCTGTTTTATTAATGGCTGCTGCAATCGTCTTTACATCAACTTTAGATTTATCAAAACTGACTAAACTGCTTTTGCCTGCGTAAGATGTTTTATAAGCAATTACACCATCTACTTTTGATATTTCATTGTTTACTTCTGCTTCGCAACTTTCACAACTCATGCCTTGTATAATAAATTTTACCTCTTGCCTGTTATCAACTGCTGCAACCATAGCAGCCTGAACTTTTGGTTTTGGATAAAATAGTTGTGCATACAGTGGAAAAGTCATCATCAGAATAGCAAACAATGTTACAAATCCTAAAAAAGTTTTTGTTTGAAGGAATGAAGTCTTCTTTGTTGTTTCACAATTGCAGTCCATATCGTTTGTTTTAACTGGTTTTAATTTTAGATACCATGCAAAGGCCAGTACAGCAATTGATAAACCTATTAAGTAAGGTCTTGCAGGTTCTATCCAGGAAAAGTTTGCGGCTATACTGCTGCTACCGGCAAGTAAAGCAATGACAGGCGTTATACAACAAAGCGAAGCGGCAAAGGCTGAAAGAACGCCGGCACTTGTAAATGTACCAGGTGATTTTATACTTATCATACTGTTTCCAGTTTTTGGGTTTGTACATTAATGTGTTTGAAGAAGGGCTTTAGAATCTTTAGATTTTCCTGTGTTAAGGAGTAATAAATTGTTTGCCCTTCTTTTCTTGTCTCTGCAATGTTTCCGTCTTTCAATTTCCTTAAATGTTGCGACACGGCTGGAATGCTCATACCTAAAATATCGGCAAGGTCGCAAGGACAAAGCTCTTTTTCTTCTTCCAATAAATAAACAATTTTCAGTCTTACTTCATTGCCTGCTAAAGCCAATATATTGGAGAGTTGATAGAATGACTTTTGAGCAGTCTTTAATTTGCTTTTACAATTATTGATTTGTTCGTGGTCTGCAAATAGTCTTATACAGCTGTTATTATTCATAGGGCAAAGATAGTAGAAATAAGCATTTAAGCAAATGCTTAAATATGGCCGGTATTTTAATTTTCAGGTGTACATGGTTAAAAAAAGCCAGCCAGCTAAATCATTGCAGGAATAAACAGTAGTCGCAGCAATACAAAAGCAGGAATAGAAACAATAAAATTAATTACCATTCTTTTCCATTTGTTCTGAACTCTTTTTCTTAATTGAAATTTAGTTTCAAGAATAAAAAGAATGATGAATAAGCCAATCAATATTGGTGCGCCATAACTATCAAAAATGGTTTTAATCATCGCCGTTTAATTTTTCTCCTTCTCCTTTTTTAGTATGCCATGTTGCATCTTTATTCAAGTCAAGGTCTTGTTGAATTTTCGGTGAAGATCCTTTAGGCGGTTTGCCTACCCATCATTTCAAAATAACGAATACCATCCTTTACACTTGCCCAAATATGGGATGGTTGTTTATGCCCATAAGCCCTGTATTTATTTGGTGGCACTTTACCTTTTTGTTGAACAAAGGTTGCAAATTTATTTACCCATTCATCGAATGTTTGCATAAACTCATTTTCCTTTATCATGTCTTCTGCCTGGTTGTTGCTATACTTTTTTCCTTTGCCACTTGTGCAATGTGTCCATAAATCATCAGGTACTTCCACACCACCATACCTGCATTGCCACACTAAAGGAGCATAGGCATCTCTTTCATTTTCGAAAAGCTCTTCATCAGGGTTGAAATACTTTTTATGCTGCAAAATTTTTGGTCTTCCTGTATCATCCATTTCATCACCACCTTCATCACCATAACAAAAGAAACCCGCAGTTCTTCCTTCCAAATGACTTAAGCTCATTTCCTTCCATTGCTCCGTATGCTCCATGCCATTGCCTTCTCTGCATTTTTATGACCAATTGTTTTTTCATCAGGATTGCCGCCACTCATACAAACCAAACGGTCAAACATTAATTTTAAATTGCTGCTGCAACTATACCAATTAATAGGACCGATGATTGCCCATGCATCAGCCATATCAAACCTTGCATACATATCTAAATTCCACATCAGGTCAGGCTCCTTCTTACTATTTTTTGTATAACAATTGCATGGATAAACGCATAATGCCATTGAGGTGGAAACAAAGGCATTGCAGCTTTGTATTCTTTCTCTTGCATACACGTTGCCCAAATCTTCATAGTCAATCTCCCAGTCCTGCGGCAGCATTTCAGCCATCTGTAGCATGAGTGTTCTTGATTTACTGTCAACACCCGGGCAATTATATTGCCTTCTATCAGAGCCGGAAATAATCAGCACCCTGAAAGGTCTTTGCTCCGGTGGAAGCTTTGCACTATTATCATTTGGTTTCATCTTTTCACGTTTTTGTTTTTTCTTTTATTTTTTTAATAATAGAATAAATACTATAAACAACCATTAAGCCAATAAAAACATACACCCATACAGGAATATTTTTACCGGCTATTAAAAGATATAAATAGGCTGATATAAAACACAAGCCAGTTAATAAAGCCGGAACGACAAATGATTTTTTCTTTTTTGCCCTTCTGACCGTCCAGTTTAAACAGAGAAAAAATAACGGTATAGCACCAACATAAATGCCCCCAAAGATGTAGGGGTTTACATGATACTTATCACCCAAACTTAAAAACCATTCCTTAAATGTTTCCCACCAATCCATTAGCTGAATATTTTATAAGCGACTTGTAATATTTTAATCAATCCGCGAGTAAGGCTCTTCTGTTTATGCTTTACAATTAGGTGTTGGTTAACCCTTGAAGCAACAGGATAAGGATATATCTTATTGAAAATGCTATTTATTGATAAGCCGGATGTATTTGCCAGTATCAACTCCTGTATAAGTTCCCCTGCATTGGGTGCAACCATTGTGCCACCCAGAATTTTTTCTTTTTTGAATAAGCTTCCTTTGCTTATGTAGAGAATGATTTTGGCATACTGATAATTATCTGTAATTGCCCTATCATCGCCACTGAAATCCTGTTCTAATTTTTCGTAGTTAATGCCTCTATCTTTTATTTGTTTTTCATTTAATCCAAAGGTTGCCAATTCCGGATCCGTAAATGTTACCCACGACATGTGGTCGTTGTTCAACTTCTTTTTTATGGGAGAGAAAAAATTATTCAACAGTATGCGTGCATGAAATTCAGCTGCATGTGAAAACATCAGGTCGCCGGCAATATCTCCACATACAAAAACATTTTTGTTAGTAGTTCGCAGATATTTATCCCTTACAATTTTTTTATCCTTTACTTCGATACCTGCATTACTGAGTTGTAGTGTATCCAAAAAAAGCTGCCTGCCTACCCCTACAAACACAGCATCAAAAAAAACATTTGTGGTGTCACCGTTTTTTAGTTTTAAAACTGCTTCATTGGCTGAGGAAAAACTTTCTGTATTTGCTTCCATATAAAATTCAATATTCTCATGCTGCAATTTTTTATAAAGAACTTCTGCCACGGATGTTTCATCATGCTGCAAAATCATACGCTGGTTATGCACTACACTAACCTTAGTTCCTAACCGCGAAAAAGCTTGTGCCATTTCTATTCCAATGGGACCACCACCAATAACCAATAAGCGATCAGGCAGATCGTCAATATGGAAAATACTTTTGTTATCGTAATATTTTACAAGTTCCGTTCCCGGTATTTTTAATTTTACCGGAAGTGAGCCTGTAGCTATTATTATTTTTTTTCCTTCATAAACAATACCATCTACATCTACCTGTTTATCATTTATAAATTTTGCTTCTCCTAACGCCACATTGATCCCCTGATTGCGCAATGCTTTTGCGTCTTCATGTTCCCGAATAATTTCCTGGCGGCTATATACATATTCAATAGCCTTTTTAATATCTATTTTACCATTCACTTCCAATCCAAAATGGGAGGCTGTTTTTGCAGCATGTGCAATTCTTGCGACATGTATCAACGCTTTACTGGGCACACAACCGTCATTTAAACAATCACCACCAATTTCCTTGTCGGTTTTTGCTATCATTAAAACTTTAAAACCAAGTTTGTTCATAGTTAAGCCAACGCTTAAGCCGCCCGAACCCGCGCCAATTACTATTATATCGTAAAACTTTTCTATCATAACTTTTATAATTATTATGGTTTGTTTTACCTGATGTTTTATACCAATCATTGAGCATCCTGGTGAAACACCAGGTAAAAAAAGTCGTTTAATCACTATACACTTTATAGTTGTTTACAAATCCATCCTTAATAAGTTCCCGTGAATAAAGCAGGTGTTTTAATTAGTCGCTCGCAAAAATAAAACCTGACAAATCTTATACAAACCTAACCGTTTATTGATGTTATACCTTTGTATTATGCCGACACAAAAGCAGCATTGTAAAACCTAAAAAAATGCATCATGAAAAATAGATTGTCTATAATTGTTCCTAGCTTATTGCTATTGTCTGCTGCTTCCTGCGGGCAAAATCAAAATCAACATAAACAAACCGAAATGGAAACGCATTCATATATCAATGAGCTCATTCACGAAAGCAGTCCTTACTTATTGCAGCATGCACACAACCCTGTAAACTGGTATCCCTGGGGCGATAAAGCATTGAAGAAAGCAAAGGATGAAAACAAAATGATTATCATCAGCATTGGCTATGCAGCCTGCCATTGGTGCCATGTAATGGAAAAAGAAACTTATGAAGACACGGCTGTTGCACACATAATGAATGACCATTTTATTTGTATAAAAGTTGACCGGGAAGAACGCCCTGATGTTGACCAGGTTTATATGAATGCAGCACAATTAATTACCGGAAGGGGCGGATGGCCATTAAATGCGTTGGCAATGCCTGATGGAAAACCTTTTTATGCAGGCACTTATTTCCCCAAAAAAGACTGGATAAAAATGCTGGAATATTTTATTGACTTGTATCAAAAGAATCCGGCGGCTCTCAGCGGGCAGGCTGCAAAAGTTACACAAGGTATTCATGCTATTGAAAACGTACCATTCAATAAAGCAACAGCCACATTTACGAATAAGGACCTGGATGCAAATTTTAAAAACATGCAACCAAATTTAGATTATGAAAAAGGAGGTGAAAAAAGGGCGCCTAAATTTCCGATGCCGGCTGTTTGGGAATACTTACTTTATTATTATTACCTCGGTAAAAATGAAGATGCATTGCGTGCTGTAACAACCACTTTAAATAACATGGCAATGGGCGGCATCTATGATCATGCAGACGGTGGTTTTGCAAGATACTCAACTGATGCTAACTGGCATGTGCCTCACTTTGAAAAAATGTTGTATGATAATGCCCAACTGGTAAGCTTATATGCGCATGCTTTTCAAAAAACAAAAAATCCTCTGTATAAAAAAATAGTGTATGAAACGCTTGATTTTATTGAAAGAGAAATGACTTCTCCCGAAGGCGGATTTTATTCATCGCTTGATGCGGACAGCGAAGGCGAAGAAGGAAAATTTTATGTGTGGACGAAAGATGAGATTGAAAAAATTTTGGGTGACGAGGCTGCTTTTTTTATAAGTTACTATAATATATCAGCAGCCGGAAACTGGGAACATGGTAAAAATATTTTATTCAGAAAAATTTCTGATGAAGCTATAGCAGCAAAATTTAATATCACTCAACAAAAGCTCAAAGAAAAAATTGAAGCAGATAACTCAACCCTTCTAACTGTTCGCAACAAACGTGTGCATCCTAATTTGGATGATAAAATATTAACTGCATGGAATGCGCTGATGGTAACAGGATATACAGATGCTTACAGAGCATTTGGAGAAAAAAAGTTTTTGGATGCAGCCATTAAAAATGCAAATTTTTTATGGAGTAAAGCCATTAGCAGTAGTAACGAAATAAAGCGAAATTATAAAAATGGCAAATCTTCTATTGAAGGTTTTTTGGATGATTATGCCTTTACTATTTCTGCCTTTATAAATTTGTACCAGTCAACTTTTGATGAGAAATGGTTGTATAAAGCCAATGATATTGCGGCTTACACGCAAACCCATTTTTTTGATAGTGCATCCGGAATGTTTTATTATACGCATAATCAGCATTCCAATCTTATTGCACGTAAAATGGAAATAGCAGATAATGTAATTCCTTCTTCCAATTCTGAAATGGCAAAAAATCTTTTTTATTTAGGGCATTTTTTTAGTGATGATGCTGAAATTAAAACGGCAACGCAAATGTTGCTGAATGTTCAAAAAAATCTACAGCAACAAATTTATTTTTATCCGAACTGGGGCATGTTGGAAGCCGCTGTTGTAAGCGGTTTGTATGAAGTGGCTATTGTTGGAAAGGATGTGGAAAGTAAGCGTAAGATGATAGATGAATACTATCTGCCCAATGTTCTTCTTACAGGAACTAAAGAAAAATCAAGTTTGGAATTGCTGGAAAATAAATTTTTGGAAGGGCAAACTATTATTTACGTGTGTCAGGATAAAGTATGTAAACGCCCGGTAACAGAAGTTAAGGATGCCGTGCAGCAAATAAGAACATTAAAATAAATTTGTGTGAAGATAAAAAGGGGGGTTATAGTTTATATTTTCTTACAAGCTTGCGATGCAGCTTTAATAACCGTTCTTGTGGATAATGTAAATAATACAAAAACCAGATGCGGAAAAATATAGCCTGCAGCCGGTAAATGCCGTTATCTAAATATTTTCTTGCAGATGTAGTTACATAGTCAACCCTTAAAAACTCAATTTTGTTGTAAGAAGGGTTAAGAAAGTTTTCATGTTGTATTTTAATGAGATGAAAAACGGCTTTAAAAAAACGGAACAAAAATAAAAGTGGATTTAGTTTCCACTTGTTCATCATTCT
>JBBRBB010000014.1:0-103894 GCA_038206235.1 Chitinophagales bacterium
TCTTGGATAGATACCAATAGGCGAAATTCAAAAAATTATGAAAGGCTTAATCAAACTAGTGTGACAATGGTGCATTTATCCGCCATACGAATTATGCTGAATCGTTTTTAAACAGTTTCTTAGTAAAACTTTATACTGAAGGAAAAAAAACTTATTACCTTATTTCCAGAAATGAAATAAGATAATAAGGTAAAAATAAAATTACAAAGGAGTTACTAAGATCATAAGGTTAATCTTTAAAACGCCTTAGTTCATAGCTCAATGAAAATTATATAAAGAAGTTTAAAAAAATATACAGAATTAAATCAAATTTATTCATAACAATTAAAAACAAATAAAATGGCAAGAACAAACACTTACTTAAACTTTCCCCGTAACACAGAGGAAGTATTTAATTTTTACAAATCAATATTTGGGGGTGAATTCATTCGTATTGCACGATTCAGCGATATTCCTCCGCAGGATGGCATGCCTCCCATGCCGGACGCTGATAAAAATCTTGTTATGCATATTGAGCTGCCGATTGTTGGCGGGCATGTACTGATGGGAACAGATGCACCGGAGTCCATGGGATTCAATGTGAATTTCGGAAACAACATGCACATAAGCCTTGAACCGGACACAAGAGCAGAAACCAAAAAATTATTTGAAGCGTTAGCAGCGGGTGGAAAAATTACGATGGAGCTTCAGGATATGTTTTGGGGAGCATACTACGGAAGTTGCACCGATAAATACGGTGTGCAATGGATGGTGAACTGTGTCGCCAAATAAAAAAGGGTGCAAACCAAATTGTCGCTTCATTGCTAATAAGATAATAAGGTTTGTTTCTGATTGATTCATTTTCCTGCCTGCCGGCAGGTTCTGCTAAGGTTTATAAAGTTGCATTTTTAAACCTTAGTAAAAAAGCTGGAATCTCTTTTCTCCCAGCCTTATTACCTTATTTCATCGTGCGACAATTTAGTTTATAACGCATAAAAATGAAATAACCAATTAAAAAATAAACAACAATGACAAATCAAATTCATCCCTGCTTATGGTTTGACGGACAAGCCAAAGCCGCAGCAGAGTTCTACTGCACTATTTTTAAAAATTCAAAAATAACTGTTGACACGCCAATGGTTGTAAACTTTGAACTGAACGGGAAAAAATTTATGGGTTTAAATGGCGGACCTATGTTCAAATTCAACGAAGCAATTTCTTTTGTGGTGGATTGCGAAACGCAGGAAGAAATTGATTATTACTGGAGCAATCTCACCGAAGGCGGCAGCGAAAGTCAGTGCGGCTGGCTGAAAGACAAATTTGGTGTTTCGTGGCAAATTGTTCCAACCATTTTAGGAAAGTTAATGAGTGACCCAACAAAATCAGAAAGAGTAATGCAGGCATTTATGCAAATGAAAAAATTTGACATTGAAAAATTAAAGCAAGCATAAACTAAACATTATTCACAAATAAAAAAAATAACAACAATGACAACATTAAATTTCTCAATCAAAATTAATGCTACCAAACAAAAAGTTTGGGACACATTGTGGAACGATACTACTTACAGGCAATGGACTGCTGTTTTCAGTGAAGGCTCACATGCAGTGAGCGATTGGAATGAAGGGAGTAAAATTTTATTCCTGGATGCCAAAGGTAATGGCATGTTCAGCATCATTGAAAAGAAAATTCCTAATCAGCAAATGACTTTTAAACATTTAGGAGAACTAAAAAATGGTGTTGAAGAAAACAAAGAATGGGGAGATGCATTGGAAGATTATTTCTTATCGGAAAACAATGGAATTACGGAATTGGATGTAGCGTTGGCGATGGATACAAACGAAGAATTTCAAAAATATTTTGAAGAAACATTTCCAAAAGCATTAACGCTTGTAAAACAGATTTCTGAAAATTAAAAATCTTATGACACATTCAAAAATCTCTCTTTAGGCGACAATTATATTTATGGTGCCCTGATGTGTGGGTAGGATTAGCAACAAGGTTTGAAATTGACTTATTGTATATGGTTGATAACCGTTTCACGCCAGGCGTCAAAAATTATTCACAATTAAAATTTAAAGTTATGGCAAAGACGGATTATAAAACAGCAGATGAATACCTGAAAGTGCAAAATAAGGAGGTGGTTACTGCACTTCAAGCTTTAAGGAGCAGCATAAAAAAAGTTTTCCCTGATTTGAAAGAATACATCAGCTATCAAATACCAACATTTCAATACAAGGGAAAATCATTGGTAAGCTATGCGGCATATAAAAATCACTGCGGCTTTTACATTAACAGTATGAAGACAGCAAACAAACTAAAAACTGAATTAAAAAATGTTGAAATCAATGGCGTTACAATTCAGTTTGGTTTTGAAGAAACATTACCCCAAACTCTGCTAAAGAAAATCATTAAAGCAAGAATGCAGGAAATAAATGAATTAATTATACTAAAAAATAAAAAGAGATGATAACAATAAATACATATCTCACCTTCAACGGCAACTGCCGTGAAGCAATGACATTCTACAAAGAATGTTTAGGCGGAGAATTAATTCTCCAAACCATTGGCGAATCGCCAATGGCAAACAAGATGCCCCCACAAATAAAACAAAATATTTTGCACTCCACTTTAATAAATGGCGGAGTTGTAATTATGGCTTCGGACATGGCAAGCGAACAGGGAATTATAAAAGGTAATTCCGTGTCTTTGATGTTGAATTGCAGCAGTGAAGAAGAAATAAAAACTTGTTACGAAAAACTTTCATCGGAAGGAAAAGCCGACCACCCATTAGAAGATACCTTTTGGGGTGCAGTGTTTGGCGACCTTACTGATAAATTTGGAAACCATTGGTTGCTTAATTACACAAGAAATTCTAACAATTAAAAACAAAACATACATGAGAAAACTGAGCATATTTAATTTCATAACACTTAATGGTTACTACAAAGGTTTGAATGAAGATATAAGCTGGCACAGGCATGGTGAAGAAGAAAGTGAATTTTCTGCTGAGAGTCTCAAACCCGGGAATACACTTCTCTTTGGTCGCATCACTTATGAAATGATGGCAGGTTACTGGACAACACCCATGGCATTTCAAAACACTCCTGAAGTGGCTGAAGGAATGAACAATGCCGACAAGATTGTATTTTCAAGAACACTGAAAAAAGCGAATTGGAAAAATACGAAGTTGATAAAGAGCAACATTGTTGAAGAAATAAAAAAAATGAAAAAGATGCCGGGGAATGATATGACCATTTTAGGAAGCGGAAGTATTTTAACACTGTTTGCTGAACATGGTTTAATTGATGAATACCTTTTTATGATAGACCCTGTAGTGATAAGCGATGGCACTCCAATATTCAAAAACATAAAGAACATTCCGGACTTGAAACTCACCATGACAAAAACATTTAAGAGCGGAGTTGTTCTGCTGCAATACAAACCAAATAACTAACAATTAAAAAACAAAACAAAATGAGAAAACTAAAATTAGAAATGCACATTTCCCTAAGCGGTTGGGACGACCAAGTGATGAATTTTACCATTGAAAATCTTAAAAATGTTGATTGCATTTTACTTGGAAGAAAAACGGCTAAAGATTTTATTCCTCATTGGGCTGGTGTTGCAAATAATCCGAAAGCTGCTGATTATAAAATAGGGAAGCTGCTGACAGATATTCCAAAAGTTGTTTTCTCAAACAAACTTAAAGCTAACAAATGGGACAATACAACAATTGTGAAAGGTGATATTACTGAGCAAATAAAAATTTTGAAAAAGAAAAAAGGTAAAGACATTATTGTTTATGGCGGTTACTCATTTGTATCATCATTAATCCAACACGGGCTAATAGATGAATATTATATTTTGCTAAATCCCCTTTCAGTTAATAGCGAACATCCTATCGTAAAAGAATTAAAAAATGATTTACGGTTGACACTTATTAAATGTAAATCATTTGAATGTGGGACAGTTTTACTTTGTTACAACCCAAAAAATTCTAACAATTAAAAAATAAACAAAATGAAAAAAATAAACATCATCTACTGGACAACAACCATTATCATCTTCTTAATGGAAGGTGTAATGCCTGCACTTACTTCACAAACAGAAATGGCAAAAGAAGGTATCAGACATTTAGGCTATCCCGCATATTTTGGGATAATGCTCACTGTGTTTAAAGTTTTAGGGGCAATAGTATTGATTATTCCAAAAGTTTCTGCACAAATAAAAGAGTGGGCTTATGCGGGCTTTACCATAGATTTTATTTGCGCTAGTGCAAGCATTTGGGTGGTGGATGGCTTTGGTTTTGACGTACTTTTCCCGTTACTATTTTTGGGTATTCTGATAGTTTCATATATCTACTATCACAAAAAATTAAGAGCAACTTTACTCACTCATTAAATAAAATTATTATGGCAAAATTTCAAACGACAATTCTGACGGCAGGAAAAACTGCAACAGGAATACGAATTCCTGAAGACATCGTTGAAAAATTTGGTGCGGGTAAGAAACCACCGGTAAAAGTTACAATCAACAATCACACATACCGCAGCACGATTGCTGTAATGGGAGGAGTGTTTATGGTTGGTATCAATGCTGATGTTCGTGAAAAGGCAGGTGTAAAAGGCGGAGACAAAATAAATGTTGAAATAGAACTTGACACACAGCCAAGAGAAATAACGCTGCCGCCCGACCTTAAGAAAGCACTTGACAAAAATTCAACTGCAAAGAAATTCTTTGAAACACTTTCATACAGCAAAAAGAAAGTTTATGTAGTGTCTCTTGAACAAGCCAAGACAGATGAAACAAGGCAAAGAAGAATTGAAAAAGCATTGAGTGATTTGATTGCAGGAAAAAAATAAAACTATGCCATTTCAAGGATACATTTATAACATCAAAACAAAGACTGGTAAAACACGAGAAGATTTCAAAAAACTTGCTGAGAAAAAAGAGTTCATGCAAGAATAATCAGTTTGCAATATGGTGGAAGTTTTCAAAACAAATGTTCAGCAGGCTGGTGATGCAAAAACGCTTATTCAAAAACTTGTTTAACATTTTCCTCAATGCAAAATAAATTTTGACTTATCTGATTGCGATAAAATTTATCAATGAAAAAAGTTTTTATTGGCACCGTCGGCTACCACAATCTTTGCAATCATTCCATTGGTCCTGTTCTTTTACCACAGCTTCATAAAATGCAATGGAGGAAAGACGTAGAACTGGATGAACTCAACTGGGGCCCTATTGCCATTGTACAAAAGTTTCAATCCTTACCAACGCCTTACGATCGTGTTATCCTTCTTTCCGCGATTGAAAGACGCGGCAGAAATATCGGAGACATTACGGTTTTTAAATGGCAGGGAAAGCTGCCTGATGAAGAGTTGATCCAGCGTTGTATCGGAGATGCCGTTACCGGTGTAATATCAGTAGAAAACTTACTCATCATTGGTGAGTATTTTAAAATATGGACCAGTGAAACTTTTCTTATTGATGTGGAGCCCGGTGCGGAACAATCCGGCGAAGAGCTTACCATTGAAATGAAAGAAAGTATTCCCGAAATAATCAGCATACTTCGTCATCTTTGCAGTGCAGAGAATATGCAATCCATTAAATGTAAAGAGATGTTTGGTGATACTTTAATTACTGCGTGATGCAAGAAAAATCAACACATACAAATCAGGATGCCTTACATGCGCTTTTCTGGCGTGAAGAAATTCTGCAGGTATTGTATTGGATGGAAGGAGAAGCATTAGCAGATGCTGTTGCCTTTAACAGGTTAATGGTTTTGCTGAATACCACATCAGAAAATTTGCTGCTGCATCTTCAAAAAAATATAGAAGCAGGATACTTAAAAACGGAAGATGATAAAGTAAGTGAAAACACCTCTGTGCAATTAACTTCAGCCGGCAAAAAAGAAGCAGCAGGAATATTCAGAAATGCGTTTGAAGGCATGCAAAAAGCCGGGCATGGCGAATGCGGTCCCGATTGTGAATTCTGTTACTCCGAAGGCGAAAAGTTAGAAGACTGCGTTCATAATTGTGCTGATAGCCGCCATCATCATTAACAGCTATGGAAAGCATTTTTTTATCAGACAATGAATATGAGCAATTGGCTACTCACACACAAGACCTGATAGCACAAATAGAAAATCTTCCTTACCCAAAAGTAAAAGATGATGTACACGAACTACTGCAGAATTTTGATATGCTGCACCGCGAAGCTCTTACGCGGTTATTTAAGGAAATCATCATCTACTACCCCGCATTGCAAACAAAAATGCAGGGCGATAAAGCCGTAAATTTATTGTTCAGCCTGTACGACCTGTTTCAAACCGACATTCAAAACAGCATGATAGCACAGGAAGAAATACCGCATGGCAATGGAAGTAAATATCCGCTTTGGATACCGGTAGGCAGTGTAAATGATATGAAAGAAAACACAGCATACAAATATGCAGACGAAGGTGAAAACATTTTGATTTGCAAAACAGAGGGCAATATATATGCAGTAAAAAATTCCTGTGGAAATACTTCATTACCCTTGGATGGGGCAGCAATTGAAAAGGGCTATATTATTTGTCCCTGGCACGGTTGCGCCTACCGCTTAGTGGATGGTATTATGGAAACCAATCCAATGCACAAGCTGAAAAAGTACCCGGTAACTATTAGTGAAGAAGGAGAAATTAGAATTGGGTTAAACATGTAATGCCGGTTTCTGAAAACCTAAAGCAATAATGTTTTTCAACGCAAACTTTTTCTGTACCATTTAAGAAGCTTTTAAAATTTGAGAACGCTTTGCTGTAAAGGGTAAAGTTGCCCATTACTATGCTGATGAAGTGATCCCGCCTGAGCCACACAGGCGTCAAGTTAAGAATTGATTTTTTTGAGTCATAACAACCATTGCCACGACCTTCAGGTCGTGGATGTAAAATGCCTTTTCTTACTGGGCTTTAGCCCAAATGATTTGTTGGGCTAAAGCCCTTCGTTTTGCATATTCTCATCCACGGCTTAAAAGCCGTGGCAATAAAAAAGCCTCAACATTATAACTTGCCCAAAGTGCTTACTTTGGCTTCACTTCTAACGAGTTTCATCATAAATTAACTTGACGCCTATGCGATAGTTATCGGGACAAAATATTGGGAGAAATAAATATCAGTAAACGAAGAGCGTGCCGCAGGCACGCAATCTTAATAAGTGTTTGAGAATATTGCGTGCCTGCGATATGCAAGAAATCAGGTAACTTTTTTTCTACCAATATTTAATCCTTACGGGACTTTCCGCGACATCAAAATAAAAATTAACTTGACACTATGCGCAGCAGTCGGGACATAGGCATACTGCAAAGTGTATTAAAAAAGCAAAAAATAAAATGTGCATGTTTAGTGGCAGTTTTAATTTGCCTATGAGCACCATAACTATTATTGAAGATGCATCAATAATTGCAATGAGGGGTGTTATGTTATTAATAATGTTGTAAAATAATTATATGCAGAATGGTAGTATGCACAACGTTTTCTGGTACTATAATAATGGCAATTATTGCAGATCAATAAAAACTCTGATATAGTAGTATGATACAAATAACAATGCACTGCCGCTAACTATTTGAATACTTCTTCTAAGCCATGTAAGCTGTGCAAATTTGGTAACAGAACCCGCAAGCATACTAACAAGTAAGAATGGCAAACCTCTGCCAATACCAAAAGCTAAGGCAAGCATAAATCCATAAACAGGATTTGCTTTAGCAGCAGCAACAGAAAGAAGCAATAACAATGGAGCAGCAGAAGTGCCTAAGCTAAATACCAATCCATAAACAAAAGAACCGCCAACACCTGGTCTGCGCATCGCAGTCAATTTAACAACATTTAATCTTGGTCCATAAAATGCAAGTACAGCAGCTATTGCTGATATTAAAGCCATAGATAATGCCCAATACTGGCCGAATGTTTCTGTAAGAAATACACCTAATCTACCAGCTAAAGCACCTAAGATAGCAAGGCATACTACAATGCCAGAAAAGAAAGCAAGTGCTATCATAAATCCTCTATTAGATTTATTTTCTGTATTACTGCTTACCAGTCCTGCTATTCCAAGCCCAACAGGTAAAGTGCACGGGCATACACCCGTAGATATAATTCCTGCAACTGCTGCAATCAGTAAACTAACCACAGAACCATCAGCCAATGCCTGACGAAACTGTTCAACAAAGTTTTCTAAACTCATTGTTTTATCTCTTGTGGCTTGCCGGCAGTATAGCCTTTATCGTTGATAGCTTTTTGAATTTTTTCAGGCTTTATTAAATTTGGGTAGTAGGTAATAAAGGCATTTCTATTTTCAAGGCTTACTTCAACATCTTTTACACCATTCAAAGATTTGATTGTTTTTTTTACTGTTGATTGGCAGGCACTGCATACCATACCATCAACAGAAATTTTTATCTTTTGAATAGCCTCTTGTTTAGTTTGTTCCTTCGGTTTAGCTTGTTCTGTTTTCCTTTGTTCCTGAGCACAGGAATTAATTGCAAGTGCAATTACTATGAAAAATAAAATAGATATTTTCATAAACAACATTCTTATATTTCCAAGGCATTAAAACCCTCTTTCTCTAAAACCTTTTTTAGTTCATCCTGCTTTATTTGTTCAGGGTAATAATTTACCTGTATTTGTTTTTGAAACACTTTTGATTTTACTTTTTTCACTCCGGGCAATCCTTTAAGCGCAGTGGTGATTTTTTCCGCACAACCTTCACATATCATATTTGATATTTTAAATCTCGTTTCAGTCAATGAAGATGTCATTTCATTTGCCAGAATAGTTGCAGAAAATTAATTAATAAAAAACTTTAGCCACTTAATATTATTGGCTAACGCAATACATTAAACGCGTTGCCCAATTCCTGCATTTCGAAGTTCTGCTTCAGAAACTCCTTTATTTACACAGCAAGAGAGTAATTTTCCATTAACAGCAATAGCGGGCAGCGCCTTTATACCATAAGTTTTAACCTTATCAACACACTCTTTGCTTTCACAGGGTTCGGCAAGATTATAAACTATTACATCACAATCTGAGCAAGCCATTGATTTAACCATTTCAACCACAGGTTCACATACAGTGCAACCCGCTGTAAATACTTCAATCTTTCTTTTTGTTTGAGTTTCCATGTTTTTTAAATTTTAGTTATGAAAACAAAGATCAACTCCCCAGAGGGGTGTTCTCCAAATCTTTTTTCAAATTATTTTTATTATGCTGTTCCAAACGTTTATCTATGGCATTGATC
Source organism: Chitinophagales bacterium (assembly GCA_038206235.1). GTDB lineage: Bacteria > Bacteroidota > Bacteroidia > Chitinophagales > Chitinophagaceae > JBBRBB01. The sequence continues at coordinate 9,258 of JBBRBB010000014.1, forward strand.
TCTTTTATTTTGGAAGTCAGTTCATCAAACTCCAGCATTGGAAACTGTTCTTTTATGTATTCTATTTTTTCCGCATCCTGACAGTTACCCGGACAGGCATTGATTACCTGTACAAGTTTTAAGGCAAGACTTTTTCTAAAAACTTCATCCAGCAATAGATAGTGTGCTTTTTGCAGACCTTGATCAGCAGCCTTAAATTGAATTAAGATTTTATCAGGATCAGTTTCTTCATCAAGCATCTTAATAATACCTTGTATTTGCCCTTTAACGGTAGAAAGCCTTTTTTTTAAATCACTTGTTAATTCGCTGGGTAGCATACATTTTCATTTATGGAATTAGCGAAAGTATGGCGTCAGGGTGGTCTTCTCCATCAATTTATTTGATTTTTTATTTTGTTTCAGCTAAAGCTCCTTCATTAATTTTCCGCTGTGTCACTTACTTCAAACATTCCGCTTCTCCACTGAACTTTAATACAAGCCGCACTATTTGATACCAGTATTAAAATAATTGCATTCCGTATTAAACCAAAATATTTTCTCCTTACCCAACCCTTTCATTTCATATACAGGTATATGATGAGGAAAACATTTATCAAATTAAAAAACATTTTTATGAAAAAGAACATGTTCATTTTTTTATTTGCCATTCTTGCCGGAGCCTTTGTTTTCTTACTCTCGTGCAACAAAGAAAACAGTAATTCTTTACCGGGTGCTTCATTAATCGCATCAAAAACTGATGCTGCGGTGGGTGAAGGTATAGACCTGAGTATTGTGGACCAACCTCCAGGCAGTTCGGCTGACTGGTTAAGTTCATCCTCTGCCAATTCTGAAATTACAAGTAATGGCTTTAATGCTGAAATTGCAAGAGTTGTATTCAGTGCTCCCGGTACTTACACTATAACGGCTTATTTAAGACGTTGCCATCATGGCTGCGACACCACGCATAATCATCATGGTTGCGACACCACCCATAATCATCATGGTTGCGACACCATGCATAGTCATCATGCTTGCGACACCATGCATAGTCATCATGATTGCGACACTACTCATCACCATCATGATTGCGACACCACTCATCACCATCATGATGGCGATACCACACATACGGGCGGGGACAGCAGCAATTACAATGGTGATGAAAGCGATATTATTGAAAAATTAAGCATCACTATCACTATACATAATTAATAATTACTTTGAGACAAATTAATTAAATATCCCGGCTGTTATAGTGGGGTATTTTAATTCTTGCATTATTTGAATAAAGACACAACAACGATATCGTTAACAGAAGGCTGTAAAAAAAATGACAGGCTTGCTCAAAAAAATCTTTATTATGGCTATTACGATGCTGTGATAAGGATTTGTATTGCCAATACCAGAAATGAACACGATGCAGTGGAAGTGCTGAATAATGGTTTTCTTAAAGTGTTTAAAAATATTGCCGCTTATGATGCGGGCAAAGGAAGTTTATATACATGGATAAGAAAATTAATAGTGAATGCAGCGATAGATTTTTTAAAGCAACGGTATGCTTTTGAAGAGGTAAAGCAACCGATGAATGAGGAAGCAGATGTTGCTGCAGTTGATGCAATGAAAGACAAATTTGAAGAGGAGCAGGTGCAGCATATTTTACAAACATTGCCACCTGCAACAGAAACCATCTTCAGGTTGTTTGCGCTGGATGGATACAGCCATAAAGAAATTGCCGGTTTTTTTTTCATCAGTGAGGGAACCAGCAAATGGCATGTGCACCAGGCGAGGGTATTGCTGAAGAAATATTTACTAACTGCTAAATGAAGTAATACATGGATGAAAATTTTACATATCATTCTTCTTCCAACAGACCCGATATTGATGCGGCATGGCAACAAATGCAGCAACTGCTCGATAAAGAAATGCCTGCTGCAGGCGACAGTGGCGGCAATAATAACCGTACTAACCGGAGATGGGGCCTGGGCGCATTATTGCTGGTGATAACCGGCGTGATAATATGGTATCATTCTCAAACCAAAAGCACTGAAAAGAATTTAACCCATACCGTTTTAAAGAATGATACTGTACAAAATAATACTGCAGAAAATACAGCCGGTATAAAAGATAGCGGCAAAAATATTTCCGCTGCAGGTTCTTTAGCAAAAGATGATTCCATAATTAAAAATAGAAACCAGTTTTCCGATACTGCAAATGCTGGTATTAGCAAAGCCAATACTGATATGGATTTAAAAGCAACCGGCAATAATTTACAGACTGGCAGTAAAGGAATACTAACAGCACACAAAAATGTTGTGCTATTAAATAATTCTGTAAAAAATAATATACCGCCCAATACATTCAACAATACAACCGTAAACGATCAACAAAGCAACAGTATAACAAAGAATACATTTAAAGATTATCTGCAACGCATCTATCCTGCAAATACAAATGACGACACGGCCGTAAGCAACACTCAAAAAAACAAAAGTGTAAATAATGATTTTGCAAATGCAGATAAAGATGTTGCTGTACAAAGCAGCCCTTCTGTTGATTCTTCTGAGGCACAAAGAAAGATGGCTGCAAATAGTTATACAAAGAACGATTCAGCAGATACCTGGATAAATGCATCCACCTCAATTGCACCCAAAACAAAAGACGGAAAAAAGAAAAAAAATACATTTAGTTTGCTAGCTTCGTTAAGTGCAGGCATCAGCCCGTCTCTTTCCTTTCAGCATACCGGTTATGCAAACAGCAGCGGATTAAATTATCTTGCTGCTGCTGATGTTTTTGTAATCGCAAATATTCCTTTATCAAAACGCTTTTCCCTGCAGGCGGGGCTGCATCCTTTTGCAGGTGTGCCGCTGCGTTCAGATACATGGAAACATTCTTTGCAAAATCTTGACGAAACACATTCCCATACCGATACAGGTCATACGGTTACAACTTTTACAACCAGCAAAATTGCCGGCTTAACTTCGTTAAACATTCCTGTAACACTGCATTACAACATCACCCCTAAGCTAAATGTATATGCGGGTTTTCAGGCATCAGCTTTTTTGTATGGAGGTGTAGTTAAGCATAGTTTTATAACAGACAGTTCTGCCTTTGGCATACATACTTCTTCAACTTCAGCATCAGCAAACATTTTTAAAACATCACACAGCAATGCAATCAAAAAAATGAATGTCAATGGCATGTTGGGTGTTGATTATTCCTTCAATCACTTTACTTTAGGATTGCAATATATATATGGCTTTAGCGATGTTACCGGCAACAGTTTTTTGCATAACAGTCAACTGAATACTATTAGAGATTTAAAACTTTCAGTAAAGATCAATCTATATAAACAAAAAAAATAAGGCTGTAATCCAGGGAAGAGAATGGAAATATTTTTCTCCCTGCCCAACCTTTTCATTTAATACACAGGTATATGATGATGAAAAAATATTCATCAAATAAAAAGGTATCTATACTTTTATTTTATTAACCATGTTGTAATAATAGTGCTAACAAAATTCATATCTTCATAAAGTAACTTAACACCATGAAAAAGTTTATTCTCCTTCTCAGCATTCTGCCCGCTGCATTTCTCCCTTCTTATAGTCAATACACTATTGCAGGCAAAGTAAAAACATCAACAGGAACTCCAATAGCCAATGTTCGTGTTACACTTTTCAACAGCGATACAACTATCTTCTTTGAAAAACGAACCAACGCTAATGGCATATACATCATAAAGAATGTCGCTGCAGGTAGCTACACCATTGGAGTTGCAGCCATTGAAAAAGAATATGAGGAAGCGCCGGTAAATGTAACGGGTAATATCTACGGCTTAAATTTTAAGCTCGATAATGAATCACAAATTGGGAGCTGGGATGTAATCATTGATTCTCCTGAACCCCTTGGAGGCACTAATTTAGGCGTACTGCTGCCCAATGGTAAGATTTTTTATTGTCATAATACGGTAGACCCCTTTGAATTTGACCCTTCAATAAATGATACTATACTCCTTGAGGGAGATGACCAGGTGCAGGGATGTGTAGGTCCCGTGCTGCTGCCCGACGGAAAAATAATTTTTACAGGCGGCACAGACCAGGAGGTTTACGGTCCCGGAACACGAAAAGTAAAAACGTATGACCCTGTGAGTGATGTTTGGCAGGATAAACCCAACATGCTTGATTACCGCTGGTATCCTACCATCACAAAATTGCCCAACAACAAATTGCTGCTGGCAGGCGGAGGCGGATTAAACAATCCTCAACGTGTCAACACTTCAGAAATTTATAATCCTGCCACGGGCACTTCTAATTGGGTGGATGATATTGCAATTGGGAATGAAGTTTCGCCGGTTGTTTTATTATACAACGGAAAAGTTTTGATGACGCATCGTCCGCCACAACTTTTTAACCCAGTAAACAATCAGTGGACACTTGCAAATGATTTTGTACAAGGAAACCGTTCGCCTAATGGTGAGCACAGCGACCATGAATTGGTGCTTTTGCCTGATGGACGGGCTGTTGCAGTGGGACATAAATCTTTTTCCGCTTCACCGGGAAATTTGATAGAGTTCTATAACCCGGTTACCAACACATGGTCTCTCGGTAATAACTTCTCACCCGTTCGCTCACAGTGTAAAGCGCTGCTTACTCCAGACAAAAAGATTCTTGCAATAGCAGGCTACAAAGAAGAGTCTTCTGACCCTACACCAACCAATCAGTGGGGATTCATGAATATTACTGACCAATATAATCCCTATACAGGTGCATGGCGCAGATTAGATAACATGAATTACAAGCGTGAATACCATGCGCTTGCCATTCTTGTTCCTGATGGCAGAATCATAGTTACCGGTGGCGAAGGGGCGCCCGGTAATGAACCGCCCTTCAGTGTAATCGAGGCATTCACGCCACCCTATTTGTTGCGTGGAGTTCGTCCTGAAATTAAAAATCTTTCTTCCACCGATTTTTCAAGAGGCGAAACAATCAGCTTCACTTTAGCAAAAACCAAATTACCAACTTCAATAATTCTTATGTCGAATGCGGTGGTAACACATTTCATGAACTCAGGAAACAACCGCTATGTTGAGCTTCCTTTTACAAAAACCGGTAATACAATAATGCAGTGCTGCCCTCTGATTCTCTTACTCTTCCCGACGGATATTATATGCTTTTTGCTATGGTTGATGACATTCCCTCTGTTGCAAAGATCATCCGCATACAGGGCAGTCAATTCCAAAAGGCAGCGTTGAGCGAAGCGGCAAGTGGTGTAAATATTTTTCCGAATCCCGTTTCCGGCTTTCTCAATGTTTCTCTCAGCCGCGAAGTGGCATCTGTTGATTTAGAGATTTCTGTAGAAGATGCGTCTGGAAAAATTGTATATAAAACCGATGTTGCTAAAGGTTCAACAGAGATTACCATTCAAACCGCTCACCTATCCGCAGGCATATATTTTCTCAGAGTTTTTGATGGTAAGAATACTCATAGCTATAAGTTCATTAAATTGAAGCCTCCATAGTACAGCATGAATGTTGCGAAAGCATTTATACTTTTTTAATACCAGCTTTAGTTTTCATGCCATCCTCGTGCGCCTGCCCCGCCAAAGGCGGTGGTCGCAATCCTTTCATCTGAATATCATTGGGCACTTAGATCACACGCTGTCAGAACAAAAATTATGTAAATCTTTATCAAAATTTTGTAACTCGCTAACCAACTAATAAATATACTTTTGCCTATAGTTTGATGAAAAGAAATATATCCATACAAATAAAAGCAGCCTTTTTATTATTGGTATTTTCTCTAAATACCGTTATTGGTTTTGCTTGTGCTATTGGTATAGATATGGGGTTTAATTCTGCTCACCACCATGACGAAGAAACAGCAATAACTAATACTAATTCTCATCACCATGATGAAGCAAATAATCATCATCATAATTCCAAAGATGGAAAGGACAATTGCTGTAATGATAAGGTAATGAAAATTTCTCAGGCTGACAAATCTCTTCCACCTTCTTCAAGCACTATTATTACTTCTATATTTTCCGTAGTATTCGTTTCTTCATTTTATAATATTGATATTTTATTAACTTCTCAGTCATCTCCAACCGTCAAATACTTTGTCCGCAGTTACCATCCTCCCATACCGGACATTCGTATAGCAATTCAGAGTTTCCAGATTTGATTTTGATTTAATGTTCAAATTGTGTGTCCCGAACTTTCGGGACCTGTAATTACCGTTATTGCGAGGTACGAAGCAATCTTATTTATAAACATTAAATCAAATTATATGAACTCAAAAACATTTTTTATAGTTGCAATCTTCGCAACAGTATTCTCAATAAAAAGTCTTGCGCAAAACGATATAAAACAAATACAACCCGCTCAATTACTTACTTCATATTACAGCATCAAAGATGCTTTAGTGGAAGGCGATGCCAATACCGCAGCCATGAAAGCAGAAGAATTAGTAAAAACGGCAAACGGTATTGATTACAAAGTAATATCTGAGGGCAACATTAATGCTCTTTTAAAAGATGCAGGAGCAATTTCAGAAAGCAAAGACTTAAAAGAGCAAAGGCAGCATTTTGCTAATTTATCTGCTAATATGTTCACCTTGGCTAAAGCGGTTAATTTAACAACAGAGCCGGTTTATCAGGCATATTGTCCAATGAAAAAGACCTATTGGCTTAGCAGCGAAAAGACAATTAAAAATCCTTATTTCGGAAGCGCCATGCTTACTTGCGGTGAGGTGGTTGAAACAATTAATCAATAATCAATTTAGCAGAAATGGTCAAGAATATTTCTTCCTGACTGTTCTGCATTTAATCACTGTAACTTAAAAATCAAAATAATATGAAAAAGATTCTTATAACAGCTCTTTCAATTGCAGCAATAGCCTTTGTTGCCTGCAACAGTGGTAACACTAAAACAGAAGCAAAAGATAATATGAGTAATGATTCTGCTGCATCAAACACTCAAACCGCGAATACAGAAACAAAAAGCACAGCTTCAATGAAAGAAATAGTAGCAGGTTATTTACAATTAAAAAACGCTTTGGCTAACGACAATGGAACGGAAGCGGCAAATGGGGGTAAAGCAATAGTAGATGCCATGCAAAAATTTGACAAGTCTTCATTAACGTCTGAACAAAAGAAAATGTATGAAGACATGGAAAGCGCTATGAAAGAAAATGCAGAACACATTGGTGAGAATGCTGATAAGATTGATCACCAGCGGGAACATTTTGAAATGCTCAGCAGTGATATGTATGATATGGTTAAAACTTATGGCGCAGAACAAACGCTGTATAAAGACTATTGCCCCATGTACAATGATAAGAAAGGCGCATATTGGATTAGTGAAACGAAAGAAATTAAAAACCCTTACCTCGGCAAGAAGATGCCTACATGTGGCGAAATGAAAGAAGAAATTAAACAGTAATCATGAGCCGGTTGAAAAAAATTCTGTTAGCAATATTGATTGTATTTATTGTAATTCAATTTATACAGCCTGCCCGTAATAAAAGCGGGCAGGTATTGCCAACAGACATCACAAAAATCTACAAAGTTCCAGATAGCGTTCAGGCTGTTTTCAAGACTGCCTGTTACGATTGCCATAGCAATACTACCAGCTATCCATGGTATTCTAATATTCAGCCCATGGCCTGGTTTCTGGCACATCATATAAAGGATGGCAAAGCGGACCTTAATTTCAGTGAGTTTGGCTCTTATTCTGTAAGAAAACAAAAAAGCAAGCTGAAGGAGATTGAGCATAGTTTGAAAGACGGTACAATGCCTGTAACATCATATAAGCTGATGCATGCAAATGCAAGGCTTACACAACAGGATAAAAAATTAATAATAGACTGGGCAGAAAAAACAAAAGACAGTCTGTCTCAAAAAAATTAAATAATGAAACGCATCGGCAAAGCAATATTGAGAATACTAAAATCTCTTTTTATCAGAAAGAAAAAGTGTTGCCAATAAGCAATAAGCAATAAGCAAGAGGCAACGGACAACACAACGAGAAACGAGAAACATAATATTAAAAATGAAGAAGATGCAAAAAAACAAAAGCTCATCAATCAAAATAATTCTTATCGTAATGCAACTGTTTTGGTTTTCCGCAACATTTGCTCAGCATGATATGCCGGGTATGAAAATGCCAATGCCAAAGAAGGAAAATAGCAAACAAACACAGAAAGTAATATATACATGTGTTATGCATCCCGAAGTAAAAATGAGTAAACCTGGTAATTGCCCTAAGTGCGGTATGAAACTGGTAAAAAAGACAGTAAAAGTTTCAACCCCAAAATCTGTTTCCAAAATGCATGATGATATGCAAATGCAAAAAGACACTACGTCCAAGAATGAAATGAAAGATATGCCAGGTATGAAAATGGATATGCCGATGGCAAAAGACAAAACAGTAAATCAGGACAACATGAATGGTATGCAGATGGATAATATGGATAATATGGATATGGCAAAAACCAATTTAGGTCCTATAAAAACCATTATCAACAATAGTCCTCCACGCACCGTTCGCTATGATCTATATATCAGAGATACTACAGTTACTTACGGCAAAAAATCTAAAAGGGCTATTGCAGTAAATGGTCAGATACCTATGCCCACACTTACGTTTACCGAAGGTGATACAGCAGAAATTTATGTGCACAATGAATTGAATGAAGTAACCTCCCTGCATTGGCACGGACTGTTTTTACCCAACCGTATGGATGGCGTGCCTTTCCTAACCCAAATGCCTATCAAGCCACATTCTACTTATCTCTATAAATACCCCATTGTTCAACATGGCACGCATTGGTATCATAGTCATAGCAAATTACAGGAACAGATAGGTATGTATGGCTCCTTCATCATGAATAAAAGGAAAGAATGGGATATACCAACCATACCGGTGGTACTAAGCGAATGGACAGATATGAAACCGGAAGAAGTTCACCGCAGCCTTCGCAGTGCTACTGATTGGTTTGCTATAGAAAAAGGAACTACACAAAGCTATGCAGAGGCTATAAAAAGCGGCAATTTAAAGACTAAGCTTACTAATGAATGGAAGCGTATGAATGCAATGGATGTAAGTGATGTGTTCTACGATAATTTTTTAATTAATGGCAAAAATCAAAATATACAACCTCAGTTTAAAGCAGGGGATAAAGTAAGATTACGAATAGCTAACGGCGGTGCATCAGATTATTTCTGGCTTACTTATTCAGGCGGTAAGATTACGGTAGTAGCCAGTGATGGAAATGATGTAGAACCTGTAGAAGTTGACAGGTTGCTTATTGCAGTTTCTGAAACTTATGATGTGGTGATAACAGTACCCGAAAATAAAAGTTATGAATTTTTGGTAACGCCTGAAGACCGTACAAAATCAGCTTCTTTATGGTTGGGCAGCGGCGAAAAAGTTTATGCAACAAAATTACCCAAACTTAAATATTTCGCAGGTATGCAGATGATGAACGACATGATGGATATGAAGGGCAATATGATAGAAATGGAAGGTATGCAAATGGCTAACCAGGTTATGGATATGAACACGGTTATGTATCCTGAAATTACAGGTGAAGAAAAACCAGGCAAAGAAATGAATAGGGAAGACATGAAAGACATGCAAATGGATAAGATGAAAAATGATTCAACGCATGAAGGTCATGACATGAAAGATATGAAGCAGGATAAAATGGACGGCATGAAAGGGATGGATATGAGCAAATCTAAAAAAGATAATATGCAGGCGCATAACATGCAAATGCCAAACAACAACAGCATGGCTGGTATGAATATGGCTGCTGATAACTCTGATATAGTAACACTTAATTATGGCATGTTGCGTTCAACTGAAAAAACAACTTTGCCCGAAGGTCCATGGAAAGAATTGAAATTCGATTTAACGGGAAACATGAACCGTTATGTATGGAGCCTTGACAATAAAGTAGTTTCTGAAAGTGATAAAATCCTGATTAAAAAAGGAGAAAGAGTAAGAATAGTTTTATTCAACAATAGCATGATGCGGCATCCCATGCACCTGCATGGTCATGATTTTAGAGTGCTGAACGGGCAGGGTGATTACGCACCCATGAAAAACATTATTGACATTATGCCGATGGAACGGGATACTATTGAATTTTATGCCGGTGAAGCTGGGGGCGACTGGTTTTTTCATTGCCATATTTTATACCACATGATGAGCGGCATGGGCAGGGTTTTCAGCTACGAAAATTCACCCACTAACGCAGATTCGGCAAACATTGATTCATCGGCAATTACAGATATTACCAGCCCTAAAGTGGCTAAACGGGGCTTAAATTCTGACGACAAAATGTTTCATCCTATGGGCAGGGTTGGTATAGAAAGCAATGGCAGCGATGGCGAATTTATGCTTGCTCAAACACGCTGGAAAGCAAGCACACTTTGGCATTTAGGTTTGCATGATATGCATGGTTACGAAAGTGAAACAATGATAGGCAGGTATCTGGGCAGAATGCAATGGTGGTATCCTTATATTGGGTTCGATTATCATTATAAAAAAGAAGGCCCGTTTCAAAAAAACTTTTTCGATTTAAGCGGCAGCGTCAAAAACATTTTTGGCAGCGAAGAAAAGAATTGGTTTGGGCAGGTGAGCAATAAGAACAATCGTAAAACGGGAGTAGCAGGAATTGCCTTTACATTACCTACGCTTACAGTTGCAGATATAAGGGTAGATGGTGATGGCAAATTCCGTTTCCAATTATCGAGAGAGGATATATCAATTGCCCCGCGCTTACGCTTTATGTGGATGATAAATACTGATAAAGAATATACCGCGGGATTTCGCTACATAGCCATGAAATATATTTCCTTATCATCCCATTATGATAGCGACATGGGCTTAGGCGCAGGAATAACGCTGACTTATTAAAACATACGTCAAATAATTTTTAATGGAAGCAGGATATTGTATGAATTATTTTTTGAACCAGGCTGCAGAATTATTATTAAGCATCGTTGTCGTACGCTAAGTACAATAACATCTGTTGAAAGGTTTAGCATATCTGTTATAGAAAGTACTATAACAGTTTCAATGAAAAACGAATTTGATATTACAATTGTCCGTGAAGCCTAAAAAAATTTCCCGGAGTTTGCAGATGAACGAATTTCGAACCAACGAAGATGCCATGACAATTAGCCGTTATCAAAATAACTTACCGGCAATAAGAAATATTTAAGGATAGTTAGTTCTGAAAATAAAATCTTATTTATGTTTAAAGACTTTCCATCACTCCATCCTTTAACAACACACTTTCCCATAGTGCTTATACTGCTGGCAGCAGTTTTTCAGGCTGTTGTTGTTTGGAAACCCAACTGGTTGCAGATACGCTGGGCTGCATTGTTCTTAATGGCCGGCGGTTTTCTTTCTGCATGGGCAGTAAGCACTATATTTCATGCTATGATTTCCTTGGAGGCGCCTAAATCATCATGGATGGCATTTAATGAACATGAAAAATATGCGCAATACACTTTGTGGATGGCAGGCATTACTTTACTGTTAAAAGGCATAGGCGATTTTTATAAAATTAACCGCAGGTCTTATGATGTAGTTGTATTGGTGGCCGCGTTGCTGGCTGCTATTCTTGTTTCTGTAACGGGCCATCATGGCGCCTGGCTTACCCATATTGAAGGCGTGGGCCCGATGGGTAAAAATTTAGGCACAGAAGAAGATGAAAAAAATATGAACAAGATGGGAGGTATGAATATGGGTGGCAAGAATATGGATACCACCATGAAAATGAATGATAGTATGCCTGGTATGAAAAATATGCAGGGAATGGATACATCAATGAAGATGAAGGGAATGGATAAGATGAAAAATATGAAAGGCATGGATAAGATAAAAGATATGAAAGACATGGACAATATGAAAGACATGGACAATATGAAAGATATGAAAGGCATGGATAAGATGAAAGATATGAGGGGCATGGATAGCATGAAAGACATGAAAGGCATGGACAAGATGAAAGATATGAAAGGCATGGATAGCATGAAAAATATGGAGGGCATGGATAACATGAAAGGCATGAAGGGTATGAAGAATATGAAAGGTATGAAGCTGATTGATACTACCAAACCTTATGATAACAATCCCGCAAGGGAGCAGGCGCCTCCTCCAAAAAAGCAAAAATAGTATAGGATTAAAACGGGAATAATGAAAAAGAATATTGTAACCATAGTAACCTTATTGATATACTTGTTTAATATTTCTGTATTTGCTCAAACGATTGAAAAAAGAATTGCCAATGAAAATATTAAACCACCTTCCAAATACCAGGGTAAAAGAGTAGAGTACGATTTATACATCGCAGATACAATGGTGAATTTCACCGGAAAAAATAGAATGGCTATTGCAGTAAATGGCTCTATACCCGCACCCACCTTATATTTTACAGAGGGCGATACGGCTATTATCAGAGTGCATAATAAAATGAAAGAAGAAACTTCTATTCACTGGCATGGAATTCTTGTACCCAATGCTGAAGATGGAGTGCCTTATTTAACCACGGCGCCTGTTATGCCCGGCACTGTACATACTTTCACTTTTCCCATTGTACAAAGCGGCACATTTTGGTATCACTCCCACACCATGTTGCAGGAGCAATCCGGGCTTTACGGATCTATAGTTATTAAAAGACCCGATGAAAAGCCAATGACAGAATATGTTCTTGTATTATCTGACTGGACGGATGAAAATCCAAACCAGGTACATCGCTACCTTAAAAAAGGAGCTGAGTGGTATTCCATAAAAAAAGGCGCCATGCAGAGTTACGGCGAAGCTATTGCACCAGGATATTTTAAAGATAAATTAAAACAGGAATGGATGCGGATGACACCTATGGATGTTGCTGATGTTTATTACAACAGGTTTCTCATTAATGGCAAAGACAAATATTATTTAAAAGATGCAAAGCCCGGAGAAATTATAAAGCTTAGAATTATTAACGGATCTTCTTCTACTTATTTCACGGTGCAGTTTGCTGGCGGGCAAATGCAGGTGGCATCTGCTGATGGCATAAACGTAATGCCGTTAATGGTTGATAAAATTGAACTGGCAACCGCAGAGACTTATGATGTACTTATTCAAATGCCCGAAGATAGCAGCGCTTACGAATTCAGGGCTACTTCATGGGATATAACCGGCTATGGTTCTGTGTTTCTGGGTAATGGTCCTGAAGTAAATGCACCCACCTTACCCAAGCTTGATTATTTTGCAATGATGCGTGACATGAACAGTATGATGGGCAGTATGAATATGAGCGGCGGCGGAATGAATATGAAAAGTATGAAAGGTATGAAAGGAATGAAGATGGGGGGAAAAAATGGGATGAAGAACATGAACACGAAAGATAAAAAAGGCATGGACACTATGAAAAAAATGGACGGAATGGATATGAAGAATAAGAAGGATACCGCACAAGGAATGAAAAGCATGAACATGGATATGAAAGACATGAACATGCAATCATCCGAAGGCAATATGACGGAAATGTCTATGCCGGGAATGGGTGGCGAAGGCATGATGCTCACTTATGATATGCTTAGAAGCATCAACCCCTCTGTTTTAGACTCAACAAAAAAATTGCGTGAGATTAAGCTCAGCTTAACAGGCAATATGCTTCGCTATATCTGGTCAATGGATAATAAAACACTTTCCGAATCCGACAATGTTCTTATCCGCCATGGAGAAAATGTACGCATGATATTCACCAACACCACTATGATGCGACATCCCATGCACCTGCACGGGCACTTCTTCCGTTTTGTAAATGCACAGGGTGAATACTCGCCAATGAAACATACGTTTGACATTAAACCAATGGAAACCGATACGATTGAATTTTATGCCAATGAAGAAAAAGACTGGTTCTTTCATTGCCATAATTTGTACCACATGATGAGCGGCATGGCCAGAGTTGTAAGCTACGAGGGCAGTGAAAAAAATGAGTTTGCCAAAACCGGTTATAAAGTTTTAAAAAGAGAAGATAAGCGATTGTTTCCCTGGGCAGACATATCTGTTCACTCCCAGGGTGTATTTGGGATGTTCAATGTTTCAAATAATAAAAATGCATTGGAAATAGAACTTAGGTCCACTTACAAAGGAGATGTGGAAGAGGAAAATCATTTGCTTCGCTATTTAGATAAGCAGCAATATTTTGCCGCCTTTATTGGATACGATTATCGCAGAAATAAAAATCTGCCACAGTTTTCAAAATCTAATTCAAAAGATAACCGCCATGTGGTTGATGCAGGTTTTTATTACCTGCTGCCAATGCTTGTACGGTCAGAATGGAGGATAGACAACAATGGTAATTTACGTTTGCAGCTTGAAAGAAGAGACCTTGCATTAAGCAATAATTTTTTTGCTGATCTGCGTGTAAATACCGATAAAGAATATACAGTATTGTTTCGCTATATGTTCAGCCGTTATTTTTCCATCAGTACTAATTACGACGATCAATATAAGTGGGGCATTGGTTTAACCTTGCATTATTAATTTTTTAGATGCAAGGAATAAAGTTTAGTATAATGACCGTGAGTACAGTAGTAGTGGCCATTAATGCAAGCATGTTAAAAGTAAAAAAAAAATTTTTTAATCATTAAAACATAAACAATGGAAATGCAAAACACAAGTGAAATGCACATGATGCACAAAATGCAGTACAAAAAATTATTATGGATGGTAATCATTTCTTTTATTGCCATGTTTATTTTGATGTACTCCATGGTTGACAAATTCGCAAATGTAATCCCCAACATCAACCAGTTTTACATGGCCGGCCTTATGACCGCAGCCATGCTTATTATTGAAATGGCCATAATGAGCAGCATGTATATGCACAAAAAAACGAATGCTGTAATTATTGGCATCAGCGCTATTGCGCTGGTAACCTGTTTTGTTTTCATCCAAAACCAAACGGCCGTTACCAATAAGCAATTCCTTAAATCAATGATACCGCACCATGCCGCAGCGCTGCTGATGGCCAAAGAGGCCAATATAAGCGACCCGGAAATAAAGAAATTAGTCAACGATATTATTTCATCGCAACAAAGAGAAATAGATTTTATGAAAGCCAAATTAAAAGAGATGGACAATAAATGATTTAAAACCGAACGCCTTCAAATACAAAACTTAAAAAAGTAATTACAAACTATAAAATTTTTGATAATCAAATTTCATAACAATTAAATTTTAAAAACATGAGTCACGAAAAACACGAATCAATGATTGATGCCATGAACGATTGCGCTACAGAATGCAATCATTGCGCTTCAGCCTGTTTAGAAGAACAGGATGTACAATCTTTAGCCAGATGCATAAAGCTGGATATAGATTGTGCTGAAATTTGTTCTCTAACCTCTTCTTATGCAGCACGAGGTTCAGAACATGCTATGCACTTAATGAAAGAGTGTGCAGAGATATGTAATGCCTGTGCGGAAGAGTGCGAAAAATTTGCCGACCGTTATGATCATTGCAAAAAATGCGCAGAAGCCTGCCGGTCTTGTGCCGAAGAATGCAGTGCAATGGCATAAGCAAATCTCAAAACCTACGCAGGTTTTTGAAACCTGGTTTAATTAACTCACAACATAAATTTTTTTTATGAAGAAACAATTAGAAATTACCGCAACATTATTTGCAACCATTTATTTTTTACTTGCTTGTAATAATGCAGACAACAATTCAGCAAACAACAATTCAGATACATTGCAAACTGAAACCACTGTTACTCCCGATGCCTCTTCTCAGCAAATGAATAGCGGATTTATGAGTGTAATGAATGGAATGATGGATAAAATGAAAGGGATGCAAATGACTGGCGATTTCGACTATGATTTTGCGAAGATGATGATTGAGCATCACCACGCTGCTGTTGATATGGCACAAATAGAAATTTCAAAAGGCACAGATGAAAAAATAAAAGCGATGGCGCAGAATATAATTACCAAACAAACAGAAGAAATAAAAAAGCTTCAGGATATTGTGAATAGTTATAAAACTTCTGAAATGAAAAATGATAGCAGCCAAAAGCATGATGAATTACATGAAGCAATGGAAAACATGATGAGTAAAATGAATGGAATGCAGATGACAGGCAATACAGATAAAGATTTTGTAATGATGATGATACCTCATCATGAAAGCGCGGTATCAATGTTTAAAGAAGAGCTAAAGCATGGTAGAAATGCTCAGTTAAAACAAATGGCACAAAAAGGAATAGCCGACCAGACAAAAGAAATCAACGGGATGAAATCATGGATGGATGCAAATAAATAATTATTATCTCATAAGTAAATAAGAATAAAATGAAAAAGATACCACTTATAATAATAGTAAGCTTCATTGCTACAGCAGCATTTACACAGACTAAAGATATAGAGGCAGTAAAAAACGTATTAAAAGAATACAATAGCGCAATTGAAAAATTAGATGCTACCGGAACGGAAAAATTATTTTCTGCAGATTCTAAAATATTTGAATCAGGAGGAAGTGAAGGTAACTATGCTCATTATTTAGAGCATCATTTGAATCCTGAATTAAAAGAATTCAAATCATTCAAATTCAGTAACTATAAAGTTGATGTGGAGATTGATGGTAACTATGCTTTTGCTGTTGAAAGTTATAACTATTTAATTGTTGTGGCTGAAGACGGCTCAGAAGTTACGCGTCAGGGAGTAGCTACATCGGTTTTAAAAAAGATAAATGGCGAATGGAAAATTATGATTAGTCATAATTCATCAAGAAAAGGGTAAGTTTATCTCGTTTTTAAAACAAAAATGAAATGATAATTAAAATCAGGTTCATGGGCTTCTTTGTAATAAACACAGTACAGGCAAATCAGTGGCATGAAAGATGATGGATAAGGGTATAAGCTTAAAATATCATCCCATCATCAGCTTCTCAGATGATATTATTCAATAACATTAAAAAGTAAACCATGAAAAAGCTATTTCTTTTGTTACTGCTTGCAGCATTTGTTATCAATGTGCAAGCTCAAAAATGTAAAGCAAAAGATGTTCCTCCAGCGGTTACGAATGCTTTTAATAAAGAGTATCCAAACGCAAAAAAATGCTATTGGGGTAAGGACAGTATCAATTACCAGGTTGCGTTTTATGCAGGCAAAGCGCCCATTTCTGTTACTTACGCTGCGGCGGGTAGCAGAATAATAACCGAAATGCAAATGCCTGTTGAAGATTTACCACAGGGCATTGCAGACTATGTGCAAAAAAATTATCCCGGCGAAATATTCCGGGACGTTGCACAAATAACCGATGCCGCTGGAATTATTACTTATGAAGTTCAGGTAAAAGATATTGATTTGGTTTTTGATGCAAAGGGTAATTTTCTTCGGTCATTGTAATGTTATGAATGAGCTTATGCTTTGTACAAACTTTGATAAGAAAATAATATTAACTTTTAAAATATAAATTATGAAACGTCTGTTGTTAGCGATTGCTCTTTTTGCAATCCTTTTCTTAAGCTCCTGTGCTCCGTCGAGAGTTAGCGTTGGGGTAAGTCCAAGTCCATACTATGGCCCGCGTCCTTACTACAGACCGCGTCCATATTATAATCCGTATTACTATCGGTCTCCCCGTCCATGGGGCCGCCCTCATCACAGGGTCTATTATTATCGTTATTGATGCTTTCCCATCAATTACGTTGGATGGAAACAGTATCCATCAGGCAAATCATATAGATACATAGCCATAATAAACTGAAATTATTGTAAATGAAACTGTAAAATTTTGGCACTTAAATTTCATAACCATTAAAATTAAAAAGATGAGTCACGAAAAACATCAATCAATGATTGATGCCATGAACGATTGCGCCACAGAATGCAATCATTGCGCTTCAGCCTGTTTGGAAGAACAAGATGTACAATCATTAGCCAGATGTATAAAGATGGATATTGATTGCGCCGAAATTTGTTCTCTCACAGCCGGTTTTGCGGCAAGAGGGTCAGAGCATGCAATGCACTTAATGAAAGAATGTGCAGAGATATGTGATGCCTGTGCGGAAGAGTGCGAGAAATTTGCTGACCGCTACGATCATTGTAAAAAGTGCGCAGAAGCCTGCAGAGCTTGTGCCGAAGAATGCAGTTCTATGGCATAAGTAAATCTCAAAACCTACACAGGTTTTTTGAAACCTGTGTAGGTTTAACTCACTACTACATAAAAAAATTTTTATGAAAAAGCAATTAGCAATTACCGCAACATTATTTACCATTATTTATTTTTGGCCTGCCTGCAATAATGCAGACAACAATTCAGCAAACAATACTTCTGATACAATGCAAACCGAAACCACTGTTACTCCTGATGCTTCTTCTCAGCAAATGAATAACGGATTTATGAGTGTAATGAATGGAATGATGGACAAAATGAACAACATGCAAATGACCGGTGAATTCGATTACGATTTTGCTAAGATGATGATTGACCATCACCACGCTGCTGTTGATATGGCACAAATAGAAGTTTCAAAAGGTGCTGATGAAAAAATGAAAGCGATGGCACAGAATATCATTACAAACCAAACAGAGGAGATAAAAAAGTTTCAGGATATTGTCAATAATTATAAAACTCCGGAAATGAAAAATGACAGCAGCCAAAAGCATAACGAATTACAGGAAGCAATGGACCAGATGATGAATAAAATGAAAGGAATTCAAATGACAGGCAATACAGACAAAGATTTTGTGATGATGATGATACCACACCATGAAAGCGCAGTATCAATGTTTAAGGAGGAGCTAAAGCATGGTAAAAATGCTCAGTTGAAACAAATGGCACAGAAAGGAATAGCCGACCAGACAAAAGAAATCAACGGGATGAAATCATGGATGGACGCAAATAACTAATTAATGCAAATTATTTTTCTTTACAAACCCTTGTCCATTGTAGATTACGTTCGTTTCTAAGTACTGACTATTTATTCACCAGCGAATACATTTTTAAAAAAAATGCAAGCCATTGGCAGTGCAGATATCAGTAATATGAAAATTTAAAGATGAGATTGAGTAGATGAGTATATTCTTCTGGACATTTTTTGGTCTTATAAATTTTTTCCGTTATATAGATTCCAAGGCATGTATAATTTTTGTTCAATAAGCTTATCAGTACACTCTTACTTCCAGTCGAAAGAAGTTTCAAATACATTGATGCAGAGGAGCCGGTACCAAAAAAATAATTCTCAAATTTTTACATGCTCATTATTTCCTTCACAATTATATAAACTCCCATTATAAACACAAATACTCCAAACCCTTTTTTCAATTTATCTGCCTCCACTTTTTCTTTCAGTGCTGTTCCTATAAATATTCCGCCAATAGCAGCAGCAGTAATGCTTATTAATAATTGCCAGTTAAAATTCATTTGAAAAACATCGCCTGCAAAGCCCGAAAGAGCATTGATAGCAATAATAAATAATGAAGTGCCAATGGCTTGCTTCATCGGAAGGTGAAATAAAAAAATAAGAGAGGGAATTATTAAAAAGCCGCCGCCTGCTCCCAGCAATCCCGTAATAAAACCAATACCCGAAGCAGTGAAAATAAGTTTTGTGATATTAATTTTTGCCGTCTGCACATTATAGTTTTCCGGTGCTTCGTGAAATATCATTTTAAAAGAAGCAACAACCATTAGCATGGCAAAAAGCAACATAATAAAGAATGACTTTGTAAACACAAAGCTTCCTATTGTAAAAAGTTCATCAGGGATAAAACGCAGAATATACTGGCGGGTAAGCAAAACAATAATAGTGGCAATAATGCTAAAGCTCAAGGCAATTTTTACATTTACATTTCCGCTGAAATAATTTTTTACCGCGCCTGCAAGGCTGGTTGCGCCCACTATAAAAAGAGAATATCCTGTTGCCTCTATGGGGGGGAATTTAAAAAGATATACCAGAACCGGAATAGTTAATATGGAACCGCCGCCACCAATAAGCCCTAAAGAAATACCGATGAATACAGAAGCCAGATAACCTATCCATTCCATGCAATCGTTTTGCAAATATGTAAATAAAAAATTGATAAGACCTGCTAATAACTAATGTGCAAGGGAAGTTTATCCCAAGAGTAAACTAAAGCGAATAAGGATTTTTATTTGCTTCTTCTGAAATAATTAGGATCATGAGAAGGGCAGGCGCCGCTCTTGCGGCTTTCAACACATGAAGAAAACATTGTGACCACCAAACATGAAATAATAAAAGTTAAAAGTAATTTTCGCATATACCCAGATTTACTCTAAAAATTTTAAATGAGAAACGCAAAATTAAGCGTTTAATATATATTTATGATTACTTTGTTGTTTAAATTTAACCCGATAGTAACAGGTAAAAAAATTTAGACTCTTAAAATTAATGGTGGTAACCGAAATATTTAATTTTTTTCATCGCTGTAAAAACTTCTTTAATGAATATTCAACTTACACGGCCTATCGCTTTTATTGATCTGGAAACCACAGGAATAAACTTTTGCACAGACAGAATTGTAGAGATTGCCATTGTAAAAATAATGCCGGATGGAGAGTCGCAGATAAAAAGAAAATTAATAAATCCGCAAATGCCTATCCCGCCCTCGGCAACCCAAACGCATGGCATCACAGATGATATGGTAAAAGAAGCTCCCGTATTTAAGCAGGTAGCAAATGAAATAAAACAATTTATTGATAATTGCGATTTGGGCGGATACAATAGTAACCGGTTCGATATTCCCATGCTTGTTGAAGAATTTTGCAGAGCCGGAATAAGCTTTTCCACCGAAGGAAGAAAACTGGTTGATGTGCAGAAAGTATTTCACATGATGGAGCAGCGCACTCTTACAGCAGCTTACAAATTTTATTGCAATAAAACACTTGAAAATGCTCACAGCGCCGAAGCAGATGCGCTGGCCACCTGGGAAATACTAGAAGCTCAATTAGAAAGATATCCGCATATTGGCTGCACAGCAGAGCACATTGTAAAATTTACAGGCGAAGATGATATTGTAGATTTTGCAAGAAGATTTGTGAGAGTGAATGGGGTAGAAGTATTTAACTTCGGTAAGCACAAAGGAAGACCGGTTATTGAAATTCTAAAAGCAGAACCACAATATTACGACTGGATGATGAAGGGAGACTTCGCCATTCACACAAAACAAAAACTAACTGAAATATTAAACAGAACTTTATTAGAGAAATTACAGTCATAAAAATTTGCGTTAGATGATGACATGTTTAAAATGTTAGCTCAGAAACTGTAATTTCGATACCCCCAGAAATTTATTATTTGGAAAAGATAATAATTATACCCACCTACAATGAAAAAGAGAATATACATGGTATTCTTAATGCAATATTTTCTCTGCAAAAAGATTATCATGTATTAGTAATTGATGATAACTCTCCTGATGGTACAGCTTCCGTTGTAAAAGAATTACTACCTGTTTATGCCGATAAATTATTTCTTGAAGTGCGAAAACAAAAGCTCGGATTAGGCACTGCCTATATTCACGGGTTCAAATGGGCCCTTGAAAAAGGGTACCTGTACATTTTTGAAATGGATGCCGACTTTTCTCATAATCCCGACGACCTTGAAAAGCTCTATGCTGCCTGCAAGTATGATGGGGCCGATGTGGCCATAGGCAGCCGGTATATAACCGGCGGAAAAATTGAAAACTGGCCGCTCGACAGGCACATCTATTCCAAAGGCGGCGCTTTATACACCCGCATGATTACAGGTATGCCTGTAAAAGATCCTACAGCAGGTTTTATATGCTATAAAAGAATTGCGCTCGAAACTATTGAGCTTGATAAAATGAAATTTACAGGATATGCTTTCCAGATTGAAATGAAATTCGCTGCATGGAAGCTGGGCTTTGCACTAAAAGAAATTCCCATTGTATTTGTAGACCGCAAAGTTGGAATTAGTAAGATGAGCAAAAATATTTTAACCGAAGGCGTATTAGGTGTTTTAAAAATTCAATGGCATAGTATGTTTAAGCACTATAAACCCAGCGGCGCCGTAAATGATGAAAAGAATAAATCGTACACTTCAGAAGCAGTGGCAGAAACAAAATAAATAAATTGGTCTGACCGTCCCGGGTCTGACCATGGAATAATTGCAGTAAGCAATATATTTTATTCAAAATTCAATATGATAGCTTTGAATAGCAGGGTCTTTCATACCATCGAGCATATTATAGCTAATCGTAATTTTCTTTTTATCAGCAGAGATTTCAACCTTCCCTTTTGCAGTAATATTTTTTACAGCCCTGGGCAAATTGTAAGTTATTTTAACCGGCATTTCACCAAGCGCATACATTTGCTCTGTCATTTGCATCTCGCTTGAATCTTCTATACTTGCTGTAACAGACGCACCCTGGTACGAATAATCTATTAAGCCTTCAGCGGCTGTTAACTTCATTCCAGATACAGCGTTCGCAAGGGTATTACCCATATCACCCTGGCTTGTATCCTGCGGCGGCAGCGTATTAGAAAGCTCCATTGCATCTTTATTAAGACTCGCCGTTAAAGCTAATTGATTCATGCCTGAAAATTTTGATGTTATTACAGCCAGCATGGTTTGTTCTTTAAAATCAATCTTAATATTCATAAATGAGTTTTGAAAAAGTTCCCTTTCATCCTTTGTAAAGGCAGCACCTTTTTTCTGCTCAGCCTGTGCAATAAAATCTCTCAAGTAAATTGTTGAATCTATATTTTTTTCTGCTTCTGTATTTTGAGAAGTATCCAGGGCGAAAAACATTTTCATCATTGCGCTTAAATCTATTTTAGTAATAACAGTGCCGCTGCCGTCTGCATGAATCGTGGTTTCTGAGTCTGTGCTAATGCATGAATAAAAGACTAAGCAAATACTTAATAAAAATATACAGGCAACCTTTCTCATACTTTTTCCGTTTGAATTTATTAAACTAACAATGGCTATGCAATTTATGTAGTTTGATTTAGAATATTGCCACTCTTTTATTTTATATCATTCTAACTGCTTCAATTCAATTACCATGAAAAAATACCAGGCTATCATTTGCTTTGAGATGGATGATGAATTTATGAAATTAATTCCTGAGCACCGCGATTATATTAATTATCTCATCAATCAAAATATTATTGAAAGCTATGCTGTAAGCATGGAATCGCACAGAAGCTGGATAACTATTAATGCAGAATCAAAGAAAAAAGTAAAACGGCTGCTTACTAAATCTCCGCTGCATAAATATTGGGTTTACGACATTGAAGAACTCTACCTGTACGATGGGCAATTGTATCGCTTTCCTCTGCTTCAGTTCAATTAAATTTAAGAGCAGGCCTAGCTTTACAGACAAAGAAAAATTTGGGAGAAAAAGTTGAGCAACTATCTTTGCACTCCTGATTTAAAGGGGAGTTTAGCTCAGCTGGTTTAGAGCATCTGCCTTACAAGCAGAGGGTCGGCGGTTCGATCCCGTCAACTCCCACATGATGCAGCAAGCTGCTGCATTTTTATTTCACAGCTTCTCATCAACTTGTTGCCATAATTCAATTTTATTTCCTTCAGGGTCCATCGTACAGCCAAATTTTCCATAGTTGTCTTCTTCTTTTTTTTCATCAACCCAAATATTTTCTTTTTTTAGCTCAGCTAATACTCTATTCAAATCTTTCACTCTGAAGTTTACCATAAAGCTGCTTTGCGATGGATTAAAATAATCACTTTCATTTTTTAAAAAAAAAGGCACAGGATTGCCCGGAAAAGCGAGGTTGTTTTCATTAACTCATTTAAGGTAAACCATAAATTTTCTCGGAATGAAATTCCCAAATGTTTTTCGTACCATGCAGCTAATGCTTTAGGGTCTTTGGCCTTTTATAAAGACCCCGCCAATGCCTGTTACTTTTTTCATAACGTTTTAATTATTCAGAGAAATAGTAGAAATATTGAACTACAATAAACAATAATATACAGGCAGCTTTGCCAACCTCTAAACCAGTAATATTAATTGCATAATAAAATTTGAGACGAATTAAATTTCGCAATGCGGCTTTGAAATAATTTTTAAACATAATTCTGAACATTAATTTGAACACAACGAGAAACGACAAACGCTTTACTCCGTTCTCAAACTCTTTACCGGGTTTGCAATCGCCGCTTTTATTGCATGGAAACTGATAGTGATTAAAGCAATCACTAATGAAACAATTCCTGCTATTATAAATACCCACCAGCTTATGTTAATGCGGTATGCAAAATCCTGCAGCCAGTTATTCATTGCCCACCAGGCAATCGGTGATGCAATGATCATTGCAATAAAAACAAGCTGTATAAATTCTTTTGAGAGTAAAGTGAATAATGAACTAACACTTGCACCCAATACCTTACGGATACCAATTTCTTTGGTGCGTTGCTCCGCAGTGAAAATGGCTAAACCCAACAATCCTAAACAAGAAATAAAAATGGCAAGAAAAGCAAAATAATCAGACAGCTTGCCTATTACCTGTTCACTCCTGTACATTTTCTGGTATTCTTCATCAGCGAATTTGTAAGTGAACGGAAATTTTGGATTCAGTTGTTTGCAAATAATTTCCAACCCTGCTAGTGCACGTTTTGTTTTTGAGCCATCTATTTTTACAAGGGCAGTACCATAAGTTTCTTCTTCGCCAAACCGGATTATAAGAGGTTTAATAGGTTCATGAAGTGAATTGAAATGAAAGTTTTTCATTATTCCTATAATGGTTCCTGTCTTATGCCAGAAAGTTAATGGCATACCAACAGGATTCTTAAAACCAATTTTTTTCAGCGCTTCTTCATTTAGAATATAACCAAGAGAATCAGTTGCAAAATCTTTTGAAAAATCACGTCCCTGCAACATTTGTATACCCATTGTTTTTATAAAATCATATCCTGCGGATGCTTGTGTAAATTCTGGTTCTGCATTCGGATCTTTACCTATCCATTCAACACCGCCGGTACTGTTTTGCATATCGGTAGGTGACTGGGACAAACGTGTTATTACTTTTACACCCGGCAATTTCGATGACTCTTTTTTAAACAAATCGTATTTACCCGTAAGGTCGCCTTCCAGAGGAATATAAACAAGGTTCTCTCTGTTATAACCGAGGTTTGTTGTTTGAATGTAATCCACTTGTTTCGACACTACTATTGTCCCGATTATTAGCACAATGGAAAGTATAAACTGGAATACTACCAACCCTTTGCGGAAATAAGTTGCACTATTACTGAATTTCAGTGTTCCTTTTAAAACGCCGATTGGATTAAAAGATGAGAGAAACAAAGCAGGATAACTGCCTGAAATAAATCCCGTTAATATTATAAGACCACTCAAGCTGAGCCAGAAAGAAAACTGATTAACAGGGAGCTGCATTTGTTTGCCGGTATAATTATTAAATGCGGGCAATAAAATTGTTACCAATAGTAAAGCAATAATGGAAGCAAAAAAGGTAAGCAGCATGGCTTCGCCAATAAATTGCCGCATCAAAGCTGTGCGTTCCGCCCCTACTACTTTTCTTATACCAATCTCTTTGGCTCTTTTAACTGAACGCGCTGTAGTGAGATTCATGAAGTTGATACATGCTATTAATAAAATAAATATGGCCACAATGGTGAAGAGATTTACATATTCTATACGCCCGCCTGATATTTCACCATCTTTAAAATTGGAATGCAGGTATATATCATCAAAGCGTTGTATACCGCATTCTATTCTAAAACTTGCTTTCTGCTCTTTATTGTAGCTGTCAAGAAAATGAGTGATCTTTTTTTCAAATGTTGCAGCATCTGCATTTTTGCGCAGCATGATATATGTCTTCGGTCCATTATTGCCCCAATCTCTTGCCCAGTCATTATTTTCGAGAAAGGTTTCCCAGTTAATAATGTAATCAAATTTGTCTGATGTGTTTTGCGGAATATTTTCAAAGACTCCTGTAATCTTTAAATCTTTCCTGTTTTGGTAACGAATTGTTTTGCCAATTGCTTCCTGCGGTGAACCGAAAAAATCTTCTGCCATTTTTTTTGAAACAGCAATGCTTACGGTAGAGTTCAATGCGGTCAAGGCGTTACCCTGCAGTAAAGGGAAACTAAACATTTTGAAGAAATCAGGACCCGCATAATTGCCCTCTTCTTTGAGCATTTTATTATTCGCTTCAAACGTATTCAGGTCTTTCCATGCAAAACCGGTAGCATACTGAACGTCTGGCAACATTTTTTTCATTTCATCATACATCAAACCCGGTGTAGAATAGCCGGCATTGATCATTCCATCATAATACTGGCGCTCATATATACTATATAATTGTCCACCGTTCTTATGATAAGCATCCACACTGCGCTCATCCTGTACCCATAACAGAATTAATAAACTACAGGCAATGCCCAGTGCAAGACCGAGAATATTGATAAGAGAAAAAATTTTGTTTCTCTTCAGATTTCTTAAAGCAACAAGAAGATAATTTCTAAACATGCTTGTAAGCTTTAGTGAATTATAAGTAATAGGTTTGTAACCAGCTTTTATTCTTTCAATCAGCTTTTCTTTGTTACCCCCTGCAACGTTTCGAACCTTGCCATCAGAATTGTTGCAGTTAGCAATAAAGACTTCTAGCGAAGGTGTCCCCCTAAAGACGGAAGGCGTCAAGCTAAGCGCTTTAAATTCATAAGCATCCTAGATGCGAAACGTTAGTAAAATTGACTAATTAATACTTTTTTTTTGAGCCTCGTAGTGGCGACACAAAAGGATATAATGTGTCACTCCTTTATGCACGAATCGTTATCTACTAACGTTTTCTCCCGATGGGTTATGTAATTAATTTGGCCCTGTGCGCTAAAGACGGGACTCATTCTGTCATTCTGTTCTTAAACTCTTTACCGGATTTGCAATTGCTGCTTTAATTGCCTGAAAGCTTACCGTTGCCAACGCAATAAATAATGCAAGCAATCCTGCCATCGCAAATATCCACCAGCTTATATTGACACGGTAGGCAAAATCCCGCAGCCACCTGTCCATTGCCAACCATGCAAGAGGAAAAGCAATGAATGCAGAAATAATTACCAGCACTAAAAAATCTTTTGATAACATGGCTACAATATTTGCAATAGATGCGCCTAAAACTTTTCTGATGCCTATTTCTTTTATCCGCTGTTCCGCAGCATACGTTACAAGACCAAATAAACCAAGACATGCAATGAGTATAGCGAGGATTGAAAAGGTGATTGAGATTTTTCCTGTCCGTTGCTCTGCGCTGTAGAGATTATTAAAATCATCGTCCATAAAGGAATAGCTAAAAGGCTGCCCCGGCGCCATCGTTTTATATTTATTTTCTACTTGTGATATTAAACGGGGAATGTTTTTGGTGTTGATGCGAATTGCAATTTTACTTTTCTGTTCGCTTAAAAATAATGCAAGCGGCGTTACCTGTTCACGCAAAGAATTAAAGTTGAAGTTTTTTACAACGCCTACAATATGATAAGCCGTAGTTTTCTTTTCATCGTTAATGCTGTTAAGATAATATAAGGGTTTATTGATGGGGTCTGCAAAGCCAAGCAGTTTGGCTGCAGCTTCATTTATAATAAGACCTGTTGAATCTGTGAGAAATTGTTTTGAAAAATTTCTTCCTTTTGTAATTTGCATTCCAAGTGTAGGAATATAATTTTCATCAACATACCATGTTTGTACGCTTACTGCCTTCTTCTGGTCTAATGTTGCATCAGGAAACACAGGGCTATCGCTTCTCCAGTCATTCGTTGGCAAAAAACCTGTCATGGTTGCGCTTTGCACACCATTTATTTTTAATACATCTTCTTTAAAAGCTTTCGCCTGTGTGCCGAGCGGGTCTGTGTTATTAATAATTAAAACATGCTCCCTGTTATAACCAATTTGTTTGTTGCGTATATAATTAAGCTGGTTGTAAATAACAATTGTTCCAATGATAAGTACAATGGAAATTAAAAATTGAAATACTACCAAAGTGCTTCGCAGCCATCCGCGTTTGAAACCTGCAGCCAGCTTGCCTTTTAGAACCTCGATCGGTTTGAAGGATGAAAGATAAAATGCGGGGTAGCTGCCTGCCAGTAATCCTACAATTACAACTAATAAAATGGATGAGGGCAAAAGCCACGGCTTTGTAAATAAATCAAGATTGATTTGTTTGCCTGCAAGCTGATTAAAATAGGGCAGCATGAATGCGGCGATACCTAAAGCAAATATTAATGCAATAAAACTTATCAATATTGATTCAGAAAGAAATTGTGATATAAGATTTGAACGCATTGAACCTAATACTTTCCTTACACCCACTTCCCGTGCACGGTTTGATGAACGTGCCGTTGAAAGATTCATAAAATTTACGCAGGCAATCAGCAGAATAAAAATAGCAATTGCGGAAAATATATATACATACTGAATGTTGCTGTTGGCACCAAGCTCTGCTACTTTATTTGAATGAAGATGAATGGTGGTAAGTGGTGTAAGCGTGTAACGGTCAAAGTTGCCGCTCTTTTTAAACTCTTCCATCGTTATATTGAAAACTTGCTGTGCTACAGGTCCAACATACTTATCTATCATTTTATCAAACTGCGCTTCCATTACTTTTGGGTCTGACCCTTTTCTTAAAACAATATAAGTGTTTTCATTATTGCTTACCCAGTTGTTTACCTCCCAGCTTTGAATTGAACCATTTAATGAAATAAAAAAGTCAAAGTTGAAATGCGATTGCGCAGGAATATTTTTTATAACGCCGGTTATTTTAAGGTTTGATGTGTCATTAATAACAAAGCTCTTGCCCACTACATCTATTGAGTTAAAATATTTTCTTGCAATCGTTTCTGTTATTACCACACTATGCGGTTCAACCAATGCAGTTTTAGCATTGCCTGCAATCATTGGAAGTGTGAACACATCAAACAAAGTTGAGTCTGTATAAATCACTTTGTCTTCCTGCAAATTTTCATTTCCTTTTTTTACCAGTAAGCCGCCGTAGCCGCGAAACCTTACATATTGCTCTACCGCGGGGAAATCTTTTTGTAGCGTTGGCCCCATTGGCTCCGGCGCCACTGCAAGTATAAAATGATTACCACCAAATTGTATGTCTCCGTCAACACGATAAATACGGTCTGCATTTTTGTTATACTTGTCATAGCTTAATTCATCCATCACGTAAAGCATAATTAACAAGCATGTTGATAAGCCAACAGCAAGACCGATAATATTGATAGCAGAAAAACCTTTGTTTTTCCAAAGATTTCTAAGCGCTATTTTGAAATAATTTTTGAGCATAAGAAAACCCTCCTAAATCCTCCCTAAAGGGAGGACTTTTTAGATTGATTAATTTTTAAGTTTTTCATTTTATCAAGAACGATTTAAAGCCTCTCCGCCTTAGGCGGAAGGTTTGGTGGGGTTTTCACTCTGTTCTCAAAGACTCAACAGGATTTGCCGATGCTGCTTTTATCGTTTGAAAACTGAGTGTGATTACCGCAATTAAAATCATCAATGCCCCTGCTGCAAAAAAAAGCCAAACACTTATCTGCGTATGATAAGCAAAATTTTCCAGCCATTTGTTCAGGCCCCACCATGCTATGGGCATGGCGATGATAAATGCAAGCACCACTAATTTTAAAAAGTCTTTTGATACCAGGTTTACTATTTGCAGCAGGCTTGCACCGAGCACTTTTCTTACACCAATTTCTTTTGTTCGCTGCTCTGCACTGAATGTTGCCAAACCAAATAAACCCAAACAGGAAATGAGAATGGCAATGATTGTGAAATATCCAACGATAGCTGTTAACCTATTTTCAGCTTCATAGTTTTTCTGAAAATCAGTATCCAAAAAACTGTATTCGAAAGGTTCATTGGGATTTAGTTTATGCCAGCCTGTTTCAATTGATTTAAGCAGAGAATTTATATCACCGGCTTTCGCATGCACAACCATATAATTATATTGCGGCACATTGTTCAATTCAAATGCATAAGGAGTAATGGGTGTATGCAAATCTTCATAATGAAAATCTTTTACTACACCTATAATATCGAAGCCGTAATTTTCTCCCTCCCAGTCAAAAAATACCTTTTTGCCCACTGCCTGTTGCGATGAAGCAAAGCCAATTTCTTTAATGGCAGTTTCATTTAATATCACTCTAAAGTTGGTGTCTGCAGGAAATTGTTCTGAGAATAAACGCCCTGCAACGGGTTGTATTCCCAGTGTTTGAAGAAAGTTTGCATCAACCCAATTAATTCGGGTACGCTTAGCAACTTTCATTGATTGGCCTTCTTTATAAAAAGCATTATCACTGGGATTAAAAATGCCTGGATAATAAGCAGAAGCGCCCACATTCTGTACCTGCTGTATTCCTCTTAATTCATTTTTGAATGAGGTATAAATACTTTTTGCAGCTTCACTGCGCAATGGAATTACAATTTGCCGCTCCTTATCAAAGCCAAGGTCTTTGGAACGCAAATAACGCATTTGGCTGGTAATGACTACCGAAGCAATAATTAATACCACAGAAATTATAAACTGAAATATTACCAATCCCTTGCGCAAGGAAATAGCCCCAAGTGAATTTGAAAATCTTCCTTTCAACACTTTTACAGGTATAAAAGATGATAAATAAAATGCAGGATAGCTGCCGGCCAACAGTCCAGCAATTATGGATAATATAAAGAAGCCGGCGACAATGAATGTATTCTGCGTTATGGATAGCGAAAGATTTTTTCCGGAGATGCTGTTGAATGCCGGTAACAGCAATAATGTAATGATGTAGGCAAATACAAATGCAATGAAAGACATGAATAATGATTCACCAAGGAACTGTCTTACCAGCGAATTTTTTTGTGCGCCCAGCACTTTGCGTATGCCCACTTCCGCAGAACGTTTAGAAGAACGTGCTGTAGAAAGATTCATAAAATTGATGCACGCAATTAATAAAGTAAACAATGCAATTGAAGCCAGGATATATAAATAGGTGATGCTGCCTGAGGGTGTAACATTTTCTGAAAAACCTGAGCGGAGATGAATTTCTTTAAGCGGAGTTAAAAACTGCTTTTTATAAAAGCCCATTGCTTTAAGGTCTTTGCCTGCATATTTATCAATAAACGCAGGAAATTTTTTCTCAAGCTTTTTAGCATCACTTCCGGGATTTAACTGCAGGTAAGTAAAGAACATATTGTTGGTGGCAAGGTCTGTACCTCTCTCTTTAATATGACCCTCCATATTACCGCCATAAATCGAGATAAAAAATCTGCCGTCAATATGTGATGGGGTATTATAAGGCTTAAATACTCCTGTAACCGTATAATCATATTCACCATTGGTGCTGCTGCTTATGTGTATCACCTTATTTAATGCGGGTTTATTGCCAAATATTTTTTGAGCAATCTCCTGGGATAATACAACTGTATTGGGGTTATTTAACGCCGTTGCAGCATCGCCTTCAATAAAATTATAGGTGAACATTCTGAAGAAAGTAGTATCAGCGAGGTAGCCTTTTGTTTCATAAAATAATTTTGGCGCTGAATTATTTTCATTATAACGCAACAGCGTTTTATCTTCAGAATAGAGGCGCATAAATCTTGTTGATTCCTCTATTTCAGGAAATTCCTGCTTCAACATTTGCGCCATAGGTGCAGGCGTATTTGCCATCTTCTCTTCCTTGCCCTCTTTAATAAAGTTGGTACCCACCTGGTATAAGTCATTTAGATTTTTATGATAGTTGTCATAACTTAACTCGTTGTACAGGTATAGTGTAATAAGCATGCAGCACGCAAGCCCAACCGATAATCCAAATATGTTGATGAAGGAAAAGATTTTATTCTTCATCAAATTTCTTAACGCGATTTTGAAATAATTTTTGAACATAAAGAAAGCTTTAAACTGTAAGCCGAAGGAACTTTTTTGGAAGCCATCAACTTTAGCAACAAAACAAATTAAAATCAAAAGCACCTAAGGGTATCAGACACTTTGCGAGTGTACAGACACCAAAAATTTTATTCTTCATCAAATTTCGCCATGCGATTTTGAAATAATTTTTGAACATAAACAAAGCTTTAAACTGTAAGTCGAAGGAACTTTTTTGGAAGCCATCAACGTAAGCGACAAAACAAATTAAAATCAAAAGCACCTACAGGGGTCAAGACACTCTGCGAGTGTACAGACACCGTTATTCCGCTCTCAAACTCTTAACCGGATTTACAATTGCCGCCCTTATAGTTTGAATGCTTAATGTGAGCAATGCAATGAATATCATAATTACAGCGCTTGCTATAAATATCCACCATGTAATCTCAGTTCGGTAAGCAAAATTGTTAAGCCATTTATGCATACCAAACCATGCTATGGGCGCTGCTATTACAAATGCAAACAAAACCAGCTTTATAAAATCTTTTGAGATGAGGGCAACTATTTGTGAAACTGTAGCGCCAAGCACTTTTCTTACGCCAATCTCTTTTGTGCGTTGTGTAGTTGTATGAATAACCAATCCAAGTAACCCAAGGCAACTGATAAAAACAGCAAGCCCTGTAGCCCACATCAGTAAGGTGGAAAGATGTTTTTCGCCATCATAATATTCAGCAATGTCTTCATCAAAAAAGGTATAAAAAAATTCCTTTTCAGGATATACTTCTTTCCATGCTTTCTCAATTTTTTTAATAGCGGTTTTCCATGTGGTGCCCGATGCATTTTGGGGCTGCAATGCAATATTGATGGTATTCTCCATTTCATCTGAGCTGCAGATAACAAGTGGCTTAATGGGCTCGTGTAATGAGAACTGGTTAAAATCTGCCACTACGCCTGTTATGGGAATTTGCCAGCCCCGTTCTAAATATTTACCAATTGCCTGCTGCGGTTGCTGAAAGCCAATTATGTGTGCATACATTTCATTGATGATGAATTGTTTTATGGTATCGCTTGGCTCAAGATTGGCTCCTGCAAGCAATTTAAGCTGGTAACATTTTATATAATTGGTATCGCCATATTTGAATTGCACTTCGGTCTCGATTTCTTTTTTACCATCTTTATATTTCAGGATGGAGGAGCTCCAGTTGCCCGATGATGGAGGAGCATTACTTAAACTTACCATTGCTACCTCAGGTATTGCTCTCAGCTTATCCATCAGTACATATCTGTGATCCCGGGCTTTATCGGAATAACTAGTATTAAAAAAAAGAATGGCATCTTTTTTAAAACCCATATTCTTGTTTAATGAGTAATTAATTTGTTTGCTCACAAGAATAGTTGCCATAATAAACACCTGTGCAATTACAAACTGTAATACAGTTAAAGATTTGCGCAGCCATGCACTTCTTGTTGTACCTGTGTTTGCATAGGCCTGGTTCTTCAATACGAGGACCGGCTTATAGCCCGATAATATTAATGCCGGATAAAATCCTGACAGCACCGTAACAACAATCATCAGTAAAATCAAAAATACAATCACGCCGGGTTGTGCAGTTAAAGTGAAAGAAAGGTCTTCGGGAAGAAAACCGGAAAAGGCTTTTAATATCAACGGCGTTAGTGCAACAGATAATGCTGTTGCGAAAAATGTAAGCAAAAAGGTTTCACCAAGGAACTGAAATATCAATTGTTTTCTTGAACTGCCCATTGTTTTGCGAATACCAATTTCCTTTGCACGCAGGGCTGCATGAGCAGTGGTAAGGTTGATAAAATTTATACAGCCCAGCAATAATAAAAATGCAGCTACTGCAAGTAATCCATACAGTGTAGGCTTATTAGCAAGCGGCAGATCATAGCCGCCATAGTCTTCGTTGAAATGAATATCATACAACGGTTGCAATAGTAATGAACCTTTGTTATTATTGCCGGGATCCTGCTTATGATATTTTTCAGACAGCTTAGAGATTCCCTTTTCTATTTGTGAAGGAGATATGCCCGCAGAAAGCTTAACAAATAACTGGGAAGCAGAATTTACGGCATCCCATTTGTCCCAGTCTGATGGTTTTAAGCTTGTAGTTTCAAGCGTAATTTTAGAAATAAATATTTTAAAGGTAAAGTCTGTGTTGTTTTTAATATCTTCTACAACGCCGGTAACTGTTGTGCGTATAGTATCATCGAAATAAAGTTCTTTACCTATTACCTGCGCAGCATTTAGTGCCGGAAAATATAGTTTGGCTTTTGATTCTGTAAGCACTGTTTCATAAGGTTGGTGCAACGATGTTTTGGCAGAGCCGGCTACCCATTGATAGCCGATGATGCTGAAATAATTTTCATCAGCAAAAATAATAGTACTGTTATTTTTAAAAACAGCAGGTTCATTTTTGCCTGTAGCCGGTACGCTTATTTTTACACTCCTATCCCATGTTCTAAAAGCTGCTACTTCATCAATCCCTGTAAGTTCCTTACGCACAGCACTGCCCAGGGGAGATGCTACACCGGGCAAATGAAACACTTCACCCTGAAAAGCGGAGTTGGAGACAACCCTGTAGATTCTATCAGCATCCTTTTCAAACTTATCGAAAGTAAAATGATAATTTACCAGCAGGTATATCACCAGCGATGCACTAATGCCGATAGAAAGACCAAGTATGTTGATAGCAGTGAAGACTTTGTTTTTCCAAAGTGTTCTTAATGCGATGGTAAAATAATTTTTAAACATAGGGTTGTATATTATATGTTCAACTTAATCTTTTATTAAACATCTGTGACTTATAAGCATGGCTTTGAAGGAAGGGCTGTGCTAAGTTGCATTCGGGTGAAATTTTCAACTGCATATAAGTCTGTTTTCACGGTGTCAGACACTTTGCAAGTGTACAGACACCAGTTACTGAATAAACTGCATAAGCTTGCACGGTAAAGTTTTTGGCGAAGATTGCTCACTGCTTTTACCCGATTTTGCTGAACATTCTTTTTTAGTACAGGCGGTATTGGCAGCAGGAGACAACATCATTTTTATTGAAGCATAAGAGGTGCCATATTTTGGAATAAAAAAAGCTGATACTATTAGAATACACAATGTCGCTGGCAAAATCAGCCTTATTTTTTTGCTATTCTTCTCTAAGTTGTTTTTATTAATATGAATTTTTTTAAAAATCATAGTAAAGCTTTTTTTAAACAAGAATATTTTCTGTAACTGTTTGTCCATCGAGCATACGTATAATGCGATGACTGTAACGCGCATCATGCTCACTGTGTGTTACCATAACAATAGTAGTTCCCTGTTCATTTAGTTCAGTTAAAAGTTCCATTACTTCATTACCATTGTGGCTGTCAAGATTACCTGTAGGCTCATCTGCAAGAATTAATTTAGGCTTGTTTACTACTGCTCTTGCTACTGCCACACGTTGTTGCTGACCACCTGAAAGCTGCTGCGGGTAATGGTTACGGCGATGCATTATCTGCATTTTATCGAGCACCTCTTCCACACGCTTTTTTCTTTCGGGTGATTTCATCCCTGTATAAATCAGTGGCAGTTCTACATTTTCAAAAACAGTTAATTCATCAATCAAATTAAAGCTCTGAAATACAAACCCGATGTTGTGCTTACGTAAGTCGGCACGCTTACGTTCATTGAAATGAGCTACTTCAGTTTTATTAAAGAGGAAGCTGCCTGCATCGGGGTCATCGAGCAAACCAAGAATATTTAATAAGGTAGATTTACCGCAACCGCTGGGTCCCATCACTGCAACAAATTCTCCCTCTTTTATTTCCATGCTCAGCTTGTTCAACGCTATGGTTTCCACTTCTTCAGTGCGATAGATTTTTTCGAGCTCGGTAATTTTAATCATACTTTTAATTTTAGATGTCGGAGATCGGATGTCGGAAATCGGATATACGACACATTGATTTTTTTTATTTAATTTTTAAACTATTTTATCATGCGAGATTTTCAACAATTTGAATTTTGGCAAAAAGGCCATCAGCTTACATTGCGTATTTATCAATCAACTAAATCTTTTCCTAAAGATGAAATCTATGGACTAACATCTCAAATGCGAAGGTCAGCTTCCTCAATCCCTACCAACATTGCAGAAGGTTGCGGAAGAGAATCAAATCTTGAATTCAAGCGCTACCTTATTATTGCAGCCGGTTCATGTTCTGAACTTCAATACCAGCTTATACTTTCCAAAGATTTAAAATATATTAGCGATGATCTATTTAAAGAACTAACTGACGAACTTATCAGAATCAGGAAAATGATTTACAGCTATTCTGAGAAGCTTTAGAGATGTCGGAGGTCGGAGGTCAGTAATCGGAAAGGCCGACATCCGAGATCTGATTCCGATCTCCCACTTCCGATTTCCGATTTCCGACTTCTGGGTTTTCACTTCCCTTTCAACACAAGCTCCTGCATATTTCCATAATTTTCATAGCTGCTTGTTACCACTCTATCTCCCGGCTGTAATCCCTGCAGCACTTCATAATAATCAGGATTTTGTCTGCCCAATTGAATATCTGTTTTATAAGCTACCGAGCCATCTTTATTTAATTTGAAAATCCAGTTGCCACCCGTTTGCTGATAAAATCCACCGCGTGATAAAAGCAATGCCTGTGTTTCATCACTCAAGGCTAATCGTATCTGTAATGTCTGTCCGCGGCGAATACCTGTTGGAACTTTATTAATAAACTCCATATCTACCTGGAAGCGGCCATTTGTAACCTGCGTATAAACTTTTTTTATTTCCAGTTGATATGTGCTGTCAGCAAAAGTAAAATCACCGCGAAGTCCTGTATAGATTCTGGAAATGTAATGTTCATCAATATCTACACGCACTTTAAATCCGCTCATCACATCAAGCTGACCAAGCCTTTCACCTTTATTTTTACTCTGACCAACTTCTGCATCAAGTGAAGTAAGCTGACCATCAATTGGTGCACGAACAATTAAATCTCCAACCTTTTTGCGCATTACAGCGAGTGCATTTTGCGAACCTAAGTATTGCTGCTGCGCCTGCTGTATTCCCTGTTTGGTAGAAGAAGAATCCTGGTTGAGAATTTGCTGTGTCAATCTTTTTTTAGACATCAGGTAATTATAATTATTTTCTGATTGTTTAAATTCCTGCGAGCCTATTGCTTTTTGTTCATACAATCGCTTATTAAGATTATAAATACGTTCAGCTTCTTTTAACTGGCTTTCAACATCAGTCATTTGATTAAGATTAGTAACTGTGTTTTGCTGTGCGGCATTTTTTGCAATCTGCATTTGTGTGAGCAGATTGTATACCTGAGTTTCCTGATTTACCAAATTCAGTTCAATATCAGTGTTGGATAATCTTAATATCGGCTGCCCTTTAGTCATCATTGCACCGTCTTCAACATATTTTTCTTCTACCCTGCCGCCTTCAACAGCATCAAGATAAATAGTAGTAAGAGGAAGAACCACTCCATTTACCGGAATAAATTCCTGAAATGTTCCCTTCCTTATTTCACTTATAGTAATACGTTCGGTATCTACATTCAACTTTGATTTGCCCGAAGTAGAATATACACTAAACACTATCAATGCAACAAGCACGGTAATGCCAACAATAGTAAGAATACGTTTTTTGCTCCATCTCTTTTTTTCAATTACTCTATCCACTTTATTATTTAAAATTTAATATCTAAGATTTAATATTTCTGTTCTCGCTTTTTGGCTCTTGTGTTTTTTTTATTGCTCTTTTCACCTGATTGCTGATACCTGATTGCCGACACCTGATTGCCGACACCTGCTAAAAATTTCCCGGTGTAGAAACACCCGGAGTTTGCACATAAGAAACCGTGATATAAAATCTAATAGTAATGCCAGAATTTTTTTTATTGAAAAACAACCGTTTATAAAAAGTGCGTTAGAAATGGTGTTCGGTTTTGATACATATATTGTACGTTACTGTTACATGACACAATTCTTTAATTTTTATAAACAATTCAAGTTCATTAATTTATTTCAATAGTATGTTTCCGGTAAACTAAGTTTGCATTTATAAAAATGTTCAATATATTTCAGGCTGATACAGCTCAAAGTTCAAAGTTTAAGGTTACTTCATTTAATCTTCAATAAAATCTTCCCTATCTCTCCGCTCTTTTTTTGTGGGGCGGCCAACTTTGCTCAGCCGCTTGCCCGTATGAAAGCTGGACGGCTGATACTGCAAAAGCTCTTTCTCTTCTGCGGGTGTCAGGTCAATAAAATAGTTTACAGCTTCACTATTTTGTACACGATGGTTTAATAAGCCGCTTACTTTTATGAGCCATTTTCGGGCTTCTGTTTTTATTTCATACTCTTCACCAATACTCACTGCTTTGGATGCTTTCATTATGTTTCCGTGCATTTTTACTTTGCTTTTATCGCAGGCTTCTGTTGCGAGTGTGCGGCTTTTAAAAATTCGAATGCACCACAAATATTTATCTATGCGAAGCTTTTCTTTTTTATAATTCATGTATGGGTTACGAAATGCAAATGTGTATATTGAAAATTAACGCGGTAAAAAATTTAATATCAGGCATGAGAATAGTTTGCTCTAAACTCAGAATTAATTCTGTAAACCCCGCCTTTAGAATTCCGATTTTCTCAAAAGAACGTACCGCAGCATTTGTTTCAGCTCGCTGAATTTTGAAGGCTTTGTAACAAAATGTGCGGCTCCTAACTTGCGGGTTTCTTCAAATTCATCATCCCCTTTTGCAGTAGAATAAATAATAACCGGAATGTGTTTAAGCTGTGAATTTTTTTTCAATTCTTTCAGGCATTCTTTGCCATTCATGCGGGGCATATTCAAATCTAAAAATATATAGTGGGGTAAATCATCATTTTTTTTCTGCAGTACCTTCAGTGCTTCTTCGCAATTATCTATAGCGATACAGCGTGTGTGTGTATCTACTTCACTTAGCGCTTCGATAAAAATGGATATATCATCAGCATCATCATCAATAATAAGTATGGTTTTGGGGGAAGACATGGAATTATATTATTTTATGTATCTCGCATTTAAAAGAAGCACAAGATAATATTTTAATTAAGACAAAATGTAAATATGCTGGTTGTAAATATTGAGTCAAAAATAAATCTTCAACTCAGCGCTGTTGGCTTCTCACTTAACCTTATATCACACACTTTCAGTTGCAGCGTTTGTTCGCCATTCCATTCATTCAGGTCAATAGTGTAGACAATGTCGAGGGGTTCAGGCATTTGCAGAAGATGAAATTTTTCTGCCATATTAAAACCAATGCCCGTAAAAATGCAGCCACTTTGCTTTAATACAAAACGTATGTGATTATCTTTCACAATGCGGCTGTAGCCTGTTTCGGTAGCACGGCGAGTAAGAAAAACAGGCCGCATGTTCTGCGGACCGAAAGGCTCCATCTGGTGAATGATGCTGTAAAAATTTTTGTTGAGAATATTGAAATTAATTTCGGCGTCAATGATTATTTCGGGGATCAGCAATTCAGGATTTATGGTTGATGCAACAAAATTTTCAAACTGCTCGCTGAATGTGCTTACATTTTCTTCGAGCAGCGTTAAGCCTGCGGCAGCGAAGTGTCCGCCATAACCCACAAGGGAATCGCGGCAAGCATGAATTGCTTCATACAAATTAAAACCGGGAACAGAGCGGGCACTTCCTGAAACAACATCGCCGCTTTTGGTGAGCACTACCGTGGGGCGATAATAATTTTCAATTAGCCTCGATGCTACAATGCCAACTACGCCTTTGTGCCAGTGCTGCTGGTACACTACTGTTGTTTTGCGTAGTTTGTGTGCCTCATTGTTGGTAATAATGTATAAGGCTTCATCGGTGATGCTGCTGTCTGCTGTTTTGCGGTCGGTGTTATCGTGGTGCAGCATCTCTGCAAACTCTAATGCTTTTATGTAGTCAGGTTCAATGAAGAGTTGAATTACTTTTCGGGCATCGTCCATGCGACCTGCAGCATTAATTCTTGGCGCAATAATAAACACAAGGTCATTCACACAAACTATTTTTTTAAATGCTGCAAGGTGAAGTAATGCTTTAATTCCGGTGCAGGGATTTTCATTTACTTTTTTCAATCCGTAAAAAACAAGCACACGGTTTTCGCCGGTGATGGGAACAATGTCTGCGCCAATGGCCGTAGCCACAAGGTCTATGTATTGTAAGTATGAATCGTTTGGTAAATTAAATTGTTCTGCTAATGCCTGCATTAATTTAAAACCGATTCCGCAACCGCATAATTCTTTATAGGGATAATTACAATCAGATTGTTTGGGATTGAGAATAGCTGCGGCGGGCGGAAGCTCTGCATCGGGTAAGTGATGGTCACAAACAATAAAATCAATGTCCATGTTTTTTGCATAGGTGATAAGGTCAACTGATTTTATACCGCAGTCTAATGAGATGATGAGATGATAATTATTTTCCTTAGCATAATCAATTCCTGCTTTTGAAATTCCATACCCTTCTCTATAACGATGCGGAATGTAATAAGAAATATTGGGGTAAATATTTTTCAGGAATTGATAAAAGCTTCCCACGGCAGTGGTACCATCAACATCGTAATCACCATAAATTAAAATATTTTCTTTTTTTTCTATGGCTGATGAAATTCGTTGGATGGCTTTCTCCATATCTTTCATTAACCACGGAGAATGCAAATGTTCCAGTGAAGGACGAAAGAAATTTTTTGCGTCATCAAAAGTTGTAATATCTCTTTGTACAAGAATTTTACAAACAGATGAATTGATGTTGAGGCTTTTTCTAAGAGCTTCAACTTTATTTTCATCGGCAGTTAGTATGTTCCATCTTTTTTTTAGCATCAGTAGGTTCTGTCTGTTGTATATCTTATTAAATCTTCAAGAGCATCTCTTGTATCGCCTTCGGGAAATTCGCAGAGTATATTTAATGCTTCATCTCTGAATGCAACCATTTTTTGTTGCGCATATTTTATTCCGCCGGTTTGCTGTACAGCATCAATCACAAATTTTATTTTTTCTTTTTGGGCGTTTTCGTTTTTTACTATGTGAATTATTTTTCTTCTTGTTGCGCCGTCACAATTATTCAAAGTGTAGATAAGAGGCAGCGTTAATTTTTTTTCTTTTATATCATTGCCTCTTGGTTTGCCTATTTCTTCGCTGCCATAATCAAATAAATCATCTTTTATTTGAAAAGCCATTCCTGTTTTCTCGCCAAAAGTTTTCATTTTACCGATGCAACATTCATTGGTAAAGGTAGTAGAAGCTCCTGCTGCACATGCAGAAGCCAGCAGCGATGCGGTTTTGCCTTTAATTATTTCGTAATAAGTTTGTTCATTAATGTTCAGGTTTCGTGATTTTTCAATTTGAAGCAATTCACCTTCGCTCATTAATTTAACTGCTTCCGATAAAATTTGCAATACTTTGAAATCACTATTTTCAATTGACAGAAGCAATCCCTTTGATAAAAGATAATCGCCAACTAATACTGCTATTTTATTTTTCCAAAGCGCATTGATTGAAAAAAAACCGCGGCGCTCAAGTGCCTCATCCACCACATCATCATGCACAAGTGTTGCAGTATGCAACAATTCTACCAGTGCAGCCGCCCGGTAGGTTGATGTGTTTATCTTTCCTCCTGCTCTTGCGCATAGTAAAACAAACATGGGTCGCATTTGCTTCCCCTTGCGTTTTACAATATATTGCATTATTCTGTCAAGAAGGGGAGTTTTGCTTTTTACTGCTTCCCTAAAATAATCTTCAAACCTTGCAAGTTCTTCTGAAATAAGTGTGGCTGCTTTTTCCATTTTATTAAACTTATGCAAGATAAGTGGAAAAAATATTCAGGCGGCATGCAATGAATCAGGCACTTTATTTGTCATAGGTAAATATTGGTCAAAATAAAATACATTGTAAAAATTTGGTATTTAATAATCTATTTTTACATTTGCGTATTACTTCGATTAAAAAGGGAAACATTAAACACTTAAAATTTATTACCTATGGTGAGCAAAAAGTACAAACTAATCTTAGCTCTAACAGGGCTAATACAAACCGCATCATTCGCTCAAAACACTACCATGAGCAGCACTGATGCTAATTGGGTCTATGACTCTTCAAAAATTTCTACGAAGATGATGGCCCAGCACAATGAGTTTATAAACTATCAAACTCCGTATCCGCCCAAGCCACGCAGCATGTGGGAGCTTGGATTTGCAGGAGGTCATGGCATTGTTATTGGGGACAGAACGGCATTTACAAAAGAGGCAAAAACAGGTGAGGCGCAGCCTATGTATAATGGAGGAGTTGCCGGAGGTATTACTATAAGAAAAGCAGTTAGTCATACTTTCTCCATTAGAGGTGGTTATTGGGGTTCATATATGAGCATACCTCATTACCAACATTTCGGAAATGGAACTCCTCAAGACCCTCCTCGATCTGAACAAACCTCTGTTATAAATCAAACTCACATGCTCTCTCTTGAGTTAGTTACATCGCTCAATCCTGCAAGCCCCTACAGAGGAAATCCTAAAACCAATCTGTATTTCTTTGGGGGATATAGTGCAATGGCTACTCATTTAATAGATGGAAATCCTGATGCAAATAAAGGTCATCTTTTAGTTACTCAACCTGATAATCCATTAAATACAAAAAACGGGTCATTCCTCACCTTCGGCGATTTTACAGCACCGGATAATTCACGATTTGGAGATAAAAATAAAGAATGGAAAGCATATCATGCAGTAAGCACTGGAGGTGGATTTGCTTTTAAATTAAGCGACAAAATTAATTTAGCTATTGAAGAGAGATTAACTATTCCTATGACAGGTGTTGACAATCTGGATGGCAAAATTGGTGGCCCCGGCAACAAGGCTAATGACTTCTTAGCGTACTCTTTAGCAAGATTAAACATAAATATGGGTAATTCTGCCACACATGTTCAGCCTTTGTGGTGGATTAACCCCAACAACTACATTTACAACGAAGTGGCAACTCCACGGCACATGAAATTACCTCCGGTTGTATTACCCGATGCAGATGGCGATGGAATTACAGATCAGTTTGACTTAGAACCCAACACGCCTGCAGGTTGCGCAGTTGATTCGCATGGTGTAACCAAAGATACAGATGGCGACGGTGTACCCGATTGTAAGGACAAGGAAGTTCTTACTCCGCAAAGCTGTTTCCCTGTTGATGCTGATGGTATTGGTCATTGCCCATGCCCGAATGATAGCTGCTTCAAAGGAATGCAAATGCCTACCGCTTGTGGCGTTAGCAGCTTGCCAAGTGTTACATTTAAATCTGGCAGCGCAACACTTAGCACCAGTGCAAAATCAATACTCAATGGTGTGGCACAGCAATTAAATGCAAGTCCTAACTGTAATGTAAGAGTAATTGGTTACGGCGCTTCTGACAAGCGTGCACAGCAACTTAGCTGGGATCATGTAAATGCTGTAATTAAATACTTGAGCGAACAGCAAGGTGTTTCGGAATCACGATTTATTTTCACGTATGGTATGGATGGCGATGCAAACACAGTAGATTTACAACCTACAACTGAAACAGGACCTAATACAGTTCCTGCTCCACATCCTCAATATCAGAAAAAATCTTAATTAATTTAATTGTTCTCATTGTAAGTGCAAAACCCCGCCAGTGGCGGGGTTTTGTTTTATAGATATTTAATATAGCTCTCTCTTTTTTCTTAGGTAAAATTGCTACTTTTGCCGCCTGAATTTTTAGCCTGCTTTTTATTTGTTTCGCATTGTTCATAACTGTTCAATCGCACATGCAAATGAAGTTTACGGTCTCATGGCGCAAAGCCGTCTGACTGATGTTGCATCGTTGAATATCAAAAGCTGGTTACATAAAAATTACAAATTGACAATTATCAATATTCATTAACTATGGCCGATTTACGATTACAACGAAACTTTGGAATTGCTGCACACATTGATGCCGGAAAAACTACGACTACTGAACGTATTTTAAGATACACCGGGATGATTCATAAAATCGGTGAAGTGCATGAGGGTGCCACTACCACAGACTGGATGGATCAGGAAAAAGAAAGAGGCATTACCATTACCTCTGCGGCTGTAAGCTGCCAGTGGAATTTTCCAACAATAAAAGGCAAGTCCACTGCCGATACAAAAAAAT
Source organism: Chitinophagales bacterium (assembly GCA_038206235.1). Lineage (GTDB taxonomy): Bacteria > Bacteroidota > Bacteroidia > Chitinophagales > Chitinophagaceae > JBBRBB01. The sequence continues at coordinate 53,292 of JBBRBB010000014.1, forward strand.
ATTATTTCAATATTATTGATACGCCGGGGCACGTAGATTTTACCGTTGAAGTAGAACGCAGTATGCGTGTGCTCGATGGACTGATTGCATTGTTCTCCGCTGTGGACGGTGTAGAGCCGCAAAGTGAAACGGTGTGGAGGCAAGCTAATCGCTACAATGTTCCGCGTGTTGGTTTTGTAAATAAAATGGACCGCGCAGGCGCTGATTTTTTAATGGTAGTAAACCAGGTAAAAGAAATGCTTGGTGCAAAAGCTGTTCCAATACAATTACCTATTGGCGCTGAAGATGATTTTAAAGGTGTGGTTGATTTGGTAGCCATGAAAGGAATTATTTGGGATATGACCACAGAAGGAATGACGTTTGAAGAAATTCCTGTGCCTGAAGATATGATGGAAGAAGCGCAGCAGTGGAGAGAACAATTGATAGAATCTGTTGCTGAATATGATGATAAATTATTAGAGAAATTTTTTGAAAATCCCGCTTCAATCAGTGAAGATGAAATTCATGAAGCTGTTCGTAAAGCCACAATTGATTTAAGCATTGTGCCAATGATGTGCGGTTCATCATTCAAAAATAAAGGAGTGCAAACTGCACTGGATGGCGTGTGCAGATATTTGCCATCACCGGCAGATGTAGATGCAATTGTGGGTATTAATCCTGATACGGGTGAAGAGACAAGCCGCAGGCCTGATGCAAAAGAACCCTTTGCTGCATTGGCTTTTAAGATAATGACAGACCCTTTTGTGGGTCGTCTTGCATTTTTTCGTTGTTATTCAGGAAGACTCGAAGCAGGAAGTTATGTAAAGAATATACGCAGCGGAAAAAATGAACGTATCAGCCGCATTATGAAAATGTTTGCCAACAAACAAAATCCTGTTGACTTTATTGAAGCCGGTGATATTGCTGCTGCTGTTGGTTTTAAAGAAATAAAAACAGGTGATACTTTGTGCGATGAAAAACATCCCATTGTGCTGGAAAATATGTTTATTCCCGAGCCAGTAATTTCTGTTGCTATTGAACCAAAGACACAGGCTGATGTGGATAAGATGGGAATGGCAATTGCCAAGTTAATTGAAGAAGACCCTACACTGCGTGTAAAAACTGATGAAGATACCGGGCAAACAATTCTTTCTGGTATGGGTGAATTGCATCTTGAAATTATTGTTGACAGAATGAAGCGTGAATTCAAAGTGGAAATAAATCAGGGCAATCCGCAGGTTGCCTATAAAGAAGCATTTGGTAAAACTATTCAGCATCGTGAAGTGCTCAAAAAGCAAACAGGCGGTCGCGGTAAGTTTGCTGATATACAATTTGAAATTGGTCCGGCAGATAAAGAATGGCTGACTGAAAATCCCGGTAACCGTTATCAATTTAAAAATGATTTGTTTGGCGGTTCTATTCCAAGAGACTATGTGCCTGCAATACAAAAGGGTTTTGAAACAGCGATGGGCACAGGTGTGCTGGCAGGTTATCCCGTAGAGAATATGAAAGTGAGAGTATTCGATGGAAGCTTTCATGCGGTTGACTCCGATTCAATGAGCTTTGAATTATGCGCCAAAGCCGGTTTTCGTGATGCGGGCAAAAAAGCAAAACCTATTTTACTGGAGCCAATCATGAAAATAGAAGTGGTAACACCAGATCAATATATGGGTGATGTAACAGGAGACCTTAATCGCCGTCGCGGTATGCTTGAGGGAATGGACAGCCGCGGCAATGCACAAGTAATAAAAGCAAAAGTTCCGCTGAGCGAAATGTTTGGTTATGTAACGCAACTGCGTTCCCTCTCAAGCGGGCGTGCAACTTCAACAATGGAATTTTCTCACTATGCTCCTGCACCTGCAGGTATTGCAGAAGAAGTGATTGCAAAGAGTAAGGGTAAGGTGAAGGTGGAGGAATAGTAGTATAAGTATATAAAGTATGTTAGTAAAATAAGTATATAAAGTTTGTTAGTATAAAGAAGACGTGCCCATTTCTGACGTGGTTTTTATTATCTTTGAAAAGGAAAAAATGATATGAGTACTGCGCAAACACTTGAGATGTATAAAGAGGATGTTACCCGTGTAGTAGAAGACTTGCAGCAGGTAGTTGATAATAAATTTGAAGAAAAAAAATCGGAATTAGCAACGAAAGGAGATATTCATGATCTGAAAGCAGCAACGAAAGCAGATATTCATAATCTGAAAGTAACAACGAAAGCAGATATTCATGATCTGAGATTAACAACGAAAGCAGATATACAAGATTTACGGTTAGCAACTAAAACAGATATTCATGATCTAAGATTAGCAACGAAAACAGATATACATGATCTTAGACTGGAACTAACAAATAAGCTCAATGACCATTTCAAATGGCCTATCGCTACTATGATTGCAATCGGAGGAATTATTATTGCTATACTGAAGTTATTGTAAATTCTTCTCCTTTATTCATTCAACTTTATTTCAAACAAAGCAGGCCATTTTTTCCCGGTTATATATAAACTGTTCTTTGTGCTATCATAAGCAATTCCATTCAAAACATACCCGGTTTTAACACCATACTGCTGCAGGTCTATATTCATTCCGCTCTTTTGCAAAAGACCAGCACAATCTAACTGAGCTTCTACCCTTCCGGTTTCAGGATTGATTTTTAAAATATAATCAGTTTCAAATTGATTGGCATAAATATAACCATGAATGTATTCCAGCTCATTGATGGCAGGCACAGGTCCATAATTATTGGTGACGCTAACAATTTTACTTATTCTAAAACTATCTGCATTTACAAAATAAAGATTACTGCTGCCCGTGCTTATGATAAGCTCTTTGCCATTATTGGTTAAGCCCCAGCCTTCGTAAGGCCAATTAAAATCTTTTATTTTTTTGAAAGTATTAGCATCATAAACATGAACCTTATTATTTCTCCACGTAAGCTGGTAAATTTTATTATTAAGTAAAGTAATGCCCTCACCAAATTCAGCAGAATCTAATTTTATCTCTTCCTCTGCTTTGCCATTTTGAATATTTATTTTTCGCAGTTTGCTGAAGCCTTCTAATCCTGTGCCTTCGTATAGTTCATCATTATGCCAAATTAGTCCCTGTGTATAAGAAGATGTATCATGCGGATACACTTTTACAATCGTATATGTAATATTTGGCGGAGGCGGATTCAGGTTATCATCGGTAACATGATTATCAGAATTATTATTACAGCCCGAAAAAAATAAAATCAGCATCACTAACAAATATTTGTTCATGCAGCAAATGTAGGCAGGCGTATTTTAAAAATATTATAATTCACATTAGCATCATCTTTAAAACGGTACTAAAATTGCTCAAGAAAATCATTGGAAAATATTATCTTTCATTCCAATTAAATCAATCCCAAATGAAAAAAATATTGTTTTGTATTACCCTGCTTTATTCTACCGGCTGCGAAACCGTGCAGCAAGTAATAAATACCTTACCTTCCAGTGGCCCGCTCACCACTCAGGAAATTGCAAATGGTTTGAAAGAAGCATTAACCATAGGAACACAAAATGGTACTGCAAAACTTTCCGCTGCAGATGGTTTTTTTGCGAACGCAGTTATTAAAATCCTAATGCCACCGGAAGCGCAAAAAGTAGAAAGCACTTTGCGTGGCGTTGGACTGGGAAGTGTGGTTGATAAGGCCGTTCTTTCCATGAACCGCGCCGCAGAAGAAGCTGCAAAATCCGCCTCACCTATATTTATTAATGCCATTAAACAAATGACAATTACAGATGCAATAGGAATTTTAAAAGGCGGAGACTTTGCTGCAACCAATTATTTTAAAGACAAAACAACTGCGGCACTTACGAGTGCATTCAGTCCTGTTATTAATAACGCATTGCAAAAAGTGAACGCAACAAAATATTGGAACGATGTATTTACTTTGTATAATAAATTTTCAACCAATCCTGTAAATACTGATTTGAATGCTTTCGTAACAGGCAGAGCGATTGATGGAATTTTTTATGAAGTTGGATTAGAAGAACAAAAAATCCGCAAAGACCCCGCTGCACGTGTTACTGATTTATTGAAAAAAGTGTTTGGAAGTTCATTGACGCAGGGAGGCTAAACAGTTTTCAGTTTTCAGTTTGTAGTTTGTCCACAGGACTCTGCGAGTAGTTTCAGTTAACTGAAAAGGCTGTCTCATTTTTTTTTGAAACAACCTTTTTTAATTTCTGTTTGCGGAAATTAGTTCACAGTTAAAGTGAGACTTACAAAATTTATTAAACCATCGCGGTTGATAATCGTAAAGGTATATTTTTCTGTACCCGCCTGGCTTCGTGTAGTTATTGGATAATCTGTTGAAAAATTATCACCATCACTTCCTGTCAATGATTCGTTATGAACGCTTGTGGCAGCTCCGCCATCGTAGCTTACAGAAACATCAAATGTTTTAAGAACATCATTGGGTTCTGATTTTGAAGCGGTAATCCCCACAAGAACAGAAGTATTCTGTGCCACATTTGCATCGCCTGAAGTATAACCCGCGCCTGTTTTAAAAGCTATGTTTGGCAATATCATAGCATCAGTTTCTTTTTTGCAGGAAGCCACGGCACATAATAATATAACAATAGATATATATGAAAGTATTGTTTTCATTTAGTTGAATTTAGCAGAACTATAAAATAAAAGTAATGAGTGAAGCTGCGTCAGGAGGAGGAGCTATAATTTTGAGATATGGCTTACTGATGAATTGATATTCGTTTTGCCGGGAATAATTTATAAGATGAAGGGTATTCTTGAAAATATTTTTGGTGCTTGCTTCATAAAAGAGAAATGAAAAAAATAAATTTTTAGATATAATATTTACAGATGAAGTGTTTATATTCTTATTATTTGCACTCCTCAATTTAGTTTCGGCTTTATCAGCAAGCGCATAAATAATATATTTACCATTTTCTTGTTTTATGGAACGAACATCATACATGATATCCTGAAACGTAAATTCTCCTTCATCTGTAATTTTTAGTTTACTGAATTCAGCCGCCGAAAAAATAAACGTTTGAAAATCTTTTGCATTACTATGATTGCTGATGATAGTATGCTGCTCAGTTTTTATCTTTTGCAAGAAAACGAAAAATATGGCGGGCAAAACCAATTGCAATGCAAAGATTATTGCAAGGATAAAAAGAATAATATGATTGGTTTTTTTCACCATGAAATTGTTCGTCTTGCCGAAAGTACAAAATTTATACCTTCATTATACAAGCCATAATATTTTAATCGTGAAAGATGGTCTGCATAAAGAGTATTGGTGATGTTGTTTGCCGTAAGTCCTAATATCCAATTTCCTTTTATTGCAGGCAAAGTAACTCCGGATGAAAAATTAAGAAGAAGATAATCACGGGTTGCTGTTTCAAACTGTGCTGGTTTATTTTGTTTGAATACATACGCCAATTCAGGCTCAGCAAAAAAGTTGGTAACTTGTTTTGAAAAATTTTTTTCAACCCGCAAAGCTGAATTTAATTTGAATGCAGGAATAAAAGGCAAATTACCTCCATCATCTAATTTACCTCTCGCAGAAGTAAATGTTTCTTTCCACTGAAACCATTTTACAGGTTTCACTATTGACAAAAATTCTCCTCCATACAATTTTGCATCCTGTTGCTTATATCGAAATACCTGGAAGCCGTAAAATTCTTCCTGTGTTGGTGCTAAAAAAACGTAATTAAAAAAATTATTATAAAACACAGATGCAGATACAAACCATTGTTTGCCCGTAGCTTCAAGGCTTATATCAGTATTTATATTTTGCTCTGCTTTTAAATCGGGGGCGCCAATTTCATATCTCGCAGTGCCCTCATGCAAACCATCAGAAGAAAGCTCTGCGAGGTTAGGCGCTCTGAAACCACTTGCTGTATTGGTTTTCAGCGTTAACCACTGCACAGGATTATATACTATCCCCAGCAGGGCATTGCCTGTAAAATTATTTTTTTTGAAAGGCTGTATGGCAGAATCGCTTGTGTTTACCGGCGCAGTTGCAAAGGTTTGAATATACTTGTAATTAATTCCTGCACCCGTTTCAATAATCACTTTCTGCAATCTGAATTTTAAATATCCTGAAATATTTCCCTCCCAAAAATTTGCATCAGGAATAATAACTCTTGCACCGTAATTCGTATTATTTGTATATGTGAATTGCTGATTTAAAACAAAATTCGTTTTGGCGCTTAAAGATTTTTCCCAGCGCAGATTTTGTAAAACTGAAAGCAAATGCATCTTCAAACTTATCTGCCCGCCCCCTTCATCTTCTTCGCGGAAATTTGATTGCACTCCCAGATTTAATTTCAACAAAGAACTGTTTAAATAAAAAGTATTTTGAGAACCCAATAAGTTCAGCATTACATTATGATGCGGGCCAACCAGCGACCTGCTCCATCTTTTATCAACATCAAAAAAAGTATTCAGTTCATCTATTATAAATCCAAATTGATTATATGAAAAATTATAGCTGTTTTCCTGTTTCCATTTTGGCTTATCAAAACCAAAGCCTGCTTTTACATAATATCCGCCATTGCGTGAATTTAAAACTCTTGTATTGTTTCCATCGCTATAATCTGCGTGGCTTTCAAAACCTAATCTCAGTCGCCACCAGTTCCTTAAATTTTTATTGCTGTATCCAACATCAGTAAGTGTGCCAAGTGAATTGCTGGAGAGTTGTGTGCCTGCATCAAAATTCTTTCCAAATGAATCAGGCTTTTCTTCAATAATATTTATTACACCGCCTGCTGCATCTGAGCCGTATAAAAGAGAAGCAGGACCTTTAATTACTTCAACTCTGTCAATCCCTATTTGCGAAAGCCCAAGCCCATGCTCATCCTGCCACTGCTGATTATCGAAGCGCAAACCGGAAAGCAATACTAAAATTCTGTTTCCATAAAGACCGCGTATCACAGGTTTTGAAATTGCATTGCCGGCAGTTATTTGTGAAATGCCGGGCAATTTTGCTAATGCATCAGATAAATTAAACGGAGCTTTTTCATTTATTTGCTGCAGTGAATATGGTTCAATATTTAATGATGTAGCATGAGGACTGTTTGGCTGAAACCCTGTTATTACAACATCTTCCAGTGTATGCAGTGAATCTGTTTGCGTGGTATCTGTTTGAGCAAAGACATTCGTGCAAATAAAAATCAAAAGTAAAATCAAAATGGATTGAAATGTTTCTTTCGTAATCATTTCAGATAGTGTTTACTAAATAAAAACAAAAATAAACTTTTAAGATTGTTGTTGAAATTACTTATTGGGCAACTATTATTTCACTCCTAAAAAAACATCCTCTTAAATTTGCACGTTAATTTAAAAACATGCTGGCAGGCTTTAATAATATAACGTTTGAATTTGGCTCACGAACTATTGTGAAAAATATCACCTGGCATATTCGCGGCGGGGAAAGAATTGGTTTGATTGGATATAACGGCACCGGCAAGTCCACTTTATTGAAATTGCTGATGGGCGAATACCAGCCTTCTTCGGGAACCGTGGAAAAAGCCCGTGACACAAGCATTGGTTTTCTGCACCAGGATTTATTAAGCTTTGATACCAGCGACTCTATTCTTGAAGTTGCACTGGAAGCTTTTGAAAAAGTAAAGCAATTAGAAAAGCAAATTGAAACGTTAAGCAAAAAACTGGAAACTTCGTCTAATGAAAAATTATTAACTGATTACACTGACAAATTACATGAGTTAGAAATTCTTGACGGCTATAACATACATTATAAAGCGGAAGAAGTTTTGCACGGATTGGGATTTAGTAATGATGATCTGCAAAAACCCTATGCAACTTTCAGCGGTGGCTGGAGAATGCGTGTCCTGCTTGCAAAAATGATTTTACAGCAACCTGAAATTTTACTGCTTGATGAGCCTACAAACCATCTTGACCTTCCATCAATAGAATGGCTGGAAAAATATTTGCAGAATTACAAAGGCAGTGTTGTGATTGTAAGTCATGATAAATATTTTTTGAATCGCATGGTAACAAAGATTGTTGAGATTTATCAACAGCAAGTTCATTTTTATACAGGTAACTATGATTTTTATGAGGAGGAGAAAATGCAGCGAATTGAGCTGATGCAAAAAGCTTATGATAACCAGCAGGATTATATTCGCCAGCAGGAAAGATTTATAGAGCGTTTTCGTGCTAAAGCATCAAAAGCAGCAGCAGCACAGAGTTTAATAAAAAAGCTGGATAAGTTAGAGCGTATTGAACAGGTTGAAATTGAAAGACCAAATCTTAAAATCAATTTCAGAATAGATAAGCAGCCGGGCAAAGTATTAGTGAACTTAAAACATCTTGACAAAAAATTCGGGAACATAACTGTTCTTGAAAATGCAGAAGCAGAAATTGAGCGTGGCGATAAAATTGCTTTAATAGGCGCTAACGGAAAAGGAAAGTCCACATTACTAAGAATAATTGCGGGAACAGAATCATATCAAGGCGAAAGAATTTGGGGGCACAATATTGATGAAAGCTTTTACGCACAGCACCAGTTAGAAGGATTGAATCTAAACAATACATTGCTTGAAGAACTACAAATATGCCGCAGCGGTAAAACAGAATTGGAATTACGAACATTGCTCGGTTGCTTTTTATTCAGCGGTGATGATGCAGATAAAAAAATAAAAACATTGAGCGGCGGAGAGAAGGCAAGAGTTGCACTGGCAAAAGTGATCATTAGCAAGGCAAATTTTTTGTTGCTTGATGAACCAACAAATCACCTCGACATACACAGCGTGGAACTGCTTACAGAAGCGCTGAATAAATATGAAGGCACATATATTTTAGTAAGCCACGACCGCTACTTTATTTCAAAAACAGCAAATAAAATTTGGGAGATAGTTGATAATAAAATCAAAGAATTTAAAGGCAGTTATGAAGAATGGGTTGAGTGGAACGAGAGAAGAAAGTTGGCAGTTGGCAGTCAGCAGTTGGCAGTAGAGAGTAGCCAGTCAGCAGTAGGGAGTAGCCAGTCGGGAGTTACCAGTCGGCAGCCGTCAGAAAAAAATCAACAACAAAAATTAAAACAGGAACAAAAGGAGCAATCTGAACCAACAAGAAACCCAGCCATTGTCGGGGCAGGCAAGAAACGAGAAACGCAAAGAGATTTACAAAAGCTGCAAAAACAATTTAGTAAAGCTGAGGATGAGCTGAATGAATTAAACACGCAAAAAACCTTGCTGGAGGCGGCTTTGGGAAGCTCTGAAACATACTCAGACAAAAATAAATTTTTACAAACCGAGACTGATTACAATACAGTGCATCAAAAAATTCAAAAGCTTACACTTCAATATGAAGAACTTTTTGAAAAGATAATGCGGATAGAATCAATGAGCGCTGCATCATAGGTGTCTGCTCATTCGAAGAGTGTCTGCACACCAAACATCATCCTCTGGCTCACACCAAACAATAGAATCTAATCACTTAACGCTTTTATAAAATCACTTACCAAATAACTTATCAGCTTACCGGTGTTTTCATTTTTTCTGCCATCTTTTAATTCAGTTGCGCCTTCGCAAAGATGCAGGTAAGCCACTTTGCAATCGGTGGCTGCAAACATAATGTATTGCCTGGCGTGCAGCGGCGTTAATCCTGCGGGTGTTGCAGCGCTTGCAAGCGTGTACTCAATGCTGTCGAGGTCAATTTCAATTCCGCAATAAGTATCTTCAGTAAATCCGGTTGCATGTGCAACAGCCTGTAAAAAATTTTTTTTCTCATGAAGAAAAATGTCTTCATAGGTAATCACATTTATAAAAGGGTTCTCTGCAATATCCATCAATACATTTTGCGGAATATAATTTTCATGTAATCCAATTACGCAATATTTTTCAAGATAGCCATCGTCTTCAGCGTAACGGAATGCATTGCCGCTATGCCTTCCTTCCGCGGGGCGATAATCTGAATGTGCATCCAGATTAATGGCATTGATTTGAGCAATGGCAATCTTACCATCTTTATACAAACCTTTCGCAGCGCCCTTTATACAACCATAAGCATTGTTGTGTCCGCCGCCAATCACTATGGGAATCATTCCATTTTCAGTTATTATTTTAACGATGTTCTCAACCTCATCATCAATTGCATTCACTGCGTGGCGATACGCTGCAATGCGCTCATCATCATCATTTGCATTCTTATCAATCACATCTGCAATACCGTTGAAATCAAGATGACCGAGCAGCAGCACATCATCTCCGGAAAAAAAAAGATTGCTCTGTGTGTTTAAAAAAGATTTTAGAAATGGCAGCCACGCTGTATCTGCGCCACCCACGCCAAGGTTTGCTTTAATGCCAATATCTTCGGGCACGCCAACAATTACAAATCTTGCAGTGGTTTGCTGTAAACCTTGTTCAATTGTTTCAACACCATTTAGCACCTGTATCCGCTCTCCTATTTTCGTTTCAAACCTGCGAAGCTTGGTAACGGAAAGCACATCTTGTTTGTTGTACACTTTTAGATTTTTCATTTTTAAATGTATATCAATTTATGAAAATCATAAAAATGAATTATTACTTTAAACAGGGAGCCTATTATTTAAAATCAGAAAAGATAACAAAAGCAACACTTATCAATTCATAAAAAAATAATTATTTGCAGATGCGGGTCTTATCTCAACCTTCCTTTGAAATTTAGTTTAAGACTCTGCATATTTACTTTCCCGCAACTTACAACTCTTCATAATTTTTTCTTCATCCAGATAATTTTTAGTTAGAGTTTTTAAATCCTTCAGAAAGCTTTGCGCATAAATTCTTATCAGCATAAATTTTTCTATTCTCATCCGCACAATTTTTCATCTTCACAATAACACCGTTTCTTTGCGGCACATAAATATTCAATATTATATCTTAAATCTTAAATTCCCATGAGTTATATCGCCGATATTCATGCCCGTCAAATCCTCGATAGTCGCGGCAATCCTACTGTAGAAGCAGATGTATTAACTGAAAATGGTTTTCTGGGCAGGGCTGCAGTGCCCAGTGGAGCAAGTACCGGTAAACATGAAGCCGTTGAGCTTCGTGATGATGACAAAAATTTTTATTCGGGTAAAGGAGTATCAAAAGCCATAGCCAATGTAAATAATATAATCGCAGAAAAACTTACCGGCTTACATGTAAACGACCAGGCAGGTATAGACAAACGAATGATTGAATTAGATGGCACAGAAAATAAAAGTAAGCTGGGCGCCAATGCTATGCTTGCCGTTTCTATGGCTGTGGCAAAAGCTGCGGCACTGGAAAGTAATCTTCCCTTGTTTCGCTACATTGGCGGAGTGAACGCAACCGTATTGCCTGTGCCCTTAATGAACATCTTAAATGGCGGTGTACATGCTGATAATAAAATTGATTACCAGGAATACATGATAGTGCCTGTGAGTGCAGCAACTTTTAGTGAAGGGTTGCGCTGGGGAGTAGAAGTATTTCATAAATTAAAATCTGTTTTAAAGAAAAAGGGTTACAGCACCAATGTGGGTGATGAAGGCGGATTTGCACCCGATATTCAAAGCAATGAAGAAGCTATTGAAACCGTTATACAAGCTATAGAAGCGGCCGGTTATAAAACCGGAGAACAAATTTCTATTGCACTGGATGCCGCAAGCAGTGAAATGTATTTTAATGATAACTATAAATTTTATAAAAGCAGCGGCAAGATAATCAGCAGTGATGAAATGGTGGCTTACTGGAGTGATTGGGTAAATAAATATCCTATTATTTCCATTGAAGATGGAATGGCAGAAGATGATTGGGACGGATGGAAGAAGTTAACCGATGCGCTTGGAGATAAAGTACAGTTGGTTGGTGATGATTTGTTTGTTACCAACACCAAAATTTTACAGCGCGGAATTGATAATAATATCGCCAACAGTATTCTTATTAAAGTAAATCAAATTGGTACCGTTACTGAAACCATTAATGCTGTACAATTGGCTCAAACAAATGGGTATACAACCATCATGAGTCACAGAAGCGGAGAAACAGAAGATACAACCATCGCAGACCTTGCGGTAGCCCTCAATTGCGGGCAAATAAAAACCGGCTCTGCCAGCCGCACAGACCGCATGGCAAAGTACAACCAGTTAATACGGATAGAAGAAATGCTGGGAGATAATGCTGTTTATTGGGGAGGAAAAATAAAGTTTGGAAAATAATTGATAATTTTAGATAATGAAAGTTGCGGAGCTTAAAGCTTATGAAATTTTTAAAAACCGCTTTAGTGAAAAAGAGGCAGAGGAATTATTAGAATATTTCGAAGACAGAGTTGTTAATGGAGTCGAAGCGAAAAAAGATGTTTTAGCTTCAAAAGAAGATCTTTGGGGAGTAGAAAAGGCTTTAAGAGAAGATATGGCAAAACTTGAAAAGTCTTTAAGAGAAGATATAACTAAAGGTAGAGTTGAAGCTGCTGAAAATAAAAGTGAGCTTCTCAAATGGATGTTTATTTTTTGGACTACTCAGCTACTCGCTATTTTTGCGTTTTTAAAAATTTTCATTAAACCATAATTAAAATTATTATTATAATCTTATGAAGTTGGCAACTAAAGTATTCAAAATTTTCAGTAACAAATATCTTGTTTCCTTATTTGCTTTTGCAATTCTTATGTTATTTTCAGACCACAATGACCTTTTTATTCAGGCAGACCGCAATAAGCAATTGCACAAATTACTCAAAAGTAAAAAGTTCTACGAGAATGCTATTGCCAAAACCAAAGAAGAGCTTTCAACCCTTCAAAATAATCCCACAGCTATCGAGAAATATGCCCGTGAAAAATTTTATATGAAAAGAGATAATGAAGACCTTTTTATTGTTCAAAACGAGGGCGAGGCCTACAAAAAATAGCCTTGAAATATAATAAGCTGTAAAATTCTGCGTTTAAGTATAATTGTCTCTACGAAAACATCCCAATAGCAAATCAAATATCCTGCAAGTGAGAAACTTTTTTAAGTAATTTAAATATTGATTTCGCTATGCCAAATTTTACGCCGGAAGATTTATTGCTTTATTTATACAATGAGTTAAATACCCATAAAGCAGCAACAGTTGAAGAAGACTTACATCATTTGTGGACTTTACATGAAAAATTCAATGTATTAAAAGAGGCCAAAACAAGGATTGAAAAAATGCCCCTGCAATCTCCCCGCAGGCAAACCCTGAAAGCTATAATGGAATACGTTCATAATCCTACCGAGATTTCTAAATCTTGATTGCTTTACTTGCACCTGTATTTCTTTATTTTTGAGAGGTAACAACTGTTCTCAAAAAAATGACACGCAAACAACGTTTCAGCTTTGTTTTCGATTATTTTCAAAAACATGTTCCCGCACCTGAGACGGAATTAATCTATGTTAATCCTTACGAGTTGCTTGTAGCGGTAATGTTATCAGCTCAATGCACAGATAAGCGTGTGAATATAACCACGCCTGCCATTTTTGAAAAATATCCTACCATACATGATTTATCGAAAGCGAGTGCAGAGGAGTTGTTTCCTTATATTAAAAGCATCTCTTATCCCAACAGCAAAACGAAACATCTTATTGGTATGGCTAATATGGTGATGAATGATTTTGGCGGAAAAATTCCAATGACGGTTGATGAATTGCTAAGACTTCCCGGTGTAGGAAGAAAAACAGCAAACGTTATTACATCGGTAATTGATGAACAGCCAAATATGGCGGTTGATACACATGTGTTCAGGGTTGCAGCAAGAATTGGATTAACCAAAAATGCAAAAACTCCGTTTGCCACAGAAAACCAATTGACAGAATTAATTCCGCAGGAACTTATTCATAAAGCACATCACTGGCTTATTTTACATGGGCGATATATATGTGTGGCACGTAATCCCAAATGCGCTGAATGCGGGTTGAAGCCTGTATGCAAATATTATAAGGCTGTAATGAAACCTCACCCCTAACCCCTCTCCATCCCGATTCATCGGGAGAGAGGGGAAATGTTCACAAGTTGCCCATCTAAGCCAGTAAGTGAAAAGAGTAGAGATTGCTTCGATTTAGTCATGTGCTTATTTTCAAATATTGATTCAATTGCAGCATCCCTTCCGGGTTGGGACAATTCAATAAATATTTTTCTCTTTCGCTATACCGGCACACACCCGGATAATCACCTTCCATTAATTCCATATCCTGTATAATTTGAAAATGTAAATGAGGAGGCCATCCGCCATTTTCATGCGGCTCTCCAAAATGTGCCAACTCCTCCCCCATGCTTACAAATGCTCCTTTCATTAAACCATTTATATCTTTTAAGGAAACATGACCATACAAAGTATGAAACCGTACTCCCTCAAGGTCGTGCTGTAAAATGATTGTAGCGCCGTAATCTCCGTAATTATTGTTGAAAGCAAAGCTGTGTATCACACCGCCGAGAGGTGTAAATATCGGTGTGGCTGCTGCACCCCAAATATCAATACCAAGATGCAGGCGGCGGGGTTCAGCTTCTAACCTCACCCCCAACCCCCTCTCCAAAGAAGAGGGGGCAGTTGCCGCATCGAACAATTCACTTCTGGTGTAAACAGTTCTCAGCTCATTATATCCGCCAATGCCATAGCGGCAATTTTCTGCTTTTAATTTTTGGTTGATGTAATCGCAGAACTTATCGGTATCGCTTATTATTGCAGGAGTTAAATCTCTATTGACAGAAGTAAAATCAATTAATAATAAACCATCGGTGTCTGCAAGCGGAATTATTTTTCGAAAATTGGATGCATTCTTTTTTAACAGACCTTCTAAGTAAGAAACTTCTCTCATCTTTAATTTATTTCAGATTAGCAACTTATAAATATAGTTTGTAAGAACCTGTGATTTCACCATCACCTTTTTTATCCCACACACGAAAAGAAACAAGGAAATAATCGTAGAGTTTATCCACTTTGGTTATGATTGCCGTAAGTATAATATATTTTGCATCAGCAGCCTTAATGCCATCTGTGTAAGATGCAAATAAATTTGGTTCATTAACTAATACTTCACCTTCACTGGTTGTAATTTTTTCAGAAGCATCTGCAAATACTAACCCGTTTTCTTCTTTCCAATTAGAAATAATCAGCCGCATTTTTACAGGCTCATTTATTTTAGCCTTATTGTCTTCTGCTACAAGCGAACCATCTTCATATACAAGAAATGCCTGCTCAACTTTTAATCCTTTTGCGTTAAGCTGAATGCCATTACGGATTTTGCTGCCTGATGCGGCTTCGATTTTTACTCCATTGTGAGTATCTACTTTTACTTCACAGGATAGTAAACCGATCCACATCATTATAAATGCTGCAGAGAAAATCTTTTTCATTTGAAACTTTTAAAGATTGAAAATATTTTTTACACTACCACATTAATCATTTTACCTTTTATAAAAATAAATTTTTTAATCGTTTTATCATTTACCCATTTTTTTACAACATCATTTTCCAAAACCATTTTTTTAATTTCTTTGTCAGATGCATCTGATGCTACAAGCATAGTGGTTCGCAGCCTTCCATTAATGCTTATGGGATATTCTTTTGTTGTTTCAACAAGGTATGTTTCGTTTAATTTAGGGAATGGTACATCTAATATACTGTTTGTATTTCCAAGCGTGTTCCATAATTCTTCTGCAATATGCGGTGCATAAGGTGAAAGCAAAATTAATAAAGGCTCAAGTATTTCTTTTTTGCTGCATTTTAGTTCTGTTAATTCATTTACACAAATCATGAAGGCGCTTACGGCGGTATTAAAAGAAAAGCACTCTGTATCTTCTTCAATTTTTTTAATTGCTTTATGAAGCACTTTTAATTCAGCATCAGTTTCTTTTTCTTCTGTCCATATTTTACTCCCGCCTTGGCGGGACAGGTTTTTCTGCTCATCGTAAAACAAACGCCAGAGCTTTCTTAAGAACCGATGCACACCTTCAATGCCTTTGGTATCCCAGGGTTTGCTTTGCTCTACCGGACCTAAAAACATTTCGTACATGCGGAAAGTATCGGCACCATATTTAACCACGATGGTATCCTGATTATCTGGATTCGCCGGATCAATAGGTGTAACTGTGTTAAGCTTCGATTTACTCATCTTTTCAACTGCAGTTCCGCAGATGTATTTTCCATCTTCTAAAATGAACACTGCATTTGCATATTCTGATTTTGATTTTTTAAACTCTTTAATATTCAATTCAACACCATCAACAATGTTTACATCAACATGTATGGGATTAAGGTCTAAATAGAATACTTTGTTTCGGGGAATGAGATCAAAAATTCTATCACCGGAATTTTCATTTACGAGTATCATTAATTCTTCGTCGTTAATTTCACCATTTTTAAATTTATCGAATATTTTAAAGGAAAAGAAAATGGGAGTAGTAATTCTTTCTTTTAAATCTTCATCCACCCCCTCTTGCTTTTTCATAACTAATCTATACACAAATCTGCTGCTGCCCTGTATCATTCCCTGGTTCACCAACTTTTTATACGGTTCATCAAAACTTATATAACCCAAGTCGTACAATACTTTTGTCCACATGCGGCTATAGAGTAAATGCCCCACTGCATGTTCTGTTCCCCCAACATATACATCAACCTGGTTCCAGTAATCACTTATTCTCTTATCACAAAATTCTTTATCATTATGCGGGTCCATGTATCTTAAAAAATACCATGATGAACCTGCATAACCGGGCATTGTAGAAGCCTCCCTCCAACTCCCTCCGGTGGAGGGAGAGTAAAGCCACTCCTTGTTGTTGCTTAAGGGTCCTTCTCCATTTATTGCAGGTTTTATTTCTTCCATATAAGGAAGTTCCAATGGTAATTCATTTTCATCTAACGGATACGCAATCCCATTCCCGCCTGCCGTCAATTTATTTTCGGTTGTCTGTCGGGCAGTTCTCCAAACAATAGGAATCGGTTCGCCCCAATATCGCTGACGACTAAATGCAGCATCACGCATCTTATAATTTGTCTTTCGTTTGCCAATGCCCAGGTCTTCAATTTCTTTCAGCATAATTCTTATTGCATCTTCCATCAACATGCCTGTTAAAAAATTGCTGTTCTCAAGTTCTGCATCTTTAGTTGCATTTGCCTCTTCGCCATTAAACTTATCACCAATAATATTTGTAATGGGAATATTAAAATGCTTTGCAAACTTAAAATCTCGTTCATCGCTGCAGGGCACGGCCATTATGGCTCCTGTGCCATACCCTGCCAGCACATATTCTGAAATCCAAACAGGAATTTCTCTCAGGTCAAAAGGATTTAATGCAGCAGCACCTGTAAAGCAACCCGTGATTATTTTTTCAGCCATCCGTTCTCTTTCGTTTCGTGTTTTTGTATAATCAATATAGGCAGCTACTTCTTCTGCATGTTTTTCTGTAACAATTTTTTTAAGGATTTCATGTTCGGGCGCCACAACCATAAAGTCAACGCCAAATATCGTATCGGGGCGTGTGGTATAAACTTTTAATGTTTCATCACTTCCGCTTATACGAAAGTTAATCTCGGCGCCGGTTGATTTGCCAATCCAGTTACTTTGCATTTCTTTCATAGCCTCGCTGAACTCAATGTTTTCAAGACCTTCTAATAATCTTTCAGCATACTCAGTTATACGCAAATACCATTGCCGCAATTTCTTTTTCGTAACAGGATAGCCACCTCTTTCACTTACACCATTAATCACTTCATCATTGGCAAGCACAGTGCCCAGTGCTTCGCACCAGTTTACTTCGCCATACCCGCAATACACAAGACGATATTCCATTAAGATGTTTTGCTTAGAAGCTTCGTCAAATGAGTTCCACTCATCTGCAGAGAATACAGGAATTGGGAATTGGGAATTGGGAATTTGGTAGCTCACGTTTCCTTCTTGTTCAAAAACTGCAATTAGATTTTTTATTAGCTCTGCCTTATTTGTTTTTCTGTTATAAAAACTTTGGAAGAGTTGTAAAAATATCCATTGAGTCCATTTGTAATACATAGGGTCGCTGGTTCTCATTTCTCTGTCCCAGTCAAAAGAGAAACCGATACTCTCAAGCTGTTTGCGAAAGTTATTGATGTTTTGTTCAGTGCTTATTGCAGGATGAATGCCATGTTCAATTGCATATTGCTCGGCAGGCAAGCCAAATGCATCGTAGCCCATTGGATGCAAAACATTAAAGCCTTTCAGCCTTTTATATCTTGCATAAATATCCGATGCAATATATCCCAATGGATGACCCACATGCAAGCCTGCGCCACTCGGATAAGGAAACATGTCGAGCACATAATATTTGGGCTTTACTTTTTCTTCGCCGGGCGCCGGATTATCTACCTTGTAAGCATTTGTTTCTTTCCAGCGTTGCTGCCAAAATTTTTCAATTTTTCTGAAGTCGTATTCCATTGCTATTGTTAATTGATAATTGAGTGATTGATAATTTTTATGAACCTGACTTTAGTAAAACTATTTAAACGTTGTTGCGTCGCATGGAACATCCCGTCTTTAGCGGGACTCTTGTACATTCTTTTCTTCTTGCATCTTTTATTTTTACCACATAGACACATAAAGCACATAGATAAAACATATAGAAATTAATTCAAAAAACTATGTGGTATCTATCTTATCTATGTGTCTATGTGTTTCATATTTGCTGCATAGATTTCTGAACCTACAAAGGTGCGACGCAGCCTGCGATGCCATAAGAAGTAAAAGCCGGTAACATGAATTCAAAAAAAATCTTATACTAAGTTTCTTAATGCAATCGTTTAAAGAGTGCGCACAAATGTAATTGAAACTGCTAAATTTGCGCCATTATAAAACTCCCCAAAATATGACTGAAAACAGTAAATCTTCTTTGCGCCGCAGTAAGCCAAATTATATATACAGCATTGTTGGCGTGGCTTTAGTGCTTTTGATATTGGGCATTATGGGGTGGATTTTTTTAAACATGAGCGAGGCTGGTAATTCGTTTAAGGAAGATATACGTATAAGCGCATACTTACGAACAAGGAATAAAGATTCCATTGCGCAAATACGCAATTACATTGCCATGCAGCCTTATGCAAAAGATGTGCAATACATTAATAAGGCAAGTGCAAAAGAGATATGGAACAAAGAAAATAATGAAGATTGGAATAAGATATTAGACTATAATCCGCTGCCGGAGAGTATAGACTTCTATGCAAGAGCAGCGTATGTAAACAAGGATAGCCTGCAAAAAATTTCTAACAACATTATGAGCAGTTATGGCAACCAAATAACCGATTTGCAATATCCTAAATCGCTGGTAAATAATTTGAATGAAAGGGCATCGAAACTGGGACTGATATTTTTAGTAATAGGATCTATACTCTGTCTTATTGTAATTATTAGTATAGACAACACCATTCGGCTTGCTATGTTTAGCAACCGGTTTCTGATTAAAACAATGCAAATGGTGGGAGCAACACGTGGCTTTATTGGTAAGCCGATGAACCTGAGAGCTGTAATCAATGGATTGATAAGCGCTGTGATTGCCATTGCCATTTTGTTTGTATTGATTGCGTGGGCAGAAAGCCAGTTTCCACAATTAAAAGCTATTCACAATATTAAGCTCACACTTATTTTGTTTGGCGGAATGATACTAATAGGTGTTGGCATTTCCGTATTCAGCACACACAGAAGCGTGATAAAATATTTAAAGATGCGGCTGGATGATTTGTATTAAGTGAGTTGATTGTTACATGGTTTAATTGCTAAATGGTTTAATTGCTGTATTGTTTAAAGTTGAGTAACAAACTTAAAACGGTAAACGGTAAACTGTAAACTATTTTCCTATCTTGCACCACTTTAATTTTCTTCTATGGCTGAAATGAAAAAGCAAAATAAAGCGACACCTTCAAAGCAAGGCCCGCCTCCAGTTCCTTCAAAAGGAATTAAAACTTCTCCTGCCGCTGTAAAGCATGTTCCCATTGCTGCTCCATTTTTTTCAAAAGATAATTATACATGGATGATTATTGGAGGCGTTGTAATTATTTTGGGCATGTTTTTAATGAGCGGAGGAAAAAATGAAGACCCTAACAAGTTTGACTATAATGTTGTTTATAGCACAACACGAATTACCATTGCGCCTATTTTAATAATACTGGGCTTGCTGATTGAGGTGTATGCAATCTTTAAAAAGCAGAAAGTAAATCAGTAAATATTTAAAATCGCATCAAAAAAGGGTTGAGTAAAACTCAAACCTTTTTGATTTAATTTAATGATGTAACTATTACTATGTTTTTAATGCACTATTACTATTTTTTGATTAGCAACTCCTTCTAAAGAATTGAAACTTACAAAATATACCCCAGAGTTTAACGATGATAAATCTATTGTTGAAAGAATTTTTCCGTAATTATTTTGCATTCTTCCCTGAAACACTTTACTGCCTAAAGTATTAAACACATTATACTCAATAAATGATGAATTGTATTCTTCTCCTGATGTAACTAAAAACATTCCGGGTGCGCCAACATTTTTCATAGAAATAACAGCAGGCGGCCTGATTTTTATAATGTGGGAGTAACTGATTTTTCCTTTAATGCAGAAAGTATGGAAAAAGAAAAAGTAATAAATGAACTCAATTTTTTAAAGGCGCAAAACAATCCTCACTTTTTGTTTAATTCTCTTAATTCAATTTATTTTCAGATTGATAAAAATAATACCGAAGCAAGAGGATCACTCATGCAATTATCAGAAATGCTGCGATACCAGTTGTACGAATGCAGCGCCGAAAAAATTCCGGTCGAAAAAGAAATTACGTATCTTAAAAATTATATTGAACTGCAAAAAGTAAGGCTTAATAAAAATTATCTTATCAGCTTTAAGGCTGAGCCTAATTTAAAAAATTTTACAGTTGCTCCTTTGTTAATCATGCCTTTAATAGAAAATGACTTTAAACATGTTTCGCATTTTACAGAAAAAGCTAATGAGATAAAAATTAATTTGGGTTTTGAAAAAGGTGTGCTGATTTGCGAAATAAATAATACTGTTGAAAAAAATGCTTCTGAGCCGGAAGTTACTGACGGCGGAATTGGATTAAAAAATATCCAACGGAGGCTGCAGATTCTTTACAAGGATAATTACGATTTGAAATGTGAAAAGAACGGAGCATATTATCACTCACAACTAAGATTGCAAATAGATGAAGATTAGCTGTATAATAGTTGATGACGAGCCGATGGCACGGAAAGGACTCACAGAATATGTGGCAGAAGTAGATTTTTCTTGATTTGAAGGCTGAATGTGAAAATGCTGTGATGGCTTATAAAATATTAAATGAACAAAAAATTGATTTGATATTTCTTGATATTAAAATGCCAAAGATAACAGGAATTGATTTTTTAAAAACATTACGGGACCAGCCCATGATTATTTTTACAACGGCTTTTTCGGAATATGCGTTGCCGGGATATGAGTTGGATGTATTGGATTACCTGGTGAAGCCAATTTCTTTTGAAAGGTTTTTAAAAGCTTGTAATAAAGCAATGGATGTTTACAGAAACAAAAATAATTTAAGCCAGTCCCAACCCTTAACTGAAAAATATTTTTATGTACGATGTGATAGCAGTTATGAAAAAATTGCTTTTGATGATTTGCTGTTTGTAGAAGCAATGGAAAATTATATTATACTGCAAACAAAATTTAAAAAATTTATTTCTTACTTAACCTTTAAAATGGTTGAAGACTATTTACCGCCCGATGCGTTTATAAAAGTGCATAGATCGTTTATAATTTCTGTTTCTAAAATTGAGCAGATTACCGGTAATGAAATAAAAATAAACGATCATTCTATTCCTATCAGCCGAAAGTTAAAAGATGATATAATGAACAGGATAGTTAATAATAAATTGATTAAAAGGTGAACCACGTACCGCAAGAATATTTATTTGGCTCAATATATCAAGCAGAAGCTTATCTTTAATTTCGTTTTCATCAGCGGGATTAATCTCGGACAACATATTTACCATTTCTGCAAAATATTTAACTTGTAGGCCTGTAATTTTTACGCAATAACAACTAACTGAAACATGAAAAAAATATTTTTTCTCTTTGCACTGATTTTTCTTGGTAAAGCTTCTATTGCACAACAAAAAGATACAGTTAAAAAAGAGCTTCCTCCTTATGGCAATAATAAAGAGGTTGGAAAATATTATGATATCCGTGGTTTTAAAATGTATGCAGAAGTATATGGAGAAGGACAACCGGTGCTTATTATACATGGCAACGGAGGTTCCATTGATAATTTTGTAAATCAGATACCTTTTTTTTCTAAAAAATATAAAACAATAATTGCAGATAGTCGTGCCCAGGGTAAATCGAATGACGATGCTCACGACTCACTCAGTTATGAAATGATGGCCGATGATTATGCAGAATTACTAACTGAAATGAAAGTTGATTCGGCCAATGTTATAGGATGGAGCGATGGTGGCATTAATGGATTATTATTGGCCATCCGGCATCCGGAAAAAGTAAAAAAACTGGCAGTAACTGGGGCTAATTTATGGCCCGATACTACAGCCGTTCATGCAGAAGTAGTAGATATGGTAAAACCATGGTACAATAGTTTGGTAAACAAAAAAGAAAAAACTCAGCCGGAAAAAACCCAATGGAAATTAGTAAGATTATTGTTAGATGAGCCGCATATAAAATTAACCGATGTGCAAACTATTAAATGCCCTACTCTGGTAATTGGCGGCGATCATGATGTTATAAAAGAAGAGCATACTATGCTCATCTATAAAAATATTCCCAAATCGTATCTATGGATATTGCCAAACTCTGGTCATAGTACACCCATTTTTTATAAAGATGAATTCAATAAAACCGTGGATAATTTTTTTACAGAGCCTTACCGTAAAATTGAGAAGCAGGGAAGGTTTAATTAATCTCATCAGAGAAAGTAGGCATTCTCCTATTTTTTTTTGCTCATTACTTCCTCTTTGTAGTTTTTACCAATAGGTAAAGTAACTTTTTCTAATTTAATTTCATTTGCATCAATAGATTGAATTGCATGAATTGAAACAAAAAAGGATTTATGAGTTTCGTCGTAGCGGGGTCTTCATACGCATAGCCTTTTGTGAGTTAGCATGAGACCCCGCTATCCGTAAAGTTCTGCAAGCACTTTATAGATTAGTAATAAAAACCAGACTTTATCTGGTATTCAAACAAACACTGTTCAGATTATTTCAAAAAATAATTTTGTATTTTGTAATTGTCCACAGCTGCAAACACATCACAAAATAATAAACGGAGACAGCCGTCATTTCGAACGCAGTGAGAAATCTCCCAACATTTGACATGCCTGATATTCATGGGATTTCTCCTATTGTCGAAATGACGAAACCCCACGCTTTTCCCGTTATCCATAGAGTTCTGCAAGGACTCTATTCAAATCATCTCTTTGTTGTAATGACAAAACATTTTTCAAAATATAAAGAATATGAAATTTCAGGTCAACTTGAATTTACTGATAAATCTCCGATTGAATTAACTGAACTATTTGAAAAAAAAGGTTTTCAAACAATGGTTGTTGTTGGTGGCGCACATGTTGCTACTTCTTTTTAAAGGAACAATTAACAGATGAATTATGGTTAACGATTGAACCAAAAATATTTGGAACCGGAGGCAATTTTGTTATTGAGGAAAATCTCGATATCAATCTGAGGTTGATCAGCTTTGAAAAAGTAAATGAACAGGGAACATTGATTATAAAATATGCTGTTATAAAGTAAATTTTTAAATAAAATCTCATTGCCCTGAAAAAAGTATCGCATAATAAAACCGTTTGGACTATCGGTCATTCTACCCGCACTCTTGAAGAGTTAGTTGAAATGTTATTTTCATTTCAGATTGAAATGGTGATAGATATCAGAAGTTATCCCGGCTCACGCCGCTATCCGCAATTTAATAAAGAAGCGTTGGAAATTTCTTTACCCGAAAATAACATTCAATACATTCATTTAAAAGAATTGGGTGGAAGAAGAAAAGTAAATCCGGGTTCAAAAAATACAGGATGGCGGCATGTTGCTTTTCGTGGTTATGCAGATTATATGGAGACGGATGCATTCAAAGAAGGAATAAAAGATCTTGAAAAAATTGCATTAAAACAACGCACTGCTTATATATGTTCCGAAGCAGTTTGGTGGCGCTGCCACCGCTCAATGGTTTCAGATTTTCTCAAACTTGGGGGATGGACTGTGATGCATATAATGAGTGTGTCAAAGGAAATGGAGCATCCGTATACTTCACCTGCAAGAATAGTAAAAGGTAAGCTGTTGTATAATGAGGAGTGATTTTGCGCTGCAGTGTATTTCTGAATCATCTAAATCGTTTCAATAATTATATAATGATTTTTCAAAGCAGCATGTTTAATTTTACATCTGATTATCTATTTTATTATTTACTAATCCCTTCTTTTTAAAAATAACGTTTAACAATCGCTAACTTGTAAGACATCCTAACGTTGAAAGCACATCATGATTACACATCTGAATGAAGCAGAAAAGGCTGTGCACTATCCTGCGGACAGGCGTTCGTTTATAGCTGTTAAGCCTTACATGCTGGTGATCTTTGGCATTCTTGTGGTTGGATTAATTGGCATTGCCTGGCTGCAATATCTCCTGATTGGGTTACCTGCTGAACCTTCTTTGTCCATTGCGCCCATAACATCTGCAGATCCTACGGCTTTCCCGTGTGGGTAGCCATTGGGTCAATTTTTTTTCCCTGACGCTGCTTGTAAGAAGCGGACTTTCCATATTGGTGGATCACCCACGCTTGTATTGGAATGATGGTTGCGCACCCGAAACACAATGGATACGTTTTACTCCAATAAAAATACCAAAGGATAAATTCTGGACCGCCAAGGAAGATGCCCGCTATATTAGTCCTGTATTGGGTTTGCCCGGTTACCGGCACACTATCGGTATGGCAAGGGTATGGCATTTTCTTACAGTTCCTTTTTTTGTTTTGAATGGCGCTGTGTTTATTGTCCTTTTGTTTTGTACCAATCAATGGAAACGCTTAGTGCCCGTATCATGGAAAATTTTTCCTGACGCATGGAATGTTTTTGTGCATTACGCAACATTAAATATACCTGCGGAGCCGAATGGATTTTATCAGTACAATGCCTTGCAGCAACTCTCTTATTTCGGGGTGGTTTTTATTTTAGCTCCGTTGGCTATGCTTACCGGAATGGCTATGTCACCAGCTATTGAAAACCGTTTCCACTGGTATCCCAAATTATTCGGCAACCGGCAAGGTGCCCGTTCTGTCCATTTCTTAGTTATGATTGCTTATGTGATTTTTATCATCATTCATGTAAGCATGGTTGCTGCTACAGGCCTGGTTCGGAATATGAACCATATTGTTATGGGCACCGACAATGCTAACAGCTATACAGGGCTTTATATTGGGACAGGAATTATTTTGGCAACTGTTGCTTTTTGCTTTTTAGCACATTGGCTTTCCTGGAATAAACAACGTTTGCTTCAGCGTCTGCAGGCAGTAGTTAACGGAACGCTCTGGCGTATTACTGTAAACCGGTTTAATCCCCAGGCTTATTATCAAAAAAAAGATATTTCTCCTTACTTCTGGCCCAATGGAAAAATGCCTGATTCGGAAGTGTGGAAAAACCTTGCAGATAACAATTTTAAAGACTACAAACTTAAGATAGGTGGCTTGGTGGAAAACCCAATTGAATTATCATTGGAAGAACTTAAAAATATGAGCAAGGATCAAAACATTACCATGCACCATTGTATCCAGGGCTGGTCGGGCATAGCGGAATGGGGAGGAATATCATTGAGCAAAATTGTGGAACTTGTGAAGCCGCACCCTTCCGTAACCACTGTTGCCTTTTACTCTTTTGGAGAAGGTTTGTATGGGGGTGTTTATTATGATACGCTACACTTGATAATTGCCTCAAACCTCAATCTATACTCGCATGGGAAATGAATTATGAACCGCTTCCGTTGATAAATGGTGCTCCACTAAGACTACGGGTTGAAAATCAGTTAGGATATAAGATGGTGAAGTGGATCAGCTCCATTGAATTTGTGGAAACACATGAAAGTTTGGGTAAAGGTTATGGCGGAAAAAATGAAGACGATGAATATTTTGATTTACTGGCCGATACGTAGTGAAGAATGCCAGGTTATTACTGTGAAAAAATCTTTTTTCGCCGTTGTTGGTGTTCAATAGAGCCAAGTGCAGAGGCTGCACCAATATTTTACTGCCACTGTTTTAGAATGGCAACATTTATTAAGGTCAGATAAACTAATTAAGCTGGTATTTTTCTTGACTTTTCATGTTCCCAAAACCGGTGCATTTTAATTGCTTTAATAAATTGTGTTGAAAGCTTATCGGCATTACTCCCCACAACAACTCCTTCTCTCATCGCTGTTTCATCACTATTATCTTCAGGAAGTTTTTTAGAAAAATTGGTAGCTTCCAAAACCTGTAATGCATCTGCATCCGCTGCTATTGGTTTGCAATGCTTATATGCTTCATTCAAAAAATGAACTGCGTCGGCATCTGCTTCCAAAGTAGCTGCGCTGTTAGTTCCGCCGGGAACATAGACAGCATCATATACCACTGAAGGAGTAGTAAGAAGGCTCCTGTCCACTTGTATCTTTGTGTCCTCTGCTCCCATAATAGTTCCAAGCCTTGGCGCTACTATTTCCACTACTGCATCATCAGCAAGCAATGCTTTTTTTACTGTCATTAAAGAATTTTCATTCACACCATCGGCAGCAAGAATAGCTACTTTACGTGTTTTTATAGAATCAAGAACATTGTTGGCCATACTTAACGCAGCAGATTTTGCGAGAGACCCTTTTTTCATAGTTGGCTGATAAGTTTCAGGATCTGCATCTGCGGGAATACCCTGATTTATTAATCCAATATCAGAAGGAATATGCAAACCCAGTCCATACGCAACCTGTGCTGCAAGTCCTTTATCTACATGCGTAAGAATACCCAGCATTCTTTCACGAATAGCAACAGTATCAACCTTCCCTAATTCAAAGCGAAGAGCATCAACTATATGATTTTTTTCCGGTTCGCTCTGGCTGTTATAGAACAAGGTAGCCTGGCTAAAGAAATCAAAAAAGCTTGGGCTGCGGTCTCTTACTTTGCTTGCATCAATCCTTTCATTAAAGCTGGTAAATCCACCTTTCATAGCACCTGCCTGAAAGGGGCAGCCATTACCTAAACTATTTGGATTATAACTCGTATGATCTTTGTTTATTGTGTGCCTCATAATACCATCACGTTGGTTATTATGTACCGGAACTACGGGACGGTTAATAGGAATTTCATGAAAGTTTGGTCCGCCTAATCGAAGCAGTTGTGTATCTGTATAAGAAAATAAACGACCCTGTAACAATGGGTCATTGGTAAAATCAATTCCCGGAACAATATGCCCGATATGAAAAGCAACCTGCTCTGTTTCTGCAAAGAAATTATCAGGGTTTCGGTTCAGGGTCATCTTACCGATTCGCATCACCGGCACCAGTTCTTCAGGAATTAATTTTGTAGGATCAAGCAAGTCAAATTCAAACTTATGCTCATCTTCTTCAGCAACAATTTGCACACCCAATTCCCATTCAGGAAACGCACCGTTTTCTATTGCTTCCGAAAGATCTCTGCGGTGAAAGTCAGGGTCTTTACCAGAAATAGTCTGGCATTCACTCCATGCCATAGAATGCACGCCCAATAAAGGTTTCCAGTGAAATTTCACAAATGAAGATACTCCTTCAGCATTTACAAACCGGAAAGTATGCACTCCAAATCCTTCCATCATTCTAAGGCTTCTTGGCAGAGCACGGTCACTCATTAGCCACATAATCATGTGAGTGGCTTCGGTGTTGTGCGAAACAAAATCCCAAAAAGTATCATGGGCAGATGCTGCCTGTGGAATTTCATTATGAGGCTCGGGCTTTACAGCATGTATAAGATCGGGAAACTTGATAGCATCCTGAATAAAAAATATCGGCATATTATTACCTACCAAATCAAAATTGCCGGCCTGTGTATAAAATTTCACGGCAAAACCGCGTACATCTCTCGGCATATCAGTAGAGCCGCGGGAACCTGCTACAGTGGAGAATCTTACAAACACAGGTGTTTCGGCAGAAGTATCATTTAAAAAATCAGCCGTTGTGTATTTACTCATAGATTTATACACCTTAAAAACGCCATGCGCCGCAGTACCTCTGGCATGTACCACACGTTCCGGTATGCGCTCATGATCAAAGTGTGTAATTTTTTCGCGGAGGATGAAATCTTCCAGTAAAGTAGGACCGCGATCGCCTGCCTTGAGAGAATTCTGATCATCATTTATACGAACACCGTGATTTGTTGTCATGAATTCTCCCTGCCCTGATTCAGTATTCTTTGAGAGATCAGCAGCTTTAGAATTACTTTCCGCCATAGAAGCATTTTCTTCAGGCGAATTACTTTTTTTAGAGGGCATAATAATCGTATTATGTTATTTTAAAAATGGAAAGTATTGTATGGGCAATTATGCAGGCTGTTTATCAGTGCCGGATTGAGACATACCAGTAAGCATATTACTGGCCTCGATTTCTTCATCCAAATTTTGTTGCAGCAGATTAGCAACATCCTTTCTATCTAAAGAAGTAGCCACCTGTATTAATCCTTTGTAAGTTGTTATTTCAAAATTTTCTACCTTAAGGGCACTCATAATTATTCCCATATCACGGACTTGTGTGCCGGTGATTGTATTCTCAATTACATGCTCGCCGCTTATTGTAAGCCCTTCACAAGCATCGCATTTTTTTGCAATTATCTTTTCGTTTAATAATTCAAAAATGTTTTCAAGGCGTAATACGTGATTTTTAGTTACTTCAAGATGATCTGCCAATGCTTGTTTAAGATCTGCTGCTCCGGCTGCATTTACCATTTTTGGTATTGCCTGTACAAGATGATTTTCTGCCCAATAAGTATCTTTTAATTCGCTGACAAATAAATCCTGTAATGATGAATCAGCATCCGTTGCAAATTGCGGATCAAAACTTTTTGAAGTTTTTTTATCCTCAGGCTTAGAAGATGTTTTTGAAACAGCTTTTTTTGATGTAAATTTTGCCATAATTAAAAAAATGTTTGAAAAAGGCTTAAGGCTGGCATCCGCAGAAAAAAACCATTTTAACTGCGGTGCTTTAAGACAGAGATATAGAAGAAAAATTTATTCTTCTTCAGTGGAGGCTTCATAATTCACATCTGCTTCGGCAATCTGGGTAAGCAACTCGTCAGTTTTCTTTTCCTCTTCCAGTGTTTGCTTTAAAAGATCAGAAACATCATTTAATCCTAATGTTGTTGCCAGTTGTGCCAAACCGCCATAAGTAGAAATTTCATAGTGCTCAACTTTTTGTGCGGCAAGTATTAAACCAACATCTCTTGTGGCCGTACCTTTTTCTGTTTCTTCAATAATGCCTTCACCTTCTTTCACAATTCCTTCCATAGCGTCACATTTTTTCGCTACGGCTTTTTTACCTAATAGTTCAAAGGCTTGTTCCAAACGGGTAACATGTGTTTTGGATTGTTGCAGATGAGTTTCAAAAGCTTTTTGCAATTCTGCTGATGTAGCCGCTCTCATCATTTTAGGCAGTGCTTTAACGATATGCTTTTCTGCCCAATAAATGTCTTTTAGCTCATCACTAAAAAATGATTGCAGCATTGAATCTTTTGCACCAATACCTGAAGTATAAGTGTTTTTAGTGCCATTACCTTTCATCTTATTTGATGCTTGTTTTGTTGATGATTGTGTCATAATTATAATTTTAAGGTAAGTAACTAAATAATCATGCCAGCACTTTTAGCACCCTTCAATGTTTGTTTTGTGGATGATTTGCCATACTTGTATTTAATTAAATAAGTTTAATAATTATGCCGATAAAAGCATCCGAAATTGTAAATTAGATTTCTTGGCAGGGTTCAATTCATTAAAAAGCCTCTTTATAAAATCATTCTGAAAGTGCTGTCAGGCAACAATTCGGGGCTGATGATTTAGCAGCAAAAAATTATAGTGCTCTATACATGGGGCGCCAGCAGATTAAAAGGAAAGATTGGAATATTACGCAAAATGAAAAAGGCAATTACTGAAATCAAGACTATTCTTACAAATAAGGGAGAATAAAAAATCTGTTGTTGAATTTGTTTTTTAGAAAAAGAATTATGAATAAAAATAATTGCGGCGTATATTAAAAAAGGAAGCATTGAAACAGCAAGCAGATTAAATTTTACAGCGCCCAATATATCTCCCTGCAATAAGGCAGACAGCGCTCTTTGTGAACCGCAGCCGGGACAATACAAACCCGTTAAAGAATTAAAAATGCAGTGAGGGAAAAAAGATTTCTCCTCCCGTGCATCAAAAAAATAGTACAGCAGTATTAAACATAACACTGCTGCAATAGACAAAAGAAATTGCAAATGCTTTTTATAAAAAGTCATCAGTAATTATATGAATGCCTGCCCGCCATCCAGAATGCAGAAAAACCAAATACAAATACAGCAATAAGATACAATATAATACCAAGCCCTACAAAAAAACCAATCTTGGTCCATTTGCCCGCATCTTTCGATGCCTGCATAGCGCCATTATAATCACCTGCCGCCCATTTCGAATTTACCTGCGTGGCAAATACAATACCTGCAATGCCAAATGGTAAACAACAAAAAATAGTTACAAGAATTGATTCTACCAACCAGTTTTTAGGTTGCGTAGCAGGGGGCTGCGGTCCGAATTGTTGTGTCTGAAAATTTTGTTCCATAATACAGTTGTTTAAAGTCTTAGAATTTAATTGCCTAAAATAATATTAATCTCTGAAAGCTGTTTAAATTTTAATTTCAGAAAAAATATTTATGGCTGCACATACAATTAACCTTCTATATAACTTGAAAAGAACATAATTGATTGGTAATATTAAAACTTTAGTAGAACGAATGCTCTCGCTATTCATTAACCTTATTACCTTATAGTTGCTAAAATTAGGTAATAAGGTTGGCCGCACGGGTTAACTATTCTACTAAGGTTTTTAAGCTTAGGCATATTATATATTTGGACAAGACCATTCGTGATATTTGTAATCTCAACTTTATTATTTTCAAAACATAGGGCGCACTCTGTTGGGATACTTACTACAAAAATGCTTAATCAATTTTTAACCTTATTATTTTATAAAGAAATAAGGTTTCAGGAGAGTGGGATTATTTTTTTTTGCTAAGCTTAAAAAGTCGTCGAGTAATATCAAATTAATATGTGTTTAAGCCCAATCCTTCTGATAGATTTTCTCATAATAAAACATTTGATAAAAACATAAACAGTTTCTGAGATAAAAGCAGTGTGGATATTTTTATAAGAGCCTATATTGCGATAATTCTAGAGAGTGCCATAATGGTCAGAAGGCTACAAGCCCCGCAAGACCGATAGTTCAAAGTCTTGAAGCAAGATGATTATAATCTAAAATAACCGTGTACAAAAAATTCAATGGCTCCTGGTTTTTGTTTTTAATATTCAGCACAGCTTCTACTTTTCGCATTGCCTCCACTGCAAGCATGGTATTACCGCTTTGCTGCACATTTTGTATTACCTCTTTTATCAACTGCATATCTTTATCAGTAAGATTAATTACTTCAGGATATGTAACCGTATAATTTATTTCTTCTGCGGGTTCATAAATTGTTTGCTGTATCATGGTTCGGGGTCTTATTTTTACAAGAGTTGTCGCGGCAACAATATCTCCCAGCCGTTGATGCTTCTGTGTTACGGCTACGCATATTGTAGCAACAAGGCTTCCGCTTAAAGAAAAATCAACAATGCGAAAAAGCCATCTTATTAAATATTGACCTATGCTTGCCTGCCCACCATTAAGGCTTATCACTTTTATTCCTCTTACTTTTTTTCCCACACTTTGTCCATTCAATAAAATTTCACTGACTAAATCATAAAAAACAACAGGAAGTATCAGCAGCAAAAAAATCCAGGGATTGTTATTTAAAAAACTATCAAAGTTGCCAAAGCCAATAATCGCTACAAAGAGAATTATATATCCTGCAATGATAAGTCCATCAAGCAGGCGACCAAGAATTCTGTCGCCCAGGCTGGCTAATTCGTATTCAAGGTCTATATTTTGAGTAGTAGTTATGTGTATGCTTGCCATACTTAATAATGAGGTTGTAAATAAAAGTAAAATGTATGAAGTAAATGAATGCTATTCCAATTATTTTTATGTGCTAATTCAGGCTTATGAGAGAAGCGCAATTTCTAAAACAGAATGCTGCAAAATGGGAGGAGTATAAAGCAGAGCTGAATAAAAACGCAGATGCAGATGTTTTGGCTAATCGTTTTATTGAGCTAACGGATGACCTTGCTTACAGCCGCACCTTTTATCCGGCCAGTAAAACAACACAATATTTAAACGGTGTTGCAACACTATTTCACCAGATAATTTATCGCAATAAAAAAGAAAAGAGCAATCGCATAATATGGTTTTGGCAATATGAACTTCCCTATTTGTTTGGTAAGTATCAAAAACAATTTTTGTATTCTTTCTTATTTTTTTTGCTCTTTACTTTCATGGGGGCTTTATCTGCAAAATATGATGAAAACTTTGTGCGCTTAATTCTCGGCGATGATTATGTAAACATGACACTCGATAATATTGAGAAGGGTGACCCCTTTGGCGTTTACAAACAAGGCGGGCAGGCAAGCATGTTTTTCTTTATTGCTTATAACAATATCTCTGTAGCCTTTGTTATGTATGTGCTGGGTATCTGTTTTTCTGCGGGTGTTGTATGGCTGCTGCTGCAGAATGGCTTGATGCTTGGCTCGTTTCAATATTTTTTTATTTCAAAAGGCGTAGGCTTTAAATTTATAACGGTTGTGTTTATTCATGGCACGCTTGAGCTATGGAGTTTCGTGGTAGCAGGCGCTGCAGGATTGATTCTCGGAAACAGTGTTTTGTTTCCCGGAACATATACAAGACGGGAATCTATTATAAAGGGCGGTAAAGACGGATTGAAAATGGTGTTAGGATTAATTCCGTTTTTTCTTACCGCTGCTTTTTTTGAGAGCTTTGTAACAAGATATACTGAAATGCCCTTACTGCTTAGCCTTTCTATACTTGCCGCATCTCTTGCATTGATAATTTGGTATTTTATAATTTACCCGATAAAGCTTAAGAAAAGAATTGAAGCGGTAAATAATCAATCCACAATAACTGAGAACAAACAAAATTTTATTTTATGGATGAACAAAAAATTCAGCTTAGAAAAATAAGAGATTTTAGCGATGTGCTCAGCGATACTTTTCAATTTCTTCGTCAGGAGTGGAAGCCTTTGGGGAAAGCCTTTCTTTTAATCGCCGGTATTTTTTTATTAGCGATTTCAATATTGAATGGTTTTTATCAAACCAATATCTTCTCTTCTTTTCAGCAAATAGAAACCGGTAATACCGCAAATCCATTTTCAGCATTCGACAGGGTATTTACACCAACTTATTTCTTGCTAATATTAGTTGGCGTGCTTGCCATTGTTTCTATGAATGTGGTTGTGGCATCCTATTTCAAATTGTATGAAGCAGGAATTGTTTCTCCTTCTGTTGTACAGGTGTGGGATGTTTTTAAAAAATATTTCCTAAAATGTTTTTTCTATTATATCCCCCTGATACTGCTGCTGCTTATCGGTTTTGTGTTGTGCTTTGTTCCGGGTATTTATCTATGGGTAGTGCTTACTCCTTTTAGTTTTGTGGTAGTAACAGAAGATTTATCTTTCAGTGATGCATTCAATCGTTGCTTTCAAATTATTAAACAAAATTTTTGGCTCTCATTTGGTATTTATATTGTTATTTATTTAATTGTTGCTTTTAGCTCGGGCATTATTGGCTTAGCCGCTGGTGTTGTAACAGGATTCATGAGCTATTTCACTACCAAAGACACAGCCTCTTCCGTAGGCCTTGCCACTTCTGTTTTAAATGTTTTCAGTTATCTGTTTTATATTATATTTTTTGCAGCAGCAGGTTTACAATATTTTTCTCTTGCTGAAAAAACAGACGGCACCGGCATTGCCCAGCGAATTGAAAACATTGGTAAACAGGAAACTCCCAATTCGGGTATTGAAGAACAATTCTGATATGCGCTATCTGCTGATCATTTTTTATTTATTTTTTGGGTTGATGTGCTTCGCACAAAAACAAACCGCTTACGATAGCAGTGTGGTAGCAGTGCGCAGCTTTTCTTCCCAGTCAATTGATGTTTATAAAAAAGATAAACATTTTATGTATAAGCCTGAAGCTGTTGAGCAGCCCTCACTTTGGGATAGATTCTGGGGCTGGGTGTGGCAAAAATATTTTCAGATGATGAGCACACAAAAAGGCCAAAATACTTTTTATACTGTACTGATAATTCTGGGTGTTATCGCCATTATTTTTCTCATTTTAAAAATTAATAAGATGAGCAAAACAAATCTTTTCAGAAAGGGTGCAAATGATAATTTAAAATATGCTGTGGAAGATGAAAATATTAATACCATAAATTTTGAAGAAGAAATAAGCAAAGCTTTGAATAATAGTAACTATCGCCTGGCGATAAGATTAGTTTACTTGCAAAGCTTAAAGCTCTTATCAGATAAGGAAATAATCGTATGGCAGTTGAATAAAACCAACAGCAATTATGCGAATGAAATAAATTCATCCTCTTTAAAGATTTTATTCACCGGGATAAC
The DNA here is from genome assembly GCA_038206235.1 of Chitinophagales bacterium. Taxonomy (GTDB): domain Bacteria; phylum Bacteroidota; class Bacteroidia; order Chitinophagales; family Chitinophagaceae; genus JBBRBB01. The sequence continues at coordinate 88,015 of JBBRBB010000014.1, forward strand.
AAACATTTTTGAATACTCATGGTATGGAGATGCCGCTGTTGAAAATGATAATTATGAAATAATGCAGGAAAAATTTACTGAAATCAAAAACACACTTTCTTAATTTTGAAAGGATACCGCACACTTTTATTTGTATTCATTGCGCTGCTGATTGTTTATGTAGTTGCAGAACTGAATCGCCCTAAGCCAATGGACTGGACTGTAACTCTGCGCAAGGATGATAAAAATCCTTTCGGCGGCTACATATTATTTAAAGAGCTAAAACAAATTTTTCCATCATCATTAATTGAAACTCACCGCGAGCCTGCTTATAATGTTTTGCATGATAAAGATTTGTATGCAACCGCATATTGCATTATAGCGCCAAATATTAACTTAGGCAAAACAGACATTAAAGAATTATTAAAATATGCAGAATCAGGTAACGATGTTTTCATCGCTTCAACCTATATCAGCAAAGATTTTTTAGATACGTTGGGATTAGAAATAACAAACGTTTATTTTAATGTTGAACAAGATTCTTCATCATTCAACCTAATAAATCCTGCGCTTCACTCTGTGCAAAATTATCAATCGCATAATGCATTCATGGGGGATTACTTTTCAGCCATACATAAAAAAGATTCAACTGTTATTATTGGCATCAACCAAAAAAGCGAACCTGATTTTATAAAAATAACTTATGGCAGCGGTGCAATTTATCTGCATTGCGCTGCATTATGCTTCAGCAATTATTTTATGCTTCTTGATAACAATGATGAATATGTGGCAAAAGCACTATCATACATTAAACCTTCTGTTACAAAATTATTTTGGGATGAATATTATAAAGCAGGAAGGGAAGGCGCTGATACACCCTTACGTTTCTTTCTCTCAAATGAATTTTTAAAATGGGCATTATGGATTACTTCTGTGGGTTTTTTATTGTATATACTTTTTGAAATGAAACGCAGGCAGCGCATCATTCCTGTAATAGAGCCGCCGCGTAATACCAGTATGGATTTTGTGCAAACTGTTTCTACGGTTTATCTGGCACAAAAAAACAATTATACAATTGCAGCAAAAAAAATTCAGTTTTGGTTTGATTATATACGCCGGAATTATTTTCTGCAATCTCCTGAATTAGATGATGCATTTATACAACAGCTAAGCAGGAAAAGCGGTACAGATAAAGTGCTTACAGAAAATATTATTCAGCAAATAAAATTCATTCAGCAAAATAATTATACAGATGACGAAAGCTTATTGAATCTTAATTCTGATATTGACAAATTTTATCAACTCACAAAAAAACAAATTTGATGCTCAGCAAACTTGATGTATCGCAGCTCAATGAATCGGTACAAAAAATAAAATCAGAAATCGGCAAAGTAATAGTTGGCCAGCACGCAATGATTGATTTACTTATAGCCGCCATGCTTGCTGAAGGTCATGCATTAATAGAAGGTGTGCCCGGCGTGGCTAAAACGCTTACTGCAAAGCTGATTGCCAAAACGATTGACGTGCCCTTCAGCCGCATACAGTTTACGCCAGATCTTATGCCCAGCGATGTTATTGGCACATCAGTATTCAATCCGCAAACGGCTACATTTAATTTTAAATATGGCCCTGTATTCAGCAATATCGTTTTGATTGATGAAATAAATCGTTCTCCTGCAAAAACACAGGCCGCATTATTTGAAGTAATGGAAGAACGGCAAATTACGTATGACGGCATTACGCACAAATTACCTGAGCCTTTCATGGTACTGGCAACACAAAACCCGGTAGAGCATGAAGGCGTGTATCGCTTACCCGAAGCGCAGCTTGACCGTTTTCTTTTTAAGATTGTTGTGAATTATCCATCTCTCGATGAAGAAGTAAATATTCTTGAATATGCAAACCAGGGCATCACACAACATTTTGCTGATGTTGTAAGCACCGTATTAAACGGAAACGATATTCTTAGTTGCAGGCAATTAGTTGCAGGCGTTCATGCAGAAGCTAAGGTTATGCGTTACATTGCAGAACTGGTAAATGAAACGCGTAATAATAAATCAATTTATTTGGGAGGAAGCCCGAGAGCTTCGGTCTCCATTTTAAAATCAGCCAAAGCAATTGCAGCTATGAGCGGCAGAGATTTTATTACGCCCGATGATGTTGTAAACATGCTGCAGCCGGTACTGTGCCACCGCATCATTCTTACGCCTGAAAGGGAAATGGAAGGCGGCACTGCAGATGACGTGATAAAAGAGATTACCAAAAAAGTTGAAGTACCCCGTTAATTGTTCCCGTTGAAATCTTTCTATAAAAAATATATCAGTTCACTATTTGCCACCAGGCGGTTATATATTTTGCTTGCAGCACTTGCAGCATTATTTGTGCTGCGTTTTTTTATCGTATGGCTGGGTGTATTACCTTATTTATTCTTTATACTATTTTGTATTGCATTGCTGATTGATTATTTTTTGCTATATAATAAAGAGAAAGGAATTTTTGCAAGAAGATTATTGGCAGAGCGATTAAGTAATGGTGATGAAAATGCAGTAACAATTTCGATTGAAAGTTTTTATGCTATCCCCGTTTATCTTGAAGTGATAGATGAAATACCGCACCAGTTTCAACGGCGTGATGTTTTATTTAAGCTTACGCTGCAGCCCGGCGAAGCAAAAAATATACGATACAATTTAAGACCGGTAAAAAGAGGCAGCTATGATTTTGGTGATATACTAATCTATGTTGCTGCTGCAATTGGTTTACTTAACCGCAGATATAGCATGGGTGAGCAAGTAAACGTTCCCGTATATCCATCTTATTTACAATTACGCAAATACCAGTTGATTGCAACAGCCATCCGGCTCAATGAAGCGGGAATAAAAAAGATAAGACGATTAGGTCACAGCATGGAGTTTGAGCAGATTAAAGAATATGTAAGCGGCGATGATTACCGCACTATTAACTGGAAAGCCACTGCAAGAAAAGGCGGCTTAATGATAAACAATTACACCGATGAAAAAAGCCAGCAGGTGTATTGTGTAATTGATAAAAGCCGTGTAATGAAGATGCCCTTCAACCATCTTACATTGCTTGATTATGCAATCAATGCTTCTCTCGTGATGTGCAATGTAGCACTCACAAAAGGCGACAGGGCGGGACTTTTAACTTTTGCAGAAACCATTAGCTCTTTTTTGGTGGCTGATAAAAAAGCATCGCAGATGCAGGCTATTTTAGAAACTTTATACAATCAAAAAACAAGATACTTAGAAAGTGATTTTGAAAAACTATACATTACCATCAGGCGAAAAATTACGCAGCGCAGCCTGGTAGTTTTATTTACCAATTTTGAATCGCTTACAGGTATGAGGCGGCAATTATCATATCTTAAAAAAATGGCTGAAAACCATCTGCTGCTTGTTGTGCTTTTTGAGAACACAGAAATAACTTCATTTATTAATCAGCCAGCAGAAAATACGGAACAGGTTTACACAAAAACAGTAGCCGAGAATTTTGTGTATGAAAAAAGATTAATTGTAAAAGAATTAAAGCAGGCGGGCATATTGGCAATTCTCACTCCGCCGGAACAGGTAACCATAAATGCTTTAAATAAATATCTTGAAATTAAAGCAAGGCAGATGATTTAATTTTTTTAATAAGATGTAAAGCGTAAATAAAAACCTCTAATCAACTTTGTGCAGCTTTTTAAACCACCGTTATATTAGTTACCGGTTTCATTCGCTGTTACGATCATACGGAATTATATTATCCCATTCATCTGCTGAAGACCGTGCAACAAAAGCAACTACCGGTTCTGTATGACTCATATTGAATACTTCGTGGGGCACGCCGGGTTTAATGTAAATAAAATCGCCTGCTTCATTCTCCAGAACTTTTTTCAGCCCAGGTCCAAATTCATGGCGCACTTTTCCTTCAAGTATATACAATATTAATTCAAAACCAACATGAACATGTGCATAAGCAACGCCACCTGGAGGAATAGTAGCAATATTTGCAGATAGCTTTGCAGTGCCCACATTTTTTGCAGACATGCCCTGCTTATAATGAATGCCATTCCAATTTCTCGTGGCTCCACCGCCGCGTATGGTTAAGATGCCGTCGTGATCTTCAACTGCATTGAGTTGTATATTGTCTTTGTCATCTTTCATAATATGTTGCTTAAAATCTTGAATGCAATGGAAGATAAAGATACGAATGATACATGAACAGTCGAAGTGATAAATTGGCTGATGCAGATGTAAAACCTGAGTAAAATATTTTATAACTGCAGATGATGTTCCCTGTTATTATTTTTAAACTTTACCGATAAGGAGAAAATACCACATGGCGTGTTTGCAGGAAACCAGTTGCGGTGCTGAGGCACAACAATGAATAATCCTTCGTCATCACCGGTAGCTCTGAAATGCTTCATGGGCGGCTGTTTAGAGAAATATTGCAGCTGAAAATTATACAGCAGCTTGTTTACATGTTCGTCAAATTCTCTATTATTAAATACGAGTCCTATTTCACTGATGTTACGAATTTGTTCAGCAGAAAAAGGGTCAGAAGCATTATCATTCAGATCAAATCTTGCGATGAGCTCCAGAATATTTCCTGCAGGATCAATGAAGTAAAGAGACCTTGCATGCCAGTTTGTAAAGTTGGCGATATAGCTTTTGTATTCTTCCATCCACAGCAATTCAACTTTACCCTGCAGCCATTGTAATGCTTCTTCAATTTTATTGGCTGGAATATTAAAAGCAAAATGATAAAAAGGATTTGCTGTATCATCAGTTGCTTCAAATATCAATGTTGTTTGTCCTGCTACTATTGCAATGGTTTCCGTATTGGATTGGGATACCTTTAAATGAAGCACATCTTTGTAAAAATGATATAATGCAGAAAGATGTTTTGTTTGTAATCTTATTTCTTTCAGAAGCATAAATTATAGTTGAATGCAACTGCAAATAAACTTATGCATGATTATAAACCTTCAAAATAGTTTCACGCAGCATAGAAGATTCATTAGTGCAGTGCCAGTAAATCACATCGGCAATGGCTTCCGGCTTTACCCAATTATCGAAATTCGCATCAGGCATGGCTTTGCGGTTAGGCGGTGTATCAATAGTGCTGGGGACTACCACACTTGTTACAACATTTTTTCCTTTCGCTTCATCATTCATTAATTCAGCCAAACGAAAGATGAGTGATTTTGCCAACCCATAGGCCACCATTCCTTTTCCGGTTTTTGCATTGAGTCCCGGCTTTGAGCCAATCATGAATATGCGTCCTTTATTTTGTTTCATCATTTGCATAAAAACCGGGCGTGCAACATTGTATGCGGTTTCAAAATTTAATTTGTATTGTTTTAAAATATCATCCGTTTTTGTTTCGGCAATTTTACCCATAGCAAAACCACCTACTGTGAGAACAGCAGCATCCACACTGCCTCGTTTTGCAACAACGGAGTCAACAAATTTTTGTGAGTCTTCTTCATTCATCAGGTCAACAACAACCTTTTCAAATTTGTGTGGAGGAAAATCCATCGCTGCACGATCATTGGGTATCGCAGTGCCAATCACATAATATCCTTCATCAATAAATTTTTTTACTACAGCCTGTCCCAAATTCCCGGATGCACCTGTAATGATTGCTATTTTCATATTTTTAATTTATCCAACTAAGTTAATACAACTATATTGGTTTCGTTGGTGAATGTTTTGGAAATGTTTGCAACCTCATTTGCTTTGATATTCGATTTCGGATACGCTTTGCATAAAGTAATAAGTTTATTACCTTTGGAAAAATGAAGTCCAGCGAACTGGTAAGGCTGCTTAAAAAAGACGGTTGGTTCGTAGTAAGGCAAACAGGCAGCCACATGATTATGGAACATGCTAATAAAAAAGGACAAGTTGTTTGCCCGCATCATGGTAGCCACGAAGTAGGTAAAGGGCTGGAAAAGAAAATTAAAAAAGATGCAGGTATTAAATAAAAAATGTGTGTTATGAAAATTGAAATGATAGTTGAAAAAACAAAAACAGGTTATTCGGCTTATGCTGAAAAATATCCTGTTTATACTGTTGGCAGTTCTTTGGGAGAACTTAAAGTCAATATGATAGAAGCTCTTAATCTTTACTTTGATGAACAAGGCACAACTATCACTGAAAAGAATTTGAAAATAACTTTGGACTTGCCCCAGTTTTTTGAATTTTACAAAGTCATCAATGCAAAAGCTCTTTCGGAAAGAATAGGCATTAATCAAAGTCTTTTGGCACAATATATCAAAGGCATTAAAAAACCTTCGCCTACACAAACCCAGCGTATTTTGAAAGGTGTGCAGCAGGTGGGCAGGGAATTGGCTGAAGTCCAGTTTATGTTTTAATATGTATCGGTGTTCTTTTGTCACACCAATTAACCGTTAGTAGTTGTTTACTACGTTTACAAGCAATCCGGAAATTCGTTATAAGAATATTTCATATTACAAGATCATTTTTAATAGCATAAGCTTTTAATTCGATAATATTTGAAGGAAGATTGTCTTTACTTAAATGCTCATGCAATGCAAGTGCGGCGCCAAGGGAAGATGCCTGCGGTATGTTTGCTGCATATACTTTAATATACGGAAACGCGGAAGCGAGTAAATGCATGTAAACATCGTTTTTACCAAATCCTCCGTCAACAAATATTCTTTGCACTGATGTGCCGGAAAGTACAAGTTTTGTTGATTGAACCTGCTGTGTAATTATATCGAGCATTAACTGGTGGTAAGCTTCTTCATAACTTTCAAAATAGCTTAGAGACCTTTTTTCAAACGCGGATTTTTGTACCATTGCAGTATCACTATTGACCTGGTTTGGCATATTCATCCTTTGAAGTTTTTTTAATAAGGAACCGTCGTAAGCAATCGTTTTATAATAATTCGTGTCTTTATGAAAATGATTCGCTAATCTTTTTACCTGTTCCCCATGTTCATAACCTGCAAACAATCTGGAAGCTTTTACCTGTTCACCCTGGTAGCTTAAATAGCACAAACAATCGTTGTGCAATTCATAATCAGTAAGCATTGAATAATTAAAGGGATTTAAGCTGATGCACCATGTGCCTGTTGAGATTAAGATAAAAGGTTCCGGAAATGATTTAAGATAAGGGATCAATGCAGCCGAGCTATCGTGCAAGCCAATACCAATTGAAAGGTTACTCGTATCATTTGGAATATGCGCAATTTTATCACCTCTGTAAATCGGCGGAAATTTGGTACGCAGTTCTTCTTCATAAACCCAACGATGATACTTATTCTTCTTAAAATCCCATAACTGCGTATGACAACCGACACTCGTTATATCCGATGTTTTTCTTGAAGAAATTATGAAACTTAAATATTGAGGAAGATGAAGTGAATATTTTAAACTTGAAAAAACTTGTGGTTGCTCATACTTCAAACGATACAACTGCATGCCTGAATTTAAACTGCCAAGCACAGGGGATGCTGTTTGCTTAGCAATCAAACTTTCTCCTCCGTAAGTATCATAAAATTGCTGCTTTAATTTTTCAGGATAAGGCTTCAAATAATTATAGAGTGGTGTAAGCGGTTTATATGTATCGTCAAGATGAACGAGACTTGCACCATAAGCAGAAAAATTCACAGCCCGTAAATTATAATCCGCGTTTGAAGATACCTGCCAAAATTTTTCCCATACCCATTTTGTCAGAGACTGAAGATCTTCACATGCAAAACCATCTTCATCTGTCGTTTCTTCAAACCTTGTTGATTCTTCTGATAATATTTTATACTGCTCGTCAAGCAGAAATAACTTTTTGTTGGTCTTACCCACATCAAACACTGCGATCACATTTTGTTTGCTCATGTAGAAAATTATAAAAGATAGTACTGATATTTTTAGTTACAACCCCGTCGCCACCGTTTTACTTCCCCGCTCTTTGACCAGCTGCTCTCTCACTTTTTCGCTTCTATAAACATGTAAAGGATTTAATGCGCCACCTGATCTCAATCTTGCTTCTGCAACCAATGCACGCACGTCTGTACGAAATGCTTGTTGAAGTATTTCCTGTGCAGTGACAACGTCATTATTGTTTTGTGCTTCCACTAATTTGTTTTTGTCAATGAGCAGTGCCTGGGCATAAGTAATCATAATAGCTTCTACTGATTGTAATAAATCTTCCAGTGGATCTTTTACATTATGTGAAGCATCAATCATCCATGCAAGGTCAGTTGCGTGATGCATGCCTCTTGCATCCATGCCTTCAACCAGTTCATTAAAAATTAAAAAGAGTTGATATGGTTTTATGCTGCCTACAGTAAGATCATCATCTCCATATTTACTATCATTAAAATGAAAACCGCCAAGCTTGCCTTCCATTAATAATAATGAAACGATCTGTTCAATGTTTGCATTTGGCAAATGATGACCCAAATCAACCAATGTAAAAGCCTTACATCCAAGTTTTGTTGCGTACAATAATGATTGTCCCCAATCGCCAACTGTTGTTGAATAGAAATTTGGTTCATACGCTTTGTATTCTACGAACATTTTCCAGTCATCGGGTAAAGCTGCATACACTTCCTGCAAACTTTCCAACGTGTTGTGAAATGCTTTCCTGAAATTTACCTGACCAGGAAAACATGAACCGTCTGAAAGCCATACAGTTAGTGCGTTTGAGCCTAATTGGATACCATAATTTATTACCTCCATATTGTGTTCAATTGCTTGTTTGCACACATCTTTATTTACATGTTGGAATGAACCAAACTTGTAACTCAACTTTTGATCGGGCTGGTCCTGAAATGTGTTTGAGTTCATCGCATCAAAGCGCAAATCATTTTGCGCAGCAAGTGCTTTTATGTTTGCAGTATTTGATGGAATATCCCAGGGAATATGCAGAGATATTGCGCCACTCGATTTGTTTAATGCATGAAGCAGCCCTATATCTTCGATTTTTTCTTCAAGACTGCGTGGCTCACCACCGCCAGCAAATCTTCCAAAACGTGTACCTCCTGTACCCAAAGCCCAGCTTGGAATAGCGACCTGGAACTCGATTAGTTTTTGTAGTACACTTTCAACGTCTTTGACTTCGGCAGTAATAAATTCAAATTTACGGCGATGTTCTTTTATTAATGACTTGTTATGTTCTTCTACTTTATATTTTTCTATTTTCATATAAATTTATTTTGAACCACTAAGGCACAAAGACACAAAGTGGCACTAAGTTTATAAGACCATTCTTTTAATTCCGTCTTTCATAAGAGGCACATGAAAAGTTTATTAAAAAGCCTAATCGTTTACCTGTTAGTTTTAAATAGCTTAGTAACTGCGCTTCCCAAACGGGATAATAGTTTTCCTGTGCTTTACATTCAATAATTATAACATCTTCAACTAATAAATCTAATCGTAAACCATCATCAATAATTAATGACTGATAAATGATAGGTACTTCCTTCTGTTTTTCAAAGCTGATATTCCTGTTATATAATTCATAGCAAAAACATTTTATGTACCCACTTTCCAATAATCCCTGACCTAACTCTTTATGAATTTTTATAGCAATGTCCACAATTTGCTTTGCTAAAAACTCTTCTTTATCAGAAAGCTTTACATACATACAATCTTTGTGTTTCTTTGTGCCTTAGTGTCTTCGTGGTTTAACAACAGGCATTAACGCAAAAAAGCTGCAGCCACGCCGCCATCAACATTTAATGTATTACCGGTTGATTTATTGAGTAAGCCGCCAACAAAAGCAAAACAGGCGTTGGCAATATCTTCAGGTAAAATAGTTTCATTGAGCAATGTGCGTTTTGCATAATAAGCCGGTAGTTCTTCAACCTTAATGCCATAAGCTTTTGCACGACCTTCTGCCCAGCCGCCTGCCCAGATGTTTGAGTCTGAAATAACAGCATCAGGATTCACGGTATTCACACGAATTTTATCTCCACCAAGTTCAGCAGCAAGTAATCGTGTAAGATGCGCCTGCGCTGCTTTTGCGCTTCCGTAACCGGCGTTGTCCGGTCCCGCAACGACAGAATTTTTTGAAACAATATTGATGATATCACCACCGATATTTTGTTTACGCATTACTTCAACACCAACTTTTGAAACAAAGAATTGTCCCTTCACTAAAATATCATACAACTTATCCCAATCTTCTATTGAATGATCTGTGATTGATTTTGAAATGCTGATGCCCGCATTGTTTACAATAATATCAACACCACCAAATGCCAGCGCCGCATTGGCAAAAGCTTTTTCTATGCTTTCATTATTTGTAACATCTAATAAAGTTGATGCTGCAGTATCTCTTCCAAATTGTTTTTGAAATTCCTGCATGGCATCGTACATGCGTTCTTCATTAATATCGTTGATGATAACACAGGCCCCTTCTTCTGCAAATTTCTTTGCAATGGCTTTTCCAATTCCACCGGCACTTCCTGTTATCAGCGCAATTCTTCCGCTTAATGATTTTGGTTTAGGCATACGCTGCAGCTTTGCTTCTTCAAGTAGCCAGTATTCTATATTGAATGCCTCTTGCCTTGGTAATGATGTGTACTCACTCACAGCTTCTGCACCCTTCATTACATTAATGGCATTGATATAAAATTCACTCGCTACTCTTGTTGTTTGCTTATCTTTTGAAAAAGTAAACATGCCAACGCCGGGATAAATTATTACAACAGGATTTGCATCACGCATGGCAGGACTGTTTGTATGCTTGCACGTATTATAATAGTCTGCATACATTTTTCTGTAATCTTCAAATTGAGGAGCAAGCTTTTCTTTAATTGCAGCAACATTACTTACATCTTCATTTGTTGTTAGATTTAAAACAAGCGGAGAAATTTTTGTGCGCAAAAAATGGTCGGGACAACTTGTGCCCATTGGCGCTAATCTTCCCAGATCATTTGAGTTAATATATTCCAACACTCTTTCATCATCGGTAAAATGACCAATCATGCCCCAGCCCCCCTTCCGTCCCCCCGGTGGGGGGAAACTTTGTAAATCGCTGTTTGAACAGAAGCCTCTTAAAATTGGAGCGAGTGCAGCAGCCTTTGCAAGCCTTTCTTCCTTTGGTAAAGACTTGATTTTCTCTCCGCCAAAAGTTGGCCTTCTTAGTTCCCCTTTAGGGACGGAGGGGCTTGTGCTTTCGAGATATTGAGCACAACGTTCAATTACTTCAAGTGTATTGATATAACTTTCATACGCAGTATCACCCCAGGTAAATAAACCATGTGAACCGAGCATGATGCCACGTATGCCGGGGTTTTCATCAAGACATTGCTTCAACATCAAGCCCAATTCAAAACCGGGCTTTTGCCATTTTACCCAACCAATTGTTCCATTAAATAATTCTTTTGTAATCTTCTCCCCATCTTTTGCAGCGGCTATTGCAATGGCTGCATCAGGATGCAAATGGTCTATGTGTTTGAAGGGAATAAAGCCGTGCAACGGCGTATCTATTGATGGCGCTTTGGAACTCAAATCATAAATGCAATGATTGAACAACTCCACCATTTCATCCTCATATTCCAGGCCACGATAAATATTTTTCAGGCTGCGCAAACGGTCAACATACAAAGCGGCAAGACCGTTGCGTTTCATCGTTCCCAAATCACCGCCGGAACCTTTTACCCACATTACTTCTACTTCTTTTCCTGTAAGCGGGTCTTTCGCCATCGTTTTGCATGATGTGTTGCCACCGCCATAATTTGTTAAACGTAAATCAGCACCTAACAAATTAGAACGATACCCTAATAATGCTACTTCATCGCCTGCAAGCTTTGCGGCTTCTTCATCATTCCATAAGTAGCTTACGTGTTTAAAGCCACCAGCAACGCCCCCATCCCCTAAAGGGGTGTTGTTAACAGCATTTTTTTTTTCTGTTTCCATAACTTATTAAATAATTTTTTGTTTTCTGTTTTCTGCTTTAGGATTGGTGCTGACCTTACTTCATCGCATTTCCGACACCTACCAATATCACCGATATAATAATTGTAATAACGCCTGCAATAATTGTTGTTCGTGTTTTTGTTGTAACACCTTTCCATTCTTTCAATGCAAAGCCCCACATATTTGCCACGAGTATGATGAAAGCCATATGCAATATCCAACTGCTGGCGCCGTTGCCGAGTTTACTTTCGCCCATACCGTAAAAGAAAAATTGTAAGAACCATATTGTGCCTGCCAATGCCGCGAAAAAATAGTTGCGTGCAAGCGGTGTTTTTTTATCAGTATAATCGCCAAAAGTTTTATTGCGTGCATTAAGCAGAATACACCAGATAAAATTGGTGGTTAAGCCGCCCCAGAGCAGCACGATATAAATTACATTGTTGCGGTATAAAAAGTTTACTGTTTCTGCCGGGTGTGCAGCCTTCCATATTGTATTGGCTGCATCAGCCATTGCTGAGCCTGCCTCGATGCCATAATTAAAACAGGCGCTGAGAATGCCGGAGATAATACACACGATTAAGCCTTTTACAAGACTAAATTCTTTGATGCTTTCTTTCTTTTTTTCTTCAGACAATTCTTTTTCTTTCAATACACCAGCACGACCACAGATAACAATTCCAATCAAACAAATAATTATACCTATTAATACAATTCGCCCCCATGATGTTGTAAGTAAATCATGCAATGTGGTTTTGCCTGGCTCAGGATGAAAATTGTAATAAATAGAGGGAACCAGTGCACCGAATGCTGATGTAAAACCAAGCAATACTGAATTACCTAATGACATACCAAGATACCGCATACCAAGCCCATACATCAAACCACCGACGCCCCAGAGTATGCCCCAGAAATACGTCCACCAAAAGGTGGATGCACTTGTTTGTGCAATGATTTGAGTAAAGTTTGGAACGGTAATCCATGCTGCCAGCGGCGGAATAATCAACCAGGAAAACAAGCCGCCAACGAGCCAGTAATTTTCCCAATGCCAGCCTTTTACTTTTTTATAAGGCACATAAAAACTGCCTGAAGCAAAGCCTCCGATGAAGTGAAAGATGATACCAAAAATTATCTGCATTCGCTAAAGATTTATTCTGTACTTCAAAATGGAAATGTAAAAGTAGAACCCAAAAATCTTGTAACTGTCATGACCGTCAGGGGGTTCTATTTTTATTCTCTCTTTGCATTTACTGTAAAAGATTTTACACCTTCAAAATGATAAACGCCGGAGCCGACATTCAAAACAACATAACCATTTTTAAGCTGAAACATAAAATCAGACGGAAACCTTTCTATGTTACGTTTAACGGCAAGATTAAGAACCTTTGTAGGCGCGTCATACAACGAAGCTAAATCTCTGTCCAGGATTACCCTTTCGCCTCTTAATTCGTAAATTCTGTTTTGTATGGATTTTATTATTTGCATATTGATTAGGTCCTTTTCGTTGATTTATTTGCAAGATTGTTATTCTATGGTTTTGCGCCGGTTACTTTCCGATACAAAACTTACTGAATATGTAATCTAACTGCTCTTCGTTTGTAATCTCGCCGGTTATTTCTCCAATATAAAATAAACATTGTTTTATAGTGGTTGAAAGAAGGTCGCCTGGTAAATTTTCATTCAACCCTTCCATAATTTCATCAATTGTTTCTTTTACTTTTTGCAAAGCCGATACATGCCGTGCATTAGTAACTATAGTTTGTTTAGAGAGTGCTTCGCTGCCAATGGCTTTTTGAAATAATTGCTCTTTTAACTCATCAATATTCCGGTGCTCCTTTGCAGAAATAAAAATAATTTTATCATTAATGCAATATTGTGCTTCATAATTTATAGTGGCATCATCAGCTTTATTGCCCGTTAATAAATATTTAATCTCTTCATTTTTTAATTCTTCTATGCTCTGCAGCAGGCCGGCAACATCCGTTTCATTTACATCAAACATATAGAGTACTATATCAGCGCTCCGCATCTTTTCTATGCTGCGGGAAACACCAATACTTTCTATTGAATCTGTAACATGTTTGCGAATGCCTGCTGTATCAATCAATCTAAAAAGAACTCCATTAATATTGAGCATCTCTTCTATTGTATCACGTGTGGTGCCTGCAATTTCACTAACAATGGCTCTCTCATCGTTCAGCAAAGTGTTTAATAACGTTGACTTGCCAACATTCGGTTTACCTATAATTGCTACCTGCACACCATTTTTAATAACATTGCCAAGTATAAATGATTGCAGTAATTGCTGAACCAATTCTTTGGCATGATTTAAAAGTTCATACAATTTTTTCCTGTCGGCAAATTCCACATCCTCCTGTGAAAAATCGAGTTCCAATTCTATTAATGCAGAAAATTGCAGCAACTGTTCTCTTATTTGTTTTAAATCATTGGAAAATCCCCCCTTCATATTTTGTATTGCTGTTCTGTTTGCCATTTCAGTATTCCCTGCAATTAAATCGGCTACAGCTTCTGCCTGCGCAAGGTCAAGCTTTCCATTTAAAAATGCACGCAAAGTGAATTCACCCGGTTTTGCAATTCGTGCTCCAAGCTCAACCAATGTTTGCAATATCTTTTGTTGTACATACACAGAGCCATGACAAGAAATCTCAACAACATCTTCGCCTGTATAAGAATGTGGTGACTTAAAAATTGAAACAACAACTTCATCTAATATTACATCACTATGTTTAAGAAAACCTACATGCAATGTGTGAGTGTGCTGAAGTGATAAATCTTTCGAAGGAAAAATATTGTTTACAATATCAATAGCATTTCTTCCGCTAACACGTATCACAGCTATTGCGCCCATACCCTGCGGTGTTGCCAGTGCTGCGATTGTATCATTCCAGCCTGATAGTTTATTCTGCATAATTAAATTTGAAAAAATTTTAGCCCGAAATTAAATATCATTTACTCTTTAAAGATTTTATATAGCAGAAACATTTATAGTTTGAACACTAAAGCTGAATAATGATATACAGCAAAAGAGTCTACACGTTTGGCGAGAACGAAAGTCTAATAGAATTCACAAGCCGGTATCACAAAAAAAACTACAATAAGAATATTATTAAGAGGCTCTCTTAGAAACTGTTTAAAAACGATTCAGCATAATTCGTATGGCGGATAAATGCACCATTGTCACACTAGTTTGATTAAGCCTTTCATAATTTTTTGAATTTCGCCTATTGGTATCTATCCAAGAAAATGTTCGTTCCACAATCCATCGTTTTGGTAATATTTTAAATGTGTGTAATTCATCTCTTTTTATTATTTCCAATTCAATTTTGAACCTTTCTTTTATTACTGTAATCAGTTTTCCGGCATAGCCACCATCGGCAAAAATTTTGACTATTTTCTTCCAGCTCTCTGTCAGTTTTTCTACTACACTTGTTGCGCCATCCCGATCCTGAACTGAGGCACTCTGAATAACGACTGCCAATATCAAACCAAGCGTATCTACTATAATATGTCGCTTAATTCCTTTCACCTTCTTGCCCGCATCAAACCCTTTGTCTTCGCTACTTACAAGCGTTGACTTTATTGATTGAGCATCTATAATTCCTATACTAGGTTCCTCATTTTTGCCTTGTCGCTTTCTTAGTTTTTCAACTAAAGATTCATGGATATGCTCCCAAATCCCGTTCTTTTTCCACGTAGAAAAGTAATAATAGACAATGGGCCATTTTGGAAAATCAGCAGGCAGCATTCTCCACTGACATCCAGTTTTTACTAAGTATAAAATGGCATTTATAATTTCTCGCAACTCGTATTTTCTATTCCGTTCTACATCTAGAAAAATTGATATAATTTGCCATTGGCTGTTGCTTACATTGGTTGGATAGTTTGTCATACTAATTGAGTTTGTTGTTATTCACAATTAGTACAATTTTTCAACTTTTAAGCAATAGCCTTTTTTTCCACCTATGTTAATTATTCAAAATTTATCCGGTTTT
>JBBRBB010000015.1:0-102791 GCA_038206235.1 Chitinophagales bacterium
ACCTCTGGCATAGCCATATTTTAAGGTTATTTTTGACCCACAATAAAAGCAATTTTTTTATTCATACCTTTCATTTAAACCAAAGCTAATACCACATTGAGTTTTAAACGATTTTACCATTACAAATGTCCATTAAGCCAATAATAACAAATTACTAGACTCCCTTTGCGCATCGTTCCTTCTGTTTAATTTTCTTGTATTAGAACATTTTGATAAAAATATAAACAATTTATTAGCTGAATAAAAAAATTAGGTAAGATAATTGGGTATCATTATATGAAACGAAGTGCCCACACCAAATGCAGAATGTACAGAAACTTCACCGCCCATGCGGGTTAAAGCTTCCTTTACAATAAATAATCCTATGCCGAGACCGTTTACCGCGCTTGAGCTGCGAAAAAACATCTTAAAAATATTGTTCAGATGATCTTCAATGATGCCAATACCATTGTCTTCAATTTCAATAATAGCTTTATGCGTATCTGCATTAATTGTTATTGTAACTTCAGGGCTTTGCGAAAAAGGCTTCTGATATTTTACCGCATTGGAAATAAGATTATCTAATATTACAGAAAGCCGGAAGCCGTCGTTCATAAATTGAACCGGCTGATTTATATTAACAGCAAATTTTACTTCGGGTCTTTGCATTTTGCATATCGCAATGTTTTCATTCAGTATCGTTTCAAAATCAATAAGGTCTTTTTCATCTTCTACACGAATGCTTTTATAATATTCAATAATCTTTTGTATAAAGACATCCATCCTGTTTACACAAGTATCAATCATGGAGAGATAATTATTGGGATCAATTACTGAATTCTCCATTTTGGCAAGATTAAGAATGCCCATGATAGAAGCGAGCGGGGAGCGCAGATCATGAGATGTGCTGTACACAAACCTGTTGAGCTCATCATTTGTTTTTTGCAGTTCGTGCATTTTCTTTTTTAATTGCTGCCTTGTAATATAGATTTCATAAGCATTGTGAACCGCAGTCTGCACTTCAAAATCGTCCCAGGGTTTTTTAATGTAGCGATAAATTTCTCCTTTATTTATGGCATCAATGATAGCTTCGGCATCAGTATAGCCGGTTAATAAAATACGCAGGGGATCAGGATGGGCTTTTCTCACTATATTAAAAAAGTCAACGCCGGTAGAGTGGGGCATTCGCTGGTCTGCGATAATTACATGAATATCGGGCTCATCATTCAGTATTTTTAAGCCCTCTGCGGCCGAAGAAGCAGTAAATACCTGGTATTTTCTGCGAAAGCCGGCCTGGAAAGATAATAAGTTATTATTCTCATCATCTATGTAGAGCAGCCGAATTCTTTTATCGTCAATTTGCATATTGGATATTTATGAAACAACCACTTCAGGAAGCTCACAGGGTAAAGTTATTATAAACTCCGCTCCTTTTCCCGGCTCTGAAATAATTTCAATTTTGCCCTGGTGGCTCTGGACAATTTTAAAAACGATGGCCATACCGAGACCAGTTCCTTCACCTACTTCTTTTGTTGTGAAAAAAGGTTCATAGATTTTGTGCTTTGTATCTTCTGACATTCCAATGCCTGTATCCTTTATAGATATTTCAATATTATTTTCTTCGTCATTCCGGGTTCTTATTTCAATTGATTCATCCTGCTTTTGAGGTTTGGCTGTAATAGCCTGAACGCCATTATTAATAAGATTCATAAATACCTGGTTTAGTTTTCCGGGATAACATTCTATATCTGCTCTTGCCTCAAATTGTTTTTTTATATTGATGTACCAGGGAATGCTGTTACGTAAAAGCACAAGGGTTGATTCAATACCGGCATGAACATCTACTCTTTTAACAGAACCTTCGTCTAAACGGCTGAAAGTACGCAGACCCTGAACAATATCAGCAGTGCGCTTTGCGCCATCTTCAATTCCTTTAATAAGCTCCTGGATTTCGGCTTTAATAAAATTTAGATCAATATTGCTTTGTAATTGTTTTATTTGCTTTAAGTGCTCTTCTATTTTTATTTCAGGGGTAATATGCAGTTTATTGTATTCGTCAAGTACGTGAATAATATCCTTTATATCAAGACGCAAAGGAGAAATATTTGATTTTACAAAGTTAATAGGATTATTTATTTCGTGTGCTATACCTGCTGTTAGCTGCCCTAATGAGGCCATTTTTTCCGCCTCAACTAATTGCGTTTGCGTGTCTTTAAGATTATTCAATACCCGGTTCAATTGTGTATTTGCAGATTGAAGTTCCTGGGTGCGCAGAGTTACTTTTTGATCCAGTATAATATTTTGTTCCCTTACCAGTTGTTCATTTTCAAGTGAAGCACTCAATGCTGCAGCCTGAGATATTTCTTTTTCTTTCTTTAAAATATTTATTTTATCGGCAAGGGCAATAGAAAGCAGCACCGCTTCGATTGCAGAGCCAAGGTAAAGTATGTAAGTAGTAAAATTATTGATTGGAAGAATGCCAAGATTTCGTAAACTAAACACAACTAATCCAATGGAAAAAAAGATCCATGAAATGAGATAGTAAAGTGCCGGTCTGTATCCCTTTTTAGCAATGCGGTAAGAAGCGGCAATGGAAATTAATCCTGCAAGTGCACTGTCAAAATCAATAATAAAATAACTAATATTATTATTACCTGCAATACTAAGAACGATTGCAAGCAAGAACAGGTAAATGGATACTATAAATACTTTATGTGCTTTTGGTGTATGGGTTTTTGTTCTTAAAAAATACATGGCAAATAAAATTCCCGTGACGCCTGCAAGCGAAGTGGTTACAGGCACCGCATAATTATTTACTACCGGCAGAAGTGGCCAGAAATATCTGAATGTGTAGCCTGCAAGTGTAAATTGTGCAAAACCAAGAAAAAATATATAGATTACATAGATAAGATAATTTTTGTCCCGGGTAGCTATAAAGAGAAACAGGTTATATAAAAAAACGGCTATTAGCATTCCTAAATAGGTTGAAATAATAAATGATTGCTGAGCAATTCTTTTTTCAATACTTTTTAGAGAGCCAATATAAAAAGGTAGCAATACAGGGTGTTTACTTGACAGTTGAATATAATAATCTGCTTTTTGTTCAGGAGGCAGATGCAGGTTCGATACAAAGAAAGAGCCTGATGCGTAGTCAGGAATATGCTTAAAAGCATTTCCGTCTTTAAAAATCAGCATTAATCTATTGCCCTCAGATTTGTAGATATTTATTTCGGAAACATTATAGTACTGTATAAAAAAATAAATACTGGGCTCTACAGTTTTATTTGCCACACTAAATTTAAGCCAAATGGGGTACTTGGTAACAGGGAATACCGGAATTTCTTTTGAACTTTTCGTGAAGCTGTTTGCAGACAATATTGTTGTGCTGTTATATTTTTTAAAGCTGTCTGCCAGAATTTCAAGTTTGCTGCCAATAGTAATTGTTTTGGAAGATTGGGTATATTTAACGGGCTGGGCAAACAACTTGACCCCAAGGCATAAAAAAAGAATAGAAGAAAAAAGCAGTTTCAGTATATAATTATTTACTCGCATTAAAAACATTAATTATCTACCAAATAAACGGTAAAAATTTTTTTACATGTTTTGAATATTCCCGGTATTCGTTTCCAAAATAATTCAATAACACTTTTTCTTCTTCCGCTATTCTTATATAATAAGCAATACCTAAAAGCAATGCGGTTATATAAATGCTTACATTGTCGTTTAAAAAAACCGGAACACCTGTTATTGAAAAAAAGGCTCCCGTATAGGCAGGATGTTTCACAATAGCATAAGGTCCTTGCTTAATAAGATGTTGCTCTTGTTTAATTTGAACGGTTGCAGTAAAAAAACGATCTAAGGTTCTTATTGCCCATATTCTCAGCATTAGGCCCCCTATAATCATAATTACCCCAATAATATTCATTATTATGTTAGCAGATTGATTTGTGAAATAGGCCCACTCTGTTACAGAGAAAATCATGCTGAATCCTGATGCCAATAAAATATAAAGAATAGAATATTTATCAGTTGATTTATTATGTTTGGTTTCTTTAAGACTAAATGCCGGTTGGGTAAACCAAATAAATAAAGATATAATTATAAGAAACAGGGTTTTATAATGAAAAATCAATTGGGGCTTAAACACCAGTGGAAGCAGGTTCATAATAAATATGGAAACAAGCGAAAATGTAATTTTCTTCATTTGCAAAGGACATTGGAATTATATAAATTTCTATTATATGTAAACCTCGTTCATTTTTATATCCGCTAAAGTTAATTCGTAATGCACGGTTACATACACATTTTTAAATGGTGACTTTTCTACAGTGGTAAAATTAAGATTATTGCGCATAAAAAATATTTTTTCTTTCTCCCTTGGATGTGCATGCTCAACTGTAATAGCATCTTCAAGCACTACTGCTGTTGCCAGCAAATCCAGCTTAGGATAGTAGAAAGTGCCCTCATTGCCTATTTCTGTAATAATGCGGCTGCCCACCCATTTATTAAATCGTACAGTAAGCGGGGAACAAAGAAAAAAAAGTGAGTTAAGCCCTGCCTGTTCAGCGACGACAATGCCTGCCCTTATAGGAAACAAACTCCCTATTCCCAGGCCTGCCACTTCTAAAGAATTCCATAAACCGCAAAGTTCGCCTGTACCATTGGCTGCATATTTTTTAATCACATAATGTATGCGGCTATCCATCTCTGAAATAGCCTCTTCTATTGGTAAAAAACTATTTTCTTCATAGCCATGAATTCTTGCACCCCCATATAATTTTTCACCATTCATGGTTTCTACAACCACTACAAATACAGTGCTGCTGTGCACCCAGTCTTCTGCAAAAGAAGTTACTTTATTAATTCCATGATTCTCTAAAACCTTTCTATGGCCAATAATAAATTTTCTGCAGGTTTCAGGGTCTTCTGAAGCCCTGAATGCACGTATGCGGAGCTCTTTCTCCATTAATTGTATATTAAAATTAATTTGCGTGGTGTAATTCGCAGTTATCTGGATTGTGATTCGCAGGGTGTGATTAGAAAGAAAATTAAATATACAAAAAAAAAATTAATATTAATTTTATCCGATTTCCTTATCTTATTTTGGTCTCGAATATATGCACCTTATCCCAAAAAAATGAAAGAAAAAATAATTAATGTGTTATATATAGATGATGAACCCCATAACCTTACAGCCTTTAATGCAACTTTTCGCCGGGCATACAATATTTTTTTGGCAGAATCTGCAGATGAAGGAAACAAAATTCTCGATGCCAATGAAGTACACGTGATACTCAGCGATCAGCGTATGCCCAAAACTACAGGCATTGAATTTTTTGAGTCAATTTTACAAACTCATCCCGAACCTATCAGAATTCTTATTACCGGCTATACTGACATAAACGCCGTAGTTGATGCAATTAACCGGGGGCAAGTTTACAAATATCTTTCCAAACCATGGAACGAAAATGACGTAAAAATTTTTATTGAAACGGCTTTTGAAGTTTATCGCCTTAGAAGAGAAAATATTGAACTTACCAATAAGCTCATTGATATTAACCGTAAGCTTGAATTCTTGGCCCGCCAAAGCTTGCTTTCTTAAACGTTGTCCCCTTGTCAGCATTTACCTGTAGCTTCGTCATTATTAACAATGTGGAATTTAATTTCTGCTTTTAATTTTTTTTGGATTTATTTTTGATTAAAAGATATTCTATTCATTCATTCATTAAAATACAATTATGGCATTAGAATTTTCAGATTCAAACTTTGAAGTTGCTGTATTAAACAGCGATAAGCTTACAGTAGTTGATTTTTGGGCAGAATGGTGCGGTCCCTGCCGTGCAATTGGACCTATAATAGAAGACCTTGCAAAAGAATATAATGGCAAAATAAATGTGGGTAAATTAAATGTTGACCAAAACCCGCAGGTTAGCATGAACTATGGCATCACTTCTATACCCGCCATACTTTTTATTAAAGGCGGAAAGGTGGTTGATAAACAAATAGGTGCTGTTCCTAAATCAATGATTGAGAAAAAAATTCAGGCGCACCTGTAATTTACAAAGCTTTTAAAAAGAAATCAGAGGCTGTTTCAAAAGTAGAGTCAGCCTCTTTTTTATTTTAATATTTCCGATGTAAAAATGCTTTCATTAAGTGATACTCAAAGTCTCTGTTTTACTTTTATATTGCGTTCTTATTTATTGAAATTTTCGAATACAACATACACAACATTCACCGGATAAACGATAAACTATAAACCATAAACCACAAACTGAAAAATATCTACCTTCATCGCTCAACACAACAATTGCTTATATGGAAAGATTTCAGGGTTTCTTTGGCATCGTTTTAATTCTGGGTCTTGCTTTTCTCGTCTCAAACAACAAAAAGAAAATTAATTATCGCTTGGTTCTTAGCGGTATTGGATTACAAATTCTAATTGCGGTGCTCATTTTTAAGGTGAAACCGGTTGCAGATTTTTTCGAAATTCTTGGACGCGGTATGGGCAAGATAGAACAATTTGCCTGGCAGGGCGCTTCATTTGTTTATGGCGGAATCGCTGTGCAGCAAGGCGATGGCTCCATTGCTAATTATATTAAGGGTGGATTTGTATTTGCCTTCAACGTTACAGCTACTATTATTTTGGTGTGCGCACTGGTAGCCATATTTTATCATTATGGAATTATGCAGCGCATTGTATCTGTAATTGCACGTGCCATGAATTTTATTATGCGTGTTAGCGGCGCGGAGGCATTAAGCAATGTTGCCAGCGCTTTTGTGGGGCAGGTAGAAGCGCAGGTAATGATTCAGCCTTATTTAAAAGGTATGACGAAAAGTGAACTGCTTGCCAGCATGAGCGGAAGCCTTGCCTGCATTGCAGGAGGCATTCTTGTAGTATATGCCAACATGGGCGCACAAGCGGGTTTAAATCTTGCACCAAAGCTAATTACTGCAAGCCTGATGGCTGCACCCGGCGCTCTCGTAATTTCTAAAATCGTTTTTCCTGAGGCCGAAGAAAGTCAAACATTGGGTCATGTAAAGCTGCAGGTAAAAAGTCATTACATCAATGTAATAGATGCTGTATCTCATGGGGCATCAGATGGTTTTAAAATTGCTATGAATGTAATTGCTATGCTCATTGGCTTCATCTCTGTAATTGCTTTGCTCGATTATACTTTGGTACACATTGGGCATATATTCAATCCACATTTCAATCTTACGCTAAACTGGATATTCGGAAAAATATTTTATCCCTTTGCCTGGGCAATGGGTGTGCCTGCTGCCGACGTAAACAATGCAGCAACACTGCTGGGTCAAAAGATTTCGATTAATGAATTTGTAGCCTTTCAAAATCTTACCAATAAATCGGTGCCCATTGTAACTGAAAAAGGATTATTAATTATAAGCATTGCAATATGCGGCTTCGCTAATTTCAGCAGTGTGGGCATGCAGATAGGAGGCATTGGTGCGCTGGCTCCCGAACGCAGAAGCGATTTGGCAAAGCTTGGTCTCAAAGCTTTGTTTTGCGGAACACTTGCTTCCTATCTTTCAGCAACTATTGCTGGAATATTAATGTAGCTTCTTATTTCCTGTTTTTATTTTATCACTTGCTTTTTCAAGTGATGAATTCTTTCTCTAATTTCATTACAAATTACTGTAATGATAACATTCAATTTTTAATGTTTGATGCTTTGTTTATTACAGCAAATAATAATATTATGAAAGGTATGGCAGATTCATTCGAAAAAATTCCCGTAGAGATTTTCCCTTCTCTAAAGAAAGGCTCTGGATATGTTGCTGCTGAAATTGCAAAGCTCATCAAAGAAAAACAATACAAGGGTGAGGCTTGCATATTAGGGCTTGCCACCGGCTCCACGCCTATAAGCATGTATGCAGAATTGGTTCATTTGCACCGTGAAGAAGGCCTTAGCTTTAAAAATGTAATCACTTTCAATCTCGATGAATATTTTCCTATTTCACAAGATGCTTATCAAAGCTACTGCAGCTTTATGCAGCGGCATCTCTTCAATCACATAGATATCAATCCAGAAAATATTCATATTCTCAATGGCAGCATTACAAAAGAAAAAGTAAAAGAGCATTGCCAGCAATATGAGCAAATGATTGAGGATGCCGGTTGTATTGAATTGCAAATTCTTGGCATTGGCGCTAATGGTCATATTGGATTTAATGAACCGGGCTCAAGCTTTTTTTCTAAAACACGTCTCATTAATCTTGATAACATTACACGCATTGCCAATGCAAAAGATTTTCAAAACATTTCAAGAGTTCCGCGACTGGCAATCACAATGGGCATCAGCACTATTATGAAAGCAAAACGCATCTTGCTTATGGCATGGGGAAATAAAGCGCCGGTTGTTGTAAAAGCGGTGGAAGCACATATAACAGAACAGGTGCCCGCAAGCATTTTGCAGCAACACGATAATTGCACCTTTGTGCTCGATGAGATTGCAGCATCAAATCTTACACGATTCAAATCGCCGTGGTTAACGGGTGAAATTGAATGGTCTCCAAAAATGATTAAGCGTGCAGTTGTAAACATGGCGCTTAAATTAAATAAACCTGTTCTTAGCTTAACAACGAATGATTACAACGAAAATGGTTTGGGTGATTTACTTGTGGAGCAAGGCGATGCTTATGAAATAAATCTGCAGGTTTTTTATTTACTGCGTGATAGCATTACCGGCTGGCCTGGCGGCAAATCCAATGCTATAATTCCTGAACATCCTGAGCGCAGCGAGCCTTATCCCAAAACATGTTTGATTTTTTCTCCGCATCCTGATGATGATATTATAAGCATGGGCGGCACCTTTATGCGGCTGCATGAGCAGGGGCATGATGTGCATGTGGCTTATCAAACCAGCGGCAACATTGCAGTTGCAGATGAATTTGTAACACGCTTTATTGATTTTGCAGTTGGCTTTGAAGATATGTTTGAAATGGATAATGAAAAAAGTCATGGCATTCTTGAAGAAGCTAAAAAGTTTCTTTCCGCAAAGCAGCCAAATGAAATTGATACATCTGAAATAAGAGCCATTAAAGGATTGATAAGAAGATGCGAAGCCAAGGCCACCTGCAGGTATGTAGGTTTGTCCGAAGATAACTGGCATTTTCAAAATCTTCCTTTTTATGAAACGGGTGTTATTGAAAAAAAACCAATGGGCGAAGAAGACATAGAGTTGACAATGAAACTTCTTCAAAAAATAAAACCTCACCAGGTTTACTGCGCCGGAGATTTAGCAGACCCGCATGGCACACACAAGGTTTGTCTCGATATTATTTTTGAAAGCTTAAAAAGATTAAAAGAAAGCGGTGAGGCGTGGCTCAACGATTGCTGGGTTTGGCTTTATCGCGGGGCATGGCAGGAGTGGGATATGGCAGACATTGAAATGGCAATACCCATGAGCCCAGATCAGGTGATGAAAAAAAGGTATGGCATTTTCATTCATCAAAGCCAGAAAGATATGGTGCCTTTTCAGGGAAATGATGTTCGGGAATTTTGGCAGCGCGCCGAAGAGCGAAATGCAAATACCGCTAATTTGTATGCGGCGCTTGGATTAACTAAGTATGCAGCGATAGAAGCATTTATAAGATTTAAAATTGAAGATTGAAGATTTAATATTTGATCCCTGCTTTTTTGATTTTGCTTTGTGATTCTTATTTTTTATTTATATCGAATCGGAATCTTTTGTTATTACTTCTTTAAAAAACTTGTACATTTTTTCCTTCAGTATACTACCTAATCTTTAACATTTTATAATTACAGAGAATGGAACGAAGTTTGTTTTGTTTGAGTAAATAAAAAATTAAATATTATGAAAAAGACACTCCTAATTTTATCCGCCCTGTTGCTCTCTCTCAATTTCACTTTCGCACAAAAAGTAGCAGTTGAAACCAGCAACAAGGAAGGATGGCACAAGATTGGTGAAACTACCGCTAATTTCAGTGGTGACAAAGATGAAATCATTGTACTTGGTGCAGATGTTTTTAAAGCTATTCGTATAAAGGTAACAGATGCCCCCGTGCATATTGAAACCATGGAAGTGGTTTTTGATAATGAAACCAGGCAGAATGTTGACCTTAAAGCTGATTTTAAGGCGGGTGAAGAAAGCAGGGTTATCGATCTTGAAGGCGGAGATCGTAAATTAAAGAAAGTAGTTTACGTGTACAGAACAATACCGAATTTCCCAATTGATAAAGCACACATTGAACTGTGGGGATTGAAGTAATTAATCCTTCTTAATTTAGAAACGATATGACGCATTTTTATGGATGCGTCATTTTTTTTATATTTGCTGCTTTAAAGAATTTTGGCCCCGTAGCTTAACTGAATAGAGTATCTGACTACGGATCAGAAGGTTCCAGGTTTGAATCCTGGCGGGGTCACAAAAAAGCCTCATGACTGTGGGGCTTATTATATTTTAGCTAACTGAACAGAGTACCCGATTACTATCGGGAAGGTTCCAGGTTTGAATCCTGGCGGGGTTACAATCGCAAAACCATGCAAAGGGAAAAATTTACTATAGTTAGCTAAACAAATCTTTTATTTATTCTACTCTCTCCACTTCATATACCGGGCTAAACAAATACTCTAATCCCGTTTTTATTTCCTTGCATTTATAGCGTTTGCGCAGCCTCACTCCTTTTTGATATACCTTCCCTTCTTTTGTTTTGAACCGGCTGCCTGCCGGTAATTGTTCAATGAAATAAAAACTTTCTTTCTGCATGTCATATAGTTTTAATACTCTTATCAACCCATCTTCTGCACAACTGCTCGCAGCGGGATTTTGCAGCGATTGCCTTAAAGCATTTTCAATTTCTGCAGGAAATATTTTTGTTGTGATAAAATCAGCAAGTAATCTGCGATAAATTGTTTTCCACTCATTACCATGTGATGCAATGCGATTGCCGAATTTTTCAAAAGCAAGCAGGTGAGCAAGCTCATGCAGCAATGTTATAAGAAAGGCATATTTATTAAGATTGCCATTTATACTTATGCGATGATTTTTTCCGGTAACAGCATTTCGATAATCTCCCAAAACACTTTTTCGTTCTCTTGTTACCGTAAGATGAACTTTGTGAGTGTGCAAATAATGCACAGCTCTTTCAAAGCTGCCTTCAGGTAAATAATGCTGCAATGCCTGCATAGGATGCTCAACTGCTGCCATTTTTTCTTTTCGTCATTTTAATTGCGCCGTTGGTTTCTATTATCATATAAAATATATACAGTACCATACCCACAATAACAGCGTATATGCTTTTGTTTTCCCCGGCTGTGAAAAGATAAATAGCTACAGCAATCGCAGACACCATGAGCTTAATAAAAGTAATTGCAGCAGAAGCCCGTACATAAACATTCGGATTAGAATTTTTTATTGCCCGTATGCGCAGAATGCCGTTAATGATAGCAAGAATAAAAAATAAAGCATTGGCAGCCATTACTACTTCCGCATCGATATTTTTTTCACGAAGCCAGTTCTTCAAAAACAAAGAGGCAGAATTTATTATTATAAAAAAAATTACTATGGGTCTAAAGAATTGCCGCCACAATGCACGGTCAGTGCTCATCTTTACAATTTGTTTTAGTTAGTCATTAGAAATTTCAGTCTTGGGAACTTTTATAGCAGTTGTATCCCGCTGCACAGAAGTATTACCATTCAGCGTGTTTTTAAGGTCGTCTAAATATTTCTGCTTGTATTGTATAGCATTTTCCAGCGAATCTGTTCTAATTTTCAACGCCTTCATTTCACCTCTGCTCTCCTTTCTTCCATAGCCCGGTATATAGTATTTTAGTGGGGTAAGCACCAGCAGTGCCACAGTAAAGCCAACCAGTAAAACAAAAATGGTACTTAAAACCATATATACACTAAAACGGGATAAGCGAAAAGTAATTACCTCTTCAAAAGTATCATCATTGGTTACTGCAAGACGATAGTGGTTTTTAAATGTTTTGAATGAAGAATTTATATCATTTTTTGCCATTATATTCTATTATTCACATTAAAGATAATACTTAACGCAGAGTTAGGAAAAGAGATTAAAAAATAAACCTTTTTTGAAATAATTTGAGCAACTTTTCAGTTATAATGAAATAGTAAGGGTATTACATTAATTTTTAGAATATTTGCAGGCATGAAAAAGTTGATTTATACGCTCATAATTTTTTTTCTTTTTTTTTGTAACACAAATTT
This sequence comes from Chitinophagales bacterium, assembly GCA_038206235.1. Classification (GTDB taxonomy): domain Bacteria; phylum Bacteroidota; class Bacteroidia; order Chitinophagales; family Chitinophagaceae; genus JBBRBB01. The sequence goes on from JBBRBB010000015.1 coordinate 12,192, forward strand.
GACCGCTCAGCCCGGCTCCACTATTGAATTAAAGAAGCCAGAACAATATGAGAACCGAACGCTGGTATCAGAAAAAACCACTACCGCTAAATTACCTTATGCTAAAAAAATATTTCAGAACACAATTACACACTACAATTATTATTTTAATGCCAACAATCGTTTAAACGATATAATTCAAAGGGCAAAGGCAGCTTATAAAGAAAGCTATACAAAGCTGCTTCCCTTTTACAATTATAGTCTTGATGTTACCGCTTATGATGGAGATATTGATAGTATAATTTATAAATGCAACGCCGGAATTCTTTTGCACGACCTGCGCAACGATTGGATAGATGACCTCTATTTTCTCATGGGCAAAGCCTACTATTTTAGAAAAGATTTTGATTCTTCAGCACACGTATTTCAATATATCAACTATGCATTCGCTCCTAAAGATGAGGGCTATGATATTTCTATCGGCAGTAATGCAAGCAACCATCCGGGTGTTTTTAGTATCTCTGAAAAAGAAAATCAAAGCTTTCTTAAAAAGTTAACCTCATACCCGCCCAGAAGAAATGAAGATTTATTATGGATAGCAAAAAATAATATTGATGCCGGTAAAAGCTATGAAGCCATAAGCTTACTTGAAATTTTGCGGCATGATCCTCAATTTCCCGAACGCCTGCAGCCAGATTTGCACGAAGCTTTAGCTTATTGGTTTTACACCCAAAAAATATACGACAGCGCTGCCACGCATTTAATCAAAGCAATGGACAATGCAGCAAACATAAACGAAAAAGCAAGATGGGAATTTTTAGCAGGGCAGCTATTTCAGATTTCAAAGCTCGATGAATTATCGGCAAAGTATTTTACTAAAAGTGCAGAACACACTCTTGACCCTGTAATGGAAGTATATGCAAGGCTCAACAGCATTGCCGTTTCCGGCGGCGACACCTCAGATATTATTCAGCAAAAAATTGATGGGCTTCTCAAGCTTGCTCATAAAGATAAGTTCGTGAATTACCGCGACATTATTTATTATTCCGCAGCACAGTTAGAGGCACAAAGAAACAATATGAAGCAGGCACACAATCTTCTGTTGAAAAGCGTGAAATATAATGCAGGAAATCCTGAGCAGCGAAGCCTTTCTTTTTTATTGATTGCCGATATTGAATACGCAAATGCAAATTATGTAAGCGCTAAAAATTTTTATGATAGCGTAGAGCTTGGCGTGCTTACAAATGAAGATGATAAAAACAGAGTATCAAACCGGCAGCCTGCGCTTGCAAACATTGCCGAGAATATTAAAACAATTCATACACAGGATAGTTTGCAAACTGTTGCCCGCATGCCCGAAGCTGAAAGAAATGCACTCATTAAAAAAACATTGCGGCAATTGCGAAAAGCACAAGGACTGCAGGAAGATGCAGAGGGAGCCTCCACTCCTTTTGTAAATGCGGCTGTACAGCAACCATTAGGAGCACCCAATATTTTTTCCGGAGCCGGCAAAGGCGAATGGTATTTCAATAATCCATCTTTGAAGGGCGCCGGGTTTAATTCGTTTAGAGCCGCCTGGGGAAATCGCCCCAACGTAGATAACTGGCGCAGGCTTGCCGGTGTAAACCAGTCTCTTGCCCAGCAGTCCGCAGAAGAAAAAAACGCCGAAGACAGCAGCATGGCAAATGAAAATGGCCAGAAAAACCTTAGTGGAAATGATAGCAATACAATAAAGCTGGAGAATGTTGAGGATGCCGGTGCAAATGGAGATGAAGAGCTTGATGAAGGCGATATAACTTTCGATGCATTGCTAAAACGATTGCCCTTAACGGATGAAAGACTAAAAGCATCTAATAATAAAATTGCCAATGCTCTTTTCAACAGCGGCGTTATACTTCAAAATGAGCTGGAAGATTATAATAAAGCCATCGAAGCATACGAAACGCTTAACAAAAGATTTCCTGAGAATCAGCATGTCGAAGAGAGCCTTTTCAACTTATATTATTGCTATATTAAAACCGGCAAAAAATTTTCTGCTGATTCCGCACTAAATGTTTTGAACACTGAATTCAAAAACAGCAAGTGGACAGCTCTTTTAAATGATCCAGCAACAGGAAAAAAAGAGAGTGCTGACCCTGCTACCAAAAAATATGAAACCATTTATAATCTTTTTATTGAAGGAAAATTTGAAGAAGCAAAAGCACAAAAAGCAATTGCAGACAGCACGTATGGAAACACATACTGGACTCCGCAATTGCTTTACATAGAATCAATATATTATGTTTCCACAAGAGATGATAGTACAGCTATAGATAAATTAAAAGGGATTACTGCGATGGGTAATAATACACCGCTGGCAGAAAAAGCAGAAACAATGATTGATGTGCTTAGCCGCAGAAGTGAAATTGAAAGCTATCTCACCAGTTTGCAGATAACAAGATATAAAGATGATGAGGTTACCCGTGTTGTTGACCTTAACCCGGTAGAAACTATCGTTGATAAAAGAGAACTGAAGAAGGATTCTGTTGTATCAAACCCTCTGATTAAACAGCAGGCAGTTGGTACTGATACTTCTAAAGCTGCTGTATCTATAGTGAGAACATATACTTTCAATCCTGATGAGCAGCAATTTGTCGCCATTCTTCTTAATAAAGTTGACCCTGTATATGTGAACGAAACCCGTAATGCCTTCAACAGGTTTAATATGACGCAGTATTATGCTACTCAAAAACCAAATGTAACCTCTGTAAAGCTGGATAGTAATTACATGGTTGTGCTCGTAGGTCCTTTTACTGACGCTGCTACAGCAATCACTTACGTAGATAAAGTAAAACCCGTGACAGGCAACAGAATAATTCCCTGGTTGGCGACAGATAAATATAGCTTCACAATGATAAGCCAATCTAATATTGATATTCTTCAGCAGACCAAAGACCTTGAAGGATATAAAAAATTAATTGAAAAAGCTTTGCCGGGAAAGTTTTAAGTAATTTTTTTATTCAAATTTATTTATTCATTCTAAATCAGACCTGTAATATTTTGCGCATTCTGTAAATTTGCTTTAAATCACAACAACAAATGAAGTCTGTGGAAATTCGTGAAAAACTGCACCATTACATAGAAACTGCTCCTGAAAAAAAAGTAAAAGCCATTTTTGCAATGGTAGAAGAAGAGATTGAAGAAACACAAGACTTTTGGCAAAATGAGGCTTTTGTTGCTGAAGTACAAAGAAGAGAAGATGCTTATTTAAAAGGAAAAGCAAAGACATACTCTTTGGAGCAATCTGTTGGCAGAGCAACTGAAGCTGCTAAAAAAATAAAAGCGAAATAAAAGTGTATTCAATCAGGTTATTAGATGATGCGGATAAAGAATTTACAGAAGCCGCCGAATGGTACGAAGAAAGAAGTGACGGCTTAGGTATCACGAAAAGGCAATTTCAGAGAAGCGCCGGTGAGAACTTTTCCTTATATAATTGTTTATACGTTTTACAAAAAAGAAGAAATGATTACAATCAATTCAATTTTTCATACCAGTCGTAACCCTAAAAAGAAATACAGAAATAAATAAAATTCTCTGCCAACAAAACATTAATTCCCTCCAATTATCACCTTATTCCCAAATCATCTTTCTAAATTCGTATTAATTATTATTTCGGGCAGATTATTTGCGCTTATTTTAATTCTTGTACTTCATAGATTACATTCGTACAATTCATTTATGAAAAAATCCATAAAAATTATCTGGCGTGTTTTCTTTATCAGTGTGGGATTATTTGTTTTGATCCTATTGCTTGCCAACTTTGGCGTGTTTGGTAAAATGCCTTCTATAGAAGAATTACAAAATCCTTCCGCCTCACTTTCAAGTCAGGTGTATGCTGATGACGGAACGTTGATGGGAAAATATTTTTTGCAAGACCGTGTAAATGTAAATTACAACGACATAAGCAAATACGCTGTACAAGCTTTGGTAGCCACAGAAGATGAGCGTTTTTATAAACACAGCGGTATTGACCTGCGGGCTATCTTAAGAGCACTCTCTTCTTTTGGCAACGAAGGCGGCGGCAGCACCATCACTATGCAAACCGCTAAAAATCTTTTTACAGAAAACCCCAGTAGTAATTCTGCAGCAAGAGTGATTCAAAAATTAAAAGAGGCAATCATTGCCATAAAGCTTGAAAGAAATTTCACAAAAGATGAAATCATCACCCTTTATCTTAATACGGTTCCCTTCGGTGATAATGTGTATGGCATTCGCAATGCATCTAAAACATTTTTTCAAAAAGAGCCTGACCGCATAAATGTAGAAGAAGCCGCCGTATTAATTGGAATGCTGAAAGCTTCAACCGCTTATAATCCCCGTGTATCTCCGTCAAGAGCAAGAGACAGAAGAAATACAGTACTTGACCAGATGGTGCGAAACAAATATATCTCCGCAGCAGAAGCAGCTTCCATCAAACCAAAAATCATTCAGCTTAATTACAAAAAGCTGGACGAAACTACAGGGCTTGCGCCATATTTCAGAATGGTGCTTGGCGAAGAAATGAAAAAATGGTGCAGGCAGCATAAAAAATCAAATGGCGATTCTTATGATCTTTATAGGGATGGTTTAAAAATTTATACCACCCTCAATCCGCAAATGCAGTTGTATGCAGAAGAGGCTGTGGCAAAGCATATAAGCTATATGCAAAAAATTCTCAACTCTCAGGGTAACATAAAAAATAAAACGGTTTGGAAAGGAAACGAGAATGTACTTGACGCTGCAATGAAAGCGGGTGAGCGATGGAAAAACATGAAGAAAGAGGGCATCTCTGATGATGAAATTAAAAAATCATTTTTAGTAAAAACAAAGATGAAAGTTTTTGCATGGAATAATAAACGTGAAACCGATACAGTGATGACGCCATTAGATTCCATTAAATATTGCAGGCAAATGCTGCAGGCGGGCTTTATGGCAATGGACCCTTTGAACGGCGAAGTAAAAGCATGGGTGGGCGGTATTGATTTCAAAACTTTTAAATACGACCATGTAAATATAAATACCAAGCGGCAGGTTGGCTCTACCATTAAACCTTTATTGTACAGTCTTGCAATTGAAGAAGCAGGCTTTACTCCTAATACAATGGTGGTTGATGCGCAACAAAGTTTCGGAGGCTTTGGTCTTGTCCCGGCAACTTCCGGCACTTGTTCCGGGCGAACAATGCCCATGGCGCAGGCGCTTGCTTTCTCAAAAAATTGCGCCACTGCTTATATCATGAAGCAAATTGGTTCGGGTAATGACGGAGCAAAAAGGTTTGCAGACTTTTTAAAAAATTGCAGCATACAGGCAAAGATTCCTCCTTATCCTTCTATCGCATTAGGCAGCGCCGATATTTCTTTGTTTGAAATGATGCAGGCATACACCATGTTTCCGGGCAGAGGCTTTAATGTAAAGCCTATGTATATTATTCGCATTGAAGATAAGAATGGAAATATTTTGCAAACAAATACGCCGCAGCGTAAAGAAGTTATCAGTGAAGCAACCGCTTATGAAATAATAAGCATGATGGAAGGCGTATTAAAATTCGGTACCGGCAGAAGAATATGGGGCTATGGAGTTAGCGGAGAAATTGCCGGCAAAACGGGCACTACCAACGATAACGCCGATGCATGGTTTATGGGATATTCACCACAGCTTTTATGCGGAGCATGGACGGGCTGCGACGACAGGTTTATACGTTTCAGCAGCACGGCAGTAGGTCAGGGCTCTTCGGTGGCATTGCCTATATGGGCCTACTTTTATAAAAAAGTTTCTGCTGATAAAACGCTTGCTTACTCTGCCACTTCTGAATTTGCAAAGCCCGAAGCAAGCGACAATGAAATAGCTTACGATTGGCAAAATCACATCAACATAAGGCTGGGTGCACATGCAGAGGATGAGGGTAATGGAGAGGCTGCTGATTATGGTGATGGAAATTATGATTATAAGCCCGAAGACCTTGCACCCGAAAGCGATACCTCTTTTTTGCAAAAGAACAGCAAGCTTGAAAAAGATAAAAAAAATTCAGAAGAGCAAACAAAAAACAAATCTCTTGGTGATGCCGATACTTCACAGCAACAGCCCAAAGCAGTAATGCCAAAGAAAAAACATTGGTGGCAGAAGAAAGATAAAAAGCCCGACCAGGGCGGAGAATAACCTGTCAGGTGCAAGTACCTGACAGGTTTAAGATAAAATATTTAAGGTTCGGAAATGTCTCACTGCGTTCGGCATAACGGAGTTGCACTGCATAATTGCATCGCTAAAAACAACAAACATAAAAATTCTTTATTCGGAATTTGTTGTGAGCACACGGAACACTCCTTTATCAGTAAGCGTTTGATGATATTGCCAACACAATCTTTAATTTAAGTTTTGACACTTTGAAAATGACATGGAACAAAAACAAATTATCATAACAGGCGGGCATTCGGGAATTGGATTAGAATTGACCAAACTTATTTTAAAGGGAAACTATAAAATAGGATTAATTCTGCGAAATGAAAATAGGTTAACTGAGGCAAAAAAAATATTCAATCAATTTAAGTTTGATAATATTGATTTTTTCATCGCAGATTTAAGTAACCAGGAAAGTATATCAACTGTTGCCAAATCAATAACTGACAAGTGGCAAAAAATTGATATACTGTTTAACAATGCTGGAGTTTTGATTGGAGAAAAAACTTTCTCGTCTCAACAAAACGAAATGCATTATGAAGTAAATACTCTTGCACCTTACCTGCTTACAACTAATTTACACCAGGCTTTACTCAATGCTAATGAAGCAATAGTAGTGAATACAGCAACAGACGGGTTGAATATGCTGAAGAAGCTGAAAATGGAAGAGCTTATTAACCCGGTGAAATTTAAAAAATTATTAGGTTCATACCTGCAGTCAAAACTTGCTCTCGTTTTACTGATGAACAATTTAGCGATGGAGTGGCAACAGCAAAAAATAAGGATATTAAATGTAACTCCGGGAGGAAGTAAAACTAAGCTGTCCACAGGAAGTGGTATGCCGTCTATATTAAAACCGATGGTCAGCCTGTTTTATAAAAGTCCTGTTGCTGGGGCAGGTTTATTATATGAAGCAGGGTTCGGAGAAAAGTTCAAAGAAAAAGCCGGGGTGTTTATTCAAAAAAACAAAATTGAAAACCTGAAAATAATCTTGAGTGAAGAACAAAAGTCAGCCCTGCTAAAGGGAATAAAAAAGGACAGTAAGTGAAGCTGCCAGCCGATAGCAAAAAGATGAATGCAAATTTTTACAATGGGTCTTTTCATGTCTTTTCAGCAATATTTAAACATTGGTGGTAATTGATTCGGACACTTATTCGCAGAAAGAATATCATTTAGAAATGAGTGAAGAACAAAACCTGCCTACCGGACAAGCAGTCATACCCCAAAGAAAATTCCAAAGAACTAATAACAAATCTCAAACACGAAAATGAAAATATCTTCGTATCAACAATTTTTAAAAAATTATTCATGAAAAAAATTTTCATACTCCTTCTCTTGCCGGTAGCATTATCTGCGCAAAAAAATTACTCACAACTGCTGGAGCAATATATGCAGGCACAGGTAAACGTAAAAAGCTTCAGCGGTTCAGTACTCGTAATGAAACACGATAAAGTGCTGCTTGAAAAAGGTTACGGCATGGCAGATTTAGAATGGAATGTTCTTAACACACCGCAAACAAAATTCCGCATTGGTTCCATTACCAAACAGTTTACAGCAGCCTGTATCCTGCAACTCATTGAACAGGGCAAACTGAGTTTGGATGATAAGCTCAGCAAATTTATTTCCGGTTATCCAAAGAGCGACAGTGTAACCATTCGCATGCTTCTCAACCATACATCAGGCATTGCAAACTATACTGACTTCCCCGAATTTGAAAAAGTGGGAAGGCTGTCATTGAGGGAGGATTCCATGATCTCTTTCTTCAAAAACAAACCTTACAATTTTTCGCCCGGCACAAACTGGGCATACAGTAATTCAGGATATTTATTGTTGGGTTATATTCTTGAAAAACTAAGCGGGCAATCATATAATGATTATCTGCGGCAGCACATTTTCGATAAACTTGGAATGATGAATTCAGGTGTTGACAAATTAGACTCGGTGCTTCCCATGCGTGCAAGAGGATACCAGCGGATAAATAAAAAATCAGTGAATGCAGAGTTTATTTCTATGGAATGGCCCTTTAGTGCAGGCGTGCTGTATTCTACAGTGGAAGACCTGTATAAATGGGACAGGGCATTGTATGGCACATCCATTCTCACTGAAAGCTCTAAACAAAAAATGTTTACACCCGTCATGAGAAATTATGGATTCGGAATGGTGATTGATACTTTTGAAAATCATTTACGCACCTGGCACAACGGCGGCATACCTGGTTTTTTAACCAACATCAGCCGGTATGTAAATAACGATATATGCATTATTGTATTGTCAAATAATGAATCCAATGCAGATGGTGTTTCTAATGCACTTGCAAAAATTGTTTTTGATTTGCCGGTTGAACTTCCGCATGAACATACAGAAGTAAAAATTGATGCTGCAATTCTTGACAGGTATACAGGAAAATACAAAGCCTTTCTTACAATTGAAGTAATAAAAAAAGATGGAAAACTCTACCGCCGCAGGGAGGGCACGCCTGATATTGAACTGAAGCCAGAATCAGAAACAAAATTTTTTTATGCTGATGAAAGTGACCGCCAATTAGAGTTTGAAGTGGATGCAGCAGGAAAAGTTGTAAAAGCATGGTTCATTAACAACAGCGAAAAAGGAGAGATGCAGAAGCTGGAATAAAAATTTAAAAATTAAAATATTCCTTCTCCGAATGTTTCTCCAAAGGGTTGTATTTAGCAGAGAACATTGTGTAATCTATTTTTCAATTGATTGAACAATTGTTTTTATCTTCAACAAAAAATTTTTAATTGGTATTTGTTATCGACAAAAGGAACATTATGTGTAATGACAGACTGATCAAAAAGCAATGACAACTGAATTAACAACCGACCAATATAAAGACACCTTCGACACAAAAATGGTTGACGTGACTAAGTCAGCAGAGCCAACTGTTGATATTTGGTCTTACGTGAGACAACTGACCAGAGAGAAAATTGTTTTAGATTATGTATTCGACAAAGAGTTGGTGAAAAAGTATATAGAAACCAAGCCAATACTTTTGACCATGTATTGCTGCCGACCGACAATAAAAATATTTTCATAGTAATAATAGTTGATTTAAAATACAGACTAATTAAAGGGCATTAGCGACTTGATCTTGAAAGAGAATATGGACTAAAACAAGTATGACGTTGCTACTTCTTTTCCGCAATGTTTCTCCAAAGGTTGTGTTTAGCAGAGAACATTGCAGCATTCGTGTTCTTCAGTTGATTGTTACATAAAAAGACTAAAACTAATTTCTTACCGGCTTACCGCTTTTCAACACACTTTGAATTCTCTCCAATGTTTTTCTTTCGCCGCAAAGAGATAAGAAGGCTTCTCTTTCTAAATCGAGCAAGTATTGTTCGCTTACTAAAGCAGGCTCACTTAAATCGCCGCCGCACATAACATACGCCAGCTTGCGTGCAACCAATGCATCGTGGTCTGTTGCATAGTTTGCACGCCACATGCCATTGATGCCTGCATACAATGCGCCTAATGAAGAACGCCCCAGCACTTTAATATCTTTTCGCTGCACAGGCATCACATATCCGCTTTCATGCAATTCAATCACACTGCGCTTAGCTTCTGCAATTCTTCTGCTTTGATTGATTACAACTTCATCATGCCCTTTGCGCATAATGCCCAAATCATAAGCTTCAAATGCAGATGTGGCAACCTTTGCAGTGGCAATAGTGAGAAAACGGTTTTTGAGTGTAATGGTTTCAGGTTCATCTTCGTGCATTTCATCGGCAGCACGCAAAACAAATTCTTTGGTGCCGCCGCCACCGGGAATTAATCCAACACCTAACTCAACAAGACCGATATATGTTTCAGCGGCCGCGCAAATTTTATCAGCATGTAAGCTCATTTCGCAGCCGCCGCCCAGCGTTAAAGCATGAGGTGCAACTATCACAGGAATTGAAGAATAGCGAACCCTCATCATGCTGTTTTGAAACGTGCGTATGGCAAGGTCAAGCTCATCGTACTCCTGCTCTATTGCAAACATGAAAATCATTCCAACATTAGCGCCTGCACTGAATGCCGCACCTTCATTCGCAATTACCAGTCCTTTAAATTTTTCTTCTGCAAGTGTAATGCTTTTATTCAGCGCTTCGAGCACTTCTCCGCCAATGGTATTCATTTTTGTGTTCCATTGCAGGGCAACCACATCGTCACCAATATCGTACAATGCAGCATTACTATTCTTCCAAACTATTTTGTCTTTATAATTTGATAATATGATAAATGTATCACCACCGGGTATTGGTTTATACAATCTGGTTGCCACATCATAATATAAACGCTTTCCATTTTCAATTTTATAAAATGATGTGTGGCCGGCTGCTAACATTTCTCTTATCCATGAGGCAACTTCAAATGCTGCTGCATCCATTGCCTCTATAGTATTTGCAATACCTAAGGCATCCCATGCTTCGAAGGCGCCAATCTCCCATCCAAAGCCGGTCATCATAGCATCATCAATCCTGTATAATTCATCGCTTATTTCAGGAATGCGATACGATATGTAAGAAAATAATGCATAATGAAACTGACGGTAAAATTCACCTGCCTTATCCTGCCCCTGCACTAATATTTTTAATCTCTGTTTTAAATCTTCAACCGGCCTAGCAGCTTCAAGGGTTGCAAATTTTGGTTTTGTTCGGGGCTTATATTCGAATGTTTTAAGGTCTAATGTATAAATCTCCTTCTCTCCTTTGTCTCCTATTCTCTTAGCAAAAAATCCCTGTCCTGTTTTATCCCCAAGCCAATTATTAAAAACTACTTTATCTAACCATGCAGGAATTTTAAAAACATCTTTTGCCTCATCATTTGGGCAATTTTCTGCAACCCCTTTTGCAACCTTTACCAATGTATCAACACCTACAACATCTGCTGTTCTAAATGTTGCTGATTTTGGCCTGCCGATAATGGGTCCTGTTAATGCATCAATTTCATCAATTGATAAACCTAATTTTTCCATTGCATGAAAGATGCTCATGATACCAAACACACCAATACGATTTGCAATAAATGCAGGTGTATCTTTTGCAAGCACAGTTGTTTTTCCCAAATACAAATCTCCATAGTGCATGAGAAAATTTACAACCTCGGGGTCTGTATCTTTTGTGGAAATTATTTCAAGCAACCGCAGGTAACGCGGCGGATTAAAAAAGTGTGTGCCGCAAAAATGTTTTTTAAAATCATCACTCCTGCCCTGTGCCAGGATATTTATGGGAATGCCTGAAGTATTTGATGTGATAAGTGTGCCGGGCTTTCTGAATTGTTCCGCCTTTTCGTAAACCTGTTGTTTTATATCAAGTCTTTCAATGACTACTTCTATTATCCAGTCGCAGGAAGCGATGTCTTTCATGTTATCATCAAAGTTGCCGGTAGTAATTTTTTTCACTGCATCTTTATGATAGACGGGAGATGGATTAGATTTTAATGCAGCCTGCAAAGCATCATTCACAATTTTATTTCGTTCGGCGGGTTTTGCATCTGCTGGTAAATCTTTGGGGACAATGTCGAGTAATAACACCTGCACGCCAATGCCTGCAAAGTGGCAGGCAATTCTTGATCCCATTACACCGCTGCCAAGAACAGCAACTTTTTTTATGGTTCGTTTCATAATGATGAGCAAATAGTTGTGAGCTAACTAATCTAAAAATCGAAGATAGAGTAAATTGAAAACCCAAAAATTTTGAAAGAAGAAATAAAAACACTGTTGCACAAAGTTTAAAAAGAAAATTGACTCTGAGAATAAAAGACATTTTTTTAATATAAAGTAAGTCAATGATTCAATCTCTTGTATTGAATGATCACAGCGTATTATAAATGAAATTGCTTTCAAGAGAAGGAACTTTTGCAATAGCAAATAATGGGAACACTCTTTTTGGATAAAGCAGAAGAAATGCCTTTAATAATGCAGGCTGAGTTATTGCGGAATTATACAGGCGGGAACTTATAAAAACCCGGAAGTAATATTTGCGCCAGGCCAACTTCAGACTTGTTTGTGTCACTAATCGCAATGTGGAAACGGAAACTGAAACAGGGAATTTTCGTAAAGATTTGTATAATAGAATTTCGCTGTGGAAATGTTATATGCCCTTATTAAATGAAAGGAAAGAAGTTATGATCGCACTTCGCGTCTCGTTAATCTTTTTTGCTTTTCAATCCAAACTATTTATGTTTGCTCACCCTCCTTAACCAAAAGCAACATCATGGTTCTAAAAATTTCGTTTCTCTTCTGCCTTGCTTTTCTTTTTGTAATAAATTCTTTCTCTCAAACAAAAGATACGTCATCAACATTCGCATACAGTTTTTATGTTGATGCTTATTATGCTGCATATACCGACAGTGTTGGTGAGGGTAATTATGTAAAATTCCCTTCCGTGTCGCCGCGCAATGGATTTGGATTAAACACTGCCATGTTTACCGCGCAATATGATGCAAAAAAAGTAAGAGGAATGATCGCCCTTCACTATGGCGACATACCAAAGAGTTCGTGGTCATCAACATTTAACAACATCATGGAGGCTCATGCAGGTGTGCGCCTATGCAAAAAGCTTTGGCTCGATGCAGGTTTCTTCCGCACCCATATTGGCGCTGAAGGGTTATTGCCGAAAGAAAATTTTGCAAGCGCTGTTTCTGTTACAACTTACTATGAACCTTATTATGAAAGTGGAGTCCGGTTTAATTATAATCCCTGCAGCAAACTATCTTTAAATGTTTATGCCCTGAACGGCTACAATATTTATGAAGACAACAATAAAAAGAAATCATTAGGCCTTCTTGCAACTTACTTCTTAGGTGATAAAGGAAACATTGGTTACGATAACTATATCGGTGATGATACACCCACATCTGCCGACACCATTTCGCATCTGCGCTTTTATCAGAATATCTTCTTCAACTATCAAATAAAAAAACTAAAGGTTCAGATAGGAGTTGATTATGCTTTGCAGAAGAATTCCAAAATCGCACAAGCGGATAAAAGCGCATCCATGTTCAGCGGATTACTTAGTTTAAAATATCAGTTCAGCACACCGTTCGCTCTTTATGCAAGAGGCGAAACTTTTAACGACAGGGAAGGATTTATGTCGGGAGTAATTACTGATAAACAAAACAATTTAACAGGATTGATTCTATGGGGAGCAACTTTGGGAGCAGAGTACAAACCCGCTGATAATTCTTACATTCGCCTCGAAGCACGCCAATTGCAAATGGATAAAGACCAGGAAATTTTTCGCTGGAAAAATGAAAACAAAAGCAGCCGGATGGAAATGATGGTAAACATGGGAATTACGTTTTGAAAAGAAATTAGTTATTAGGAACAAGAAACCCCGCCTTTGTCGGGGCAGGCAAGAAACAAGAACCATAGCTGAAAACTAATTATCTATAACCAATAACAAAACCACCTCAAATCAAAATGCTTTTAGACTACATTTTCGACACCGGTATCACCGGTTTTATGTTGCTTGCAACAAGCTTAGTAATGTTAATGACGCCCGGACTCGCCTTCTTTTACGGAGGTCTTGCGGGCAAACGAAACATTCTCGGAATCATGATTCAGAGTTTTGTTTCTATGGGCATCACCACTATTATGTGGTATATATGCGGCTACTCTCTTTGCTTCAGTGGTGATACCTATGGCGTAATCGGTGATTTACACAAAGCTTTCATGATGGGTGTCAACTCCGGCTCTGCCTTCCAGGGAAATCATAAATTACCTGAGTTTGTTTTTATCGCTTACCAGATGATGTTTGCCATTATCACACCTGCTTTAATTACAGGCGCTTTTGTAAATCGCATCACCTTCAAAGCTTACCTGGTATTTTTAGTGTTATGGCAACTCCTGGTTTACTATCCTTTTGCACACATGTTATGGGGCGGAGGAATACTTCAGCAATGGGGTGTGCTTGATTTTGCAGGTGGTATTGTAGTTCATGCCATTGCCGGTTTTGCCGCTCTTGCTTCTGTTGTTTATGTGGGTCGTCGCAGGGATAAGGAATCACCGCCAAACAGTATTCCGCTCATTGCTATCGGCACCGGCTTGCTTTGGTTCGGATGGTATGGTTTCAATGCCGGAAGCGCTTTGGATGTAAATGCAATTACAGGTCTTGCATTTCTCAATACCGATGTTGCGGCTTCCTTCGCAGCTATTACGTGGCTGGTTATTGAATGGAATATTTCGAAGAAACCAAAGTTCGTAGGTTTATTAACAGGCGCAGTTGCAGGACTTGCCACCATAACTCCTGCAGCAGGGTATGTTGCCTTGCCTTATGCCGTAATAATCGGAATTGCAGCAGGGTCTGTGTGCTATGTTGCAGTATATCTTAAAAATAAAATCGGTTGGGACGATGCCTTAGATGTTTGGGGAGTGCATGGAGTAGGAGGAGCGCTTGGCATTATTTTGCTTGGAGTATTTTCACAAAAGCTGGTGAACGAAAATGGCGCTGATGGATTATTATCCGGAGGAACAGGTTTCTTCCTGAAGCAATGCGTGTCTGTGATTATGGCTTCTGTTTATGCTTTTATTTTTACTTATGTGATGCTTGCCATCATCAATAAATTTACAAAAGTAAGAGTTGCCGAAGCTGAAGAAGACCTTGGATTAGATGCTTCCCTGCATGGAGAAAAAGCTTATGACGAAGGAGTATTGTAAAATGAATAAAGGTAATATCGGTTTATCTGTGCGGCATCATCTAACCGACGAAGAGGTAAAAAATATATTACCCGAACTAACAAACGGAGAACTGTTGAATGAGGAAGAGGAGTAGAGAATTTTTATGGGACGAGCTGAAATACTTTGTGGCATCGCCTGTTGTGCCTGCCCCGCCAAAGGCGGTGGTCACTCACTTTATGCGTTCCGTTTTCATTGCAACTGTAGTCTTAGTTTCACTATACCAAAATCGTATATTTGGCAATGATTAAAAATGAAATTCTTTCAGCTCTACAAACGGAAGTTGAAGGATACAATAAAATCATTGCCACAGAAAATGGAGATTGGATTGTTAAGGGCTTTATTGATATTTATAAGAACATCTACACTATTACTATTGATACAAAAGTTGTTTCAAAGGTTATCGAACTTTTATTAATTCCCGCATTTGAAAACTTTGCTCAAAACAATAATTTAATTCTTGAACTTCCTCCACAACAAAATTTTTATCCAGACCTTACATTCATTTCAAAACAAACAGGTGAAAAATTTTCTGTAGATATTAAAAGCACTTTTAAAGACACAGGCAATAGAATTAAAAGCATGACCTTAGGTGCATTTACCGGATATTTCAGAAATAGAGAAAGCGCTAAGAATACACTTTATCCATACAAAGATTATTCAGCACATCTTGTGTTAGGAGTTATCTACTCTCAAATTGAAGTAAACCCAAATGAGAAAACTATTTACTCGATTGATGAATTAGATAAGATAGAATCAGTGATAAGAGATTTTAAATTCTTTGTTCAGCCGAAATATAAAATTGCATCAGACCGTCCAGGCAGTGGAAATACAAAGAACATTGGTTCTATAAATAATCTGGATAAGTTAATCAACGGCAAAGGTGTTTTTGCAGCTTTAGGTGAAGAAGTGTATGACGATTACTGGATGTATTACTTAACAAAAGATATGGCGAAGGCGCTGGAAATTCCAAGACCTTATACTAACTTGAAGTCATATTTAGAGTACAAGCAGAGAGGAATTAATATACTCGAAGAACATAAAGAAGAAATTCAGCAGCTAAGTGAAGAAGAAAGTGTTGAGTCAGAAAATGGAGACGAAAACGATGAGTAAAAAAATCATAATTCCGCCAATAAAAAGTCAGGGAATTAAAACCAAATTAGTTCCGTGGATTATGGCGCTTGCTCCTGACACAACCGGCAAATGGATTGAACCTTTTCTTGGAACTGGTGTTGTTGCTTTCAATTCAGGTTATAAGCAAGCAATTTTAAATGATGCAAACCCGCACATCATAAATTTTTACAAAGGCATTCAGCAAAAGAAAATTACTGCGCCGCTTATGCGGCAATACTTAGAGCATGAAGGTGAACTTTTAAGTAAAGCTGATAATAATGGTTACGAGCATTACTTGAAAATAAGAGAACGCTTCAATAAAGAATTTTCTTCTTTCGATTTTATTTTTCTTTCACGTGCAGGCTTCAATGGCATGATGCGTTTTGGCAGAAAAGGAAACTGGAATATTCCCTTTTGTAAAAAGCCTGACCGTTTCTCGCAAGCCTACATAACAAAAATTGTAAACCAGGTTTCAGCGGTTTCAAAAATTATTAAACCGGAACCTGATTGGGTTTTTTACAATAAATCTTTCGCTGAAATTATTCCGCTTGCAACAGCAAATGATATTATTTATTGCGACCCTCCCTACTATGGTCGTTATGTTGATTACTATAATGGCTGGACAGAAAAAGAAGAAGAACTTTTGTTTAATCTATTAAGCAAAACAAAAGCAAAATTTATTCTCTCCACATGGCATCACAACGACTGGCGACAAAATGATATGCTCAATAAATTCTGGAACAAATTCAACATCGTTACCAAAGACCATTTCTATCATTCTGGTGGCAACATAGAAAACCGGAGAACAATTGTTGAAGCCCTTGTTTGCAATTTCAATCTTGCTCACATTCAGGAACATAACCACGGAGAAAAAGAGAAATCAAGAATTGAGCAGTTGAATCTTGAATTGGTGTAGGAAGTGTAATTTGAATTTCGTTGGGATTTCATGTTTCACTGAATTCGCAATGTCGCTGCCAACACACAAAAGCTTGGAGGAGCAGACATTGCGGCAAAGAGGGGGATTTCATGTTGCACTGAATTCGCAATGTCGCTGCCAACACACAAAAGCTTGGAGGAGCAGACATTGCGGCAAAGAGGAAGCGCTTGTCTGCAATTTCAATCTTGACAATATCCAGGAACATAATCACGGAGAAAAAGAGAAATTAAAAATTGAACAGTTGAATTTGGAGTTAGCATGAAAAGAAACGTAACTTATATTTTCGGTGCTGGCGCAAGTGCTTATGCGCTTCCTATAGTTAAATTTTTCAATCTCAGGCTAAACTATTTTTTAGAACACCTAAAATTTATCAACCACACCAAAGATCTTTTTTCAGATTTTATTCCATTAGTTGAAAAAATTCTAACTGAATCGGAAAATCATTCTACTATAGATACAGTTGCAAAAAAATATTTTCATCAAAATGATATAACCAGTCTCGAACAATTAAAACAAGTCCTGACAGTATTTTTTGTATATGAACAAACGATTAAGCAATTATTTGGAAATTTTATGGACGATTTTACAAAAGGTTATTTAGATGAAAATGAAAAAAAATTATTTTTCAAATTGAAAAAAGGAACTATTGATTATCGCTATGATTCTTTTATAGCTTCTTTATTACAGTCAAAACAAGGTGAATTCAACTTTCCTGTAGAGGTAAACATAATTACTTGGAATTATGATTGTCAATTTGAATTAGCTTATCAAAGATTTCATAATGTGAATTTCGAGGATACTCAATATTTACTTAATGTTTTTCCCAAAAACACAGCACGATTAAATAAAGAAGATGTAGATAAACTTAATGGAAATAATTTCAAGATTCTACATTTAAATGGTCAGGCACATACCTTTTATAAAGATCAAAAAGGAACAAAGTTTTCTCTTTTTGAACGAAAGAATAATATTCAAGAGATTTTAGAAACAGCCATTAAATTTTCCCAACATTCAAGTATAACTTTTACATGGGAAGGAAATTCAACAAGTGCGATTCAGGATGCTGAAATGAAAGATGTTATTAAGGCAGCAAGGGATGTTTTAGAGAAAACAAGCATTTTGGTAGTAATTGGTTACTCGTTTCCTTTTTTCAATCGTGAAATAGATAGGGAACTTTTCTTAAATAGAAATGTTGAAAAAGTATATATTCAAGATACTAATTCAAAAAATCTTAAAGATTTGTTTTCTACAGTTTTTGAAATAAAAGATAATAAAATCATTGAATATCCTAATATTGTTGATCAATTTTTATTACCACCCGAATTGGATGCCGACTACAAACCACCGTTAACCCTCGAACAAGTAAAAGGTGCTTTTCGCTAAATTTTCCTATATTTCTTTTCCCTCTATGTCGCAAGATTGATGCGTGGCCCTTGTGCGTTGCATCTTGTGCCTGCATCGCTTCCCCACTAAATGACTTATTGATTTTTATTGACTCAATGACTCGTTATTTTATAAACAGGATACCTTAAATGTTCCGGTTCATAATAAGACGAATGTTTATAAACAAAATCCAATTGCGCCGATGAAGATGCGGCAAACGCTGTATCTGCTTTTTTCTTTTCTTCCAACTGTTGTTTTAATTCGGGATGTTGCTGTAAGTATTGCGCTGCAACATCTTCCCAGCGGTAAGCGCTATAGCCTTCTTTTTCCTGCAGAACTGCATCGAAAAAATTCCAGCTAAAGAAGCTATCATCTCCCAATGGTTCTAAGGTTTCAACAATATATCTGTCAGCAGTCTGTCCTGTATAAATTATATAATCACCCTTTAAAAAATGAATCGTTTGTTTTTGGGTTGATAGCTTAATATCATAATTGCGGTGATGTTTTTCATAAGCCTGAGTATAGCTTTTATAATCATCAATGTGATAATATTCTACTGCGATGCTCGTATCGTTTTTAAAGCGTTCCATGATAACACCGTTTAATTTTAGCCTTTCAATTACATCACCCCATCCCTGCGGAATAATATATGCTATGGGCTTTTCAATAATTTGTGCAGCCGTGTATGTATTATAAAATTTTACTTCTTTATCAAAGGGTTTTGAATGGTCGTAAAATAAACGCTGCATGCCTGTTACTTCACCTAACTCGCGCAAGTATGCAGCCAAGCCTTTGCAGGATAGCGTACTTGTGCCTTCAATAAATTCGTAAACATCATCATTCATTTCAACAAAGAACCAACAGTGCAATGTGCATTGTGTGTATAAATAGAAGATGATGACCAATGAAATTTATCGCCTGTGTGATTTTATTTTCAAATAATTTCTATTTCATTCCACTCAGCAGAATTTTGTTTGATCATTACCTTGTACTCTATAATTGGATATTTGGAGACTTCGGCTTTTGAAAAATAGTGAATTGTATTTGTGCTTTGTTCGGAAAAAGGTTTATAATTTATACCAAATAATAACAATGATACATTTATTACAACTGACTTATAAAATCTCACATCAATAACTAAATCAGTATTAGAATTTATTTTTTCTTTCGGAATGAAATTAATCTTGACATTGTAAATCCATCACCCACTGTAAAACCAATATTTGAAAGGTTGAATGCTATTTCCATTAAAGCATATTCGGAAAGTGGAGGTCCCTTTTTTGCACCTGCTGATATAAATATCTTATCTTCAAAGACTTCATTTGAAGTATAGATTTTTTCACCTGTTTTTATATTATTCGCATACGTTTTCATTCGATATTTTCCAGCCTCAAGATCTTCATTAACCACTTTCACCATTTGATTTTTCTTATTATAGCATCGCAAGGTTTGATGTACATTTCCATCAGATGGATAATTTAAATGACATTCAGCTTTTGAATAATCTGGTACTTTAAAACGTTTTCCATTAAAGTCGACAACAATTCCAGGAGGTAATGAAAAAAGTTCTGAAAATAAAATCTGGTTGGTATGGCGTATGACTTTCGAAAAATTAAGATAGCCGAAAACAGTAATAAAAACCAAACGCATTTTTTTTCTCATAGCTCCAATTTATAAATTTTCTGCTAATAGTTATTCCAATACCACTTTTCCCTTGCTCTTCGTAGTATGTTACAAATAAAAAGCAAGTTGCTGCAATCCGTATGTTTCCCGATATTCGGGACAGGTGCAACTACGGATGTAAATGAAAAGCCAGTCTAAGCAAACAACAACTACTGATGAATTAATTAAACTTTCATCCGCCTTGATGCAAACAAAGAAAGACAAATAATTACTTCTTACTATTTTCATTTCCTTTGCATTAAAATGCACCCGGAATTGTATTTTGATATCAGCTCAGAGCAAAGCGGTGGTAGTCTTTACAGGGTAAGAGATGAGGCTGGAAATTTTTCTTTTCTGCATCAGCACAGCACCTATGATGATGAGCGTGATGAAATAAAAGTATTTGAAACGGCTTATTCATCATTTGCTGCTTTCTGGCAGATGCTTACCAAAGATGCTCAATGGTTTTACCAGCACCCTTTGTATGTGCATCCTGAACAAAGGGATTTTATAAAAAAAGAACTGCAACACGTAAACTGGTCTGTTCATCCCAATAAAAAATGGCAGGAAAGCCACCAACAGCAATGGAAAAAAGTATTAACAGACAGGCATGATTATTACCGGTCTGTATAAATGGAGTTATTTAAAAGGCAGGCAACCCGGGGTATTCTATTTACTGAAGATCTATATACATTGAAATAAAAGCAAATACTATGGCAAAAATTCTCTGCGTATTGTACGATGATCCTGTTACAGGATATCCTAAAACATTAATCCGGGATGGCATTCCTGAATTACCGGGCTATCCCGGAGGGCAAACGTTACCCACTCCATCGAAAATTGATTTCACTCCCGGGCAGCTTCTCGGCAGTGTTTCAGGTGCACTTGGTCTTCGTAAATTTCTTGAAGGCCTCGGGCATGAATTAGTAGTTACTTCTGATAAAGATGGAACTGATTCGGTTTTTGAAAGAGAGCTTCCGGATGCACAAATCATTATATCGCAACCATTCTGGCCTGCGTATTTAACTGCGGAGCGTATTGCTAAAGCGAAAAAACTGAAGTTAGCTATCACAGCAGGTATTGGTTCCGACCATGTTGACCTTGATGCCGCCATGAAGAATGGAATTACTGTTGCTGAAGTTACCTACTGCAACAGCATTAGTGTTGCAGAGCATGTTGTGATGATGATATTATCGCTGGTTCGGAATTATATTCCTTCATATCAATGGGTGGTAAAAGAGGGTTGGAATATCGCTGATTGTGTTGAGCGTTCTTATGATGTAGAAGGAATGACTGTGGGTACTGTAGCTGCAGGTCGTATTGGGTTAGCTGTTTTAAAAAGGCTTAAACCTTTTGATGTAAAGCTTCACTATACAGATCGCCATCGTCTCCCTCAACATGTTGAAGAAGAGCTTAACCTTACATTCCATGACAATGCGGAATCCCTGGTTGAAATTTGTGATGTGGTTACTATCAATTGCCCGCTGCATCCCGAAACCGAAAATATGTTCAACGAAGTGCTTATCAATAAAATGAAACGGGGTGCTTATATCGTGAATACTGCCCGCGGAAAAATTTGCAATCGGGATGCTATTGCAAATGCTTTAGAAACCGGGCAGCTTGCAGGTTATGCGGGAGATGTATGGTTTCCACAGCCGGCTCCTAAAGATCATCCGTGGCGAACAATGGCGCATCATGGCATGACACCACATATTTCCGGTTCCAGCCTTTCGGCACAGGCTCGCTATGCATCAGGTGTGCGGGAAATTTTGGAATGTTGGTTTCAGGGCAGAGGATTGCGTTCCGAATATCTGATTGTTGACAAAGGTAAACTTGCAGGGGCGGGAGCTCATTCTTACAGTGCGGGCAATGCAACAGGTGGGTCAGAAGAGGCAGTAAAATTTAAGACAACTAAATAATTTTTTTATCAGTAACGTCCCGCGCCTTGGTTCGTGGGGACACGAACCATTCTTATTTATAATTCAAAACATTCCCGTACTCGGCGAAGTTTGCAACTTCGCCCCATTTGTATTGCAGTTTATAATTGCATTTACTTACTGCTTAATTTAATCAAACATTTCCTGTTATAATAAAAGCGGGCAAATATTAATTAGTTTTAATTACCATATCTATTACTAAAATCTTAGTATGCTTACAATTCAAAACAGTCTTTTGTTTTTATCAGTTTTTTTATCAGCCTTAATAATGGGTTTGTTATATGGTTATGCATGTTCTGTAAACCCCGGCTTAAATAAATTAACCGACTCTGAATATTTGCGGGCTATGCAATCTATCAATAAAGAAATTTTGAATCCTTTTTTCTTTATCAGTTTTATGGGTACCTTAATGATATTGCCTGTAACAACATGGTATAGTAAATCGCATGCTACACTTACTTGTTTTTATTTATTGCTGGCAGCTTCAATTATATATATCATCGGTGTAGTTGGTGTAACAGCCTTTGGCAATATTCCTTTAAATAATGCACTGGCAAAATTCAATATTCTATCTGCAACTTCTTCTGATCTATCAAAACAAAGAAGCCTGTTTGAAGCAAGCTGGAACCGGTATCATTTAATAAGAACTTTGTTCTCGGTTTTAACTACTGCTCTAACCATTACAGCTATTATAAAGAATGGGGATGTGAACACCAGCTATCTGTAGAATGCGCATCACTCTCCGTATGTCTCCTGCAATGGCGGCACAGGTACGACTACGGATGTAAATGAAAAGCCAGATTTTTCTGGCATTTAAAGAACTAATAAATAGTTGCAGTGTGCATCATGCTAAACTTGTTGCAGCATCTCCTGAACAATATTGTTCAAACATTCAAGGATACGCACCAGTAATGATTCAGTTTTATTAGTGGTAACACCAATTTACTTCGTAAATCCTTTTATCAGGTCCAGCAATCCACCACCACCATTTTTTTGCTGTTGTTCCTGAGCACCTCCTGCCAGACTTTTAACTATGTCCATTAACCCTCCACCACTACTCTGTCCATCACCGGTAAATTGTTTCAACATTTCTTGCAGCCCCATACCCTGATAGCCTCCGATAGTTTTACTTTTACCACCCGTAATAGAGCCCAATAACTTTTCCAATGAGAAACCGGAATCGTTGGGATCATTAGTTTTATTAATCAGGCTGCCAAGCACATCCGGGATAAGGTGGCCAGACACCTTATTGGCCTGACTGTTCCCCATGTTAAATTTATTCATCAGCTTACCGGCAAAGTGCCCCATCATCATAGAGACAATCGGGTTGCTAAGTAAGCTCTTCTTATCCCTGCCGCCAGTGCCAAACAGAGACAATAAGCTTTGCAGGCCTCCACCAGCTACTACGTTGCGCAGGCCAGAAGCTACTGTGTTGGTGGCTTCGGCTACAACAGCTTCATTATGCTCATTGGGCACATCGGGATTATTAATCACAGATTCTGTGGCGTTTCCTTTTACGAGATCGAATAATTCTTTTAGCATTGTATATATTTTTTAAGATGATTCTTTTCGGCTGATGAATATATGGAAATTTTATGATTATAAACTTTTATTATTCTTTTCCCATGCTGGCGTAAGAATGATGCGCTGCTTATGTGCCTGGCTTCTTGTGCCCTATTAAATTATCAATCATCTTACAACATCCTCCCCAGGCTGAAGCCAGTATTATTAGCAAGGGTAATGAGCAAAGCTATTTATACTATTTTACATTGTAAACTTTTACCTTCAGCCTTCCCGGGTTTCTCATTATTTTTATTGCCATGAAAACGGCGAGCCTCAGTGAAATTAAACAGGAACTTCAAAACCTGACAGCAAAAGAAATGGCTGAACTGTGTTTGCGATTGGCGAGGTATAAAAAAGAAAACAAGGAACTGCTGGCTTACCTGCTTTTTGAATCTCATAATGTGGAAGCTTACACAGAGCGTATAAAAGAAAATATTGATGAAGCGTTTAAGGATGTAAACATCCGCAATCTCTATTTAGCAAAAAAAACCCTGCGTAAAATTTTAAGGCAAGTCAATAGATATATTAAGTATGCATCCAACAAACAAACAGAGGTTGAATTACTGATATATTTTTGTTCTCTGTTAAAAGCCTGCGGTATTGCCTTACATAAAAGCAAAGCACTTAATAATATGTACCTGCAGCAACTCAAAAAAATAAAAGCAGCACTTGCTACTTTGCATGAGGACATTCAGTATGATTTTATGAAACAGATAGAGCAACTGCAAACAGGCATTTGAAGAAGTATAATAATCTGATTAATGAGAAAAATAGAAATTCTCTGCTTTCACACCGTTGTTCTATGTGTTCCACCAATTGGCTCCCCAGCTCCCATACTGGCGCAAGCTATTGTGTGTAGCTACTTGTTCCTTGCCAAGAAATTTTCTTTCTCCCCAGAGTTTTTGAAACATAGATTTGCAGCATAGCTCAAAACTCTGCGGCATTTTTTTACTAAAGTTGAAAATTGCTTTGCTTCAATAAGTGTTTCCACTCGAGGATTGTTGCGGTAAAAAATTGCGTATGATAAGTAAAGTTGATTTTTCTCACGAATTGAAATTACTAAATTACCATTCATGGGAATTGTTGTTGATGACAACACCAATAATGGCGAAAAAGAATTTAAGCCGGTCTCTAAAAATATCTTATCTTGTTTGTCCTGATTTTTATTTTCCAAACGTCATTATAAAAATATCTGTCATGCCCAAAACTATCATTCAAAAAATAGTGTTTAAGAACGCTGCTGCAAAAGATCTTTACGATCTGTACATGAACTCAAAAAAGCATTCCATTGCCACCGGAGCGCCTGCAACCATTTCTGCAAAAGAAGGGGGAAAATATTCGGCGCATAATGGATGGATAACAGGCGAAAATTTGAAGCTGGTGAAAAACCAGTTGATAGTTCAAACATGGAGGGCGCAGGGCTGGAGTGATAAAGATGTTGATTCTACCTTTATTATTTTTCTGGAGCCGAAAGGAAAAGATGTTGTGCTGCATGCTATACATGCGAATGTGCCCGATAAAGATTACGAAGGCGTAAGCAAAGGATGGCATCAGCATTATTGGGAGCCATGGAAAAAATATTTGGCAGGAGCGCCTGTGAAGGAATCAATTAAAATGTGAGGTAGTTTGTTAATCAAAATAAAGAACCGCCTTTCTTGATGGTTTTACCTGATGCTTTGAAAGTAATAATGAAGGTATAAACTGAAAATGTTTAAAGTTGCATGTAGCAAACTTTATATTGTAATACACGGCGGTAGCGGCAATTAGCGCATCATTTATTTTTAATTCATGACTTACATGATAAACAGCTAAAAAATCTCCTGCAAGATTGGAGATTTCAGCTTCAATGGGTATTGGATAAAAAAATTGTGGTAATTGTTTTTGTAATACCGATTGTGCATCTGTAATAGTCCAATAAATTGGACTAAATCCCGCAATACCTGCGGGACTTCATCGGCATTATACCAGATAAGTTGGATTAATTTGAAAATACAATTGGTATAAGTTAATCAACTGCATTTTGTTTATGCAGCTTTTAATCATTTCAAAATAGGTAACGCTGCTGATTGTAATAATTTCATAGTTGTTTTCAGTTATAAAAGCTTCTGCATCTTCATTTTTATGGAGCAGTTCAAAAGCAAAATCGGTATCTAATAAAATCACCTTTTCCGCCATGCTTTATTTCTTAGTTCTTCAATGTCAATATTTGAAAATTCCCTTGAAAAAAATTCCTGAAAATGCTTAAACTCCTTTTCATTGAAATTATATCCGGCTTCTTTCACTTTATTGATCAGCCTTTCTTTTGCAGTGGGAATACTATTTTTAATATTATCAGCCATTATTAATTTTCAGAAAAGATAAACATAAGTTTTGTTCCTATTCCGGCACAAGATGCCGACCCACATAACCCACGCCTCAATTTTGCGACAGAGTGGGGGAAATTATTGTAACAGCAAAATAGCTGTAACTCCTGTTTTTATTTTTATTTGGTTTTGAAAAATAATTAACTGAGATGCTTAGTACTCTGCTAAAACTCTGCTTTTATAGATGCATGCTGCGTGTTTGAGTAAATTGTTTTTGTTCATGATTTAGATTTTTTAATAGTGAGAAAATTGTAAGAAGGAAAAGCCACCCCGCCGCAAGGCGCAATGGCTCTATTGTTTAGTTATTTTTCTATGATGAATTTTACCTGGCTGTTTTCACTGCCTTTGTTTAACTGCAGATTATACATGCCGTTTATAAGATGAGATAAATTTAGCTGGTAAATGTTGTTGCCTTTTATTGCCTGTTCTGTTTTTGTGAACAAAGCTCTTCCTGTTTTATCATACACTTGTAGTTGTACATTTTCTGTTGTGTTGCTCTTGTATGTGATTGTAACAATGCCGTGAGATGGATTAGGATAGACTGTTGTACTATTGAAGGATTCTTTACACGATGAAATTACAGTTACCGGTTTTGAAACATTGCCGCATTGCCGGCTTATATAAACTACTACTTTGTAATTACCTATTGTAGTGGCTGTATAATTGCTATCCGTGGCACCGTTTATAAGATGATTGTTTTTAACCCATTGATATTTGAAGTCAATGCCAGTTGGTGCTTTCAACACTACTGAGCCTGTTTGGCAAATATCGAGATTACCTGCAGGTGTAATTTCTGAATACGGCGGGCAACCCAATTTTACTATCCAATAATCTCTAAATCCGCGGCTGGCTTCTGTTTTATCACCACTAATACCGGAATATGAATAGCCTCCTAAAATATAGCCGCCATCAGTTGTTTGCTGAAGAGAAGTAAAATAATCATAATCAGTTCCCCCGAAGCGTTTATCCCATTGCTTTGAGCCATTGGCATCGGTTTTTACTATCCAATAATCATAAACTCCGCGGCTTCCCTCTGTTTTATCACCACCAATACCAGAATCTGAATAGCCTCCTAAAATATAGCCGCCATCAGTTGTTTGCTGAAGAGAAGTGAAAAGATCATAATCACTTCCTCCAAAGCGTTTATCCCATTGCTTTACGCCATTGGCATCAGTTTTTACTATCCAATAATCAAAACTTCCGCAGCTGTCTTCTGTTTTATCACCCCCAATACCGGAATAGGAAGTGCCTCCTAAAATATAGCCGCCATCAGTTGTTTGCTGAAGAGAAGTGAGAGCATCACCATCACTTCCTCCAAAGCGTTTATCCCATTGCTTTACGCCATTGGCATCAGTTTTTACTATCCAATAATCGTTACTTCCGCGGCTGGCTTCTGTTTTATCACCACCAATACCGGAAGATGAAAGGCCTCCTAAAATATAACCGCCATCAGTTGTTTGCTGAAGAGAATAGAAAAAATCAAAATCACTTCCACCAAAGCGTTTATCCCATTGCTTTACGCCATTGGCATCTGTTTTTACTATCCAATAATCAAAACTTCCGCGGCTGTCTTCTGTTTTATCACCCCCAATACCGGAATAGGAAGTGCCTCCTAAAATATAGCCGCCATCAGTTGTTTGCTGAAGAGAAAAGAGTTCATCGTAGTCATCCCCGCCAAAGCGTTTATCCCATTGCTTTACGCCATTGGCATCAGTTTTTACTATCCAATAATCGTTACTTCCGCGGCTGTCTTCTGTTTTATCGCCACCAATACCGGAGAGGGAAGAGCCTCCTAAAATATAGCCGCCATCAGTTGTTTGCTGAAGAGAAAAGAGATAATCATAATCAGTTCCTCCAAAACGTTTATCCCATTGCTTTACTCCATTCGCATCAGTTTTTACTATCCAATAATCCTCACGTCCGCGGCTATCTTGTGTTTTATCACCACCAATACCAGAAAATGAGGCGCCTCCTAAAATATAGCCGCCATCAGTTGTTTTTTACGCTTCCCGTTTTTTTATTGAATTTTCTTATGCCTGTTTCTGAAGAAAGCCAAAGAATATTTTTGTTTTTATCCTTTAAAATACTATGTACGTTTTCTCTTGCTGAATCGTCGGTGGCGTGATATGTTGCATTGTGCATTTTTTTATCAAAAGAAAATAATCCTGAGCCGGTAGCCAGCCACAATAATCCATTTTCATCTTCCTCAAAATCATGTATCCATGCCTGTACGGGATGTAAAACGTATTTTGGATTAATGCGTAACAAGCTGTCTTTTTTATCTATCGCTTTTTGAACTTGTGGTAGCATATAATTTGTAAATGATTCTGTACGTGGGTTATAGCTGGAAAAGGATGATGTAGAAGTGCCTACCCAGATAAGGTCATCTTTATCCTGGTAAAGCGAAATAATATTATTGCATGCAATGCTCCATGAATCGCCGGGAATATTTTCAAAAACTTTAAATGCATATCCATCATAGCGGTTTAACCCATAATTAGTGCCAAACCAAATATAGCCCTGCCTGTCTTGTAAGATACATTGAACTATGTTGTGCGAAAGCCCGTCAATAGTAGTTAAGTATTCAGATTTAAGTGGCAGAGATTGAGATAATAATGTATTTGGAATAAAAAAGCAACTGGCAAGAAAGAAGAATTGGCAACAACAAAACTTTCTTATTGAGCAGGTATAAAAAGAGCATCTATTTCTCACAATGGGGGAAGATGTTAAGTCATCTTGCTTAGAGTAAATCAAATAAAGCATAGAATTGTTACGTCATTTTATAAATAAGTTACATAAGTCATGCTCATTACCGCAATACGTTTTTTCTGTGTGAGCGAATCCCCCGGCGGGCAATGTCATTAAGTTAAGAGTTTTAATTTTCTGTCCGGCATCTTCTCCCTTAATGGGGACGATGCACTAAACATTCACCTGCATCTTTATAATTGGTAATTTTATTTTCTATTACGAATCCACACAATTCTTCTCCCATATTTTTTTGCCACTTGTCAGGTATAAGTTGCGCTTCACGTAAATTAACTGTGCACGGGTAAATACGCATGTAACATTTGCGTTTCTATTTCGGTTACAAATAAAATATTTACAGCATCATGAAAACCAATACTGGCTTATGCATATTTTTTCTTCTTGCTTCGTTTAGCAGCATAGCACAAACAAATAGTGTAAGAACATTGGAAGCAAAACGCACATCAGGTGTTGTAAAAATTGATGGCATACCCAATGATGCTGCATGGAAAGATGCCGCAGTAATGACTGATCTGGTAGAATTCAGACCCAAGATTGGTGCACCTGAAGATGCCGGTAATAAAACCATTTCTTACTTAATGTATAATGATGAAGGAATTTATTTTGGCGGCTTTTGCTATGAAAAAACAAAAGACAGCATTGCCACTGAGCTTGTGGGCCGTGATGGCTTTGGCACCAATGATTACGTGGGTTTAATATTTGATACGTATAATGATAAGCTAAACGGGTTTGAATATTTTGTAACTCCTTTGGGCGAACAATGGGATTCAAAGATGAATCCGCCAAGCCAGGATGGTAACATGGAAGATTTTACCTGGAATGCCGTTTGGAAAAGCGGCGCTGTGATAACAGACAGCGGATGGAGCTTTGAAATGTTTATCCCTTTTTCTGCTATCCGTTTTGGTAAAAAAGATATACAGGATTGGGGTTTGAATATTACACGCAGAAGACGCAAAACCGACCAGCAATATACATGGAACCCGATAGACCCGAATGTAAATGGCTTTCTTACACAGGAAGGAATTTGGAAAGGCGTCTCCAGCATTAAGCCTCCATTGCGTTTGCAGTTCTCGCCCTATTTTTCAGTCTATGCAAATCATTATCCGTTAAATCAGCCGGGGCAAAAAAACTGGACCAGCCAGGTAAACGGAGGCATGGATGTAAAGTATGGCATCAACCAGGCATTCACGCTTGATGCTACACTGATACCCGATTTCGGACAGGTGCAAAGCGATAACCTCGTTCTTAATCTTACCCCTTTTGAAGTAAAGTATAATGAGTACAGACCCTTTTTTACAGAGGGCACAGAACTCTTCAGCAAAGGAAACTTTTTTTATTCAAGACGCATTGGCGGCTCGCCTCTTCACTTATACGATGTGTATGGTGAAACAGACAGTAATGAAACAGTTATTAAAAATCCTGCAGAATCAAAATTGATTAATGCCACAAAAATTTCAGGCAGAACGCAGAGTGGATTAGGCATTGGTTTTTTAAATGCTGTTACCAGTGCGCAATATGCAACGATTGAAAATATGGATTCGAAGCAAGAAAGAAAAGTGCTCACCGACCCGCTTACGAATTACAACATATTGGTATTAGATCAAACACTAAAACACAATTCAAGTGTTTCTTTTGTAAACACAAATGTTTGGCGCAGCGGTCCAGATTATGATGCGAATGTTAGTGCCGGCTTATTTGAGCTGAATGATAAAAAGAATACATGGAATCTTGGTGGCAAGCTTGCCATGAGCAACCTGTTTAATTATTTGCCTGATAATAAAACGCAAAGCGGTTTTAGTCATGAATTGCATGTTGGCAAAACCAGCGGTCGCTTCAATTTTAATGTGTTTCAGCAAAGAACAGATACAAAATTCACGAGTGATGATTTGGGTTATTTTACTAATAATAATTTCTTTGACCATGGTGGATGGGTTGGCTATAAGTGGACGGAACCCAAAAACTGGTACAACAATATTTTCATAAACTTCAATGGATATGTAAGCATGCTCTCTAAGAAAATAGCGCCAATAGATAAGAATTATCAAAGTGCACAAGTAAATTTTAATGCGAATATTCAAAGCAAAAAATTGTGGCGGGCGGGTGCCTTTACAGGATATAATTTTCCTGAAAACGACTTTTATGAACCGAGAACGCCAGGCTGGTTTTTTAAACGGGGTGCAAGTGTTGGAATCGGCTCCTGGTTTGAAAGTAATGACAGCAAAAAATATTCTTATTCAGCAGAGGTGTTTACACGTGCCCGAATTAATTTTTATAATTCATTTGGGGCAGATGTTTCCTTTACAAACAACTTTCGCTTTAATAATAAATTATCTCTCTCACACGGTATAAGTTTTCAACCCCGTTACAACAATATGGGATATGTATATGTAGACGGGAGCAATGATATAAATTTTGCCAAACGAAAAATTAATACCATCGAGCATACACTAAGTGCCAAATACAATTTCAACAATAAAATGGGAATCACATTCAGGGCAAGGCATTATGTAAGCACTGTGGATAATAAAGAGTTTTATTTATTGCAGCGTGATGGCAGCCTTCTCGCTAATGCAGGCTTTCATCCCGATGTAAATCAGAATGCAAATTTTTTTAATATTGATATGGTGTACACCTGGGAATTTGCGCCGGGCAGCTTCATAAACATTGTATGGAAAAATGCAGCGCAGAGCTATACTGATGTGGTAGAAAAACAATATTTCAAAAATCTCAGCAATACAATAAGCCAGGATAATAATAATAACCTCTCCTTAAAAGTTATTTATTTCCTCGACTATCTTAAATTTAAAAATAGCGTTCGTAAAAATTCATGAGCCTTACAATTTGGTTACGCTTACTATCTTCGCTGCATCATGCTGCTCTATATAAAAGTGAAGATCAATGAGCGTTTTGAGAGCCATCGGTCTTATGGCTGAGAGCCGTCAGACCGAGGACACATTATGGAAAAATTAATTCAAATTAAAATGAAAACATTAGGACTTATCGGTGGCACAACCTGGATTTCCACCGTTGTATATTATAAGCTGATAAACCAGCAAATAAATGAACGTCTCGGCGGTCTTAACTCAGCAAAAATGTTTCTTTACTCATTGAATTTTGAAGAATTTAAACCTTCTGCTGACCCTGAAAAATGGAAACAGATTACAAAAACTCTTTCTGATATTTCAAAACGGTTAGAAGTTGCCGGAGCAGAATGTATAGTTATGTGTGCTAATACTCCGCACCTTGTTGCAGATACCGTTCAGCAAAGTATTCATATTCCGCTGATACATATTGCTGAAGTTACCGCTAAAGAGGTACGGAAGCAGCTAATAAAAAAAGTAGGATTGCTTGGAACAAAATTTACAATGGAGCATAATTTTTTCAAAGACAAGCTAACACAGCAACAAATAGAAACGGTTATCCCTGATATTGATGACACGGAATTTATTCATGATTCAATTTTAAATGAGCTGGGAAAAGAAATCTTTTCAGAAGATACAAAGAAGAGGTATCTCGTTATTATTGATACATTAATTAAACAGGGTGCACAGGGAATTATTTTTGGCTGCACAGAAATACCTATGCTTATAAAACAAAGCGATTGCAGTGTTCCCGTTTTTGATACTACGGCAATTCATGCAAGCGCAGCCGTGGATTTTGCATTAGATAATTCATGAAAAAAAATGGATAAATTCAATAAGCTTTATTTTATGAACAATGCGTTTTATACTCTTGTGCAAGCTGTAAACAAATCCCTGTAATATTATTTTAAATGAAGGCGGGTTAAGATACTTTTTTTAAAACCGGCACAGCAAGCATTCCCTCTGCATCACGGGCATCAATGATTTGCTTTTGTTGGGGATAAGAAAACCGGTATCTTTTTCGTGTAACATTCCCTATTACGGTTAAAGCTGTTTTACCAATATATTCAAAGGCGGGTGCTGTGAAAGTATTAGTTGCACTCGTTGTCTGTAAGTTGCCCTGTTGTGTATGTGAAGGCTGTGAATATCTCATACGTTTTTTTCCGCAATTGCACATGATGTGTAAGTTTGAGATTGATAAAAATATTTATCGCTAAGAAGCTTAATAATTTCTTTAGCGGCAGTACAAAATTAAATAGAACCTTCAGTTTAATTTATTACTATTTTCTTCATCATTTTTATCGTCTTCAAAATATTGCGGGTTACCCGGCACATTGTTTTTTGCTGATGTTGCCTGCTGCAATAAACAAGCTGCGCCTGATAAGGCAAGCCAGATAAGTATTTTTTCCAGCCAGTCTCTGCCCAGCCAAAGACCAAAGGGCAGCGCTATCCAAATGCTAACACAATAAAAGCAATCGAGCAGGCTTCCCAAAAAACCGGCTCCTGCTTTTTTTCTCATAATAAAAATAATGTTGAATGGTCCGTCTTCCCGGCTAAATAAATGAGTGAGACGCCACACGGCGAGAATAGATAGTATAAAATACCATTCCATAATTGCTGATATAAAAATCATAATTTAATAAAATAAACAGGGCAGTTAAAAATCAAAAACGATTCGCTATGTTTTCATCGCTTCAATTTTTATTTGCCTGCTTTGCTGTACTATTGTTTCAGAAGATTTAAAGATATTAAAAAGAGTAATGGCAATTGTCTCCATCTCACAAGGCATAGCATTTTTCTGTTTCCCCGTAATACATTTTGTTTATTCGTATAAATCTTTTGTACTTTGGCAACTTGATATAGCCAAATTAAAACATTGCCTGTAATTGCTAAGTAAAGAACAGAACGTAAAAGGGTGTGACCACCGCCTCGCCTTAGGCAAGGCGGGACAGGCGGACGCGAAGTTCAATTGCGATATTTAGATGATTACATGCACAGCACCCTGTAGATTATAAAAAATTAAAATAATAAACTACTCCTTATGCAAAGAGAACTCAACTCATGGTACAGCCCTGCATTAAATGCGGAGATGCCCGTTGTTACTTATGGCAATTTTGGTTTTGCACTTTTACTGGTGCCTACAGCCGCTGCAGATTACCTGGAATATGAACGCTTTCTAATGCTCGATGCTTTAGCGCCGCTCATTGATTCGGGTAAGGTAAAAGTGTTTAGCATTAACAGCATTAATAATGAAAGCTGGCTCAATAATCAAATGCTGCCCGATCATAAAGCCATTCGTCATAACCAGTTTAATGAATATGTTTTTAATGAAGTAGTCCCTTTTATTCGTAATAATACAAGCAGTGATACATTCATCTATACATGCGGTGCTTCGTTTGGTGCACTCCATGCCATGAATTTATTTTTAAAAAAACCTGACCTCATCAACGGAGCAATAAGTATGAGTGGTGTTTATGACCTTACAGAATATAGTAAAGGATTTTGGGACGACCAGGTATATTTCAACAGTCCTATTCACTACATCCCCAACTTGAGCGATAGCTGGTATCTCGACAGAATAAAAGCAAGTCATCACATACACATTTACACAGGAGGCGGCAGCTACGAAGACCCGGATGCAAG
This sequence comes from Chitinophagales bacterium, assembly GCA_038206235.1. Taxonomy (GTDB): domain Bacteria; phylum Bacteroidota; class Bacteroidia; order Chitinophagales; family Chitinophagaceae; genus JBBRBB01. The sequence goes on from JBBRBB010000015.1 coordinate 46,265, forward strand.
CAAAAGATTTTCCCAGGTTTTGTGGGATAAAGGTATATGGAATGACCTGGATATTTGGGGTGCCGATATAAACCATGACTGGCCTACCTGGCGTGCCATGCTGCCTTATATTTTGGATACGAAATTTTAAATATTTTTTTAACACATAGGCACAATAGAAATCATAGATTTCACATAGACTTTATTCTATGTGGCTTTTACTTTGTGCCCTATGTGTCTATGTGGCGATTCCCGGTTTTACTTTTTTTTACAATCTCAATTTGTAACCGCTGTGTTATATTGAAGTAATTTGCTTCGGTTATTGAGCTTCAAAAAAATTATTCAATTCCCAATCTGTGAAACTGATTAAACAACTCGGCACACTTTACCGCACAAATAAATTGGTGAGAATATTTATTTATGCCGGCCTTATACTTATAAGCCTTTACCTGCTTCTCTTAATTATTGTAAGCATTTACATCAATGCAAATAAGGCAAAGTTTATTACTCAGGTAAATGAGCAAATAAAAAATAATATACAGGGTAATGTAACAATAAAAAATGCAGACATAGCGGTATGGCGTTCATTTCCAAGAATCGCAGTGGTATTGCAAAACATCAGCATTACAGATTCTGTATACCATATCCCTTTTTTGCAGATGAAGCAGGTAGATGTAAGATTTGGTTTACTTAATATAATTGGAAAAAAAATCAGAATAGGTTCGGTAAGATTAAAAGATGGACAAATACATATTTTTACTGACGCTGCAGGTTACAACAATACCTATGTTGTAAAAGGTAAACCCAAACCCGTACAAGATACCCTTAACAAAAAATCTTTATTTATAAAAAATCTTGAATTAGAAAATGTAAAAGTTGTAAGTGAGCATCGCCAGCGCCATAAAAGGTTTGAAATTAAAATTCGTGATTTAAATGCTGATATTCAACAAAAGGATTCGGTTTACATTTTTAAAATAAAAGAGAACTGTTTTATAAAAGGCCTGGGTTTTAATCTTGAAAAAGGAAGCTATTTAAATAACCAAACATTAGAAGCAACATGGCGTGTGCTTTACAATATGGCTGACCGCTCTATTTCTTTTGATGATACAAAAGTTCAAATGAATGAACATCTCTTTAGCATAAAAGGAAGCTTCTGGTTAAAAGACCCTACCCATTTCAGCCTGCATGTGAATACAAAAAATTTATCGTATAAGCAGGCCTTGCAGTTAATGCCTCAAAATGTGCAGGGCAAGCTTAGCAATATTCAATTATCAAAGCCTGTAAATATAGTAGCCGATGTTGCAGGTCCTATGGGCTATAAAACAATACCCGCAGTAAATGTTCAGTGGTCAACATCGCTTACCGAGCTTGCTACACCCGTTACTACACTCGATAGCTGCAGCTTTAGCGGAAGCTTTACGAATCAGAAAGAAAAAAAACTTCCGGTATCGAATGAAAACTCATCGGTTGTATTAAATAGTTTTATCGGCACCTGGGGAGATATTGCACTTACAGGAGAAAATATTATCGTTACCAATCTCACTAATCCTCTTATACAATTTCAATTACAGTCGCAATGTACATTTCAGCAATTAGACGATAAGCTGGCCTTAAAAACCATTCATTTTCTCGATGGCAAGGCGCAGCTTTTACTGCAATACAATGGGGCGTTGATACCTGACCCTGCATTATTAAACAAGCTGGAGGTTGACCTGAAAATGCAAAATGGAACCGTGGAGTACGAGCCGCGAAGCCTTGTATTTACCAATTGCAATGGTGAAATTGTTTTCTCTGAAAATAAGCTGCTGGCAAATAACCTGCAGTGCGATGTAAAGAAAAATCATTTTGTAGTAAACATCGAGGGGAATGATTTAAGCAAGCTCTCAAGCTCTGTTTCTGGCAAGGCTGATATTGTATGTTCTGTATTTACACCTTCGCTTAATTTAGCCGATTTCACCGGTGTATTTTCTTCAAAGAAATATGTGAAACGAAAATCCGATAATAAGCAATTTGCTTCGTCCGCATTTCAGATAGATAAAATTTTAGCACAGGGAAGCCTGCAGTTAAATCTAAAAGCCAATCAAATTCAATTGAATAAATTTGATGCACGCAATGCACAGGCGCAATTATTATTCGAGGAAAATAGCTGGCAAATTCAGCAGGCATTTTTGCAGCATGCAAACGGAAGCATGAATGTGTCTGCAAAAATTCTTGAAACCAGCGCCGACTATCGCGATGCCACTGTAAAGGCTGATATAAAAAATATAGATGCAAGAAAATTCTTTTATGCATTCAATAATTTCGGGCAGCGCGGTATTGAATACCAGAATTTACAGGGCATTGTAAACTCAAATGCAAATATTGCTGTAAAGATTAGCAGTAAAGGAAGCGTGTTGCCCGGCACCATGCAGGGCACGGTTGATTTTTCGCTTAAAAACGGTGCACTCATAAATTTTGAGCCTATACAAAAAATAAAAAAATATGCTTTTAAAAATAAAGACCTTACCCGCGTTGAATTCGCTGAACTAAAAGACCGGTTCGACATAAATGGATACGATATTACAATAAACAGAATGGAAATTCAATCATCTGTTCTCACGCTGTACGTTGAGGGCGTTTACAGCTTAAAAAACAACACAGACATAAGCATACAGGTACCGCTTAGCAATATGCAAAAAAAAGAGGAAGACTTTAAGCCTGCGAATGCAGGCGTAAACGCAAGAGCAGGTCCCAGCATTTATTTAAGAGCAAGACCAGATAAGAATGGAGATATAAAAATCGGGCTTGACCTTTTTAAAAAATTTAAAAAAGAAAAATCTGGTAAATCGGAAAAAAACAAATAATGAAACGACGGTCTGACTTCCGCCTTGCGGAACAGGCTGTCCCGGGTCTGACCATAATTCACAATACGGTCAGACGGCTTCAAGCCGTCTGACCGATAAGGCTTTGTGCCTATGTCACAACTTTTTGCTGAATGTATAATTGTGCATGCTGCAATTTTATTCCCGTCATTTTAAATTCTAATCTTCATAACTTCATCTTTTGCCACTTGGTCTCACCATCCCGGGTCTGGCCATGCTTGACAATATTTCATTTCATAATTTATTAATTGTTGTATGAAAAATTTATCAATCATTCTTATTATTTTATCTATTGCTTCATGTAAGCCCTCTCCTGAAACAGAAACATCCATCACTTTAAAAGATTATTTTGCCCGCACAGATTCGGGTGTGCAAACAGCGGGTATAAAAATGATTCCTATTCAAACGCCGCTTGGCAATTTTAAAGTATGGACAAAAACTATTGGCAATAATCCGCGAATAAAAGTGTTGCTTTTGCATGGCGGCCCTGCAGCCACGCATGAATACATGGAATGCTTTGAAAGTTTTTTCCCCCGTGAAGGTTTTGAGATGATTGAATACGACCAGCTCGGTTCTTATTATTCTGACCAGCCCAAAGACAGCAGCTTGTGGACAACAGAACGCTTTGCAAAAGAAGTGGAACAAGTACGCAAAGCGCTTGGCTTGAATAAAGATAATTTTTATCTCCTCGGCAATTCATGGGGCGGAATTCTTGCAATGGAGTATGCATTAAAATACCAGGACAACCTGAAAGGATTAATTATTTGTGATATGATGGCAAGCGCTCCTGATTACGGCAAGTATGCAGAAAATGTGCTCGCAAAACAAATGGACCCTAAAGTGCTTGATACCATTCGTGCCCTTGAAGCGAGAGGTGATTTTAATAATCCTAAATATATGGAATTGCTGATACCCAATTTTTATCATCAGCATATATGCCGCCTCGACGAATGGCCTGAACCCGTTAATCGTTCCTTTAATCATTTGAATGCGGAGATTTATACCATGATGCAAGGCCCCAGCGAGTTTGGTGTTGGAGGAAGACTTGCTAACTGGGATATAAAAGCAAGATTGCCTGAAATAAAAGTGCCCACACTAACTGTTGGAGCCAAATTCGATACCATGGATCCTGAGCATATGAAATGGATTAGCACACAGGTGCAACAAGGCCGGTATCTTTACTGCCCAAATGGAAGTCATCTATGCATGTGGGATGATCAGCCTCATTTTTTTCCCGGCGTAATTCAATTTATTAAAGACGTTGACGAAGGAAATTTTAAGGGAGAGAAATAATCTATCGTCAAATTATTTCAAGATGCTAAAGCAAAGATGACTTTGGGAAATACTTATAAAAAGCATGAACAATATAGCATGTTACGAACTATTATGAAGTATGGCTTTGTTTGATAGTACAATGCTTACAACATCAAACAAAAAATAAAGCCCCGAATATTTTCGGGGCTTTATTTTTCTCAGGATACTGATGTATTACTTTAGAACTACGAATTTGGCCGAGCCTGTTATCTCACCGGAAGAAATCACCTGAAGTAAATAGGTTCCATTCTTCAGGCTGCTTATATCAATCCTTTGATTGCCCGAAGTATTGATCTTAATATCCTTGCTTATAAACAACTGTCCTGTTGCATCAGAAATATTAATTTTTGCATTCCTAAATACAACTTGTGATAATTGTACATCAAGGAAGTTGTTTGCAGGATTTGGAGATAGCTTCATTACAGAGGCTGCGCTATTTCCTTTTACACTTGCCATGCTCTCTTCGGCAGCATTAGAATTTTTGAAGAGTGAGTAAGAATTTTGCTGGCAATTGCCGAGCGAACCTCCCTTCCTTAAAATGGCTGCTACCTTATCTTGTTCCACACATTTGCCGATAGCATTTTCATTTGTGCCGCCGCATACCTGTACTTTATCATTTGTGCTTCCGCAGCGTACATCCACTACATAAATTGTAACAGCAGCAATAATGTAATGCCCGTCTACTAAGTTTGTAGTTTTTACAAAGTAACGTGTTGTTTTGTTGGGGCTCACCACCCGTGATTGCTCTTTGCTTCCGTTGCTCCATAAATACTTATATCCTTTTGAACCCTCTCCGGTAACCATAGCGGTAAGCTTTACTGCTTGTGGGCCGTAACCCTTATATATTGTATAGGGCAACTGACCCTTAACGGTTTCTTTGGGCGTTGCTTTAATATACGATGTAAGGTTAGTGCAATTAGATTTACTTACAACAATTGTTGCACTTGTGGTGGCAGATTTATTTGTAAGATCCGTAGCTTTGAATTGCGTAATATATGTTCCCACATCAGTAATCGCAGGAGTCCATTCGAATTGTGTTGAAACAGGATTGCCGCTCACTGGTAAAACAGGGTTAGTAGTGGCTCCTATAGGTATTCCTGCTGCGGTTAAAGTTACATCATCGCCAGGATCATTATCCTGTGCTTTCACCATAAAAGTCAACAGGTTACCGGTAATTACAGATAACATAGCTCCATCAGCAGGTGTTACGCTATAATCAAAATAGGGAGGCGTGCCCACATTTGTATCAATGCGAATGATAAAATCAACTCCAATTTCACTGACACCATCGCCAATAATGATTTGAGTTGTATATAAATTGCCGGCATTTAAACCTACAGTTGAAAAGTGCACTACTCCTGTAGAATTTACACTGAGCCCGGTTGGTTGAACATAAAAATTACCTACACCGGCTGCTTCGTCTGCTGTGGCAAGCCGAAAACTTAATGGCTGGCCTTCAGGATCACTGGCGGGTACTGGAAAAGATGCGGAGGCATTTCCCTGTTCAAGATCAATGATAGGACTAATTGTGCTAACGGGTGAATTATTGCCGCTTCCTGCATTTACAACAGTTTGAACCCTAAAGTATCCATCAGGATTATTTTGCAAAGTGCTTATTCTGGCCAAATCCTCAAAATAGGTAATATAATTGCCTGAAGAAGCATACGTATGCGTAATAGTAACTGTACCATAAAAATAATCTTCATCCGGATTAACCGAGGTTACAGTGAGAATAATATCAATACTTGATCCATCTCCAAAGTAAAGAGGGATCGGATGTCCATTTGTAGTAATAGCAACAGAAGATCCAACGGCCGGATCTCCAAAAAAAGACCATCGCCAGCCTTGCGAGAGGTTGAAGACGACTGTATTTCCAACTGTGTTAGTCCACGAAATATTTCCGTACCGGAAATGGGTTGCAAAAACCGAAGTAACAGAGAGAAGTAAAACTGTTGCGGTTACAGCAATTTTTTTAAATTTTGAAAAGGCTGAGTGCCTAAAGCCCTTGAGTGAGTTAAACAAGGTAAACATAATTTGAAATTTTTAGGTTAAAAAATAGAGAGACTATCAAAAGAATTGTTGATTGGGAGGTACAGACATATCAGGTAATTGTTTTGCTGAGCGTAAGTAATATTAGCCATTAACATACAAAAGAAAGCTAACATACCCCCCGCATCTTTTTCATGACAAAAAAGTTTTAAGTTAAATAATTTGATTACAGGGTATTAAGCATTGATTAGAATGGTTTCTTTTAAAGGATTGGATTAAAAAGGTAGCGACTTAAAAACAATTGTTGCTCTTGGCAAAAAATTAAAACAATAGTTTGAAATGATACAAATAAAACTGCTGGTTCACAGGGGATATTGGGTTTGGTTGATTATACGTAAATGTAATAGTGTAATTTACAAATTCCAAATTTTATTGAAATATTTTTAAAAATCTCTAACATTAAAGTTCCAACACTTACCGGTGGCGCCAAATTCGATACCATGGATCCTGAACACATGAAATGGATGAGCACACAGGTGCAACAAGGTCGCTATCTTTATTGTTCCGATGGAAGCCATCTATGCATGTGGGATGACCAGCCTCATTTTTTTCCCGGCGTAATCCAATTTATCAGAGATGTTGATGAGGGAAATTTTAAGGGAGAGAAATAATCTATCGTCAAATTATTTCAAGATGCTAAAAGCAAAGATGACTTTGGGAAATACTTATAAAAAGCATGAACAATATAGCATGTTACGAACTATATGAAGTATGGCTTTGTTTGATAGTACAATGCTAACAACATCAAACAAAAAACAAAGCCCCGAATATTTTCGGGGCTTTATTTTTTTCAGGATACTTATGTATTACTTTAGAACTACGAATTTGGCCGAGCCTGTTATCTCACCAGAAGAAACTACCTGAAGCAAATATGTTCCATTCTTCAGGCTACTTATATCAATCATTTGATTGCCTGAAGAATTTATAGTAATATCCTTGCTTATAAATAACTGTCCTGTTGCGTCAGAAATATTAATTTTTGCGTTCTTATATCCAACCTGTAATAATTGTACATCAAGGAAGTTGTTTGCAGGATTTGGAGACACCTTCATTACAGAGGTTGCGCTATTTCCTTTTACACTTGCCATGCTCTCTTCTGCAGCATTAGAATTTTTGAAGAGTGCGTATGAATTTTGCTGGCAATTGCCGAGCGAACCTCCCTTCTTTAAAATCCCTGCTACCTTATCTTGTTCCACACATTTGCCGATAGCATTCTCATTTGTGCCGCCGCATACCTGCACTTTATCATTTGTGCTTCCGCAGCGTACATCCACTACATAAATTGTAACAGCAGCAATAATGTAATGTCCGTCTACTAAGTTTGTAGTTTTTACAAAGTAACGTGTTGTTTTGTTGGGGCTCACCACCCGTGATTGCTCTTTGCTTCCGTTGCTCCATAAATACTTATAGCCATTTTCACCCTCTCCTGTAACCATAGATATAAGCTTTACTGCTTGCGGGCCATAACCTTTATATATTGTATATGGCAACTGGCCCTTCACGGTTTGTTTGGGTGTTACGGCAACATAAGCTTCCATATTACAATTAGACTTGGTTACATTAATAATGAAATCGCATGTTACCAACTCACAACTATCGAAAATAGTAAAGCTAACCGGATGCATACCAATATCACCGTCTGTAGGCGTCCATGAGAATACACTGCTTACAGGATTTCCTGTGGTTGGGAGTGAAGGTGTCATAGTAGCTCCGCTTGGTAAACCGCTTACATCAAGAATAACATTGTCACCCGCATTTATATCAGCAGCAGCAACAGTGAAACTAAATGGAGTACCAGAAGTTGCATTAAGCGTACTGCCGCAGGCTGGTGTAGGAGGAACAAATGCCGGCGCCGTATTGTTTGCGCACCTTGAAACTGTGAATTCTCCATACACTGCCAATCCAAAGACAGTGCTGGAAGCGGTGCCTGTATTAAAAGAACTAAGTACATTGCCGGTAGCTATATCAATTTTGTACACATTCGATGTATTGAAATTAGCGCTATAAAACGATGTTCCGTCAGCGTCGAGATTAAGTGCAAACCAGCTATCTTCTCCTACCACATCGTATGTTTGCTGAATTACGCCGGAAGGGTCAAGGCGTAAAACGTTTATACCATTAGCTACTAATACATCACCATTTTTCCTTATGCGCAATGCATAAGCATTTCCTCCTAAGCCATTGGCAAAATCAGGAAGTGCTGTATTCGTACAAACATCGTGTTGAAGTACATTATCACCTTCTCCTGTGAACAACATAGTGCATTGGTCAGCCTGTAGATCAATCCAGTCAACTCTGCCGGTGTACGAAGTGCCGAGAAATGCACCTGTAGCATCATACTTATTGAGGCCACCCCCCACATTGCCAACGTAAGCGCTTCCAGCAGCATCGAAGAGAATACTTTCAGGAATATTGTATCCGCTGCCGAATGTGCCCTGGAGAACGCCGAAGTTATTAAATACACTTATGGCGTTTACACTAAAATCGGTAACATATAAATTACCTGCCGCGTCAAATGCCATTCCGGTAGTATATCCGCCCAAACCTGTATTTAAGGTTTGAATGAGTGTGCCAGAAGCATCGCGCCATTGTACCTCTCCATTGGCAACGCCTATAAAAACGTCGCCTATCTGAAATTGTGCAACAGCTTTCTGCATCTGCAATCCAAGGGATAGAAGAATGCAGAGCATTACAAAGAAATTTTTTGATTGTTTTTTTACAAAATTTTTCATAAAAATGTTTTTAAAAATTAAGGAAAGTTTTTTAGAAAGTTTATTGAGTTACTCGTATATCCTGAAAATTAAATTTTATAATTTCTGCCTGGTAAACAGGGGTAATTTGATCGGGACGGGCTAATAGTTCTTTTTGTTTTATATCATCGCAGCCCGATGAGAAAGTTTCACCGGATGAAAGAACTAATTGCTTCTCCCCAAAAGGACCTTCTGTTTTCTCTGCATTTTTTTCTTGTGTAATAAAAACTTCTTTCCAGTAAACGGTAACCGGACCGCTGTTTTTATTATTAAACTTTAAGAAGACAACTTTTTTACCGTTACATTCAGAAATGGCATGATAAAGCTCAACATTAGATACGGTAGCATCTAAGTTCCAGTCTAAAGAGTTACAGTGAGAAAATAAGAGAGCAGGAAATGATGCCGGAGGCGGCAAATTGTTTTTGGCGAAGGTGATATTGGCTATTGAAATAAAGAGGATAGCCAACATACCTGTAAGAGTTTTTGTTCTTTTCATAGTAAAAAATTTAGGTTACGAAATTTGTTTACACGGTGTTCAGGATTTGATTAGATTGATTCTTGTGAGGTATTGGATTAAAAAGGTCACGACTTAAAACAATTGTTTCGCAGAGAACCGAAAGACTACATCATTTGAGAACAGTGGTTTTTGAGTTTAAGAAATATAAAAATAATGTTTCGCAGGGGATATTGGGTTTAATTGAATTGAAGTATAAATATAGCGGGGTAATTTACGAATTCCAAATTTTTTTAAAATTATTTTTTGAAGCTTCAAATTTAATATCCTATTTCTCTTTTTGCAGCAATATAATCTTTATAGCATTGCTGAATGTAATATCCAAGCTCAATATCATTCAGCGTAAGCAGTGCATTGTATTTTGGCCGGCATATCATCATGAATGTATCCAGTTCAGGGGCTTCTAATTGGGTAAGCTGCCGCACAAATAATTTGGTAAACCTGTGATTAATATATTTATCCTGCTCCTGCTGCAGCAACCTTTCCTGCAGGCTTGCTAATTGCCTGTTGCGTTTAAAACGAAACATGTTGATGAGTTCATCAAGATCAATTCCTACAGTTACACTACCGGGAATATATGATGATGGGGAGGAAGAGCTTAATTTTAAACCTGGCTTTTTATAATTAAAATATTTGGCGTAATCTTTCCGGTTTTGAATTGAATCGAGGCGATAATCTTTATTGTAAACTTTTATTTCGGGCAGCCATGCCACATCTACATACAGCGCTACTTCAAAGTTTAAAAGATTAGTGATAGTATCAACAGGATATTTCATGGTTTGCTTTGAAAAATAGCTAAACCATACGGAATCATTTGTCTGCACCATGATTAAATATTTTCCCGCAGAATCTGTAATAGTATGTTTACCTGCACTGGTATAAACCGTTACAGCATCCAGCGGCTTTTTGCTGAAATAATCATAGACAGTTCCGTTTAAGCTGAAAGAAGATTGAGAATGAGAGAGTACAGGCAAACAAAAAATAACATAAGCACAAAGTAGAAATGATAAGAAATTTATTTTTTGTAATCGAAGCGTCAAGATGATAAACTATATTAAGGCTTCAAGATAAACATCAATGATGTTTGTATTGCTGAAAGTGAATTAATTTAACGTGAGGTTTAGATGTTTTGATAAATAATAGAATTCTATAAGAAATCTATGTTTGCGTTTGATTATAAAAGTAACTGCAACGTATTTTTTATTCGATGAATTGTTTCATTTTTTCCAATCAATGCAGCTATATCAAAAACACCGGGACCAAATTTTCCTCCTACCAGCATCATGCGAAACGGCAGCAACAATTCTCCTGCTTTAATTTGATGCGCAGCCGCCATTTCCTTAAAAGTTTTTTCCAAATCATCATGTTGCCATAACGGCATCAACTGATAAGCACGAATAAGCTCCGTAAAGAACAATTGTTTTACCTCATTCCATTTTGGTTTTATGGCAGCAACATCAATGGTTTCAGCTATTTTAAAAAAGAAAGAAGCCTGCTGCACAAAATCGGTAAGCAAAGTACACCGGTCTTTTACAAGCTCGATAACTTTATTCAGTTTGCCATCATCATCATTCACATATGTTCCATTACTTTCGAGAATCTCTTTAACGAGAAACGAGAAACCCCGTCCGACCGGGTCATCCGGGCGGGGAGAAACGGGCAACTTCCTTATCCACTCATGATTGAACCATTTTGCTTTTTCATAATCAAACTTCGCTCCTCCTTTATGCACACGCTCCATAGAAAATTTTTGTATCAATTCATTCAATGAAAAAATTTCCTGGTCTGTTCCATCATTCCATCCAAGCATCGCCAGCATGTTTATGAATGCCTCTGGCAAAAATCCTTTTTCACGAAAACCATGAACAAGTTCGTTTGTGCGTGGGTCAGTCCAGTTCATAGCAAATACAGGAAATCCAAGCCTGTCGCCATCACGCTTACTTAATTTGCCGTGACCATCAGGCTTTAATATTAAGGGAAGATGCGCCCACTGAGGCATATCATCAATCCATCCGAAATATTTCCATAACAAAATATGTACAGGTGCACTTGGCAGCCATTCCTCGCCGCGAAAAGCATGCGTTATCTTCATTAAATAATCATCAATAACAACTGCTAAATGATAGGTAGGCATTCCGTCTGCTTTCAATAATACCTTATCGTCACACTGCGATGAATGAAAAGTTACTTCACCGCGAATCATATCAGTAAATTTTATTTCTTCATCCAACGGCATTTTTATACGGATCACATGCGGTGTATTTTCATCAAGCAATTTTTTAACCTCATCCTCTTTCAGCGTTAAAGAGTTTCGCATCCATACTCTTAGCTCATAATTATATTGCGGAGCAGCATTTTTTTCTGTCTTAAACTTTATCCGCATTTCATTCAACTCATCTGTGGTGTCAAATGCATAATATGCGTAGCCATCTTTCACTATTTGTTCGGCATATTGCCGGTAAATTTTCTTCCTTTCACTTTGCCTGTAAGGTGCATACTCGCCGCCATGTACCGGGCTTTCATCGGGCTGCAAACCGCACCAGTTAAGGGTTTCATAAATATATTCTTCAGCGCCCTCAACATATCTTGATTGGTCTGTATCTTCTATACGAACAATAAAATCGCCGCCGTGCTGTTTTGCAAAAAGATAATTAAACAACACAGTTCTTACACCCCCAATATGCAGGCCGCCTGTTGGTGATGGCGCAAAACGTACCCGTACTTTTTTAGTCATAAGATGTAAAAATAAATTATTGTTTGATTTTAATTGCGAAGCGAAGTATTGAAGTGCATAGTATAGAAAGTAAAATTAATCGCCTGTGATGAATGCGGGTTATTGATTGTTTGGTGAAGTTTCTATAACTGTATTTAGCATGTTTCTTTGGGCAAGATATTTTTTATACTCATCACCGAACTCGATTCTTTTGCTGATAGTTTCATTATAATTACCACTTAACCCTATTATCAATTCTGTTATTTCTCTTACAGCATGATGCCCTCCTTCACTGCCCGTAATATAATCACACGCACGGTTTGCGATAATGTAATCCTGAAACAAAGGACTTGCATTTCTTCTTACACAGAAGGATAGATTGCACAAGCTGCTTGCAGAAACATCGAGTATATCATCAAACACAAAGGCCATTTCACTAAATAAAATGGCATACTTTTCAGAAAAAAGTTGCAACACTTTTTTCTTATTTGAAGAGTTTATATAAACAGCATCGAAATGTTCCCGGTTTGCAAAATCAATTGCCGTATTATTATTTTCTCCGCTAATAATTGCAACACCGGGTATTTCTTTTTTGATGCGCCAATGATTAAACCGAAGCATGTTTATTCCCATAGAATCTGCTTCGGAAAAAGTGCTTCCTTTTTCAGCGCTCTTCATTCCGTTGTTAAACACACCATCCCAATCAAAAATAAATGCTTTAATACTTTGTAGCTTTTGTGCAATTTCTTCGGCGGGAATTAGAAACACACCTCCTATATCTTCAAATTTATTACGCAAATCTCTCATCAGATAATATCTTGAATATCTAATAAGCCCAATATTTTATCGCCGTCTTTTACAAGCAGTGTATCTACATGCGTTTCTTTAAATTTATTTTGTGCATCAAGTAAAGATGCGTCGGCGGAAATAAAATGGGGTTCATGAGGCTCCAGTTCAGAAAGTTTTTTATCTACCACATTTTCTCTTTTAGCTTCTAACATTCTGCGCAAATCCCCGTCAGTAAATACTCTGTGAATAGAATGATTACCATTTAAAACTATAACTGCACCCACTTTTGATTTTGACATTTCAAGCAAGGCCTCTAATATTGTTGCTGAGGAATTGAGCTGAATATTTTCTTTTCGTGTAATGTCTCCTACCGTTGTAGTAAGCAAACGTGTATGCCGCACAAACTCTTCTGTACCTAAAGAAGTAAAATAATTTTCAGTCAATGATTTCATCACCTTCCACGGCATGGTGCATGTGTGTGCGCCAATGTGCAAAGCATTTCTCACGTGCTCAACATGCCGTACAGATGAAAACATAACCTTTGACGGATAGTGAAATTTTTCAGCAACTTCAACGCAATCTTTTACCAGTCCCAACGCATCTTGTCCCTGGTCCTGTAATCTGCCAACTAACGGACACACATAAGTAGCGCCGGCACAAAATCCCATATATGCTTGTTGCAGTGTATAGATGAGGTGAAGATTTACCATCAGCCCTTTATCAATTAATTTTTTGCAGGCTCTTGTTCCTTCGAGTGAAACCGGAATTTTAAAAACCGTTTTGGCGGCGTCTAAACCCAAACCAATAAGCCTTTGCGCTTCATCAATAATTTCGCCGGCATTATTGCCAAGCGCTTCCACCTGCAGAATGTTTACAATTTTTGAAATTTCGAGAATGGCATTGTCAATATTTTGTACTCCATCCCTGAACATAAAGGTAGGTGTAGTTGTAAGACCTGTGAGATAGCCCAAATTCTGCGCTTCTCTTATTTCATCAAGCTTTACTGAATCAAGATATAACTCCATGTAGTCTGTATTTTTTTTCTACTTGATGTAATTCAAGTAATGGTTTTAAAAATTCTTCTAATGAATCCAGCTTAAGCTGGCTGGCAGCATCGCACAATGCTTCCCGTGGATTGGGATGCGCTTCAATAAATATTCCATCTACGCCTGCAGCCACTGCTGCTCTTGCCAATGTTGAAAGATATTGTCGCAGACCGCCGGATGGGTCTGCACTTGGTATTCCATATTTTCTAATTGAATGCGTAATATCAAAAATAATTGGATAACCAAGCTGAGCTAAATCAAAAAAGCTTCTGGGGTCTACAACCAAATCATTATAACCAAAAGTATAACCTCTTTCTGTGAGCAAGATATTTGTATTGCCGCATGATTCAACTTTTTTAACCGGCTTGGCCATATTTGCGGGTGATATAAATTGACCGTGTTTCAAATTAATAATTCTTTCTGTATTCGCAGCTTCAACTACTAATGTAGTTTGCATGCAGAGATAGGCAGGAATTTGAATAATATCAAGCACCTCTGCCGCTGCTTTTACTTGTTCGGGATAGTGAACATCTGAAAGAACAGGAAGGTCGAAATCGTTTTTAATTCTCTCAAGAATACGCAAGCCTTCATCCAATCCAGGGCCCATATAATAATCAACCGAGCTCCGGTTATCTTTCATAAAAGAAGACTTATATATTAATGGTAATCCAAGATTTTCTGAAATTTGTTTCAATCTTTCGGCTGTTCGCAGCATTAAGCTTTCCTCTTCAATTACACAAGGCCCGGAGATTAAGAAAAGCTGTTCCCAATCAATAAGAGTATTGTTCATAAATACTTTTATAATTATTACAGGCGCAAATGTACGCAGCTTTTTTTCAAAGAGATTTTCTTTCAAATTTCAATAACAAAAAGGGAGTCTTCATTAAATATTGAATTTAATTAGCTGTTCATGCAACTATAAGACATAAAGAGCTAAAGGGTTTTCTTATTTTTGAGCCATGCTGTATCTTGTTAAAACTCCCTGGTGGTTAAAAAAATTGTATGCTTCATTAGTTTGGAATATGCCGGCTGATGAAAAAAAAATCTATCTCACTTTTGATGATGGACCTCATGCCACTGTAACTCCATTTATATTAGAGCAACTGAAAAAATATAATGCTAAGGCAACTTTTTTTTGTATTGGCAAAAATGTAGTGGAGCATCCTGAAATTTATAGAAGAATAATTGATGAGGGCCATAAGCCCGGCAATCATACATACAATCATGTGAATGGATGGAAAACGAGTGATAAAAAATATATCAGCAATGTGTTTGAAGCTGCACGGTATATTGACTCTGATTTATTTCGTCCGCCTTATGGTCGTATAACAAAATTCCAGGCTAAGGTGTTGCAGGGGGAAACTGGCAATCGGCAATTGGCAATCGGCAATCGGCAATCAGCAATCAGCAATCGGCAATTTAAAATCATCATGTGGGATGTATTAAGCGGAGATTTTGATAAGAAAATTTCTCCCGAACAATGTTTTCAAAATGTGATACTGAATACCAAACCAGGTTCTATTGTCGTTTTTCATGATAGCACTAAGGCATGGGAGCGTATAAAAGTTGCATTACCAAAAGTGCTGGATTATTTTAGCAAACAAGGTTACGGCTTTGATATGATTAAATAAAACCATTATCCAACACATTGCATTAAAGTAATAAAGAGCGCTGTGCAATTTAGGTTTGATTAATCTTTTTATACATTTCAGTCTTTAAAAAAATTAACTTATGAAATTCTTACCTTTTTTAATTTGCTTATCAGCAGTTACTCATCTTGCTGCACAAACCATTCAAACAAAACATTTGAATTATCAAAACCGCAATCGTGAATACGTTGTGTTTTTACCAACAGGATTTTCATCAAATCAAAAGCTTGCGGTTTATATTGCTTTGCATGGCAACAGTGGTACAGATAAAGGAATGATGGATTACACAAGCTTGAACAACATTGCAGATACTGCAAAATTTATTGCAGTTTATCCTCAGGGTATTTCTAATAGCTGGGCAGATGGGACGCGGCACTACGGATGCAGATAAAATGGGTATTGACGATGTTAGATTCATTTCAAAAATGATAAATGCTGTAATTACTGATTATAATGCAGATGCAGTCCGTGTGTATGTTGCCGGAATATCAAACGGTGGTTTTATGGTGCAGCGGCTTATGTGCCAGCTTACAGATAAGATTGCAGCAGGCGCAAGTGTTGCAGCAGAAATAATGGACAGTGTGCATTTACCTTGCAATATAAAATGTGCAAAGCCAATGATATTAATTCACGGTACAAAAGATAATCATGTGCCTTATAACGGCGGAGCTATTAAAGGCCAAAATGGCGGCAATGGAAAAGATGGTTATAGCTTTTCAGCAGATTCATCTTTTCATTTATGGGCACAGCGTGATGGATGCAAAGGCAATTACACAACTGAAAATTTACCCAATAAAGTAAAGAAAGATAATTGCACGGTTGTAAAGAAAACCTACACTAATTGTAAAGGAGAAAACAATGTTATTCTCTATAAAATTGTAAATGGCGGTCATACATGGCCGGGCGCAAACTCAACTATCGTTACACAATTGTTGCTGGGAAACACGAATGAGGATATGAATGCAGGAGCTGAAACCTGGAATTTTTTTAAAACAAGAACATTGCAAACTTGTAATGCTCCAAGTAAATTGAATGCAGGTATAAGCTCACAAGAACAATAAAATATTCTTCATAAATCAGCAGGCAGTAGTACCAAACAAAATTACAAAATCAAAATATGCTTTTAGTTGTGTTACTTTTCTTGATAAAATGCTTTTATTAAGGGGTTTAGCAGTAGTCTTGAAGCTTTTGGTTATGTGAACAGTTACTATCACTTAAGAAAATCTTTGAGGGTTTGCAATTTTCTTCCGTTCTTTTTTGCCTGCTTTATTTCAGCGAGTTCTTCACGAATATCATTAAAAACTGCCAGCTTGTTTTGTAGCTTCTCGTAATTCGCATTCAAATCTTCCCACACTTTTACAGGTACAAGTACGGAAGTTTTCTGTCCCTTCTCATCAGTAATGTATTTTAAAGCATTTGGCATATTATCTTCTTTCTGCAAATTTAATGAATAGTCTTTAACCGCGTCTCCCCTCTCTCCCGATAAATCGGGATGGAGCGGGGCAGGGTGAGGTACAATAATTTTCTTATTATCTTGTTAAGTAAAGCGAACACATGCGCCGTTGGGTTACATTCATATTGCTAATTGCTTTCATTATTGCTTCATTGCAGTCTGCTGCCCAGCAATCAAACCTCCGCAAAAAAACCATCGCAACAACCGGCACCATTCAATTAGATTCCCTGAGCATCGTTCCCAATACTGTAATGATACCCGGCATTGATACCTCTTATTACACAACCGATTTCATTAACGCAGCCCTCACCTGGAAAAAACAATTTGCAGCAGACAGCGCAGAAATTATTTACAGGGTTTTTCCGCTAAGACTAAATGCTGTTATTACCCGCTATCAATACGACAGCATCAAAAACAATTTCATCGTTACACCTGAATATACTAAGCCGCAATCAACAGCTAGTGACAATGCCTTTCTCAACTTCGGCAAGCTTACTTACAACGGAAGCTTTGGACGCAGCCTCAGCTTCGGCAACAACCAGGATGCCGTCTTCAACTCACAATTAAATCTTCAATTGAATGGGTACATTGGCGACAGCATTGAAATCAACGCCGCCATCACAGACAACAACATTCCTATTCAACCCGAAGGCACTACACAGCAATTGAATGAATTTGATAAAGTGCTTCTTCAATTCAAAAAGAAAACATGGGAAATAAATTTGGGCGATATTGACCTTCGGCAGGAACGCTCATACTTTCTTAAATTCTATAAACGCCTGCAGGGAATCTCTTATCAGCAGCAATTCAATATTTCGAAAAATATAAATGATAATTTTCTTGTTAGCGGAGCTATTGCCAAAGGAAAATTTGCCCGAAATGTTTTTGAAGGACAGGAGGGAAATCAAGGACCTTATCGTTTACAAGGAAACAACAATGAACTTTTTTTTATTGTGCTTGCCGGAACAGAAAAAGTTTTTCTCAACGGCGTGCAGGTGCAGCGGGGCGAAAACCAGGATTATGTTATCAACTACAACACAGCCGAAATTGTTTTCACTCCGCGACAACTCATTACAAAGGATACACGCATACAGGTTGAGTTTGAATATGCCGACAGAAGCTTTCTCAACACCATGCTCTATGTAACCAATGAAACCAATTTTGGAAAACGTTTTACATTAAATGTTTCTGCATACAATAATGCAGATGCAAAAAATTCTCCTATCAACCAAACACTCGATAATCCGCAAAAACAATTCCTCTCTGCAATTGGCGACAGCATTCAAAACGCATTCTATCCGGTAGCATCCATTGATTCATTTTCTGTAGATAAAATTCTCTACAAAAAAATTGATACCGTTTATGATGGTACACACGATTCCATCTATGTCTATTCCACCAATCCCGACAGCGCTAAATATTCTCTCAGCTTTATTGAAGTAGGAATAAACAAAGGCAATTATATTCCACTCCTCAATGCTGTCAATGGAAAAGTATTTCAGTGGGTGCAGCCAATAAACGGAATTCCGCAAGGCAGCTTTGAAGCGGCTGCATTTCTTGTTACCCCAAAAAAGCAACAGGTAGTAAGTGTTGGCGGCATCTATCAGCTTGATAACAAAACATCCATACAAACAGAATTTGCTTTCAGTGATTATGATGTAAATACTTTTTCATCGAAAGACAAAGGCAATGACAAAGGTTATGCAGCCCGTGTATTCATTCAACGCAATGATTCTATCAGAACAAAAAATAAAATTTTGCAACTGAACACTATTGCAGGTTATGAATGGGTTGATAAAAACTTTCAACCCGTCGAACGGCTTCGCCCCGTTGAATTTGCAAGAGACTGGGGACTCCCTTTATTACTTCAACCCGCAACAGAACAGCTTCCATCACTCACTCTTCATCTCAGTGATGAAAAAAATAACAACGTGCTATATCGCTTTTCATCCTACATCCGCAGCGACGGCTTCAAAGGAATAAGAAATGAAATTTATCATCAGCATGTTTTAAATGGCTTCAACATCAATGATGCATTCAGCCTCACCAATAGCACAACGCCAACTGACAAAGGCTTCTACCTTCGCCCAACGATTGACGTAAACAAAACATTTTCATCAATCCATAATTATACGCTTGGCGCAACGTATGCATTAGAGCACAACGAAACAAAATACAATCTCACCGATACGGTAACACCTTTCAGCTTTGCATTTGAAACTATCACCGCATACATACGTTCCGACGTTGCAAAAAGCAATCACTGGGCTTTCACTTATTTCACAAGAGAAGATAAAATTCCTTATCAAAAAAATCTTGAAGAAATTGACAGAAGTCACAACTATAATTTCCAGGTAGAGCTATTGCAAAATCCGCATCACCAGTTAAGACTCACCGCAACTTACAGGCAGTTGTATATCACCAATCAAAAACTCACTGCGCAACTACCAGATAACAGTTTGGTTGGTCGTGCAGAATATTTAGTAAATGAATGGAATGGATTTGTTACAGGAAATGTATCATACGAAATTGGCAGCGGACAGGAACAGCGCCGCGACTTCTCTTACATTGAAGTACCTGCAGGAACAGGACAATATGCATGGATTGATTATAACAACGACGGCATTCAGCAGTTAAATGAATTTGAGCTTGCAGTATTTCAAGACCAGGCAAAATTCATTCGCATCTACACACCAACGAACGACTACATCAAAGCCAATTACATTCAGTTCAATTACAGTCTTGCTATAACACCAAAGGCGCTCACTGCGCAAATGAAAAACATCAAGCTAAAAAATTTCATTTCAAAATTTGTGTTGCAGTCATCTGCGCAAACATTCAAAAAACAAATCGCAAAAGGCAACCCGCTCTACATTCCTTTCAAGGGAAACATAACAGACACTAGTCTCATCACGCTCAATACTATTCTCAGCAATACGCTCTCTTATAACCGCTACAGCACAAGCTGGGGGCTCGACCTTACTAATGTAACAAGCTACAACAAAACAGTGCTCACTTATGGACTGGAAACACGCCAGCAAAATGAGTGGACGTTGAAAGCCCGTGTAAATTTTGCAAAGGCTTACACATTTGAGCTGGTGCAGAAAGCAGCCACTAATAATTTATATACGCCCTCATTTGGTAACCGCAATTATGCGTTAACCGAGTACGATGCGCTGCCTGCGCTCACTTACACCAATACCACCAAATACAGGCTGCAGGCGGGTTACACCTACACGCACAAAAAAAATTTATTGCTGTATGGCGGCGAAAAAGCCATCATCAATTCGCTCAATTTTGAAGGCAGGTACAATGCTTTTTCCAACACCGGTTTCACGGCACGCTTCACTTTCAGCAACATTCAGTTTACGGGCACGCCCAATACTACGGTGAGTTATATTATGCTCAATGGCCTGCTGCCCGGAAAAAATTTTTTGTGGGGTTTCGAGCTAAACAAGCGCCTCCTCAATAATCTCGAGTTAAGCCTCGAATACGAAGGACGCAAGCCCGGCGATACCCGAACGATACATACGGGGAGAGCAAGCATAAGGGCGATTCTTTGATGTTGGAAGTTTGGTTTATGATTTCTGACTTCTGATTTCAATTTCTTTTTATGTGACCAGCTTTGGTGTTTCATAGCATCGCCTCTTGCTCCCGATTAATCGGGACAGTTCATAGTTCCGTTTTTATGGCAGCTTAAGCAGGCATTTTTTATCATCCAAACTATTTGCCATCGGCATTAATTATTAAGTCTAAAAATTAAATGATTATTTTCGGTTCAGAATATTATATCTCGAACCTTATATACCAAAGCAGAATTATTTTATGAATTTTTCAACCCTCATACAAACTATTCAGCAAACACATACTTCTTTACAGCAGCAGGCAGTAAAAGCTATAAACCGTTCACTAACTATCCGCAACTGGCTAATTGGATTTTATATTGTGGAGTATGAGCAGAAGGGAGAAGATAGAGCCAAATATGCTACTCAATTAATAGATGAACTGGCTAATAAGATTAACATCCGGGGTCTGGCTTCACGAAATCTTCATCTGTTTAGACTTTTTTACCTCACTTATCCTCATATTTTGCAGACAGTGTCTGCACAATTACAAGAAATAGAATTTAATGCCAGTAACATTTTGCAGACGGTGTCTGCAGAATTACCTGAAAATAATGAACTTGTCATTGATCAGACCTCCGGTACACGTTCTGTAGGTCCCGCAACAGTGTTTCCAAAATTGATAAATAAAGAATTACAAATTCCGCCTGAGAAACTCGTCAGCCGCTTATCTTTTTCCCACATTACCTTGTTACTTCCAGTTGATGACCCTTTAAAGCGCACTTTTTACGAAATAGAATGCATAAAAGGCAACTGGAGTGTAAGAGAATTAAAGAGGCAAATCAACAGCCTTTATTTTGAGCGCAGCGGACTGAGTAAAAATCCTGAAAAATTATCTGCTCTTCTTCAAGAGAAAACAGAAAACATGCAGCCCACCGATGTAATTAAATCGGTTTATACTTTTGAATTTCTTGGCCTGCATGCAAAAGATGTAATAGAAGAGAGCGACCTTGAAACTGCGTTGCTCGACCACTTGCAGGAGTTTATGCTAGAGCTTGGTAATGGTTTTTGTTTGGAAGGCAGGCAGAAAAGAATATTAATAGGCGATGAATATTTTTTTATTGACCTTGTATTCTATCATCGCATTCTTAAATGCCATGTGCTGATAGATTTAAAGGTTGAAGAATTTACTCATGCAAATGCAGGACAGCTAAATACCTATCTCAATTACTACAAGGCAGAAGTAGCACAAGCTAATGATAACCCGCCTGTAGGTATTTTACTGGTTACCGATAAAAACAAAACACTGGTAGAATATGCCACTGCGGGAATGGATAAAAGATTATTTGTTTCCAAATATCTCGTTGAGCTTCCATCTAAAGAGCAATTGGAGAAGTTTGTGCAAAATGAATTGAGGATGTTGTAAGATTGACTTAAGCCTTGAATACAAAATGTGCCCCCGTATAGAAACCATACATAGAGCCAGGGCGAGTATAAGGGCGATTCTTTGATGTTGGAAGTTTGAGGTTCGATGTTGGAAGTTGAAGGTTTAGATTTCCGATTTCTGATAGCTGACTTTGAGGGCGGTTTTTATTATGTAACCAGCTTTGGTATTTTATAGCATCTTCGTTGCATCGCAATCCGTTCATCTGCATAACTTTTGGTAGCAACTAAGACAGTTATAAATTCTTTTTAAACAATCTATTTTCATTAGTTTCTTTTTTGCTTTGTTTTATTGAATATTTATATTTGGTTTTGCCAGCAACTATTTTTATTCGTTATACTTTAAATTAGTTGATTTAAATAAAAACAACATGAGTGAAAAACTTTCTACAAACGATTATCGCAGAATCATAGAAAACTTTGCGAAGGAAATTAAAGAGCGGAAAGAAACAGGCAGCAAACCAGAGGACACGGTCATATATTTTCGTAACGACAAAAAAGTTGGAAGAACAAGACCTATCTATCTTGTTCCATGTTCTTTGCTTCGGTTCAGAAAAGACAATGGTAGAATTGCTTCTGATGTTGCAAGTTACCAGAAATTGAACGGCACTCTTGACGAAACAAAAGATAATACACAAGAAATCCTCAGAGGTTTTTTGAAAGCAAAGGATGAAGAGAACAATATCAAATTGAATAAATCAATTTCGCATGACGGACAGAGAGAGCCAGCGATAATTACTTGTGATGGATTTCTTATCAATGGCAACAGACGGAAAATGACACTGGATGAATTGGGAGTTGAAACAATGAAAGTTGTTATTCTTCCCGATAAAGGCGAAGAAGGCGGACCACCAACAATTAAAGAGATTGAAGAAATTGAAAACCGATACCAACTACAAAGCGATGGAAAATCTGAATACACAAATTTTGACAGAGCCATAAGCATAAAAAGAAAAATCATAGCAGGATTAAGTTTGGAAGACCAATTAAAGGATGACCCGAGTTTAGTTGGACTGACTGATAAAGAATTCAAAAAAGAGTTGACATATTATCAGAACTGGTATTTGGGTCCGCTTGAATGCATTGACAGATACCTTGAACAATTAGACAGGAAAGGTCTTTACGATAACATTTCAGAGGGAAGGAATGATAGAGAAGGAAGATGGTATTCTTTCATTGACTACTACAGTTTTCACAAGCAATTACGAAATGAAGATGGAGAGTTGACTAAATACGCACTGGACTTAGGAATTGAAGATGATGAAACAGGCGACATTGAGAATGTTGCTTTCAAGATTATTAGAAAAAAAACTTTTCCTGAAAATTTTCCAATCAAAAAGACAAATGATATAATTAGGAAATTATCTAAGATAATTGAAAATCCACTTGCCAAAAAGGAACTCATGCGTCTCAAGAATGTTCCTGATTTACTTTCAAAATCGGAACATAAGCCTGAAGATACTTTAGATACAATAGATAAAAAATGGGGAAGTTCTCATGAGACAGCTATTATCGGAGGTTTAAAGAGAGCATTACAAATTCTTGATTACGAGAAAGACAGAGAAACACCAATTACTCTTTTAGAAGATGCTCTTAAAAAACTGAATCACCCAGGAATGGATTTACCTGCAATACTTCTTGATAAGATGCATGATGCAATGAAACTTGCAAGAGAGGTTTCAAAGAGAGCGGGAGAAATTGAAACAGAATTATATCATCTTGAAAAAGATAGTAAACATAAATTGAAAAATAGAAACAGCAGCAAGCATAAATGATTTTAGAATTTTCCGATAATGAATTTTCACTGACTGATGTTTCCCTAAAAGCGAATTACAAAAGTCAATTACAGAGTTGGGGCTTTAGAGGCGATGACTCTGACAACTTATTTTACACAGGAAGATTTCCAGAGAAAATTTTGGTGAAGGTTGTTAACTACTTTGCCAAAGAGAAAATAAAATTCAAAGCAACCAAGAGTTGCGAAGATAGAATTGCAGACATTACTGAAAGAACTGCAAAGTTTGAAAATGTAAAATCAGTTGGAGAGAATTTCAAAAATGGAAACTTCAACAAAAAAGAGTTTAAAGAGTTTGCTCAATTTCTAAAGAAACATTTACCAACAAGAAAATTAAAAGAGCATCAACTTAAAGCAGCATACCACTTGTATCTTGTTCAGAACGGAGCAAACTTTTCAGTCCCTGGGAGTGGCAAGACATCTGTTGTATTAAGTGTTTATGAAAAACTCAAAGACGAAGGAAAAGTAAATGTTCTCTTTGTTGTAGGTCCGCCTGCTTGCTTCGGACCTTGGAAGAATGAATTCAAAGAAACAATTGGAAGAAGTCCGAAGGTTAAAGTATTAGCAGGAGGAAACAAACGAAGTAGAAAGAGTGAATACTTCGCTAACAAGAATAATAAATCGGAACTCTATTTAACTACTTTTCAAACACTGATAAGGGACCAAAAGGAAATCAAAACTTTGTTCTCACAGAGTGGAATAAATGTTTTCCTTACTATTGATGAGGCACATTACATTAAACAGATTAATGGTAACTGGGCAAGTGCCGTTCTTAATATTTCTAAGCATTCAAAATTCCGTTGCATATTGACTGGAACTCCAATGCCAAAAAGTTTCAGCGACATATACAACTTGTTTGATTTTTTGTGGCCCGACAATCAGCCAATTGAAGACAGTTCTAAGAATAAACTTTTGTTGCTTGAACGCAACGAAAAGATTGAAGATGCAAGAGAAATTTTGAATGATAAAGTCGGTCCTCTTTTTTACAGAGTGCGTAAGGATGATTTGGGATTGAAACCAGCAGTGTTTCATCCCCCAATAGTTTTGCGGATGAACAGGTTTGAGAAAAAAATTTATGATGCGATTGAAAGACAAATCAAGAGTTATTCGCTTGACGAATATTTACCGAACATTGACTTCATAAACAAACTCAAAAGAGGGAGAATGATTCGCTTAAGGCAATGCACATCTTATTTGCATTTACTTAGCAAAACAGTTGATGACTATGATGAGAACCTACTTAAATCTGATGCGAACTTGCAACACATTGTAAAAGATTATGACACTCTTGAAGTGCCTGCAAAATTTGAATACTTAATTTCAAAAGTTCAGGAACTGCAAAAACAAAATTTAAAAGTTGTAATTTGGACAAACTTCGTTGGCACGATTGAAAAATTTGAAAAGCATTTCAACAAGAATTTAGGAATGTATGCGAAATCAATTTACGGCAAGACACCGATTGAGCAGACAATAGTATCTGATGAATTAACAAGAGAGCAAATCCGAGACGAGTTTGTTGATGCAAAAAGTGGACTTGATATTTTGATTGCAAACCCTGCTGCTTGTGCGGAATCAATTTCACTTCATAAAACTTGTCATCATGCAATTTACTACGACCTCTCATACAATTGTGCTCAATACTTGCAGTCGCTTGACCGCATTCATCGTGTAGGAGGTTCTGAAACTATTGAGGCACACTATTATTTTCTTCAATATGCAAATTCAATTGACCAAGACATTCTGAACAACTTGCGTAGAAAAGCAGAAAAGATGAGAAGGATAATTGACCAAGATTTTAAAATCTATTCTTTAAACTTGTTTGAAGAAGATAATGATGACATCAGTGCTTATGACCGCTTATTTGGTAATGAATGAAAAAGCCGTTTGATAAAATAAAATTGTCTCAATTGCATACACTCTGCAACACACTTGCAGATACACAAGTGCGTCATGTGAGCAACATCAAACGGAAATATTTAGAAAATGGAATTTCATTTGACGAAACACTTTCTTTGTTGGTAGATTTAAAAATTGTAAAAAATAATTCTGACGAATTATTTCCTTCAAAACAATTTTCAACTCTTGATTCAATTGACAACTTTAAGCAAAAATTTTTGCCTGTTTTGTTTTCAGCAAACGGAGATATTTCCGAGCAGTTGAGAGACTTTCTTGTAAACTTTCAGATAGACAACGAGAAAATTTCTTTTAAAGCAACTGAATTAGAGAAAATAAAATTCAGCGATACGAGAAACATACTTTTGGAATTGGAGTTCATAACAGCAAGTGCGGACAACACTACTTACTTTGTAAATCCTAACTACACTGATTTGTTTGTAAAACAATTCAGCCGTAGAAAACTCTCACCCGATTCACTAAAAAAAAAGCAAACCGAAAACGATTCAATCGGCTTATCAGGCGAGAAAGCAGTAATTGAATTTGAGATAAAAAGATTGACAGACATTTCACTTGACCCGAATGAAATTGAACATACATCGCAAGTGAATGTGTTGGCAGGTTACGACATTAAAAGTTTTGAAAATCATCTTGACAGTAATTCAAAACGCATAGACAGATACATTGAGGTTAAAGCAGTATCTATTGAGAACTACAAATTTTATTGGAGCAGAATTGAAATAGAGATTGCAAAAGTTTTCGGAGAAAAGTATTATTTGTACCTACTCCCCGTTATTTCAAAAAACACCTTTGACTTTGAAAAGTTGATGATAGTAAATAATCCTTTCAAAAACATTTATTCAAACGGACTTGATTGGGAAAAAGAGGAAGAAAGTATTTCTTTTTTAAAAAATATTGGCAAATAGCTTATGTTTAAAAACAGTTTACATACAAATATTTTATACAATGGAGATTCGGCAAAAATTCTAACAGACTTGAAGAAGTTTCCCGATAAGAGTGTGAACCTTGTAGTTACTTCTCCCCCATACGCAGACAAAAGAAAAAATTCATACAAAGGCACTCACTCTGCCAAGTATGTTGAATGGTTTTTGCCAATTGCAGAACAACTTAAAAGAATTCTGAAAGACAATGGCTCATTTATTCTCAACATCAAAGAACATCCCAGTAATGGCGAAAGAGAAACTTATGTTCTAGAATTGATTTTAGAAATGAAAAAAAAGGGTTGGCTTTGGATTGAAGAATATTGTTGGTATAAAAAAAATTCTTTTCCAGGTAAGTGGCCCAACCGATTTAGAGATTCATGGGAACGCTGTTTACATTTTACAAAGAAAAAAGAATTTAAAATGTATCAAGATGCAGTTAAGGTCCCCATCGGAGATTGGGCTCAAAAACGTTTCAAATCACTGAGTGAAAATGATTTTGTGCGGCACATTTCCAAAAACAATTCTCACTTGGCAAGAAATGTTTCTAATTGGTTGAACAAGAAAAAAGTTTTTCCTCATAATGTTCTAGTTTTTGAAGAAGAGCATCGATTATATTTAGGGAATGTAGTTGAAACGGCAGTTGATACAGCACACAAAAATCATAGTGCAATTTTTCCCATTGAATTACCGTCATGGTTCATTAGATTATTTACAAAAAAAAATGATATAATACTTGATCCTTTTGTAGGCTCAGGAACGACGGCTGTGGCAGCAACGTTACTCAATAGAAAATTTATTGGTATCGAGTTAAAAAAAGAATATTTTAAAGAGGCCAAAATGAACGTTAAAGAAGCAATAAAGGTGATTTCGCCGTCAAGAAAAAAATAAAAGCGATTTGAGTTATTATCATTTAATATAAAACACGTTATTTGCAGAGTTCCCGCAAGGCTCTATGGATCCTCATAAAAGCCCTACTTCTCTGGAATTCATACTCCAAACTGACACAAGTATGCAAGTAACTCAAGTGTGACATATTTATGCCCTTGCCAAATATGCACAACGTGTGCATAGCTGCAACTTTAAATATTGATGGCACATTCTTTGAATCTTCTAAAAATAAAATTATGGCAAGCAATAAACCAACCGGAGATGGCAGCCGTAAGGGAGCTGTAAAGCATCGCAGTCAAGGTGAAAATTCTAAAACAGATTTAATGACTAAGCGAAACACAGAAGATGGTAAATACATGGATGTAAAAACACGGGAAGTAAATTTAAAGGTGTAAGAAAGGAAAAGAAAAGTTAGGTGTTGTTTATTTTTCAGTCGAAGTTTAACCCCGCTATCGGTAGTTCTGTAAGCGCTCGATGAATTATTTTTTGTCACCATCATCTGCCTTAATGAGGACGATGCGTTAAAAAAATTCACTCAAAAACTATCTCCCACACCGGGTGCAGTTCCCACGAATACTTCTTCGTATGCACATCACCATGGTTTGTATTTGGTTTTTGAGAAGCATCATAAAAACCTAATCCAACAACAATTACAGGCAATAGCTCATCAATCCTTAAGTAGGTACCAATATGGGGTTTATATTTCCAGAAAGCACATTAAATGCAAATAAGAATAACGAAATACAAGAAGATGCAAATACAAGGAAGGTAAAGACCACTGAGCAGTGTGGGTTTTGTTCCCCTTCTGGCAAATGGAAAAACAATTAACCGCTCCTTTTATAAGAAGTGTTTTATATAACAGTTATTCAAAAAGATGCGTGGATTTGAATATTAAACCCTCAAAGACTCCGGTTTCCGCCTATTAATTTCACTAAAAAAATAATAACCGCGGCAACAAGTAAAATATGTATGAGTCCGCTGTCAACATGAAAAGCGAAAAAACCCAGAAGCCATCCAACTAGCAGTATAACTGCTATTACATACAATAAGTTTCCCATAATTTTTATTTATTATCAGTACCTATAAAAACCTTGCCAAACATCGCTATCATTATAACTGGCGCCAAGATTGAGGCGAAGGCATGAGCAGCCTCTTCTGCCTATTCCAATTATAACTACTTCAATCACTTCAAAATTATATCTTTTACGGGTGCATTTCCCACGAATACTTCTTTGTGTGCACGTCCACCATGGTTTGTATTTGGTTTATGAGAAGCATCATAAAATCTAATCCAATAACAATCACAGTTAATGGCTTATCAAAATGTGCTAAATTATTGTTCGTTGTATTACTGTTCATGATTTTTGCGACTAACCTCACAGGTTTTGCAAGTCAGGCTAATTAATACAAAAGGAAATAAACCTGTCAGGTTTTATTACAAATAAACTAACTTAATTATTCAGACCGTGGCTGAAGAATCTGGCAAAGTTAATTCTTGGAACACTGTCACATGAATTACAAATACTGGAGTAAATGAACTTCCAAATGGTTAGTCAATAACTAACTTTTTACAACACAATTTTATTAATTTGGTCAACCGTTTAACCAATTCATTTGAATTTGGCAGACAGTGTCTGCCCAATTATCATTACTTGAAAATGCATCATAAGAAATCACCAAACAAGTAACTTAGCAGTGCCATCAAATAAATTGTAAGACATTCTTACTTATGAATTTTTCCACTCTCATACAAACCATTCAGCAAACACATACTGCTTTGCAGCAGCAGGCCGTAAAAGCTATTAATCGCTCTTTAATGATTCGCAACTGGCTGATTGGATTTTATATTGTAGAATTTGAGCAGAAGGGAGAAGACAGAGCTGTGTATGGCAACCGTCTTTTGAAAGAATTATCTAAAGCATTAGCTGCGCAAGGGCTTTCAATTAGGGCGACGAAAAAAAGATTTTGAAAGAAATAACGAAAAAATAAAAAGTCCAATGCCCACCCTGCAATTCAAAGGAAAAACTTTTGTACAAAACCACCACCTTGTGGTGAAGTACCATCAATTGGTGCCTAATAAAAAACTGAGCTTAACAGATAATATTTCTCTACGCGATAATCTGATTATACAAGGCGATAACCTCAAAGCATTGAAGGCTTTACTACCCACCTACGGCGGAAAAATAAAATGTATTTATATAGACCCGCCATACAATACCGGAAATGAAAGCTGGGTTTACAACGATAATGTAAACAGCCCTATGCTAAAAGAATGGTTAGGCAAAGTGGTAGACAAAGAAGATTTAACACGCCACGACAAGTGGCTTTGCATGATGATGCCACGATTAAAATTACTTAAGGAATTGCTAAGTGAAGATGGTTTTATTTGTGTTTCTCTTGATGACAATGAAATTCACAATCTGAAAGTATTGATGGATGAAATATTTTCAGAGAATAATTTTAGAAATAGTTTATCTGTGAGAAGATTTGATAAAAACCTTAGTCGCCAATTTATGGAAACCGGATTAGCAAGTTTAACAATAGGGTTTGAGCATATTCTTATCTATTCAAAAAATCCCGAAAGCACTTTAAATCCTATTTTCAGAGAGGCGAGTGAAGAACGGCAAAATTTTGGATACTGGAAAGGATTTTGGAATGCGGCTGATAGACCTACAATGCGATATGAATTATTAGGAGTCAAGCCTGAGATGGGACAATGGAAATGGAAAAAAGATGTAGCAGAAGAAGCCGTTGCGAACTATAAAGAATATGAAGAAAAATTTGCCAAAAAAATGACGCTTGAAGAATACTGGGAAAAGACAGGAGAAATAAAAAAATTCCTTCAGAGAAGAACAGATTTAAAAAATGGTAAGAATAAAGGAGTAGAACATTGGGTTTCACCAAGCGAAGGAATTTTAATTTCAAGTAATTGGACCGACCTTTTGGCTTCACAAACCTTAAAAGAAATTGATTTGAAATTTGATAATCCTAAAAATATAGATGTTATCAAAAGAGTTTTAGAATTAACGAGTAATGAAGAAGCAATAATTCTTGATAGCTTCTCCGGCTCAGGAACAACCGCACATGCAGTTTTAGAACTCAACAAAGAAGATGGCGGCAATCGAAAATTTATTTTAGTGGAAATGGAAGATTATGCAAACATGATTACCGCAGAGAGAGTGCGTAGAGTAATTAAAGGAGTAAAGACGGCAAAGAATGAAAGCCTTAAACAAGGCACCGGCGGCACATTCAGCTATTTCACTCTTGGTGAGCCAATTGAAATGGAAAGCTTATTGCGTGGAAAAAATCTTCCTTCATTCAAAGAATTTGCAAGATATTTATTTTACACTGCCACAGGCGAAGAGTTTAATGATAAAACAATTAATGAAAAAACTGGTTTTACAGGTGAGAGTAAAAATTATGAAGTATATCTTCATTACAAACCGGATTTGGAATGGTTAAAAACAAATGCATTAACACTTGACTACATAAAATCATTACCAAACTTCAAAAGCAAGCAACGTTTGGTTTTTGCACCGGCGAAGTATGTTGATGATTATACTTTGCTGGAAAATAGAATTGATTTCAGTCAGTTGCCTTACGAAATATATAGAATGCACAAATGAAGCTGAAGCACTATCAGGAAAAAGTTTTGAATGAACTAAAAAATTATTTGAGTTCCTTATCCGTGTTTAAAGTTAAGTATGAAAGATTACTTGAAGCCGATATTGATTTAGCTAAGTCAGTTGATTTTCCGCGTAAAGCATGGGAGCAAGCTACAGGCAAATCAATTTATCATTCCAAAACAAACGGTCCCGGCGAGCCATTACCTGATATTTATTTAAAAGTTCCTACTGGTGGCGGTAAAACTTTATTGGCTTGTCACTCCATTGACCTCATCCAAAAATCTTATCTTAAAAAACAAACAGGTTTGGTTTTATGGATAGTTCCGTCAACTCAAATTTACAGGCAAACAATTTCTGCACTCAAGAACAGGGAACATCCTTACAGGCAAATACTCGATATTTCAAGTGGCGGCAAAACGCTTATTAAAGAAAAAACAGAAACATTTAATCGTTCCGATGTTGAAGAAAATTTAGTTATACTAATGCTTATGCTGCCCTCAGCATGGAGAGAAAATCGCGAAACGCTGCGCATGTTCAGGGATTCAGGCGGCTTTACAGATTTCTTTCCGGCAGATGATAATTTTATTTCACATAAGAATTTAAAGAATGCCATACCCAATCTTGATTGTTTTACTTCAGAAAATGAAGTTTTCGGCACTCAGATAAAAACTTCGCTTGGCAATACTTTAAAAATATTAAAACCTCTTGTGATTATTGATGAAGGACATAGAGCTTACGGAGAAAGATCAAGAAATGCAGTTAAAAATTTTAATCCCTGCTTTATACTTGAACTCTCGGCCACTCCACCGCCCGGCAGTAATGAATTAATAAGAATAACAGGTCGTGAGCTGCACGAAGAAGAAATGATAAAGCTGGATATTCACTTAATAAATAAGACAGATATCAAATGGCAGACCACACTGCTGGCAAGTTTTGAGAAGCGGAATGAATTAGAAAAAGGAGCATTGGAATATGAAGCTGATACAGGTAAATACATTCGTCCTGCCTGTTTGATTCAGGTAGAAAGAACGGGAACTGACCCGAATGATCCCAGATGGATTCATGCCGAACATGTAAAAGATTATTTAATTAGGGAATGCAATGTACCTAAAGAACAGATTGCAATTAAAAGCAGTGATAAAGATGATATTGAAGGAATAGACTTATTTGCAAATGACTGTGAAATAAGATACATTATCACTAAACAGGCATTGCAGGAGGGATGGGATTTTTCATTTGCGTACATACTTACCATTCTTACAAATCCAACTTCTGCCACAGGAATTACACAATTGGCAGGAAGAATTTTAAGACAGCCATTTGCTCGAAAAACACAGATAAAAGCTTTAGACGAATGTTATGTTTATACTTTCAGGCAAAATGCATCGAAGCTGGTTAAAGAAATAAAGATAGGGTTGGAAAGTGAAGGACTTGGTGATATAGCAGGGAGAATTGTAAATGATGAGGGAGGAACCAGTGAAGGTCTTTTAAAAGAACTTGAGAGTGAATATCGCTCCGGCTTTAAACATTTTGAAGGTAAAATTTATCTGCCAAAGTTTGTGATACAGGAAAAAAATTCATGGCGTGATTTAAATTTTGATACAGATATTTTAAGTGAAATAAATTGGAAAAATATTAATCTTGAGAAGGTACGGCATATTACACTTAATCCAGATCAAAGAATCGGAGAACTTGATTTAGCTATCGGTTATCCGGGGGAAGAATGGAACGAATTGACTCTTCACGGGGAAACACAGAAGAAGGGCACATTAGAAATTGATGAAACTTTTTTGGCCAGGCAAATAAATGATATTATACCTAACCCATGGATTGCGTATAAAATTGGAGATGAAGCATTACAAATTATTCGCAACAAATACAAAGAGGATAAAAACAAGACGATTGTAGAATCAAATTTTGTTTTCATTATTGAAGAATTAAAAAAGATTTTTGAAGCCGAGAAAAACCATTTAGCTGAGGAAGTTTTTAAAAAACTTATTGATACCAAAAAATTATTCTTCTTTCTGCTTAAAGGTAAAGGTCATCATCAAATCCCATCACGCATAAAAGTAAAGGGAAACAGAAAACTTGTTCGTGGAGATAATTCACCAATTCAAAAATCATTATTTGAACAATCATTTGAAGAGGAATTTAATGAACTGGAAAAAGCTGTGGCTATTTATCCTGACGAGCAAGAGCCATTACTTTGGTGGTATCGTAACAGAATACGAAAAGATTTTCATATTCAGGGCTGGAGGCATAACAAAATTTATCCTGATTTTATTGCAGCCGCGAAAGATCAAGAAAACAATGATGATTATGAAACTGTTTACGTTCTTGAAACAAAAGGCATTCATTTAAAAAAGGAAGACACTAAATACAAACAGGATGTTTTTACCCTTTGCAATGAACTTGGGTCGAAGAAAGAATGGAAAGAACTTTTCGATGAATTTCCTGAACACAATTTTGAATTTCAGGTAGTGTTTCAAGATGAATGGCAGAATAAGATTAATCAATTATTGAAATAAAGTAAGTTGCATATCCAACAATAATCACAGGTAATGGCATTGCACCTAATTGCAGAAAGCGTCAATATTAATTTGTTTTATTTGCAGAAATAAATTAGACCATTGAGTAGTATAGGTATTTTATTTCCTTCTGGCAAATAAGAATACAACTAATGCTCCTTTTATAAGAAGTGTTTTATTTTAGGAATTAAAAAATGGCCTGATTTGAATAGTGAGCCTTAAACACCCCGGTTGCCGCCTATTAATTTCACTAAAAAAATAATCACTGCTGCAACAAGTACAAGATGTATGAGCCCGCTTGTTACGTGAAAGGCTAAAAAGCTTAGAAGCCATATAATTAGCAAGATAACTGCTATTACATACAATAAGTTTCCCATAATTTTTATTTATAATCAGTACCATAAAAACCTTGCCAAACATTGCTCTCATCATAATCGCATTACGATTAGGGGTAGTGGTAAGCAAGCATCTTGCGCCTATTCAATAAAACTAATTAACTCACTCAAAAATTATCCCTTACAGGGTGCAGTTCCCGTGAATACTTCTTTTCATGCGCATCGCCATGGTATATTTGATGCGCATTATTTTGTAGTATCGTTTCCTCTTTCTCTCTATCTATTCCAAGCCCTTATATTTGCAGTTTCATGTACATCTCAGGTTTCATTTAGACCTCACAGGTTTTCAAAACCTGTGAGGTTCTGCTAAAAACCTGTGAGGTCTGCTAAAAGCCTGCGAGGTCTATAGGATAAATCTTAAAAACGATTTCCCGTTATGAGTTACAATTATCTTCCTTTAGACAGGAAATGGTTGAATTTTCAGCAAGTAAAAAACCTGCTGCAATATAATCAGCAGGTAAGCATCACCTTCGATGCACATGTACGCATTCTCGAATGCCGTGATTATCTCGATAAAAAATTATCTCAATCAGATGAATTGTTTTATGGCATCAATACAGGCTTTGGTTTTTTGCAAAATGTAAGAATTGATAAAAATCAAACTGAACAATTACAATATAATTTATTACAGTCTCATGCCTGTGGCTTGGGTGATGAAGTGCCTGTTGATATTGTAAAGCTGATGCTGATGCTGAAAATAAAATCTCTCAGCTATGGCAATAGCGGTGTGCATATTGAAACCGTAAAGCGTTTGATGGAAATGTACAACAGTGATGTATTGCCTGTGATTTACACGCAAGGTTCTCTTGGAGCATCGGGTGATTTAGCGCCGTTGAGTCATTTGAGTTTGCCGCTAATTGGTTTGGGCGAAGTTTATACACGAATAAACGCTGATGAAAACGAATGGACGCGGATGCCTTCACACAAAGCATTAGAGCATTTTGGATGGAGTGCTGTTCAACTGCAAAGCAAAGAAGGTTTGGCATTGATTAATGGCACACAATTCATGAGCGCTTATGGAATGTTTTGTTTGATGAAAGCAGAGCAGTTAATAAAAATGGCTGATTTAATAACCGCACTTTCATTTGATGCGTTTGATTGTTTAACTGAGCCGTTGAATGAACTAATTCATAAAGTTCGTCCACACAAAGGACAGGTTGAAACTGCCGCCATAATCAGAAAATATTTGGAAGGAAGTGCAATTGCTGCACAAAAAAAATCGCAGGTGCAGGATCCTTATTCATTTCGATGTGTGCCGCAGGTTCATGGCGCAACAAAAGACACATTCGAATATGTGCTGAATATTTTTCTCACAGAAATAAATTCTGTTACAGACAATCCAAATATTTTTCCTGATGAAGATTTGATAGTAAGCGGTGGCAATTTTCATGGACAACCATTAGCATTAGCACTCGACTTTTTATGCATCGCAATGAGTGAGCTTGCAAACATTAGTGAGAGAAGAACTTACCAACTTATAAGTGGGCAAAGAGGATTGCCTTTATTTCTTGTAAAAAATCCCGGTTTGAATTCCGGTTTTATGATACCTCAATACACATCAGCAAGTATTGTAAGTGAGAATAAACAGTTGTGCACACCTGCAAGCGTTGACAGCATTCCAACAAGCAATAACCAGGAAGACCATGTGAGCATGGGAGCGAATGCAGCTACAAAATGTTTACGTGTGGTAAATAATGTTGAAAAGGTTTTGGCGGCTGAATTGCTCACTGCTGCACAGGCTTTGGAGTTCAGAAGACCCTTAAAAAGTTCTGCGGTCGTGGAGGAGTTAATGAGTGCCTTTAGAAAAGAAATATCATTTAATGAACAGGACAGAGTATTGCATGTTGATATGATGAAGGCGATAGAGTTTGTCAGAACCTGGATTTGGAAGGATTAAAAAGATTTTGAAAAAAATTTTTGTGTTATGGGAATGTTTGATAATGTAAAAGTTAGCCCCGAAATTTTTGCCTGATAACGTTAAACAACATACTGAAGGCTGGCAAACAAAAAGTCATGACCGTGCTTTAAATCTTTTGACCGTTGAAGAAGATGGTAAGCTATACATTGATAACATCATTGACAATTGGGAGAGAAATGGCGAAAATAAATTTCTTAATTACACTGGTGAATTAAGATTTTACAAATCCATTGATGAAGTATGGTGGGAGTTTGTTGCATTCTTTGAAAAAGGAAGTCTTTTGAAACTTATTCAAACTGCACCTGAGATATAGCATAGTTGTCCTAACATTTGGGAGGAAACTATAATCTTAAAAATTGACAAATGAATTTTAAATTAATATTTTCTATAATGAAAAAAATATCACATATCATTTTTGTTGCTGCAACTTTTATTCTTGCAGCTTGTAACAAACAAGATTTGGCAAGTTTGCACAATACGCAATCTCAATCGCATCAAAAATCAGAAGCGCTTGCATATCCTATACCAGACCATATAGTTGTTTTAATTCTGGAGAATCATGCATATAATCAAATTATCGGTTCACCACAAGCACCTTACATTAATTCTCTTGCAAAAGATACAAGTTCTGCAAATTTTACAAATTCGTATGGTATCGAACATCCCAGTCAGCCTAATTATCTCGATTTGTATTCCGGTTCAAATCAGGGTGTACACAATGATAATCATCCCCGCAATGAGCCATTTGCTTCAGCCAATCTTGGCAGGCAATTGATTGATAAAAACAAAACATACATTACATATTCCGAAGATTTGCCCAGTGTAGGTTTTAATGGAAATACATCAGGTAAATATGCACGGAAACATAACCCCGCAGCAAATTGGATGGGCACAGACACCAATCAAATTCCCTCAACAACTAACCAGCCATATACAGCATTTCCAACAGACTACACACAATTGCCAACTGCATGTTTCGTGGTTCCCAATCTTAATAACGACATGCACGATGGCTCAATAAGCAAAGGCGATACATGGGTGCAAAACAATATGGATGCATATATTCAATGGACTAAAACACACAACAGTCTTTTCATTCTTACTTTCGATGAGGATGATAGCCGCCACGCAAATCACATCACAACTATATTTACAGGGGAGCATGTGAAAGCCGGAGGTTATTCAAACAAAATAAATCACTACAATATATTGCGTACAATTGAAGATGCATATCAGCTTCCTTACGCAGGCAATGCTGCAACTGCAACACCGATTACTTATTGCTGGAAATAACAGCAGGCAGCATTATTAATATATTCTTTAAATCTTATCAGTTATGGTTCTTACTTATGATGCTGTAAAATACAAAACTCCCACAGGAACAAAACTTAACTGCAAAGGCTGGATACAGGAAGCAGCGTTGCGTATGTTGCTAAACAATCTTAATCCTGAAGTAGCAGAGCGTCCGGAAGAATTGATTGTCTATGGCGGTCGCGGTAAAGCCGCAAGAAATTTTGAAGCGCTTGACAACATCATTGCGGCATTAAAAATTTTGGAGAACGATGAAACATTGTTGATACAAAGCGGCAAGCCCGTTGGCATTTTAAAAACACATCCAGATGCGCCAAGAGTTTTAATTTCAAATTCTCAGCTCGTTCCCAAATGGGCAACATGGGAACATTTTGATGAGCTTGAAAAAAAAGGCTTAATGATGTATGGTCAAATGACTGCTGGCAGTTGGATTTATATCGGCTCGCAGGGAATTGTTCAGGGCACTTATGAAACATACTCAGCCATTGCCAACAAACATTGTAGCGGTTCACTCAAAGGAACATTAAATGTGTCTGCAGGGCTTGGCGGAATGGGCGGCGCTCAGCCTTTGTCAATTACCATGAACGAAGGTGTTGCCTTAATTGCGGAAGTAGAAAAATGGAGAATTGAAAAACGTATTGAAACAAAATATTGTGATGTATTAATTGAAGATATTGATGAAGCAATTGACAAAGCGATTGACGCAAAACAAAAAGGAGAAGCATTATCAATTGGCGTTTTGTGCAATGCAGTGCATTTGCTTGAAAGATTAATTGAAAGAAATATTACACCCGATACATTAACCGACCAAACTTCTGCACATGACCCGTTGATAGGGTATTGGCCGCATGAAATATCATATCAGCAGGCAAAAATTTTGCGTGAAAAAAATCCGAAACAATATATTCAGTATGCATACCACAGTATGTACCGGCATGTGCAACTGATGATACAATTAATGGACAGAGGCGCTATCACATTTGATTATGGAAATAATATTCGTGCAAGAGCTATAGAATTTGAAGAAAAGAATCCCGAATCAGAACTTGTTATACAATTCAAACCGCTCTTGCATAGAACCCCCCACCGGGGGGCAGGGGGGCTTTTCCCCGGTTTTGTTCCGGCATATATTCGTCCTCTTTTTTGTGAAGGCAAAGGTCCGTTTCGGTGGGCTGCGTTAAGTGGTGATGCAAGCGATATTGCTGTAACCGATGAAGTGATTGCCAACATGTTTCCGCAAAATAAATCTTTGCAACGCTGGTTAAAATTGGCGAAAGAAAAAATTGCATTCCAGGGTTTGCCTGCAAGAATTTGCTGGCTGGGCCAGGGAGAAAGAGAAAAAGCGGGACTCGCATTTAATGAACTGGTACGCACCGGAAAAGTAAAAGCGCCGATTGTTATTGGTCGGGATCATTTAGATACAGGAAGTGTGGCAAGCCCCAACCGCGAAACAGAAAGCATGCTCGATGGCAGCGATGCAGTTGCTGATTGGCCTATATTAAATGCATTAGTAAACACAGCAGGTGGTGCAAGCTGGGTTAGTTTGCATCATGGCGGCGGAGTGGGCATGGGCTACAGCATTCATGCGGGAATGGTGATTGTTGCCGATGGCTCAGATGCTGCGGCAGCAAGGCTTTCACGTGTGCTGCGCAATGACCCTGGCATGGGCGTAATACGTCATGCAGATGCGGGATACACTTCAGCGCAGGAAACCGCTAAGGCTTATAACTTAGATATATTAGATATAGTTGATAGATTGAAGAAGTAGTTTCTCTCTCCTAAAGAAGAGAACGAAAGAGTGAGGCGCAAAAGATACAGCGCAGAACAATAGTCTTAATATTGCTGACTATATCGGAAGGTTTTAAACTGGCATAATTCATGAACTATGAATTATGAAAAATAAATGGTTCATGATTGTATATGCTAATCTTACAACTAATCTTTTAAAAAATTTCACGCATGAAGAATAAATTCAAACTTTTTGTAAATATCCTCCTGGCGCTAATAATTTTCAGCGCCTGCAGCTCTGTAAAAAATACGACTCAAACCGCTTCTAAAAATGATGTGCAGGGCACATGGTTATTAAACAATGTTACTTATGAATCCGCTGCAAACGAACGGGTAAAAATCAATCTTTTCGATGATGCAGATATTACCTGCTTTAGCAGCAGCAACTGGGTGCTGCCGCATAATGGTTATGGTTCATATACTATTACTCAAAATGGAGCAGGCTGTAATTCGGGGCCAAGAAATATTATATGGTCTTTAGAAAACGATAATGGCGAGAGTGTATTCCAATTTAAAAGATTAACTGAGGGTGAAAAAGCCAAAAATATTTCTGAAGGGTATAAATTGAAAATTATCTCAGCAACAAACGATAATCTATCAATGCAATCGCAGATTGATATTGCGGGCGGAACATTATTACTGACTTACAATTTTACAAGACAGTAAAGTTACAAACTGTATTTGCAATCAAATTTATTTTAAACTGCTTTCACCTTCACTTAGCACAAAGCTTTTCACAGGCTGCCATGTTTTGCGGTCATGACACATCAGGTATACTGTATTTACAGTAAACGCTGCACTAAAAGCTCTTTCCTCAAATTCAATCCATGCTCTTTTGAAGTTTTTATTGCTAAGGTCACGGTAAGCAATTGTTATATGCGGATGAAAAGCCAGTCTTGTTATTTTTTCATCAAAACCAAGGTTTCGTAAAAACAGCATTAGATTATAGTGCAGGATATTCATTAAATCATTTTCCAATGGCTTAATAAAAATAACGGGATTGTGCTTGCCTGAAAAGCATTCAAAATTTTTCAAAACAACATTAAAAGCTTTAAATTTTTCAAACAATATTGCAAGCGCTTTTTCAAATACTATTTTATCTTCAGTGCGCAGCATAAAGGGTTGTTGCAATGTGATGTGCGGCGGGGATTTTAACGCCTGCCTGCTATTGAAGCGTTCTGCACATTCTGTTTTCAATAAGGTGATCTGCTCACCAATTTCTGAGGGCGGCAAAATTGCAATAAAATATAAACTTCTTTTAGGCACTTAAAATAGTTTACTATTTCAAATTTATATTCTCATTATTTCTTTATTTACAATTGCAAATACAGCATCCTTTGAGTTTGGTGCAACCAGTGCTAAACCGGTAAAATTTGCAAAAGCAGGTAATATGGCATAATGCTCTCCAAAATAAAAACACGGAAAACGTAAGGATTGCCTGCTTGTGCTTTTTATAAGAATGCCCGGATGTACATGACCGGTGAAGAAGTAGTTGGCAGTTGACGGTTGACAGTTGACAGTTATTGACTGTTGATTGTTGATTGTTGACTGTTGACTGTTGACTGATGACTGTTCACTGTTCACTGTTGACTGATGACTGTTCACTGATGACTGTTCACTGTTGACTGATGACTGCTGACTGATGACTGCTATATCATGAGTAAAATTAAAATTTTCTACCGTCAATTGTTCCTTGAATAATTGTATGCCTGTTTCTTTATACCATTCATCTTTTAATATATCATGATTACCCTTAACAAGTAAAATGGTAAGCGATGCAAGATCATTTCGCCACTTTACAAAGAGCCCATGCTCTCTGTTTGCTTTGCTATGAAACAAGTCTCCCACAATAATCAGTTGTTCCGCTTTAAAAAATGTTATCATAGTAATAAGCCGTTGCATATCTTCCCTAAAAACGGCTTGTGGCACGGCAATTCCCTCTTTTCTGAAATGACCTGTTTTTCCAAAATGTGCATCAGAAATAATAATTGCTTTTTGCTTTTCCCAATACATTGCTCTTTCAGCCAAAAGCCAAAAGCTTTGTTCTTTCCAAAAAAAATGATGAGGCGTATTCAATTTATTTCTTCTGTTTTATTTCTGAGAACCTGGAAATTTTACCGCTTTTAAACGTGCTGATATGAATGCTGAAAAATTGCAGATATTCATTGTGAGCTAGCTTACATCAGCAATATAAAACGCATCAGGGTTAGCACTGTCAACATATCTAAAATTTCTTTTGTGGCTAAGTGCAATTTATTTGCGAATTAAACACTCTCTGTTGCGGCAGGTACAATTACATTTAACTGAAGCCCTAACAATTTAGCAGAAACTGCATTTGTTTTACCGCAATATTCTCCATCAACCTGGAAATTCATTTTCCTGTTTATCTGTATATCAACTGAGGGCGTTTTAAAAATTTCAACTTTTTTGGCATTAAAGCCTTTCTTCTTCCAAAACATTTTTATCAATTCAAAAAAAGAGATTCGCTTTACTACTATCACTTCAAATAATCCGTCATTTAATTTACCGTCAGGATTAATAATGGCGCCGGTTCCATACGTTTTTGCATTGGCAAGAACAATCATAAAGCATGCTCTTTTCTCAACTTTATCAGGCATTCGAATCTCCGCTTTCATTAGTTTTTTCTTTGTCAACATGCGAACGGCCCCACGCAGGTATCCTAACTTACCTTTCCATTGATTTACTTTGGCATATTTTACAAGATCTGCATTAAGACCAATGTCGCTTAGATGCAAGCTAATATCATCTTCATTAAGGTTAATTACATCAATTAATTTTATTTTGCCATGCGCAATAATATCAAGCGCTGCATTTACATTATCGCCGGGAATTTGCAGCTCCGTCGCCATTCCGTTTGATGAGCCTGCGGGTAAAATTCCAAGCGCAATATTTGTTTTTAAAAGCTGCTCTGCAATTTGCTTCACCGTGCCGTCGCCGCCAACAGCAACTACTTTATCAGGATGCAGTTGCTCTATCCAATACTGCAGAGATGTTTTATCGTTTGTGCCATCGAGCAAAAATGTTTCAATGCGATGATTCGAATCTTTAAAATATTCTCTTATGCCGCCTTCCCAGTCAACTTTGTTTTTTCCGCCTGAAGATGGATTGATAGCAAATAATATTTTTTGTAAAGATTGAGGCATGATTTTTACCGTTAAGAGAGCATTGAGCAATCAGCAAATCTAATGCCTTCTGCCTGATAGCTGATACCTGACACCTAAAATATGAGCCTGAAGTCTTTTATTTTTAAAACATTAAAAATTACCGATAAGCCGGTACTAAAAGTGTATCATGGCTATGGCAATGAAAAGCAGGTGCTCGTATATGGACATGCATTTAAAATAAGCCCTCTCGGAAGAAAAAGATACCGGAAGAATTTTATTACCAATCTCTTTGCTGTATTAAGGTTGTTTATGGTAAAGCCTTATTCAAATGCAACGGTGAGGCTTGTATGGCAGCAAACAGAAGTAACGGCAACAACGGAAGATGATGGTTTTTTTAAGCTTGAGTGGAATATTATTTCACCTATGGAATCCGGGTGGCACCAGGTGCAGGCAGATTTATTAAACACCTCTGGAGAAATTATTACATCAGGCGAAGGTAAAATATACCTCCCCTACACCACGCAGTACGGCTGCATTTCAGACATTGATGATACCTTTCTTATTTCACATTCATCAACCCTGTTAAAAAGATTGTACGTGCTGCTTACAGAGAATGCGTATACAAGAACTCCGTTCAAAGGAGTGATTGATCACTATCAATATCTTGCTTATACCGCAACCATTCCTGAAAAGCCGAATCCATTTTTTTATGTGTCGAGCAGCGAATGGAATCTATATGATTACATAAGGAATTTTTCAGAAAAAAATAATATGCCTCCGGGCGTTTACCTGTTGGCGCAGTTGAAGCGATTTAATGAAATGTTTAAAACGGGTAAAACAAAACATGCCTCCAAATTCATACGCATTCAACGCATTTTAAAAGATTACCCAAAGCATAAATTTATTTTACTGGGTGATGATTCGCAGCAGGACCCCTACATCTATCAGGACATTGTAAAAAATTTTCCTGCACAAATTATTGCTGTTTACCTGCGACGCATAAACAGGAAGAATGAGCAGCAGGTACAGAAAATTGTTGAGCAATTAACTGCTGCCAAAATCGAATGCTGTTATTTCACTCATAGTTTTGAAGCCATAGAACATTCAAAAAAAATAAATTGGCAGGCAGCGAAAAAAGTTTAGAACTGTGTTTGTAAAAGTTTTATACTTTTACTGTTTATTTTTTTAACCCCAAAAATATACATTATGAAAAAGTTTTTCTTTGCTATTGCAGCAGGAACATTGTGCTTTTGCATATCTTCCTGCAACACCAATAGTCCTTATGAAAATAAAGCTGATAGCACTGCGGAAAAAAATCTTGCTGCAGCTAATGGTATTAATAATGCCATACAAACAGGTGATGTAAATAATTTAGGTGATTACATTGCAACCGATGGTGTTGACCACGCCGGTATGAATGGAGATGTTATGGGTTTAGACAGCATAAAAGCTGAGCTGGCAAAAGTTCATAACATGTCTCCAGACATGAAACGGGAAACTGTAAAAGAATTGGCCGATGATGAATATGTTTTTCAATGGCTCAGGTTTACAGGCACGGCTGCTACATCTGATATGGGAATGCCTGCGGGAACTAAATATGATATGACATCTATTGAAGTATCAAAATTTAAAGAAGGAAAAGCAATTGAGCACTGGACATTTATGCAACCAGCAGATATGATGAAAATGATGCCGCAAAGCAACATGGGAAATATGGGAAACAAAATGGATACAACTATGCACAAATAGTGCTGCAGATTTATTAAGGGGAAAAAGCCGGGTTACTTACACTCCGGCTTTTATTTTTATTAGCAAAAGAATCTTTGCATTTACCATTCTTTGAAGAAATTTAATTGTCTGTGGCAAATCAACTTTTTTTATTTGTATTTATCTTCACTTCAAAACAATTCATCTCTTATCTCAACCATAAAAAATTATTAATAGAATGAACAGAAGAAGCTTTCTTAAAAATAGTTCTCTTGCAGGTTTTTCAATACCGTTTGTTGCGGCAAGTGTTACAGATTTACAACAAGCGCAAAGCTTATCAGCACAAAAAGAAAAGAGATTCAATGATATTGATTTAATGGAAATAACGATAGATGAATTGCAGCAAAAAATGCAGGGTGGTGGGCTTACATCAAAACAAATTGCGCAATGGTATTTAAACAGGATTGAAGAAGTAGATAAGAAAGGACCCAAATTAAATTCGATAATAGAATTAAATCCTGATGCAACAGCAATCGCTGAAAACATGGACGATGAACGCAGAAACAATAAAGTTCGCGGGCCATTGCATGGCATACCTGTATTAATAAAAGATAATATTGATACGGCTGATAAAATGATGACCACCGCGGGTTCTCTTGCGCTTGAGGGAAACATAGCTTCTAAAGATGCTTTCATTGTAAAGCAATTGCGTGAAGCAGGGGCTGTGA
This sequence comes from Chitinophagales bacterium, assembly GCA_038206235.1. Classification (GTDB taxonomy): domain Bacteria; phylum Bacteroidota; class Bacteroidia; order Chitinophagales; family Chitinophagaceae; genus JBBRBB01. The sequence goes on from JBBRBB010000015.1 coordinate 91,031, forward strand.
TTTTAGGAAAAACAAACCTGAGTGAATTTGCAAATTTCCGTTCAACGCACTCTGCAAGCGGATGGAGCAGCAGAGGCGGGCAAACAAAATGCCCTTATATATTAAATCGCAATCCTTCCGGTTCCAGTTCCGGCTCAGGATGCGCAGTGGCTGCAAATCTTTGTGTTGTTGCTGTGGGTACAGAGACCGATGGCTCTGTGGTAAGCCCGGCTTCTATTAATTGTCTTGTTGGCATTAAGCCCACTGTAGGTTTGCTAAGCCGCTCAGGCATTATTCCTATTTCTGCAACACAGGATTCAGCAGGACCAATGACACGTACTGTAAAAGACGCAGCCATTCTTTTGGGGGTGCTTGCAGGTGCCGATGAAAATGATGCAGCCACTAAACAAAGTTTAAAAAAAGCGGAAAAAGATTATACGAAGTTTTTAAATGAAGATGGTTTAAAAGGAAAACGTCTTGGCATTGAAAAGTCTTTTTTTAAAGGCAATCCTGATGTAGTTGCGTTGTTAAATAAAACTATTGAATTGCTGAAACAAAAAGGGGCTGTTATTGTTGAAGTTGAACTGTTGAAATCAACAAATGAATTAAACGCTTCAGAGTTTACTGTACTTCAATATGAGTTTAAAGATGGATTGAATAAATATCTCGCTGCTGCCAATTCAAAAGTAAAATCATTAAAAGAGGTGATAGCATTTAATAAGGAAAATGAAACTGATGTAATGCCTTTTTTTAAGCAGGAGATTTTAATAAGCTCCGAAGAAAAAAAGGGTTTGGATAGTAAAGAATATAAAGATGCTTTAGCAAAATCCCTTAGTGCGAGAAAGATTATAGATGATACGATGCATCAGCATAGCCTCGATGCTATTTGCGGTACAACCAGTGGTCTTAGCTGGTGTATTGACATTATAAATGGCGATTACGATACAGGTTTTTCTTTCTCTTCACCCGCGGCAATGGCAGGCTACCCGCATATTACTGTTCCAATGGGTTTTGTTCATGAATTGCCTATGGGTTTTTCGTTTATTGCATCTGCATACAGTGAGCCTGAGTTATTTGAAATGGCTTATGCATTTGAGCAGGCAACGAAAATGAGAAAGGCGCCTAAATTTATAAATGATGTTATATGAATACAAGTTCCTATATTTTGAGAGACTTTTTTCCGCGGTTGAATATTTTTTTTCATTGAAAATTGAGCATTGAAACATTGAACAAGTTGCATCTTTGGAAAATATAAGATTGCATTTTCAATCTTAAAATGATTCACATCATTTCAAATTAAATTATGAGGTGATTAGCATCTCTGCTGTTTGCTCTTCCACTTGTTTTAGCGCTGCCTTTTTGTAAATTATTTTTCTTCCTGTCAACAAAATTATAAATGCACATAAAGAGCAGCAAAACATGATAGCAGTCATAGGCAATGCTGTATTATTACTTAATACACTCACCGCTGCAGAAGTAATTGTTCCTATACCCATTTGCAATGTACCCATAAGAGCCGAAGCTGAACCTGCATTCTTTGTGAATGGAGCTAATGATAATGCTGAAGAATTTGGAAAAGTAAATCCCTGACAGCTTAGAAAAATAAAAATGAATGCAGTTATGCTATACACATTCAGTATGCCGAGTATGGTTCCTATGCAGAGTGTAAGTCCGGTGCATGATTGACACAGCAATGCAATCCTGATTATCTGCTCACTTTTAAATCGCCGTAATAAAACTGTATTTAATTGGCTTGCTGTAATAAGGCCAATTGCTATTAAAGCGAATATGAATCCATATTGTTGGCCGGTTACTTTGTATAATTCCATAAACACATACGGAGAACCGGAGATATAAGCATATAAGCCTGCTGCTGCAAAAGAACCCGTTAAGGAGTATGTGTAAAATTGCGGCTCTTTTAAAACGAGTAAAAAGTTGTTGATGATTGCCCGCGGTTTTAATGATAAACCCATATCAGGTTTTCTGCCTTTTGGCAAAGCAAAATGCATAGCGATAAGTATGAAGGCTGCTAAAACAGCGAGCACTATAAAAATATATTTCCATCCAAAATGAGTTGCAATAAATCCTCCGGATGTGGGTGCGATGATAGGCGACACTCCAATCACCAGCATCAGCAATGAAAATATTTTTGCATTTTCTTCAACCGGAAAAATATCCCGTACCAATGCTCTTGAAGCCACCATGCCTGCGCATCCGCCCAATGCCTGTATCAACCGCAAGGCTATTAATTCATTTACTGTGTTTACCATTGAGCAGCCAAGAGAAGCGAGTAAGTATAAACTAATGCCAACATATAGTGGGTGCTTGCGACCAAAGCGGTCGAGCAAAGGCCCATAAATCAATTGCCCGAATGCGATGCCAATAAAAAAGCTCGACAAAGAGAGTGATACATGTGCAACAGTAGTATGCAGGTCAGCAGCTATTCCGGGAAACCCGGGTAAATACATGTCAATGGAAAAAGGGCCGATGGCAGAAAGCAATCCTAATATCAATATTAAAAAAAATTTATTTTCCCCTTTCATTATACATCGAAGGTAAGAACCATGCCAGCAATAAAATCGTTTTTCGTTTCTCGTTTCTTGTTTCTCGTTTTTCGTTTCTCGCCTGCACCGGCAAAGGTGGGGTTTCTCGTTTTCTATTTTATTATCATTTGAAAAAATGTTTTTGAAGCAATGGGATTGAAGTTGCTCTGAGTATCTTTTCAGAGAAGAATTCGATTCATATATTCATCGCGTTGCTATGAAGAAGAAGCACGCTGTAAAAATTCCGGCATCACCATATCAACTAAATCGTAATGCGCAGAGCGCTCATCATAATGCGTTAATAGTTTTCCTGCTTCGGGGTGAATAAATGCTTTTGTATAATCATCTCCTGCAAATGCAACAACCGCATCTATATTTTCAAAATAAGTTATGGTAACAAACGCTGTTTCAGCTTCGTGATTTCTGCGCAATAGCTGTGCACCTTTATAGCCCTCCCTCTGCCGATTCCGGGCAGCACATCTTTTCTTAACATCGTTTCATAAGCATCAGCGTTTTCAAGCGTGGTGAAGCCGTGCCATATTCTGCATATCATAAGTTGTGAAGTTTTACTGTATAAAAATAAATTGATGAATAAAATAGTTCATGCACATTATTTATATTATCACTCAATCCCTTCAAACTTCCTTCCCGCAGTTATCCCTTTCCAGTTATCTGTTCTGAAAGGTGCAGCAGGTAAACCTTCCTTATTATATAAATCTAATGCGCCGGGATTGCTTGCCCAGGCGTATCTTACAGCAACAGGATTTTTTACTTCATCACTATAAACAAGAACGGTATTCTTTCTTACAAACGCTTTGGCCCAATGAAAAACGCTGTCATTTCCTGCAATAGAAAACCCTCTTACATATTCATATTTATCCTTCGTGATTAAAGTATCGAATGTGTTTTTAAAAAAGATAACAATGGTGTCGTTGTTGATTTGTGTATGGTCATATATTGGGCTTAGGTTTACGGTATCTCTGTTGTAAGCAGCCTTCAATGCAGCAATGCCTAAGCGTTTGCCAACATCCATTTTATTTTTTGGATGAATATCATAAGCCTCGCCAATATCAATAGCAACAGCCATTCCGGTGTTTGGCAATGCAAGTGCTAAAGTCTGTGCTTCACGCAACTCAGCCCATTCACTTTGTTCAGGCATTATAGCTTCCTGGTAGTAATTTGCAAGCTGAACAAACAAGAAAGGAAAATCACCCTGGTTAAATTGTTTGCGCCAATCTTTTATGAATGCAGGAAATAATTTCTTGTATTCTTCTGCTCTGCCTGCATTGCTTTCTCCCTGGTACCAGATGGCACCTTTGATTGAAAGCTGTGTTAACGGGGCAATGCAGCCATTATATAAAATTGATGGTGAACCAAATAAATTCGCATTGGCAACAGTCGGCTTTACAAATTTTGAAGCATCTATTTTTACACCTGGTTTATATTTCCAATTGCCTGCCCAATTCCAATTCCAAAACATATTGTACATACCGCCCTTGTTTCCGGCATCAAAGACCCGCACAACAAGAACATTATTCTTTGCTTTTAAGATGAAATCACTGACATTGTAATTATTGTAATTAAGATTGCCAAAACCTTCACCAATCTTATATCCGTTTACCCATGCAATATTATAATCATCCACCTGCCCTAAGGCAACCTGTAAATCTTTGCCATTATAATTTGCGGGCAGATCAAATGTGCGTCTAAACCAAATGGAGCCATCATAAGCTGCAAGTCCATTATCTTCCCAATAGCCGGGCAGAGTAATCGTTTTCCAATCTGATGTATCGGTTTCGGGTTTATACCATTGTTGTTCAAGCCCCGGATCATTTTTAAAATAATATTTCTTTTCCCAATCGGGTTTCATTTTTTCAAACTCATCAGTGAATTGCTTCATACTTTTTTTTGAAGCTAAGTATGTATTGTAGTAATTATTAAACTGTGGGAATTGGTGTATGGCTTCATTGCTCATCCATGTTTCAACAGATGTGGCGCCAAGGTTATCACTGATTAAACCAATTGGAACATGAAGCTTCTCCTGTAAATATCTTCCGAAGAAAAAAGCAACTGCAGAAAAACCCTGAATGGTTTCTACTGATGCAACTTCCCATTCGCCACTGCTGAGTGTATCATGCGGAACATAATCTGTTGCAAGTCCCGCCGTAAATATTCTAATGTTTGAATTGTTATCTTTTACAGAATCGGCTTCCTTCTGTGCAAGCTCACTTACATGAAACTGCATATTGCTCTGACCGCCGCAAACCCACACATCACCGAATAAAATATTGTTTAATGTGATTGTGTTGTTGCCTGTTATTGTTATCGTGAAAGGGCCACCCGAAGGCTGCACAGGAAGAATAATTTTCCATTTGCCATTGGTGCCAGGTTTGGTTTTATAAGATTGATTGTTGAATTGCAAAGAAACATTTTCATTTTTATCAGCCCAGCCCCAGATGGTGCAAAATTTATCTCTTTGCAGCACCATGTTGCTTTGAAATAAATTCGGAAGTTTTATGTTGGCTTTTGCGGAATAAAAGAAGATGAGACAAAAAAGAAAAACAAGGTTACGTAATGATTTCATAGCTATTGTTTTTTGAATAAATCTCACAGGTCTTAAAGACCTGTGAGGTTTACTGTAAATGTTTTTGTTTGATTAATATTTGCCAAACCTGACTTACATTTAATCATGCCATCAGGCAAATTAATAAATCCTTCATCACGTTTATTGAAGACCTCCATTGAAGTTACTGCAGATAATTTCTTTCCATTTACTTCAATTGATTTCGCAGGCTTATCACTTACAATTTCAATAATATTATTTCGTGTTGCAACGGGTTTATACCTCACAGGTTTTAAAAACCTGTGAGGTCTGCTGTTCCCTGTTGTAAGCGGCTGATAAGTGCCTTGTGTTTTTCCTATCTTTATTTCAACTCTATTATTTTTTCTTTGTTGTGCGATATTTGTTGTTGCATATTCTCCATTCAAATAATCAATCGTTTCGCCATCATCTTCATAAAGAGTAAATGAAGTTTCATTGTCTGATGGAAATATTCTAACAATAAGTTCATCATGCTTTGTATTATCTGCTCTTTTTCCCAAAGCATTTTGCGTGTTCTCATCAACATACATCATCGGAATAATTGCACCCTCTTTTGCAAAGAGCGGAAGCTTGAAAATATTATCACGGAAATAAGGCACATCAACATATTCATCTTTGCTTTCTGTTTTGTTTAAATCCTGCCAGTTATACCATGTTCCTTTTGGAAGATAAACTTTTCTTTTCATTCCATTATAAGTATCAGGCACCGTGCCCAGCATATATTCACCAATCATCATTTGGTTACCCATATCTTTCACTGCACTGTCTGTTTGATAATAATATAACAAAGGTGCATACACAACTTCACCTGTTTTATATGCGTTGTATGCAAGCGAATAGTAGTAGGGTAATAATTGATAACGCTGTCTTGTAGCAAACAAATTACTTTGTATATCTCCCATTCTATCCGGTGTAGCTTCATCGCCGGGCACATTTAGCGGATTGAAATTATGCGGCCATATTGGTTGGTCGTACAAGCAACTGTATGCATACCAGCGTGTGTAGAATGCGCCGGTATCAACACCAAAATCAGGGCGGTGATAAAAACCACCGGCGCATGTGCCATAATAAAAAACGCCGGTTAATGTAAGATTAGCAAGGTTTGCACCTGTTGCAACCATGTTACCAATTTTTAGCATAGGGTCACCATTCCATAATGTAGCCCCGTACCGCTGCATACCCGGTGCACCTGTGCGGCACATCATGAAAGGCCGCATTTGCACATTATATTTTTTGTAACCATCATAAATGCTTTTCTCCCATAAAAAGGCATACATATTATTTACCTGTCTGTGTGTGCCGCGGTAATATTTTGCCCGGGGTTGAAAAAGCTCAGGCTCACCTAAATCAAGCCAATTGCCCACCAAGCCCATGTTTATCAACTTTAAAATTTTATTCTTAAAAACATATTCAGCGGCCTGCGGATTGGTATAATCAAACATGCCGCCGCCGGTTGGTCCGCTAAACCACATTGGCTTCTGAAAAATATATCCTGTTGTTTCTGATGAATCTTTTACAAGCACATTATTTTTTTCATACTCATCGAATTCCGGTAAATGCCTTGCTATATAAGGCTCCTGTATCACCATTGTGCCGATGCCTTCTGCTTTTAATTTAGCAAGTTCTTTTGCAGGCTCAGGAAAATTTTTCTCATTCCATGCAAGCCTGCCCATATACACTTTTTCAAACAGGGGCATCGTATCATTTCTTTCTTTATAAAAATCTGCGCCGAACCATTGCAGATCAAACACAAAACCATCAATTGGAAATTTGTGAATACGCAGCGTTCGCAATTTATCTTCCATTTCTGCCCAATTATCAAAACCAAATTCTGATACCCAAAGCCCAAACATTTTTTTTGGCGGCATTAATGGATGACCAATTAGTTCGATGTAACTTTTATGTAATGAGCGAATGTTTTGTCCGGCAAAAAAATAAAAATTAATAGCTGTGTCTTTTACTTCATCAAGCCAGTAATCGTTGTGCGTTAAATCAAATTTTTGTTTGAGGAAGTTATCAACAAATACTGCATAATTTTTATATAATGCATTTTCTACTGCATACATAATGGGCATTTGAATGTTTGGTCCGCCACCGCCATTGAAACTCATCATGCGGTTGCCGTATTCATCACCCTCTTTTATTTTTCCTTTATAATTAATGGACGAATTGTTCTCTTTGAATTGCTCACCCAAGCCATAAAAAGCTGTTTGAGAAGTGGAACTGCCTTCTATTCCCTGCAAGCTATCGTTAGTAATGTATGGCTGAATGGTTGTAAGGCTTGTATTGTTTTTTGTTTTATCAATTACTTCAAAAGAAAGTGTTGCGTTGTCAACGATGACTTTAATTAGAGATGTTTCCAAAATATTATTGCTCCACTTTGCGGATGATGAACCGCTATAATCTGTTTTGGCAATCATATCTGTAACGGGAATGGGTTGATTGTTTGGCTTGCCTGTTTTGTATTGAATATGCAATGTGCTATCGTCTAAAACTTCTATTGATAAAGTAAGATTGCTGTTGGTGAAGGATTGTTTTGGAATTTGGGCAAGTAAGGATGATGAAATAAAAAGTAAAACACACAACGTAAAATTTTTCTTCATGAGCTTATAAGATATAAATTCTGTAATTCTTTGTGAGCTTTAAATTTGGGTTGCATAAATATAGTAAAGGAAAAGTTTTGAGGAAGATAAAACAATTATTTAATTAACTGAAGAACATAAATGCCGCAGATTCTATGCTACTCACAAAGCTATAAAGAGGAAACATTGCGAGGAAGGAAGTAGTATATAGAGTAATGGGAGTTTCATAAAAGCTTGCACATAACGCATAAAGAATAAGTGAAGTATTTTTTTTGTTGTGTGCATGTGCTACTGAATTTGAAATTTGTTTTGCTTTGCTAACTTTTATTTTTTACTCATGCGCTTGTACACTGAAATTACATTGGGTTTATAAAAATTGGATAGAAACCATGAATCAAACGGTGAGGGCGATTTAAGTGCTGCATCATTTTGCGGCATTGTTCCGCTTTTGTAATAAGCAGTTGCTGCTTCATTTACGCTTTGCATATACAGTTTCATCTGCTTAATATCGGTGACGGTTCCAAGAGGGCCATGTCCGGGAACCAATGTTTTTACAGTGAGCTGTGCAATGCTGTCCAGATAAGTTTTCCATTTATCAGGATCGCCATCTCCCAACCAGGGTTGATTTTGTACGAACAATAAATCTCCTAAAAAAGCTATTTGCTCATCAGGAAGATATAGAAAGAGATCACTTTCTGTATGCCCTTCTCCATAAGTCAAAAGCTGGACAGTGCGTTTTGTTCCATGAACAATTAACCGATCATTAAATGTGATGTCAGGCAATATTGTTTTTAAGGAATCATTCGATGTTACGAGGGCTTCAAAATATCCTTTCCACATGATATTTTCTTCCAATTCATGAGGAGTTATAGCAGCGGTATTTTTATTTTTAATTTTTTCAAGTTGCTGCGGAGCCGATGTTTTATCATCTGCAATTTCTTCCGGTTGATATTTCGCAATGAGTTCACGGGTGTGTTCGGTACTTATAATACCCGCACCATCGAATACCTGGTTGCCACCAATATGGTCATTATGGTAGTGACTGTTTACAACATATTTTATTGGATGACCGGTGAGTTGCGAGGCAGCTTTTTTTAGATCTTCTGCCGCTTCTGGTGTCATGAACGGATCAAATATGAGGGTGGCATCACCCAAATCAATAATACCGGCATTGCAAATACCATAACCCCCATTTATAGCAATGGCAGCATAAACACCGTCAGCAAGTTTTTGGATTGTAAAATGTTTGGACTGAAAAGTTTGCGCAGAGGAACAAAAAGAGGTGCTGAATAATAATGCTGTTAGAAGCAGAAGTTTTTTCATTTTTTAGAAATTAAAGTTATAATAATCTGTTTTCGGTTTCAGCTTTCCCCGATGTCGGGGTAGCATTGCATACAATGTTATGGGTATTAGTGATTGCAGGGCATTTCGTGTTCTGCTTGCCGATAATCCCGATAGCTATCGGGACCCATTTAATAATTTTTGTTGAAGATAAAAATAATTGTTTAATCAACTGCAGTACTTGAATGCCGACGTTATCTGCTAAACACAAACTTTTGGAGAAACATTGCAAAGAAGGAAGGTACATTCCGGGCAAGGAATATTAGTGGCAGTTTATTTTATATTGTTTTTTTAATTAGTTCTTGTGTGTCAGTGTCGAAAATTATTATTCCTTCATCTGTGTCATTTAGTTGTGCTGCCAATAAGCCTTTGTTATTCCAAACTGATGTTTTGCCGCCACATTCTTCACCATCGGCCTGTCCAACACAGTTTGACATTAATACTGTCATTGAATATTTCTTTGCAATGTCAGATAAACTTTTAACGGCTTTTTCAACCCCAACAACTGATTTAGCTACGCTTGCTATATAAATTTCTGCTTTACTTTTAAAAGCGTTCTCCGAATGTTTGGGAATTGATAATTCATAACAAATTGCAAGTGCAATGTTGGTTTTGTTACTTATTAAATCAGCAGAACTTTGTCCGCTAATAAAAAAATCTTCTTCATCAGGGTGTAAATACTTTTTTGAATGAGTTTGTCTTGCTTTGTGTGACTGAAAAAGAATCATGCTAATACAGGTGCCTTTACTATTTTTTGTTGGTACTCCCACTCCAATGGTTATGTGCGTGGTATCGCTAATGTTTTGGAAATCGTCAAACCTGCTATCGTCCTGATTAGTCGCTAATTCTTTTGATAGTTGCGGTTCGTATCCCGTTAATGATAGTTCCGGGAAAATAATTGTGTGTGCTCCATTGGAAACGGCCAGCTCTATTAATTTTTTGTGATTCTCAATATTACTTTGAATGTCGCCTTTGACAGGTCTTGTTTGTGCTACACAAATTTTCATTTCGTTGTTTGGTTTAAATTGCCACTGAGCAGGTATTTGTTATCACGGGATATTCATTGAATGTTGAGCCCGGTATCTCGCCTTAGCGAGACCGAAGAACGATTTTTGTTGAAGATAATAAATTGTTATTGATACTAAGCAGTAGTACTAAACATGCCGCAGAGCCAATAATTCTATTGTTGAAACAAGCCAAGAATATTTCCTGCCGGGTCACTAAACCTCGCTGTTATTTCAGGGGCTTCCATTCCAACAGGTTGAACTATCCTTCCGCCATTGTCAAGTACTGCTTTAATTGTTGCTTCAATATCATCAACCATAATATGTACTAATAATCCTGATTCTGTTGAAGGCTTTCTATCTGTTCTCCAGGTGCCGCTTACTTCATTTACTGCATCATCAAATGCAACTGAGCCATCACCTCGTGTTCTGATTTCCCAACCAAAAACTTTGTTGTAAAAAGAAGATGATTCATTAATGTCTCTTGAAGGAAGTTCGATATAACAAATTTTACCATTGGCAAAAGTTGGATGAGCTTGATTGTCCATTTTTTAAAGTACTAAATTTAAATGAATATAATTCTTAGTGTTTTATTGTTGTGCCAAAGGCATCCATTTGGAAAGATAATAAATTGTTATTGAAGTAAGCAGTGATGCTAAACATGCCGCAGGGTTTCACTCTTTTCACAAAGCTATACAGTGAATACCCCGCGGACATAGAGAATTAAATACTTAATCCTATACTTTTAACCTACTTTGTAATCACCATTTGTTTAGTATCAACTTTTTTTCCATCAATTAACAGAGAATAAGAATAAGTGCCGCTTGCAAGTGCTTTGTTATTTAATGCTATCTCACCACTTCCTCTGCTTACCACAAAAGTTTTGATGATGCTTCCTTTTATATCGCTGATAACAATGCTGGCATTAGCATTTTGAGCGGGAATATGATAGCGGATAATGGTAGAGCCATTAGAAGGATTAGGCTGATTTTGTTCAAGTGTCGCATCTTTTACCGCCGCAACATTTGATAAACCTTTTTGCGCAATAACATTAGCCAGTGCTGATTCTAATTTAGCCAAACGATCTTCCAGCGCCAAAATTTTTACTCTTTGTTCTTCAATAATTGGCTGCAGTTCCTGTATGCCTTTTACCGCAATAACACCAAAGCCGCTGTAGTCCATTGTATAAACATCCAGATTATGTTCCTTATTTACATTATGCATAACCAAGCTTGGAAAAAGCTTCAACACATCCTGTGCAATAAACCCATTATACTCCTGTTTATCTGTTGTGTTTTTAAATTGATAAGTGGAGGGTTTTAATTTATTGATCTTATCGAGCATTGTAGCCATTGGCTTAATATTGGTTTTTAAACGCTCATCAGAAATAAAAGTGTATGCGCCGGAGGTACTACTAAATTGTCCCCTGAAACTTCCGTTGAAAAATAATTGAAGATTGTCGAAAGTAAACAATTCCCAATCATCGCCAGTACTTACCTGTTCTATATCCAAACCCAAACTACCGTGGCTTATTTTTAATTTATAACCTCCAGGAGCAATTGTTCCTACACCCAGGTTTCCTACATCAGTTAATACCATTCTGCTTATATTACCGTTGGTTCTGAAATCAAACCCATTTGGGTTGAAGGTTACATCGTTATATACTATTCCTCCGCTTAAATTACTTTGCGGTTTCCCAAAAAATACCAG
>JBBRBB010000016.1:0-102608 GCA_038206235.1 Chitinophagales bacterium
ACTACTGATGTTGTTCCGCCATTGCAACTGATTGTGCCAGGTGTTGCTGTTACACTGATTGCTGAAGGTTCACTAATCGTAATCATTGCAGAGCCTGTGCAGTTGTTAGCATCTGTAACAGTGTAGGTGTATGTTCCTGCACTTACATTATTGAATGTACCCGTTCCTGAAAGTGTTCCTGTGCCGCCTGTTGCTGATACTACTACATTTGTAGTGCCTCCATTGCAACTGATTGTGCCAGGTGTTGCTGTTACAACTATTGCATTTGGTTGGGTAATAGTTTGCAGGCCGCAGGTAAGCGTGCCGCAAGTATTAGCTGCAGTTATAGTATATGTGCCTGCGCCTAAACCTGTGAATGTTCCTGTAGTATTTGAACCGCTGCCGGAACCGGAAAGGGTATAGGTAGTAGTGCCTGAACCACCGGAAGTATTCATTGTAACAGAGCCATTGGTATTGCCAAAGCATCCGGTTACATTTGTTTTTGAACAGCCTGTTGAAGCAAAGACAGCAGGCTCTGTAATAGTTTGCGGGCCGCAGGTAAGCATACCGCAGGTATTGGTTGCCGTTATGGTATAAGTACCGGCGCCTAAGCCTATAAATGTTCCTGTACTATTTGAACCGCTGCCGGAACCGGAAAGGGTATAGGTAGTAGTGCCTGAACCACCACCGGAAGTAGTCATTGTAACAGAGCCATTGGTATTGCCAAAGCATCCGGTTACATTTGTTTTTGAACAGCCTGTTGAAGTTAGTGTAGGATTCACTGTAATGCTTGCTGTATTGTTAGAACCAATTGCATTGCTGCAACCTGTACCACTGCCAGATGCAAGATTAGTAATTGTAACAGTTGTAACAACAGGGGAAGAAGTATTATTGGTTAAAGTTGAAGTTGTAAAAGTGCCCGTACCTGTACCTCCTGAAACGGTCATTGATGCTGTATTACCTGTAGCAGTATTTCCACCACTTAAATTATATGTAACTGTATAGGTACCGTTCGGAAGATTTGCTGATGAAGATGAAAGTGTAACGGTTGATGTATTATTAGTACATAAAGGAGATGTTGCAGTAGTGCTGGTAGAAATGCTGTAAGTTTGACATATATAAGTAGCTGTCACTTGGCCAGCTCCTCCACTTCCTGAGGTTGCTGCACCTGCATTTCCTGTAGAACCACCATTTCCTCCTCCTCCTCCGCCAATAGCGGTAGCTGTTGTTCCTGAACCCCCCACTGTATTGTTTGCATTTGCTCCGTTTCCGCCTGCACCACCTACACCAGAAGTTGTACATACACCTCCAGTGCCTCCAGCTCCACCTGTTCCTGCTGCTCCACCATTAACTCCATTAGTTCCGTTACTGCCAGGCATACCAGCACCAGCAGCACATCCTGCTTGACCGCCGCCGCCGCCTCCTCCTCCTCTTGAATTGCTGCCAGCACCATTATTAGTCCCATTCACACACCTGCACCACCGGTATTATTAATTGATCCACCAGAAGCTGTTCCACCAGTTCCAGCAGTTCCAGCAATTCCCCCACCTCCACCATTTGCAGTCATAGAGGTCGATGATGCAGCATGAGTAACAGTTGTATTTCCACCAGCAGTAGAAGAAGGTGTCCCAGCTGCACCCACTGCAATATTTATAGTTTGTCCAGAAGCAACAGTAAAAGTTTTTTCAGAATAACCACCACCACCTCCACCAGCTTTTGGAGCTGTGCTATTATTTGCTGATCCACCACCACCCCAAGCTTTAACAGTTACTGAAGTTACTCCTGCTGGAACTGTGAAAGTTTGTCCTACACCGGGGGTAAACGTTTGAGTAGTTTGGGCAAAAATGTTGCTGACAAAAAATAAATTCAGAAATAGTATTGCAAAGGCTGTTAAATGAAACCTGCTTTGCTTTTTTCTTTTTACTAATGAATTATTTACTGTTTTTGTAATACAGGCTTCTTCACATCCAAAATCTGCGGGTTGTGCATTGGAAAGACTCATAGAAAGACTGTTTCCAAAAGGTAAAAACTGTTGCATGATTATATAGAGTTTAGTTTAAAAATTTTTGTTGAATTGAAAACTTGTAATAATTTAAAAACAATAAAAGCCGGTTGTAATAATAAATAAAGGGAAATACTAAAAGCTATGAAAGCTTTTTGCCTAAGGTTAAGCATTATAGGTGTTTTTTTCTCAAAAAAAGTTAGCCACTATGAATATCAAACCTAATGCCCGATATATGGGGTTGATTTTCAGGATTATTTCACTAATTTTGTTCTATTATAGAGAAAAAATAATCTAATATTGAGCGAATAAGTTATGTTTTTGTTCACCTCTCATTCTCTCTTACGAACCTTCAGGGTCACGCCGTTGTGGGTGTTGTCAAACTGATCGAGAATATTTTTAAGAGTAAATTTCAATATATCCCATACTGCTTCATAAATTTTTAAATTGTATCCCGGTTGGATATTTTTCACAGACTGAGTTTTGAATAAAAAAAGTGCAGGCTCACTTTTAAGCAGCATGTTTTGTTGATTTTGTTTTGATAAATCTTCAAAACATTATGTGCAGTACACATCAGACTGAATTCTCCGGTTACTTTATTTTTTTCTCTTAAACTAAACCTTTGAAATTTTCTGTTGAATTTGATGTTTGCCATTGTTGGCTCAATGGTACACATTCGTTGCTAATAAATTTTTTTGCCTTGCGGTGAATCCAATCTATCCCTTTGCATGCTGCCTGAGCGGTTCCCGATATTCCCGATGGATAGTCCCGTATTTTGATTTTGTGCATTGAAGTCTCACCTCGGTGAGATTTATTTTTTCTTTGGTATCCTTTCCTCATTTTCAAACTTTTCTAAAACCTTTCAATCTTGCGTTTCAGATTTTCTTTACCCTGTATTTTCTTGTGCAGTTCATCTCCTCTTTTCTTTCCTAATTGTTTATCTTCCTGTGCATTAATTTCATCTGTCTGCTTGTTTAACTTTCAAGATTTTTTTCAATGTTGATCTTTATCTCTCTTAACCTTCTTTGTCCTTTGATTTTTTGGTAGCGGCCTGGGAACGAATTTTTATGCCATCTACAGCTATGGTCCCAACTTGTGCTATGGCTAATTCACGGCACCCTTTTAATACATTCAGAAATATTCTATTGAAAAATTGAATGTTATCTTTTTTGAAATCATTTATAGTTCTGAATCAGGACGATCCATACTTGCCAAAAACATATACGCTGTGTCGGTTTCACATCTGGCATCAATCTTTCTGCCTGAAAATATTCCGGTACAATAGCTGTAAATCCAGGGTTTGATCATCATCTTTGGATGAGAACTTTTTTGTCCCCAATAACTATACTGATCTTCTATGCTACTGCAAAAGATTAAAAAAGGCTGACAAAGAAAGCCTGCTGCAATATGAATTAATGGGAAATGGTACAGGTGTGTCTTGGTGTCTTCTTGATGAAGATTTAAATCTCAAAGGTTTTTTGAGTGATGAATTATTGAATGTGGCAAAAAACAGCAAGGGAGTTATTATGTGATTGTTCGTACGGCACAAGTAGCCATACGCATGGCAGCTGGGGGAAAGTGGGTGATAGAAAATTTATACTTAATTTTGAGACTTAATATTGCATATTATGGCTTTAGAACATCTAAAAAAACAACTTCATTCTTATGTTGATATGATTGAAGATGAAACGCAGCTTCAAATGCTTAATGAGGCTGCAGAAACTTATGTTACTAAAAAACCTGATGCTCTTGATTTACTTACACCAGCACAATTACAACGTTTAGAGGAATCTCTAAAACAGGCAGATGAAGGCAAACTTACCCCGCATGAAGAAGTGATGAAATTGTCTAAGCAATGGCTAACAAGATAAGCTGGACTGATAATGCTTTGGAAGATTATCAACGTGTAATTGAATATCTTCTTAAAGAGTGGTCTTTATCCGTTGCGCTTAATTTTGAGAATATAGTAAATAAGCAACTAAAAAACCTCTCTGGACAACCCTCCATGGGAATTCCTTCGCAGAAAAACCCTGCTGTAAGAAGTATCTTACTTACAAAGCATAACAGGTTATTTTATAGGATTAAGGATGAAACAATTGAACTGCTGAATATTTTTGATACAAGACAAGACCCTGAAAAAAGTCCTTTCTAAGAAATGAGGCTTTAGTTCCCTGCTACCGCAGACTGCCGCTTTACTCATGGCTTTGCTGTCTACAGTTTGTGGAGAAAGAAATACAAAAGCAGTATTGCATCAGCAAATATCCTCATACAAAAGTTTGAGGGATGCTGACAAAGCAAGCCTGCTGCAATATGAATTAATTGGAAATGTTACGCATTGGAATTTTCTTGATGAAGATTTAAGCCTCAAAGATTTTTTGCGTGATGAATTACTGAATGTGGTTTACCTGGGAATGAGAAATAATTAAATCAATTCTTTTTTATCAATCCCAGCCTGCTTTAAGATAGCATGTAATGGGCCTGCAGATAAATCTTTATTGTGCATTGGAACAACAGCACGTAACTTTTCTTCTTTATGATAATAGATTTGATGCGAACCTTTGGAACGGTCAAAAACAAAACCTTTCTTCCCTAATAATTAATTAGTTTTTTGGGTGTGACAGACGGACTTTTGCTCATGCAGGCTGTGGCATATCTGGGGTAACAGTAAGAGAATATTCGAGAGTATTATTTTCGGTAGGGATTTCTTCTCCATGCTCTGCAAGACTTTCAAGGTATAATTCAATCGCTTCTTTTGCCATTTCATTGTGCGTAGTCAATATTTTCGCCATACCTTATACAACCAAGCAATTTCAAGTATTAACTTAGAAGAACGCAGAATGGGTAAGAAATTTCGGTCACTAATAATCCAAGCCTTATTCCTTTATGTTATCACCGCAATTCACTCCTCTATTTTATATTTTACCAACTCCTTTTTTGTTTATTTCGCGTATCACTTTTGTCATCATTTTTTATAACACTGATATGCCCGTTACCTTCGAGGAAACATTTTTTTACGTCACTTATATTTTCTACTCCCTCTTCTCTCAACTGGCTCATAAGTTCTTCCTCAGTTATCATTTCTTTTCGCATGTTTTTCGTTATCATCCGTCCATCCTTTATCAGCGTCAATGGTGGCGGATGAAGGATACGCTGAAGTTTCGGGAACCTGTAGCCAAGCCAATCTAAAAGATAGTCCCAGAAAGCAATTGTGGCAACCAGAACAGCCCCCTCTGTAAGGGATTTATATTCGGCTGACATTGCATTTTGTATCGCATCAGCAATAAGCACCACTACGAGAAGGTCTGTTATGCCTATAGAGCCTGACTCACGCCTCATTACACGCATCAGAAAAAAGAGAAAAATATAAACAATCGTACCCCGGAGAATGATCTCTCCCAGATTCACGGTAGGCATGAACATTGTCTTCCAGTCAATTTCTAAAAGTGTTTGCATAAATGATTTTAATGAAGAGCGATTAAGTTGCCTGCTATATTCTGCATGAATGTACAAATTTAGGTTAGGATTGCTCCACAGAAATACACAAGTAGCCATGCACAGAGCTTTGCTGCCTATACTTGCGATAGTTGAGAGTTTAACAGCACAAAATTAAAAAGAGATTTTTCATTAATGCTGCAAAGATAATAACCTTGAAAATAATTGAGTTGCTTTACAAATAGCTTGACTGTGGCAAAGCTGCGGAGAAAGAAAAAAATTATAAATTTACCTGATGCCACAAAAACATATAGGGCAAATAGGTGAAATTTTCAGTCGGTTTGAACAAATCGATTTTAACTCTAATCAATCCCTATTAGATTTTGACATTATTTTTTTTGATATAAATATTGTAAGCTTACTTCTCTCTCTTAAAAATACTTTTACAGATCAGAGCTATATTGTCGATATACGAAAAAAAAGAATTTTGGAAAAGCGTAAGGATGAAATACGTGAATTTTTTGACTCAAAACGAATTCTCATCTTATTTCTACCTTCACCCGAAGAGTATAAGTTTGTTGAGGGAAACTATGTATCCGGTACTAGTTTCATGAATACCACTTTATCACCAGAATTTTTATATTTGGAAGCAAAAGAAGGAAACAAATTAGATATAGTTGCCAATACAAAATTTACATTCCTTTTAAAAAAGTATCTTGAAATATTTTACTACAGATCCTGTTTTCCTGCGACACTTCATGTAGGAACAGCTATTGCAAACATCAAAAACACAAATAAAGCAGTGGCATGTTTCAATAAAAATCTTATAATTTTTCCTTCCATTAATGAATCAGTTGAACAGAATTTGGTTGATCAATTTGGCGATGAATTAATAGCATTATTGAATGAGAAAAAAGACATTATCGAACTACCTAAATGGGTCAATAAATATATTTTGCCTAATGAATTAGAATTGCTAGAGGTAATTCACTCCTTAAATGAAGAAAGAATAAAACTCGCTCAGCAAATTGATTCCAAAGAAAACGAATTGAATAACTTGAAATCATTCAAAACTTTAATTTTTGGTAGTGGAATTGAATTAGAAAATATCGTAACGGATTTACTGCAGAATTTGGGTTTTAAAATTTTAAACATAGACAATTATCGAGATGATCTTATTGTTCAATATAAAGAACGAATCGCGGTTATTGAAATTAAAGGGGTCACTAAATCTGCAAGTGAAGAACATGCAACCCAATTAGAAAAATGGGTAACAGAATACTATTTAGATAAAAAAGTTCTGCCAAAAGGAATTTTAATCGTTAATTCCTTTAGAGAAGTTGAATTAAATAAAAGAAATGGAATTACTTTTCCCAACCAAATGCTTCAATTTTCCGAAAAAAGAGAGCACTGCTTAATTACAACAGTACAGTTATTGGGTTTATATTATGAATCTTTAAAAAATCCTTTGCAAAAAGAGACACAAATTGAAACTTTATTTGAAGCAATCGGCGAATATCCTCACTATAAAGAATGGAATAAGTTTATAGATATACAAACGAATACTCTAACCACTTCAGAATGATCGAAAATGCTGCTATGCAAACAAAACTTAAAAGTGAGTGACACAACAGGCGATGCCATAAAAAACCTCTGTTGATAACATAATAATTCTTCTTCATTTTTTCGTCTGCAAATAATTTATTTTCGCCGCAACCAACAAGCCGAACTGTGCAGGACGTAATTCAATTATTGCCCGATAATATTGCCAACCAGATTGCTGCCGGCGAGGTGATTCAGCGCCCCGCCAGCGCCGTGAAAGAGCTGCTGGAAAATGCGGTGGATGCGGATGCATCGCAAATTCAATTGGTGATTGCTGATGCGGGCAAAAGCCTGGTGCAGGTGATTGATAACGGCAAAGGGATGAGCGAAACGGATGCCCGTATGTGCTTTGAACGCCACGCTACCAGCAAGATTCGCAATATTGATGACCTGTTTGCCATTCGCACCATGGGCTTTCGGGGCGAGGCGCTTGCATCCATTGCTGCAGTGGCGCAGGTGCAGCTGAAAACACGCCGCACTGAAGATGAACTGGGCGTGCATCTTGAAATCGAGAACAGCGTGGTGCAAAAACAGGAACCTTGTGCGTGTGCTGTGGGTACAAACATAAGCATGAAGAATTTGTTCTTTAATGTTCCGGCAAGGCGCAATTTTTTAAAGAGCAATGCAGCAGAGATGCGTCATGTGGTTGATGAGTTTATTCATGTGTCGCTGGCATTTCCGCAAATATTTTTTTCACTGGTGAGCAATGGTCAGCAGGTGTTTCATTTGGACGCGGGGAGTCATAAGCAACGTTTTCTGCAGTTGCTGGGTAGTCAGTACAACACGAAGCTCGTTCCTGTAAAAGAGCAAACCGATTACCTGAATATTTATGGCTTTGTTGGGAAGCCTGATGCTGCACGCAAAACCCGCGGCGACCAATACTTTTTTGTAAATAACCGGTTTATAAGGAGTGCATATTTGAATCATGCAGTGATGAACGCTTTTGATGCATTGCTGCCGAAAGATAGTTTTCCATTGTATGTGTTGTTCATAGAACTTGACCCGGGTTTGATTGATATTAATGTTCATCCAACGAAACAAGAAATAAAGTTTGAAGATGAAAAAATTGTGTATGCATTTGTGCAGGCAGCAGTGAAGCATGCGCTGGCACAGTTTAGCATTGCACCATCACTCGATTTTACTTTGAATGCAGAGATTCAGCAAACAGAAGCGGTGAGCAAACCATTTACAGAAGATAAAAGACAAGCGGCGGCAGAAACCAATTTATATAAAGCCTTTACACAAAAACATCAGGCGCATTTGATAGAGCCGGGAGAGAGGAGTGAGCTGAGGAGTTGGCAGTCGGCAGTCAGCAATCAACAATCAGCAGTCGGCAGTCAGCAGTCGGCAGTCGGGAGTGAGAAGTTGACAGTTTACAGTTGGCAGTTGACAGGAAAGCCACTGCCTACAAGCGATGAAGGTTTGTTAGCAACGATAAACGATAAACGAGAAACGAGAAACGATTTTGTACAGCTTCACAACACATATATCATCGTTCCTGTGCAGAGTGGTTTTTTATTGGTGCATCAGCAACTGGCGCATGAGCGTGTTTTGTATGAGCGATATAATATTACCTCGCAAGGCAAACGCATAGCTACACAGCAGAGTTTGTTTCCGGTAACATTGGAGTTGTCTGCACAGGATGCGATTTTACTATATGATTTATTGTTTGAGTTGAATAACATTGGCTACAATATTGAGCCATTTGGAAAGAATAGTTTTGTAATTCAGGGAACACCGGCAGATGTGCTGCAGGGGAATGAAAAAAATTGCATTGAGTCGTTGATTGAGCAATTCAAACATTTCAGCAATGAGATGAAATTTAGTAAAAGGGAAAAAGTGATTCGATGTTTGGCAAGACAACATTGTATAAAAGCAGGGCAGGGGCTAAGTCAAAAAGAGATGCAAACACTGGTGGAAGAATTGTTTCAATGCAAGGTGGCGAATGTAACACCAAGTGGTAATGCTACATATATTGAGTTTAATGAAGAGAATTTGATGAGGATGTTTGGAAAGTGAAACCGTTTATCGTTTGGTGGTTTATCGTTTATCGTTCTTCCCGTTCAACTGGATTTGTTTTTTCTGATTTGCATTCGAAGTAAATACAATGACCAATTTAGCAATTGGATAATTCAGCAATTCAGCAATAAAGCAATTTTTACTGCTGATAAATATCGGCTAATGAAAATTGCGCATCGAATAAAGGAAGGGAGATCACTTCATTTAATTCGGTGAAGGGTTTGGATAACCAGTTGCTGGTATTATCTTTTTCATAAAATATTACAAGATGTTTTTCAGGCTCAACTAACAAATAATAACGCAGAGATGAAATTTTTTGGTATAAAATAAATTTATCTGTTGAATCGTATTTGCGGGTTGAATCTGAAAGTATTTCTGCAATGAGAATGGGTTGATAGATGATATAATCTTTATAGGGTAAATCTCTTTCGGGTTGTTCGTGGAATATTGCTATATCAGGATATACATACTTCTTTTCTCCCTCAATGTTTACTTTTACGCTTTCAACATTTATTCGGTACCTTTTATTCTTAAGAGCTTGTTTCAATAAAGTATATAGATGAAGACAAATATCATTGTGTAGTATAGATTCTCCGGGCATAGGAATAAGTTTACCATTATAAAACTCATGTCTTTCAGGTCCTGTCTCATCCATTTTGATGTATTCATCAAGTGTGTAAGTTTTTGATATGTCAAGTGTTTTCTGTTGCATGGTTCAAATTTACAAACATTTCTAATATAATTCTCTGTGAATAACCGGTGGAAACAACTGTATAACGGGTGTATAACAAAGAGGCAAAAAATTTGGAAAACCTTTATCTGGAAACGTATGTTTGCATTGCAATTGAGCAGAGAGATGTCCTTCAACAAGATGTTTCAAAGCCCGAAAGCTGAAAAAGCATTAGGTTAGTAAGTAGTATTTACTTCGGTAAGTATAAGAAACAAAATCTGGTGCTTTTTTCGTTTGTATAATCTTCACTTCTTATTTCAAAATCCCTCACTAAAACTTAACAGGTATAACGATATGTTTGGTCTTACATGCGGCAGCTAAGATTTAAAAAAATATTTCTTCTCTTTATTTTATTTATTGAAGTAAAGCAATCATCTGCCCAGGATACATCAGTTATTTATCTTGGAAAAACGCTTGTAAATATTATTAAACAGAATTTTGGTAAACCAAGTATTTCTTTCATTAATCTTCATGAAAATGAAACAACCAGTGTACAGGCAGCCAGAAAATTTTTGCAGGAAGAAGGCACGGCATTATTGGTTAAGATTCATCAAAAGAGCGAAAGGAGTATTGAATTTTGGTTACAGAATAAAAAATATGTTTTTGACCCAAACCGTATCTTTACTTCTACAGGAAGACGGAAGACACTTGAAAAACTAAGCATCTATGCGCCCGCAGCGGAAAAGGAAGTTGAAAAATTTGCTGATAGTATTTTAAGCAACATAAAATATTCAAAACTCATCATTGCTTTGCATAATAATACAGCGGGCGCGCCGCTCTCAATCAAAAATTATATCGGAAGCATACACTTCAAAACCTTTGTAAATAGTGAAAAGGATTATGATGATTTCTTTTTAACAACAGAGCAATCCATTTTTGATTTTCTAAAAGAAAAGAAAATGAATGTAGTGTTTGAGTTACCTGATACTGTTCTGGATGATGGCTCCTTATCAATTTATTGCAATAAGAATAAGATACCCTATATAAATGTGGAGGCGCAGGAAGATCATTTTACACAACAACTGCAAATGCTGGAAACACTGAGAGAAATTATTAAACAGTACAAATAAAAAATGGTGTCAGACATCCCGCCGAAAGGCGGGATTGTACAGACACCAGCTATAAGCCTCGTAAGCCGGATTCTGTTTCTAAACTATCATTTATCTATGCTGCCTACCCTTTCCGCAATCCCGCATCTGCGGGATAGTAAACGAGCAGCTCACCTTATTACAGAGCAGAACAAATGCTCAACTCAAAACAATGCGGAATATACATGGCATTACAGCACCCAAGGTTTACCCTCCCGCTATGTTACCCACAGCAAGACGTGAGCTCTTACCTCACATTTTCACCCTCATCCCAAAATCGGGACAGTTATTTTCTGTGGCACTATCTGTATGCTGCTGATGTGTTACCACATCTGACAACATCCCCCGTTTTCACGGGGTGGGTTGCTCTGCACTGTCCGGACTTTCCTTTCCAATCTTGTTTAAACGAAACGGAACGATAGTTCGGGCTTGTAGCAAAGCAAAATTAATAAATCAGTTTTTGCCTTCAATAAAAACCACCAGTTTTTCCAGAATAGTATTCTATGTTTTGCTTTTTAAAAAAGGGGAGAGCAATTATCCCAATCCTTTTGGTTTTAAAAAGGAACCGAGAGAAGATAATGTTTGAAAAATCAGGAGGTGGAACAAAAACAACTGCTACATATTTTGGTATTTCAACTAACAGGAACTAATTAAAGTATACCATTTAGATTAGTTTTTAATTTTGTCAATTTTAGATTGCATATCAATTTGTTATTAGTTTTTATTTTATTTTTAATTAGTAATAGACAGGAAATTTGCTTCTTGATTCTCTCCGTTTTACATTATATTTTTTAAAAAATTAATTGAAATTATATTTTGAGCTTAAGCATTGAATTAAACGGTTTTATATTGAATAAATCATTTAAGACTGAAAATATTTGTGGAATGATACAAATCATTATATCTTAATAAGGTTTATTAAAATTTGGAGCAATAAGAATTTAAAAATGAACCTTTTCAGAAAGCATAAGATTGCTTCCTATAGGATTGCCTAGTTCAGACAGATTCTTCTGGAGGAATGGAATGGCTTTTAAATAAATGGTTAGAAAAGCATGTAGATGTGGCGGATATTAATGAAAGTTTCCCGGTGAGCAACTAATTCAATTCCTGGATAGCTTCGGTCATTATTTAAAAATCTATCCGCGGTTTTTGCCATAAGATGAGCTGCACAGTCAGTTCAACTATTTATTTATAAATCAGAAAGAAAATTCTCCGAAAAATAAGTTTCCAAAATAATAAGCGTGTTTCAAAAGA
This sequence comes from Chitinophagales bacterium, assembly GCA_038206235.1. GTDB lineage: Bacteria > Bacteroidota > Bacteroidia > Chitinophagales > Chitinophagaceae > JBBRBB01. The sequence continues at coordinate 12,107 of JBBRBB010000016.1, forward strand.
AATGAAGGCGCTGAGAATCGCATAAAGAAAATATTCTCCACCCAATATTCGAATAAAAGAGCATGTCTCAAAGTAAAATGAAGGCTCTGAGAATTGCGTAAATGAAATCACCTCCATTAGTATTCAATAAAAGGCTGCCTCATAATTTTGAGACAGCCTCTTGATACGAGCAGATATAAATTTTAATCCCAGATTTTTTCGCCTCTATTCATTTTTTCCAATGTTTCTGCATACGATTTTTTACTGTTTTCTTCAGCAATGTTCATTGCTTTCTGTTCCCATTTTATCGCTTCATCTTTTCTTCCCAGCTTATAAAGAATATTTGCATAGGTATCTATATAGGCAGGATTTTGTTCTTTGGTGAAAGAACGTTTACTCCATTCAAGAGCCTCTGTTATACACGCAGCATCATCACAATTCTGGAAAACAGTCCAGGCAAAATTATTCAATTGTTCAGGTGTGGCATTTGCTCCATACACTTTCATATAATCCTGAACAGAAGCTGAAAAATTCTTCCAGTCATTTTTATTCATGTAAAAAACAACTTTAGAATAGTTTGAAATTTCAGCGCCCTGGGCGGGATATTTCTGGTTCAAAAAAGTGCTAAGCTCATTCCAGTTCGGTTCAGGTAAATCCTGCGGAGACTGGGCAGAAGAATAGGAAGAAAATATGCGTGGAAATACATCTTCTTTCAGTATAATATCCTGCACAACTTTTTCTGCAACTCCGTCACCAAGAACAGCATCCACTTTTCCCGGATGCTCTAACATAACCCTAAAACCCTTGTCCCTGCTGCCTTGCGTAAACATGGAAATAAATTGAAGATTATCTTTTGTGTACAAGTCACTTTGGGTTGCGAGGTAAGCCTCTGCTGCTTCCCCGGCAGCTTCCAATTCATACGCACTCAAACTTGCTTTGGCGAAGTTGTACAAAAAGGCTGGCGATTTTTCTCCGCTTTCATATTTTTCAAGTAATGTATAATACTGTGTTTCCGGTGTAAGCGCAGCGTGACTTTTTTCTACGAATTCCTCAGCTTCGCTACCGCCAACTATTTTATGTATTGCTTTTCCGTTTGCATCAAAAAATAAAAAAGTAGGGTAAGCTTTTACATCATATTTATCTGAAATATTATGAGCGTCTTTGTACCATTTAACCACTTCTTCATTATCACCTGCAGTAGTATCTAACTGAACCTTTACATTTATAAAATTCTTATTAAAAAAATCCCCTGCAGTTTCCTGCGGAAAAATAACATTGCTCATATACTTGCAGGGCCCGCACCAGGTAGTATAGCAATCCATAAAAATGGATTTATTTTCAGCCTTTGCTTTTGCCTGAATTTGATTCCAGTTTAATCCATGCTCAAAATGCACACCTGTTTGTGAGAATGCAAAAAGTGGAAACAGAACAAATAATTGAAAGAAATATTTCATAATAAATTTTGTGCAAAGTAAAATCTATAACACCAATTCCAGTGTTATTGATTAGGTAATAGTTTTTTAAAATTTCTTAGTTGTTAAAGTATGCAGCCTCCTATTTCCTAATGCTTTTGCTGCTACCATTGTTTCGTTTTATTTTAGTGGCAAATTGTTATTGCGTGAAATCAATTCTTACAGCCCGCCAGGTTGAATTATCAGTTAAGCGTCTTGCTCACCAGATTCTTGAAAATCATTTGCATCTTAAGAATACTGTTTTAATCGGCATTCAGCCAAGAGGAATTTTTTTGAGCGATAGAATTGTAAATGAAATGAAACAATTATTGCAAACTGATAACCTGCCTTATGGCAGGCTCGATATTACTTTTTACAGGGATGATGTGCGGCGAGAACTAAAGCTTGCCAATCAAACTTATATTCCTTTTACCATTGAAAATAAAGAAGCAATTATAATTGATGATGTGTTGTGGACGGGGCGCACAACCCGCGCCGCTTTAGATGCTTTGATCGATTTTGGCCGGCCTGCTAAAGTTGAATTGTGTGTTTTAATTGACCGCCGTTTCAGCCGCGAATTTCCTATTCAGGCAGATTATGTTGGCAGAACTATTGACACGTTTGCATCTCAAAAAGTAATGGTACACTGGAAAGAAAACAGCGGGGTTGATGAAGTTATATTGATGTAAGGAACAAGGAACAAGGAACAAGGAACAAGGAACAAGGAACAAGGAACAAGGAACAAGGAACAAGGAATTATTATAATACACCCAAAAGAATATTATGTCTCAGGAATTAGAAGACAGGTTTAGAAAATTTGCTGAACGTGTAAGAGATTTTTGCAGGAAAATAAAGTGGGATATTATCAGTCGTGAATATATTATTCAATTAGTAAGAGCAAGCAGTTCTATAGGCGCCAATTATATTGAGGCATCTGATAGTTTAGGGATTGCAGATAGAAAAATGAAAATTAAAATAGCCCGAAGAGAAGCTAAAGAAAGCATTTACTGGTTAAAACTTTTAGTAGTTTTTATTGATGAAAGTTTGAAAAACGAATATGACTTTTTGATTGATGAAGCAGAACAAATAAGAAAGATTTTATCATCAATTATTATTAAATTAGAATAATACTTTAAACTTTCAATCTTCCCTTTCTAAATTTTTGAATTTTGAAATCTTGATTTTTTTTTTTGTTCCTTGTCCCTTGAATTTTTTTTCTTTTACCTTCGCTTTTTAATGAAACTCTCTGCGCAACATTTGTTGGGTATAAAAAATCTTACCAAAGAAGATATTGATTTAATTCTTTCTACAGCCGGTCAATTTAAAGAAGTTTTACAGAGACCCGTAAAAAAAGTTCCCTCTCTGCGTGATGTTACCATTGTAAATCTTTTCTACGAAAATTCTACACGCACCAGAATGTCATTTGAGCTTGCTGAACGCAGACTTGGTGCAGACGTGCTTAATTTCAATTCAAGCATTTCTTCTTCAGCTAAAGGTGAAACGCTGCTCGATACGGTGAACAATATTCTCAGCATGAAAGTGGATATGGTGGTGATGCGCCACAGCGCCAGCGGTGCTCCGCATTTTCTTGCAAAGCATATTCCTGCAGCAATTATAAATGCAGGTGATGGCATTAATGAACATCCCACACAGGCATTGCTCGATGCGTTTTCAATGCTTGAAAAAAAAGGAAGTCTTCAGGGTCTCAAAGTCGCCATCATTGGAGATATCATGCACAGCCGCGTAGCTCTCAGTAATATTTTTTTGTTAAGCAAAATGGGTGCAGAAGTTATGGTTGCCGGCCCGCCAACATTAATTCCGAAATATATTACCGAAGCATTAAATGTGAAAGTTGAATATAATATTAAAAATGCTTTGCAGTGGTGCGATGTTGCCAATGTGTTGCGCATACAATTAGAGCGGCAGAATCAGCCCTTATTTTCATCTTTGCGTGAATACAATTTAGTGTATGGTATAAAAAGAAAAATGCTGGAAAGTTTGAACAAGGAAATTGTAATTATGCATCCGGGTCCAATTAATCGTGGCGTAGAACTCGATAGTGATGTAGCAGACGGACCATTTTCCATTATCTTAAACCAGGTAGAAAATGGTGTAGCGGTGAGAATGGCTGTATTGTATTTATTAAGCCCCCAAACCCTCTGACAACAATTTATTAAAACGTTATTTCATTTTAAAAACATACACCTCTCTATGCAAGGAGGTTTTAAAGTCCTCCCTTTAGGGAGGATTTAGGAGGGTCTTATGAATCGTATATGTTTATTTCCCGGAACCTTTGACCCCGTAACACTTGGGCATGTTGACATCATTACCCGGGCATTGCCTTTGTTTGATAAGATTATTGTAGGCATTGGCATCAATGCATTTAAAGCGCCTATGTTTAGCGATGAGCAAAGAATGGAATGGTTCAATAAAATTTTTTCGGATGAGCCCAAAATTGAAGCCTTATCTTATGAAGGCTTAACAGTAGAGTTCTGCAAAAAAATTGGGGCAAAGTTTATTCTGCGCGGTATTCGCTTTGTAAGTGATTTTGAATACGAAAAAACAATTGCTGATGCCAACCGCACACTCGATAAAAATATTGAAACCATTTTTCTTGCCGGTGAGCCAAAGTACACATCTGTGGCTTCAACCATTGTGAGAGATATTTTAAAAAACAGAGGAGATGCTTCTCCGTTTTTACCGCAGGCTGTAATAGAATCTCTAAAGCGGAATAGATTTCTTTTTTAATTTTTTTGCAGAAATTATTTTGTCATTCGTTTGTTCCTTTTTTGAAAACAAATGTTAGTTGTCATTCAATAAATATTTCCCGCACAAAAATTTTGTGAAACAAAAAGTTATTAACGGCATGTGAGTAAGTAACGAACATTAGTGGGTTACCTTTGACTATTCTTGCCATTAAACAATATAAATAACTAAAATAAAAGCAGAGCATGGTACAGAAAACATATTTTAAAACAAAAGATTTTTGTAAAGTGAAATTCACGTTTAGCCTTGAGAATGCTGAAACTGTTGAAATATTAGGATTAAACAGCGATTGGGAAAAATCAATTGTAATGAGCAGAAAGAAAGACGGAACTTTTACCTGCGATGTTTCATTGCCAAAAGATACACAACATGAATTCAAATATCTGGTGAATGAAAGTATTTGGATTGATGAGCCGGAAGCTGATACCCAAAGCCCCAATGTTTTCGGCGGCACCAATAGTGTAATCATTCTTTAAGAGCTGCGGCATATAATACTTTACCTCATTGTTTAGTGCGGATATATTAACGGAGCGGAATGTGCCGAATTTATTTGTATTTGCCTTATCGCAAACATTCACACACGTCTCATTTTTTATTTCTCCCCGAAAAACAGTAATGTATGGATATGAGGAATACGATTTGTGTTTCTCTTTCTATTTGATAGATTTATGAACGAGAGAAGTCCACATTTTCAAATATGGTTCATGAGCAGGAACTCATCTCTCTGTTATTATACAGAAGAAGTGCGGCACTCATCAAGAAGTATATTATTTAACTACTCTAACGTTTACGGCATTCAGTCCTTTGTGCCCCGATTCAACTTCAAAGGTTACCTGGTTGCTTTCTTTTAAGGGAGCTGCCAATTGATTTACATGAACAAAAATACTTTCCTGTGTGCTCTGATCTTTAATAAATCCATAGCCTTTGGTTTCATTAAAAAAAGTAACAATTCCTTTTCTAACAATCTCAGCCGGTACATGTTTTGGCACACCAATTTCTATGTCTTCCTGTTTTATATTGATTCTTTTCCTTGCATCCGGAGGGGTGGAAGAAATATTTCCATTTTCATCAACATAAGCCATCATATCTTCTAAGCTTTTCCCCGTTACAGCATTGGCTTTTCTCTCTTCTCTTTTCTGTTCTTTGTCTTTTCTCCTTTTTTGTTTTTTCTTTTCGTTTTCTTTTTTATTCCAGGTTTCTTTTCTTGCCATAGTTCTTTTTTTGTTTGATAATTTTTTTTGGGAGCAACAAATTCTTTAAATCTGTTAGAAAATCTCTGCGTTTCTTTCAACAGAGGAAGTGCAAATCTACTGTATTATTACCGCTATTGTACTAATGAAGATAATGTCTTTGGAAATCTGTGAATAGCCAATTTAAAAATCATCAGAAATCACGTTGTTCATGCTAAGCAATGTTCAGAGATTTTTGGAGTAATAAAAAATTAGTCTTCAATCACCCGCAACCGTTTTATTCACTTTATGAAAACTTACTAACACGATTTTTTAATAGCTCTTACTTTACATAAATTTACACTTCAATTGTTTAGACGAATGGAAATTTTAAGTGCTGATAATCATAAAATTATTCATGCAGATATTTTAGAGGCATTTGAAAAAGAAATTGCAGATGAAAGTGTAGATTTAATTTTTGCTGACCCGCCTTATAATATTGGAAAGAATTTTAACGGGCATAAAGATAAATGGAGTAAAGACGAAGATTATTTAAAATGGTGTTATCACTGGCTTGAACAATGCATAAAAAAACTTAAGACGAACGGAAGTTTATATGTGATGACATCAACGCAGTTTATGCCTTATTTCGATATTTACCTGCGAAAAAAAATTGAAATTCTTTCAAGAATAATTTGGTCTTATGACAGTTCAGGTGTACAGGCCAAAAAATATTTTGGTTCAATGTATGAGCCGATTCTGTTTTGTGTAAAAGATAAAAATAATTACACATTCAATTCGCAGCATATTTTAATTGAAGCAAAAACGGGAGCAAAAAGAAAGCTCATTGATTATCGCAAAAATCCTCCTAAAATTTATAACGCTGAAAAAGTTCCGGGCAACGTTTGGGAATTTCCTGTATATGAAAACGATGTTTGGAAATTTGCAAGGGTTCGGTATAGAATGGAAGAATATGAAAATCATCCCACACAAAAACCTATTGCTTTACTGGAAAGAATAATTAAAGCAAGCTCGAATGAAGGAGATTTGATAATGGACCCATTTTCAGGAACATTCACTACCTGTTTTGTTGCAAAGGAATTAGGAAGAAATTCTATTGGCATTGAATTACAGGAAGAATATATAAAAATTGGTTTGCGCAGACTGGGACTAACTAATGAGTACAAAGGAGAAATATTACAAAAGGAAGTTCGCAGTTTTGAAACCGGAAAATTAGCACCCTCAAAAGAAATTGACTTATTCGAAGAATCAAATGGAAAATATATTCACGGTAAACATTAAAACTATTTTGAAAAAGCATTTTGGAAAAAATGCGGATGATGTTTTTGAGAAAAGTCAGCTTATTCAATATATCAATGAGAAAACCCGTTCGGCGAACAGGAGCTCAAAAGCAAGAGCAAGCTTTGCAAACCTTTATGCCATTTATGTTTTGACAGATGATTATATTGCTAACGGCTATCATATAGATGGCAATTATTCTATTTATCCAGGCGCCGAGTATAGCAAACTTTTTATTAAACAAAGAACATTACCTTTTGGAAATAAGCTGCAAAACCATGCACTCAACAATCGAATGAATTCTGAGTTTCAGAAATTTTTTCCAAATGCTGCATTTATACCTATTCTTCGAAATTTAGACTCTAATCGTTACTGGATTAATGAAAACCTTCTGAAAATAAAATTAGGAAAGAGCTACGTAAATATAGCTAAGGCAATTATTGAAATAATTGATGATTATTCCAAAACTAAACAAACTGCATTTTACCGCTTTGTAAAAAATTGCGAAGAACTGCAAACAATGGAAAACTCTAATCCAAACCACGTTGAGGAATTTATAATCAATTTAATTTCTCCCGCAACTGATGCACGTCTTTTTGAAATAGTAAGTTATTCCATTCTGAAATTCTACTATTATAATCAAACTATTATTTGGGGATTTGAAATGGAAAGCCTTAACACCGAAAATCTAAAGCTCTACAAAACCGGCAGAACAAATGCGAATGATGGCGGGATTGACTTTGTAATGAAACCGCTTGGGCGTTTTTTCCAGGTTACAGAAACTTTAGACTTTAAAAAATACTTTCTTGATATTGATAAGATTCAAAAGTATCCGATAACATTTGTGATAAAATCAGATGATGATAAAGAACACCTTTTAAAGAAAATCAGAGATAATGCCGGTAAAACGTATTCAATTAAAGCTATTGTTGATAAGTACATGAATTGTATTGAGGAAGTGATAAATATTTCTGCACTTACTCAGGCATTTAAAGAAGCACTAAAACAGGGCTATTTAAAAAATATACTTGAAGAAATTATAAATCAGAGCAAAATAGAATTTAATTATGAAGATATAGAGGAGGAGAATTAGAAAAAAAGTATAAGTTAAAGATGCATCATAATTGAGAATAAGCCCTCCGATAAATTTTCAAAGAAATCAATTGTAGCGGTTTTTAATTCCGGTGTATCGTCTGCAAATAAAAAATTGATAACCGAAGTATCAAGATATACTTTTAATTTCTTCATTTTCAAATTTACAAAATTGAGGGTTGCAGGAGCCTTTTTCTTATAAGTATGGTCCTTATTAATTTTCTGTCTCTCCCAAAAAAATAAACCTTATGTTAAAACGTTATAACCCTATACTCAAAAATCTACAACAAAAAAACTTCCTGTAACTTTCCCGCATGAAATTGAGAAGTCGGCTGCTGATGATTTGTTGTTATACTTTTTGCATAGCAGTTGCAGGGTTTGGGCAATTCAGAAAATATTCCAACGAGTTTTTAAATATCGGCGCAGGCGCCAGAGGGCTTGGTATGGGCGGGGCACAAGTTGCCAGTGCCGAAGATGGCAACGCCGGTTATTGGAATCCCGCGGGGTTGGTGCATAATTACGAGCATCCATCCGTAACCTTTATGCATGCAGAATATTTTGCGGGCATTGGAAAATACGATTATCTCGCAGGGGCTTTTCCGCTTAACGACCAGTTTAAAACCGTCGGCATTTCGCTGCTGCGCTTTGGCGTAGATGATATTCCCAACACGCTCTATCTTGTAGAGCCCGATGGTTCTGTTAACTACAATAATATTCAAACATTTTCTTCCGCTGATTATGCGTTGTTGCTCTCTTATTCGCAGTTAATAAAAGATGGCGAACATGCACAATTAAGCTTTGGCGCCAATACTAAAATAATTCATCGCAAGGTGGGCAGCTTTGCAAGTGCATGGGGCTTTGGCTTTGATGCAGGCATTATGTACAAAACAAAAAAGTGGCGCTTTGGTGCGGCGGCACGTGATGTTACAACAACTTTCAATGCATGGTCTTTTTCTTTTACCGATGCGGAAAAAGAAGCGCTCTATCTTACCAATAATGATATTCCTGTGCGCTCAACAGAATTAACTTCACCGAGATTAATTTTAGGCAGCGGATATAATTTTGAATTCAGCGAAAATTTTCACCTGCTTGCAGAGGCAGACTTTGATATTACTTTCGATGGACAGCGAAATACTGTTATCAGCAGCAACCCCATAAGCATTGACCCGAAAGTAGGAGTGGAGGCGAATATTCATAATGTTGTTTTTATTCGTGCAGGCGCATCGAATTTTCAAAGAGCACTGGCTGATGGTGATACGCTGAATCAAAAAAAAGTTTGGATATTTCAGCCCGCAGTTGGTGCAGGATTTAAAGTTGGAAATGTAGGGATTGATTATGCGTTTACGAATCTTGCCAATCAATCCAATCCTTTATACACACACATTTTTTCTTTGACTGTTGATTTGGTGCCGAAGAATAAAGAGAAGCAAACAAAAGGCTCCGCGCCTGAATTGCCAAAGGCTGAAAAGAAAAAAAGAGTAAAAGGTTCTTATCCTGTTATATGAGAAAATATTTTTTGATATGGATGATGTTATGCGGCTTTGCCGCTAATGCAACTTTGCGATGAGAATAAAAGGATTGGATTTTTTGAGAGGAATGGCAATATTGCTAGTTATTTTCAGGCATGAAACAACTAATAATATTTTTAATAAAATTGGCTGGTGCGGCGTTGATCTGTTTTTTGTATTAAGTGGATTCCTGGTTTCGGGATTAATTTTTAAAGAATATATTGACAAGGGAAATGTGAATATCAGAAGATTTTTAATAAAGAGAAGCTTTAAAATTTTTCCGCCATTCTATTTTTTCTTTTCATTTTCAATATTGCTATACTATATACAAACAGGGAGTTTTTATGATTACGGAAAGATAGTAACCGAAGCTCTTTATGTACAGAACTACGGAAAGGGTATATTTCAGCATACATGGTCCCTGGCTATTGAAGAACAATTTTATGTGGGATTTGCATTGTTCATATTTTTTTGTTTGAAAGCAAAACTGGTAAATAATAAAAAATTTATGTGGTTTTTTTTAATTGGTCTTTTGTTAATCACATTCCTTTTGCGCCTGAGAGCATCTTATCAGGAAAGGGATGAATTATTTTATTTTGTAGCTACCCATTTAAGAATGGACGGAATTGTTACCGGAATATTGGCTTCTTATTTATTTTATTTTACCAATTTTTATAATTTTTTTTTAAGAAAAAAATATCTGTTTTTAGTAACAGCGGTTGTTCTCATTAGTCCTGTCTGTTTTTTTGAGGGTGGAACTTTTTTTATGAATACAATTGGCATTTCCTCTATTAATGCAGGGTTTGCAATAATTGTTTTATTTAGTTTGAATGGTTTCAGCAACAGATATATAAAGAATTCCGGTTTCATAAAAATACCTTTCGTGGTTATTTGTTTCATAGGTGTGCATTCATACTCTATTTATTTATGGCACATGACTTTTCAAAATATTTTGTTATCAAATCACGACAATCGCTTAATTGCTTTTGTTATATATTTAGTTCTGACCCTTGCAACGGGAATAACATTATCATATTTAATTGAAAAGCCATTTTTAAAATTAAGGGATGCGTTGTATTCGAAACAACTACCCTTTCAAAAGAATACTATATGATACTTCCTATATATATGAATAACCGTGGCGTATTCCAGAGATTTAGTTTCGCCTTAAAAAAATTATAGCTTTAGTAATTATATAATGATTTTGATGAAGAAAATATTTGTGATATTGATTATTACTTTTATCGCTTTTCATGCGCAATCGCAGCAATACAACAATGAGTGGATTGATTACAATAAAACGTATTACAAGTTTAAAATTGGCGCTACAGGATTGTACAGAATCAATCAACCCAATTTACCGGCTGCTTTGCAAAGTGTTGATGCAGCACAATTTCAATTATCGCGGAATGGAAAAGAGGTTGCGATTTATACGAGTGTGACAACGGGCATTCTTCCTTCAAACGGATACATTGAATTTTGGGGCGAGCAAAATGATGGCAAACCTGACAGGGCTTTATATAAAGACCCTGCCAATCAACTAAGTGATGCACTAAGCCTGGAAACCGATACCGCGGCTTATTTTCTTACTGTAAATTCCACGGGAAATAATCTTCGCATACGTGATACCCTGAATGATGTTGCAAACAATACACTTTCTCCTGAACTATATTTCATGTATGATTACCGTGTTGATTTTAAAGACATGATTAACCGTGGTCTGGCTGCAAATTTTGGCGAGTATGTATATTCATCTACTTACGATGTTGGCGAATGGTGGAGCAGTCGGGATATTAGCCCATCTACTCCTTTAATAGTGAATGCGGGGGATTTAAAAGCAGCTAACGCAACAGTACCTGTGCAACTGAATGTTTCCGTAGTGGGTAACAGTTTCATTGGAGGAACAACTGACAGAACTGTTAAGATTGATATTAATGGCTCAATTGTTATTAGCCAGATTCTTCCTTATCTGAATGCACAAATTTTGAGTAATGATAGTGTTTCACTTTCTTTAATCAGCACAAACACCACAAATTTTACTATTTCTGAAATCAATAACAGTGTTAACGGAGCAAACGATAGATTTGTCACTGGCTTTCTCGATTTGAATTATCCACGCAAATTCGATTTCGGCAGCAGCAACAATTTTGTTTTTAATATGCCTGCATCCGCAGCCAAATATTTGGAGATAAGCAATTTCAGTTGGGGCACTGCAACACCGCCTGTTCTGTACGATTTATCAAACAACAAAAGATATATTGCCAATACAAGTGTTGCAGGATTATTACGCTTTGCTCTGCTGCCAAGCAATGTTGATAGAAAATTGGTTTTGGTAAGTGAAGATTCATCCAACATTAAACCTATCAACAGTTTAACCCAACGCAACTTCATCAATTTTACAACAAGCAGCAACCAGGGCGATTATCTCATCATCTCAAACAAAATTCTTATCGGTACTTCAACCACAGGTCCTGTGCAAAAATATCGTGATTATCGGGGTAGCCTTGAAGGTGGTTCATTCACTGCAAAAATTTATGATATAGATGATTTGGTTGATGAGTTTGCTTACGGAATAAAAATGCATCCGCTTAGCATAAAGAATTTTTTAAGCTATGCAAGAAACACTTTCGCTGTAAAGCCAAAGTTCGCATTCTTAATTGGCAAAGCCGTTACCTATAATGATTACAGGGCAAATGAAAAATCTCCCTACGCTGATAAATTAAATCTTGTTCCCACATTTGGATGGCCTGCATCTGATAACTTACTTGCCTCCGCAGATTTAAGTCCACTACCCGCAACAAATATTGGAAGGCTTGCTGCCATTACTCAAAACGAAGTACAAATTTATCTTGACAAAGTAACAGCGTATGAACAGCAGCAGGCAAGCACTTTGCAGACTATTGCAAATAAAGCATGGATGAAAACGGTGGTGCATGTTGTAGGCGCCAATGACCAGCAGCTCTACGAATCTCTTACAAGAGACATGAACATGTACAAGACAATTATTATTGATACTTTATTCGGCGGCAGTGTAACTACTTTCAGTAATGCTACTTCAAATTCGGCGGGTACAGCTTCCAATGATTTAATGACCCAGATTTGGAATAATGGCATAAGCCTGATTAATTATTTTGGACATTCTGCTGCAACCACACTCGATTATAATTTGAATGAACCTACGGCTTTCAATAATTATCAAAAGTATCCTGTGTTTATTGTAGGCGGATGCAATGCAGGAAATATTTATTCTTATGATACATCAAGACTAAATCAAATAACTTCTCTCTCTGAAAAATATGTTCTCACGAAAGACAAAGGCTCTATTGCATTTATTGCCAGCACGCATTTTGGAGTGGAGAGTTATCTTCATACATACAATCTCGGCTTTTACCGTTCATTAGATTTGAATGATTACAACACGCCTGTTTCAAATAATATGAATGCCGGAGTTGTATCATTGCTGAATCTCGGCTCCACAAATTTTACAGCAACGCTTCATGCAGAAGAAAATGTATTGCATGGCGACCCTGCGATAAAAGTAAATGCGCATGCAAAACCTGACTTTGTAATCGAGGAGCCGCAAGTAATTATAAATCCCAGCTTTATTTCTGTTGCCGATAACAGCTTTAATATTAAATGCTATTTCTACAACATTGGAAAAGCAACAGGAGATTCTGTTTCTGTTTTAATAAAAAGGCAATATCCTGACGGAAGTATTTCCATACTTGCATCACAAAAAATAAAATCAGTTCGCTATATTGATTCGCTTTCATTCACCATTCCTATTGTTGCTTCAACAGACAAAGGAGAAAATAAACTTACTGTAACAATTGATGATGATTATCAATACATGGAATTGAGTGAGATGAATAACAGCGTTACCAAATCATTTTTTATTTATGAGGATGAATTAAATCCTGTATATCCTTATAATTTCTCCATTGTTAGTAAGAACGGAATTAAATTTTATGCATCCACAGCAAATCCTGTAACGCCTTCACGGCAATATGTAATGGAGCTTGATACCACAGAGCTATTCAATTCATCATTAAAAGCCATGCAAACCATTACATCAGTTGGCGGTGTGCTCGAGTTTACACCGTCTGTTTCATTTACTGACAGCACGGTTTATTATTGGCGGGTAGCGCCTGTGCCCACAAGCGGCCCATATCACTGGAATACGTTCAGCTTTGTGTACATACCGGGAAGCAGCGCCGGATTTAATCAATCACATTTATACCAGCACTTAAAATCAAACACTGAAAGAATTTATATTGACAGCTTCAGCCGCAGGTGGACTTATAAAGATATCCTTTCTTCACTAAGTCTGTATAATGGAATATTTAATTACAGCGGGTTTATAGATGCCGATTTCCAGGTGCAGATAAATGGCAACACCATAACTGAAGGAGCATGTTTGGGGCACTCAATCATTTTTAATTTGTTTGACCCCGTAACATTAAAACCTTACTATAATCAAACAAATCCTTCTACTGTTGGCAGCGGAAATTACGGAGGATTTATGGACAGTTGGACAAACGCGGGCTGCACTAAAAAAGGTAATGAGTACAATTTTGAATTTCATTACTGGGATACATCGAGTAGAAGAAAGATGCGTGACTTCATGGACTGGATACCCAACGGTTTACTCGTTACCATGCGGTTGATATATGATGAACCTTACGATCAATCGGCTTCGTTATGGCATTCTGATACAGCAGTCTATGGCGCAGGAAATACCTTTTACGACAGGCTTGTTCAAAACGGTTTTACTGCAATAGATTCTTTTAATTACTTCCGTACATGGGTGTTCAATTATGAAAAAAACAATCCATTGTTTACACCCGAATGGAAGTTTAGCAATAGCCAGTTCGATTTGATAATTTACAACCGTGATATTAGCTCTTCTGATACCTTAGGCTATATTACCTCTCCGTTATTTGGTCCGGCAAAAGCATGGAAAAAAGTTTTGTGGAACGGGTACAGTGTGGATAGCAAGCCCGGTGACAAAGCAACCGTAGATGTTATTGGTATTGATTCTGCCGGAGGAGAAAGGGTGCTCTATACGTTGAATACTTCGCAGCAAAATTTTGATATTTCAACTGTAAGTGTTGCGAGCTATCCATATTTAAAATTAAAGATGCGCAATGCAGACAGCATCAATCTTACACCTTATCAATTGCGCTGGTGGAGAATTTTGTATGATGCTGTACCTGAAGGTGCATTAGCGCCAAATATTTTATATACGTTCAGCGATACAGTTGCTTTAGGGCAGAGTGAAGATTTCTCAATGGCATTTAAAAATGTAAGTGAAACAGCTTTTGCAGATAGTATTTTAGTTAAGCTCATTGTGTACGATGCAGCAAATAACACCAACATAATTCCCGTTGCCAAATTGAAAAAATTAAATCCCGGAGATACGGCTGTCATCAAAGCATCCATTGATACCAAGCTTCTTGGCGGATTGAATAATTTATATCTTGATGTGAATCCTGAGAACGCTCAGCCCGAACAATATCATTTCAATAATTTCCTCTATAAAACTTTTACAGTTGCTGCTGATAATTATAAGCCAACACTTGATGTAACCTTTGATGGTGTGCATATTCTCAACAATGATATTGTATCGGCGCAGCCGCATATTGTTATTAAGATGAAAGACGAATCGGGTTATTTATTGCTCGATGATACTTCTCTCTTCACGGTACAGTTGCAATATCCTGATGGTTCTATGCATCCATATTATTTTAATACAGATACCCTCACATTTACGCCTGCAACAAAAGGCACAGACAATACCGCAACAGTTGACTTCACACCCTATCTTACAACAGATGGTAATTATCAATTGCTTGTTCATGGAAAAGATAAAACGGGAAACCCCGCAGGCAATGCAGATTACAAGGTGAGCTTCCAGGTTTATAACAAACCGATGATTACAAACATGTTTAATTATCCGAATCCATTTACAACATCAACGGCATTTGTATTTACGGTAACAGGAAGTGAAGTGCCGCAGAATATTCGCATACAAATATTAACCATTACCGGGAAGATTGTAAAGGAGATTACAAAGGCAGAGTTAGGTGATTTGCATATCGGCAGAAATATTACCGATTACAAATGGGATGGTACAGACCAGTACGGGCAAAAGCTTGCAAATGGTGTTTATTTATATAGAGTGCTAACGAATCTTAACAGGAAATCTCTCGATAAATTTCCCACCTACGATAAAAATGGATTTACTGTTGATACCGATAAATATTTCACCAAAGGATATGGGAAGATGTATTTAATGAGATGATATATTTATTGGCTATTCAATACTTTTGCTGTATGCAAAAATTAGCAGATTATATAACAGTGAGCGCAGGGATACAATTTGGAAAACCTGTTTTTAAAGGCACACGGGTTCCGGTGGAAAGTTTGTTTTGGCATTTGGAAAAAGGTATATCACTTCAGGAATTTCTTGAAGATTTTCCAAGTGTAAACCGCGAACAGGCAGAAGCCGTAATAGAATGGAGCGCAAAGCATTTCTCATTGCCAGAAATAATTTCAGATGAAACTGTTATTAGATGAAAATCTTCCGGTTAAACTCAAGTTTCGTTTTAAAGATGAAGGTTTTGAGGCCTACACTGTAAGAGATATGCGATGGCTTGGTAAAAGTAATGGCGAACTTTTACAATCAATGCTTGAAAATAACTTCACAACTTTTGTTACAATTGATAATAATATTTCTTTTCAGCAAAATTTTATTAATTATCCTTTGCAGGTTGTTGTATTGATTGCAACAGATAACACTTATGAAACTATCATGGAATTTTTTCCTGATATAATTATTGCGCTGCAAAAAAATCTCACAGGACCTGGTGTAGTAATACATCCTGAATATTTCAAAAAGAAATAACATCCATAAAGATTAGCTCAAAAAAATTTATTTAATGAGATGATATTTGCACCATGAATAAACCCGGCATTGGTACAAGAGTATTGAACTTTTTGGTTGATACAGCTTTGATTTTTGGATTGAGCTTTGCCGCTTACAAATTTTGGTACTTCTATGTTTTTTATTACGGGCTTTTATTTCTTCCTTTCTATGTCTTCTTCTGGGCGGTGATGTTTATTTATTATTTATTCTTTGAATCTATTTTTAAACGCACGCCGGGGAAATGGATTACAATGAGTAAAGTAGTAAATAAAAAAGGAGGAAAACCTTCCTTCCTGCAAATCGTAATAAGAAGCCTTATTCGCCTTACAATTATTGATTGCTTTTTTATCCCATTCTTTGATGATACACTGCATGATTACGTAAGCAAAACCACCGTGGTAGAGGTGTGAAATTTATTCATCAACTAAAATGTGCTATGATGAAACAATTCGTATTTTTAGACATGAAAATAACTTATGACAAAGAAGCCGATGCATTGTATATCTCATTCAATGAAACCACAGTAACTACTGATATTGTGGCCGAAGGGATTGTTATTGATTACGATAAAAATGGTGCAGTAGCCGGAATTGAAATTATTGGCGCCAGTGCAAAGCTGGGTGATATTAATACTTTAAAAAAAATTTCCCTTGAAAATATTGGTTTAATTGAAGCCTGAAGCTATTCCGCTTGATATTATAAACTTCGCATCAATCCATTTAAGGCTTAATAAGTTTTACACAGATTACAATTGTGATTTTTTATTTCATTTTCTCAAAAACCGTTTAAATTTCATTCCAGAAAAAATATTATGGCTACACATGCAATTAACCTTAGTAGTCCCGATATTTATCGGAATAACCTTATTCCCTTATCCGGCAATAAGGTTTTAAGAGAGTGGGATTATTTTTTTTACTAAGGTTAAAAAAATCGTTGCGTAATATTAATTGATAAACTGTTTAAGTTTCATTTCCTTCTAAGTTTTCTTATAATTAATATTGGATAAAATTTAAACAGTTACTTAATACTGCACCGACATAATTATTTAAAACAACCTACCATAATGGAACTGTGATTTTTAACAAGCATGAAAGAGCGAATAAAAAAAATATTAAACAACGCCGGTTTATATCATTTTATGCAGGGCTGGTACAGGCAAAGCATTTTTTATGGTACACTTCTATTGTTTCACTTAAAATATTTTAAATATAAAGGAACTGGTTTCGCATGCAATTTTTGCAACAAACAATATGAAAAATTTGCTCCGCGCCTTGCAGCAAAAGAGGATAGAGTCGCATTAGAAAAATACAATGTAATTGCTGGTGATGGTGAAAATGTTTTTTGTCCCTACTGTATGAGCACAAGCCGCGAAAGGTAATACTGCAGATTTTGAAAGATGAAATTGATTATCACGATAAAAAAATTTTGCACCTGTCGCCTGAGAAAAAAATTTTTGACTATTTAAAAAGCAAAGCAAATATTATACCTGCTGATAAAGCTCCGGGCTTTTACAAGCTTGTAGATAAAAATATAATGTACGCAGATGCAACTGTTCTGCCTTATGAGAATGAAGCATTCGATATAGTTATCGCCAATCATATAATGGAGCATATACCAGAAGACAGGAAAGCGATGAAAGAAATTTACAGGGTTTTAAAAAAAGAGGGCAGGGGAATTGTGCAAATTCCTTTTTCAAAAACTATTAATGCAACTATTGAAGAACCATTTATAAATAATGCAAAAATGCAATCGCAATTATTTGGTCAAAAAGATCATGTGCGTATTTATAATCTCAGCGATTATATGAATCGTTTAAGGGAAGCAGGATTTACAGTAACCTATCTAACGCCGGAAATGCTTACGAAATATAGCAAATATGCATTACAGGAAAATGAAGGATTTATTAATTGCGTGAAATAAGAGTTAGTGATTGATTGCAATTTATAACAACTATTACATTCTCTCAGGAACATCAATACCCAATAATTTCATTGCTGTTTTTATTACATGTGCAGTAAGCTGTGCTATCTGCAAACGCAGTGCTTTCTTTTCTTCACTCTCTGCATTTGAAATTGAATGTTCGGTATAAAAAGAGTTGAACGTTTTGGCAAGATTGAAAACATAGATTGCAATTTTAGAAGGGTCTAATTCAATTGCTGCTTCATTAATCACAGCAGAAAATTGTTCAAGATGAATGATTAATTCTTTTTCCAAAGGCAGTAATTCTGATTGCTGCTGACTGTCCACAGGACTCTGCGAGCCGACTGCTGACTGCCGACTGCTGACTGCCGACTGCTCACTGCTGACTGCTGACTGCTTTCTAAAAATACTTTTTATTCTCGCATAAGTATACTGCACAAACGGTGCGGTAAACCCATGAAAATCTATACTTTCTTCAGGATTAAATATCATTCTTTTCTTTGGGTGTACACGCAACAAAAAAAACTTCAATGCGCCAAGTGCAATTACCTGATATAAATGGTGTAACTCTTCTTCAGTAAAATCTTTCACCTTACCAAGCGCTTCCGTTTTTTGTTGCGCAATAACGAGCATTTCATCAATTAAATCATCAGCATCAACAACAGTGCCTTCACGGCTTTTCATTTTGCCGCCGGGTAATTCAACCATGCCATAGTTCAAATGATACATATTTTGTGCGGCAGGTATGGCAAGTTTTTGACAAATTAGTTTCAGCACCTTGAAATGATAGTTTTGCTCATCACCAACAACATAAATGCTTTGATTGAATTTATACTCTTCATATTTGTTTACTGCAAGACCAATATCCTGCGTTATATAAAGTCCGGTTCCATCTTTTCGCTGCACAATTTTTTCATCAAGACCTTCGGCTCTCAGGTCAATCCATATACCGCCATCTTCCTTTTTATAAAAAACCCCTTTGCGTAATCCTTCTTCAACAAAATTTTTACCAAGTAAATACGTTTCACTCTCATAATATATTTTGTCAAAATCACTGCCTATTCTTTTATACGTTTCCTCAAAGCCCTTATATACCCAATTATTCATCATTTGCCACAACTCAACTGTATCAGGCTTTCCGGCTTCCCAATCGAGCAGCATTTGCTGGGCTGCTTTCATAACTGGAGCCTCTTTTTCTGCTTCTTCTTTAGCCATTCCATTCTCTGATAATTCGTTCACCTGTTTTTTATATTCATCGTTGAACTTCACATAATAATCACCCACAAAATGGTCGCCCTTAATGCCGGTGCTTTCAGGAGTAGCGCTATTTGCAAATAATTTCCATGCAAGCATGCTTTTGCAAATATGAACGCCGCGATCGTTTACAATACAGGTTTTTATTATTTCATTACCTTTTGCTTTAAGAATTTCTGCTGCACTCCATCCTAAAAAATTATTTCTCAAATGACCCAGATGTAAAGGCTTATTACTGTTTGGAGAGGAATATTCTACTACTATTTTCTTACCTTTTTTTTCACTTATTCCATACAAGGAGCTATTATAATTTTTTTGCAAAAAATCAATCCAGTAAGAATCTGAAATGATTACGTTGAGAAATCCTTTAATCACATTGAATGAAGTGAAAAGCCCAGGATGCTTCTGTAAAAGATGATTTCCAATTTCATTACCTGCAACTTCAGAAGATTTTTTAAGTTGCTTAGTCAGATTAAAAAGCACAATGGTATAATCGCCTTCAAACTCAGGCTTGGTAAGGTTTACAATAATATCTGAAGAAATAAATTCAGCCTGATATAGCTCTTTAATTGTTGATGTTGCTGCACTTGCTATTTCCGTTACTATGCTCATAATAAAATTCTCAGGGAAACGAAAATAGTGAAAGAGATTTTGCTATACAGTGTTTAATCGAGACACTTGACAATAAATTCTTAAAACAATCAGAGAGCACAATCGTTCATTTGCAATAACAATACCTTCGCCGCCGCTTATGCAAAAAGTGCACATTTTTATCAGGAACTTTATTTTAACGGTTATTGACGGCTTCTATTCTCCGTTCAAAAAATTAATGCCGCTGCAAACCTTTCGCTATGCGGCATGCGGCGGAACAACTACGGCGCTTGACATTTTTATTTTTTTCATCAGCTATAATTTTATCGTTCATAAGCAGCTTGTGCATCTTGGTTTTATTACCATAAGCCCGCACATTTTTTCATTTATGATTGCTTTTTGTTTCAGCTTTCCTACCGGTTTTTATCTTAACCGATATGTGGTTTGGCAGCAAACGCAAACAAAAAAGCGAGTGCAATTTTTCAGGTATTTTATTGTTGTAATGATCTGCGTGGTGCTCAATTATTTTTTTCTTCATCTTTTTGTTGACCATCTTGGCTGGTGGCCTACCGTTTCCAAAATTGTTACCTCGCTAATTGTAATTATGTTCAGTTATTTTACACAAAGACATTATTCTTTTAGAGCGGCGGAGTGATATTTTTGTGCATGGTTTTAAACCCGGTGAGACGGCTAAAAGCCGTCAGACCGATTGTACACTCCGATTGTTATGAGTATTTGCTCTCCGCGTTTTCTTCTGATTTACCAATCGAATAGTACTCCGGAAAAATTATTTTAATTTCGCAACTTAAGTATGCCCGTATTACACAACCGTATAAGCAACCAGGAATTAAAGCAGCGCCTGATGCAGGAAGCAGAACCCCGCATCACCGTTGGCTTTTACAAATATTTCAATATAGAAGCTCCCTTACAATTCAGAGAGAATCTTTATAAAAAATTGAATGAGCTGAAAGTGTATGGAAGAATTTATGTTGCTCTTGAAGGTATTAATGCGCAGACAAGTGTGCCTCAATCAAACTTTGAATCATTCAAAACTTTTTTGTATTCAATTGATACTTTTAAAGATGTTCGATTAAATATTGCTGTTGATGACAGAAAAAGTTTTTGGGTGTTGAAAATAAAAGTGAGAAATAAAGTTGTGGCTGATGGAATTTCTGACTCATCTTTCAGCATGGAAAATAAAGGTAAATATGTTGATGCGCAGCAAATGAATGATATGCTTCAGAACAATGATACCATTGTTATTGACATGCGTAACCACTATGAATACGAAGTGGGTCATTTTGAAAACGCTATTGAAATTCCATCAGATACTTTTCGTGAGCAGTTGCCAATGGCAGCGGAAATGATGAAGGATTATAAAGACAAAAACCTTATTATGTATTGCACCGGCGGCATACGCTGCGAAAAAGCAAGCGCCTACATGTTGTACAAAGGTTTTAAAAATGTTTTTCATCTCGAGGGCGGAATAATTAATTATGTCAGAGATGCAAAAGAAAAAGGAATAGAAAATAAATTCATTGGGAAAAATTTCGTGTTCGATAATCGCCTGGGCGAACGTATATCCGATGAAGTTATTTCCAAATGCCACCAGTGCGGAAAACCCGCAGATACACACACCAATTGCAAAAACAATGGCTGTCATTTACTATTTATTCAATGCGATGAATGTGCGGAAAAGTATGAAGGATGCTGTAGTAAAGAATGCTTAGAAACATTGCATCTACCTTTAGAAAGGCAAAAGCAAATAAGAAAAAATATGGATAATGGCAGAAATATTTTCAACAAATCAAAAGCCCGTTTAAGACCAAGGCTGAATGAGTTGACGGATGACCGATGATAGTTGACAGTTTACAGTCTGCAGTTTGCAGTTGCACGCTATATTGACTAAATACACCCCAACAGAATGGATATACCAAAATTTCACGAAACATTTTTTCCAATCTTAGAAGTATTAAGAGATGGCAAGACAATACACTTTAGAGAATTATACAAAATTGTAAAGGAAAAATATTTTAGTGAACTCTCAGACGAGCAATTAAAAGAAACAACTAAATCAGGTGACATTCTTATTGACAACAGAATTGGGTGGGGTAAGACTTATCTTAAAAAAGGTGGTTATATCGAATATCCAGAACGTGGATATGTTAGAATAACTGAGAAAGGAGTTAATCATAAAAAAGATATTTCTTTAAAAGAATTAGTTGACGAAAGCACAGTTTTTGAATTTTACAAAGATGAAAAAGTTCAGGGCGATGAAAAAAATGGGTTATGGTGAATTTATTGAAACAGCAAAATCTGGTGATGGAGGAATTGATGGAGTTATTAACGAAGACAAATTAGGCTTAGACAAAATATATATTCAAACGAAAAGGTTTACAGAAGGGAAAGTTCGAGAAAAAGACATTAGAAGTTTTATTGGTGCAATGAGTGGTGACACTAACAAAGGAGTATTTGTAACGACATCACAATTTGATAAACAAGCCGTTGAAAAAGCAAAAAATGCTCACCATAAAATAATTCTCATTGACGGAAACAAACTTGTAAACTTGATGCACGAATTTAATGTTGGAATACAAGTGAAATCAATATATGAGATTAAACAAATTGACGAAGACTTTTTTGATGAACAGTAAAAAATACAGCGTGCAACATAAGGTTTTGTACAAGTGGGGCAGACGGAATTACAATCAGCTACAAACCGCTGCTGTACTGTGGTTCGGGCAGGACGTTAATAATTTAGCAACAGAACAAACAATGATCTTTTATTTATAAATTTGGCAGCGGTTACGGGCAGACGGAATACTATTTCCCCAACTGCACAAAGTCCTGCTCGTTGAAAGAAATGAAATTAATTGCTGATGAATAAAGTAATTCCTGTTCTTCGATTTTTTAATTATGAAAAAGCGGTAGAATTTTATGTTGACCGGCTGGAATTCTCTATTGCATGGGAACACAAGTTTAGAGAAAACTTTTGACCGGCTAACCAGGTATATGATTACCACCAAATAACTAAAATTCAGGCTCATAATAAAAATAAGTTTTTATTCAAAATTTCTTTATGACGAAAAATGAAGTAATGCTTCAACTTGAGCAAATGGGCAGCGAGCAAACCAAAAAAACATTTTTAAGGCATGGCGCTAAAGAACCTTTATTCGGTGTGAAGATTGGCGATATGAAGAAAATTCAAAAGAAAGTAAAGAAGAATTACGATCTTTCATTGCAATTATTTGAAACCGGCAATGCAGATGCAATGTATCTCGCAGGTTTAATTACAGATGAAACAAAAATTACCAAGAAGAACCTGCAGTATTGGGTTAAAAATGCTAACTGGAGCATGATAAGTGAATACACGGTAGCCTGGATTGCTGCTGAAAGTAAATATGGATATGAACTTGCGGTAGAATGGATTGATTCAAAGCAGGAAAATATTGCTTCCGCTGGCTGGAGTACCTTATCAAATTTATGTGCTATTAAACCTGACGAGGAGCTGAACATAGAACATTTGAAAAAATTACTAAACCGGGTAGTGAAAGAAATAAATACTGCTGCAAACAGGGTACGTTATACCATGAATGGTTTCGTGATTGCAGCAGGTTCATATGTAAAAGAGCTTACAGAAAAAGCGTTGGAAACAGCAAAGCAAATTGGAATAGTATCAGTGAACATTGGAGATACTGCCTATAAAGTACCTATTGCAACTCATTATATAAAAAAAATTGCCGCTAAGGGAAACATTGGCAAAAAGAAAAAAGAGGCAAGGTGTTAAAACACATTTAGTAACCCTTTACACATACCAATTTATGATTATAGAACTGCAGCCCATCGCTATTGTAAAAAATACAAGATTCACTTTGAATGATGACTTCTGGGGAAATATGGTTAGCGAAATTGAACTAATGCCGCATATTCCGTCAGAAGCGCTTAATGGGATTGAAAATTTTTCACATGTTGAAATAATTTTTTATTTCGATAAAGTTGATAAATCAAAAATTCAATTCAGCGGGCATCCGCGTGATAATAAGAAATGGCCTGTTACGGGAATATTTGCACGCCGTGCTAAAGAACGTCCGAATCAACTCGGGTTAACTATTGCAGAGCTTGTAAAAAAAGAAGAGAGAATACTGCTTGTAAAAAATTTAGATGCTGTTGACGGCACTCCTGTAATGGATATAAAACCTGTGATGAAAGAATTTCTTCCCATTACACAAATACGCCAGCCTGCATGGGCTACAGAGCTGATGAAAGATTACTGGAAAAATAATAAATAAGAGGAAAGACAATATGCAAAAATCAATTGTAAAAAAAATAACTTCTGAAAAGCATTACAAAGAGATAATGGATAAAATTTATAAACTAATGACAAAAGGAAGTAATGGCGTAACAAAAAAAGAGCTGCAGGAAATTCATAAGCTGGCTATTATTGCTCAGAACTATGAGATGACTAAATTCACTATTGAACCTTCCGAAACACTGGCAGGGATTATTGAAATGAAGATGTATGAAAGAAAATTAAAACAAAAGGATTTAGCAAAAGAGTTGCAGGTAAGTAATGCCAAACTTTTTTTGATTATGAGCGGAAAACAAAAACCTGATGTTGATTTTTTAAAAGCAGTACACAACAAATTAGAAGTGAATGCAGATTTTTGCTTAGTGTAATTTGAGATAATAAAATCTAATTAAAACCTACGCAGGTTTATTTCTTACATAAGTAATCACGACGATAAGAAAACCAGTCAGGTTTGTACAATTTAAAAACCCGGAATTTAATAAAGCTCCGGGTTTTTACCTATGATAACACACTCGCACACTTAACTAAGATTCGGCTGTGGTGTATAGCGAAGATAGGGCTTTACCACTTTCACTCCTTTGGGAAATTTTTTGTGGGCATCTTCTGTTGAAACAGCGGGCACCACAATGACGTCTTCGCCATGCTTCCAGTCGGCAGGTGTTGCCACACTATGGTAAGCGGTTAATTGCAAAGAATCAATCACCCGCAAAACTTCATTAAAGTTTCTTCCTGTTGATGCAGGATATGTTATCATCAGCTTTACTTTCTTATCAGGCCCAATAACAAACAGGGAACGCACGGTAAAATTTTCTGATGCATTCGGATGAATCATATCATACAGCGTTGCTACTTTCCTGTCCTCATCTGCAACGATGGGAAAATCTACAGTGCAGTTTTGCGTTTCATTAATATCATTTCTCCAGCCGAAATGTTTATCAAGCGGGTCCACGCTTACTGCTAATACTTTTACATTGCGCTTTGCAAACTCTTCTTTCAGCAAAGCCGTTTTACCAAGCTCTGTTGTACATACAGGAGTATAATCTGCCGGGTGTGAAAATAATACGCCCCAGCCATCGCCGAGGTATTCGTAAAAATCAATTTCACCTTCGGTGGTTACTGCTTTAAAGTTGGGAGCAGCATCCCCTAATCGTAAACTCATAGTAATAATTTGAAGGGTTAAGAATAGAGTACTTACAAAAACAAAATTAAGCATGTTCTTTATAAACAAATCACATATTCATGGTATTTAAAATATTGCTGATTCTTTCATACGTTTCCTCATCGCTTAATTCCTGCGGAATAAATTTTTCACCAATCACTTTTTCGTACAATTCAATATAGCGTTGTGAAATAGTTTGCACCCATTCGTTATTCATTTCAGGAACTGTTTGTCCCTGCTTACCCATAAAATTATTTGCGAGCAGCCATTCACGCACAAACTCTTTGCTCAATTGTTTTTGCCTTTCGCCTGTTGCCTGTTTTTCATGGAATCCATCCTTATAAAAATATCTTGAGCTATCAGGCGTATGTATTTCATCCATCAAATAAATTTCATGATTGTATTTTCCAAATTCGTATTTGGTATCCGCCAATATTAATTCGCGTTTGTCTGCAATCTCTTTTCCTCTTTCAAATAATTTCAAAGCATAATCACTTATCACTTCCCACTCTTTTTCTGTGGCTAATCCTTTTGTAATAATTTCTTCTTTTGAAATATCTTCATCATGCCCTGCTACTGCTTTTGTAGATGGGGTAATAACAGGAGAGGGAAAGAAATCGTTTTCCTTCATTCCATCAGCCATAATAGCTCCGCATAATTTTCTTTCACCACTATTGTATGTTCTCCATGCATGACCCACAAGATTTCCTCTTACTACCATTTCAATTTTAAATGGCTCGCATTTTTTACCAATAGAAACATTAGACGCAGGAACATTCACTAACCAGTTAGTGCAAATATCTTTTGTGTTGCCGAGCATATATGCAGCAATCTGATTTAAAACTTGTCCTTTATAGGGTATGGGTTTTGGCAGAATTACATCAAAAGCCGAGATACGATTACTCGCAATCATTACCAGCCATTCATTATTAATCGTGTAAACGTCTCTTACTTTTCCTTTATAAAAAGAGGTTTGCTTTGGGAAATGAAAATGTTGCTCTGTCATATAAAGCAAATGTATTTCTTACAGTTCGAATCCAAATTGATTCAGGCAAATGAAGGTTTTACACAGATGTGCAGAGATTTTATTTATTTGTTTTTGTAACAAGTATTATTATTGCTAAACTGAAAATTTTTCCTTATGCGAAAAACATTAATTATTCTTACCGGCATGCTTTTATTTGCAGCTTTATCAATACCGGTATATTCTCAAACGGGCGCCACGGTAACGGGCACTGTAAAAAACAGTAAAAGCGGAGAAAAAATTGCAGCCGTTTCTATAACAGTGAAAGGAGCCGTCACCGGTACTTACACAGACGATAAAGGAAACTTTAAATTATTCAGCATTCAAAAGCCTCCGTTTACAATTGTAGTAAGCTCGGTGGGCTATGCAAACCGCGAAGTAAATATTGAAAGCAGCGGACAAACTGTAAATGTTGAGCTTGAGCCTACGTATGTATTGGGCGAAGATATTGTTGTTGCTGCCTCACGATTACCGGAAAGAATATTAGAATCCCCTGTATCTATTGAACGCATAAGCTCTGCTGCCATACGCAATGCACCTGCGTCAAGTTATTACGATGTAATTGCAAATGTAAAAGGTGTTGATGTTACAACCGCAAGCCTTACATTTAAAACAATTACCACAAGAGGATTTAATACGAGTGGAAATACCCGCTTTAATCAAATTGTTGATGGTATGGATAACCAGGCTCCGGGATTAAATTTTTCTGTTGGCAGTGTGATAGGATTAACTGAACTTGATGTAGAAAGCATGGAATTACTCGAAGGGGCATCTTCTGCTTTGTACGGACCTGGCGGTATGAATGGAACTCTGCTCATAACCAGCAAAAGCCCTTTCAAATACCAGGGGCTAAGTGTACAGGTAAGAGAGGGAGTAATGCACATTGATGACCCGTTCAGAGATGTATCGCCTTATCATGATCTCACTTTCAGATGGGGACAAAAACTTTCTGACAAGTTTGCTTTTAAAATTGGTGCACAATATATTCTTGCCAAAGATTGGCTTGCTCGTGATACATCAGATTATTTATCAGCATCCGGCAGTGCAACAGCCCGTGTTATTCCCGTAGGAACAAGATATACTGACCCCAATTACGATGGTGTAAATGTTTATGGTGATGAAACATCTCTTGATATTAATGACGCTACAACTCCATTTCTCCTTGGCGCTACAGGCGGTGATCCCACAGCCATCTCTGCGATTACGCCTTTTCTTGCCGGACCACTTCCTGTTTCAAGAACAGGTTATTTAGAATCTGATGTAGTGCCTCCAAATACAATAAACTTTAAAGTATCCGGTGGTTTATATTATAAAATAAAGCCCGACCTCGAACTCTCTTTAATTGGATATTATGGCACAGGAAACAGCGTATATACAGGCAGTGACCGCTATGCTTTGAAAGATTTAAAAGTGGGGCAGTATAAACTTGAATTGAAGAGTAATAAATGGTTTGTTCGGGGATATACAACCCAGGAAAATTCCGGCGAATCGTATAATGCAACTGTAACAAGCCAGCTTTTTAATGAAGCATGGAAGCCAAGTTATAATCCTCTTGATCCGGCAAATAGCTGGTATCCTCAATTTTCAGGAGCGCTTGTAGGAGGCTCTTTAGCAATATATGCTCCAGTGTATGCTGATGTTCTTACTCAAACAGGAGATCCTGTTCAGGCTAATGCTGCAGCACAAGAAGCCGTTGCAGAAAATGAAACTGCCTTGCTTTACGGCGCAAGAACATTTGCAGACCAGGGCAGACCCGCACCAGGCTCTTCTCAGTTCAATCAAATATTTGATGCGGTTCGTCTGAAACCAATACCGTATGGAGGAAAGTTTCTTGATAAAACCGATCTCTATATGGCTGAAGGCCAATATAATTTGACTGATGTTTTTAAAATTGGAAATGTAGATAACAGAACCGAATTTTTAATTGGCGCCAATTTTAAAGAGTATGTTTTAAACTCACAGGGAACTTTATTTGCTGATAGTGCGGGAACAATTGGAATTAGCGAATTTGGAAGTTATCTTCAAGTTTCACAACGCTTATTCAACGATGTTTTAAAACTAACTGCATCTGGCCGCTACGATAAAAATGAAAATTTTAAAGGCAGGTTTACTCCAAGAGTATCAGCAGTTATAAGTGTGGCAAAAGACCACAACATAAGACTATCATATCAAACAGCCTATCGTTTTCCAACAACACAAAACCAATGGATTAATCTGGGCATAGGAGGCGGCGTAACATTAATCGGCGGTTTACCTGAACTGAGAGATTTTTATAATTTCGATGGAAACCCTGTTTACACTCAGGCCAGCTTTAATGCATTTGCTGCAACAGGCGACCCAACACAACTTAAAGTGCAGCAATTCGGAGAGTACAAACCTGAATCGTCTAATTCTTTTGAAATGGGGTATAAAGGTCTCATAAATAATAAACTTTTAATTGATGCGTATGCATACTTTGCTAAATATCAAAATTTTCTTGGTCGTATAGTAGTTTTTCAATCTTCAGACGGAACACCTCTCGGACTCGGCGCTCCAAATGTTTTTTCAGTGTCAGTAAACAGTTCATCCAAAGTATCAACAAACGGATGGGGACTCTCACTTGATTATTTGTTGCCAAATAATTTTTTCATTAATGGTAATGTGTTCTCAGATGTTATTACGAATGTGCCTTCTGGTTTTATTTCTTATTTCAATACACCTGAATACCGTTTTAATACAGGTTTCGGTAATAACGGGTTGGGTAAAACAAAGCGGTTTGGATTCAATATTATATATCGCTGGCAGGATGCATTCTTTTATCAGAGTGATTTCAGACAAGGCACCATTCCCTCATTCGGTACACTGGATGCCCAGGTTAATTATAAATTTTCTAAAGAAAAGATTATGCTTAAGCTCGGCGGCACAAACATCACCAATCATTACTACCGCAATGCATTCGGCAATCCTTATGTAGGAGCATTGTATTATATAAGTATCGGCTACAACGTGTTTTAAAATTCATACCAATGAAGAAAAAAGAAGCCCTCGTAACGGAGGGTTTTTTTTGTTGATAATCCAAATTATCGGCCTCTATTATTTCATAAGCTATCTAATATATTTTTTCATAACTTCTTTATGCGGTGTTACTCTTCCTGCATTTATATCTTCCATTCCCCTGTAAAAAGATTCTTCCTGTTCCTTAGTCATATTTGCTAAAGGGTCAAAAGTTTCATCGGCAGCTTCTAATATATGGCAAACTATCTCGAGAGTTTTATCATCCGCTTTATCAATATATTTCTTCACTTCTTTTCGTAAGACATCTGTTTCACTCATAAAAAATTTTTTTCAAATTTAATGCTAATTTTTTTTTGACTGGAATTGAAATTTCTTTATCAGCACATCAGCACATCAGCACAACTTGTCCCGCCAAATGCGTGGATTAGCAAATTAGCTCATTATCTCATTAACCCATATTTTTGCGCCTCTATAAATTTAGCTTATTATGCCCCGACAAATTGCAATTCGTGAAGCTTTGCGTGAAGCCATGAGTGAAGAGATGAGAAGAGACGACCGCGTTTTTCTTATGGGTGAAGAAGTTGCAGAATATAACGGCGCTTATAAAGTAAGCCAGGGCATGCTCGCAGAATTTGGCCCTAAGCGTGTGATTGATACTCCAATTTCTGAACTCGGATTTACAGCAGTTGGTGTTGGCGCTGCACAAAATGGTTTGCGCCCCATCGTGGAATTTATGACATGGAATTTTGCTGTGCTTGCAATGGACCAAATCTTAAACACCGCATCCAAAATGCTGGCGATGAGTGGTGGTCAAATTACTTGTCCAATTGTTTTCCGCGGACCTAATGGAAGTGCAGGACAGTTAGGCGCTCAGCACTCTACCGCTTTTGAAAGTTTCTATGCAAATATTCCTGGTTTAAAAGTAGTTTCTACATCAAACGGATACGATGCGAAAGGTTTATTGAAGCAGGCAATCCGCTACGAAGAAGACCCTGTAATATTTATGGAAAGCGAAGTAACGTATGGAGAAAAAGGCGATGTACCTCAGGAAGAATATTATATTCCGCTTGGAAAGGCTGATATAAAAAAACAGGGCAGAGATGTAACCATTGTTTCTTTCAACAAGATAATGAAAGTTGCTTTGGCTGCTGCAGCAGAACTTGAAAAAGAAGAAATAAGCGCAGAGGTTATTGACTTGCGAACCATTCGCCCTCTTGACTGGCAAACTATTTTGGAGAGCGTTAAAAAAACAAATCGTTTGGTTATTGTGGAGGAGCAATGGCCCATGTGCTCGGTGTCATCAGAGATTGCGTATCGTATTCAGAAAGAAGGTTTCGATTATCTTGATGCACCCATTCGCAGAATAACAAGTGTAGATGCACCTATGCACTATGCGCCCACACTTGTAGAAGCTTATCTGCCAAACGTTGAACGCACAGTGAAGCTTGTAAAGGAAGTGATGTATATGGAAAAATAAAAGGGTTAATCTTTGAGCGGTCAGACGGCTTGCAGCCGTCAGACTGATACATCATCTACAAATATTTTTTTTTAACCAAACTGTATTGCTACTATGACACTTTCGTTGCAGCCTGTTCCGAACTTGTTTCGGGTTCACATTTATATCGCTAAGGCGCGGACTCTTGTATTGTTGAAATGTGGTTCAGTAAAATTAAAATTCGCTTCACCATTTATTTTGTCCCATATTTCATTACTCATTTTTTTTACTTTCTTCATTCATCATAGCTCCTTTGCGCAGCAATTTGATTCATCTAAAATATTTAATGACACGGCATCAATTCAAAACGTTACTGTTACTGCATTCGCAGCTTCAGCAAAATGGAAAGATGTTCCTGCTGCTATTGCTGTTATCAATAAAAAAGATTTAGAAAGGTTTGATAATACTTCTCTTGTTCCGGTTTTAAATACAGTTGCAGGCGTGCGTATGGAAGAAAGAAGCCCGGGCAGTTATCGCTTATCTATCCGTGGTAGTTTATTGCGTTCTCCATTCGGTGTGCGTAATATAAAAGTGTACTGGAACGATATTCCTTTTACTGATGCAGGCGGCAACACATATCTCAATCTTATTGACATCAATCAACTGCAATCTATCGAAATCACCAAAGGACCTGCAAGCAGCTTGTACGGAGCAAACACAGGAGGAGCATTATTTATTCACATATCTCAAAATAATTTACTTACTGCTCAAAATAATTTTAATGTTGGCTTATCAGCAGGCTCTTATGGTTTGTTTAATGAGCAAACAGAATGGAATTACAAGCAAAAAAATTTTCACTCAAATCTTTCACAAAGCCATATACAAAGTGATGGATACCGGCAGCAGAGCGCTTTGCGGCGTGATGCAATTAAATGGAATACTGATTTTAAATTAAATGATAAAGAAAATTTATCTACAATATTCTTTTATACTGACCTGCATTATGAAACACCGGGAGCCATAACACAGTCGCAAATGGATTCACTGCCAACACTTGCACGTCAGCCAACGGCAACACTTCCGGGTTCAGTTGTGCAACATGCAGGCGTGTATAATAAAACTGTATTTGGTGGAATTACACTTAAATCAGAATTCAATTCACATTTTAATAATACAACATCTGTTTTGCTCAATCATACAGATTTTAAAAATCCATTCATCACCAATTACGAAAAACGAAATGAATTGAATTATGGAGCAAGAGCAGTTTTTGATTATCACACAGAAAAAAATAATTCATCCTTTCATTGGTTAAATGGAATTGAGTGGCTGCAAAATCATTCACACATCAATAATTATGATAACAATGGTGGAACGGCAGGTGATATTCAGTACAAAGATGAATTGTACGCAACTCAATATTTCTTTTTTACGCAAGCCATCCTTTCATTACATAATAAATTTATTATTCAAACAGGCCTTAGTGCAAATCAACAACGCTTAAAATATGTGCGTTTATCAGATAGCGTTTACACAAACGAGCAGCATCAAAACACAAACATATTTTTAGCGCCAAGGCTAAGTCTTTTATATAAGATAGCTAATAATGTATCGCTCTATGCAATTGCAGCAAGAGGATTTTCACCGCCAACACTTGCAGAAGTAAGACCATCAACAAACAGCTTCTATGATTTGCAACCCGAATATGGCTGGAACTTTGAAGCCGGCGTAAAAGGCTTCATTCTAAAATCCAAGTTTGAGTTTGATGTAAGCGCTTACTCATTTCATTTAAAAAATGCTATTGTAAGAAGAACAGACAGCACCGGCGCAGAATATTTTACCAATTCAGGCGGCACAAAACAAAATGGAGTTGAGGCATGGCTGAAAGCAACCATCATCACTAATAGCAACGGTTTTATTCATACGTTAAGCATCGCAAACAGCTTTGCTTATCAGCCTTATAAATTCAATGCATATATTGTTGGCGATAAAAATTTTTCAGGCAACCGTGTTACAGGTGTTCCCCAAATTATTAATGTGTCTCAGCTTAATGTAAATACAAACTTGAATATCTACTGCAACATAACACTCAACTGTACATCTTCAATTCCATTAACCGATGCGAATGATATAGTTGCAAACGATTATCAGTTGC
Organism: Chitinophagales bacterium; assembly: GCA_038206235.1. Classification (GTDB taxonomy): domain Bacteria; phylum Bacteroidota; class Bacteroidia; order Chitinophagales; family Chitinophagaceae; genus JBBRBB01. The sequence continues at coordinate 45,140 of JBBRBB010000016.1, forward strand.
TGCAAATAAAATTGGGTTATGCAAAGCAGTATAAAAAAATAGGCATTGATGTATTTGCATTTCTTGATAATGCACTAAATCAATTGTACAGCTTAGGTAACGACATTAACTCATTCGGCGGAAGGTATTTCAATCCTGCACCAGCAGGAAATTTCCAGGCAGGCATAAAGATTAATTTCTGAAATCCCAATACCCAATACCCAATACCTAATACCTAATTCCCAATTCCCAATTCCCAATTACCTTTGCCCGCTATGCCAGATATTCTTATAATTGATGATGAAAAATCTATCCGCAAAACGCTCAGCGAAATCTTATCTTATGAAGGCTTCAAAGTTCACGAAGCTGCGGATGGCGAAGAAGGATGGAAATTTTTTTCTCAAAAAAATTATGATGTTGTTTTGTGCGATATAAAAATGCCAAAGATGGATGGCATTGAATTCTTATCAAAAGCAACGGAAAACAATCCTGATATTCCTGTTATCATGATTAGTGGTCATGGCACCATTGAAACCGCTGTAGATGCTGTAAAAAAAGGAGCTTACGATTATGTTGCAAAGCCACCTGACCTCAATCGCTTGCTGATAACAATTCGCAATGCGCTTGATAAAAATTCTCTCAGCAAGGAAACAAAAGTATTAAAGCGCAAAGTGAATCGTGTGCAGGAGATGACGGGTGAGGGCGAAGCTATCAAACGAATTCAGCAAACCATTGAAAAGGTTGCGCCTACTGATGCACGGGTTTTAATCACCGGTGAAAATGGTGTAGGCAAGGAACTTGTTGCAAGATGGATTCATGAAAAAAGTAATCGTGCAGAAAACCTGCTTGTGGAAGTAAACTGTGCGGCAATTCCTGCAGAGCTTATTGAGAGCGAATTATTCGGTCATGAAAAAGGTTCTTTTACTTCAGCCATAAAACAGCGCATTGGAAAATTTGAACAGGCCCATGGCGGTACGCTTTTTCTTGATGAGGTAGGCGATATGAGTTTGAGTGCGCAGGCAAAAGTGTTGCGTGCTTTGCAGGAAGGCAGAATAACAAGAGTAGGAGGCGATAAAGAAATTTCTGTTGACGTAAGAGTTGTTGCGGCAACCAATAAAGACCTTTTAAAAGAAGTGGAAGAAAAAAATTTCAGGTTAGACTTGTATCACCGTCTCAGCGTGATATTGATTAATGTGCCCTCATTAAATGATAGGAAAGAAGATATTCCGCTCCTGGTAAATAGATTTTTAGAAGATATTGCACAGGAATATGGTCAGGCAAAAAAAGTGATTGATAAAAAAGCTATCGAGGCATTGCAGAAACATAACTGGACGGGCAATATCCGTGAGTTGCGCAATGTAGTAGAAAGGCTTGTAATACTTTCCGGCAAAACCATTACAGCAGAGGATGTAGTAAATTATGTGTTGCCTAAATAAGCACATGGTCTGACCGTCCCGGGGGTCTGACCTGAGAAGTACATATTTAATTGCCAGTGACCAATTCTTTTCATGAATAAAAATAAAAATACTGTATTCATTATTTTCGGTCCCACGGCATCCGGCAAAACAGCTTTGAGCTTACAGTTGGCAAAGCATTATCAAACCTCAATTATTTCCGCAGATTCACGGCAGTGCTACAAAGAATTAAATATTGGCGTTGCAAAACCAACTGCTGAAGAATTAAATTCAGTGCATCATTATTTTATCAACACACATTCCATTACACAAAATATAACTGCGCAAACATTTGAAGAATACGCATTGCAGGCTGCCGAGGAAATTTTTAAAACCAATCCTGTTGCTGTTATGTGTGGCGGCAGTGGTTTATATATCAAAGCTTTTTGTGAAGGGTTTGATGAAATACCACAAGTGGCCAAAAACATCAGGCAAAAAATTATTTCTTGTTATAAGGAGTATGGTTTAGCATGGCTTCAGAAAGAAGTAAAAGAAAAAGATTTCGAATTCTGGCAACAAGCCGAGCAACAAAATCCGCAACGCTTAGTACGGGCACTGGAAGTTTTAAACACCACAGGCAAATCAATCTCATCATTCAGAAAAAAAGAAAAAAAGAAAAGACCATTCGATATTATTAAGATTGGTTTGAGCTTACCCAAAGAACAATTGCACATAAACATTGATAAAAGAGTTGATGAAATGATTAAAAATGGATTGATTGAAGAAGTAAAATCATTACTCTCTTATCGTAGCCTCAATGCACTGCAAACAGTGGGTTATAAAGAAATCTTCGATTATCTTGATGGAAAACTCTCTTTGCCTGAAGCCATCTCACAAATAAAAATCAATACAAAGCAATATGCCAAGCGGCAATTAACATGGTTTAGGAAAGATAAGCAAGTGCAATGGGTTCAACCGCCTTTTAATTATGTTATTGCAAGTTTACTAAAAGTCTGACTTAATTTTCTGCTTATTTTCTTTAATGCGCAAACTCCATAAGTAATCAGTAATCAATAACTTTTTGCGCTCTAATTTAGCATGGGGCAGACAGAAAATTGAGAGTGAAATTTATTCCACATCTATTTTAAATCTCTTAGTTGTCTATGAATACCTTTATTCCATATTCCAACTTGAGTGCCTTTCCAATAAACCGGACCGTCATACTGAAAATTAGGTCCTAAATATTCATACGACCCATCTGATATCGACTTGAATAAATGAAAATCGAATTTAATTCCTTTATTGGTTCTATTATAGCAGTAGTCCGCAGGTAATATGCTGCCCCGATTAGTCCCCGGATATTTATTTAAAACCATATCTACAATTTCATGAGGTCGAAATTGCTTGCCTTCTTTCCCCTTGAAGGTTGATAGAACCTTCTGTTTAATTGTTATGTCAAAAGATGGCATTGATTGTTTTATTTTAAAAATTTATAATTATGACAATTTTACTGCGAGTACACTTGAGGCCTTACTTAAATAAATAAAGACTAATAAGCAAGGCGTAACGTAACGAGAAACGAGAAACGAGAAACTACAAACTTCTCAACGCCTGTTCAAGGTCACTCAATATGTCTTCAATATTTTCCATACCCACGCTCATTCGTATCAATCCTTCAGTAATTCCATATTGAAGTCTCAATTCTTTTGATACCCCATAATGGCTCATGGATGCGGGATGCGAGATTAATGTTTCCGCAGTTCCCAGCGATACTGCCCGCACACACATCTTCAAATTATCTATAAATTTTTTTCCAGCTTCAAGCCCGCCCTTTAATTCAAAGCTCATCATTGCACCGGGATGCCGCATCTGTTTTTTTGCAGTGGCAAAATCCGGATGTGATTCTAATCCATTATAATTAACCTTTGCAATAGCAGGATGATTTTTTAAATAATTCGCAACAGCTGCAGCATTGCTGCAATGCCGCTCCATTCTTATCTCCAAAGTCTTCATTCCCTGTATTAATAAATATGCATCAAAGGGATTGCTGTTTCCGCCAAGTAATTTATGCCAGCTATGTCCTTTTGTTTTCATGAATTCAATATCTCTGCCCAATAAAACTCCGCCAATGGCGCTGCCATGACCATTCAAAAATTTGGTTGTAGAGTGAGCAACAAAATCAACATCATATTTAAAAGGCTGCTGCAAATATGGAGTTGCAAACGTGTTATCTACTGTAACGATTAACCCATGCTGTTTTGCAATTTTACTTACTGCTTCAATATCCACACACTGAATAGTAGGGTTTGCAGGTGTTTCAATATGCACTAATTTGATGGAAGGATTTTGTTTGATAGTTTGTTCTGTAATATCCAGATCTCGTAAATCTGCAATAATGGTATTGATGCCATTTTGCGAAAGCACCTTGTGCATTAGCTCGTGAGTGCCGCCATACAATGAGAAGTGAGAAAGAATGGCATCACCACTTTTGAGATTCGCCATAAACATGGTAGTGATAGCTGCCTGACCGCTTGCATGCAATAATGCTTTTAATGTAAGATGCTCTCCATTTTTATCTCTGATATTAAATGATTCTAATGATGCAATGATGTCTTCAGCTACTTTAAATGTTGGATTGCCCCACCTGCTGTAAATATAGCCCGGACGTGTGCCGGCAAAGCGTTCCATGCCTTGTTGCGCCGTATCAAATGTAAAGGTTGATGTAGCATAAATAGGAGAGAGGTGCGATGATTCGGGAAAGTGGTGGTCCCCCGCATGCATTGCAACAGAGCTTATTCCGGTGAAAGGAAAATTATTTTTATCCATTTAAAAAAATTGATGTGGTGTAAAATGCTATACCTTATTTTGTATTTCAAAAGTAACTGAAAACTATGAAGGAATTATTAAGTCAATATGCAGCTTATAATTTATGGGCTAATCAAAGGCTTGCCGATATAGCTTTGCAATTAACTGAAGCGCAGCAGGAACAGGAAATACAAAGCAGCTTCAACAGCATTCATAAAACCTTCCAGCATTTGTGGGATGCAGAAAGCATTTGGTGGCAGCGTTTAAAATTGCAGGAGCAGGTTATTTGGCCCAGTGAGAAAGCGAATTATTCTATGCAGGAATCGGTTAATGGATTAATCAATCAATCAAAAGAATGGAAGCAATGGGTTGAGGAAGCAACAGAAGCAGCATTGCAGCACGAGTTTGCTTATTACAATACCAAGAAAGAATATTTTAAGCAACCCGTTTGGCAAATGTTGCAGCATTTATTTAATCACGGAACTTATCATCGCGGGCAGATTGTAACCTTGTTGCGGCAGCTTGGAATAGAAAAAATTCCTGTAACAGATTTTATTGTGTTTGCAAGAAAGAAAACCTAACAGATTTCTCAAACCTCACAGGTTTTTAAAACCTGTGAGGTTTAGTACAGTTATGTTTTTTAAACCTGTGAGGTTTAGTAAAAACACTTAACTTCGCCCTCTTTAAATTTTTACAGATTATGAAAAAGGACATTCATCCAAAAAATTATAGATTGGTAATTTTTAAAGACATGAGTAATGGCTACAGCTTTTTAAGCCGCTCTGCTGCCGCATCAAAAGACAAAGTAAAGTGGGAAGATGGAAATGAATATCCATTGATAAAGCTGGAAATTTCTAATACATCTCATCCATTTTATACCGGTAAAAATATGTTAGTTGATACTGCAGGTCGTATCGAGAAATTCAAAAAGCGTTACGAGAAGAAACAATAGAATTATACAGCAAACAAAAGAGAATGTAAAAATCCTTCCGGCATATTGCGGAGGGATTTTTTATTTCATAGAATTTATATTACCGAGATCTTCAGATATATTGCCCCGACTTTTCCGGTGGTGGAATAAGTAATAAAAATAATAAGATGGGCTTTAGCCCAAATCATTTCAATTTAGCCCTTGGGCTAAAGCTCATTTAAATAATTTTTTTTGAAATCCCGGTCTAAACGTCGGGGCAATAGAAAAAAAATCTTATCATTACCCGAATATTTTCTAAGCAAGCATAATAATAATCATGAGCAACGAAACAAGTTATCCCAAAGAAAAAATAAACATTCTTTTGCTCGAAAACATCAGTGAAAGAGCGGTGCAGTTCTTTCAAAAAAATGGCTATACCAATATACAAAGATTTCATGGCGCTCTTGATGAAGATGAATTAATTAATGAAATAAAAGAGGTGCATTTACTCGGCATACGTTCTAAAACCACCATCACAAAAAATGTGCTGCAGGCTGCAAAAAAGTTACAGGCAATAGGTTGTTTTTGCATTGGCACTAACCAGGTAAACACTGATGCCGCAACAAAAAATGGCATTGCCGTTTTTAATGCACCATATAGTAATACACGCAGTGTGGCTGAGTTAGTAATCGGTTTGTGCATTATGCTTATTCGCCGCATTCCCGATAAAAACAAAGCAGCACATGAAGGAATTTGGCTAAAGCAATCGGAAGGAAGTTATGAGTTACGGGGCAAAATGCTTGGCATAATTGGTTATGGAAATATTGGCTCGCAGGTTAGTGTGCTTGCTGAGGCGCTTGGGATGAAGATTCTTTTTTATGACATCGAAACAAAGATGCCTTTAGGAAATGCTTCTGCCAGCAAGCACTTGAAAGAACTGTTGAATAAGTGTGATATAATTTCTCTGCATGTTCCTGATACGCCTGAAACAAAAAATCTCATCAACAAAAACAACCTTAAGTTTTGTAAGAAAGGAGCTATTATTATTAACTACGCAAGGGGAGAGGTGATTGACCTGGATGCATTGGCAGAAGCAATTGAAGATGGCAGAATCGGCGGCGCCGCTGTTGACGTGTTTCCTGTGGAGCCGGAAAAAAAAGGCGCTGCATTTCAAACACCGTTGCAGGGTTTACCGAATGTTATTCTCACACCACACATTGGCGGTTCCACACAGGAAGCGCAGCAAAACATAGCAGAAGATGTAAGCGCAAAATTGTTTAATTATCTTGAAAGAGGCATCAGCACCGGGTCTCACACGGTTCCTGCTTTAAGTCTGCCTCCGGTTGAAGGTGCGCATCGCATTCTGCATATTCATAATAATGTGCCCGGTGTTTTAAGCGCCATCAATACGCAGTTGTCGAATCATAAAATAAACATCTTAGCACAATATTTAAAAACGAATGATGACATAGGTTATGTAGTTCTCGATGTAGATAAACAGCTTTCAAAAAAAGCGCATGAATTATTGCGTGAAGTAAAGGAAACTATTAAGGTGAGAGTGTTGTATTAGCCCGGCTGCACCTGACTTTCGGCAGGCAGGTTGCTACTATTATATTTTCATTCCCGCAAACCGCGGGTCTCTTAACTTTCGGTAATACTATTGAGCAGTGTGATAACGGTCAGACGGCTTCGAGCCGTCAGACCGATACTGCAACCTTTATGTCTTGTATGCAAATTTAAAAAATGAGACATCCGTGCGTTGTAAAATTTTTAGAAGCCTTTTTCATTGGCACTTTAATTACACTTGTAATGCAGCAGTAAGATTAGTTGCCAGGTCATTTATTGCTTTCAATGCCGGCGAGTCACTGATATCTTTTACATTTAAAGAACCATTTTTATCGGCTTCTGAAATAACTGTATCGTAAGGAATGATAGCTTCAACGGTTAAGTCAATGTTTTTACAAAATTCACGAATAGCATTTTCGTCATCAGCATTCTTCACTTTGTTTGCAACTGCAACTATTTTTTTTATTTCCAATTCTTTTCCCAGGCGATAAAAGCGTGCCACTGCTTCGAGGGAGCGGTAATAGGGTTCTGCCACACACAAAAGAACATCTACATATTTTGAAGTGCCTCTTTTCATTTGCTCCAGGGAGGCCTCAAGGTCGAGTATGGTAATGCGGTCGCTTTCTTCTAATGCCGAATGAACAATTTCTCTTACTGTTGTATGCAGTCCGCACATGCAGCCTGTGCCGGCATGTTCCGGCTGCCCTACGGCAAGCAGAGTAACATTTTCAGCAGCTTTTAATCCATATTCTTCCATCACTTGCGGCAGCGTTACTCCCAGTCTTGCATATTTCTTACCTTCTTCGTTTTCTTTTACTTCCAGAATTTTGGAGCTTAGTGAACGCGGCATTGTTGCATGCGGGTCAATGCCCAGGGTAAGGGCAAGATTTGGATTGGGGTCACCGTCAATAGCAAGAACAGGCATGCCTTTGCTGCCTAAGATTCTGCATAACAAACCACTGATAGTTGTTTTGCCTACACCACCTTTTCCACATACAGCTATTTTCATTGTTTAAATTTTTTAGAGTAATAAATTAAAAATCATCTGCAATCATTGTGATTGCGAAGATGGCGAAGGTAGTAAAAGAAGTAACAAAAATATGAACTGTATCTCGCCACTCTGAATGAACCTTACTACCTGAATGAACCTTACTACAAATTCTTTACACCAATTCTGTCTATTACTTTCACCTGAATTTATTAAATACCTTTACAGCATAATGTTTATGATTGACATTCTGGTAAATGTAATTGTTGTGCTCTATGGCATTGCCATATTGTTCATCCTGCTGCACAGTATTTCTGATGCGCATCTCATCTATCATTATCTAAAATCTTCTTTTAAAAAAAAGATAGTAGCTCCTTCGCAAAATTTTCAGCCATTCGCTACTATCCAGCTTCCTTTATACAACGAATTATATGTTGCTGAAAGATTGTTGAATGCAGTTGCTGCCATTGAATATCCTTCAGATAAATTAGAGATACAGGTGCTGGACGACTCAACAGATGAAACATCTGACCTCATTGCAAAAAAGGTTGAAAGCTTACAACATGAAGGTGTAAATATTTATCACATTCGCAGAACCAACAGAAGTGGCTTTAAAGCAGGCGCTTTGAAACATGGACTCAGTATGGCTAAAGGCGAATTCTTTGCTGTGTTCGATGCTGATTTTTTGCCCTCAAAAGATTTTCTGCAAAAAACTCTTCCTTACTTTTCTAATCCTTTTATTGGAATGGTGCAAACCAAATGGGGGCATATCAACAAGCATGCTTCACTGCTGGCACACCTGCAGGCAATTGCATTAGACGGTCATTTCAGCATTGAGCAACAGGGAAGAAATGCAGCAGGATATTTCAGCAACTTTAATGGCACTGCCGGTGTTTGGCGTAAGGCATGTATTTTTGACGCTGGTGGCTGGCAATCTGATACGCTGACAGAAGACTTCGACCTTAGCTACCGTGCACAAATGAAGGGCTGGAAATTTCAGTACCTGGAAAATGTAACTACACTCGCTGAATTGCCACCGGTTGTAAGTGCATTAAAATCGCAACAATTTCGCTGGACAAAAGGCGGCGCTGAAACAGCAAGGAAACATTTAAAAACTTTGCTTTCATCAAACCTGTCTTTGCCTGTAAAATGGCATGGAGTGTTTCATCTTATATACAGCTTTGGTTTTATCAGCATCATCACCTGCGCCATTCTTACCGTACCCATAATGTTTGTGAAGGAATACTATCCGCAATACAGTTTATTTTTCAAAGCATCCTCCATTCTTGTCTTCAGCTTTTTTATTTACATCATTCATTATTTCATATCGTATCTAAATAACACAAAGGGCAATTTTTTTAAAAAACTTTTTGAGTTTATAATTTATTTTCCGCTGTTTGTGTCTTTATTCATCGGGCTTTCATTAAGCAATGCTTATGGCATTATACAGGGATGTCTCGGCATTAAATCCGGCTTTATCCGCACACCAAAATTTAATGCGACATCAGTTGAGAATAAAAATATTTTCAATAAATATTTACAAACAAATATTAACTGGCTTACGATTACAGAAGGATTGCTGATTTTTTATTTTTTGTTTGGACTGATTGAGTCTATGTATTTAAAAAACTATGGCAATGTTCCTTTATTATTGATGGCGTTCATTGGTTTTGCCATGGTTTTTATGTGGAGCATACATGAGAGAAGAAAAAAATTCATTCATCCAGAAACTGCATGATAAAAGCGTGCAATATAGTTGTTATAATTCCCGCATATAATGAAGAAAATTCAATCGCAAAAGTAATTGCTGATATTCCTGAAGGATTAGTGAGCGAAATTGTTGTAGTAAATAATAATTCAAACGATGCTACCGATGTGAATGCCCGTAATGCAGGCGCAACAGTGCTGCACGAAGAAAAACCAGGTTATGGATATGCCTGCCTGAAAGGAATAGAATATATCAAACAGTTGCAACCTGCACCAAACGTTGTTGTTTTTATTGATGCAGATTATTCTGATGATGCAAAGGAAATCCCTTTATTGGTGCAACCAATCACAGAAGAAAATGTTGACATGGTAATTGGGTCAAGAGCCTTAGGAAAAAAAGAAAGAGGTGCTATGACCGTTCAGCAGATATTTGGTAACTGGCTTGCTGTAAAATTATTAAAAATAATATACGGCATTACTTATACTGACCTCGGGCCATTCAGGGCTATTAAATATGATAAATTATTACAGATAAATATGCTTGATACCACTTATGGCTGGACGGTAGAAATGCAACTGAAAGCGGCAAAATTAAAAATGAAAATTAAAGAAGTGCCGGTCAGTTATCGCAAACGTATCGGTTTTTCTAAAATAAGCGGAACGTTAAAAGGCACGGTGATGGCAGGATATAAAATCATTACCACTATTTTTAAATACAGGTAGCGTAATGTAAAACTAAAACCTAAAACTAAAGCCTCACACGTTTAATTATTAGATTACTCATTCCTTTAGAAATCAAAACCTGTGAGGTTTATACAAGGTCAAACTAAAACCTCACGTGTTTAATTATTTATGTTACTCATTCCTTTAAAATCAAAACCTGTGAGATTTATACAAGGTCAAACTAAAACCTCACAGGTTTAATTATCCGGTTACTCATTCCTTTAAAACCAAAACCTGTGAGGTTTATACAAAATTTGTGTCTTAAATTAGCATAGTTATGCTATGTACAAAATATTTTTTGCTTCTGTGTATTGCGCTGCTGGCTTCATCCTGCAAACAGCCGGCATCTCCACCCACTGAGCAATTCAAACAGCAATGGTGTGCCGGGAAAGCAGAATTAACCAGCTACAGCTTGCTGCAGAGCCGCTATGGCGAGATGAGAAAAGGAGAAGCCGTATTGATTTTTGTAACAGAAGATTTCTCCACTAAAAAACTGGTAAAGCTGGATGAGCCTGAAAAAACCAGTAATAAAGTAAGGGTGCTGAAAATGAATTTTACTAAAAAATTTTTTACAGGTATTTATCCTTACTCTATGATGGTATCAGTTTTTACACCTGTTGATGAGAGTGGAAATGAGCAAACACTCAAAGCAAATTGTTCCTCTCAGGAATGGTGCGGACATACTTTTTCACAATTAAAATTATCGGGGAATAATTATCTCTGGCAATTGCATTCTTATTTTCAACAGGAAGGCAATCAAGAAAAAAAAGTAAATGCTACCATGCTTGAAGATGAATTGTGGAATCGCATCCGTCTAAATCCGGCTGTATTACCGCAGGGAAAAATTTCACTTATACCAAGTTTATTATGGCAACGGTTATCACATATGCAAATGCAGCAGGCAGATGCTCAAGTTACATTATCTGCAGCAGATACGGGTTTTATAAAAGTGGCGAATGCAAGCATGTACACCATTCAATATCCTTCATTGAAAAGAACATTGAAAATATATTTCAGCAATTCATTTCCACATGAAATATTGGGCTGGCAGGATGAATATCCTGACGGATTTGGCGCAACTAAAAAAATGCTGACAACACAGGCAGTAAGAAAAAAAACCTTATGGCTCGATTACTGGAAGCACAACTCAAATGCTGATAGCTCTTTTCGTGACAGCCTGCAACTAATGCGTTATGAATAGGCAGTTGTCTTATAAAAAAACATGGCTGCTATACTTATTGCTTTTGGCAAGTGTGTTTGCATATTATTGGTTATGCTATAAAACCGAAAGAGAAAATTTTTTGCAGGTATTCGCATTATTTACTTTATTGTTTGCCTGCTGCTATTTCATCATTCGCTATTTTTCAATTTCTCATTTTAATCAATTGATGATTGCAGGCATACTGTTGCGCATGCTGCTTTTGTTTGCTGTGCCAAATCTTTCAGATGATGTGTACCGTTTTATTTGGGACGGAAGACTTGCAGCAAATGGTATCAATCCTTATAGCTGGTTGCCTGCTGAGGTAATACAATTACCACCAATCACTGGATTGACAACAGCATTGTACAACCATTTGAATTCTCAGCATTACTACACAATTTATCCTCCCGTGTTGCAGGGAATATTCTGGATTACGGCAAAATTATTTCCTGAAAATATATACGCTTCTGTTGTTTGCATGAAAAGCATTATTCTTTTAGCTGAAGCGGGGAACATTTTTTTGCTCACACGATTATTACAAAAGCTGCAACTGCCTAAACAAATATCATTGCTCTACATGCTTAATCCTTTGATTATTGCAGAGCTTACCGGCAATGTTCATTTTGATGCGGGGATGATATTTTTTCTGCTGCTAAGTTTCCTGTTGCTGTTGCAAAAAAACTTATATGTGTCTGCTTTGTTTTTTGGAATCAGCATAGCAACTAAACTGGTGCCTGTGGTTTTTCTTCCGCTATTAATAAGTAAATTAGGCTGGAAGAAAGGTTTTATCTATTCAATGATAACCGGTGCAGTAACAGTTATTTTGTTTGCTGCTTTTCTAGATACAGAAACAATTCAGCATTTTCTCAACAGCGCTGATTTGTTCTTTTCCCACTTTGAATTTAATGCGAGCTTCTATTATATAATCCGGTGGTTGGGAGAGCTGATAACGGGCTTCAATATTATTAAGTGGGCTGGTCCGCTGCTTTCAGCAATTGCTCTTGTTATTATCTTTTTTATTTCTTTCTATAACAGGAATATTTCAATGCAACAATTTTTTATAAAAGCATTATTCATCATCACTATCTGGTATTTTTTTTCAACAACAGTGCATCCGTGGTATGTTTGCCTACCTATGGCTCTTTCCATTTTTACACAGTACAAATATGCACTTGTGTGGTCTTATGTTACAACGCTTAGCTATTATGCTTATCACTCAACACCGGTTAAAGAAAATTTGCCGTTGGTGGCATTCAGTTATTTGCTGGTGATTGGATATGGATGTTTGGAAGTAAGGATAAGGAATAATAAATTGAAGAACACTTTTCAACAGAATATATCATGAAAGCATTTAATGCGCCCGCTATGATTATGCATTTAATTCACTTTAGCCTCATCTGCAAAATTATTTATCTTACAAAATTATTTACTGCCCTCATGATAAGAAAATCGTTTAACCAACTCACATTACCTATCCGAAACAGAGAATTTTCTTACGCATCATCAAATCCTGTGTGGTTGATGTCAATGAAGTTTATTTTAATTTTCATTATTGCTGCTTCATATGGTTGCAGCAGCGTTCATAAAACTGAATACGCTTCTAGTACTGAAATTGATTTAAAAAGGAAATTAAAAGCAGCAGAAAATCATCTATACACTATTCATTTAAACGCAGGTGAGTTTCTTCACATTAGGGTAATGCAGTATGGAATTGATGTGATAGCAACGGTGCAATCAGCCGACAAACAATTTGCAGAGCAATTCGATTCACCAACCGGTGAACTGGATGCAGAAGATATTTATTTGTTAAGTAACAATTCAGAAAATTATGAAATTGAAATTTATCCGGCACAGAAATATGCTGACCCTGGTGATTATGTAATTAAAATCATTCATCTTAAAAGAGCATCTGAAAGCGATAAAAAATGGATGGCGGCCTTCGCATCAAACCAAAAAGCTGATAAGTTGAGAGCAAATCCTGAAACACGTCAACAAAGCATCGAACAATACAAATTGGCGATGGCGGAATGGAAAGCATTACACGATACCTTACAGTATGCAAGTGCAATGAGGTCTCTTGGATTTGTTTATATCAGGCAAAAAAATTATGAAGAAGCCATTCGCATTTTTAATCAGCTACTGTCCGTATGGAAACAACTTAGCGATATGAGATCCGAAGGATTTACTTATCTCATTATTGGTCGAATTTACGACTTGCAAAAAGACTTTAAAACATCTCTCGAATATAATCTTAGCTCACTTGATTACTGGATTAAAGTGAAAGATGTAGATCAGGAAACTTTTACTTTGATGAACATTGGTAATCTCTACGCTCATTTATCTGATAAACAAAAAGCAATTGAGTATTTTGAACAGGCATTGAAAAAAAATGAACAGTCAGAACGACCATCCGTGAAAGCAGTTGTGCTGCGGGATTATGCTGCTGCTATGTTATCTGTAGGCGATAGTCAAAAAGCAATTGCATTGTATGAACAATCAATAAAACAATGGCAGGCAACAGTAAACACCCCTGAAGAAGCAAGAACAGATGTTTTGCTTGCAGCTCATTTTGCGGAGAATGGAAATAAGCAGCAGGCTATTCATTATTATAATCATGCTTTTGATATCTGGAAAAAAATGGATGAACAAAATGAAATGAAAACCATACAATCGGCTTTAGATAAATTGGAAAAATAATCCACCAGATACTTTTATTATTTTTTGCCAGTTATTAACTATTTTATTTTACAACAATTAAGGATTTTTGACGGTCTGCCTGATTAATGAATAAAGCATATAGTGTCATCAAAAAAAAACATAAAATCCCGTTCAAAAATTAAGCAACCGATGTGCAAAAAAAAAAATTTAACCAGGAAATTTTGAAAGTTTTTTTTATGAATGGTAATTACGGGAATACCGTGACAAAATAGAGGATGCCTGCAAATGGATTAGTAACAAGACAGATGTGTTAACTGTTTCGCCAAACAACAAAATAGCAGACTTTGTCAATTGGAATGAAAGCTTTTTATTTCTTTGATAGTTGCAGAAGCGTTGCAGAGTTCATTGCCCGTTTTCATTGGATAATAAATCTGATAAAAATTTTGATAGCGATTTCATTCTTTGCTTAAGTGAAGTTGGTATTGCAGCAGATGATGCGGTAATTGAAGTTGATAAAATAGTTACAACGTACAATCTGCCCATTTCTTCAAGCAACCTCTTTTAAAAATTTCGCTGCTCTCGGTGATGATAATGGTCTTCTTATTCTTTCAGCCAAAGGGAGAAGCTGGTATCCTACCAATATTCCTGCACAATCCTTTTGGCAAAAAATGATTTTTAGACAGAATGGAAAAGTGAACAGCTTTACTGTAAATAAAAAGTAGCATTGCCTTTATTCAAACACCACCTTCCCAAAAAAAAATTTTTATCTTATTAATTCCATTTGCTTTGAATCAACTTTCTTTCCATCAACAATTAATGTATAGATATAATTGCCCGGCTGTGATCTTTTTATTGCAGTGATGGTTATTTTTTCAGAACCTTTTTTCTTTAAGGCAATCGTTTGCACGGGAGTGCCGCTAACATTACTGATTATTAATTGGGCGTTGTTAATATTAAAAGGAATATAATAACCAATAGATGTGCTGCTGGTATAAGGGTTGGGTGTATTTTGTTCCAGATGTGCAGTTTCAGCAGAAGCATCTGATTGATGAGTCTCCTTTTTTTCAACAGGCAGGTTAACGATTGCAGATTGTGATGGAGCTTGAGAGGAAATTTGTTGCTGAGATTTTACGGCAGCATTTTTCTGCGTGGATAAAAGATTGAGTTGTGATTTCAGGGAATCATTTTGTATGTGCAATTTCAAAATTTCAGATTGCGATGGAGCTTGGAAGGAAATTTGTTGCTGGGATTTTTCGGCAGCATTCATCTTGTTTATTAAAAACCTGAGTTGCGATTGCAACGAATCATTTTGTATTCGCAAATTGTTTACTGATGTTTTTAAACTATCATTTGCTGCGCTTAATTCCTGAACAGCTTTTGTTAACGGCGCAACAAAATCACTATACCGCAAGCCCAATATATTTCCAGAGCTGTCAATCCCTGAAAAATTATAACCTATATTTTTTGCTGCCTTATCTACATCCTGAGCCACAAAACCGCTGAATTGTATTTTATCAATATCATATTTTCCTTCCCATTCATTTCTGTCTGTAATCCCCTCCATTAAATTTTGCTTCAGTAAGTTTGTATTGAATGTTACAGGTCTCAAAGATTTAATAAAATCAAGACCATGCACATTTTCCTGTACATTTTCCTGCATTCGTTCATCTGCTGAGGTTGTCCATCCTACTTGTCCGCCAATGCTTGTAACTGAGCCGTTGCCCAGCCGTATTTTGTTGCTGGCATCTGTTAAAGCAGTATAGCCAATGGCCGTTGCATTTGTAAGATTATCAGCCCTTACATTTGCACTGTCACCCAACGCTGTATTGTAGCTTCCGGTTTTATTAGCACTAAGTGCAGACCTTCCGTCAGCAGTATTAAAATTGCCTGTTGTATTATTAATAAGAGATGCAAAACCGTTTGCCGTATTAGCGCTTCCTGTTGTATTGTAATAAAGAGCAATGTAGCCATGGGCTGTATTAGCGGCGCCTGTTATATTTGAATAAAGAGTTGTATAGCCGGTTGCTGTATTTGAAGTTCCGATTGTGTTAGCATAAAGCGATTGTGAGCCATTAGCCGTATTGCTGTTTCCAGTAAGATTAGAAGTAAGCGCCATAAAACCGGCAGCGGTATTAAAATTTCCTTTTGTGTTTACAGAAAGAGACTGGCTGCCAAAAGCACTGTTGCCTATTCCGGTTAAATTTTCTGCCAAATTAAAATTCAGGCTCTGATACCCAAAGCCCGTATTTCCTTTTAATAAATCATAGTCAATATAGCCCGCCTTTTGATTATTTACTTTTAATATTAAGGGTTGTGCGCTTGCACTGTTTACAAGATTTACAGCAGTATCTGGAGCAACGGGAGTAGATTGTGTGAAAGTGGTGAAGCTAATAAGCACACAAATGCTAATTATAATAATTGATTTAGACTTCATAGTAGAGTTTTTAGAGATATATAAATATACATTTTCTGAATGATAAAAATGAAGCTCTTTGATGCAACCGTTTTCTCATGTTGTGTTTTTTAACATCTTGAGAATGTCCGTAATCTTTATTTAACAGGTAAATATTTGCTTATCTTCAATATTAATTTCAACGGGTTTGTATGAGGCGAATGGAAATCCAATTCTATGCCAAAGGTGTCGTTGGTTTACCCAAATCTAAAAACATTATTTCGGACGATATTTATTCTAATTCACGGCTGCATTTTCAACCTCGGGATTACCTTTTGATTCTGCACTAAAAATTTTAAACAATCCTGCAATAAATCCTGCTCCATAAGAGATATGGATAATAAAATAAGCGATTGTAATTCTCATTAACTGCATAAAAGTGCTTTTGCTTTTGAGTGTATAAAAAATATTCATGCAGGCATATATTGTCAAAGGAAGCAATCCGGTGTAAAAATGTTTTACAAGCATAAAGGGCAAGCAAATTAAGTATAAAACAAATAAGGGCGGAGCCAGGTGTCTTATGCTTAGGGCAGATCTGTTTTTAATTAATACAAGCGGTTTATACAGCCCGTATTCAAAATATTGTTTAAAAAGCATTCTAAATTTTTTTCTGGGATGATAATAAAGCCTGATGCCGGGGGATTGATAAATACGCAATCCTTTGCTCACTGCCCGGTAATGAAATTCATCGTCCTGATTTCGTTTTAAGCTTTCATCGAAAGGGCCCGTAATAGTGAATATATTTTTTTTCCATGCGCCGGGATAAACACTGTTTGTAAAGCCTTCAAATTTTTCAAAGTGAAAAGAGCTGTTGCCTACTCCGAATAGGGTAGAGGTAGCATGGCCAATTGCTTTTTGGGTTAAGTTTCCTTGAGCAATTCTCATGGGTCCTCCAATTATATCTGCACCGGTTTGCTCAAATGTTTCAAGAATTTTTTCAAAATAATCATCGGCATATTCTGTATGCGCATCCACCCTTATAATAATATCGCCTCTTGCTTCCCGTATAGCCATGTTGAGGGCATAAGCTACATAGCGGTTCTCGTTTTTTAGCAATCTTACAAAGGGATACTTTTGAATATACTTACAGAGCAAATCGCTTGTGCCGTCATTCGAGTTTCCATCTATAAAAATAATCTCTTTGTTATCGGGCTTTGCTTTAATACAAAAATCGAGCACATGTGTAATGTACTTTAATTCGTTATAGACAGGGCAAATTACACTTATCATTAGCGAATTATAAAATGGGTTTCATGTAATATTAAATTTTCATTTTAATGTTAGCGATAATTTTATTTCTGATAACTATTCATGTCAAAAAAAAAAGATACTTAACTTAAATTTTATCGCTCACAGCATTGAAAATCAGGTGTCGAAATTTATCAATTTCAAATTAAGCAACAATGATACTAAAAAATATTTTAGCTATTTTATTCGTGAAAAAAAACATCTTATTAAAAATGCTGCAGCAATTTATTCCATTCATTCTTTATAGTATTAGAGTCATATTGCTCGGCAGTAATTCTTGCATGGCTGCTTAATTTTTTGGCAAGCGCTGCATCATGCACCAAGCTATCAATAACCTGCACAAAACCTGCCGCATCGCCTGGTGGCATCAGCATTCCGTTTTCAGCATGGCTAATCATATATTTCATCCCTCCCACATTTGTGCTTACTACAAGCATTCCCAAAGCCATAGCTTCTGCAACGCTTACAGGTGCATTATCAAAATTTGATGTGTTTATAAAAAAATCATAGCTAGCTGAAAGCCTTATCCAGTCTTGCTTTTGCGATAAGCCGGTAAATTCAATGTGTTGATGTAAATTAAGCTTTGCTGATAATTGTCTGCATGTTTCAAGACTACCATCTTTATCAGGACCAATCATAATTAATTTTGCATTATTATAAATCAATAATAATTGCTGCAAAATTTGTAACGCTAACTGCGGATTATAAATGTTGTGAAAAGAGCGCAGCCAAAACAATGTGGGGCTGCATTCAGTTCGCTGCTTAAATGGATATTCTTTTATTTCAATCGGATTTTTTATTACAATGCAATGCCAGTTTTTTTTCTGCAAATGATGTTTCAAATAATCTGAAACTGCAACATTCATAAAGCTATTCATGAATAATTGAGCGCATAAGCGGGGAGAGCTTTTTATACGCTGGGGCAAATTCCCTCCATGCAAACAGGTAATATACGGTATGCGTAAGCTTCTGCAAAACAGTGAACATGCCAGCGCAAAATAAAAAGCATTTGTGCTGTAGACAGCAAGAAGAGCAACTGAATTTTTACGGTTATTATAAATCGTTCCCAGCATGGTTACTAATCGCATCATTTTTTGTTTTTTGCTGCTGGTGCAAACAACCTGGTATTCTTCATTCTTTAATAAAGGAACAAGCGCTTCGGCAGCAGTAGGCGTGTACCCGTGTACAGTAAGAAAATTATCTGCATAAATTATTTTTTTATTCATGTGAAAAAATTATGCAGGTGTTTTTATATAAGAATTTAATACCTGCGCTTCATCAAAATTAAACGCAGCTGAATTCATACCCAAAGAGAAAAACTGGCCAAAAAAAAGCACACAGATATAAATCCATGTGCTCTTGCTTTAAAAGTGATACGGAAACTAATTTCCCACAATTATTTTATCAGTATAAATTTTATCCTTAGCTGTTTTATTGATGACTCTTAAATTATATGCACCTGAAATTATACTTGCAGGCAACGAAATTCTTTCAATTTGATTCGGTATAAGATTCACCTCTTTTTTCAAAAAAAGATTGCCCGTGGCATCGTGTAATTCAATTGAATAATCGCCTTTCACAATATTGCCAAACTGAATGTCGAAGCTTCTTGTTGTTACTGGGTTTGGAAAAATTGTAATATAGCTGTTGCCTTTCACTTCAGTGGTAACTGTATTCTTTGTAAGCTTGCTTTGGTACAGAAGGTTTTTGTTTGCAAGGTCCGATGCATTGTACACCATATCTTCTTTCTTAGGCAGTACAACCGCTTCGAGAGTATTCATATTAACCGTGCAGTAATTATTGGCCAGGGTAGCACAACTTACTATAATATTATTTTGTTCATCAACAGCGGCGCCATTCACTGTAAAATCCTGCGGCAGGTTTTTAATTGCACCTGCAAAATCGGCCACCATTGTATTTGGGTTTATCTTAAAAATATTTCCTTTCTGTGTAAATAAATAGAGGTTGCCAAATGCATCGCCAATTAAATCTCCGCCATAGCTCGAACAAATATTATGCACAGAAATATTACTATTCTTTTTGCCATCGGTAAGAGCGCCCAGGTCTTTAATTACAATTTTTTCACCGGAAGAAAAGCGAATAAGATGATTGCTGTTATTGGTCAGTGCATATCCGTAGCCATCGGAAGCAAATGCCATTCTTGTGATTACATCTTCTTCTCCCTCAGCAGATGTAAATTGTTTTAGCGCAGCATGCCTTACCACATATTGTTTTGGCTGTGGAGTATTCAAATCAATATACCGCAACTCATTTCCATGCATATAGGTGTAATAAAGCCTGTTGAAAGTTGCATCATAAGCAAGTGCCGCAACCAGATCGGGCACAGCCTGCTCCAAAGTAACACCCTGCACTACGCTGGTAGCAGGGCTTGCTATACTGTTATTGGCAATCGGTAATTTGGTTAAGGCGTCATAAATTAAAGACTGCTGCGCAATAGGGTAAATGTTGCGCATTACACTTGCACTGCTCATATCAATTTCTCTTAGAAAACTCCAGTTAACCGCTCCTTTGGTATTACCGGTAACTGCAAAGCTGCGGCTGCTCTGAGCCATTAATATATTACCTGCACAGGCAAATAATAGAAGCGTTGGGAAAAATTTGTATTTCATACATTATAATTTATGCTCTAAAGTAAAACATTTTAAAATAAAAAATCATAGTTTTTTATAAAAGGTTATAAAATTATTTTTACAGGCTGTAAAACCCGGTTTACCTTTTTACATGGTTTGAAAAATTTGCCCTATTAGATATTACTTTCGCAGTAAAAAAAACTAAGCTTCTTGTGAACATTGCTTTAATAGGATATGGGAAAATGGGAAAAGCAATTGAAGATATTGCTATACAAAAAGGGCATGAAATTATATTGCGAATTTCAGCGGCAAACATGCATGATTTTACTGCGCAAAATATTAAAAAAGCAGATGTTGCTATTGAATTTACTAACCAGTACAGTGCACCGGAAAATATAATAAGATGTATGGAGGCAGGCGTGCCTGTTGTTTGCGGCTCCACAGGCTGGTTATTCCGCCTGGCTGAAATAAAGGAATATTGCAATCAAAAAAGCGGAGCATTTTTATATGCCAGCAATTTTAGTATAGGAATGAATTTATTTTTTGAGCTGAATAGCTATCTTTCAACACTGATGAGTTCGCATCCTGAATATGATGTGCTGATAGAAGAAACGCATCATACCAAAAAAAAAGATGCGCCCAGCGGCACAGCCATTACGCTTGCAGAGCAAGTGCTACGAAACCTTTCACATAAAAAACAGTGGACTCGTGAAAAAAGCGATAATGCAGATGACCTGCAAATAATGAGTAAAAGAATTGACCCCGCTGCAGGCACGCATAAAATAAAATATTTTTCTTCAGTGGATGATATTGAAATAATTCATACAGCACACAACCGCAAAGGATTTGCTGCAGGCGCATTGCTTGCTGCGGAATTTCTGCGAAATAAAAAAGGAATATTTAGTATGAAAGATGTGCTTGCTTCGCTTTAATCTATCGGTCACTGCTTACTGTTCACTGCTTACTGCTTACTGCTTACTGTTCACTGCTTACTACCAACAATCACTATCATCTAAAATTGAATCCGCCATCCCGCTTTAATACCAAACCATGATGACCATCCATCAGGCTTTATCTCTTTAAAGGCATCACCGGCAAGCTCAACTTCAAAGTCGCTGAAATGTATGCCTGCGCCTGCATCAAAAGAGAAACGTGAATCAGTAAAACTGGTATCCTTATAACTTAGGAATCCAATTCCGGCATCTCCATGAATATAGAATAATGCGGCGAGGTTTTGTCTTACACCTGCTCTTATCGGAATGTAAGTAAGACTGCCCAAATTTGTAACTCCTGCAACCGTGAGAGTTTTGGCAAAGAAATTTGTATAGCCCACAGTGCCTGTAACAAATGTGCTTTTCTTTCCATATTGAATTCCGGCTTCTGCTCCCAAACCCGCTGAATACCGGTTTTGTGAACTGTTATCAACAGGTATCACAGTAAGACCATGAACGAAAATACTAATTGGTGTTTGTGCTTTACCTGCATTGCTTATAACAAAGCATACTGCACTCATTGTAACAATGAGGATTTTTTTATATTTCATGCGCATAAATGGTATATTTTAATCTAAGGTAAAGGAAATTGTATTCAAGTATTTTGCTGTAAGGTAAATTGAGAAAACTTTTACAAAGAAAAAGTGTGTGGGGAAGTTGTGTACCGGCTTACGGTTCTGAACATTTTCTATTCCTTTAATATGGTATTTAATGTCAACATTTAAATAAATAAAATTTGTTTTCAAAAATAAGTTCTTTTAATTAATTGATTTTTTTGATACCATATAGGCACATAGAAAAAAACACATAGAAATATGGTTAAAGACTATGTGAAATCTATGATCTCTACTGGGTCTATGTGTTAAAATAATTCCATTAAAAAAAGGCTGCCCTTTTACAAGAACAGCCTTTACAATCTATGAAAACTTATTTCAGGACACTACAAACAAAATTATTTCACAACCGTTTTTACAAACGTTTCTCCATTCACTGCAAGCCTTACATAATAAGCGCCTTTTGCTGCAGCAGATAAATTAAGCGGAATTGAATACGAGCCTTCTGGCAATGAGCCTTTATCAATAACCTGTATGGTTTTACCAGAAACACTTATTACCTGTACACTTACTTTCGATTGTGCATTCAATTGCAACTGAACCCCGCTTTCATTTATTATTGGATTAGGCAATATATTCCAGCTAAAGATTTTACTTAAATCAAGCTTAACAACACCGGAATATTTTTCCTTACCATCAAAATCAACTTGCTTAAGCCTGTAATAAACAGATGAAGTTGCAAGCTTTATTATATCTGCATCTGTATAGCTGTAATTATTTACCTGCGTTGATGTGCCATGACCATTTACAAAACCAATAGCTTTAAAGTTGCGGCCATCCGTGCTTCTCTCAACAGAGAAACCTTTGTTGTTGGTTTCTGTTGCAGTGCTCCATGTTAGCAATGCATTATTGTTTTGGAGAATGCCTTTGAAATTTTGGAGGGCTACAGGGAAGATACTTCCTGTCCATTGAAAGATACCGCCGAAGTCGGTGGAATTTTGTCTATATTGTCCGCTCCATCCCGTTGTACTATTAAAAAATTTTACGTCGGTGTGCAGAAGGTCTATGCCTGTGTCAATTAGTGTCCATGTATCTCCTAAGTCCCAACTGTAAGATGAACCTTGTGGTCCAAAAGAAAGGGAATTGGTTGTTACCAGTGCAGAAGTGCCGGGAACATTCGATATATTTCCTGCAGTAAGAGGACCAGAATAATTTATTGAAGTCCATGTTGCCCCGCCATCACTTGAACGATTTAAAAAAGGAGTTTGAGTATCTGCATCGCTACCAATAATAACACCATTACGTGAATCTGTAAAAACAAAATCATTCAAGGCATCCTGGGGAGTAGTTATTGGAAAAGCCTGCCAGTGAAGTCCTCTATCATCAGAGCGGTAAATATAATGGGGTGGAAAAAAAGTAGAAGTAGGAGTTCCATCATATACTTCTGCCCAAATGGTATCTCCAACAACAGAATACCTGTTTACAATACCGATAGGAACATCAGTTGTTGTGGGAAAATTTTCTTTTGGTACTCTTTGCCACGTATCACCATAATCTGAAGTTTTGTAAACTTCAAGGTAAGGAAACTGAAAGCTGCTATCCGTATTACCATCTCCGAAAGCTATGCCGTCTTTGGGATTCCAGAAATACACAAAATCAGGAAATGAATTGGCGTCAAAAATTTTTCCAACAGCAAGTTGTGTCCATGTTGTTCCGCCATTAGTGGTTTTAAATATACCACCGCTTATACTAGTATTGCCATTGTACATTGCAGAATAGCAGGTATCGGCATCAAAAGCAAAAAGATTTGCAATGGAATAACCTGAAGGAGCAGTAATAGACTTTTTTTCCCAGGTAGCGCCGGCATCCGTAGTTCTTACATATTGTTTCGTGACAGTAGTGAAAGGTTGCCCAAGAAAGGTAAAAAATATTGTAATTCCACCCCACACTGTATTTTCATTTGGCACTTCTACATCATGCAAAAAGGTATTATTGCCATGCGGCACATTAAGGTTTGTCCACTGTGCATTTGCAGAAAAATGAAGCAGCGATAAACTTAAAAGTGTGTAAAAAATCTTTTTCATAATAGGTAAGTTTTTTTAAAATTAAATAAGTAAAAATTCCAAACCAAAAAAGAAATGAAGATTCTTTAAGATTTATTGTAAAACCAGCTTTTGCATATATGCAGTACCATTGTTATCTATTGCCTTTACTATATATAAACCCGTTGTTGGTTGTCTTAAACTATTTTTAGTAATCTGTAATGAAGATGAATTTTGGTTTGATATTATAAATTTCTTCGTCTTGCACAAAATAAAAAATCTCTTTACATTTTTACTATAAAGGGATTTTGAAAAGACTGTATATAATTTACTCTAACTTATTTTTTTGCAAACCTTACAGGTGGCTTTTACACAAACCTCACAGGTTTAAAAAACCTGTGAGGTTTACATTTGAGCTTATTGAACAAGAAAGAAAAAAATAAAAAATCTCTTCACTTTTTTACAATGAAGAGATTTTTAGGTGTCTGACACTTTTAATAGGTGTCTGACACTTTTAAAGTGTCTGACACCTTACTCACTTGCACTCATGATTACTCCCCCGGCAATCACATCATCCCCTTCATAAAAAACGGCGCTTTGCCCCGGTGCAATGCTGCCAACGTTTTCATGAAACTCAACTCTTATTCCATCGCCATCATAATTAAATAGATTACTGAAACAGCCCTTGTCTTTGTAACGTATTTTAGCAACAGCTTCCATGCCATCTGTAATGCCATCATATTTTATCCAATTGAGCTTACTTACAATCATCGAAGATTGCAGCAGGTCTTCTTTATCACCCAATACAATTGTATTATCATCAGGATGAATAGCCGTAACATACGCAGGCTTGCCAAAAGCAATATCCAAACCCTTTCGCTGCCCGATTGTATAAAATGGATAACCCTTGTGCCTGCCCAATACATTTCCATATTTATCTACAAACAAACCATCGGAAACTTTTTCTTCAAGCCCCTTAATTTTTCTTTTTAAAAAACCGCGGTAATCATTATCGGGAACGAAACATATTTCATAGCTCTCACTTTTTTTTGCGAGGTCGGGATAGCCATAATCTATTGCTTTTTGGCGAATATCTTTTTTATAAAAATTTCCCAGCGGCATCATGGTGCGGCTTAATAATTCCTGGCTCAATCCCCAGAGCACATAACTCTGGTCTTTTGTTTCATCAACTCCCTTGCTTATAAAATATCTTCCGTTTGCATGCCTGCTTACATTTGCGTAATGGCCCGTAGCAATAAATTTACAATCCAAGGCATCGGCACGTTTTAATAAAGCTTTCCATTTGATATGCGTGTTGCACATTACACAGGGATTAGGTGTGCGCCCGGCTATATATTCATCAACAAAATTATTGATAACAGATTCACCAAACTCTTCTCTTATATCGAGTATAAAATGAGGAAACCCATGCTGCACGGCGGCTGCACGTGCATCATTAAAGCTATCAAGATTACAACAGCCGGTTTCTTTATGGGTGCTTCCGCTGGTCGCATAGTCCCATGTTTTCATAGTAATGCCTATCACTTCATAGCCTGCATCATGAAGCATAAGAGCCGTGATAGTACTGTCAATACCGCCGCTCATCGCCACTAAAAGTTTTTCTTTGTTCATTAAGGCTGCAAAGATAGAATGTTGTGAGCGAATTTGGTAAACCTCACAGGTTTTTAAGACCTGTGAGGTTTGGCATAAAGTAATTCGAGACGTTAAAAAAAAGGCTGCCGATTGAGCGCAGCCTTTCGGGAAAAAGAAACAATTAAACTCTCGGTTTTTTTATTGAAATTTAATAATCAGAAAAATAAAACACATAATTTTTAATTGCAAGCTTTTGCAGATTATTTTTAATAATTATTTCTATTTGTGAGCAGAATACATCGAAACCTCACAGGTTTTAAAAACCTGTGAGGTTTGGCATCATACATCAAAAACCTCACAATCAGGTTTAACATTATTAAAAATGATTACACCCCAGCACATAAAACAATTTAAACTGATTGCGGGTGAGAAGAATGTTTTCACTGATAATGAAACACTCACCCAGTGCAGCAAAGATGAAACGGAGCATTTGCAGTTTTTACCTGAGATAGTTATTAAAGCCCGCACTGCTGAAGAGATTGCCGCCATCATGCAAATTTGTAATGCAGCAAAAATTCCCGTTACTCCCCGCGGCGCCGGCACGGGACTGAGCGGAGGAGCTTTGCCTCATTTAGGTGGCGTATTGCTTTCCATGGAAAGGTTTAATGAAATATTGTATATAGATGAACGCAATCTGCAGGTAACTGTTGAACCTGGAGTAATTACAGAAGCTTTGCAGAATGCTGTAAAAGAAAAGGGATTGTTTTATCCGCCAGACCCTGCCAGCCGCGGCTCCTGTTTTATTGGAGGGAATATAGCAGAGAACAGTGGCGGACCTAAAGCTGTGAAGTATGGCGTAGTGAAAGATTATGTATTAAATCTCGAAGTGGTTTTGCCTTCAGGAGAAATAATCTGGACAGGCGCTAATGTGTTGAAAAATTCAACAGGATATAATCTCACGCAATTGATAGTAGGGAGTGAAGGAACACTTGGCATTGTTACAAAAATTGTGTTGAAATTGATTCCGCTTCCCAAACATGATTTATTAATGCTTGCGCCATTTTATTCTTTGGAAAAAGCAAGCGAAGTGGTAAGCGCTATTTTCCAGGCTGGCTTTACACCCAGCGCTATGGAGCTGGTTGAAATAGATGCACTGCAAATAGTAAGCAAGATGGTAACAGGACATATTTTACCCATAAGCGATGATATTGCTGCACATTTAATTATTGAAGTGGATGGTAATAATATGGATGTATTGATGAATGAGATAGAAGCCATCGCAACTTTAGTGGAGCAATTCGGCGCCGGAGAAATATTTTTTGCAGAAGATGCCGCTCAAAAAGAGGAGCTGTGGAAATTGCGCAGAAGAGTGGCTGAAGCTGTAAAATTAGATGGATATATTATTGAAGAAGATACCGTAGTGCCAAGAGCAGAATTGCCAAAGCTTATTCGCGGTGTTAAAGAGCTTGGCATTAAACATAATTTTCATGCAGTTTGTTACGGACACGCAGGCGACGGAAATCTTCATGTTCGTATAAAAAAAGAAGGAAGCAATTATAGTTATGGCAATGCTGAAATGATTCCTGCTTTAAGAGAGTTGTTTCAGTTAGTGCATAGTCTTGGCGGCACTATTAGTGGCGAGCATGGAATTGGATTGCTGCAAAAAGATTATATGGATATTGTTTTTAAAGAAGCGAATCTTCGCCTGATGCGGGAAATAAAAAAAGCATTTGACCCCAATAACATCTTAAATCCGGGAAAAATTTTTAATCTGTAATAAATAAAAGTTCATATTTACGTTTATAATGTTGTATGTAATTGTATGACAGAACTCGCTAAATATTCAAATGACATCAAGCAACTTTGTTCACTGCACAAGGTTAGGCGGCTTTATGCTTTTGGCTCTGTACTCACAGACAAGTTTAATGAAAGCAGCGATATTGATTTTATCGTGGATTTTGAACCGATTGACGTGGTTCAATATGCTGACAATTATTATGACTTCAAGTTTTCTTTAGAAGATATATTACACAAACCCATTGATCTGTTAGAAGAAAAAGCTATAAAAAATCCATATTTTCGACAAGTTGTTGATCAGCAAAGGCAACTTATATATGGATACTGAAATTAAAGCATGGCTTTACGACATATTAAATGCAATAATTGAAATTGAAAGTTTCTTTATTGACAGACCTAAAGAGTTCGCTGCTTATCAAAATGATTTACGAACCAAACGTGCTGTTGAACGCAACATTGAAATTATTGGAGAAGCAATGAGCAGAATTTTAAATAAAGACGCATCACTACAATTTTCAAATGCAAGAAAAATTGTTGATACAAGAAATAGAATTATTCATGGCTATGACACTGTATCTGACGATATAATCTGGGGCATTGTTATCAAACATATTCCAATTTTGAAAACTGAAATTCAAAACTTGTTGAACGAATAGAAGCACTATAGACACCAAAAAAGAATTTACGATGAAAAAAATGTTTGTGGTTTTGCTCTGCTCTTTTATATTTTATAATGCAGCAGCGCAAAATAATTCAGATGATAATAAAGAGAAGGAAGGTTTCAGGCAAGATAATATTTTTCTTGGAGGAGGAATCACATTAGGTTTTTATACAGGTTCATTTACAGCAGGCGCTACGCCTGAGATTGGCTACAGCTTTGCTGATTGGCTTGATGCAGGTTTTGGCTTTAATCTTATTTATGTTTCGCAGCGTGCAGACCCCTATTACAATGGCAATATACGGCAACGGGATTTTAATTATGGTGGCGGTCCTTTCTTTCGGGTGTATCCAATACACTTTCTTTTTGTACAGGGACAATTGGAAGCAAACTGGATAAAAGTATCTCTGAAAGATTTTTACACAAACCAAACTTTGAAAGCAACTTTACAATCTACCAGTTTCATTGCGGGCATTGGTTATACACAGCGGGTTGTAGGGCAAAGCAGTTTTTATACCATGCTTGGAATAGATCTTTTGAGCGACCCTGATTCACCTTACCGTGATTATAATAATGCAGCCGTACCAATTGTCAGGGTAGGCTTTGATGTGTATTTGCGTCCATCGAGGAAAAAATAGCCGCCGGTGTATCAAATATCATTAAACTTTTTTTCCAGTCTTCATACAAAAAACCTTCTTGCTGCATTTTGGTGAGATGTGAAATTAAGTGCTTATAATATCCGCCAGAATTAAGAAGAATAATTTTTTTATCATGAATGCTCAGGGTGTTCCATGTAAGCATTTCAAATAGCTCATCGAGTGTTCCGTTTCCACCCGGTAAAACAAAAGCGGCATCACATGCATCATAAATCATTTTCTTCCTTACGTGCATATCCGCTACTACTAACAATTCAGAAATGCCATCATGCTGATGTTCTCTTTCTCTCAATATTTCAGGAATAACACCTGTAACAATTCCGCCATTTTTTATTACTGCATTTGCCACAACGCCCATGAGACCGGCGTTTCCGCCACCATATACTAATTTTAGTTTTCTTTCAGCAATCATTTCACCAAGCTCATTGGCGTGATGCGTGTATAAACTATTCTTGCCAGGTCTTGAGCCACAAAAAACTGCAACGGATAATATCATGCTAATTTTAAAACAACAATGTTAAGTTGCTTTTGGGAATTTCGGATATTTGTTTGCGTACTGGTGTCTGTACACTCGCAGAGTGTCTGGCACCTTTCATAAATAAAAGAACTAAGGATGTACATTTTCAAATTATTTCATTTTTAAATCTATTTTGCAACTTTCCAAAGTCTCCGCCAGCTGGCGGAGACTTTAGGGGGCTTCTTCATTATGTCATCAACCATTTTATTTTCATTTGTAATAGCCTATTTTTTGTTATTGCTCACCGTGGCATGGTACACCAGCCGCAATGCCAATAACGAATCATTTTTTATTGGCAACCACAACAGCAACTGGATGCTGGTTTCATTCGGGATGATTGGCACTTCACTAAGTGGTGTAACATTTGTAAGTGTGCCCGGAACTGTTGGTGCAAATGCGTTCGGATATTTCCAGGTTGTGCTGGGATATTTTATCGGCTACACCATTGTAGCATTTATTTTATTGCCACTCTATTACCGTTTGCAGCTTACATCAATTTATAATTATCTTCTTCAGCGATTCGGAAACACTGCTTATAAAACCGGCGCTCTTTTTTTTATTATTTCAAGAGTGCTGGGTGCAACAGCAAGACTATATCTTGTAATTAATGTGCTGCAAATTTTTATTTTAAATCAATGGCATATTCCCTTCTGGCTCACTGCATTTGTTATTCTTCTTATGATATTATTATACACGTTTGAAGGCGGTGTAAAAACCATTGTGTTTACTGATACACTGCAAACAACATTCATGCTGCTTGGCTTAATAGTTTGCGTAATATTTATTATGAAGGAGCTTGGTTATACTTTGCCCGCTACCATGAAGGCATTAGAAAATAAAAGTTACACAAGAATTTTTAATCATGATATAAAGAATTCTGTTTTTTGGCTAAAGCAGATAGTTGGCGGTGCATTCATAACAATCGGCATGACGGGTCTCGACCAGGAGATGATGCAGAAAAATATCAGCGTAAAAAATCTGAAAGATTCACAAAAGAACATGCTAACATTTAGTGTGATACTTGTAATGGTGAATTTTCTTTTTTTACTGCTAGGCGGTTTGTTGTATCTTTTTGCTGCATCAAAAAATATTGCAATTAAAGGCGATGATTTATTTCCTGCCATCGCATTGAATTATCTTCCTTCTTTTATTTCAATCATTTTTATTATTGGGTTGATATCTGCTTTATTCCCCAGCGCAGACGGCGCTTTAACAGCGCTTACCTCTTCATTTTGTATTGATATATTGGGACTGAAAAGAAATCAAAATCTTACTGAACAGCAAAGAAAAAAAACACGACTTACCGTTCATTTGACCTTTGCAATCATTTTCTTTTTATGTGTGATGATTTTTAAATGGCTCAATGATAAATCTATTATTGATATTATTTTGAAGGTGGCCGGCTATACTTATGGTCCACTTCTTGGCTTGTTTGCATTTGGCATTTTTACTAAAAGAACATTGCCTCAAAACTTGAGTGTTGTTGTTGTTTGTATTGCAACTCCTATTATTTGCTATATACTTAGCGTAAATGCTGCAACATGGTTTAATGGATTTCAAATAGGAATTGAATTGCTCCTTATCAACGGTCTGCTTACTTTTGCAGGCTTGTGGATGATTTCATTGAAAAAAGTTGATAGTTGATGGTTGATAGTTGGTTGTTATTATTTCATCACTTTTAAAATACGAAATATGGCTAATTATAAAAAGCTCACTGTTTGGCAGTATTCCATGCAGTTAGTAAAAGATGTTTACCAACTAACAAAAAAATATCCTAAAGAAGAAATGTTTGCGTTGACATCTCAAACAAGAAGGGCCGCAATTTCTATTCCTTCAAATATTGCGGAAGGAACAGGAAGGCAATACAAAAAAGACACTCTGCAATTCCTGTATATTTCACGAGGTTCACTTTATGAATTAGAAACCCATCTCTCTATTGCCCAAATGCTGGAAATAGTAAATGAGACAGAATTTAATCAAATTTATTCAACACTCGAGATCGCTTTAAAACTATTAAATGGATTCATAAACTCTTTTGAAACAAGAACTGATTTGAAGTAACCATCAACCACCAACTATCAACTATCAACCATCAACATGAATCTCATCAATCCCCTCGCAGAAAAATATTCTGAAACATATAGCTCAACAGATGCTGTATTAAATCATGTATATAATGAAACCATTACAACTCATCCGCAGGCGCAAATGATGAGCAGCCTGGTGCAGGGAAAGTTTTTAGAATTTATCAGCTCTCTCATCAAACCAAAATATATTCTTGAAATTGGAACCTTTACCGGCTTCAGTGCTATATGTCTTGCAAGAGGATTAAGAGAAGGCAGCGAATTGCATACCATAGAAATAAACGAGCAAGATGCTAACACTGCGTGGAAAAATATTATTTTTGCCGGTCTTGATAATCAAATACGTTTGCACAGAGCCAATGCGTTAGAGATAATAAAGCAACTGAATTACGAATGGGACCTCGTTTTTATTGACGCAGATAAAACAGGTTACATTGAATACTACGAACTGGCATTACCACGTTTACATACACACGGATTAATAATTGCAGACAATACCCTCTTTCACGGGGAAGTGCTCGAAGAAAACATTACCGGAAAAAATGCCACAGCCATAGATGCTTTTAACAGGCATGTTGCTGCTGATGAGAGAACCGAACAGGTTATGCTTACCATTAGGGATGGCTTAATGCTTATTAAAAAAATTAAGTAATGAAAAAAATCGCATCGGTGATTTTCTTTTTCTGCGCAGTTTTTGTTTCATCTTTTGCACAAAACAGCAGTGTTGTTAACGCATACATAGAGCAATATAAAGACATTGCCATAAGTGAGGAGTTGCGCACAGGTGTGCCCGCCGCTATTACACTTGCGCAGGGAATAGTAGAATCTTATGCAGGGCAAAGTGATTTCGTGAAAGCATCGAACAACCACTTTGGCATTAAATGCAAAAATGAATGGAGCGGTGATGTGGTTTATCATGATGATGATGTTAAGAACGAATGTTTCAGAAGCTATCACTCTGCAGAAGAATCTTATAAGGACCATTCTGATTTTTTGAGCAGCCGCCCTAAGTACGCATCTCTTTTTGATTTAGACCCTGCCGATTATGAAGGCTGGGCCAAAGGTTTAAAGAAAGCAGGTTATGCTACCAATCCCGTATATGCTCAAAGCCTGATAAAAACAATCACTGATTATAATTTACAGGAATATACTTTATTTGCTTTGCAGCAGGAAGAAAAAAATAATATGCCGATGCTGGCAAAAAATAAAAACATTCCCGGTTCATTAAAACAATCTGGTAATGATATAATCAATGAAGCCGTTGTACATGTTGATGATGGTGCAACCGTTCAGAAAAAAGAAATAAATCATTATCCCGAAACAGAATTTACCATTAATGAAACAAGAGTAGTTTATCTGCAGGAGGGCAGCTCTCTTTTTGCTGCAGCGAGTAAATATCATATCTCGTATAAAAAATTACTTAAGTTCAATGAGCTTGATAATACAGACCTGCTAACAAAAAACAAACTCATCTTTCTTGAAAAGAAACCAAAGAGAGGAGCCAGAGATTTTCATATTGTGAATGATGATGAAACCATCGAAGCTATTTCGCAACAGGAAGGTGTGCAGTTAGAAAGTTTACTTGCGTATAATAATATTTCAAAAGGAACACAACTTGCCGCAGGCAATAAAATTTATTTACGTCCTCTTGATTCAAATAAGCAAAGTATATTTAAGAGGTAATAATCGTCTTAATTAATTCTGAATATTGCATATTACAAAAGAATCTATGAGTTTGCCAATCACATGTCTTTAAAGCTTTCATCAAAGAAAAACGTTGGCAACATGTTTAACGAGAAACCAGAAACGAGAAACGAGAAACAAATAAAAGTTCACGATAAATATTTCATTCCTTATCTCTCAGAGCAGGAAATTCAAGGTAAGATAAAAGAGCTGGCACTGCTTCTCAATGCCGACTACGCCGGTAAAACTCCTTTGTTTATCGCTATACTAAACGGAGCATTTATGTTTTCAGCCGACCTTTTTAAATCTCTCACCATTGATGCAGAAATCTGTTTTATAAAGCTGGCATCGTATAAAGGAACAAAATCAACGGGGCATGTAATTACTGCAATTGGTCTTGATGCAGATATTAATTCAAGACATGTAATTATACTGGAAGATATTATTGATACGGGCAAAACCATGAGCCAGTTTATTCCTCAAATAATAAATCAGCAGCCCGCTTCGCTAAAGCTTGCTGCTTTATTGCATAAGCCGGAAGCAACTGTTTACAACGTAAACATTGATTACAACTGCTTTTCAATTCCTGATAAATTTGTGGTAGGGTATGGATTAGATTATGATGGGCTGGGGCGCAACCTGCATGAGATATATCAGTTGCAAGAAAATATGCAGAAGATATGGAAAAAATAAGCCTCTCTGGAAAGAGAGTCCGGATTTTATCACTCCTTATGCTGCCATGAAACGCAGAAATAAGGATAGTCGAAATTAAAATAATTTACTTAAAATAAAAATTATAAAAATCGCTTGTTAAGGTGAAAAAGCAAAAAAATTTGTCTCCCTAAAACGAAAGGCGAAATGAACACTCACTGGCATCAATCTAAAAATATTACAGAACAAAACTTGTAATTACATCGCTCCAAACTTTTTCTTCATCTCACAGAGCAACAAAGATGACACAAAGAACTACAGGTGAAAACAAAAAAATCCCGAAGAAGTTGCCTGCGGGATCTATTTTGTAAAAAGGATTAGTAACTGCTGCCACCGGATGCAGCTAATATAATAAGCAAAAGAATAATCCAGCCACCCCAGCCAATAAGTGTCCATTTTATTCTGCCATTTCTTTTTTCGTCATTAATAAGCAGTGCTATAATCACACCAATAAGACCAAGAAAAAAGCCGAGTGCAAACCATCCAAGATTAAATGAGGAACCTTCATCTCCATACTTTTTATATTGTTCCATATTTACAGTGCCATCTTTATTGATAGATTTTTTTAGGTGGTGCTGTAAAATTTTGAGAGAAATCTTTTCTTTTAAATTCAGTTTTTCTCCTGTAAGAGTTTTGTACTCTTTAGGGTTAAGTTTTACGTACTCAGCTCACGAAATTTTTTGTTCGGTTCCAAACAGCGGAACCATTATTTCATCTGCCCGCAAATCTTTTGTTGTTGTAATTGGAATTGCTGCAAAACTTATGATTGCAATAATTAAGGCGCATAATGAAGAAGTAATTTTTTCATAAGAGTTTTGTTTAAGGGTTAAGAAATAAAAAGGAAATTAAAGCTTTTTTAGATAAATGGTATAAAAAAATCCCGAAGAAGTTGTCTGCGGGATTTTTTTTTTAATTGTTGTTTTAAGCTTTTGAGAGAACTACTACCAATGCATAAATTATACCTGGCAGAAAGAAAAGTAAAGTGAGTATAAGGTCTATCCAAAATTTATTGTTTATGGTTCCTTCGTGCAGATAAACCGCTAAAGGCGGTAAAATAATAGCAAGAATAACAAGCAGTACAGTGCTCGTAGAAGGTTCATCATCTTTGCCTGAACGTTTATCCTGCTTGTATTGCTTCCATGCTTTTTTTGCATCTTTAACACGTTCCTTTCTGTCGTGCTTTGATAAATTTTTGAATTCTGCTGTTGCTTCATCAATTCTTGATTTGTCAATTGCTGTGGGTGCATTTCCTTCACCTGTTGCCGCTACGGTTGCTGCTGTTTCTGCATTTTTGCTTTTATCTGGCTGCATTAATGTGATTGCAAATGCAGGTGTAATAAGCGCTGCAAGTAACAGCGCAACGAGTGTGCTTGTTAAAATTCTTTTCATAGTTGTTTATTTTAGTGTGATTAATAAAAAGTAAGGTAGAACTTTTTCGAATTAAAAATCTTTTTAATTAAGAATTATTTCTTAGGCACTCACAAACAGTAAGGAGTAAGCAGTAAGCAGTAAACGGAAAACGGTAAACAGTAAGCAGTAAACAGTAAGCAGTAAACAGTAAACAGTAAGCAGTAAACGGAAAACGGAAAACAGTAAGCTCACAATCGCTTTATTCTTCTTCTCTCAATTCTGTTTGTTGTATCTTTTAAATGATGAATGCTTACGTTCAGCTCGTAGCCAACAAGCAGCATTAATGAATTTACCCATACTAATAACATAATCATCAGCAGCGCACCAATAGAGCCATATACTTTATTGTAGTTGCTGAAATCCTGCGCCCATACAGAAAATAGCCAGGTGGCAAGCATAATGAGTGCTGTGGCTAAAACGGCGCCTGGTGAAAGCAGCTTCCAGCGCTTATGCACACTGGGCGCATACTTATAAATAAATGAAATGGAATATAAAAACAGGGTAATAATAATAAACCAGCGCAATATTTGTATCCAGAAATTATTATCGGCATGTTGAATATTGAGCCACTTCATTGTATTGATAAACAAAACTCCCTGCCCGATAGATAAAAGTATTGTGGCGATAAGCACAAAAATAAGCACAAGCGTAAGCCGTATAGCTCTTAGCCTGCGGCGCAAAAAATTTTCTTTGCGCTTAACGGCAAGAGAGCGGTCAAAAGTTTTTATAATGCGCATCATAGCATTGGATGAATAAAAAAGGGCAAGTATAAAACCTATAGAGAGCAAACCTGTTTTTGGTTTATTAAAAAGATCGTTCATAGTGGTTAAGATTAATGTTTTGGTTTCATTGTTTGGCGTAAGGTCTTCAATAAAACCAAAAAGCTCTTTTTGAAAATTCTTTGCAACAGGAAAATAGGGGATGAGTGTGAAAAGAAAAATTGCGGCTGCGGGTAATGCCATAATAAAATTATAAGAGATGGCAGCCGCCCGCTCATTGAACCCGATTGTTTTTGCCTGCGATACAAAAAATTTTATGGCATCGTACAGAGGTACGCCTTCAAAGCCCGGAAGAATAAGTGTTTTTGTTTTTCTTCTTACCAGAGAAACCGGTTTCGATTTTAATATGATGTCTTCAAGCTTTGTCAATGTTGTAAATTGGATTTCATTTCTTTTCTTTTAAACCAAACCTCACAGGTTTTTAAAACCTGTGAGGTTTATCACTACTTGCTTTTTTTGCAAGCCATGCGTTCAATGAATCCTGGTATATCCTAGCATATTGCTCATGCTCTGCATAGTTATTGCTGAAATGGTGATAGCCGCTGAAATCACTTTTCGCCACAAAAAAAAGATAATCTGTAGCAGGCGCATCAAGCACCGCATCAATAGTTGCAATGGATGGCGTGCAAATGGGTCCCGGCGGCAAACCCTTATTTCTATAAGTGTTGTATGGAGATTGCACTGATAAATATTTATTGTAAATGCGCGTGAGCGTAAAATCTTTTAATGCAAATTTAATGGAAGGATCGGCGGCAAGAGGCATTCCTTTATTTAGCCTGTTGATATACACACTTGCAATATTTCCCTTCTCATCGTTTTTATTCGTTTCTTCTTCTACTATAGATGCTAATGTATAAACTTGTTCGGGTGTAAAGCCAAGCGCTTCTGCTTTTTGCAGCCTGTTATTTTTGCTCCAGAATTTTTCTTCTTCGCTTTTTAACCGCAATAAAATATTTTTTAGGGATGTGTTCCAGTTAAAAAAATAAGTATTTGGAATGATGATGGTTGCAAGATTGTTTGTGTCTGTATTAATTGTTCTCAAAGAATCTTCATTGGTTAAAAAAAGAAACGCCGATGCAGAATCGGTCGAAAAGTTTTTGCCAATAAGCTTTGCAATATCTTCTTTAAGTCTCAGCTTTTTTATTACAAGCTTTACCTGGGATTGCTGATTGTTGCGAAACATTCTAACGATGTTGAATATACTTTCACTCTTTTTTATTTCGAATCTTCCCGGCTTTATTCTTTGCCAAACTTTCAACTGAGAAGCCATTGCATTGAATAAACCCGGTGTATGTATAATATTTCCTGTATCGAATTGCTGCATCACTTGTTCCTGAACATTTCCTTCTCTTACATAAATATATTTTGAAGAAGTTGAAAATTTTGTTGCAGGCCCAAACAAAAGCCATGCAAAGAGTAAAGAGGCAATAAGCAATAATGAGAAAAGAATAAGAAGTGTTTTTTTCATCAGGATTCAAAAATAAAAAACAAAACCTAAAAACTAAACCTCACAGGTTTTTAAAACCTGTGAGGTTTATCAAGATGGGAAGTTTTCAAATTTTTTTTTCTTAGTGTGAAGTTGTATCAAAAGGAACTGCATTTGGCTGCTGCTGCGTGGCATTGTTCGGATTCGTTGTAGTGGGAACGGTTGAAGTATTTACATCTTTCAGAATGCCGGTATCTGGACCAGTAGTTCCGCCCGAAATAAACATGCTTGAAATAATACATAGTATCATAAGAACAGAAGCAAATATCCATGTTCCTTTTTCAAGCACATCAGTTGTTTGCTTTACACCCATAAACTGGTTATTAAAGCCTGCAATAGTGCCTGAAAGTCCGCCGCCTTTGGGGTTTTGTATCAGCACAATCAGTGCTAAAACAATACACGCAATTACAATTAAAATAAATAAGAAGAGCATCTATAAACTTTTTAGTTCCTGAATTTTGCCCGCAAAGTAAACAGATTTTGAGGGATTCAAAAAACTTAATTTGTTATATAATTCGATTGCCTTATCCAGCTTGTCTTGTTTCACAAGCACTTCAGCCATTGTTTCTGTAATTACTTCGTTTGTTTCGTTTGAATTTTCAGCTATATTCTGTACAAGATTTTCCATTGCTTTATCTGTACCCAAATCGGTTGGATGCGGGCTCATACGCTTCATTTGCTTTAGCCAGTCTGTAAATTTATGAAGCTTCACTGTTAAGTTATCATCACTTGTTTTTTCTGCATCCAGCTTAATTCCCTGTGAAGCAAAATAATCTACTTTATAATAAGGCATGTTTTCAATTGACACAGCCGCTTCATCTTCAACCGGCTTTTCAAATGCCGCCCGTTGCTCTTTTAGAAGGGATGCAATTTTTTCGCCGGGCATTGCCGCTTCGTTTATGAATTCTTCTTCTGCATCTTGTTCTAATAATAAATTCGTGCCATTGTTTTTGGCTGCTTCCTGCTCATCTGTTGTTACTGAATTTATTTTAGCTTCATGAATGTTACCAGCTTCACTGCTCACATTTACAGCATAATTATATTCATGGGGCAACAGGGTAAAGTGCATCCATAATGAGTTGGGAAAATAAAGAGCAGATCTTTGCATATTTTTTTTAAAATCGTCTGAATTATTCAGCGCTGATTTTTTGGCAAGAAGAAAATGTGCAATTCCAAAGTAAGGATACTTATGAATGATGTTTTTTAATCCTTCAGCAGATGAATCTTCTAAGGAATTTTTTCCGGTTAATTTTTGTATGATGATATGTTCTGAATTAGTAACGTTCATTTTAAAAAGATAGAATTAGAAACATGATTTTGCTCACTCTGCTGCCATATATTTCTGCCGTATCCCGCAACGGCGGGACGACGCAAGGGACGATGCTATGAAAAAATAAAGCTGGTATCATAAAATAAAAAATTAATTTCTCAGGTATGAAAATACAATTGAATTACCATTGAGAAAAAATACGGTTAAAAATTTCATCTGTAAGATTTTTTACAATTTCATCCAATAATTGTCCTTCTGCCTGCGGTAAGCTCAAGGATGCAGAAAAATCGAAATCGCGGCTTATATCATATTGCTCTTGTTTACTGGCAAGCGTATTTGCAAAGTCAATATGCACGCCTACGGTTAAGCGGTTTGTTGCCGTTTGTCCGTTGCTGATACCCGATGTTGATACATTGTAAGAGCTTATATAACCATTAATCTGGTAATGCGCATCATCACTGTTTGTGCGAATGAGCTTGGTAAGATTAGAAACTTTTTGCAGCAATGCATCAGTAAGCTTTGGGCTAAGCTGCGGATTTACATAGCCGGCCTTGTTTTCGATAAAACCAATTTTAACCGTTTTTACATCAGGGGGAATACTAACATCTCTGAATGTGTACACGCCGCAGGAAGAAAAAACAAAAAATAAGAAACAAGAAACAAAAGACAAAGAACAAGGAACAAGGGACAAGGAACAAGGAACAAGAAACTGCTCTCTGTCTTCTGACTGCCAACTGCCAACTGCTGACTGCTGACTGCCGACTGCCGACTGCCGACTGCTGACTGCTGACTGCTTACTGTTTTTTCGTTTCATTAATATCATATTCCTTCAGCTTTCTGTACAATGTTCTTTCACTAATGCCAAGATCAAGAGAAGCATCTTTACGTTTGCCGCGATGTTTCTTCAATGCTTTTTCTATCAGTTCTTTTTCTTTATCCGTAATATTTAGCGACTCTTCCACTTCTTCATGATTTTGAATATCGTTTTGATTTGATAAAATTACAGGCTGTGTATTTAAAGAACTATTCGGCTGCATAAGAGATGCAGAGTTTGCATTCGTATTTTTTTGCGTGTCTCCATTTCCTTCGTAATCATTCAACAACGATTCATGGGCAAGATTTGCTGCATGACTTGCGAGAGAAGGGTTTTGTAAAATTTCAAGAAACATTTTTTTCAATTCGGTTACATCCTTTTTCATGTCGAAAAAAAGCTTGTATAAAAGCTCTCTTTCATTTCCAAATTCTCCGGCAGCATGTGCATACGATGCTAATACTGGTAAACGATTCATACTTTTTTCGGGCAAAAATTTTCTTAATTCGCCGACTGCAATTATGGGCTGCTGAGATAGCACACAAATTTGCTCAGCAATATTCTTCAATTCCCTTACATTGCCCGGCCAGGGATAGTTAATTAACAGGTCTTTTGCTACGTCCTCTAATTGTACGGGAGGAATTTTATACCGCTCTGCAAAATCAACAACAAATTTTCTGAACAAGATTAGAATGTCTTCTTTTCTATCCCGCAAGGCAGGAACTCTTATAGGCACTGTGCTTAGCCTGTAGTAAAGGTCTTCACGAAATCTTCCTTTGTGAGTCAATTCGAGCAAATCTTTATTGGAAGCAGTAATTACACGCACATCTGTTTTTTGCACCTTAGAGGAACCTACACGAATGAATTCACCGGTTTCGAGCATGCGTAATAATCGTGCCTGTGTGCCGAGAGGCATTTCACCAATTTCATCTAAAAAAATAGTGCCGCCATTTACGGTTTCAAAATATCCTTTGCGGCTGTCAAGAGCGCCGGTGAAAGAACCCTTTTCATGACCGAATAATTCTGAGTCAATTGTGCCTTCGGGTATAGCGCCGCAGTTTACTGCAATAAAAGGATTATGCTTTCTTGCAGACAAAGAATGTATTATGTGAGAAAAGCTTTCTTTACCCACACCGCTTTCTCCGGAAATTAAAACGCTGAGGTCTGTTGCTGCAACCTGAATGGCAACTTGCAAAGCGTAATTAAGTGCAGGTGAATTGCCAATTATATTGAAACGGTTTTTTATTGATTGAATGTCCATGTAATTAACTATTAAGTAATTCTTTTGTCTCTTTTTTTAAAATTTCAATATGAGATTGAATTATTGTCCAAAGTAATTGATAATTAATTCCCTCATAATCATGAACTATAATGTTTCTTGTGGCTTTTATTTTTCTAATATCAGTTATAGGAATCGAAGGTGTTATTTTTTCAATTTTATTGATAGCTTCTCCTATAATTTGTAATTCTCTTTCAACAGCACTTCTTAGAATTCTGTTTGAATAGAAGGTATTAAAATCAGGAAGCAGTGTTTTTATAGTATAAATGGCATTGATTGCCTCAAGTATATCAGTCAAATATTTCTTTACTTCAATTGCGAGCATATATAATCTGCTTCGTTTTATCAACTGATTCTTTAAAATATTTATTAGTGATTTCTTTAATAGGCAACAAATCAACTTTTCTTTTGAATAAGTTTTCTAAACTGAATTGAAGATTGAAGAAATTGTCTGCGTAATCATATTCAGCATTTTTTAAATTATCAAAATTAATTCCGCTAATATCAAATTCATATAAAAAATCCAGGTCGCTGATTTCTGTAAAATCGCCATTCGTTGCAGAACCAAAGACATAAAGTTTTAAAACATGATGCTTTTCGCATAGTTCCCTAATCTTAGGTATATTTTTTTTTATTAAGTCAATCATGTGAATGCTTTTAATTTATCTCTCCCAACAGCGTTGCCTGTGTGCAATCATTTACTTTTACAGAAACATAATCTCCTTTTTTAAGCTCGTAATTTTCTTTCGGAAAAACAATAACTTTATTCTGAGAGTTTCTCCCCATCCAATCCTCAGCGCTGCGCTTACTTTCTCCTTCAATTAAAACTTTGAATATTTTTCCTATATCTTTTTTATTGCTTTCAAAAGACAATTTGTTTTGCAGCGTAACAATTTCCTGCAGTCTCTTCTTTTTTATTTCTTCAGGGATATCATCTTTATAGCGGCGCTGTGCAAGTGTGCCGGGTCGTTCACTATAGAAAAACATATAGCTCATATCGTACCGGCTTGTTTGCATAATGGCTAATGTTTCTTTATGCTCTTCTTCTGTTTCTGTGCAAAAACCGGAAATAATATCTGAAGTAATGCTGCAATTATCCATTATACTTCTAATCTCATAAACCTTTGCCATATACCATTCACGTGTGTAAGAACGATTCATTAATTGTAAAATGCGGTTGCTGCCACTTTGTACAGGAAGATGTATATGCCTGCAGATGTTTTCATATTTAGCCATCGTTCTCAACACATCTGTTGTAATATCTTTTGGATGTGATGTGCTGAAGCGAACACGAAGCTGCGGGCTTATTAATGCAACTTTTTCAAGCAAGTCGGCAAAAGTTACTGTGTGATTATTTCTTTCATCAATCCCATAATAACTATCAACATTTTGTCCCAGCAAAGTAACTTCTTTGTATCCCTCTTTAAAAAGTTCAGCCGCTTCTTTAACTATGGAATACGCATCTCGGCTGCGTTCCCTGCCTCTTGTAAATGGCACTACACAAAAGCTGCACATATTATTGCAACCGCGCATAATAGAAATAAAAGCGGTTACGCCATTGCTGTTTAATCTTACGGGAGCTATATCGGCATAAGTCTCTTCACGGCTTAATAAAACATTTACGGCCTTGCCGCCGCTTTCTGCTTCTTCAATAAGAATGGGTAAGCTGCGATAAGCATCGGGACCCACAACAATATCAACGAGCTTTTCTTCTTCTAATAATTTCGATTTTAAACGCTCGGCCATACAACCCAAAACTCCTACAAGCATTGCAGGCTTTGCTTCTTTTATTTTTTTAAATTCAGTTAAACGTTTGCGAACAGTTTGTTCTGCTTTTTCACGAATGGAACAGGTATTTAAAAAAACAAGGTCTGCTTCTTCATAATTATTTGTAGCGCCAAAGCCTTCGGTATTAAGAATGGATGCAACAATTTCACTATCGCTGAAATTCATCTGGCAGCCATAGCTTTCTATATAAAATTTCTTCTTGTAATCATGGGTGTCATTCGCAAAAGGAGCATAAGCTTCGCCCTGGCGACTTTCAGCATGAATCTTAGGAATTAATACAGCCTGCATAAAAAAAATTAGGAGAACAAAGATAATTTAAATGTTGGAAGTTGGATGTTGCCTGCCCGACTGCAGCATTCAGGCGGGGATGTTGGATGTTTGTGAATGTAGAATCTATGAAGATATGTATTTTTGTTTTGTGTTAAAGCGGAAGTAGCTCATCCGGTAGAGCATCAGCTTCCCAAGCTGAGGGTGGCGGGTTCAAGTCCCGTCTTCCGCTCCAAGTTTAACTTTTTCGCAAGCCAGCTATTCTTTTCAGGAATTATCCAATTATTTTCAAGATCTTCTCTGGTTGATATAAGATTATTAAAATACAAAGTGTCAGGATTTATAAAATCATTTTTAATTGCAGAACTAAATTTTGTAAGTGGCATCAATTCTACTTTATCATTTATTATAAATGCAAGTGTTTGCCGATTGAACATATCAACTGAAAACCTTTCTTCTATTTGTTTGATGAGATGCACAGAGCTATCTGTACTGCAACCGCTTACTCCCGTAGCAGTTTCATCAGCTAGGAGAATAATAAATTGATTAAAAAATAAATTCGCAAATCCTTT
This sequence comes from Chitinophagales bacterium, assembly GCA_038206235.1. Lineage (GTDB taxonomy): Bacteria > Bacteroidota > Bacteroidia > Chitinophagales > Chitinophagaceae > JBBRBB01. The sequence continues at coordinate 88,311 of JBBRBB010000016.1, forward strand.
TACAGGTGTGCCATGACTTTTCCAGCCCGCAACAAATTCATCCAATAATACTTTAAGGTGCGATATTTCTTCAGTAGAAAATGAGCGGCTGCTTTGGTAAATCCAAACACGGGATGATGCGCTAAAATCAACAGGTAAGAAATGTTTATATTCAAAGTTCATTGGGCAAATTTACAGAGGATGTTTTTATTCTATGCTTGCTGCAATAATTTCTGCAACATCTAACACTTTTATCTGCTCTTCTTTTTCTTTATTCTTTACACCATCGGTAAGCATGGTATTGCAAAATGGGCAGGCTGCGGCAATAATTTGTGCACCTGTTTCTATTGCTTCATTAGTGCGTTCGTAGTTTATGCGTATATCGCCTTTTTCTTCTTCCTTAAACATCTGCGCACCTCCCGCGCCGCAGCATAAGCCATTTACACGGCAGCGTTTCATTTCTACAAGCTCAGCATCTAATATTTCCAGCACTTTGCGCGGCGCTTCATAAATATTATTTGCTCTTCCTAAATAGCAGCTATCATGATAGGTAATGCGTTTGCCTTTAAAACTGCCACCATCTTTTAGTTTTATTCTCCCTTCATTAATCAGTTGCTGTAAAAATGTGGTATGATGTATCACTTCGTAATTGCCGCCTAAATCAGCATATTCATTTTTTATGATATTAAAGCAATGCGGACAGGCTGTAACAATTTTTTTTATACCATAGCCATTCAATATTTGAATATTATTATAAGCCATCATCTGGAATAAAAATTCATTTCCTGCTCTGCGTGCAGGGTCTCCGGTGCAGGCTTCTTCTTTACCCAGTACGGCGAATTTGATTCCAACTTTATTTAAAATAGTTGCAAATGCTTTTGTTATTTTTTGTGCACGCTGGTCAAAGCTGCCCATACATCCAACCCAAAAAAGTATTTCAGGCGTTTCTCCATTCATTGCCATTTCTGCCATGCGGGGTATTTGCATATAAATCCTTTTTTCAAAAATAGGAGAAATGTTTATCGTTTATCGTTTATCGTTTGGCGTTTGACTTTTTATGCTTTTGTGCAGAAAAAAATAAGCTCATTGCTTTTTAATCCATACCTGAACTGCTGCTCTTATGAAAATTGTGAAACATTGTTCCCTCGTAAAACAAAATGCAGTAATTTATTTTTTAATGTTCTGGGATGAAAAACCAGTTTGGTTTTGATGATTAGTTTTTTAAGATGCATTCTTGGCAAAAGTATTACTGCCTGATGTTTGGTATTGTAAGTAACACAAAGAACGATGAGACTTCAAAAGACGTAGAAAGAAATTTTGACTTTTTTGCAATATTGCATTCAATTAAATTATCATAAAATTAATCTCATGGTCAGACCCTGGGACGGTCAGACCATGTTACAATCCAAATGCTTCTTTTATTTTATCTGTATAATCCAATTTTTCCCAGGTAAATAATTCTACTTCTTTATTTACTTCTTTGCCTTCAGGAGATTTGAAAGTTTTTTTCAGTACATGGGGTTTGCGGCCCATGTGTCCATAAGCTGCGGTTTCACTGTAAATGGGATTACGCAATTTTAAACGCTGCTCAATAAACCAGGGGCGCATATCAAATAACTGAGATACAACTTTAGCAATTTCACCATCGCTCATATTTACTTTGGATGTACCGAAAGTTTTTACACTTATGCTTGTTGGCTGGGCAACACCAATGGCATACGAAACCTGAACAAGCACTTCATCTGCAACACCGGCGGCTACAAGATTTTTAGCTATATGGCGGGTTGCATACGCTGCAGAACGATCAACTTTACTGGGGTCTTTTCCGCTGAAAGCGCCACCACCATGTGCGCCCTTGCCTCCATAAGTATCAACAATAATTTTTCGTCCCGTTAAACCTGTATCGCCATGCGGACCACCAATTACAAATTTGCCCGTTGGGTTTATATGATATTTTATTTTATCGTTAAACAGCGGTGTATATTCTTTATATTTTTCCTTAATCCGTGGGATAAGAATATTAAGAATGTCGTCTTTTATTTTCCCCTGCATGTTTGCGTCTGTATCAAACTCATCATGTTGTGTTGATACCACGATTGCATCTATGCGAATGGGTTTGTGATTATCATCATATTCCAGCGTTACCTGACTCTTTGCATCAGGGCGCAAATATTTTATTTCCTTGTTTTCGCGGCGAAGCGCTGACAGCTCAATTAATAGTTTATGAGCCAGGTGCAAGGCCATCGGCATATAATCTTCCGTTTCATTAATAGCATAACCAAACATCATTCCCTGGTCTCCGGCTCCCTGCTCTTCTTTATTTGATTTATCAACTCCCTGGTTAATTTCGGGAGATTGTTCATGAAGGGCAGAAAGAATGCCGCAGCTATTGGCTTCAAACATGTACTCACTTTTTACATAACCGATTTTACGAATTACACTGCGGGCAATTTCCTGAACATCGAGATACGCTTTTGATCTTACTTCACCTGCAAGAACAACCTGCCCCGTGGTAACCAATGTTTCGCAGGCAACTTTACTATCTTCATCAAAAGCAAGAAAATTATCTATCAGAGCATCTGATATTTGGTCTGCGATTTTATCGGGATGACCTTCAGATACACTTTCGGAAGTAAACAAATAAGGCATACAATTTTGTTATGGGGTGCAAATATAAGAGCGGATGCATTATATCAAATCAAAAAAAAATCACAGGAGTGAATATATAATATGAAGGCGCATGCAATTTGGATTTGCAATATGATTGCTACCACCGGACAAACGCACTCTGCCTATTGCCGGAAAATTTAAAGGGAATGAAGAAATGGGAGAAGTAAAGGTTGCTGTTTCAAAGGGATAAATATAACTATTAAAAGGCGCATATAAAACAAGCTCATAAACAGGTTCTTTTCTTGTAACAATTCCCTGTACATATCTCGAGAGTTCAAAATTGTAATTGTAAAGCGTATCACCTGATGTGCTTACTTTTTTATTCGGCAAAACACCAAATGAGATTAGATTAGCAATGGAACCATTGAAAAACTGAATATCGTTGGGTATGGCAAAGCGCCTTGCAGAATCCTGGCTGTACGCAGCTAAAAACAAATTGGGTGCAGTAAAATATGTATCGCTTCTGCTTGTGTTATCCGGCACCTGTTCCATTAATAATTCTGCACGGTGAACAATCATATTTGGCAAGCCGCTTAAACCCGGAATGTTTATGGTAGAATAAAGTCCGGGCTCTGTTTGCAAGTACAGTAAACTATCCTGTGCATTGGAGTTTGGAGGAAAAAATTGAGCAACCTGCGCATTGGTTCTGTCCCTGAGAATATAATTTGAGCTTGCAGAATAAAAAGGATTTGCACGGAAATATCTTACAGTTGTATCGTAGCCGCCAGATGTGTCTTTAAACTTATAATAGATGGCAAGCTTGGTATTCGTATCCTGCAAATTTATTCTTATCAATGCATTTCCCATTTGTTGTTCTGCTTTTATTTGAAAACCATTTAAGGCTGCGCGGAAAAGTGTATCATTTTTATATTCTGAGGTGCTGTCAAACTCATTCAAAAGTTTTTCACCGAAAGAATTATTAAGTCTTATGCGCAATTGATTAATGGCGGCTTCATTAAAAAGATGCACCGAATCGTTAAGTGCAGTAATATCAACATCTTTAGCAACATTATTTTCTGTAAGCAGATTGCCTTCAGCAAAGCGTTTCACATTGGTATATAAAGAATCTTTGCTGAAAGGTTCATCACTTGGCATATCATAAACATTGAGAGAAAGGTGTTGGGTTGAGTCGCCCCATGCACCGCGATAGCTCAATACTAATACAACTGAATCAAGTATGCGGCTGTCTGCAGTAGTATCGAACGTATATGGAAAATAAGGAGGATATACCTGTACATTAATATCAGCAGTGGTTTTACCAAATAGCGGATCGTCTGTGTAGCCAAGTGTATGGTCATCATATAAACCGACTCTTATAGTATCTTCTCCTGAATTTTTTGTGATAACATCCAGGACTGTATCTTTAGTAATAACGCCATCAACCGGAGGAATTAAACCGCTGCCAATATCTGACGTGATAATTTTTGTACAGGCCGCAACGAGAACAAAAAACAGAAATAAAAAAAGGGAGAAATTTTTTTTGCGCTTAAATAAATTCATGAAGTTTTTACTTGGCCGCAAGCTCGTGATACAATTCCAAATACTCTGTTAAATCACTTTCAGAGTTATAGTGAATTATTTTTTTGCCTTTCATTTTAGAAAATTCCTGAAGCAATTTTTTATCAACTTTTTCTGCTCCGAAAGTTATGGTATCGGCAAATGCAGCGCCACCGCGGAACATAGCCGTATTAGTTCCATCTTTAAAATATTCCATGTCTTTTTCTTTTATGCTTGGATGAATATTCGCCTTTTGTTTAAAAGATTTACCCAGCTTTTCGGTAAAAGTATTTTGACCGATAGTGAATACAACTTTACTATGAGTAAATACAGGTTCACGTTTGTACGCTGTTTTAATATACAGGGGTATCAGCGCTGTCATCCATCCGCTGCAATGAACAATGTCTGGCGGCCATCCGAATTTTTTCACTGTTTCAAGGGCGCTTTTGCTGAAAAAAATGGTACGCAGGTCATTATCTTCATACCAATTCTCGCTTTCATCATGAAACACGAATTTCCTTTTAAAAAAATCTTCATTGTCCAAAAAATATATCTGCAGCCGGGCATTGGGCAGAGAAGCTACTTTAATTTGTAATGGGTAATCATCATCATCAACAGAAACATTTATACCCGAAAGGCGAACCACTTCGTGCAGGCGATGCCTTCTTTCATTAATGATGCCAAAGCGCGGCATTATGCATCGCACTTCAAGCCCTGCCTCGTTACTTTTAATGGCAAGCCTGTTTACTATTTCTGCAAATTCGGTAAGCTCCAGATAGGGAGACATTTCTGTGGCTATGAATAAAATTCTTTTCTTTGTCGTCATTAGCATTAACGGTTTTAGGCTACTGCTTCTCTATGAGCATAAAGATGCAAAGTTAAAAAAATGCTTGTAAAAGCGTGCAATCTCTAATATCATCAGTAAACAGTTGAAGAATTGATACTTTTTAAACATATTATTTCTCTGAGGCATCATTTGCAACAGTTGAAAATTAAGAACCAAAAAATTGGCTTTGTTCCTACAATGGGCGCCTTGCATCGGGGACATCTTTCGCTTATTGAACAAAGTAAAATGCAGAGCGATGTTACGGTTTGCAGCATTTTTGTAAACCCTTCGCAGTTTAATGATAGCAGAGATTTTGAAAAATATCCCCGTACGCCTGAGAGAGATATTTTAATGCTTGCACAGCAGAAAACAGATATTTTATTTTATCCTGAAGTAAAAGATATTTATCCTGAAAATTTGCAGCACACGCATATTCATTACAATTTAGGCGAGCTTGAAAATATACTGGAAGGATATTATCGTCCCGGTCACTTTCAGGGTGTATGCAGAGTGGTGCATCAACTGCTGAAAATTATAGAGCCTGATACACTTTTCCTTGGCAGAAAAGATTATCAGCAATGTTTGATAATAAAAAAGCTGGTTGATGATTTTCATTTGCCTGTTGAAATTGAAATTTGTACAACTGCACGAGAACCTGACGGGCTTGCATTAAGCAGCCGCAATTTTCGGCTATCCCATGCAGCCCGAAAAAAAGCAACCGGAATTTATAAAGCGCTTTCATTCATCAAAGAAAATATAAAAGTAAAAGATGTATCGTATCTAAAGAAAGAGGCGCAGGCCATTATACTCAATCATGGATTCGATAAAATAGATTATGTTGAAATATGCGATGCATCTGCACTAAAACCTGTAAGCAATATCGAAAATGGAGAAGCTGTTGTTGCCTTAGTGGCCGCATTTATTGAAGATGTAAGATTAATTGACAACCTGTTGCTGAATGAATCGCTTCACAAATTAGTTCACTAATTTTGCGCCGCTATGCAAATAGAAATATTAAAGTCTAAGATTCACTGGGCAGAAATTACAGAAGCAAATCTGAATTATGTTGGCAGCCTTACACTTGATAAAGACTTGATGGATGCCGCCAATCTTATTGAAAATGAAAAAGTGCAGGTGGTTAATGTGAATAATGGTGAAAGGCTTGAAACATATATAATAAAACGCGAAAGAGGAAGCGGAACAGTTTGCTTAAATGGTCCTGCGGCGCGTAAAGGTGGGTGGGGGATATTGTAATTATTATTTCTTATGCCACATTGCTTTTTGAAGAAGCCAAATCTTTTAAGCCCTGGATTGTGGTTCCAAAAAAAGGAAATAAACTGTAATGTTTTAAATACGCTTTTAAAAAGCAAGAATAAAAAACAGCATGAAAAACATTTCATTCGCTGAAAGTAAAATTCTTTCTGCTGAACAATTAAATCATTTTTTGCTAGCAGAACGATTGCTGGGCAAAACAATTGCATTTACAAATGGATGCTTCGATATTTTACATCAGGGTCATATTTTTTCTTTATATCAGGCAGCGAAAGAAGCTGATTTACTTATTGTGGGCGTTAATTCAGACAGCAGTGTAAAAAAATTAAAAGGCGATTCAAGACCTGTGAATACTGAATATTCCCGTGCACTTATCCTTGCTTCATTACTCATTATAGATGCTGTTGCCATTTTTCAGGAAGATACGCCGCTGAATCTTATCAAAACTATACAGCCAGATGTGTTGGTAAAAGGAGGCGATTATACGGTTGAACAAATTGTTGGAGCAAAAGAAGTAATTGCAAATGGCGGAAGGGTTATTATCAGTCCTATATTACAAGGCTATTCAACAACAGCATTAATAGAGAAGATGAAGATGTTGTAGCCGACGATAGAAATTTTTAGAGAAGATATTTTTTTGCTTCCCCATGAAAATGAGAAGTAGCCTCAACTTTATAATTCATTGAGCAATTCTTGGATAGGAATAGCTTTAAGTTTGCCTTTTTCAATTTCAGCAATCTGGTTCATTCCTTTGCGAATACTTTTTAGCGTAATGGAGCTAATATTCTCCATTCGTTATTATAAATTATCATTTAGTGAAAAATCTTATTCCCAGAGATATTAGCTGGCTCAGTTTCAATGCAAGAGTTTTACAGGAAGCAAATGATGCATCTGTTCCGTTAAAAGAGAGAATACGTTTTCTTGGTATTCACTCTAATAATATGGATGAATTTTTTCGTGTGCGTGTAGCCACGCTGCGCCGCATGGTTGAGCTTGCCGGCAAAAAAGCAAATATGCACTTTGAAGAAAACCCCGAAAAGATATTAGACCAGATACAAACCATCGTGCTGCAGCAGCAAAACGAATTCAGCCGTATATGGCACGGGATTTTGCAGGAAATGGAAAAGGAAAACATTTTTCTCACAACAGAAAAAAAACTAACAAAAGAGCAGCAGGAATTTGTAAAAAAATTTTTTGATGAAGAAGTACGTTCCAACATTATTCCACTAATGATTGAAAGTCTTCCGCAGCTTCCCTACCTAAGGGAGAAAAGCATTTACCTCGGCGTAGTAATGCGCAAGCATGATTCTGCTTATCAGCAAAAATATTCATTGATAGAAGTGCCAAGCAGAGCCGCGGGTCGTTTTGTTTTATTGCCATCAAAACCGGGCATACATTCCATTATTCTGCTTGAAGATGTTATTCGCTTCAACCTTCCCTACATATTTTCTTATTTCGGTTACGACCATTTTGATGCGCATGTTTTTAAAGTAACCAAAGATGCCGAGATTGATATTGATAACGATGTTGCCACATCATTTGTGCAAAAGATTGAGAAAGGATTAAAGAACCGGCGTAAAGCAAAACCTGTTCGCTTTGTGTACGATAAAGAGATGGATGCCGGCTTGCTTGCCTATCTGATGCAGCGATTGAATTTAACCCGCAGAGACAGCATTATTCCCGGCGGACGCATTCACAACTTCAGGCATTTTATGGATTTTCCTGATGTGTTCGCACAAAAAAATATTCGCCGTGCTGCATTCCTGCATCCTGCGCTGCGTGAGAGCTTGCGTGTAACAGATGTTGTGTTGAAACAGGATGTAATGCTCCATTTTCCCTATCACACATTCGATTCTGTAATTGATTTACTGCGTGAAGCAGCAATAGACCCTGAAGTTGTAACCATAAAAATTACCACCTATCGTCTTGCGCCCAATTCAAGAATAATTAATGCACTGGTAAATGCAGCAAGAAATGGGAAACAGGTTGTAGTGATGCTTGAATTAAGAGCCAGGTTTGATGAAGAAGCTAATCTCGATTGGAAAAATTATCTCGAAGATGAAGGTGTGAAAGTATTGATAGGCCTGCATGACATGAAAGTGCATGCAAAACTATGTGTTATAAAAAAGAAAGTTGGGAAAAAAATAATCCAGTATGGATTCGTATGCACAGGCAACCTGAATGAAAAAACGGCAAGGGCTTATGCAGACCATTTTTTGCTGACAAGCAATCGAAATATAATGGCAGATATTAACCGCATATTCAAGTATCTCGAAAACCATAAGGTGGGCATAATACATCTCAATGAATGCAAAACATTATTCGTTTGTCCCGTGAACATGCGCAAACACATTAACAGGCTCATCAACCAGGAAATAAAAAATGCTAAGGCAGGTAAAGAAGCATCCATCATAATAAAAATTAATTCGCTTAGCGATAGAGAAGTTATCTATAAATTATACAATGCTGCAAAATCAGGTGTAAATGTGCAGATGGTTGCAAGAGGAATTTTCTGTGCTAAAACAGAAAATGTGAAATTAAAAAATCGTTTACAGGCCATCAGCATTGTTGATGAATATCTGGAGCATGCAAGGGTTTTGATATTTCATAATGGTGGCAAAGAAAAAATTTATATTTCTTCAGCAGACTGGATGGTTCGTAATCTCGACCACAGGCTTGAAGCCACCATTCCTGTAACCGATTCAGATATCAAAGAAGAAATAAAAGATATTATCCACATTCAATTAAGCGATAATGTGAAAGCCCGCATTCTCGATGATGAGCTTTCAAATAACTATGTATCTTCCGCAGGTAAAAAGAAAACACGTTCACAGGTAGAAACATTTAATTACCTGCACAAAAAAACAATAAAACCAGTTGAAGCTCGCAGCAATTGATATTGGCAGTAATGCCGCAAGACTGTTGATAACTGAGGTTGTTGAAAATAGTAATGGCAAGCCCGAATTCAATAAGCTCAATCTCATTCGTGTGCCTTTACGTCTTGGTTTTGATGTATTTGAAAAAGGACAAATAAGCAAGCATAAAATGGACATGATATTGCAAACCATGAAAGCTTATAATTATTTATTGAATGTGTACAATATAAAGCATGTGAAAGCCTGTGCTACCAGCGCCATGCGTGATGCTGTAAACAGCAGTAATGTGATAAGAAAGATTAAGCTTGAAACAGGAATAGAAATTAATATCATCAGCGGTGAAGAAGAAGCCGCTTACATTTATGAAAATCATATTGCGGAAAATCTCGATAAAGAACATTCGTATGTATATATTGACGTAGGCGGCGGCAGCACACAGCTAACATTTTTTGATGAGGGCGAACTGCATTACAAAGAATCATTCAACATTGGAACCATAAGGGTTTTAAAAAATATGGTAGAGGAATCTCAATGGGACATGATGCGGGATGATATAAAGAAAAATTTCAAAAGCAAATTGCCAAAGATTGCAATTGGCTCAGGCGGCAATATCAACAAAATTTTTTCGCTGAGTAAAAGAAAAGAGGGCAAACCACTTTCACTCGATTTGCTGAGAGATTATTACAAAGAATTATCGAGCGTTACACTTGAAGAAAGAATAAGTCTTTACAAAATGCGCAGAGACAGGGCAGATGTAATTGTACCTGCACTTCAAATTTATATAAACGTGATGCGCTGGGCAGATATTGAAGAGATATATATTCCGAAAATTGGTTTGGCAGATGGACTAATACAGCATTTGTATGAGGAAGTAAGCAAAGAATTGGGAAATGCGGGATGAAATAAATTTTTAATGTTTCTACTTTCTAATTCTTAATTTTTTTGCTGTTAATACAGAGAATGAATTTATAAGTTCTGTGACATGTAATTCAAGAACTTTAAGTACAAGTGAAATTTTATTTTCAATTTCCATTTCCGGCTAATCGCAAAAGCAAGCTGCCATTATGAGGAGATTTTTTGTAAACAATTTCATCGCCAAAGTCTTTATCTTCTGTAATAATAAATGCATCTTTTTTTTAAAGCGATCTTTATTACTTCGCTATCATCACTTCCTGCATCATTTTGCGCAATTAAATAAATTTTATAGCCGGCTGCTTGTAAAGCAACTAAAATTCTTCTGTCTACACTTTCATCTGCAACAATCAATGGAAAACTCATACCATTTCAATTAATGTGTCATTCCGTATTGTGGCGGCGCCATAAGATACGCAAGCAAGAATAGCTTCTTTGGTTAAAAAGGGATAAGCTGCCAGCAAATCTTCAATTGTTTCTCCGGCTCCAATTTTCTCCAAAATAAAATCTACACCAATTCTCGTTCCCTTAATTACGGGTTTACCGCCCAGAACATCTTGCTTTTGTTCAATAAAATCAGTCCACATAAAATTTGTTTTTATAAAATTATGAAACTAATTCGTTATAAGTCCTGCTTTGTTATTTTGCTAATTTCACTTTTTCTAATAAAAATCACAATCTTTGCACCAGACATCTGGATATGTTTTATTCTAATGCAGAGCCATATTCAGCCTAACAACATTTAAAAAACTTTCAGATGTCAACTTCTCAAAAAGAAATAAAAAAAGTTACCACCAACACCTTGCAGAAGATGAAAGCCAATGGAGAAAAAATTTCCATGCTTACGGCTTACGATTTTTCTTTTGCAAAAATTATTGACGGTGCAGGTATTGATGTAATCCTCGTTGGCGACAGCGCCAGTAATGTAATGGCAGGGTATGAAACCACTTTACCCATTACACTTGACCATATAATCTATCATGCTTCATCAGTAATACGCGGCGTAAGCCGTTGCCTTGTTGTGGTTGATATGCCTTTTGGTTCTTATCAATCCAATTCAGAGATAGCATTGGCTTCTGCCATTCGCATTATGAAAGAGACCGGTGCACATGTAATAAAATTAGAGGGTGGGGAAGAAGTTACTGACAGTATTAAAAGAATTGTTTCAGCGGGCATTCCTGTGATGGGGCATTTGGGTTTAACGCCGCAAAGCATTTATAAATTCGGAACCTATAATGTTCGTGCAAAAGATGAAAACGAAGCAAATAAGCTGCGCAAAGATGCACAACTGCTGCAGGAAGCCGGGTGCTTTGCAATAGTGCTCGAAAAAATTCCTGCACAGCTTGCAAAGGAAGTCACCGAAAATTTACACATTCCCACTATTGGTATTGGCGCCGGAAAATATTGTGATGGGCAGGTATTGGTAATGCACGATATGCTCGGCATCAACACCGAATTTAAGCCGCGGTTTCTGCGGCAATATTTAAACATACACGAGCAGGCAACTAACGCCGTTCAACAATACATAAATGATGTAAAAGGCAACAGCTTTCCAAGTGATGCAGAGCAGTATTAACTGTGTTGATGAATATCATTCTTTAGAGCAATCTCAATTGCAGAGATAAAGGTTTGAGAATTTTTATCTTAAAATAGTTAAGATACTTTCAATTATTTTTTGACTAAACGTTTCTGTTACTGCTGAAATTTTATTCAGAATTAAAGCTTCATTCAGTATAAATATTTTATGAAAGCGAATATAACTTTTTTAACTCAAGGGGGTGTTCAGTGTATGCACTATCTGAAATTTCAATAGATAGATTATCTCTTTTTAATTTAGAAGTTATCTGTATAAGAATATAATCTCCGGTTTTGTTTACCGTTTCGTTTGAAATGATTAAAGCAGGCCGGGGTTTCATTTGTGAGCCATCTGTAAAAGGAAAATTAACCCAAACAATATCTCCTTTCTGATATCTCATCTTTTAAAGTATTTGTCATATCTGCTATCTTCCTCACTATTCCATTCTTCAGCCAACGATTTTTCAGAAAGCAGTGTTATAACATCAACTTGTAATCCGTTTTTTTCTTCCTCCATTAGTTTACCTAATACAATATCTTCTTTCTGGTCATCTGAAAGAATACGTCCTTTTAAATGATGTTTCTCAATGAAAGTCTCAATCAGCTTCAATTCTTTCTCATCAGTTGCCTGTATTAATATTGTTTCCATTGTAATTGTTTTAAAACAAAATTACTTATTTACATCATACATTTCTACGAATTCAATTCAATAATAACAAACAAATTATTCCTGTACTTTTGCCACCTTAAATTTTCTTTCTCATGGATTTCTTGCAACAACTAAACATACAGCAAACCAATGCAGGCACTTCAACAGGAACAAAATGGCTCAAGAGCAGTGGTGAGCAAATTCAATCATCAACACCTGTGAATGGAAAATGCATTGGCAATGTAACAACAACAGATGCTGAAGCATATCAACAAGTTTTGCACCAAGCTGAAGCCGCATTTAAAGAATGGCGCAAATGGCCCGCACCAAAAAGAGGAGAGGTAGTTCGTCAGGTTGGTGAAGCATTACGCAAATACAAAGAGCCGCTTGGCAAATTAGTAAGCTATGAAATGGGCAAAAGTCTGCAGGAAGGCTTGGGCGAAGTGCAGGAAATGATTGACATCTGTGATTTTGCAGTAGGGCTTAGCCGCCAACTCTATGGCTTAACGATGCACAGCGAAAGACCCGGACACAGAATGTACGAGCAGTGGCATCCATTAGGAATTGTAGGAATTATTTCAGCATTCAATTTTCCTGTAGCCGTGTGGAGCTGGAATGCAGCACTGGCATGGGTTTGCGGCGATGTGTGTGTGTGGAAGCCATCATCCAAAACGCCTCTGTGTGCAGTGGCTTGTGAAAATATAATTGCAGAAGTGTTTGCCAAAAACGAAGTGCCCGAAGGAGTAAGCTGCTTGGTAACAGGTAATGCCTGCGGCGATTTAATGAACTACGATAAACGCATTCCGCTTATATCTTTTACAGGTTCTACAAGAATTGGTAAAAGAGTAGCAACAGTAGTTGCCGAAAGATTTGGAAGAACTATTCTTGAATTGGGTGGCAACAATGGAATCATCATTACCGAAAATGCAGATTTGAAAATGGTGCTTACAGGCGCTGTGTTCGGGGCAGTTGGCACGGCTGGTCAGCGCTGTACAACTACACGAAGATTAATTATCCATGAAAATATTTATGATAAAACGATTGAAGTATTAAAAGGTTCTTATGCTCAATTAAAAATCGGTGATCCTTTGGATAGTGCTAATCATGTGGGACCATTGATTGATGAAAAAGCGGTGAAAGATTATTCGAATGCAATTGAAAGAGCAAATGCAGAAGGTGGGAAAATAATTGTTGAAGGAGGCGTATTGAATGGCAATGGATATGAAGGCGGCTCTTATGTAAGGCCTTGCATTATCGAAGCGAAGAATGAATTTGATATTGTGCAGGAAGAAACCTTCGCACCTATATTATATGTGATGAAATATAAAACCATTGATGAAGCCATTACCATGCAGAATGGCGTACCGCAAGGGCTTTCATCATCCATCTTTACAAACAACATGAGAGAGATGGAATTATTTTTATCTGCTGAAGGAAGTGATTGCGGAATTGCCAATGTAAATATTGGAACAAGCGGTGCAGAAATTGGCGGTGCATTTGGTGGTGAAAAAGAAACAGGCGGTGGAAGAGAGAGCGGCAGCGACGCATGGAAGACTTACATGCGCAGGCAAACAAACACGATTAATTACAGCACAAGCTTACCGTTGGCGCAGGGAATAAAGTTTCATATTTAAAAGTTTGATAAGACCTCACAGGTCTTTGAGACCTGTGAGGTCTGCGGTCTATCTCAGATAAATCTGTGAGGATTTCGTTGAGGCGTTAGTTGATATTACCTACTCTTCTTCGCATCTTCCAAAAATTTCGCAAGACCAATATCAGTTAAAGGATGTTTCAATAATTCAAGGATTGGTTCCAAGGGGCAAGTGCAAACATCGGCGCCCAATTCTGCGGCACGAACAATGTGCAATGAAGTGTTGCATAAACCTCACAGGTTTGATAAACCTGTGAGGTTTCGTTGAGGCGTTAGTTGACATTACATACTCTTCTTCGCATCTTCTAAAAACTTGGCAAGACCAATATCTGTGAGCGGATGTTTTAATAATCCAAGTATTGGTTCTAAGGGACAAGTGCAAACATCGGCG
>JBBRBB010000017.1:0-93297 GCA_038206235.1 Chitinophagales bacterium
GCTACCTCTTATAACTGGACAGTACCAGCAAGCTTTACAGTGCTTAGCAATACAGGAACGAGCATTACCGTGAGCATTCCTGCGGGACTTATTGTGTCAAGTATTTCTGTAACCGCATCAAACACCTGCGGCACAAGCAAGGCGCAATCACTTAGCTTATATGGCAAGCCTTATGCTCCTGTAATTTCAGGCGCCACAATGGTTGCAGCTCAGCAGACTAATGTACCTTATTCTGTAACCAATTCAGTAGCAGGTCAAACATATACCTGGACAACGAGTGCAAACTCAATTAAGATACTGTCGGGTCAAAACACTCCGAACATAACGGTTAAGTTTGGAAATATATCCGGTACTATCTATTGTCAAACCAGTAATGGATGTGGCAGTTCAACCAAGACAGCTTATCCCGTAACGGTGGGTGGCGGAGGCAAAATGATTCAACAGTCTGGCAATAATACACCTGAAATATTTACGGTAAGTCCTAACCCCACACAGGGAATATCTAAAGTAATATTCAGCGCTGTAAACGAAGGGAAATATTCAATTGAGCTTAGAGATATAGCGGGTAAGGTATTATTGGTGAAAGAAGGAACGGCATTTATTGGTGAGAATCAGGTTGATATTAATGTTGCCGGTTACGCAAATGGAATGTATTTCGTAAGCCTGATTAATGATGACGGAAGAAAAACCATTAAGTTAGTGAAGGACAACTAATACATTTCAGTGCAATAAATTCATAAACCTGCGGGAATTTCTCCCGCAGGTTTTTTTATGTGTATCAGGCATGTGTATCACGCTATAGGGTGCAAGTCCCGAATACGCTTTACAGTAGGGAGTATTAGCCAAGAGCAAGGGTGCAGCAGACGACTACGAACCTGAAGAAAGCAGGCGGCAAACATTCGAGCCTACGAACAGAAACTGCATAAAAGGCGGGTTAATATGGGTGATGTTGCATAACAAACAAAAGCCCTATTGCTGTACAGAAGATTACCACGTAAATGCAGGCTGCATGAACGGAAAGCGGATATACTTGCCCTGAGAGATCTGATAAAAAGCTGGGCAGAGATATGAAGTGAGGTTGTAGTATAGAAGAACTAAAGTTTGGCGATGTTCGTCTGCTGGAACTGAAACTGATAGCGAACTACAGCCGATGCTAACAACGTCCTGCCCCAATAACGCCAAACCCCTTGTGTGTGCTGCCCTTAAATCAATCGGGGTTTCATTCGCAGTGCATTTTAAAAAATCTTTTATAGGAAAAAATTAAGTAAGGGTCATAAAAAAATCAGTGATGTCTTTCGCTAATAAGTTGGGTTGCTCCATAGCTGCAAAGTGTCCACCAGCAGGCATTTGTGTCCAATGTTGAATATTGAACCCTTTTTCAATATAAGAACGGGGTGGGGTAGGTAATGATAAAGCATACTACCAGCAAAATGGCAATAAATCAATTTACCTTTTTCTATTTCTGATTTTGCTGCCTTGACTTGCTATTAGGGAGAAAGTATCAACCTTGTTGTTTCTATTGGTTAAGTTTAAAAATTTTATTTTGCTTTTATATTCTTATCAGTTGACATTTATTTTTACAAGGATAAAAATTGTTGTTTAAAATTAGGAGATTATGCTTTTATTTTCTGTTTTTGTCATTATTTTTTTCTTGTACGGGCATAGCACTTCCTTTACATCCATCAACGTTGCCTGTACTGTTTGAGTAATGTGTTACACGGCCTGCATTTTTTTATCAGCCATCATCTGCCTGCTTCTCCACAGGATGCTGTGCACAGAGATAATATATCGTCAGCAGTTGCAAAGTTTCCTGTTTGCAGCATGGACACTGTTTAATATTTATGCCGTATCGTTCCATCATGCGCAACTCAAGCGGTATTTTTACCAACCCTTTATGCAGGGGCAGTTTCATTTTTTTAAGTACTTCATTTATGCGCCGGTGCCTGTTTCTGTTTGCCAGGTATCCGTATGTTCTTATTTTGGTAAATCTCTCAGGTAATATATGCTGTTCAAACCGGCGGATAAATTCACCTGCCTGCAGCGTCATCTCTTTTTGTTTACCCATCGGCATAATCTTTATACCCAAAAGTCACCGTATCATCTTCATCATTAATACTGCTGATCCTATGATTGCTGATGGCGACCTTATGGGTATATCTGCCTAAGTATTCAATAACATTTTGCGGCCCGCCAAAAGGTGCTTTTGTATACAGCACCCAGTCTTTTTGATAGAGCATATTGAATAATGCAAATGTATCTGCGCCTGCTATCGGTATCACTGTTTTGTTTGCTATCAATTCTTTTAATGCCTGCAAAAATTTTGTTTTATAAACCATACTCATTGCTTTTAAAGGGAACAAGAAACGATACGTGTTTTTCTTAGCATCTTTCCAATTCTTAGCATCTGTGATTCCACCACCACTTACAATCGAGTGGATGTGCGGATGAAAACTGAGTTGCTGTCCCCACGTATGCAATACGCTGAAGATGCCCGGCACGGCTCCCAGGTATTTTTCATCTTTAGCAAAACTGAGCAGCGTTTGGGTAGAGGCATCGAACAATAGTTTATATAAAACTTTGCGGTGCCCCAGCACCAAACTGTTCAATTCATGCGGCAGCGTAAATACTACATGATAATATTTTACCGGAAGCAGTTCCTGCATACGTGCTTCTATCCACTCATCTTTTTTAATACTTCCGCATTGTGGACAATGCCTGTCACGGTCCCGCACCTGCGGGATGATATTGATATTTTATCTCACCACACTCATCATTGCTGCAACGGTACACATGATAACCTAATGCAGCAGTACGGCATACTTTTAAACGGTGTAATACTTTTTGCACATGAAGATTTGCCGAAGCATCCGGTAATGAATGATGCTTTAGTAATACCTGCTGTACTGTAAGCCTTTGGCATTGTGTATGACAACATGGTAACATCATTTTGAAGGGTTTGTTATTTCGATGATGTTCCCTTATTGTTTTGTCCGTTCACCTTAGTATGTCATACGGATTAACGACAGCTTGTATGCGCTTTGAACTAAGGTGCATATAACAACGCATTGTGGTTTGCAGTGTGGTATGACCAAGCAGTTCCTTGACTGTATGCAAGTCCGTGCCATTGTCAACTAAATGCGTGGCAAAACTATGGCGCAGAGTATGTACTGTAATATTGTTTGCTTCCAAGACCAATTTGTGCCAGTGTTTTTTGAAGGGTGTGCTGTATGTTTCGCACACTCATCTTTCTGCCGCAATGGCTGCCATTAAACAGGTATTCTTTGGGTTTATAAATGAGATAATAAGCCCTCAGTTCCAGTAATACCTGCTGCGATAAAACAGTAAAACGATCTTTTGACCCTTTACCCCAAGCTTAATGAAAAAGTTTTTTGCTTGCTGGAGAAGCAGATTTGCAAAGACAAAAAAAAGACTGGTCGTAAAGGCATGGATTTATGGCATGTACTGATATTGGCAGTAGTTCGTCATACACTTGGTACCAACTGGGATCGCTTAGAACATTTAGCCAATTATGATCAATTAGTAAGAGAGATAATGGGTGTACACGCCACTGCATTTATTGAAAAAGATAAAATTGAATTTGCTTACCAAAGTATATTAGATAATGTGCAGTTAATTGATGAACAATTGTTGCAACAAATTAATCTGCTTATTGTAGAAGCAGGACATTCATTACTTAAAAAAAAGAACAGCAAGAACTTAGGCTCAAAACCGATAGTTATGTTTTAGAGACCAATCGGGCATTTTCCAACCGACCTGAATTTGTTATGGGACAGTACACGAAAATGTTTGGACACAATTGAAAGGCTGCAAAAAGAAATACATCTTACGGGCTGGCGAAAAATTAAACATATTCGTAAAACCATCAAAAGTATTTTCCGGGCTACATCTCACCAGGTGTTCAAAGGCAAAAAAGAAGCGCCTAAAAAGCAAAGTGTAAAAACATATTTGCAACACACCGAAGCATTAGTGCATCGCTGCCAGGTCATACTGGAGCATAATGTTGCTGTAGCAGCCAGCCCGGCTGCATTGCTGGCCCTGATTGACTTACAACGCTATAAAGACTACGCTGTAAAGATGATTGATTTAACCCGGCGCCGTTTGATACAAGAGGAAGTAATACCGGCTGGTGAAAAAATTTATTCCATATTTGAACCGCACACAGAGTGGATCACTAAAGGCAAGTTAAGCAGGAAAGCAGAGTTAGGTCATCTGTTGCTCATCACTACCGATGAGCAGCATTTTTTAAAAAAAAGGCGTTTTCTTGCAGACACTAAATAACAGTGGATATTACATAGCTTGCTTTAATACATGACGAAAGAAAAAAGAAATGCTTTGTGCAGCCATCTTACACTTTACCCGGCTGCATCCAAGTGTTTTTGACAGATACAATAAATATTGCATCACCATATCTTCTGTAAAATCTGCGGGATTTACATCAGCATAATAAACAAAGAGATAACGCAACTCAGAAAGATAATTGCGAATGGTGGTAGCACTGTAATGTCCAAGAGATAAATACTGGCTGGCTTTTTCCAATGCTGCAATAGCTTGCAGACTTAAAGTTTTTTTTCCATGATCTTATAGTTTTAAAAAATTAAAAAATAAACTACAAGATAGGAAGTAAAAAACTCATCGCCTATATAGGCGATGTTGGTTCAACTTCTAAATATACGCAACTCTTTCAAACAATACTTGCGGCAATGCAACCACAAGTAGCGGCATTTGCGCAACTAAAGTGCAAGAGTGCAATGCAACGGAAGTTTAATAGTACCAATACAGGTGGGGTACATAATATTACATCTCAAACTTTTTTTGTCCGGCATTATTTCCCTTAATGCGATATATTAAAAAGTAATTATCAAGTTTTACTTTATCCCTGCTGCCTTCACCAAATAATTGCTCAACTTATTTATGGCTTCAGCAGCAAGAATAATTTGCTCCTGCGCCTGTTTCCAGTTGCGCTGCTCTATTGCTTCACGAATGCCGGGTAATGTTTTTACTCCATAGCCTGTATAAAATCCCGGTGCGTAGATGGCATGTTTGTACCAGCTTCTTTTTGGTAACCCATTTACAAGTAATAATTGCTGTTCAGCATGGTACAATATTTTATTCAACGCATCATGATTGCTCTGTGTGCTATCAGCCTTGTGCCATACACTATTTAATGTATCGGTATTTTTTTGTAAAGATGTTAGTGCATTTTGCAAAGGAGAAAAATCAATATAGGGCACTTCATCTTTTTGCTTTGGCGCATGAATTCTTTGGGCAGTATCTTCTGCAAGGGAATAATTATTTGCTTTGATGATGTCATTTTCAAGTCTTGTAATTTCTCGCATATCATTTGTCATGGTTATTAATTCGGTTGCATAACCATTAATTGTTTTGTACAAATCCCTAAAATCAAAAGGCAAGACATCAGCATCAGCCATACGTAAAGCTGCATGACCGGCGGTTTTAGACAGCGCCACTCCGTACACAAATGACGGGTCTTTGAAACGGCGGTAATCATCATACGAATCGAAAATGGAATGATATTCTCCGCCATTATCTTCACCACCAAAACCAAGATTAAGTGCAGGCACGCCAAGATGCTGGAAAAATGGAGAATAATCAGAACCTGAACCTAACGCTCCTAATTCCAATTCATTCTTTGCCATCGCCTCTTTTTTATTTTTTGCTGAAGAAGCATCTGTTATTTTTTTTGATTTTAATCTTTGCAGCACACTCACATTTGTTTGCGGGTCGTTTACATCTCTTGCCACTTCTGTCATCAGGGTTTGCAAAGCGTGTGAGCCTGCTGCAAAAAGAAAGCCTCTTCCATTTGCATCTGAATTAATATACACTACACATTTTTGCTTCAACTCATCGCCATGGTCCTCTGCAAATTCTGTTGAGCCAAGTAATCCGGGTTCTTCACCATCCCATGAACAATACACCAATGTGCGTTTTGGTCTCCATCCTGTTTTCACTAATTCACCAATTGATTTTGCTTCTTCAAGCAAAGCAGCCTGACCGCTAATAGGATCACTAGCGCCATTCACCCATGCATCGTGATGGTTACCGCGTATCACCCATTCATCAGGCTCCTGAGAACCTTTGAGCATCGCAATTACATCGTAGCAATTCACTATATTCCAGTTGCATTCCATTTTCAAATGCACTTTTGTTTTGCCCGGCCCTACATGGTATGTAATAGGCAAAGCGCCACGCCATTCATCTGGAGCAACAGGCCCTTCAAGCGCTGCAAGTAAGGGTTGTGCATCATGATAACTGATTGGCAGCACAGGTATCTTTAATAAATTGGCAGCTTCATTATGGCTTGAAATTCGTTTGGCATTTTCTGTTGCACCAACATTTGGAGTTAAAGGGTCGCCGGGATAAATCATCATATCCATTACGCTTCCGCGCTGCACGCCATATTCATTTTTATATGCGCCCTGCGGATACACATCGCCCTGGTAATATCCATCATCTTTGGGGTCAGAATAAATAATGCATCCGATAGCGCCGTGTTCCTGTGCTACTTTAGGCTTTATGCCGCGCCAGCTATTGCCATATTTTGCAATCACAATTTTTCCTTTCACATCAATGCCCATGCGTTCAAGCATTTCATAATCATCGGGCAAACCATAATTCGCAAAAACAAGTTCCCCTGTTACATCTCCATCTGCGCTCCATGCATTGTAAGTTGGCAATTGATTTTCCTGATTGCTGGTTGCATCTTCTTTTAATGGTGGCTCTTTCAGTAATGCAGTATAAACCGCGGGTGAAGTCATTTCCAACAATCTTGTTTTGGGTGTTGGAAATAAAACATGATACGTATCTATACGAGCATCCCATCCCCAGCTTTTGTACTTATTATAAATATTTTCTGCCACTTCTTTACTGCCGGGTGAACCCAAATGATGCGGCCTCGCCGATAATTCTTTTATGGTGCTTCCAATATTTTCACCACTAAGGTTTGCATCGAATTTTTGCTCGAGTGCAAATTGTTGCTGCGCTGAATTGCCTGTAAACCCTGTGATGGATTTAGTTTGTGCATTAGTTATAAAAGGGATAACACAGATTATCAACCTTAACACAATTACTTTTTTCATACGATTCTTTTGATGAAGGTATTAAGAAAAAAGAATTCTTTTCTTCCTGAATGGTTTCACGAATTTTAATGTTGTGTTGCAATCATCTTAACCAAACTCAAACAATTATTTATATTTTTACAGTATGGAAACTTTAATTGTGCAATCAAAAGACAAAGCCACTTCTAAACTTCTTCAGCAATTATTGAAAGAAATGAAGGTGTAAAAAATGTTTCAGTTTTATCGTTGGGCGAAAAAGAACATATAGCTCTGGCTATCGCTATACAAAAAGGAAAAACCGGAAAATATACAGATACAGATAAATTTTTAAACAAACTAAAACAAAGTGAAGGTTTCCCTAATACTCATTTGCTTAATTGCTAAATTCCTTTACCTTGTGCAGTGTTAATGAAAAAGCTCGCAGCCATATCGTTTCTTACCTTATTTGTATTCAATATTATCGGCTACAGAATATTGGCAGATTATGCTCAAAAGCAATCTGATATTGCATTAGAAGCTCAGCTTGACAAAGGGCAATACAGTGACGACGAATTAATAACGGTAAAAGTTCCTGTTAATCTTCCCTATCAAACCAACTGGAATAATTTTGAGAGAACAGATGGTGAAATAAACATACACGGGGAAACATACAAATATGTAAAGCGTAAAGTATATAACGATACGCTTATTTTACTCTGCATTCGTCATTATGAAAAAACAGAAATTCAGCAAAAGGCAAATGATTATTTCGGAAATGTAAACGGGCTTCCTGCAAACAACGACAACAATAAAAAAGCGGAGATATTCAGGCAGTTGACAAACGATTATGAAATAAACGAACAGGCAAAAAATTTGTTCTCACAAAAAAATAATATCTCTTATAATTTGGCTGCAGCTATCATTTGCAGTCATCAATATCTTCCCTGCGGCGAACAACCACCAGACTGCCTGCTTTAACTTTCTCATCATTTCATTACTATAAGCAATCATGCTTATAAATAATTTCATCTTATTTTTTATTCAATAAAAAAGGTTTTTATGTGCAGGGTTACTGTTGCCTACTCTTGCATCATGTGCAGATAATAAGATGTTATAAAGTGATGCAACTTTTTATGTACCGGTCTCAAAATAGTTTTTCACATTTTACTTTTATCCTTTTAAAAATTGTTATGAAAAAATTGGTAATAGGTTGTTCTGTATGCATGCTTTTACTTGCCTGCAACAGAAAGAATGATTATGAAGCATTCTTTAAAAATCCAGACATATACTGCAAATCTGTGTATGAGCTGAACAGTGTAGTAATGGGAAATAACTTTACGCCCGTTGTGGCATCGCGTAATTATTTGTATGCGAATGTTGCTGCTTATGAAATTATTGTTGCGGGCTATCCTTCGCAATACAATTCACTTGCAGGGCAATTGAGAGGTTTAGATTATGTGCCAAAACCTGAAGCCACCAAAAAGATAAATTATGAATTTGCATCATTGCTTGGGTTCTGGAAATTGGGAGAGTTAGTTACCTTTTCCGGTGCAGAAACAACAAAATATGTTGATAGCTTAAAGCAGCTTGCAAAAGACCATGGCATGCCCTTGGATATTTACAATAACTCTGTTTATTATGCAGATACGGTTGCGGCCGTAATAATGCAATGGAGTAAAAAAGATAATTATGCGCAAACAAGAAGTTACCAAAAATATACAGTGATGATGGATTCTCCCGGACGGTGGGTTCCCACTCCTCCTGCTTATTCACAGGCCATGGAGCCTAGCTGGCATTCAATTCGTCCGGTAGTTTTAGATAGTGCAGGACAATTTCCTGCACCTCCTCCTTATACCTTTAATATTACTGATAAAAACAGCGCCTATTATAAGCAGGTTGTTCAGGTAATGAATGCAGTAGACAGCTTAACGACGGAACAAAAATGGATAGCTGATTTTTGGGACGATAATCCCTTTAAATTAAATGTTATCGGGCATGTGATGTATGGCACAAAAAAACTTTCACCCCCGGGTCACTGGATGAGCATTGTTGGTATTGCTGCACAAAAAGCAAAAGCCGATTACAATACTACTGTATATGCCTATACTAAAACTGCGATTACTTTATTTGACGCATTTATTGAATGCTGGAAAGTAAAATTTACTTACAACACCGTAAGACCCGAAACAGTGATTAATAAATATTTTAATCCTGATTGGATGCCACACTTGCAAACACCGCCTTTCCCGGAATATACCTGCGGGCACTCAACCTGCTCATCGGCAGCAGCAGAAGCATTAACAAGTGTGTTCGGTGATAACTTCGCTTATACTGATACCACTGAATTAGAATTTGGTATTCCAAGCCGTTCTTTTAAATCTTTTAGAGCTGCTGCTGAAGAAAATAACTGGGCTCGTTTTTATGGAGGTCTTCATTTTCATAATACATGTATTATAAGTACGGAGTGCGGAAAGATGGTGGGCAACTTTGTAGTAAGTCGCTTGAAGATGAAAAAAGAATGAGTAGCTAAAACATTTAGACCTCACAGGTCTTAAAGACCTGCGAGGTCTGAAAACCAAAACAATATCGGTCAGACGGCTCTAAGCCGTCAGACCGATATTTAATTATCATTGCAAAAAATAATATCATCAAATACAAAATATTTTTATTTTAATCCGCGACCCACACAAATGAATCCGGATATAAAAACGCTTACAGGTATTCCTAATTTTACTGCATACATATCTGGTCATTCAACATTTAGCGGTGCAGCCGTAACTATCTTAGGGCATATTATTCCAAACAGGGCAGATGCTTAATGCAAATGGCGCAGGATGCATCAAGGTCAAGATTGGTTGGCGGCATTCATTATAGCAGTGATTGCAGGATTGGTTTGGAAACAGGTTACAAGGTTGGTGATTATGCAGTGCAAAGAGCAAAGACAGATGGAGCGGAATGATATTGAGTAACAAAAAAAATCTCCCTGTTTCTGCGGGGAGATTTTATGTAATATGTTTATGCGTTATTACTTTCTATTACCATTTTGTAAATACAATTACTCTTTTATAAACTGGTAAGAATTAGTATCATTTATTTTTAAATAATAAGTTCCTCTTTGAAGTTGTTTTACATTTAACTCATAGCTTGTTGCATTCACAGAAACTTTTTTAATCACATTCCCCTGTGCGTTAATAATTGATAGTGATGTTTTGTCTGATGCGTTTAAACCACTAACATGCAGCACATCTTTTACAGGATTGGGATAGATGATTACAGAAGAAGATGTTTTATAATCTGTTTCGCTTACAACATCTGAGTAAGTAATACTGCCATCGTTACCTACAGCTTTTATGCGATAATAATTGTTACTTTCTGTTGATGCTGCATTATCTGAATAGGAATAGCTGTTGCTGGTATTAGGAGTTCTTCTTGCTACTTCTGTAAAATTCATTGTTGCATTATTGCTCCGCTCAATAGTATAATAAGCTGTATTAGCTGTTGTTCCCATATCCTGGAAATTAAGTATATGGTTGCGTATCCATCTTTTTATTTTAGTAATTAAAGGATGTTGATTTACAGGGTCGCCATAGTAGCGGGCAAGGGCATAACTATAACTTGCTGCACCTGTTGCTAATATTTTTCCCCCCTTCTCTATACTCACATCTTGAGCTCCTCCACCACGGCCTGTAAGGTCTGTAAAATCTGTAGTAACTCTTCCGTTTTCGCCAAAGCTGCTGTCGGTAGCGCCATTTTCTGTATAGTGGTAAAGCTCAAAATAGTCTGGGGAGAACTGTATTTTTGATAAATAATAGGCCATTACAATTTTATTATTGCTTTGCAGCGCAATATCTTTTGGTTCTTCATAATATCCATCGGCTATATGTGTGATTACTATTCCTTTTTCGCCAAAGCTCTCATCCAGTTTCCCATCTGTGCTAAAGCGGGTAAGGGCTATATCGGTCTTGGAAAAATCGGTTTTTTGGGTAGTGCCGGTGGCTACAATTTTTCCATTGGATTGCAGCCCTATGGCTGCCATAAGCCCATGCTTATTATTATTAAACTGTGCCAAGGCAAAACCATTTACGCCATAGCTACTATCCGTAACGCCATTTTGGAATAAGCGGGTTACAGCAAACCTGTCAGGGTCATTAAAATTGTAGGCATCCCCACCCACAAGTAGCATGTCGTCTTTCTGCAGCGCAATATCCGCAGCCCTGAAGTTACTGTAATTAAAACCAATAAAATCTATGCTCACCATGCCTTTATCGCCAAAACTTTCATCGGGGCTGCCATCGGGCAGGTAACGGATAACAAATGAATAGCTGCTATGGTTACCTTCAAAGCCTCCGCTGATAATAATCCTTTCCTCTGGATCTATCGCAATAGTACGATTGGTATTTAGTGAGGATAAAAGACCATCTTTAAAAGGCATTGAAGTAATACCCTGGTTGCCAAAACTTTCATCTATGCTGCCGTCTTCATTATAGCGCATTACAGCGGCAGACCTGGCATAGTAATCACCGGGGCTATGAAAGTAAAAGCCCACAACCAATATTTTATCATCTTGCTGTACATTAATTCCGGAGAGATATAAACTGGTATATCCCAAATCTGTATAACTCGCCTGCGCTACGCCACTGTCTCCAAAACTTTCATCTATACTGCCATCCGCATTATACCGGATAAGGTTTACAAACCCTCCATCCCAGGCCAATTGAATTATTTTACCCGATTTTTGGGTGCTATGCCCTATTGAGCCTCCATACAGAGCGGCTGATGAAAAAACAGCCCTTCCATCCACACCAAATGAAGAGTCTAAACTGCCGGGTTGCGCATGTAATTGATAATTGATAATTGATAATTGAAAACTAAAAAGAATAAAAAATATTGATTTTATTGAAAATGACTTTTTCATAATATAAAGTTTGAAATGAGTTATGAATGATGCCAGAACAGGGGGTGAGAAATAAATTAATTGCAAACCCCTGGTGGCTCGGGTACCGTGCAGGCATTATTATTTACTGTACTACAGCTATCACGGTTATTAACGCAATCTTCAAAATAAGTGCGTTTTGTTTTTAGCGTATTGAGAAAACCGGGATGTGTTTTATTGTACAGTATAGCCTGGAAAAATGTAGCAATGCGCCCGCCAATATAGCTGAAAACATCTGCCTCGTTTGTATAGCCTGTGCCAAAATCGTCTGGTGGTACCATTTGCACACCATGATGCATCTGCGGGTCCATATATAGTTCTGTATAAACGCCAAGCGATTTTAAAAAACAATAGATTTTTTTGGAACCAAAACGGTAGGCATCTATATCGGGCGGAGGGTCATTGTTATTAGGACCACCCGGGTCAACACCCGAATTCAAATAAAACACCCTGCCATCGGGCAGGCAGCGGGTTTCGGGGTTCATAACAACACCCGGGAATGCAGGATCTATATTTGTAATTTTCCCGGTATCAGCAAAATAAACATTCTGGTAATCGTAAGGGCATACTTCCCAGTCTAGTTTTCCATGAAAAGAAATAACGGGTATGCTGTCGCTGGCAGGGAAAAAATCCTGCGGGTGCGTTACATAGTTTAAAGGGATAAAGGCATTTCCCCAGCCATTGCTAAGGCCAAATATTTTGCTATGGTATTCAATGGTTGGCTCGCCATAATAGTAGTCGGCATCTATGGGTCCGAGTACATTATGCGCACCCTGGTCAACCTGGTTTATCATGGCCTGTGTGGGGTAAAATGCTGCATTAATCACACAGATAGCCCCTGCGCTAAAACCTGCCAGACCTATATTGGTACGGTCAAATTTATAAGGGGTGGCTGCTTCCCTGTTTCTTTTTATAATGGTGCGTATGGCGCCCCGCACATCCTGAAAAGCACGGTAGTAGCATAAATCCTGTTGGCTGGTAGTATAATAAACCTGAACTCCTCTTCCTCCCGGTTTGGCAAGTGTATCGCTCAGTACCCGGCCCCTTCGGTATTCCACCACAATGCAAATAAATCCTTGGTGGGCCATTTGTTGGGCTATGGCATAAAGATGGCCTGCATCTTCTATACTAGTGCAATCGCTAAAGCCCCCTGGATGAAAAAAGATAACAACTGGCGGCAGCACGTTACAGGTGGAGTATGGATAATCGGGATACCATCCTATATATTTCAACTGCTCTACCGAGTCTAAACAAAAGTCGCCGGGGTCGCATAGTTCTTCAGCATTGTAGCTTACATCTTTCCATTCGTACACCGTGTCTCTGTTTGTTTTGTAGTAAGAGAGCCAGCCTGTGCTATAGATTATTTGAAAAGGCTGATGTGCCGCTACTGTGTCGGTTAAATTGTAGTTGCAAGTGTAGGGCAGCTTATCGGCCTCGCTGCATACAGTAAATGCTGTTTCTGTATTGGTGTACAGTAAGGCGGTGCTGTTTATGTTTTTGAAAACAAAAGAATTTTGCCCCGGTTTATTGGGGTTTGCTGTAAGATGAAATGGTGCACCGTATGCAGGCTGCGCCGGCATTGGGCGGGAGAAAAATATGCAGTTAAGCATGGCCGGAGGTCTTATTGTTGGCCCTCCCGCAAAGGTTTAAGGCAAAGGCGGCAAGGCCGCTAAAACTAATAATGGTAATGAACTTCATAAGCGTAAAATTTTGATAGTTAGAAAGAAATGCCGCTACGAATTTACAAAAAAAAAGGGAATGGCAAAATTTATTTTGCTGGTATCAAATTTATACAAATGCGAGTTCAGTATACATAAGCAAATTGAAGAACATCATAGAGGGAGCTAAAAAATTAAAGCAGACTATACGTGTATAAATCATAATTCAAACACCAGCTTCTCACATTTTTTCAAAAAGCTTTCATCAACCGTTGCGCCAATGCCCGGCTCATCGGTAACAGAAATTCTATAATTATCTTTTATCACAACGCCACCTGCAACCGGATTTACAAGATGATTAATATTATAATCCATATCATAAAAAACA
This sequence comes from Chitinophagales bacterium, assembly GCA_038206235.1. Taxonomy (GTDB): domain Bacteria; phylum Bacteroidota; class Bacteroidia; order Chitinophagales; family Chitinophagaceae; genus JBBRBB01. The sequence goes on from JBBRBB010000017.1 coordinate 14,056, forward strand.
ATGCTGTCGTGTGCACACGCAAAATGTGCATTAGCAGTTAGAGCAAGTGCTGATTCATCCATACCGCCAAGCATACATTTCATGTTGTGCAGTGCGGCAAGCTTTGCAATTGCGCCAGCCTCAACCATGCTGCCTGTTTTTGCCAGCTTAATGTTGATGTAGTCACATGCCTGTTGCTCTATTAATTGTTGTGCATCATGCGCACTGAAGCATGACTCATCAGCCATAATTTTTATTGGTGAACTTTGCGTTATTTTTTTCAAACCTTGTATATCGTGCTTATGAACCGGCTGTTCGCAGAATTCAACATTTGCATCTTCAAGAGCAGTGAGCACCGTAACAGCATTATCAACACTCCAACCCTGGTTGGCATCTAATCTTAAAGGAATTGTATTACCAATTGCTCTGCGAATGGTTTGCACAATCTCAACATCATGTGGGGCATTGTTATCCTTTCCTAATTTTACTTTAATAAAAAAAGGATTTTTAGCAGTTATTTTCAACGCACTCCCAGCCATTCGCTCAGGTGATTCTATATAGATTGTTTCATCAGTCAATAATTCTTTTTTTTCGCCTCCAAGAAATTTATACAATGGCTTATTTGCATACTGGGCGGCAACATCATGCAATGCCATATCAAATGCACTTTTGCATGTAAAATTGAAGGGAGCATAGTCAGTGAGCTGCCGCATTCTTTCATCAATCAGCAATGAATCTTTCCCTAATAGTAAAAAAGCAAAATCTTTTGACAATGCCATGCAGGTTTCCTGCGTTTCGCCTACAATCATGGGAAATGGAGCGCCTTCACCCCATCCCGCAATTCCTTTATTTGTATAAATTTTTACAAGGAAATTTTTTGCTTCGTATAATGTTCCGAGAGATATGGTTGTTGGCTTGGCAGGTATAGTGTAAGCAAAAGCCTCTATTCTAATAATTAATAATTCTTCTGCCACAAGAGACTTATTTAATTTTTCCAGATACGGTAAAGCAAAGCAAAAAGTGATACTAAAGTCCAGGTGCCTTCTAATATAACAAATGGAATAAAATGAATCAGCATGGATGCAAAACAGGCCAGTGCGGCGCCAAGTGTGTTCGCGGCAAAATATAGCTTTCCATCTTTTTCAATAAGATTAAATGTGTTTGCAAAATATGCTATAAGAATAATTGCAACACCAATTGTACCTATAACATTATTGTAATTCATTTTTCAATTTTAATGTGAAAAATAATTCTTTTTAAATTGTATTTTTTTCATTGAATCCATACCTGAATACAAATGAAAGAATTTGCGGATTAAGATAATACTTTTGTTTTAAATATTATATGCTTACAATGATAAACATAATTGAGCAATTATTGCAAATGCGAAAATATTTTAATGAAAGCGAAACAAAAATATATTCCTTTCGCAGAGCGCAATTGCATAAGCTGAAGCAGGCAATTCTTAAGCATGAAAAGGATTTGCATGGAGCTCTGTACAATGATTTAAAAAAAAGTGCCGAAGAGAGTTGGGTAACAGAAACCGGGTTCGTGATTGCTGAAATTAATGATGCCCTTAAAAATTTAAAGCAATGGATGCAGCCGGAAAGAGCAGCCACAAACCTGCTAAACTTTCCTTCAAAAAGTTATACACTAAAAGAGCCGTTGGGTGTTGTATTAATAATTGGTCCCTGGAACTATCCGCTGCAGTTGCTTTTTACTCCTCTTGTTGGCGCTATTGCTGCAGGAAACTGTGTTGTGCTAAAGCCAAGCGAATTTGCACCGGCAACATCTGCCATCATGAAAAAAATTATAAATGAAATTTTTACGGAAAATTATATTTTGTATGTGGAAGGAGATGGCGCCGCGGCGGTGCCTGAAATGATGAACAACTTTACATTTGACTATGTTTTCTATACAGGCAGCACTGCAGTTGGAAAAATTATTTACAAAATGGCAGCGGAAAAATTAGTGCCTGTTACGCTGGAACTCGGAGGAAAAAGTCCCTGCATTGTTGAAAGTGATGCAAATATAAAAGTGACGGCACGCCGCATTACAATGACAAAATTTTCCAATGCAGGTCAAATGTGCGTAGCGCCTGATTATGTTCTGGTGCACGCATCAAAAAAAGAAGAATTAGTAACTGAAATAAAAAATAATATAAAAAAATTTTTTGGTGATAATGCTGCACTTAGTTATGAGTATGGTAAGATTATCAACGAAAAACAATTCAACCGTTTGATACATTATTTGAACGATGGAAATATTATATATGGCGGAAGGCATGATAAAGAAAAATTGTTTATTGAACCAACCATACTTGAAGATGTTTCAATAAATGCCGGTGTGATGAAAGAAGAAATCTTCGGACCCATATTACCGGTAATAGCTTTTAATAACATGGATGAAGCGAAAGAAATTATTAACCGCACCCCTAACCCGCTTGCATTTTATGTGTTTACATCATCAAAGAGCAAAGAACAAAAATGGTTAGATGATATTTCATTTGGCGGCGGCTGCATAAATAATTCAAGCTGGCATTTAACCAATTACAATTTACCTTTTGGCGGAAGGGGGTTTAGCGGTACAGGCGCTTATCATGGTAAATATTCTTTTGAAACCTTCAGTCATAAGAAAGCAATTATGAAAACGCCCACCTGGTTCGACCCAAATATTAAATATCCGCCCCTTAAGGGAAAGCTGAATCTTTTTAAAAAAATAATTCGATAAGAAATAAAAAAGTAAATACAGTAGAAAGTAAATACAGTAGAAAAAGTAACTACGGTAGAAAAGTAACTACGGTAGAAAAAGAAACAACAGTAGAAAAGCAAAAAATAAAAAAATTATGACAGTTAGGCAAATGTTTTTAAAACTGACGTATCCTTTCTGGATGTGGTTTGCAAAACGAAAGGCAAAAAAAATACAGCATTATTCAAACAACGAATTGAAAAAACCATTACAATCTTTTTATCAGTTGCATTACACTCGTAACAATAGCAACCCTTTGAATTTTTCTAAATTAAAGGGCAAGAAAGTAATGCTTGTAAATACTGCCAGCGATTGCGGCTTTACTAATCAGTATGCTGATTTGCAAAAACTTTACTCCCAATTTCAAAACAAGCTGGAGATACTTGCATTCCCCGCCAATGATTTTAAGGAACAGGAAAAAGGAAGTGATGAGGAGATTGCGCAATTTTGCAAAATAAATTTTGGTGTTACCTTTCCCCTAATGAAAAAAAGCTCAGTAAAAAAAAGCAGGGAGCAGAATGCAATTTTTCAATGGCTTACGAATGCTGACATAAATGGCTGGAACAATAAACAGCCTTCCTGGAATTTCTCGAAATATCTTGTGAATGAAGAAGGAATACTAACTGATTATTTTGGACCATCTGTAAGTCCTTTAAGCAACGAAGTTTTGAATGCTATTCACTGAAAAGATGAAATGATACAACTAAAACATTGGTCAGACCCGGGCCGGTCAGACCATGTGAATGCTATTCACTGAAAAGATGAAATGATACAACTAAAACATTGGTCAGACCCGGGCCGGTCAGACCATGTGAATGCTATTCGCTGAAAAGATGAAATTATACAATTAAAAACATTGGTCAGACCCGGGACGGTCAGACCATGTGAATGCTATTTGCTGAAAAAGATGAAATGATACAATAAAAAAATTGGTCAGACCCGGGACGGTCAGACCATGTGAATGCTATTCGCTGAAAAGATGAAATTATACAATTAAAAACATTGGTCAGAGCCGGGACGGTCAGACCATGTGAATGCTATTCGCTGAAAAAGATGAAATGATACAATTCAAATTATATCAACTTTGGAATTAAAAAATTAAAATATTGGAATTTGGCTCAGACCAGGACTACTTAAATTATTTTCTTCCGGCAAAGCGGCTAAGCAGTCTTAATATTTCAAGATATAACCAAACCATAGTTACCAATAAGCCAAATGCACCATACCATTCCATGTATTTGGGAGCGCCCATTTGTGCACCGCGTTCTATCATATCAAAATCTAAAATCAGGTTTAGCGCAGCAATAGCTATCACAAATATTGAAATACCAATGCCCAGCAAACTTGAATCGTACATGAAAGGCACATTGATGTGAAACAAGCCAAGCACCAGCGTAAGCAAATAAAAAATTGCAATGCCGGCCGTTGCAGTAAACACAATTGATCTGAATTTTTCTGTGGCTTTTATTATTTTAAAATTATACAACAGGAACATAGCGAAGGCAACACCAAAAGTTAATCCTACTGCCTGCATTACAATACCAGGATAGCTTTTGGCAAGTGCAGTATTTATTGTAGCCGATATGGCGCCAAGAAAAAATCCTTCCAGTATGCCATACAGTGGAGCAAGATATGCAGCCAGCGTGGGTTTAAAAGCTATGACTAATGCAGTTATTAGTCCGCCAATGATTCCTACCCACAAAAGGGTATTCATTAAAGAATATTGTCCTTTTTCATACAAGTTCCATGTATAGGCTGCGCCTGCAATAACCATGAATAGTAAAAAGCCAAATTTATTAATCGCTCCGCGAACTGTCATGGTTTCAGTAACAGAGCTGTCAAATGTTTTATCAAAAATTTTTTGGGATAATGCGGGATTACCCGATTGAAAAAGTGCCATAGTTTTTATTTTTATAAGGCTCAAAATTAAAAGAAATAGCAGTGAAAAATTGTTAATTCATTTTCTATCCTCATCTGAAAAATTACTCACTACGAATTGCAATTTCTTAATTGCCCAATTGTCAAATGGTACAATTAATTTTGCACTATGGAAAGAACATTGGAAATCCTGCAAAATGTAGTAATAAAATTTGCAGGAGATAGCGGCGATGGTATGCAGCTTACAGGTCAGCAGTTTACCAACAACACAGCACTGCTTGGCATTGACCTTGCTACTTTCCCGGATTTTCCCGCAGAAATAAGAGCGCCCATCGGAACATTGCCCGGTGTGAGCGGATACCAGATACATTTTTCTTCAGACAAAGTGTATACACCCGGAGACCATTGCGATGTGCTGGTTGCCATGAATGCCGCAGCGTTAAAAGCAAATCTATTCGGACTGAAAAAGGGAGGAAAAATAGTTGCAAACATGGATGGCTTCGATGCAAAAAATCTTCGCCTCGCCAGTTATACCGTTGGTATTAATCCTTTGGAAGATGGCAGCCTCGATAATTACGAAGTGATAAAGATGGATGTTACAAAGATGACACGGGAGGCGTTGAAAGAATTTACAGACCTTGGCATTAAAGAAAAAGACCGTGCAAAAAATATGTTCGTGCTCGGTTTTCTTTACTGGATGTATAATCGCAATCTCGATAATACCATTAACTTTCTGAAAGAAAAATTCAATCAAAAAGATTCTATTCTACGCAGCAATATAAAAGTGTTGCAGGCAGGATATAATTATGGCGACACCACAGAAACTTTTACCACCACCTACAAAGTCGAGAAAGCAAAACTTCCATCAGGCATTTATCGCAGCATCATGGGAAACCAGGCATTGAGCTATGGATTAATTGCAGCTTCAGAAAAAAGCGGGTTGCCATTATTCTTAGGCAGCTATCCCATTACACCTGCATCAGATATTTTGCATGAGCTAAGTAAACACAAAACTTTTGGTATTAGAACTTTCCAGGCTGAGGATGAGATTGCTGCCATTACATCAGCGATTGGCGCTGCTTACGGAGGAAGCCTGGGTGTTACGGCTACTTCAGGTCCGGGCATGGCGTTAAAAGCAGAAGCAATGGGGCTTGCAGTGATGCTGGAAATTCCGCTTCTTATACTCGATATACAGCGCGGCGGTCCTTCAACAGGCCTTCCTACAAAAACAGAGCAGAGCGATTTGTTGCAGGCATATTATGGAAGAAATGGTGAATGCCCTATGCCTGTGATTGCAGCGAGCACACCCAGCGATTGTTTTGATGTGGCTTATGAAGCAGTGCGTATTGCCGTGCAGCACATGACGCCTGTAATATTATTGAGTGATGGATATATTGCCAATGGCGCAGAGCCGTGGCGATTTCCGCAAACAAAAGACTTAAAGCCGATTGAAGTAAATTTTAAAAAAGGATTGGATGAGGGAGATGAAAAATTTCTTCCATACAAGCGTGATAAAAAATTGGTTCGTGCCTGGGCTATTCCCGGTGTGGCAGGATTAGAGCATCGCATTGGCGGATTGGAAAAAGAAGATGTTACCGGCAATATAAATTACGAGCCGGAAAATCATCAGCACATGGTGAAAACACGGCAGGCAAAAGTAGATAAGATTGCAGATTATATTCCTTTGCAACAACTCGATAGCGGGCATGAAAAAGGAAAGGTGCTGCTGCTTGGATGGGGCAGCACGTATGGCGCCATTAAAAGTGCGGTGTTGGAATTACAGCAACATGGCAAAGAAGTAAGTCATGTACATATTCGTTACATAAGACCTTTCCCAAAAAACCTCGGTGATATTTTGAAAAATTTTGAAACGGTTTTAATCCCTGAAATAAATAATGGCCAGCTAATAAGAATTATCCGCGACCAATTCTTTGTTGATGCAAAAGGCTATAATAAAATAATGGGTGTGCCAATTACTAAAACAGAGTTGGTGTACGAGATAGAGAAATATTTGTAACATGTACTCCAAATGCTTTTCTGCGCAGGCTATAATTATAATTAAAGCAGGGCAAAGTTATTTAATCTTTTCCGCTCTTCTGCACCAGCGTATGTACTTGCGTGTAAGGCGGTTTCTTTAAAGTGATTTATTATGCATGGCGTTGTGGTTTTCCTAAATATGTAAAAACTTTGTAAGGGTAAATGATGTTTTATTATCGCCTGCATGGCGCATAAGAAAAAACCATTCCGCCGTTAAGCGAAATGGTTAGAAAAATATTATGTCACCAGATGTTTATTGTTGCGGTTTGGTTCCTGGTTTCTGCGTATTAGCTGCATTTTGCTGTGCGCCGCCCAATTCGGGAGGCAGTGTTATGTTCAGCTCTTTCGCTACTAAGGGAAATATATTTTCAACCGCAGATGAGCCTAATTCGTAGGTATTCGGTTTTAGAATGAGCGTATATTTTTTTGTATCAAGCACTTTTTTATAAGCCGCAGCGACCTTCTCGTACAGCGGCTGTGCCATTGCTCCTCTTTTATCGTCTGATTTTCGCTGCGCTATTTGTTGCCAGTAAATTAAATTGAAAGCTATTTGCTGGCGCTGATTGTTTGTGTAATCGAGAACTGCTTTGGGTTTGCTGGCAGCAGAGTCAGATTTAAAAGTACTGTCAAGCCGCTTGTATTCACTTTGATAAATTTCATATTCACTGCCGAGAGAATCTCTTTCATATATCTGGGTAAGACTGTCAATTGCACGATAGCCGGGCATTGCCTGAACCATTAAATCAATATCAAATACCCCTATTTTTAAGGGTGCAGTTTGAGCCATGCTATTCGTGGCTGTTAGAAGCAATGCTGCAAAAACAATGACTGATAAAAAAACATTTTTCATTTGTATGTTTAATTTTTGTTTTAAATAAAGCGTTTAATCTTTCACACCCAATTGTTGCAATACATCGGTACTGCGGTCAAGTTTTGGGTCGGCAAAGATAACAGTAATTCCCTCACTTTTATCCAGAATGAAATCATAACCTTTAGTCACTGCAATTTTTTGAACTGCGTTGTAAACTTTATCCTGTATAGGCTTTACTAATTTTTGTCTTTCCTTAAATAAATCGCCTTCATAGCCAAATCTTCTTTTTTGCAGGTCTCTCAGTTCTTTTTCTTTATTAAACAATTCATCCTCTCTCTTCTTTTTTAATTCATCGCTGAGCATATACTGCTCGGCATCGTAGTTTTTATACATCTGGTCCAATTGTGATTGAAGCCCATCAATTTCTTTTTGCCACTGTTCGCTCACCTGCTGCAATTTTTTATCAGCATCGGTATACTCGGGCATTTTACTAAGAATATATTTTGTATCAATAATTGCATAGCGTTGTGCTTTTACGCTGCCGGTAAATAATAGAGCAAGAAAAGCAATGAAGATTATTTTTTTCATACCAATAATTTATTTATTTAAATGGAATTGAATGATGAAATGAAAATACAACAAACAGCATAATTAATTTGATTGTAAAAATGCGTTAATAAAATTTTGATGAATATGAATTGAATGATATACAATGATTCAGATGATGAAAATGATAAATGAAATTATTCGGCCTCAAAGCCCAGCATAAAGGTAAATTTTGAAGCGTCTTTAAAAGTGCCATTGGGCGTAAACCTGTCGAGACCAATACCGTAATCAAATCCAAGTAATCCAAACATAGGTAAAAAGAATCTCATGCCTACACCCACGGAACGGCGAAGCCTGAAAGGATTATAATCTTGAAATGAATACCATCCGTTTGCAGCTTCAAAAAAAGTTAATCCATAAATGGTGCTGTTTGCGGCAAGACTAAATGGATAACGCAACTCTAATGTGTATTTATTAAAAATGGTAAAATATTGAGAAGCGCCCTGCTGGTCTGGATTTATTCTGGGGTCAGAACTTTCATACACGGGATAACCTCTTTGAGAAATAATATCGTAGCCAAGAAGTGCATAGCTGTTACTGATTCCCGCATCGCCAACCTGAAAACGTTCGAAGGGTGAAATATTCAAATCTTTATTATAGCGACCAATAAATCCATACTTGGCAGCCATTTTTAAAACGAATTGTTTATTCTTGTCTTCTCCCTTGCCTCTGCCGAGAGGCACATACCATTCACTTGTAAAACGCCACTTATGATATTCTATCCATTGGTAAGGATTATCTGAAGTTAAAATACTTTTATCCAGTAAAGAATAGGGAGGAGTTAGCTGAAGGCTAAGCAAAAAATTTGAGCCTGACCTCGGATAGATCGGCTGATCCACCGAAGATCGCTGCAGAGAAAATTTTAAGCTGAGATTATTTGAAAATCCATTATTGAAGCCGGGCAAATTGCGACTGTCAATAAAATAATTTTTTAAATGATAGAGCGCATAATTAAATGTGACGCCTGCCGAGAAATAATCATCAGGCCAATGCAATTGTTTTGAAAAGCCTACAGCAAAACCCGTTGTTTTAAAGAATGATGTATCAGCGGCGTTTTTTGTGTAGGTACCTGTGAAGGGGTCGTAAGCATTAGCAAACTTAGTATCGTACAGGCTTACTGAAAATGCATTTCTTTTTCTGCCGCCAAACCAAGGCTCTGTAAATGATACATTGTAAGAGCGATATGCCCTTCCATTGCTTTGCACACGCAGGCTAAGCTTTTGCCCATCGCCTACGGGCAAAGGGTCCCATGCTTTTTTGTTGAAAATATTATTGATTGAAAAATTGTTAAACGAAATACCGAGTGTGCCTGTTAATCCAATGCCGCCGCCAAAGCCTGCGCTTAATTCAAGCTGGTCGCTTGATTTTTCTTCAACAGCCCAGGTAACATCTACGGTGCCATCTTCCTGGTTGGGAACAATGTTGGGGACAATTTTTTCCTGGTCAAAAAAACCGAGATTAGCAATTTCACGCTGTGAACGAATAAGGTCTGCCCGGCTAAATTTTTCTCCCGGAAGTGTTCTTAGCTCACGCCGTATTACATATTCTTTGGTGCGGTCGTTGCCTGTAATTTTTATGTTTTTGAAAGTAGCCTGTGCGCCTTCAATAATTTTAATTTCAAAATCAATGGTATCATTATTCACTGCTGTTTCAATCGGGTTAATTTGGAAGAAGAGGTATCCATCATCCATGTACAATCCACTAATATCACCGCCTTCGGGAGATAAGGATTTACCGAGCTTTTTGTTTAAAATATCAAGGTTATAAATATCTCCTTTTTTTATGGCGAGAATTGCAGTAAGCAATGAATCGGAATAAAGTGTGTTTCCCTTCCATGCTATGTTTCCGAAATAATATTTTTTGCCCTCTTCTAATTTAATATCAATATTCATATTATTCCGGGCATTGAAATATTGAGTGTCTTTTAGAATAATTGCATCTCTGTATCCTAATGAATTATAATAATCAATCACGTTGTCTTTATCCTCTTCATATTTTTTTTCATTGTATTTGGCTGATGAGAAAGGTTTAATGCGAATGTATGGCTCCAGCACACTGCGGGTTTTGGTGTATGAGAAATATCCTTTATCTGCAAGGTAATCGGCGAAAGTATATTTTTCAGGTTCGCCGAGAGCTTCGTATCCTTTATCAGGAAATAAAGTCAAGCGGCTCATTTCTTTTGTTCCCTTCAACTGGCCCTTGAGCTTTTGTTCATTAACCGTATTGCCAATAAAATTAATTTCATTAATCTTTACCTTCTCCCCTTTATCAATTGTAAAAACAAGAATGGAGGAATTTTGAAAAGAGGTGTCTTTTTTTTCTGCTGCCGATACCGATATATTTCTAAAGCCTTTATCAGAATAATATTTTTTAATGGCTTCTGCAGATGTGCGTTTCAGGTTTTCAGTAATTACTCTGCCAATTATCAAACCTGTTTTTGTTCCCAGTTCCTCTTTCTCACTTTTTTTTATGCCTTCAAATTTGTAAGATGATAAACGCGGACGCTCAGTAACATTTATTTCAACCGCTATGCTATCGTCCTGCAGATTGGTGAGGTAAATGGCTACATCGCTAAAATAATTTTGCTCCCAAAGCTTAGTGATTGCTTTTGAAAAATCATCTCCGCCGGGTATCACAACTTCATCTCCCACATTAAGACCTGAAACAGAGATAAGAAGCGCCTGATCAAAATCGTGATTACCTGTTACGGCAACTTCTTTTATTTTATATTTTTTTGGAGTTTTTTGATTGAAGATATTAAGCAAGTCTGCATTAAGTGAAGTAACGGGTTTGGTTGTATCTGTTTTAGTTGAATCGGGCTGCTGCCCAAAAGCAAATTGCATACTTATCAAAAACAAAATTGCAAGTAAAAAAATTTTTGAAAATGGATGCATTTTTCTGAGGGATGTTTATTCTATTTTTCAGCAGATAACCTGTATTCCGTTGGTTGCTTTCTGATGAATTTTTAACGGCAGCAAATTAGCCGTAATAATTAAAAGTGTTTGTTAAATAAGAAACTAATGTGCTAATGTGCTAATGTGCTAATGTGCTAATGTGCTGCAACTGTTCGCCTGTTTTACCGAAACGTCTTTCACGGCGCTGAAAATCTAACACTGCTTCAAAAAGATTTTCTTTTTTAAAATCGGGCCAGCGTGTATTGGTGAAGTATAATTCTGCATAAGCGAGTTGGTAGAGTAAAAAATTACTTATCCGGTATTCTCCGCTGGTGCGAATCATTAATTCTGGGTCTGGGAAATTGCTTGTGGAAAGATAACTTTCCAACGTGTATTGAGTAATAGTGACAGGGTCTATAACTCCTGCCTGCACATCGAAAGCAATATTTTTTACTGCATTAACAAGCTCCCATCGGCTGCTGTAGCTCAGCGCCATGATTAAATTGAATTTAGTATTCTTGCTGGTTTCGAATAAAGCTTCTTCTAATTCGCGGCGGGCATATTGGGGCAGCATATCCATATCGCCTATTACATGCAGCTTAATATTATTTTTATTTAATGTGGCTACTTCTTTGCGTACGGTATTTACTAAAAGTTCCATCAAACCATCTACTTCATTTTTTGGCCTATCCCAATTTTCTGTGCTGAAAGCATATAGTGTAAGATATTCAATACCCAATTCGGCGCATCCTTCCAAAATACTTCGCACACTTTCTACTCCATGAAAATGACCATACAATCTGTCTTGCCCCTGCTCCTCTGCCCATCGTCCATTGCCATCCATAATAACTGCAATGTGGCGTGGCAGTGCATTCATATCAATCTTATCTTTCAAATCGTCCATAGCCATAATTTATTGGCGGGAGACAAAGGTAGTGAAATGGGAATTAGGAATTAGGAATTGAAAATTAGGAATTAGGTAAAAAGGTGAATAAGTGAATAAGTAAATAAAGTAATGAAGTAAAAAGGATAAATCCGAAATTTTTAAAAACTGAAAACTGAAAACTGGAGACTAAAGACTGAAGACTGAAGACTGAAAACTGAAGACTGAAAACTTATTTCTTATCCTTAGGGTTTGGAGGACATTTATAAGAATTCAGGTTTAATGAAACTCCAAAATGAAGCAGTGCATACGCATCTTTCTGTGAGCTATTACCACGCTGCCTGCCTTTAATGCCAATGGGTGCTCCGGTTTCATAGCTGCGGTCTTGTAATAAAAAAGCAATGGAAGGAGTGCCATCAGGGTTGGTGGGAAAAGCTGCTGCGCCTGCATATGTAGTGCTTACATCATCTAAATAATCTGTATTGGTAAAGCGATACCCTATTTCTGCAAAAAGGTTTATTGATTCTTTAATGCTATACTTAAAGCCAACAGATACAGGTATGCACAATGCCATCGTGTTGTAAGCTTTTCTGTCAGGGTAAAACGGGCTGCCTTGCCCTTCGGTGCTGAGGACGCGTAAAAAATATTTTTGGCCATTCAAATATGTATAGGGGTCATACGATATAACCCCTGCACCCAATGAAACATAAGGCGTATAGTTATAACCCTCTATACCCGGCATAAATTTAAAGAAGTTGAAATATCCGCTTACTGATAACTCCCACAGATTGGTATTGAAACTAAGATTGCGGCGCTTTTGTGTTGAATTTTCGCTGTAAATATCGGAATAACCGAGGAAGGCATAATTGGCAGAAATTTTTACGCCGATGTAATTATTGAATTGTTTTATAAAAAATAATCCGCCTGAAAGTTTGGGCCGGTTAAGGGAAGCGTTTGTATTCAAATCGCCAAAATAATGACCAAGACCCACTTCGGCGCCAAATTCTCCTTCATGCTTATAGCTGTCATATAGCTGAGCACTTGCAAGGATTGCATTTAAAAAAGCGATGCATAAAAGCAAAATCGTTTTTCTTAACATGAATGCAAATTGTGGTTTATTTAATAACGAGTAAAATGATAATTTCTTGTGTGAACATTTTAAGCTTAATTAAATCTAACAGGTTTTTTCGGCAACTTAATAATCGTACTATCAATAAACCTGTTAGGTTTATTTACAATTTATTTACATCAATAATTTCTTTTATCAAGCCCCCAGGTAAGCTTGGTTCTTAATGTTGAGAGAAAATTATTTTCACTAAGCCGCACCAGGTTTGCATTAAATTTTTCTTTTTTTACGGCAAGCTCTATGCTTCTATCAACAATTTCGCGGCGTGCATCCAGTGCGCAGATAAATTGTTCGCTGCGACTTACTATTTCAAATGAGATGATGTTACTATCGGGTACAATAATAGGCCGCACGTTCAAATTATGCGGCGCTATAGGCGTTATTACAAAGCTTGCTGACTCAGGAAAAACTATGGGTCCGTTGCAGCTCAGGTTATAGCCGGTAGAGCCGGTAGGTGTAGAAACAATAAGTCCATCGCTCCAGTACGTATTGAGAAATTCACCATTGAGATAAGTATTAATTTTTATCATAGCCGAAGTATCGCGTTTATGAATGGCAAATTCATTCAATGCAAAGGGCGTATCGCCAAATAAAGGTGTATTTGCGGCAACATGTATCAGGCTTCTTTTATCAATTACATAAGTTCCGTTTACAAGAGCATCTACTGCTATTGCCAATTCATCTTTACCAATGCCTGCCAAAAAACCTAACCTGCCATAGTTGATACCAACAATGGGAATGTTTTTATTTCTTATAAGCGTAATGGCATCGAGCATAGTGCCATCGCCGCCAAGACTTATTAAAAAATCTGCACTCTCTTCCAGGTCATCGCTCCCTGAAAACCAGCTTACATTTTCTGTATTTGATATGCTTGAAAAACCCACGAGAGAACTATGCAGCATCACACTTACTTTATGTTTGTCAAGTTCGCTAAGCAGTTCTGAAAGCTCACCAAGAAGGTCTTGCTCTAAGCCGCGACTGTATATTGCAATTTTCATTATAGCAGAATTTACTGTGGTCTGATTTTTTTTATAGGATTTGATAATATGCTGAATCATTTTTTTTTTGAGAGGATTGCATTCGTTGATACCATTAGCATACAACATCTCGATAACTATAGGATACAATGCCCGCCTGCATTCCCCGAATAATTTTACAGAGCCTTTCAATGCGAAGATACTTAGTGCAGAATAAACGTTCGAGTATTTGCTGCAGGTGGGATATTTTATAAATTTTTTTTGCTTTCGGATTTCGCATTCGTCCCTTTGATGAAACTGCCTCCCGTCTAACACTTGTGTCAGTGTCATCAATTGCAACTTTTTTGAGAGGTTAAAAAATCATCGTCTGTAAGTTTACCTAAATTTTTTACTGTCCAAGAGAAAGCTATGAAGTTTTACGCTGTCACTCAAGAGTTGCGGCTATCGTTCAAGGCTTGGCGATGGGCCGGCATTTTATAATCGTCAGCCCAGAACCAAAGCTGAATATTGAGTTGAAGTTAACAACTAAAAGCTACATTTAAAACGTTCAGATGGAACTGTTGCTGATATTGATTTGTAGCCGATTGTTATTCTGTCACTTTCGCTACTGCTTTTTTTGTCCCTGTCCACGGTTTTAAATACCGCGGCCATTGTTGCCTTTTTACAACTTTTATTTTCTTAGGCTGCTCATATTCTGTATAATAAATTCTTAGCAGAAGAATGAAATAAGAAATAAGCAGCGGACCTATTATCAGTCCTATGATTCCAAAATATTTTATTCCCATTATCACGCCTAAAACGGTAACAATGGGGTGCACATCAGCCATTTTTTTGGCCAGCAAAAAACGCACTACATTATCAAGCATACCTAAAACAATTACCCCCCACACCAAAATAAAAACTCCCTGCCAGTTATTCCCGGTAATGAAAAAATATGCAGATACCGGCGCCCATACAAGTCCCGTACCCACCAATGGAATAAGGGATGCAACGCCTGTTACTACTCCCCAAAGCCCTGCTTGCGGCAAACCCGCTATCAAATAACCAAAATAACTAAATACACCCTCCACAACCATAATAAGAGGAATGCCCACTGCATTGCTAAAAGTTTGACCAACCAGCTCATGCCCAAAGAGCATAATCTTCGAGCGGGGAAAAGGTAAATAAAAAACAATCCCCGCCTCTATGCGGTTCATAGATATTAATAAAAAATAGAGCAGGAAATACATCATGATAACAGCACTGAAAAAATTTAATCCCTGGCTTAAAACAATGGTAAGTATATTGGTAATGAAATGCTGCACCTCACTTCCGGTATCAGCAGAAATCAACTGAATTCCAAATTTTTGTTTAATGGTTGCATCCAGGTTTTGTATAGATTGATTTATAACCTGCGGATTAGCCGCTAAGGTTTGTATTTTACTATATAGCAAAGAAACCAAAGCCACTACCGGCAACAGAATAATGAAGAAGGAAATAATAATAACCAGCACTGCCGCCCGGCTTTTTTTCCATTTCTTTTTCTTTACAAGCCATTGTACAAAGGGTTTACTTAATACATAAAAAATAACCGCTGCGAGAAATGCCGGGAAAAATTGAAAAAGACTTACCAGCAAAAAAATGCCAAACAATATAATGATGCCCAAAAAAAAATTCCCGTTCAGTTTATAATCTTTTAAATTTTTCACGGATGATGATGTTTGAATTGGTGCTGATGAGTTCTCTTTAGGTGCCATATTCAATATTAAATGATTTTACGGAGTGATTCTAAAAAATTCTTTCTAATGATTCTTATTGGCTTTGTTTTTGCAAATCGAGGTAATTATAATACAAAGATGCGGCCAATAACTTGTATGCAGCCATTCAAAAAAATAATTGGAACTTGCAACAATTGCATATAAATACTTTTACATAAAAAAAAATTATGGAAACAAAAGACACTTTTTTTACAGACACAAGAAAAAAAGTACAGGATTATGTGGGGCAACGACTTTTATTATTCAGGCTTCAGGTAATTGAAAAAGTATCCGGGGCTGTCGCAGGAATTGTGACGGGTATTATTGCAGCGGTCTTAGCCTTGTTTGCTCTTTTGTTTTTAAGCATCATGGCAGGTTATTATTTTTCCGCCTTAACCGATAGTCACATTTGGGGCTTTGGCATAGTAGCAGGCATTTACCTTCTTTTACTGGTAATCGTTTTAGCTCTCAGCAAAAGTCTTTTGCGAAAATCAATTATTAATAAAATGATACATAATTTACTCGATAAAACTCATGACCATGAAACCAACGATAATATCAGCTCAGCAAACTAAAGATTTATCACACATTAAAACAAGCGAAGATCTGCAGGCAGAAATACGCAGCTTAAAAGCAAGCTTGAAAATGAAGGAATATGAATTGGAAGAAAGATGGAAGCAAATTCCGCAGCAGGGATTAAGAAAAGCCGCAGTTACCGTATTGCCAAAAGCGTTGAATAAAACAACTGCTTTTAATGCATGGAAATTAATCAGCGGCCTGATAGGGATAATAGTAGTGCTGCGAAGAAAAAACCCTTTCAGCACAAGACCATTAAAGCAAACATTGTCTGTCAGCATCAAACGCCTGCTTGTGATAATGGCACTGAGAGCATTATCTAACTGGAGAAAAAAACGTAAAACAGCAAAGCATACGATACAGGTTTCTTAGCATGTTTTCCCAGCATCTGTAATCCTAATATTAACAGGCATTATTATAATGGCTAACACCGACCAGTCAAAAAAAAAATCATCGCTGGCAAAGGTCCTCAGAAAAGTTTTAAAAGTGGTGGCCTGGATTTTCGCCTCTTTAATTTTTTTATTAATTCTTCTTTATATTCTCATACAGATTCCTGCTGTGCAGGATTTTGCGAGAGGAAAAATAGTTGCTTACCTGCAGGGCAAGCTGAAAACAAAAGTTGAGATAGCCAAACTAAGTATCGCTTTTCCAAAACGCATTGTGTTGCAGGGAGTTTATTTTGAAGACCAGAAAAAAGATACACTGCTTGCAGGAAGAGAATTACGGATTGATATTTCTCTCTTAAAACTTTTAAGCAATCAGGTTGATGTTCAGTATATAGAATTGAATGATATTAAAACGCATATCTACCGTGTGCAGCCCGATACCGTTTTTAATTTTGATTATATAGTGAAAGCCTTTGTTACTGAACAAACCAAATCTTCAAAACCTTCTGATACAACCAGCGCACTTAAATTTAATGTTGGCCGAATAGTGCTCAATAATATTACAACCACCTTCAAAGATGATGTAACAGGAAGTGACATGTATTTTTATCTTGGAAGCTTTGACGCAAAGATTAAAACCTTTGACCCCTTTAAGCTTATATTCGATTTACCCTCTATTACCGTAAAAAATATTGATTCACGTGTTCATCAATATAAACCTTTAATTACGCTGCTCGCCGTTGTTGATACTTCAGCAGCGCCAATACCGCTTCCTTCGCTAAACCTGAATACTCTCAATTTTCAGAACATCAGGTTTAATTTTCGCAATGATGTTTCTGCAACTTATGCCGACTTAAAAATTGGGGAGTTTGCTACACATTTTGAAAAGCTCAACCTGCAATCCTCTGATATTCGCCTGAGCGATGTTGTGCTGAACAATACTTCAACAAAAATTTCATTAGGAACCGTAATACCTTTAAACAAAACACAAAATACAAGTGATACCACAACGGTTGTAAAAACTGCTGCTGACAGTTTATGGAATTTTCAAATTGCAAAAATTGATTTAAACAATAATGATTTTGAGTTTGATGATAATACTAAACCTCACTTAAAAACGGGAATGGATTTTAGCCATCTGCATATACAGGATTTAACGGTGCAGGCAAACAATCTGAATTTTACTCCCGCAGAATATAAAGGCAATATTCAGCAGATTGCGTTTACAGAACAATCAGGATTCAACCTGCGCAAATTTCAAACCGATTTTTTATATAATGATACTTCAGCCTCTTTAAATAATTTATTAGTTCAAACAGATAAAACATTCTTGAGAGATAAGGTTGTTTTAAAATATCCATCCATTCAAACTCTATCTTCAAAACCCGGCGAACTCTATGTTGATATTGATTTGAAGCACTCTTCGCTTGCAATGAGAGACATGCTGAATTTAGCACCGCAACTTGCAACTAATCTGAAAGGCAACAGCAATGCTGTTTTAAAGCTTAATACAAGCTTGAAAGGATATGTAAAAAACCTCTCTATTCCTTTCTTTCAATTGAGCGGATTAAACAACACTGCAATCAATTTATCCGGTAATATAAAAGGACTACCTGACGCACAACATGCAGTATATAATATAAACATTGCGCAATTCAAAACAACAAAGAATGATATTTACCAATTAATTCCGGCCAAATCAATTCCATCAAACATACGCATACCCAATGCAATAAATGCGAAAGGATATTTTAAAGGTACCATGAATCAATTCAACACACAGCTACAATTAAATTCAACCAGCGGCAATGCTTATGTGAAAGCTGCGATGCGAAATAAGCAATCATACATTGCCGATGTTACGCTTGATAATTTGAATATTGGTTATCTCATTAAGCAAGATACAATGATTGGCAGAGTAAGCCTGAAGGCGAATGTAAAAGGCAGTGGCTTCGATTATAAAACGGCTGCTATGCAAATACAGGGAACAGTAAAGCAGGCGGAATTTAAAGGATACAATTATCAAAACCTAACGCTTACCGCAAATCTTAATAAAGGTGCGGCAGATATACAGGCAACTATGGATGATGCAAATATTCGCTTCAATCTTACGGCAAGTGCAGATATCAAACAAACCTATCCAACCAATTTGAAATTGGATTTAATGCTTGATACCTTAAATGTCAACGCACTTCATCTAATGCCTGATACTATTGGTTTGCATGGAAGAATTGTTGCAGACATGCCATCAACCAATCCAGATTTTCTTACAGGAAATGTGTTCGTAAATAATCTAATCATTACAACGCCGCAAAGAACAATAAGCACCGATTCTATTTCTCTTGTTGCCAATGCAACCACTGACAATAAAAGCATCAGCATAACTTCTGAATTTTTAAAGGCGAATCTTGAAGGTCAGTTTAAGCTTACAGAGTTTGGGGCTTCACTTCAGCAAACCATCAATAAATATTACACACTGCCTGGTTATAAAAGTCAAAAACTTTTTTCGCAAAACTGGAAGCTCGATGCAACATTTTACCCTTCATCGCTCCTCGTTCTTCAATTTATTCCCGGCATGAAGGGAAGCGATTCAGCCCTAATCGCTGCCTCTTTCAACAGTGAAGCAGATGGGCTTACACTTTCACTAAAAGACAGAAGGCTTATTTATAATGAAATGCAATTCGATAGTTTAAATGTGCTTGCAAAAACCGATGCATCTAAGCTTGGTTTTAATATTTCATTGCAAAGTGCAAAAACAAGTTCACTTCAATTATATAAAACAACCTTGAATGGAAGCCTTGCAAACAATCAGCTTGACGCAGCTTTGGTTGTAAACGATAACAAAGGCAAACCGCAATACCAGCTTGCTGCTTTATTAAATCAAATTCCAAACGGAATAAAAGTTAGTTTGAAGCCAGGAAATTTATTGTTGAATTATAGTCAATGGACTGTTGCCTCAGATAATTATATTCAGTACGATTCTATGGGTGTTATTGTAAATAATTTTAAAATAAATCAGGGCAATCAATCTCTTAGTATCAACAGCACTTCATTAAATGAAAGCGCACCCATAAAAGTTGATTTCAGCAATTTCGAAATCGCAACGCTCACAAAAATTGCAAACCAGGATTCTCTTTTGTTAGGGGGTGTTATTAATGGAAATGCACTCATTACTAACCCAACAAAAAACATGGCATTCACTTCTGATATTTCAATTGCAAATCTATCTTACAAAAAAGATACGCTGGGCAATGCAACAATCAAAGTAAATAATCAGCAGGCAAACACTTTTGCCGCAGATGTTGCATTGCTTGGAAACGGGAATGATGTAAAATTAAATGGGCTCTATTACACAGGCGAAAGCAGAATGGATTTTAAGGTGAATGCAAACAGCCTGAATCTCGCCACCATAAAGCCTTTTGCCGCAGGGCAGTTGAATGATATACGCGGTACAGCAAAAGCGAATTTGAATATTACCGGAACAATTAAACAACCAAAAGTGATTGGCGATTTGCATTTTGAAAATGCATCTGTCGTTCCCACCATGTCCGGAGAAAGATTCACTCTCTCTAATGAAGCAATCAGCTTTACAGACCACGGAATTGATTTGAATAATTTCACACTTAAAGATTCAACAGGAAACGAAGCGATATTATCAGGCAATATTTATACAACTGATTTTTTGAATTACAGGTTCAATGTTGATTTGAATGCACAAAATTTCAGGGTGGTGAATATTGCTGAAACCACTAACAAATTATATTATGGAAAGCTGAATGTGGATGCAAACATCAAGCTAAGAGGCGATATGAATTCTCCCACTGCAGACGCTTATTTGCGTGTAAATAAAGAAACAGATTTTACGGTTGTGTTACCCGGCAGCAACCCTGAAATAGTTGACAGAACAGGCATTGTAAACTTTATTGATAAAGACAACCCGGTAATTGACAGCAGTGCACAAAAAACAATTCTCGATTCTCTTACCAGGCAATCTAAGGTAAAAGGCATTGACGTTTCGGCAAATATTGAAACGGATAGTGCTGCAAAATTTACAATGGTGATTGATGAAAGAAATGGTGACGCATTAACCTTACAAGGCAGAGCGGATTTAACCGGCGGAATTGATAAAAGTGGTAAAACAAGCCTTACCGGAAATTATGAATTAACGCATGGCTCTTACCAGGTTTCACTCAGCGTGCTGAAAAGAAAATTTCAAATACAAAAAGGAAGTACGATTACGTGGACAGGCGACCCAACCTCTGCAATCGTTGATATTATTGCAATCTATTACGTGAAAACAGCGCCGATTGATTTGGTAGGTCCGCAACTTTCGGGCAGGCCGCAGGCCGAACTTACCCGCTATAAAGAAAGGCTTCCCTTTGAAGTATATTTAAAAATGCAGGGTGAATTATTAAAGCCGCTTATCACTTTTGATATCAATCTTCCTGAATCAGAACTTTCTCAATGGCCTGAAGTTGATACAAAATTGCAACAGGTTCGTGCAGATGAATCTGAATTGAATAAACAGGTGTTTGCATTATTGCTGTTAGGTCGTTTTGTGCAGGAAAATCCGTTCCAGAGCGAAGCAGGAGGAACAACGGGAGGAGACATAGCACGTCAAAGTGCAAGCAGAATATTGACTGAACAATTAAATCAATTAGCAGGAAGCTTGATCAAAGGTGTTGATATAAATTTTGATGTATCATCAGGAACAGATTATACAACAGGCGTTGCGCAAAACCGCACTGATTTGAATGTTGGCGTATCAAAAAAATTACTGAACGACAGATTAAGAGTCAATATAGGCAGCAATTTTGAACTGGAAGGCTCACCCGCTGCAGGGCAGCAGGCTTCTAACATTGCAGGGGATGTTTCAGTAGATTACCAGTTAAGCAAAGACGGAAGATATATGATACGGGTATATAGAAAGAATGAGTATGAACAGGTGGTGGAGGGGCAGGTAATTGAAACAGGGGTAAGCTTTATATTAACGATGGATTATAATAAGTTCAATGAATTATTTAAAAACAGAAAAGAAAAACGGCAGGCGAGAAAAGAAGTAAAGGAATCAAAGAAAGAACCGTTGCCGGCAACACCACAATAAGCAATGCAAAAAAATATCAACGCCGCCAAACGATGTGTCTTCACATTGTTCTTATAAATAAATAATGCAGAAAAAATATCAGCATATATTATTTTTATCAGCCTGCATCATCTTTCTTGCCTCATGCAGCAACACAAAATATCTGGCAGATAATCAAAATTTATTTGTGGGTTCAAAAATGAAAATTGAAGCTCCTAAAAGAGTTCCCTCGGGCACAAAAAAACAATTAGATGAAGAATTAGAAAATCTGGTACGCCCTAAACCAAACTCGAAAATTTTAGGTATGCGTGTAAAATTATGGGCATACAATATCGCCGGAACGCCCAAAGGTAAAGGCTTGCGCTACTTTCTGAAATATAAATTTGGCGAAGCGCCTGTGATAGCATCGTATCCAATATTGCAAAAAAACAGCGCCATTTTGCAAAATCATTTAGAGAACAAGGGATATTTTCACGATACCGTTACACTCGATACCGTTGCCAAACATAAAAAGCTAACAGCAAAATATACGGCTTATGTTTACGATCGTTACAGAATTCGCAATACCACTTTTCCTTCCGATTCAAGCCGCATCAGTAAAGCCTTGCAGCGCAGTGCAAAGAATACTTTTTTAAAAACGAATCGTCCTTATGATTTAGACAGAATAAAAGCCGAGCGGGAAAGAATAAATGCACGCTTAAAACAAAGAGGGTTTTTTTATTTCGGATCTGATTATATTATTGTGGATGTTGATTCCACTGTGGGAAATCATAAAGTGGATATGGATGTACGGCTAAAGCCCGAAACCCCTGAAGATGCAAAAAAGGTTTATCGCATAAATGATGTAGTAGTATATGCTGATTACGATATATCATCAGACACAACGCTTTCATACCAAAATGTAAAAAAGGTTGATGGATACATTATCGTTGACCCGGAGAAAAAATTCAATCCAAAAATTTTCAGCAGAACATTAGTGTTTAAACCCGGCGATATTTATAATCGTGATGACCATAATCTTTCCCTTAATCGCCTGATAACTTTAGGTGTGTACAAATTTGTAAAAGTGCGGTTTGAAAAAGCGGACAGTGTACCAGGAAACAAGCTGAATACATTTTATTATTTAACGCCAACAGAAAAAAAATCAATTCGTCTCGAAGTTACCGGACTAACAAAATCGAATAATGCTACGGGCAGTGAATTATCTGTTAGCTGGCGCAACCGTAATTTTTTAAAAGGCGCAGAACTCTTTACCATCAGTGCATACACCGGTCTTGAACAACAATTTTCTTCAGCAAAAAATGCAACTACTTTCCGCTTTGGCGGCGATTTAAACTTATATGCTCCAAGAGCTCCAATAAAAACAAGCAGTGCCTTTGTGCCTAAAACAAGATTTAATCTTGGGTATGAATATTACAGCAGCGATACGCTCTATACGCTAAGCTCCTTCAAAGGAAGCTATGGATGGCAATGGAAAGAGAGCGTACAAAAAGAGCATCAGCTTAACCCTGTTTCTATTATTCTTGTACAGCCTTCAAGAATTGATTCAAACTTTCAGATGCAATTAGATACCAATGTTACTTTGCAGCGCAGCATAGAAAAACAATTGATAATCGGCTCCACATATAATTACAATTATTACTCTCTTGCAAGGCCAAATGCGAAAAGAAATAATTTTTATTTCAATGGCAATCTTGACCTCTCGGGCAATCTCATCGGTTTAATTTCAGGAGCCAATGTAAATAATGGAAATCAAAAGCTTCTTTTTAATGTTCCCTTTTCACAATACGTACGCATGGAGGCGGAGATACGGCATTACCTGCGCATAAACAGGTTTAATACTATTGCCAGCAGGCTTTGGGGCGGTCTTGGTTATTCTTATGGCAACAGCACAACAATGCCTTTTATAAAAGAATTTTTTGCAGGCGGCACAAATGATATACGGGCATTCCGTTCACGCTCCTTGGGTCCTGGTTCCTATTTAGCCCCGCCCGTTGCAGGTTACATCCCAGAACAACCGGGCGACATTAAAATAGAAGCCAATGCAGAATATCGCGGCGCATTTTCTTCCGTGTTTCGCTGGGCGTTGTTTGTCGATGCTGGAAATGTTTGGGCGCTGAACGAAGATTCAAGAGGCCCGGCCGCAAAGTTCAGCAGCAACTGGCTCAATGAAATTGCTGTTGGTGTGGGTGCTGGTATTCGCATTGATATAAGCGTGCTGATACTGCGTGTAGACTTAGCCATTCCTGTACGCAAGCCCTATTTTCCCGCAGGCGAGCAATGGGTATTTAATAAAATTGATTTTGGCAGCAGCGACTGGCGCAAACAAAATATTGTTGTGAATCTTGCAATCGGTTATCCATTCTAAAGTTTAGCATCTTGTATGGGTATTAAAAAAGTAAAAGGAAGTTTCTGCTAGACAAAAAGTAAAAGCGGTGACTGAAAATATTTTACCCCGCAAATTATTACTAATGGCAGCAACAGCAGATAGAATCTAAAACAGATACAAAAGGAAATTTTGTAAATGCATGGTTCCTCAATACAGGGCAAAAGGTAAATTAAAAAATTGCTAAGTGAAGATTACCAGACCGTATGCGGCTGTCTGAATAAACCATTAAAATCATGGTTATATCCGAAAAAATGATAAAAAGAGCGGTTTCTGAGATATTGCAAAAAAACGGCCTGATAAAAGAAATTGGCAAGAGGCAATGAGCAATTGACAAATGAAACACGTTGCCACAAAACTGCAAACGAAAATGAAAGAGCAAAGTGCTTGCGATTCCTTTATCGAAGATTTACACCCCCAACGAAAATATTGTGTAAAAGTGAAATCAAATCCTTTTAATTTCTGCACCTAATTTTTTTAATCGTTCATCAATGTTTTGATAACCTCTGTCTATCTGCTCAATGTTTTGTATCACGCTCTTCCCTTCGGCGCTTAAAGCTGCAATCAACAAAGCAACACCGGCGCGTATATCAGGGCTGCTCATTACAATACCGCGAAGCTTTTGGTTTCTTTCCAAACCTATTACCACAGCCCTGTGCGGATCGCAAAGAATAATTCGTGCTCCCATATCAATCAGCACATCTACAAAAAACAAGCGGCTTTCAAACATTTTTTGATGTATGAGCACACTGCCTTTTGCCTGTATAGCTGTTACCAAAATGATGCTAAGCAAATCAGGCGTAAGTCCGGGCCAGGGTTGGTCATAAATAGTCAACACTCCGCCATCTAAAAATTTCTGCACTTCATATATTTCCTGCTGCGGAATAAAAATGTCATCATCACGAAGTTCCATCTGAATACCTAATTGTTGAAAGTTTTCAGGAATCATTCCGAGATGCTTGATGCCTGCATTTTTAATTGTAACCTCACTTTGCGTCATTGCAGCTAATCCAATAAAGCTGCCCACTTCAATCATATCGGGCAGCATCCTGTGTTCTGCTCCGCTTAAATATTCTACACCCTCAATCCTTAATAAATTACTTCCGGTTCCTTTAATCTTAGCGCCCATTTTATTGAGCATGTAGCAAAGCTGTTGTATGTATGGCTCGCAGGCTGCATTATAAATTTCAGTTTTCCCCTTCGCCATTACAGCAGCCATAATCACATTTGCAGTGCCTGTAACAGAAGGTTCATTCAATAATATCTGAGTACCTTTTAAATCAGGAGCAACGAGCTGAAAGAAAGCCATATCGCTATTGTATTCAAACCTTGCCCCCAATTTTTCGAAACCCCTGATATGGGTATCTAATCTTCTTCGTCCAATTTTATCACCCCCCGGCTTGGGCATATATGCTTTTTTAAATCTTGCTAACATAGGCCCCGCAAGCATTACACTGCCGCGTAAGCGACCACTCTTTTTTCTGAAAGATTCTGAACCCAAAAAATCTGTATCCACGTTATCTGCCCGGAATATGCATGTGTCAGGATCAATGCGTTCAACTTTTACTCCTAATTCCATTAATAATTGTATTTGCCTGTTTACATCGAGTATGTCAGGAATATTGCTGATAGTAACTGTTTCAGGCGTAAGCAACACAGCAGAAATTACCTGCAGCGCCTCATTCTTTGCACCTTGCGGAATTATTTCGCCGCTTAATTTTTTTCCGCCTCTTACTTCAAACGATGCCATGGATTAAGTTGATTAAGTTGAAAAGTTGAAAAGCGAAAATATAAAACCCTTATTAAATTGGTTTGATATATAAAAAAAGTTGATGAAAATTTCCGGCTATTAAATTATGTACTTCTTATTGAATGAGCTTCATTGCAAAATACTTCGGTGCATATCAATCATAAACTAATTAATTTTCTTACATTAGATTTTATTTCCTCATTTTATAAACTTACTGTTATGCTCCGTATAACCTGCTGCAAAACTCTTTTGCTTTCAGTTTTGTTTTATTCAGTATCATCCTCTGCACAAAAAAGTGTATTAACCCAACATACTGATGATGCCCGTACCGGCTGGTACAAAGATGAAATTGTACTCAATCAAAATAATGTGCTTCCGGGTTCGTTCGGAAAATTATTTACACGCACTGTGGATGAGCAAATGTATGCACAGCCTTTGGTGAAATGTAATTTGAATATTCCCGGTATTGGAAAACGAAATGTAGTTTTTCTGGAAACCGTAAACAATTCAGTATATGCCTATGATGCCGATTCAGCAAATGTTTCAGCGCCTTACTGGCAAAGAAATTTAACCCCGGCAAATGCAAGAGTTATAAACGTAAAAGATGTGCCCGGCGCATGCTTCGGCTTCTATCATGACTTTACTAACAAGATGGGCATAGTAGGCACACCGGTAATTGATACTACAACGAATACAATGTATTTAATTGCCCGAAGCATAGATACAATTCAGCACAAATTTCTTCAACACCTGCATGCAATGGATATAGCAACAGGTGCAGAAAAGAATGGAAGTCCTGTTCTCATCACTGCAACTATTAATGGAAGCGGCGCAGGAAGCAGTGGAGGTTTGCTTTCGTTCAATTCACAACATCAAAATCAGCGGCCGGGTTTATTACTTATGAATGGAATTGTTTTTATTGCATGGTCTTCGCATTGCGACTGGGGACCTTATCATGGCTGGGTAATTGGATATGATAAAAAAACGCTGCAACAAAAATATATTTACAACTCCACACCCGATGGATACAACGGTGGTATATGGATGAGTGGCGGCGGTCCGGCTGCTGATAGTGAAGGCAATTTATATTTAGGTGTTGGTAATGGTTCTGTTGGCACAACAGGTAATCCTGCTGATTTAAGAAACAGAAGTGAAAGTGTTTTGAAGCTTACCCCTTCAGGGGATACATTAAAAATAAATAGCTTCTTTACTCCAAATAATTTCCAGGCTCTTGAAAATGCTGACCTTGATTTGGGGGTATCGCAGGTGATGCTGATTCCGGGAACTAACATCGCAATGGAAGCGGTGAAAGACGGGCATATCTATGTTTTAGACAAGGATAATATGGGAGGATATAATGCCGCACACAATGATGTTGTGCAAACGATTGACCTTGGCAGCAATGCATCGCTTCGTTCTTCATTAGCTTATTATGGCGGAAGCCAGAAAGGATATGGTTATTCATGGAGCGGAAATTCTGTTTTGAATTCTTATCCCTTCAACTACACTTTAAATAAATTCGATTTAGCAAATACTGTTTCAAGCGGCGTGCAGGGACCAACAGGTTCTGTGGGTGCTTTCATGGCAGTATCTTCAAATGGTTCGGTAGATTCTACTGCAATTTTATGGACAAGCTATCCTGCCACAGGAGATGCAAACAGTTCTGTTCGCCCGGGGATTTTGCGTGCTTTTGCAGCTAATGATATAAATACAGAATTATGGAATTCCGGCATTTATTATGATGATAATCCCGGAAGCTTTGCAAAATTTAATTGCCCTACCGTTTGCAACGGCAAAGTTTATCTTCCTACTTTTTCAAATCAACTAACGGTATTTGGATTAACGGGCAATAAGGCCGATACATGCGCCACAGAAAATATTGCATTGAATAAAACTGCGCATGCATCTTCTGACAGTGGCGGTGTATATGAGCCGGCAAGCGCATTCGATGATGATATTGCTACAAGATGGGTAAGCTTTGCAACCGACCCGCAATATATTTATGTTGACCTTGGTAAAGAATCAAATCTCTGTCGTGTAGCATTGCATTGGTATAATAATAATGCGAGGGAGTTTAAAATACAGGTATCTGATGATGCTGTTGTGTGGGCAGATGTTGCCTCTGTTACCAATAACATTATTACGGATAATTACATACCAATTCCTTCTGCTGCAAGATATGTGCGCATGTATGCAACCAAACGTGCCGATAAAAAACTCGGCTGTTCAATAAATGAGTTTGAAGTTTTTGGGCAGAAAGAAATAGTAAGTTGTCAACCGCCTGCAGATTTATATGCAGATAGTATTGGTTCCGATTCTGCGACACTGCACTGGACAGCGACATCACCCGCTGAAAGTTATATTGTAGAATATAAAACAATAAGTGCAGTTACTTGGAATGAAACTATTACAATCGAAGACAGCATTGTACTAAGCAATCTTGCATGTGGCACATCTTATTTGTTTAGAGTAAAAAGTGTTTGCAGTGCAACTGATACGAGTGAATATTCCTCTTCATCTGCTTTCACAACACTTTCCTGTAACGGCAATTGTAATCCTCTGCCTACGCGCTGGTACTCTGAAGATATTGGGAACACAGGGCTTCCTGGACAGGCTTGCTACAATGCTGGTGTATTTGAACTGAAAGGTTCGGGCAATGATATTGGCGGAACAGAAGATGCTTTTCGCTTTGCGTATAAAACATTAGTGGGTGATGGTGAAATTACAGCAAGAGTTCTTGACCAGGATGCAACTGATAAGTTGAGCAAATGCGGCATCATGGTGAGAGAATCATTATCCCCTGACTCACGCCATGCATTTATTGCGCTTGCTGTTGATAGTGGCGCTGTATTTGAAACACGCAGCACAACGGGAGGAAACACAAGCAGCACATTTACATCAACTACCATAAAAGCTCCTTACTGGCTCAGGATGAGTATAAGCGGAAGCACATACACCGCATACATTTCGCAAGATGGATTATCATGGACGCAGGTAGGCACAACTACTGATGCCGGCTTTGGTAATGGAATGCCGGTGTATTCAGGGCTTGCGGTTACGAGCCATAACAATTTTATACTAACCACAGCGTATGTTGATAATTATTTGCTTAGCGGTGCATTGCCTGTTCAGTTGTTAAGCTTTACTGCAAGTCTGGGATTAAATCATACTGTGTTGCTGCAATGGCAAACCACACTCGAAACGAATACGAAATATTTTGGAGTAGAAAGAAGCAGTGATAATATTCATTTTTCTGAAATAGATAGTGTGGATGCAGCAAACAGCGGAAGGTTTACTGTTGCATATCAAAGCACGGATTTGCATCCTGCAAATGGAATAAATTATTACCGTCTTCGCATGGTAGATGCTGATAATAAAATAACTTATTCTCCCATTGCAGTGGTAAGAGTAAGCAACAGTAAATCACCATTGCTGTATCCCAATCCCGCTGCAGGCATTGTAAATATTGCACAGGGTGATGAAACCATCAGGGTTATTAATTTATATGATATTACAGGAAGGTTGTTGCTTAGTGTTCCCAATACCTCATCTCAAAATATCATCAGCATTCCTGTATCGGCTTATAGCAATGGATTATACTTTGTAGAAATAAGAACGGAGAAAACAGTATATATCGAAAAGGTGCAGGTAAGAAATTAAGAACAAGGCACGCCTGAAGAAATGATTGATGTGAACGAAAGCGATATGCAAAATTTTTGCAGAAGGAGTTGTAATTTGTACTCTTTGTTTTTTATTTCTTGTGTCTTGTTGCTTCCTCTCGTTATTTCACAGCAAACGTCTTTACAAATTTCACTGTAACGGCCTGTGTGTTTACTACAGGCAAATGCGGAGTTAATCTTATGCGGTCTTCATTTAATCCCTGGTTGAAAACAATATAGAGGTCTGTTCCCTCCTGCGGATTGTAACGTATTCGCAGGTTGTTTGATATTTGATTGCTTAAGTCATCTAACTGCATTAATAATTTTACTGACAATTTTGATGAGAAGAAATATGCAAGATTTAATCTCAATAAATTACTTTGAAATAAAGAATTGCCATCATCAGAAAATACGGCAGGAAATTGAATGCGGTCATATTCATATTCAACACTTATTTTAAAATGCTTGTTGAAAATATAAGTTGCCGATGGTATTATTGAAATTCTTTTTCCACCATAAAAACCTCCGCCCTTCATAACCAGTTCTGCAAAATAGGTAGTTTGTTGCGGCGAGATAAAGTCGATGTCAGGAGAAAACATTTCATATTTTTTTTGAGGAATATGAATGTGGTCGGTGATGTCCCAAACCTCAAATAAGGTATCAATAAAATATTCAAAAGGTGTTGTTTGTATTTCTGCACCATTTTTAAAACTGATGCCTGCCTCGCCATTTATAAATTTTGATTCCTCTTTTCTAAAAGATGGCTTCCACTTATATCGTGTATTGCTGTGCAAATAATAATAAGCGGTTTTACTTTTCTCTTTTGCTTTCCATGTATAGCCGCCCTTCAATGCAACATTGCCTAAATCGCTTTCCTGAATAAATCCCATTGCAGGCTCAAAATCTTTTCCTATTAAGCCTAATTCAGTATAATAATTCCAGCCCTCTTTTGCAGAGCGAATGAGTGAAAGATTATAATACGTGCTTTGCGCAAAGGGAGTAAGATTAGCATTTTTAAAGGTGCCCGAAATACTTGCGAGCAGCAACAAATTTTCATTAAATACTTTTACACCGCCTGCACCGATTGACTGGTAAGATGCTTTTTCGCCGCTTGTATTTATCTTATTGGTAATAATGCCGCCAAAAAAACTGCCGAGTGAATCTGTAAATTTTCTGGTGCGAAAAACAGAAAAATTGTGTGCATCAATGGAATCGTTTTTAATTGCGGCTGTTTGCATATTTAATGCGCCCATTTGTAAATTGCTGGTTTTTCCTGTGATGCGTGCCCCCGCAATAATGGGCACAATTATACCATTTTCTTTTCCTATGCTGCGTGAGATAAATAATTCATCTTCGAGTGAAGTGGTGTAGTTGACATAATTTTGAGATTCAAGAAAAAAGCTTCTCTTCTCCGGCAGGTTCACATCATACTTCGTTAGGTTAACGATGAGATTATCCACTTCTGCCTGAGCAAAATCGGTATTCAATGTAAGGTCAAGCGTAAAATTTTTGCTTATGCCATACTTTGCATCTACGCCGATATTGCTTAGTAATTTATCAAGCGCCTCATTCTTTACATAATTTTTTCTTGTGAGAAATGCTGAGTTTTTTATGTAAGCAGTGTTGTCAGCATTTAAAACATTTTCCTGGGAATAATTTGCAATTGCATAAGGGATTATATAAAATGGTTTCTTGCTTTTTAAGTTTACTAATTCCATTTCACGTGCAAGTGAAACTTTAAACAACGCATCCTTTACATCAGGGGCGCATTTTGGAAAAATATCAAGTTCCGGTATACGCTTAATCAATCTCACTATTTTGAAACCCATTATTATCCTGTCTTTTGTTTCAAACCGCAACGAAGAAAATGGAATGCGGTATTCTGTTGTATAACCCAGCGAATCAACATTACTTGCCACATCCCAAAATGTATTGTACGATTCATTGGTATTACTTCCATCGCCGGAAAGCTCTGCATCCCATCTTGCATTCAGGATATTATTGATAAATATTAAGCCGGTGCTTTTATCATTGTATGTATCAATAACGAAGGCAAATCCATCATCATTGCCAATCTGAAAATCACGCTCTAATGCATTTGCGATAAGTTTTGAAGGTTCTCTGTCGTAAGCCCGTAACCCTACAAATAAATATTCATCATTATAAATAATACGCACTTCTGTTTTTTCGGAAGGAGCAGCGCCTGCCGCAGGGTCGTATTGCATAAAATCATCTTCCACTGCCGCTTCTTTCCATGCAGGTTCATTTAATTTTCCATCTAAGATCATTTTTTCATTTATGCGCAAAGGTTTATAGGCTTGTTGCTGTGCATGCAAACACATCGTAAGAAAAAAGAGGGAGTTAAAGAGTAAAAATATTTTTTTATACACAGAATCAAATGAATTAAAATCATTATGAGCACGAAAAAAAGTTATACAATATTCCTTTTAATCGCCTTCGAAATAGCCTCGCCCTTTGAATGCACCTGCAGCTTTTCATAAATATTCCTGATGTGCCCGCCAACAGTATCAATGCTGATGAAACATTTTTCCGCAATCAATTTATCACTCATTCCATCTACAAGACAGGACAGAATTTCTTTTTCTCTTGATGTAAGGTTCGATGAGTCATTTTTCACTGGTGATGTTTGTGAGCGGAACATCTTCAAAACCTTGAATGCAATGCTTGGTGTCATTGGTGCACCGCCCTCATAAACTTCTTCGATAGCTTCAAGTATAAGTGAGGGTGGCGTGTTTTTTAAAATATATCCTTCAGCGCCGTTGCAGATGGATGCAAAAACTTTTTCATCTTCTTCAAAAATGGTTTCCATTAAAATTTTTACAGCGGGAAATTTTTCTTTTATCAGCCGGGCAGCTTCTATCCCTGACATGCCGGGCATCTCAATATCCATCAACACAACAGCGGGGTTTTGATTTGTGAATGTCGCTGATTCGTTCGTTGCAATTGGGAAATGCGCCTGCACATCTGAAACCCGGCGAACCGTAACAAAGCGGCTGATGCCTGCATAACTACCCAACCAAATATTGCCATCATTATCTTCAATGATTCCTGAAATAATATTGCTTGCAAAACCATCCTTTGCAGTGAATGCCCTGAATTTTTTTGTTGCAGGATTAAAAACATTCAGCCCTCCGCCTTGTGTTGTAAAATAAATATAACCCTGTTTTGTTTCATAGTAATGTTCAATAATGTATTTTTTATATTTTCAATCGGAAGGATTTTCGAAGACAGAGAAGTTAGTTGTGGTTAAATATTTTCCCAAATCAAATATTAAAAAAGTCCCGGTACGGCATCGGGATTATTAAACTGAAATAAAAAAGGAGTTGTCCTGCCTTGCAGGACAACCCTTAAAAAATATTCAGCCAAGAAAATTATCCCAAAGCCACTCTCTTAAATTCTGTTACTTTAATATTGGCTTCTGCACTCTTTAAATAATCTGCAACACTCTTGCTGTTTTCTTTTACAAAGGGCTGAGCCAATAAAGTTTGCTCTTTAAAGAATGCATTGAGCTTACCGTCTGCAATTTTGCCAAGCATGTCATCTGTTTTGCCCGCCATTTTAGGGTCTTGCTTCATTTGCTCTATGGCAATATTTTTTTCACGCTCTATTGTTTCTTTCGGCACAGATGCAGAGTCAACTGCAATAGGATTCATAGCCGCTATTTGCATTGCCACATCCTTACCAATTTCTGCAGCTTCTTTATTTAATCCTACCAATACACCTATACGATTTGAGCCATGAATGTATGATGCAACATAAGGCGCTTCGATTCTTTCGAATTTGGTGATTGCAATCTTTTCTCCAATAGAAGCTAATTTTTCATTTACCATATCAGCTACTTTAGTTCCATTGATTTCTGCGCTATTTAATTCCTCAATGCTTTTTACATTGTTATTTATGGCAGCGTCTGCAATACTTTGTGCAAAAGCTACGAAGTCTTTGTTCTTCGAAACGAAATCTGTTTCTGAACTTATGCAAACTATAATTCCGAATTTATTATCAGCATTTGTTTTTGCTAATACTACTCCCTCCTTTGCTTCACGGTCGCTGCGTTTGGCAGCTACTTTTTGTCCGTGCTTTCGGAGCCAATCTATAGCGGCTTCAAAATCGCCATTAGTTTCTGTTAATGCTTTACGGCAATCCATCATGCCGGCGCCGGTTGCCTGGCGAAGCTTATTAATATCGGATGCTGTTATTGTTGTTGTCATTATACTCTCCTAACCTCCCTGAACGGAGGATTTTTTAGTTTATAAAATTCTAATTGTGTTTTTAAAGTTGATAAAAACCGAAAACTATAGCGCATTATAGTTATGCAGTTGAAGAAGGAACGATGCCCGCCAGTACCAAAAAAAAATTCTTATTCATTCATTATGATGATTGAAACATATTCAACCTTTCAACTTTAATTTACCTCCCTGCGCCTGCGGGTCTTCTGCCACCTGAAGACCGACGACGGGGAGAAGCACCACCTGGCGATTGTTGACCACCCCCACGATTGCCACGACGACCGCGTCCACCCTCTGCCTGAGCTTCGGCTTCAAGACGACGGGCTTTTGCCTCGTTTTCATTGCTGCCAGCTTCATCATCTGTTTCATCATCTTTCGCTAACTGGCGTTCAGCTAAACCTTCTGCAATGGCCGCCGTAACATAATTGGTGATGATGGCAATTGATTTTGTTGCATCATCATTTGCAGGGATTGCAAAATCAACTTTGTTTGGATCACTGTTCGTATCAACCATTCCAAAGGTTGTGATGCCAAGACGCTTGGCTTCTGCAAGGGCAATGTGCTCATGACCAATATCTACTATAAAAAGCGCCGCAGGCAAACGACCTAATTGTGCAATTCCTCCAAGCACCTTTTCCATTTTGTCTTTGTCGCGGGTTAAAGTAAGACGCTCTTTTTTTGTGAGGCTTTCAGCGCTGCCATCGTTGAGCATTTTTTCAATGTTCTGCATTTTTTTCACACTCTTACGCACGGTATTAAAATTGGTAAGCATGCCGCCAAGCCAGCGCTCTGTTGCAAAGGGCATATTTACTTTTACAGCACAATCATAAACAATTTCCTTAGCCTGTTTTTTGGTGGCAACAAACATTATTTTTTTTCCGTTCTTGGCAATTTGTTTTAAGGCTGCTGTAGCTTCCTGCAATTGATCTACCGTTCTATTAAGGTCTATTATATGTATGCCCTTTTTCTCGGCGAAAATGTAGGGCAACATTTTAGGATTCCACTTCTTTTTCAGGTGACCGAAATGAACACCTGCATCGAGTAATTGCTGCTGAAGTGAAGTGCTGTTTTCCATTTATATTTAATATTTAAAATTGAAGATTGAAGATTGGGGCTAACGTTTGGAGAACTGAAAACTCTTGCGTGCTTTTTTGTGACCGAATTTTTTACGCTCCACACCACGCGGGTCACGTTTTAAATGTCCGCCCAATTTTAGTGCAGGGCGATATTCAGGATTTATTTCAAGCAATGCTCTTGCTATTCCAAGCTTTGCTGCTTCTGCCTGACCTTTTAAGCCACCGCCGCCTGCATTTATTTTCACATCGTATTTATCAAGTGATTCGATTGTTTTTAAAGGGGCTTCTACCTGATTTTGAAGATAGACAAGCGGAAAATATTCTTTATAATTTTTTCCATTAATTGTAATGTTGCCCATACCCTTGCTCATGAATATGCGTGTGATGGCTTCTTTACGGCGACCCACTGCGGTTTTTTGTTTTTCCATGTTTTGTAGCTTTTCAGTCATCAGCTATCAGGCATCAGCCTTTAGCCGGAGTGAATTTGAATTTAGAATTTTATTTCTTTAGGTTGTTGTGCAGTATGCGGATGCTGCGGGCCTGTATACACAAATAATTTTTTGAACATTTTTCGTCCTAAACGATTTTTAGGCAACATGCCTTTTATCGCTCTCTCTACAATCACTTCCGGTCTTCGCCTGATTAAATCTATTGCGGCTTCTTCTTTTTTTCCGCCGGGATAACCTGAGAAGTTGATGTACATTTTGTCTTCCAACTTATTGCCCGTGAAAATAACTTTTTCGGCATTAGTTACAATTACATAATCGCCGCAATCAACATGAGGAGTGTAGTAAGCTTTGTTTTTACCGCGCAAAATCGCTGCGATATTTGCACATATACGGCCTACGGTTTCGTTGGTGCCGTCAACAATGTACCAGTTACGCTGCAGGGTAGTCTCGTTCGCATGTTTGGTGGTGAAATGAAGTTTACTCATTCTGTTTTTGTTTTGTTGCTATCGTCATCCCGACGGCAATTTTTAAAATGGGTTGCAAAGGTGCAGGTATAGACGTATTTCACCAAAGAATTGGGCAATTATTTTTATCGCACCTGTATAATGGGCTGATTTTTAGTGAAATTTTTCATGGGGTTTTATTAAGGTTATTGACCGCAGGTGCAAAGAGCACAGAGTTTGCGCATAAAAGTATTAACTATAAATAAAAATTAAAGGTGTTAATCTGGATTGTTGGCATCAGGGTATTGCAACTTATACTTAGCATACTTTCAAGGAATTTTTTTAAAGCAGATTAGATTGAATTCAATAATTTTACATCATGAGCATTTCTGAAATAAGTTTATACAAAGCGCTAAAGAGTGAAGTACAAACAGAACTCGGCAATAAAACAAGTCTTTTCTTACCAAAGAAGATAAAATTGACCTTATCGAAAAAATAAATGCTCTTGCAGAAAAGATGAATAAAGATAAAATTGACCTCATAAAATGGATGTTTGGTTTTTGGTTTACAATCATTCTCCTGCTTCTTGCAAATTGGTTTTTGAAATAATAACGTTCCCCAAAACGTGTTCCCTTCATAATTTACTAATTTTACACAATGAGCATTTCTGAAATAAGTTTGTACAAAGCACTTAAGACAAAACTTGGAGATGAAACCGCCGATGAATTGGTTGAATTTGTAAAGAGTGAAGTGCAAACAGAATTGCAAAATAAAACTGATACATTTTTAACGAAAGAAGACAAAATTGATCTAATAGACAGGATTAATAAAGCAAAAACTGAAACCATAATTTGGATTGTTGGTATTGGGGTACTGCAATTTGTGTTAATGATGCTTGCTAAATACTTTTTTAACCCCTGATGTATGGAATATAAGGCAAGCACTTTTCTTACCAAAGAGGATAAAATAGATTTTGATTGAAAAAATGAATAAAGACGAAACTGTCCTTCTTGAAAAGATGAACAAAGATAAAATTGACCTCATAAAATGGATGTTTGGTTTTTGGATTACCATTGTTCTTATCTTATGCTTCTTGCAAATTGGTTTTTGAAATAACAATGTTCTCTTACCTTATTAAACCCTTCTGTTCTGCCCCGCGTTCTTTAAAAAACTTTGAGCACCAACTTCAATTGAGGCTATGTACATAAATAAAATAAAAAAAGGAGTAATTAATACAAGCCTAAGCCATATTTAGCGCTGGCAAAAGCCTTAAAAATAAAACCTTCAGAATTTTCGATTTATAAAGCTGTTGGTATTTCAGTTACTGTTTTCAGTAATATTGAGCGCAGCAAAACCAATAACATCACCCTGGAAAGATTGGAACAGATTGCAAAGGCTTTGAATGTGTCTGTTGAAGAAATTATTTGTAAGCAGGAACAAATACAACTTGGGCTAAAGTCCGTTATACACAAACTATTAGCCCCAGCCTTCAGGCTGCGGCTATAAATAAAAACTCTCCCAAATGTAACAAAGCCTCACAGGTTTCACTAAAATCTGTGAGGTTTATAAGTGTCATTAAAACCAACTCTTCACAAACGCATCATTCACTTTTGCGCCTTTCAATTTTTTTGCACGGCGGGCAATATCAAACCAGTGCAGTATTATTGTCAAAATCACAAAAAGAATAAAGAATATAGTAAGCGGTGGAATGCCGAGAATACTTATCCATCTGCCACCATAAGTTCTGCGCATAGGACGTTTTAATCTTTCGGCAATCAAATACATGCCGGGCACCATAAAGAGTGTCATAAAAAATGCGAAGGCAAGACCGAAGATGATTGTCCATGCAAGCGGCTTCCAGAATACGGTATTGTCGCCGCCAAAATAAATATGCGGATTTAATTCTGAGAAGAGCGTTACAAAATTAATGTTGAAGCCCACACCCAATGGTATTAATGCAAGTATGGCTGCAAGCGCTGTAAGCATTACAGGTATGATACGCGTTTTGCCCGCCTGTATTACAGCTTCTCTTGTTTTAAGTCCTCTGGCTCTAAGCTCATCTGAAAAATCAATAACCAATATTCCATTCTTAACTACAATGCCTGCAAGACCAACAATACCAATGCCCGTCATTACAGAAGATACTTCCATTCGCGTAATTGCAAAACCTAATATCACACCAATGATGCTGAACATAATTTCTGTTAAGATAATAAGAGGCTTGCTCACAGAATTGAATTGCAATACAAGAATAAAAAGAATAAGCATTAATGCAATCACGAGTGCTTTGCCGAGAAACGAAGTTGTTTCTGCCTGCTGCTCGCTTTCACCGGTTTGTGAAATGATAACGTTATCGGGCTTGCCATGAAAATTTTCTATGTACTGCGTAATAACTGGATTTACATCGAATGGAGAAAAGCCGGTTAATACATTTGAGTTTAATGTAATCACACGCTTATAATCTTTTCGCTGCACACTGCCGAGTGTGTTGGTGTAATCAACTTTTACAAATGAACTGATAGGAACATTTTTAATTGTACCTGTTGCAAAGTCACGGTAAGTGATTGTCATATTCAGCAAATCGGTAAGGCTTTTTCTTTGCAGGTCATTATTTCGCAACTGAATTTTATATTCATCTTCACCCTCTTTTATTTTTGATACTTCTCTTCCAAACACAGCCGTTCTTATTTCAGTTCCTATTTGCGCAGAAGAAATTCCTTCAATCAATGCACGTTCCCTGTTTACAGTAAGGCTTAGTTCCGGATTATTCAAATCAACATTCATCTTTAATTCTTCTACGCCGGGAACTTGTATAGAGTCGAGATAATTTTTTAAGGATACGGCTGTTTTTATCAATGCATCTAAATCTTCGCTGGCAACTTCTATATTAATCGGCGGCTCTGTGGGCGGACCATTCTGTTCCTGGTCAACACTTATTTGTGCACCGGGAATCCCTTTAATTACTTTGCGTATTGAGTCGAGATAAATATGCGTAGCAAATCCATTTCGTTTTGCATATTCAACAAATGAAACCTGTATTCTTCCCAGTTCAGGTCGTGTGCTTCTGTCGCCGCTCATCGGGTCTCCGGCGCCTACAGCAATATTGCTGATAACACTTTCAACAATAGGATTGCTCTTGCCATTATTCATACCCAATACAGCATATACTTTATTTTCTAATTGATGCGTAATGGAATCTGTATAATCCACATCAGTACCAACAGGAAGCTTGAGATAAACATACATTTGATTCGGGTCGCCTGAAGGAAAAAATACAATGGGCACATTTCTGAGTCCAAATAATATAACTGAAAAAACGAGTAAGCCGAATGTTGCAATTAATAACCATACAGGACGCCATCCTTTCAATGCCCAGCGCAACAACGTTTCATAGTTGCGCATAATGCGCGGCAATGCCTTATTTTGAAAACCCCTGATAATATTTTCAAGAACAAAACGATTGAGCAGGGCAAGAAGCGCAAGACATAATAAAAGATTTCCCCAAAATGGCACTCCAATAACATCAAGCAGAATGCCTGCGCCTGCAACAATCCAGAAAAAGGGTTTTTTAAATATGGCTGATTTAGATTCTTTGGTTTCATCTTCGGGGCGGTTCATAAAATCCACTGCAAACACAGGGTTCATAATGAATGCAACAATCAACGATGCGGTTAATGTGAAGATGAGCATCGTGGGCAGATAAATCATGAACTTACCAATAATCCCCGGCCAAAATAATAATGGAAAGAAGGGACATAGCGTGGTTAATGTTCCCGTAAGCACAGGAATAAATACTTCTCCTGCCGCCATCCTCGCAGATGTTTGTGAAGTTAATTTTCCTTTTGCCTGCGTAAAAATGCGATGCGTGTTTTCAATCACAACAATCGCATCATCCACGATGATCCCTAATCCAAAGAGCAATGCAAAGAGCACAATGAAGTTGAGTGTTACATGAGTGCCGATAATTAAATCTGCACCGGGAAGAAATAAAAATGCAACAAACATGCTAAGCGGCACAGAGAGCGCAACGAAGAATGCATTCGTTACACCCATGAAGAACATAAGAATAATAAGCACAAGCACAAAACCAATTACAATAGAATTCACCAAATCATTAAATGAGGTGCGTGTTGATTTGCTCATATCACCGGTAATTACCACGTCAAGATCACGGGGAAATTGAGCTGCTTTCATTTCATCAACAGCGAGCTTTACATCATCAGAAGTTTGTATCAGGTTTTCACCGGCACGCTTAATGATGTTGAGTGTGATTACATTCCTGCCATTCAGCCTTGCATAGCTTTCTGTTTGCTTTACCGTGTCTATAATGGTTGCAATGTCTTTTAAATAAACAGGCGAGCTGTGAATATTAGTTATCACCACCTTCTCTATATCGAATGACGTTTTAAACTGACCTTTCAATTGAAGTGTTCTCTTCGTGTTTCCTATTTCGAGCAAGCCCCCTGTCACGTCGGTGTTTTCACGGGCAACGGCATTGGCAATATCATCGTACGTAACCCCGGCGCTTTGCATGCGATACCTGTCAACATTAATCTGAAACTCTCTTTCAGGCGCTCCCACAATATCAACACGGTTTATTTCGGGCAGCTCTTCTAATTTATCCTGAATGTCATCTGCATATTTTTTCAGCCGCTGCATATCGTAATTGCCGTTTACGTTTACATACATGATGGGCTGGTCGCTAAAGCTTACCTCGAGTGCAGTGGGTTGCTGCGTTAAATCGGTGGGCAAATCCTGCTTCGATTTATCAACAGCATCTTTTACTTTTTGCAGAGCGATGTCTGTTTTTACTTCGGTATCAAACTCTACAATAATGGCAGAATAATCCTGCTGCGATGTGCTGGTAAGCTTATTAATTTTTACGCCGGTGATGCCTTTAATTTGTTTTTCAATGGGGCGTGTAACCAGGTTCTCAATATCTCTGGGCGAGTTGCCAATGTAAATCGTTTGCACATAAATGGTGGGAATCACAATATCGGGAAACTGCTCTTTTGGTAATGTGGCAAACTGGTACACACCTATTAGCGAAATAATAAGCATGAGCAAGTAAATGGATGTTTTATTTTTTATGCTCCAGGTTGTGGGTCCAAATTCTTTAAATCGTCCTTTTATATTTTCTAATGCGCTCATAAGAATGTTTTTTATTTTGTAGTCAGTCGTGTCTCGTTACTCATTCCTGATTGCTATCAGGATTATGTCGCACTCTTAAAAGTTCTGAACTTTGTTGAACAATTAACATCGGTCTGACGGCTCAAAGCCGTCTGACCGTAAGCCTTCTCTTTAAACAAAATTATTTTCGGCTCAAGCCGATGGATACATATTCTTTTGATCGAGGCAATAGATTTTAATTTCAAACTTTTTAAGCCTGTGTGGTTATCAACTGCCCGTCGTACAAATTCTGAAAGCCATCTGTTATCAGCATATCCCCTTCTTGTAGCCCACTTTTAATTTCAAGCTTATCACCATATAATTCGCCATACACCACGGTCTTTTTGCGTGCATAGATTTTTCCATTTTCCGTTGATGCTACCATTACAAAGCCACCCTTCTCATCTTTCTGCAATGTGCTTAGCGGAATGGTAACTGTATTGTTTGCCGAGTAATCAAGAATTTTTACAAGCGCCACCTGGTTTGGCTTTAAATCTTTGCTGGCAGGCAACTTGGCCTCAACCCAGAAAGAGCGGCTGTTGGGATCTATTAATTTACCTGCTGATGTAATTCTTGCACCGAATGTTTTATTTATATCGGGCAAAGTAACCTGCATAGAGCCGCCGGTTTTTATACGGCTGATATAATTTTCAGGAACCTGCACCGTTACTTTCAGGTTGCTTGTATTTACAATTTTTATGGAGCCGCCCTGCAATGGATTGCCTGAAAAGAATTCGCCCACACGAACGGTTACTTCATCTGCAATGCCGCTCATATCAGCATATACATTGCTGAAGCCGAGCTGCTCTTCTAAAAGATTCAACTGATGTTGTGCCTGGTCTGCATTATTTTTTGCACTGATAAGTTCTACCTCGGTGCCGATGTTTTCTTTCCAGAGATTGTTTCTTCTGCTGTACAAATCCTGCGCAAAAGAGAGCTGTGTTTTTGCCTGCTCAATTTGTGTTTTTATCACTGCATCATCAAGCTTGAGCAGTAACTGACCTTTGCCAACACTTTGTCCCTGCTTTACATATACGGCTTTTACTTGTCCGCCGCCATTGCGTGCAGTAACATAAGCAACATCGTCTGCATCAATCTTTCCCTGAAGGTCAATGTAATGAGCAAAATTTTGCAATGCCACGGGAGTAATTGCAACCAGCTTTGCTTTTTCCGGTTTAAGAGACGGATCGAGTTTTATTATCTCCTGTTGAAGCGAAGCAATTTCCTTTGATAGTTTCTCCTGATGCTGTTTTAGATCTTCCAGCTTTGCCTGTTTTTCAGCTACAGCATTATTTGTTTTGCCTGATGTTGTTGTTTTAGTTTCATCTGTTTTTGCTCCGCATGAAGCAAGCAACACCATTGCGGTAACTGCTGTGATATAAATAAGTTTTTTCATAATCATTTTTTTATTTATAGGGTTTTAATTTTTTTGTCATAATTTATTTTCATTCAACAATTCAACAATTTAACCATTCAACTATTTAACCATTCAACCAACCTCAAAGTTTCCCCGTTGCATTCAAATAATCAATCTTAGCTATAATGGCATTATATAAGGCATTGATGTAATTACTTTGTGCAACCAACAAATCACTTTGCGCATTGGTGATGTCAAGCGTGGAGCCAATGCCGGTTTCATATTTCTTCTTTGTTTGATTATATACTTCTTCTGCAAGCTGCATGTTTTGCTTTTGGGCATCCAGCGTGTTCACTGCAGTGCGAAAATTGTTGATAGCCTGTGCCACCTGGTTATCTATGGTTAATTCAAGGTCTGTAATTTGATTTTGTGCCTGCTGCAATTCAAACTCTGCTTTTTTAATATTTGCATCTGCAGCAAATCCTTGGAATATGGGTATATTAATGTTGAGGGCAATATACGAGCTGGGAAACCAGGAACCGCTGCCAAAGAAATCGAATTGATTGCGATAGGCGAGCTTGCTGTACCCTGCCGTTAAATTAGCGGTGGGTATTTTGCTTAGCTTATACCTTCTTACATTATACTCATGGAGGTCTTTGCCGAGCTTAAGATAATTGTAATCTTTTCTGTCAGTGTATGCATAATTATTTTCATTAAATAAGCCTTCTTTCACTTTTTCTTCATTCACACTATCGGTAAGTATAAGAGAATCTTTTGCGGGCATACCGAGCAATAATTTGAGACCCAGATAGCCATTGTTGATTGTATTTTGAACAGATAATTTTTCTGTTTGTAAATTCGTAAGCTGTACAGAGGCACGGTCAACATCTAATTTTTCTACGAAGCCGTTTTTGAAAAGCTCGCCGGCATCGTGCTGTAATTTTTCTAATCTTGCAATGTTTGCATCTAACTGCTCTATTTGTGTTTTGCTTGCAGCAAGCTGGTAATATACTTTGTAGATGTTTGCTTTGATAAGCATTTGTGTTACCTCTACATTCTTTTGCTGAAAGTC
Source organism: Chitinophagales bacterium (assembly GCA_038206235.1). Classification (GTDB taxonomy): domain Bacteria; phylum Bacteroidota; class Bacteroidia; order Chitinophagales; family Chitinophagaceae; genus JBBRBB01. The sequence continues at coordinate 57,384 of JBBRBB010000017.1, forward strand.
AATAGAAGTTTGCCTTGCCTGCAGACCAACGAATACCTGCCCGTCGAATAAAATTTGTGAAAGCGACACACCTGCAGATGCATTCCATTTTGTGCCGAAGGCTGCTTCTATAAAACCAAAATCATCGGGAGCTTTTATGGGTTGACCACTGCCATTTAATACACCCTCCTGCTCAAGCACACCATACGTAGCGGCGGCAATAAAGTTTGGAAAGCTTTGTACAGTTATGTTTGGATAATGCGTTGCGTTTATATTTCCGCTTATCTGCGGATAGGCTGCTGCCGTAATGCTTCTGTTTGTTTGTTCCTGAATTTTTATATTCAGCAAAGCGTTTTTAACCTGCACATTATTTGTGAAAGCGTAATCTACACTTTGCTGTACAGAGAATTTGTGTACTGCAGACGAAGCTGTATCCTGTGCATTAATAAAAGTTGACGGTATAAAAGATAGCGCTATTATTATTTTGTATTTCCACATCATACGGGCACTTTATTTTTTTTATGTTGCTGAATATATTTTTCTATTAACTTTTTTCCTTTGGAAGTTGCAATTCCATGAACATATTGATAATAAATTTCGTTTGAAACTTCCAGCACATTGTATTTGCCATAAGGAAATACGTTTTGATTAAAGGGAAGAAAGCTGCTCTCTAACCTGAATCTGGCAATGATGTCAATATTAATTTCACTTCTGTAAAGCTCTTCGTGTATGCCGCGCTGAAGATTCTTTTTAATTACATCGAGCAAAAATGATTCTTTATGCTTCCTGAACTTTATAAATGTTTCGGGATAAAACTTCTCAAGGTCGTAGAGTATTTGCGGGTTCATAGAGTCAATCACTGCCTCCATAGAATCCATATTTTTAACCAATTCCTCAATTGCATTTTCCGATTCCGGTATTTGTTTTTTGCATTCCGTTTGCATGTAAGCAATTTCAACATTCATAATTGCCTCTACTATTTCATCTTTATCTTCAAAAAATTGATAAATGGTTTTCTTGCTCACTCCTAGCCGGGCAGCAATTTCATCCATAGTTACAGAGCGAAACCCGTAACGCATAAAAAGCTCTCTTGCTTTCTGCTGTATTCTTTCCTTCAATTCCATAATTTGCGGGCAAAACTATGGAAACTTTTTTCGTAAGTTAAGTTTCCAATATTAATTTTATATTAATGGCGTAATTTTATTTTAAATGGTAACAGAAAAAGAATTTGTAAATGAGCAATACTATATTTTATGAAATTGAGCAGCAACTCACTTCGCAGGGCTTGCGAATAAGCAGTAAAGATGCAGGCAGGCCATGGGGCGGGTTTTTTGTACTTGATGAAACGCAGGCCGAAAAATTTATTCAGCTTTATTTTTCGCAATTAAGTTTACAGGAGGTTTCTATTACAAATAAGCTCAGCCCGAAAATATTAATCGTTGCACCGCACAAACGCCTGTCATGGCAATATCATTTTCGCAGGGCTGAATTATGGCGTGTAGTAAAAGGTCCTGTTGCAGTCGCCAAAAATGATTCTGATGAAGAGAAGGATATACACGTTTATAAAGATGGAGAATTGATAACATTAAAGCAAGGTGAAAGACATCGGCTGATTGGTTTGAATGATTATGGAATTGTAGCAGAAATATGGCAGCACACAGATGCGGGCAATCCGTCTGATGAAGACGATATTGTAAGGCTGCAGGATGATTTTGGACGATAAGGATTATGTTGAATGGTTGAATGGTTGATTGGTTGATTGGTTAATTGGAAAATTTAAAGACTTCTTTTTACAAACTAAAAATCAATCAGCTTTTATCTGAATAACAAAAGGGTTCATTTTTACAAAGCAGATTTCAAGCCGCAAACTTTTTTATTTATGTTCCTCATTGCCTTTCCTTATTTACTTTACATTAAATAATCTTATGATAAATCCTCTTCGGGATGCAACAATCTCTGCATTGAAAAAATCATTACAGTACTTTTTTCAGGGAGTTATAATTATTGCACCCATCGCCATCACCGCGTATGTAGTATTGTGGCTGTTTAATACGGTAGACGATATTTTACCCGGCATCGTTCATTATTTTTTTCCTCATTGGATTAAACGAGCACAGGATGGAGAGTTAAGAAAAATACCAGGCTTAGGTCTTTTTATTATCGTAATAGTATTAATGTTAATCGGCAGAATATCTTCTTCCTTTGTCGTAAGCAAGCTGGTTCAAGTGCTCGATACAGTTCTGGAACGAACTCCCGGTGTAAAATATATTTACACTTCTGTAAAAGATTTTCTCGAGGCATTTGGAGGCAACAGAAAAAAATTTGATAAGCCGGTATTAGTGCATATTGATGCGCAGCTTGTATGGCGTATTGGCTTTATAACAAGTGAAGATGCAACCCATTTTGAATTGACAGACCATGCCGTTGTGTATGTGCCGCAATCGTATGCTATATCAGGCATTGTATATATTGTGCCCAAAGAAAATATTCGCCCTTTGCATAATATAAGCGGCGCAGAAGCGATGAAATTTGTTATCTCCGGTGGTGTGGCCCACGTTGAGTAAATGGTGGATTATAATGTGCATTTCACTAATAAGGTTTTGCTGCAAATGTTTTTACTTTGCAATCTTATTTTCGTTTTGGCATATCTGCCTGATAACTTTTTTTTTGACGCAGCAACATGAAGATGCACAATTTTAATTCGGGACCTTCTATTCTTCCGCAACAGGTTTTAATGCAGGCTGCTGAGGCAATCATCAACTTTAATAATACCGGTTTATCTATTCTTGAAATAGGGCATCGCAGCAATTGGTTTGTTGATGTGATGAAAGAAGCAAGAGAATTGGTAAAAGAATTAATGGCGCTGAATGATGAGCATGAAGTTTTGTTTTTACCCGGCGGCGCCACAACGCAGTTTATGCAGGTGCCCATGAATTTATTAAATGAAGAAGAAACTGCTGCATATTGCGATAATGGTATTTGGGGAAGCAAAGCAATTAAAGAAGCGAAGTTATTTGGTGAGGTGCATATTGCCTGCTCATCTGAAGACAAAAATCATACATACATACCTGAAAATTTATCCATACCCGAAACTGCAAAATATCTTCATTACACTACCAATAACACGGTTGAGGGAACCCAATGGCATCGCATACCTGAAACAAATATTCCGCTTGTTGCCGATATGAGCAGCGATATTTTCAGCAAACAAATTCCATTTTCAAAATTCAATCTTATATACGCAGGTGCTCAAAAAAATATTGGTGCTGCAGGCGTCACACTTGTTGTGGTAAAAAAAGATATGCTGAGAAAAGTGAGCAGGATTATACCTGCAATATTAGATTATTGCAATCATATAGAAGCGGCTTCTTTACTAAACACACCACCTGTGTTTGCAGTGTATGTGAGCATGCTTACGTTGCGATGGATAAAGCAGGAGGGTGGTTTGAAGGAAATGGAAAAAAGAGCAAACGAACGTGCAGAACTTTTTTATTCTACATTAGATGCGCTGCCTGTTTTCACTTCAGCAATTAATAAAGAAGACAGAAGCCTGATGAATGCAGTATTTACAACCGTAAAGCCTGAACTTGAAAAAGTATTTCTGGATGAGTGTGCAAAGAATGGAATGGTGGGAGTGAAAGGGCACAGAACAGTTGGAGGCTTGCGTGTATCTATGTATAATGCGATGCCTTTAAGCAGTGTAAAAGCTATTTGCGATTTGATGACAGATTTTTCAAACAAATATGAATAGATACAATTACGAAGATTAATACATGAGTACAATTAAACCATTTAAAGCTTTACGTCCTCAGGCGCAGCTTGCCAAACAGGTTGCCAGCAAACCTTATGATGTATTGAGCAGCGGCGAAGCAAAGGTGGAAGCGCAAGGCAATCCAAACTCTTTTTTACACATTACCAAAAGCGAAATTGACCTACCCGAAAACACAAATGCATATAGTGAGGAAGTGTACATAAAAGCAAAAGAAAATCTGAATGCATTTATTAAAAGGAATATTTTATTCAGGGAAGATAAAGAGTGCTATTATATTTATCGGCTTGTAATGCCTGCTTCGGCTTCTGGTATGAAAGAACATATTCAAATAGGATTGGTTTGCATCAGCAGCATAAACGATTATGAAAATGGAATTATTAAAAAGCATGAGTTTACAACACCGGATAAAGAAAAAGACAGAATCAATCATATAAAAACAACAGGTGCACAAACAGGTAATGTTTTTCTTGCTTACAGAAATGTTGATTCGCTGGATGCCATTATACATAAATACACAACTATAAAAAATCCGGTATATGATTTTGTTGCAGACGATGGCATTGCTCATACGCTATGGGTTATCAATGATACTTCTATTATTGAACAAATAACCCAAGTGTTTGCAACCGCAGTTCCCTGCACCTACATTGCAGACGGACATCATAGGGCGGCATCTGCAGCTAAAGTAAGGCAGACGTTAAATAATTCATCTTCTGAAAGTGCAAACTATTTTCTTACTACACTCTTTCCTTCAAACCAATTGCAGATTTTCGATTATAATCGTGTAATAAAAATATTGAACGGACATGCTGTTTCTGATTTTTTGCAATTATTGGAAGATGATTTTATGGTGGAAGAAATTGGCAAAGAATTTTACAAGCCCGCGAAGCTCCATGAGTTTGGATTGTTTATTGATAATACATGGTATAAGCTTACTGCAAAAGAAAACACTTATACTGAAGACCCCATTGGTGTACTCGATATAACCATTTTACAAAAGAATATTTTGAGCAAACATTTGAATATACACGACCAGCGCACCGATAAGAACATTGCTTTTGTGGGCGGCATACGCGGCTTACATGAGCTTGAAAAAAGAGTGAACATCGGTGAAATGGTTATGGCTTTCAGTCTGTATCCTGTAACTATTGAGCAATTATTTTCAATAGCAGACAGCGGCAATATTATGCCGCCAAAAAGTACATGGTTTGAGCCAAAGCTTAGAGATGGATTACTTACACATCTTATTTATGAATAGAAATGTCATCATGAAAAAAATTTTATTACTTTCTTTTTTATGCCTTCTAACAATTATTTGTTTTGCACAGGATGATGTAAAAACATTACGCGAAGAAGCCAGAACATTTTTGCAACAGGGTGAATATGATAATGCATTACAGCTTTTAGAAAAAGCCCGTGCTCAACAACCCAATAACCTTGATGTTTTAAAAGATGAAGTGTTTACCTATTATTACAAAAGAGATTTTGCAAAGTCACTTGAAATTGGCAAAACAATTACTACAAGAGATGATGCAGATGCAGAAAGTTTTCAACTGCTTGGCATGACGTATAAGGCAGTCGCTGATTATAAAGAGGGAGATAAAATGTATAAGACAGCATTGAAAAAATTTCCTAAGAGCGGCGTTTTGTACAGTGAGTATGGCGATTTGCTTCAAAGCAGCGATAACAAATCGGGCGCTATTAAGCTATGGGAAAAAGGAATAGAGCTTGACCCAAATATCAGCAGCAACTATTATTATGCTTCTAAGTATTATGCAAAAAATGGAAATATAATCTGGGGGCTTCTTTATGCAGAATTATTCATTAATATAGAAAGCTTAAGCAAACGCACCACTGAAATAAAAGGGCAGCTTTTCAACGGGTATAAAAAATTATTTGAAAACAGGAACGATATTGCAGCACTAAAAACCAGTGATTCCCCTTTTGGCAATGCTGTGGCTGAAACATTTTCAAGATTAACTGATGTGATGAAAAATGAGCCGGCACCAGAAACTATTACCGCTTTGCGTACACGGTTCATTCTTGACTGGTATGCACACAATACAAAAAATTTTCGCTTTCGCTTATTCGATTATCAAAGGCAGTTGCTGCAGGATGGATATTTTGATGCGTACAATCAATGGATATTTGGCGAGGCTGCCAATGAAGATAAATATAGCATTTGGATTTACACCCATGATGAAGATATGCAGGCATTCCAAAAATTACAACGCTCCCTTCTTTTTAAAGTTCCCGCCGGGCAGTATTATGAGCACTAGGGAAAGCAATGCATAGTTTATAGTTTTTTTTGAATTGACTTCCCTTCTTTTTCTGTTTGATGAATGTTGTTCCTTCTTTGGCTAAATAATTTTACTCACACGGCGTATCATATCTTTAACGGTAATAAAAAATCTTATATTAGCACGATAGCTAATTGTAAAAAATAATACGAACAGCAATTCGTTGCATTTTATAAATTGTATTGAATGCTTATGACCGAACCAAAAAGATTATTTGACTGTATAGAATATCAATTGCAAAAATTTGCAAAGAATGATATGCTTGCCGCTAAAATAAATGGCGTATGGAAAACATACAGCACTGCCGATGTGCAGCAAACAGTAAATAAATTTAGCGCCGGTTTATTGCAGATGGGTATTAGCGGAAATGACATGAGCGATGAAGGCACTGATAAAATTGCAATCATCAGCAACAATAGACCCGAGTGGCTTTTTGCAGATATGGCCGTGCAACAAACAGGTGCCGTGCTTGTGCCAATTTATCCAACAACAAATCCACTCGAACTGCAATTTATTTTGAACGATGCATCCGCTAAATACATTTTTGTAAGCAATAAAGAGCTGTACGAAAAAATAAAAAGCATCAGCAATAATGTTCCTTCATTAAAACAAATTTTTTCATTCGATGTTATTGAAGGTGTTGAGCACTGGACAAACATTTTTCTCACTGCCACCGAAGAATCGCTGCAAAGAGTTGAGCAGGTAAAATCAACTATTGATACAAATCATCTTGCAACAATCATCTACACATCAGGTACAACAGGCACACCAAAAGGCGTAATGCTTACCCATAAAAATATTCTTTCCAATGCATTGCTTTCAAAAGAAAGTTTTCCTTTTCCCGATGCACCCAATTATAAAGTGCTTAGCTTTTTGCCGCTCAATCACATTTTTGAAAAATGCGTAAGCTATATTTATTTGTTTAGCGGAATAGGAATTTATTATGCTGAAAGCCTTGAAACCATTGGCGATAATTTACGCGAAGTAAAACCCGAAGGCTTTACAACGGTACCGCGCCTGCTTGAAAAAGTTTTTGAACGCATTATGAGCGCAGGACGAAATCTTACAGGCGTTAAAAAGAAATTATTTTTCTGGGCTGTAAATCTTGCTGAGAAATATGACAACCTTGTTAGTGGCGGCCCATTATACAATATGCAATTATCCATTGCGAATGAATTAGTATTTAGTAAATGGCGACAGGCATTAGGCGGTAACATAAAATTTATTATTACCGGCGGCGCTGCCTGCCAGGAAAAATTACTGCGCATTTTCAATGCTGCAAAAATTCCGGTGTATGAAGGTTATGGACCCACAGAGAACAGTCCTGTTATTTGTGTAAACCGGCAAAAGCCAGGCAACACTATGTTTGGAACGGTAGGCCCTGTTATCAATGGTCTTGAAGTGAAATTAGAAGATGACGGAGAAATATGTGTAAAAGGTCCCAGCGTAATGAAGGGTTATTTTAAACGCCCCGACCTCACTGCAGAAACCATTATTGACGGCTGGTTGCATACAGGAGATATTGGCGTTTGGGTTGATGACGCACGGCATCCTGCGAATGCACGGCATGCTGCGCATAAATTTTTAAAAATAACTGACCGCAAAAAAGAACTTTTTAAAACAAGCGGCGGTAAATATGTAGCTCCACAACCCATCGAAAATAAATTAAAAGAAAATCCATTCATTGAACAGGCGCTTATTGTTGGGGCAGAAAAAAAATTTGTGGGCGCATTGATAGTTCCCTCTTTTGCTTTTTTAAAAACATGGATGCAGCACAAGGGCATTCCTTTCACCGGCGAAGAAGAAGCCATACGAAACCCCGGTGTAGTAAAGAAATACAGAGAAGTTGTTGAAGCGATAAATGAAAACTTCAATCATGTAGAGCAGGTAAAAAAATTTGAATTGCTGCCCGCAGAATGGAGCATTGAAACCGGTGAAATGACGCCGAAGATGAGCCTGAAAAGAAAAATAATTATGGAAAAATTTCGTGATGCAATTGAGCGGATTTATGATTGAGATTTTTTTATGTTACCTGCTTTTGTTTTTTATGGCATCGGCAATTGCGTCGCACTCTTGTACGTTCGGTTCTTTATGCAGCAATTAAACTTCAGGTGAGGGGAAATATTATTTTTAAAGAAACTTTGGACATAATTCATAAATTGAGTATAACATTTTAAGTCTTTGCATTGTGGGCAATAGGGAACGTCAGCCCAACCCATACTAAAGCCAAATTGAAATACTAAAGATGAGTTTTGGATGTCAGCCTCATAACGCAAAACCCATATAAAAGTAGTGCATTTGGTCTGTCATAAGTTACTTTTTAGATATTCGAATTTATGTATAACAATTAAGTATCAATACAAGAACTCTATTAAGTATCAATACAAGAACTCTTTGTTTTAAAATTATTATTCAAAATTTTCTAATTCATCGTCTTTACAATGTATAATTTGCAAAATTCATTTTGTCCAAATTCTACTTTGTCCTCGCTCAACAAGTCTATTCTTAATTCTTTCTCACCAAAACTAAATCTATATTTATTTCCTATTGTCAATTTGTCGGCGCGTAATTTAAATTTTCTGTCTTTCTCAAAATCCCATTTACTTATAAAATAATGATAGTCTTTGTCACTTCCTTCATAATAATAGCCTTTAAATGTTGAAGAAGAATTAAGAACGAAGATGCTTTTTAAGTCTTCACTTTTTACTTCTTTGTAATTGTCGCAACTTGTCAGGCTAACAATTGTCACCAATAAAATTCCTAAATACTTTTTCATGGTAGTGGTCTGTAAATAATTCACCCTTTTATAATTAACGCTCCATCCCTATACACAGGTAAAACATTTGCGACATCTGCAGTAACACAATACTCAAGGTCTTTCTCTAAGCCATAACCTGCAAGCCTGTGCCAGTGTGTGGTTTTGCGAATAAAATGATACATATCATTTTTGTGCAGGTTGTACATGCTCTCCGCCATCAGGCTGCTGTCGCAATGAATAGTAAAATGTTCTTTTACCTGCTGAATCACTGCACCTGCAAAAAGTGTGTCTTCCAGATTAAATCTGTCTTTCCATGCAGAACAACCCAGCAGTACATTTTTATTTGTTTGTAGTAAATGATTACACACTGATGAAAGATTGGGGAATGAACCTGTAATTACTTCTGATGCGCCATGATTAAAAGCAAGATGCAATAATTTAGTTCCATTTGTAGTGGTGAGCACAAGCGTTTTTCCATTAATAAATTCACGTGAATATTCTGCGGGAGAGTTGCCATGCTGAAGCCCTTCAATAATTTTGCCGTCCCGCTCACCCGCAGTAACTGCATTTAACTGCCTGCCGATTTCAATGCATTCATGCACTCCTTCTACAGGAATAACTTTCGCAGCTCCATTATATAAAGCAGTAGCAATTGTTGAGGTTGCACGAAAAACATCTATAATAACTACAATACTATTTGCAGCATTATACAAATCTAATAATCGCGGAGAAAGTAATGTGTTGAGTGTGGGTTTATTTTGCATGTTTTAAAAGCCTCCTTTTAAGGAGATTTAGAGGGGTGAAGCAAGCAATCCTTCAGGCACTTTTAATTCACCTGTGTCAGCATAAATAAGTCCGTTGCGCTCATCTTCAATATTGGTGGCTTGCGTATATACATCACCTGCAATGGCGCGGCTTCGCAGTTCCTTTTTATAAAGACTTATCAGGTTTGTTCGTCCCTCAGAATCTTTGGGCCCTCCATAATTCGGAAAACCAAAACCACCCCATTCACTTACAACCAAAGGCACCTGTTTGCGATAAAAAAAAGGGTCGCCTACAACAAGCGGATAGGCAGTAACATTCAAATCACCATTTAATAATTTGTCAAGAAGCTCACGCCATTTTTCTATGTCAGCAGTATAAAGATGCGCTGTTAGAAGGTCAGATTTTAACCGGCCTTCTAAGGATATATGCTGCCATCCGTCATTATCTACCACTAAGAACTGCGGATGATTGATGAGCATGTAGTGATACGTATTAATAATATATTTTCGTGTTTTTGAACTGGTGGCAATATCCTGCGCTCCCCAATCTTCATTATACAAGCTCCAGATAACTATGGACGGATGTGTTTCTATAAGCGCAAGCATTCTCATTAATTCATCCCGGTGATTTGCACGGCTGAGCTTTGTTGAGCGATGCGGGCTTGGCACTTCAACCCATAACATCATTCCAATTTTATCTGCCAGCATATATATACGCGGATCAACGCCTGCAATATGAATGCGCACCATGTTGCAGCCCAATTTTTTCATGGCATATATGTGGCGTTTTATTTCTTCATAAGAAGCAGTGCCCGGCTGGTAAAGAATGCCATCAAGATAAACAGCTTTATTGTTAAGATAAACACTTCTTCCTCTTGCTTCAATTTTGCGCAACCCAAAATGTGTTTCAATTTCTGATGTATATCCGTCTTTATCTCTCAACTCTGCAACAAGCCTGTAAAGATGCGGCGATTCCGGCGACCACAATTGTGCATCAGGAACTTCGAGCACAAGCCGCTGTTGTTTTTGTCCCGCCTCAAGTGGCAGAGGATACTCTCCTGTGGCAATAGGTTCATTCGTCTCCTGTTTTCTATGAAATATTTTTAAACGAATAATATAATTACCGGGGTCGTGAATTCGTGTGGTAAGATTGAAACGAACCAGCTTATCTTCCACAACACTTATCACACCAACACGGGAACGTAAACGATTTCGCTCTATAGTTTCAAGCCACACACTGCGTACTGCGCCTGTGTAAGTTTGATACCAGATGCCGCCGCGTTTATAAACAAATGATTCCTGTTTGCCGCGGGGAATATCTGCATCCATAGTATCAGCAATGCGCACAGTAAGCCGGTTTACCGGTTGTAATTTCTTTTCAATAAGCTCATAAGAAAACGATGTGTACTCACCAAAATGTACTTCTTTACCTTCTACGGTGCGCAGGGGAAAGCCATTCAACCACACTCTTGTTTCGTATCCGCAGGCGCCAAAAGTTAACTGCAGCATAGTGTGATGAGATGAATGATTCTCTTGCTGGGGCAATGGAAATTCCCGTTCGTACCACGCTACTACTTTATCATGCCATTTTGCAGACTCATGATGTTTTGCAATGTGCTGTTCTATGCTGCCAGGCCATAAAGTAGTTTCTTTATAATCATGTTTTAAATACCATGCTTCCTTTAAGCCGCGGTCATCATCATCTAAAGCAAAACGCCATTCACCATCGAGCAATATGTATTGATTGGGGCGCAGCACAGCCCGGGGCAATGGACTAATTGAAACATCTTCTGCTAAATCTTCTTCCTTACTTTTTGTAAGACCGTAATTGGGATGCGTTGCTTCCATATTTATTAAGTGAGCAAAGAAGATTTTATTTTACACGAATCTACAATAATAAGAAGTGATGTAATAAGATTCAAAATTGAGTTTATGCGCTTTTGTATTTCTGAAGCAATCGCTTGGAAGTAATTTGATTTCACGCATCGTGCAAAAGATCTAAGCTCTTTGTATTTTACTGCTCTTAATTTTACCGGCAGCATAATTAATAAAGCTGCTATATTAATGCTGCTTCGTTTCCAAATTTACCAGCATGGTAATCTTCATAAGCCTGAATTATTTCTTCCTGTGTATTCATTACAAAAGGCCCATGCGCCACAAAAGGTTCATGCAGGGGAGTGGCATAGCCAAATAAAATCATAGTGTCGGTAAGCGCTTTCATCTCAATCATTGTTCCTTCGTGACTGAATTGTACCAAATCATGTATGGCTGCATCTTCTCCATTCACCAACAGTTCTCCTTTTACTACATACAGGAAAACAGTTTTAGCAGCAGGTACATTATAATTTAATTTGCCATTCTTTTTAAATTCTATACTTGCTAAATGAACATCGGTGAGCGGCTGCACAGGAGCCTCAATATTTTCCCATTTGCCTGAAATAATATTTGCAGTAACTTTTTTTTCTTTATCTAATACCGCAGTTGGTATTTGTTCCTTTTGCAAGCCAATATATTTTGGCGGCGTCATTTTATATTTTGCAGGAAGATTTAACCATAACTGTATTATTTCTAAAGGGCCGCCTTTTTCTTTAAACTCTTCTGATGAAATTTCTGTATGTATTAATCCGCTGCCTGCAGTCATCCACTGCACGCCGCCATTTTTAATAATGCTTGATGCGCCGCTGCTGTCTTTGTGCATCAGGTCTCCTTCAACAATAAAAGTTACAGTTTCAAAACCACGGTGCGGATGCGGGCCAAAAGGCAAGCCATTATTTTTAGGCGGGTATTGCTGCCATCCATGGTGATTTAAAAAAAGGAAAGGATCCAATTGATTCATTGAAATAAAATTTGTTGGCATGGCTCTGTAAGTAACAAGATCTGCAATGGGTTCGTAAACTGCTTTATGTTTCGCTTTAATAATTTTCATACAGTTTTTTGCATTATAAATTTCAGAAGAATTATTTATTAAGTTTATTTTTTCGCCTTTGCTGTAATTATGTTTTAAAATTATTCAATCAGTAATAACAACTATCTGTTAGCCATCGGAGTATTCTAATATAGAAAAATACTGTTTTATTTTTACTTATGCAATCTCTGGATTCCATTCCTTCTTATTATGCAAAGCTGCACATTGAGAATCGAGTATTGAAAACTCCTTACGGCACCGGGTCAACACCACTGCCGCCCCAAGGGTGGCATCTTGAAATTCTTTTTATTGCTAACCATAAACCTTTAAACACACCATATTTTTTTAATGCTTCTGCGGCATATTGTGAGCAGGTGGGTGTAAACCTGCATTTGGGCCCAATAACAGGCGAGATTATAAGCTGATATATTTTTATCAGCAATATAAAGGGAAGGCTAAGTATTTGAAGGAATGTCTTCATTCAATTCATGCATCAGCTTTTGTAAAGCAGAATTCATTTTTGTTTTTATAATTGAAAACTCAGGCATTGTTTTATCAATATACAATACAAAAAAAACAAGTTGCTTATTTCGCTCTGAGATGTAATTGTATAAAGGAAGTTTTTGGGTGCGATAGGCTTCACGCAACAAACGTTTTATCCGGTTTCTTTGTACCGCTTTTTTAAACGTATGGCTGCTTGCGCCAAAACCTGCTTTCACAGAAAAATTAAGCGCTTCATCAGGGTGAAAATAAAAAACTTTAAGCGGAAATATTACAAACTGTTTACCATCATTAAAAAGCTTTTGCAATAATTTTCTGCTTTTTAATTTTTCATTCTTACTGTATGTAAACCTTTGTTGCATCCCAAATAAAAAGCTTCATCCTGTTTAGAGATGAAGCCTCAAATATAGTTGTAATTTCTGCCTGCTTATTTCAACTTTAATTCATCACTTACACTGAGCTTATGGCGGCCTTTTGCACGGCGGCTTGCCAAAACTTTTCGTCCATTGGCGGTTTGCATGCGCTTACGAAATCCATGTACATTTTTGCGGCGGCGATTATGCGGCTGATAGGTACGCTTCATAAAATAATTTTATTTCAGGGACGCAAAAGTAGGGGTTTTCAATTGAAGATTGAAGATTGAAGTTTAGGATTGCAGATTTTTGGTACCTGTTTACAAATGCAAGTCATCTTTCTAAATCAACATGCTTCGATTTTACTAATTCCCCAAAAAAAATGGTGGCATGGTTATCAAAATCTTCTGCCGAATCGGTTGTGTAAAATTTTCTTGCAGCATTTTTGCTCACACTTTCTTCCATTTCTTTATGGCGATACAAATAATCTGCAAGACTGTTGGCCACAATTTCGCCCTGCTGTAAAATTTTTATATCTACCGGCGTGTGCTCTATTATTTTTTTTAATAGCACCGGATAATGAGTGCAGCCAAGCAGAATAGTATCAATATTTGCTTGTTTGTGCAAGAGATTATGAATGTGCTTTTTTACAAAATAATCTGCACCATGACTATCATATTCATTATTCTCTACCAGTGGAACCCACATAGGGCAAGCTTGCTGCACCACATCCATATCAGGATAGAATTTTTTTATTTCAATGGCGTAAGAATTTGATTGCACTGTTCCTGCGGTTGCAAGTATGCCTGCCTTTCGTGTTTTTGAATAATCACCAATTACTTCTGCTGTAGGCCTGATAACGCCAAGCACTCTTTTATCATTATTAGTTCCCGGTAAATTTTTTTGCTGAATGCTGCGCAATGCTTTTGCCGAAGCTGTATTGCATGCAAGTATTACCAGCGGACAATCTTGTTTAAAAAACCATTGAACGCATTCCCAAGTATACTGATAAACTGTTTCAAAAGAACGATTGCCATAAGGCGCTCTTGCATTATCACCCAAATAAATATAATCGTATTGCGGCAGGCGTTTTATTATTTCTTTTAGCACAGTTAAGCCGCCATAGCCGGAATCAAAAACACCTATTGGTTGTTGTTGCATGTAATGCAAAATTAAAGCAGGGAAAGATATTTTATTTAATCTTTGTCGCTCCTTCTTACATCGCTGTGCATACTTGTCCGTAGAGAGTTTCTTTAAAGTCATTTGCGATGCAGGGCTTTGTAGTTTTTATGAGGCTGTAAAACTCTTGAGACATAAACCATGCCTTACTAATAAAAAGAAAAGCGAAGCATTTCACTTCGCTTGTGTGGACCCTGCTGGAATTGAACCAGCGACCTCCTGATTATGAGTCAGGAGCTCTAACCAACTGAGCTAAGGGTCCAGAATCAATTTTTGATTCAAGAGCGCAAAAGTAAAAAAAGAAGTGATTGCTTTAGAATACATTTTGTTTTTTTAATTCAACCCGCACATCTTTGCAACCGGATTTGGTTTTAAAGATGAATCACTTCATCTAAAAATTAAATGGGAAGTCCGGTGAAATTCCGGCGCTATCCCCGTAGCTGTAATCCCGATGCTGCATACAGGGCATTGTATTTCTGAAACAACGCCACTGTCTCGCCTTAGGCGAGATGGGAAGGCTTCAGAAATCGGGAAAGCCAGAAGACCTGCCAAATCAAAAAAAACAATTATCACTGAGCTTTCGGGTGAAAGGCCGGAGATGCAAACAAGTTTCTTACACAAACTGTTTCATTCCACGCTTCTTTATTATCGAAAGTTTTTCTTAAATCATTTTTAAAAAAGAAAAACAAGTATGAAAAGAATTTCCCTTCTCACATTCACACTTTCATCATTTGCTGCAGTTGCACAGAATGATACAACCTTCAACACTTTAAACGAAGTAATTGTAACCGCCAACAAATTTGAACAGAAACAAAAAGAGACCGGCAAAGTTGTAACAGTAATTACCCAACAACAGTTGCAACAAAACAGCAGCAGGTTACTTACTGAAGTATTGAATGAGCAAACAGGAATTATTGTAAGTGGCAATGCAAATAATTTAGGAACCAACCAAGCTGTTTATGTAAGAGGCGCATCTTCTGGCAATACATTGATTTTGATTGATGGAGTGCCTGTATACGATGCAAGCGGCATAAGCAGTGAGTTTGACCTGAATTATCTGAACATTAACCAGGTGGAAAGAATTGAAATATTGAAAGGAGCTCAAAGCACATTATATGGAAGTGATGCGGTTGCGGGTGTTATAAACATCATTACAAAAAAGAGCGGCATCAAACCGTTTGGAGGTTTTACAAGCCTTAGCGGTGGCAGCTATGGAACTTTTAATGAAGCCGCGGGCATCAATGGCAAAAATAAAAAATGGCAATACGAGCTTGGTTACACGCACATACATGCTGACGGTTTTTCTTCCGCTTATGATAAAGAAGGCAATAACAATTTTGATAAAGACCGTTTTTCACAACAAACATTGAATGCTTCAGTTGGTGTAGATGTGAATCAATTTAACATTCGTGCATATAGTTGTGTCAATGGATATAAGGCTGATGTTGATGCAGGCGCTTATGCAGATGACAAAGATTATACAATCAATAATAAAAATTTCCAGTTGGGAACAACAGCAAAATGGAGTACCGGTGCTCATAAATTTGTTTTCAATTACCAATATAATAAAGTGAACAGAGGTTATATAGATGACTCATCAGATATTGGCTCGTTTGCAATTTATCAGAATGGCAAGTACAAAAGCTATTCACATTTTGCAGAACTATATGGGAATTTTAAATTTAGTAATCATGCAGAACTAACTGCCGGCGGAGATTACAGGCATAATAGCACAGATCAATCCTATTTCTTAATAAGTGATTTTGGCCCGTATAAAACTGCCTTAGGAAATGATAGTGCGAAAACCGATCAGTTCAGTTTGTATGCATTATTATTGTTGAAGAACATTTTAAACTTTAATCTTGAATCAGGAGCACGCATAAACAATCATTCGCTTTATGGATGGAATGCAACTTACAGCTTCACACCATCATACAATATCAATAATAAAATAAAGCTGTTTGCCAATATTGCCTCTGCATACAAGACGCCTTCACTATATCAGTTATACGGAGAATTTGGAAATACAAAATTAAAACCCGAGCAATCTGTTACTGCAGAAGGAGGTTTGCAATATGCTGATAAATTGCTGCGGGCAAGGGTCGTTTATTTTAAACGCAACATTAAAGATGTAATTAAATTTTATACAAATTATACTACGTACGAAAGCTTTTACATAAATGCCGATAGACAAAATGACAATGGCATAGAAGCTGAGCTTGGTATAAAGCCTATGAATACAGTAACCATCGCAGCCAACTATACATACATTGATGGCAACATAAAAACAACAAGTGATATCACATCAAAAGACACTTCATTCTTTAACCTCTACCGCAGACCACACAATGTTTTTAATTTTAATGTAAACTGGCAACCATTAAAGCTACTAACATTCGCAGCACATCTGCGAACAGTAAGTAGTTACTTCGAAGGTGTATTTGCCGCGCCTCCGATAAATACAAAAGGTTATTACACTCTTGATGTGTATGGCGAATACAAACCTGCGGAAAAGCTAAGCCTGTTTGCGAATGCACATAATATTACCAATCAACAATACTTTGATATTCCGGGCTACAACAGCAAACGATTTAATTTCATGGCAGGTGCAAGATTTATTTTCTGATGCAGACAATATTTTTTCCCACGAACTTCGTAAATAAGATGGCTCCGTTTGGCAAATAAAATTTTTTGTGATACTGATTTTATTTTTTGAAACAGGAATTCTTAAAAACCCTTGAGAGCATTTACTTGCAAACAAATACACAAGCTTCGAAAATTTATTGTGTAAATTTGAGTATGATTTTGCGTTTACTTTTAAGGTTTGAGGGAAGCAAAGGAGAAAAAATGCTCTATGCTTTGTTTGATAGCGGCGCCACGTTTTCGTGCATCAATGATGAATTAATAAAAGAGATTGAAACGCCAAGTATTTTGCATACCCCTTTGCGTTTAGCAACTGCAAGCGATTCTACTTTTATGGAAATTAATTTTGTTACCCGTTTAGATTTTTATTATGAAGATGTAAGATTGTCTGATGAATTTTTAGTGGTGCCGGGCTTAAGCGAAGAAGCTATTATAGGAGCAGCAACTATGCAGAAATGGAGATTGAAATTAGATTTTGAAAACGACAGAATTTTGATTGACCCAAGAGCAGCCAAAGCTATTCTCATCAATCTTATCAAGAGAGATTAATAAGCACTTCTTCTTTTGTCATAACAGCCTCATGCATCATTTTCAAAAACATCAACAGGCTGTTCATATTTTTTATATCATTCACAATTAATAAAAAGTTTTTTCCGGCCTGCTTTAGTTTTGCTTTATTGGTTTGTGTTTGAATAAAACTGAGAATACCTTTAAAAATATCGGATTCAAAATAGGGAGATTCATTTTTGTTGATGAAATAGCATCGCAGAGTTTCATCTTTCAATACCATTTTTTCAAACCCTAAATCAACTGCTAACCATCGGCAGCGTACCGCGGTAAAAAGGTCTTCTGTTTGTTTGGGAAGAGAACCAAACCTGTCAACAATTTCCGAGTAAAAGTTTTGGAGCTCTTCTTCTGTTTCACAATTATCAAGACGTGTATAAAGAGATAATCGTTCTGTAATGCTTTCAACATACTCATCAGGAATTAAAATTTCCAAATCGGTATCAATGGTACAATCGCTTACAAAATCATCCTGTTTGTTTATCTCCTGCTTAAACAAATCTTTGAATGAAGTTCTTTTTAATTCACGAATGGCTTCTTCCAAAATCTTCTGATACATTTCAAAACCAATCTCTGCCATAAATCCGCTTTGCTCGCCTCCCAATAAATTTCCTGCGCCGCGAATATCAAGGTCTCTCATGGCAATTTGAAAGCCGCTCCCCAAATCAGTAAATTGTTCTAAGGTTTGCAAACGCTTACGGCTGTCTGCAGGTAATACACTCATTGGCGGTGCAAATAAATAACAGAAAGCTTTTTTATTACTTCTGCCCACTCTTCCCCGCAATTGATGCAAATCACTTAAGCCAAATTGATGAGCATTGTTTATGATAATGGTGTTTACATTGGGAATATCAACGCCGCTCTCTACAATGTTGGTGCAAGCGAGTACATCATATTTTCTGTCAATGAAATCTAACACTCTTTCTTCCAATTCATGGCCTTCTAACTGTCCGTGAGCAAAGCCAATGCTAAGGTCGGGGCACAGGCTCTGTATTCTTTCTGCCATGTCTGCCAAGCCATGCACCCTGTTGTGAATAAAGAACACTTGACCGCCACGCTCTGCTTCAAAATAAATTGCATCACGAATAAAATCATCATTAAATACATGCACTTCAGTTTGTATGGGCTGGCGGTTTGGCGGCGGAGTATTTATGATGCTTAAATCTCTTGCCCCCATTAAACTAAACTGAAGTGTTCTTGGAATAGGTGTTGCAGTTAGGGTGAGACAATCAACATTTGTTTTTAATGTTTTTAATTTTTCTTTATGCCCTACTCCAAATTTTTGTTCTTCATCAATAATCATCACTCCCAAATCTTTAAACTTAACATCTTTGCCAAGCAAGCCATGCGTACCGATGATAATATCAATTTTACCTTCTTCTAATTTTTTAAGTGTTTCTTTTTTTTGTTTGGATGATTTAAAGCGGTTGATATAATCTACCGTAACAGGAAAGTCTTTTAATCTCTCCTGGAAAGTTTGATAGTGCTGAAAGGCCAGAATAGTTGTGGGAACCAGCACCGCAGCCTGCTTGCCATCAACATTAGTTTTGAAGGCAGCACGCACAGCAACTTCTGTTTTGCCAAAGCCTACATCGCCGCAAACTAACCTATCCATCGGTGAAGAACTTTCCATGTCTTTTTTTACATCGGCAGTTGCAGTGCTCTGGTCTGGCGTATCTTCATAAATAAAGCTTGCTTCAAGTTCTGTTTGCAAATAAGTATCAGGGCTATGTGCAAACCCTTGCTGCGCCTTTCGTTGAGCGTACAGCTTTATTAAATCAAAAGCAATTTCTTTTACTTTCGCTTTTGTTTTTTCTTTCAGCTTATTCCAAACATCGCTTCCTAATTTATTTATTTTAGGAACAGTTCCTTCCTTGCCTGTGTATTTGGAAATCTTATGCAGCGAGTTAATGTTTACATACAAAATATCGCTATCCTTATAAATTATTCTTACTGTCTCCTGCACTCTTCCATTGACTTCAATTTTTTGCAAACCGCTGTATTGCCCCACGCCATGGTCAATGTGTGTGATATAATCACCGGGTTGCAGTTCTCGCAGTGCTTTTAGGGTGAGAGCCTTGCTTTTATTATAAGCTTGTTTTATTCTGTATTTGTGGTAGCGTTGAAATATCTCGTGGTCTGTATAGCAAACTATTTTTAGTTCTTCATCTATAAATCCTTCATGAATAGAAGTGGCAACGGGTATAAATTGTATGTCTGTATTCAGGTCGTTAAAAATGCTGTTCAATCTTTCTAATTGTTTTGCCTGCTCTGCAAAAATGAAAAGGGAATAATTTTTTTCTTCATGGGCTTTTAAATCTTTTATCAGCAAATTGAATTGGCGGTTAAATGCAGGCTGAGGTTTTATTTTAAATTCACCGGACTCACCCCAGCCCCTCTCCAAAGGAGAGGAGATCGCAGAGAAATAAGGTGCGTATCCAAATTCAATTATATTTTTTTGCTGAACCTGACTTTCAATTATTGCAGCCGCAACAAAATCTTCAGGTTTCACTTTTTTTAAAACTTGCTGGTTACTTTCTATTTCATCATTCAATTGTGATACTTCGTTTAATGAACCTTTCAGAAATTTTTGCAGGTCTTCTTCCTGAACAATAATTTTTTCTTTGATTACATCCCAGTCTTTCATCCATACAATTGTATTGGCAGGAATAAATTCAAGAAGCGAAATTTTTTCATTGCTATCGATCCCGATAGCCATCGGGAGTGTGTCTACATTGGGAATAATTGAAACCTGTAAAAGCTTTCTTTCGCTTAACTGTGTTTCAGCATCAAAAATTCGTATACTATCAACCTCATTTCCAAATAATTCAATGCGGTATGGCTTCTCGTTTCCGAACGAATAAATATCAAATATTCCTCCGCGAAGCGCAAATTGTCCCGGCTCGTAAACAAAATCCGTTCGGGTAAAACCATACATTACAAACAATTCCATTAAGCTTTCAAGGTTAATAGTATCATTTGTTTTTAATCGAATGATGTTGCCGCTAAGTGTTTTGGGAAGCACAACTTTTTCAAATAATGCTTCAGGATAAGTAATAATGATTTTTTTATTGCCTCCTGCCGAAAGCCTTGTCAGCATTTCAGTGCGAAGCATTACATGCGAGGAATTAAGCAGGCTGAAATTTCTCCTGTTCTTAAATGAGGATGGAAAATAAAACAGGTCTATAGCATTCGTTAAGTTTTCTAATGTGTTATGAAAATAAGCAGCTTCTTCAGCATCATTTAAAATTACAAGATGATTTAATTTGTTGCATACAGCATCTGTAAATATGCTGCTTACCACAAACGCTCCACTGCTGCCCTGCAGATTTTTTAGAAAGATTTTTTGGGATTGATTCTTATCAAGTTCGGATGAGGCAATAGAAATTAATTCCGCAAGATGTAAAATGCGGGGATGTTGTTTAAATTTTTCGAGCAGCACATTCAAATTCATCACGCTTTGCAAAGATAAACTATGTATGGAAAACTAAGTTTCTTTGAAATGGGTTGAAGTTGTATCTTGACCAAAAATTTAATGTATGCCTGAGCCCTGGCGCACCGGTAAAATAATAAAAATTGAAGACGCTACTTATAACACTAAAAGATTTTGGATACAAATTCCGGAATTAGATGACTTCAATTTTAAGCCTGGACAATTCGTTACACTCGACTTGCCCATACATGAGCAAAAGAATAAAAGATGGCGCAGCTATTCTATTGCATCACATCCTGATGGTACTAATGTAATTGAACTTCTAATAGTTCTGCTTGAAGGCGGACTTGGAACTACCTATCTTTTTAATGAAGTAAATGTAGGCTCAGAATTAATATTACGAGGACCACAGGGCGTTTTTATTTTGCCTGAAAAATTAGATAGAAATATATTTTTAGTATGTACCGGAACAGGCATAGCCCCTTTCAGATCAATGGTGAATTACATTAAACTACATACTTTATCTTTTGAAAAAAATATTTATTTAATCTATGGCTGCAGAACTTTAAAAGATACTTTATATGAAGAAGAAATGATGCAACTGGAAAAAGAGTTGAATAATTTTTATTATATGCCTACTTTTTCGAGAGAGGCTGAGGAAAATGGTATGAGAAAGGGATATGTGCATAAGGTTTATGAAGAAATAATCAAAGCAGAAAAACCTGCCTCGCATTTTTATCTCTGCGGCTGGAAAAATATGATTGATGATGCCAGGAAAAATTTACTTGCTATGGGATACGATAAAAAAGATGTACACTTTGAGCTGTATGGATAAAAGCTGTACGGATAAAAACCTATGATACTTTCAGCTCCGATTTTCTGGGCTGAGGTGTGTATTCATGAGAAATCCCTTTTTCTTTACGGTATTCAGCTACTTTTTTCTCAAGCGCTAAAATTCGGGAATGATTAGCAAGCATTTCATCTTCTAAGCGAAGAATTCTTTTGCGCTGCTTAAAGATTATGGCAACTTTTACAAAAATTCCAATAAGAATTCCTGCAGCAATAACAAAAAGAATCTCGGTTGTAGAGTAATTACCTTGTAAAAATAAAAGTTCGTTAGTCAGCTTCATTATGATTCTCAGGTGTTTTAATGGATTTTAATTTGATATTATTTATATCTTCCTGTAGATACGGATATTAGATTCAAAAGGTTTACCCAAGTTTTTGTTACAAAAATAATTTCGCAAAAATATTTCAAATTTTTCTAATTATAACAATATTTCATTGATTTTTTGTTTGATGCTTTGTATTGGCAACCTTTCCTGAATCATTGAATCTCTGCAGCGCAGCGTTACTGTATTATCTTCTTTGGTTTGATGGTCCACCGTAACACAAAAAGGTGTTCCAATAGCATCTTGCCGCCTGTATCGTTTTCCAATAGTATCCTTTTCTTCGTAAAAGCAGCGAAAATAAGCCTTACAATCATTCATAACACTTTTTGCTATATCTGGCAGGCCATCTTTTTTTATCAATGGAAGTACAGCCAATTTTATAGGGGCAATTTTCGCAGGAATGTGCATCACAACCCGGGTTTCTGTATTTCCATCTTCTTTTTTGATTGTTTCTTCATCGTAGGCATGGCTTAAAATAAGCAGAACCATTCTGTCTAAACCAATAGAAGTCTCAATTACATAAGGTATGTAATGTTTATTAAGTTCGTTATCAAAATAAGTAAGCTTTTTTCCGCTAAATTTCTGATGATTGCCAAGGTCGTAATCAGTTCTTGAATGTATTCCTTCTACTTCTTTAAAACCCATAGGATATTCATACTCTATGTCCAGCGCAGCATCTGCATAATGAGCAAGCTTTACATGATTATGAAAACGATATTTTGTTGCCGGTATTCCAAAGCTTAAATGCCAGTTTAATCTTTCCTGCTTCCAGTATTCGTACCATTCTTGTTGTGTGCCGGGGCGAATAAAGAATTGCATTTCCATCTGCTCAAATTCACGCATACGAAATATAAACTGACGGGCGACAATTTCATTTCGAAAAGCTTTGCCGGTTTGTGCAATACCAAAAGGTATTTTCACACGGGCAGTTTTTTGAACGTTGAGAAAGTTTACAAAGATGCCTTGGGCTGTTTCGGGTCGTAAATAAATGGTATCTGCTTCGTCTGTTACAGAGCCTAATTGAGTTGAGAACATAAGATTGAACTGGCGAATATCAGTCCAATTGCAGGTTTCACTTATTGGGCAAATAATGTTATTTTCTTCAATTAACTTTTTTAAGCCTGCGAAATCATCTTTTGATAATAGTTTATCCATTGCTTTGTGTAAAAGAAATTCTTCTTCTTTTTTTCCTTCCAGTGCAAGCTTTTCTGCATGTGATTCAATTAAGTGGTCAACGCGGTAACGTTTTTTGCTGTCTTTGTTATCAATCATGGGGTCGCTAAAATTATCTACATGCCCGCTTGCTTTCCACGTAGTTGGGTGCATGAAGATGGCAGCATCAATACCTACAATATTTTCATGCATTTGGGTCATGTTTTTCCACCAATCGTCCCTGATATTCTTTTTTAATTCGCTGCCGTAGGGACCATAATCGTACACCGCATTTAATCCATCGTATATTTCACTGCTTTGAAATACAAATCCGTATTCTTTGGCGTGAGATATTATTGTTTGCAACCGGTTTTCCTGTGATAGACTCATAAGACGCAAAGATAAACTCGTTTTTCGTTTCTTGTCAGGTATCAATGCTGCGCCAGAGCGGGGAATTGTGAATTGGGAATTGTGTTTGGAGCATGAAAGAGCGTTTTCGCATTATGAAAGTTTGCTTTCGCAGCATGACAAGTGGAACGGTGAGCGTGAAAGTTTGCGGTGGCAGCGTGAAAAATCGCTCGGCAGCATGAAAGTTTGTATTCGCATCCTGTTTTCAAGTTAGCACTTTTTCACATTACAATTTTCAACGAAAATTTTAAAAACGTGAAAAGAAATATATGAATATCCTATCATCTTAAAAAATTATCTCATGCCTGCAGTAGTACTTAAAATTAAAGTAAGAATTAACGAATTACCCAATAGGCAAGCCTTCCCGGAAGAAATGGGATGTAAGAAGTTCAATACTTAAGCCCTATAACAAAATTTACTACCCCATTAGAATAACAAAATAGAATTACTGTGTTTATTTGATATGAAAAGAAATCCTTCTTCAACCTCTTATGAATAAAATAAATAAATTTATCAGCTCACTTGCTGATGAATCTTCTCCTAAAAATATCTTCTCTTACTTTTAACACGCATCAACGGTTACAAAATTCAACGTGAAGTAATTAATACAAGCAGGCCTGCAAAACATTCTTCACACACAAAAAAATTACTTGTATGAAAACAAAATTCATGACTGCAATTTTATTTGCAGCAAGCCTGCTCTTTAATGCATGTAACTGTAATCAAAAGACTGAAAAAAAAGAAACTGCATCAACACTCCATGAAATTTTACCCGGTAAATGGTCTATTGCAATTGTTGGTGACAGCGACGAATTAGAATTGGCTTTAACGCCCTACCATGTTGAGCTTGGAACAGATAGCCTTTGCTATTTTAAAAGGGTTGATACGGCAAAGTATTATCTTGATGCAGCAAAGCAAACTGTATTTGTATTGTCGTCAGGAGATTCTTCCTACACTCCTTATGCAATAAAAACTTTTACTGACAGCACACTGGATGTAATGGATGCAGATAGCAGTCGCTATGTTTTAAAAAGAGAATTATAATTTTAGTTGCTTTCACGCTTGCTTGCCGTATGTAATTTTTAATTCTGTTTATATTTTTCGGTAATAAAAATATTTTCTTCTCAGCCTTTACATCGGCGGCAAACTTTCAACTCCCCAATTTTTATTTGGCTCAGGTCCTAACCATAATTCCAGTGTTCCCCCTCTTGAAAATTCTTCATGTGTAAACCAGAATGTATTCAGGGGTTTACCATTCAGTTGCGCTTTTTGTATGTAACAATTTTCTTTTGAGTTGTTATATGTTTTAATCACAAATTGTTTTCCCGGATAATAATGTGAATCAAGCTTGATAGTAATTTCATCAAAGATTGGAGAAGTAATATCATACACAGGATTTATAGATTCATTGCCCTGCAGATTAAATAAACCAATTGTCATCAGTGCACTTACGCCGCCCATTTGTCCCTCATCTTCATCATGACCTCCGTAACCTTCATCAGGTGTAATTCCACTGTATGCCTGTTGCTGTACTTTACGCACCCAATACTGCGTAAGCCAGGGCTGCATTGCATAATTAAATACATGCGCATCAGAACAGCCGGGCTGATTTGCATAGCTGATATATCCGCCGCTGTAATCAAAAACAAAATCACTGGACGCAGCTTTTTCAAATGCATGATTTAACATGCTGCACAAGGTATCGTTGCCGCCCATCAACTTTGCAAGAGCAGGAATATCATGCGATACACCCCATGTTCCCTGCCATGCATTGGCTTCAACCCATCCATCGCCGCTCAATGGGTCGCTGTGCATAAAATTTCCATTTTTATCTTTTGGAAATAATAGTTTTTGTTCAGGATTAAAACAATGCTTCCATCCTTCGGACCTCTTAATAAAAAAATCATAGTCTTTTGTTCTGCCTAATTTCTTTGCCATTTGTGCAGCCCCCCAATCCTGGAATGTTGCTTCTATTGTAATGCCCGCATTGTTTGGCCACCATCCATTTTGGGTATAAAATTTTATGTTCTCTCCTTTCTCATCAGGCATACCAAGCATACCGCCTGGTAATTGATTTTGTTTGATAATATCAAACGCATGATTCTTATCAACTTTAGTCAAAAGACCTTTTTCGAAAGTGCCTGCAATAAGATTGGTTGCCGGGCAGCCCGTCATGATATAAGAATAGCCGCCGCCGCACGGACCACGCGGAAGCAAGTATCCATTATCAGCATATTGAACAAGTGAAGCAGAAATATCATCAAGTATTTCAGGCCATGCAAGTCCCCATAAAATATTCAGGTTCCATTGTGTAAGCCATAGCGCATCTGAGTTGTACATGTTGTAACGAACCTTTCCGTTTGAATCTTTCGGCAGTGTTTTTATTTTAAAGATTGCGTCAGTGAAAGTGCCCTCATGCTTGCCTGTTGTTCGGTCAGGGTAGTCGCCTGATACATCATTCATTTTTTTACGCCCTGAAACCACATGCCAGATGTCAGTATAAAATTTTATTTTTTGTGCAGTGGTTCCGCCCTTCACATCAATCTTTCCAAGCCATTCATTCCATATTTTTTGCGTTTCATTTTTTACTTCATCAAAATTCCATGTAGTGCATTCTGCCTGTAAATTTTTTCTTGCGTTTTCAATCGTTGTGTAAGAAATCGAAATCTTCATTTGTATTTGTTCGCCGGCTTTTACATTGTACATGGCAGAAACACCGGCGCTATCATCTTGTAAAGAAGATATGTTTGCGAGATGTTGATTTCCTTTCCATCCATTCAAAGAAAGAAATGGTTTATCAAATTGAATAACAAAGAAAATTTTTACATCTCTTGGTCCCCCCCAATATCTTTTTATGGAACTGAACGAACCTTCAAACTCTGTGTTACTGATTTTTTTTACTTTAGCATTTGCCATAGTGCTGTTGCCAACATAACCACCAAGATTGATTAGAATTTGTGCAGGCATATCTTGTGTGTAAGTGAATCTGTAAAAGCTTACCCGCTCTGTTGCGGTATTCTCAACATAAGTTTTATAATTCTGAAGATATACACGCTGATAACCCGGTTGTACAATCTCATCATCATGACTAAATTTGGATTTCCATGCCTGCTGCCCTCCTGATGGATTTATATCAGTTGTTGCGGGCATCACTTCAATCCCTGAAATCATCCATGTATGGATTTGCTCAAAGCCGAGTATTTCATTTTCGTTGTAATTGTATCCGCCGCCGTTTTGATTTTTATTTCTTGTAAGCGGCGCTGCGCTTATCATTCCAAATGGTCTGCTTCCTGTTACGAAGAAAAAATATCTGCCGCGATTCGTTTCAATATAAGGGTCAACCCATGAAACATAATCTTTCGATTCACTAAAAGATGGGTACACTTCTATTTCTGAAAAGCCAAGGTCTCTGCCTTTGCCATCCGTGGTTTCAAAGCGAACCCATACGACTTTTTTTTCATCAAACTTTATTGCCTTGCCTGTGCCATCATTCGGAATTTCATCAACCATGATTTGGCTGCCATCACTGAAAATAAGCTTACCGCCTGCAATATGGTCGTGCATGTTGGAGCGGTCAAACAAAACTATTTTGGTTATAACTTGTAGTTGTTTCCAGTTTAATTGAATCCATGGAAAACGAACATAGCCCCAGTCTGTTGTATCGCCTTCACATGCCCATTCGCCCTTTCCATCAATACCGATGATTCCGTCAATAACATTTTCTGCTTTGAAGTTCTTATTGAGAATGGTGGATGCAGTAACCGTTGCCTGCGGTGCAATGTTGTAAGGACCTGCGCTTGCGGCAACCGATATAAGTAATCCAAGGACTGATGAAATAACATTTTTAAAATTCATACGGTTTATTAATTCTTGTGAGAGTTAGATTTGAATTGTATAAATGTAAGGAAGAAAAATTTGGATGATTAATTTAATAGATTTGAATATATGTTAATTATCAATATTGCTTTATTATTTCACCAGAGCGTAAAACTTGTATCACATCTTCGGGTTCAATGCTTCTTTCGAACATTCGCTGAAATGAATGTTCTCCAATTCTTTTTTTTACAATCAAGTGCATTGTCGTGAGTAAAAATTTAAAAAGGTTGTTTCAAAAAAATGAAGCAACCTTTTCAATCAACTACAAACTGTAAACTGTTTCACATCACTGCCAGTTGCTTACCCAAATAAAATAAGGACGATATATGTCTGCATTTTTAAACAGATCTGTGCCATCTAAACTATTGGTGCAATACCCTACAAGTAACTGGCCGTTTTGTGTGAATTCGGTATGAACAGTAGCATTATATGTAATGATATTTTTTCCATCTGCCTGTGGTGTGGTATACACTTTTCTCTTGCGTGTAAAAGGACCCACAGGGCTTGCCGCATCCCACAGATAAATGGTGGGGCTCAAGAAAATTCCTTCCTGCGAAAGCAAATAATATTTATTCTGATATTTGAAAACAGAATACTGCTCAGAAACTCCGCTTTGCAATCTTGCACTCTTTGCAGAATCAGTACTCCAGCCGGAGCCCGTATAAAATTCTATATTTTTAAGCGGATTTATTTTTGACGTGCGGCATACATGCATATATTTTGTGTAAGGAAGCTTATCAGTAGATTCGGCGCCGTAGATGTACACATAATCGCCCTCTTCGTAAGTGCCGGAGGACCAGTCAATTTTTGGGTTCTTACTAATGACAATTGTTTTTTCAAGCGTGCAATCGGGAAGGGTTAAGATGCCAACTGCATTGCCAACATTTTCAAAACCGAACAAGCCGCCTTCACCGGTTGTTTTTATAATTACGAGCATTACATAAATGTGCTTTTCATCCTTGCTAATGAAAGCGCAGTTGGGCCAAAGCTGAATGGGTTCTTCTGCTTCAAAAAAGGGTTTCGGATTTTGTACGGTACCATTATATAAAGTATTAAAAAGTCCCTGAGGATTTGTAAGCACAATAACGCTGTGTATGAATGGACCAATTGGGCGATGACGATTGGGATAAACAGTATCAACAAATGAATCACCAAAGAGCCAGAAGCTTCTGCAATCTGGTAACAGATGAGAATAAGCAACATCGCCGCCAGTCCACTCACCTTTGTTGTAACGGGTAAAGAGACTATCAAAATAAGTTGCGGGAACTGCTGTGATGCTGCTTGCTGTTGACTTTGCACTGATGCGTGGATCATTTGCTTTTTGAGCCGCAGCGTTATTGCTTATTTGTTTTTTGCAGGATAAAAGGATTAAGCATGAAATGCAGAAGAGGCGTGAAAGTTTTATCATAAGTAATAATTTATTATTTGTTTTTGAATACCAGTTATTGCAAACATTTGTTGCTTCTGTACTTCGTCAATCAGAAGTAATCCTTGAATTTTTCCTTCTTGTTTCTCTTATTTTTTCTCCTCCGATAAAACCATTTGCCATTAGCCTTCCTAAATCGCTGTCATTAGCAATTTCTGTTCTTGCGCAAACACCAAGTTTTAATATCCACTGAAATTCGGCTGGCAAGTAATACCATCTGTAATTATTACAAGTTCTGCACGCTGGCAAAAAATTGTCTGTTATACTTGTTCCTCCGCTGGAAAAAGATTTTACATGGTCTGCCTCAAATTTATCAACTAAAACTTCTTGTCCACATACATGACATTTACCTCCTGTTTTCGTATGTATTATTTTTCTTTCTTCTTTTGTTAAGCGATACTGTCTTTTAGCTTTAAGCTTTCCACTTTTTCTTAATGCAGCGATTCCTTTTAATTCTTGTTGAAAAGTGGTTGGAGTATCAATGTATGGTAATTCGTTCATGTATAATGATTCAGTAAACGTTGGTAATGCAATCAAGGCATAAAGTTACTCCATAAATCTTTTTTTAATTCAGGATTTGAAACGAACTGAAATCTTTCATTGTCATTTTCAAACTGCGTATAAATGAGAACTCCTTTTTCTATTCCGAATAATTCATAGTAATCGTTTGGTTCTTTTTCAATCAGCGTGGATGTTTTATAATTAAAATTTGCCTTCCAATAAATTTTATTGTTAGAGTCTAACAAAGCATACCATGCAAGCCCATGATGCTCTCTAATCTTATCATATAAAAAACCATATTCCCTGTCGCACCATGCGCCAAATGTTAGTGGTGTTGCAGCATCAGCACTGATTGTTGCATGTGCCCAATATGGCGGAACAATTACAACATCGCCAACATTTGCATACACAGCAAAACATTTTCCCGGGTAATCATCTCCATACTCCTGCATATAAATGATTGCGCTGCCACTCCAAATTTCATACACTTCGGGCGGTGACCAGCCGCTGTGTCGTGATACTTTGTGTACATGTCCCTGGCTTCTCACAGGCTCATCACCTAAACGTCCGGCGGCATAGGTAACAACTCCGTATAAAAGCATTTTTTCTTCTAAGATTTTTTTATGTTCGTGTTTGCCAACATCCATTGCAATTGCATATACAGTTTGTGGTCCGGTACAATTGGGATTGAGTAAACTTTGTCTTATATCATCTAACTTTCTTTTTTCAACGGGTGGACCAAAGCATTTGTTGCCATAGGTAAACCCTAAAGGATTGGTTGTTGGTTGTATGTCTAATCCAAAGTTCATTTGTGTATATCATCATGGTCAGACCCGGGACAGCCTGTTCCGCAAGGCGGAAGTCAGACCATGTATTAAGATTTTACTAATGTTGGTTTGCCATCTTTATTTAATAACCGGCATGAAAATCCATGCTGAATAATTTCTTCATAATCATATCCGGCATCTGCTGGCCAGCAAGCATTAAACACTAATTCATCACTACCAATGTTGGCAACTCTGTGAGCAGTGTGTGCAGGTATGTAATGTAAACTTCCCCCCTGCATATATTCTGCACGGCAGTTTCTTTTTTTATCCATTAAAATTAAAACGCCATTACCCTTTATTCCCCAATAATATTCTGCACAGTTAGATTGTTTATGAAAATGTCCCTGCGTCATGAAATATTCATCGCCTACCATGCCTGCATTTAAAAATGTTGTTCCGAAAAATAAGCCGCCCTCTGTGTCTGCTTCAACAGGAAAATGTGACTGCACACGATAAACAATTTCCTGTTGATTAATTTTTTGTCTTGCAACTTCATCCTGAAAAATATTTTTGAGGTGCCCAATTGTTTTTTGCGATTCAATAATTTTTTCTCCCTGCAAAATGCCTTCGACAATTATTATATTGTTGGCAGCTTGATTAATAACAAGAGTATTTGATTGCATCACATCAAACATTTATAAAGATTTTTTTATGTGGACGTAATTGAATTAAAGATAGCAAAGACAACTTGCAAAATTGTAAAGCAAATTGATGTTTTTATTCTGATAATATAAGCTACTTTTATTTTTTAAGCCATCAATCAAAACCTAACAGGTTTATGACTGCTGTACAATCAGTTCGCCTGAAAAAACCTGTTAAGTTTAATAATAATCAACTATGCCGGTAATTGCAATTGATTTTGGAGGAACAAATATTAAGCTTGGACTCATTGCTGAAGGCGGCGAAGTGCTTGTAACCTCAAAACTAAAAGCAGTTGCCGATAAAAGCATTCAGCATGGGCTTGATAGTGTGAGTGAACATATTTTAGAATTATTCGCACAGCATAATATATCCACAAACAGTTTAACAGGCATTGGCATCATGGTGCCTTCAATTGTTGATACAACTAACAATAAGGTTTTGTCGAAGTATGTAAAATATACCGATGCGCATGAATTTGATTTTAATTCGTGGGCAAAAAAAATATGGAATCTGCCTGTTGTTGTAGCAAATGATGCAAAGGCTGCTCTTATTGGTGAATGGCAGTATGGCGCAGGAAAAGATTGTGATGATTTGGTAATGATAACTCTGGGAACCGGCGTAGGAACTGCTGTTTTGAGTGAAGGCAAATTGTTTAAGGGCAAACATTATCTTGGTGGAAATATGGGCGGGCATATATCCATCAATATGCACGGCAATCCCTGTAACTGTGGTTTTTTTGGCTGCCTTGAAACAGAAGCTTCTACATGGGCATTGCCTGATTTAATTAAGCAACACAAAAATTTTGAAAGCAGTTCTTTATCAAAAATTAATAATCCTGAATTTATTCATCTCTTTGAAGAGGCAGATAAAGGCGATGCGCTTGCCAAAAATATGGTACAGCATTGCCTTAAAGCGTGGGGCGTTTGCGCAGTGAATATGGTTCATGCGTATGATCCTGCACGCATTATTATCAGCGGCGGTATTATGAAAAGACAACAACAAATAATTCCTTACATACAAAGTATGATTGATAACTATGCATGGCTTCCTGCCGGCAGCGTTCAGGTTGTAGCAGCCGGGCAAACAGATTATGCGGGATTATTAGGAATGGAATATCTTGTTCATAGCTTAAAGAAATAATTGATTTTGAAACAATCTAATTACGATAAACAACCCTTTATTAAAGTTGAAACCGAAAACAATTCCTGTTTTGTTGGATGGAAAAACATCATCATTTATCTTAATGAAAAAATAAAAGCTCTTACTAAAAAGAAAAAAATTATTGTTATTGAATGTTACCCGGGAGTGTATCATGATGAGCTGATAAATAATCTTCAAAACATTTATCACTCACTTTGGATAAATGCTTGTGATGGATTTAAGGATGAAGAAGTAATAAGGCAAATGGTTTATCCTGATGTAACCGATGACCGTGTATTCGGCTATCTCACAAGGTTAAACATGATTGATTACTTCGATGAACAAAAACTAAAGCAACTTCAAAACATAATAAATGAATTAGACGAAGGAACAATTATTATTTACGGATGTGGCGCAGCCATCATCGCTGAACAATTCGATTTATTGATATATGCTGATATGGCCCGCTGGGAAATTCAGCTTCGTATGCGGCGCAATGAAGTAAACAATCTTGGTATCGAAAATAAAAAAGCATCTTTTCCCGACCAATACAAGCAGGCATATTTTGTTGACTGGCGTGTGTGCGACAGACTCAAAAAACAATTGATGGGGAAATGGGATTACGTATTAGACACAAACAAAAAAAATAAACCCAAACTTGTTGCAGGTAAATCAATATTGAAAGGATTAGAAAAAGCAGTAACGCAGCCTTTTCGGGTTGTACCTTTTTTTGATCCCGGTCCGTGGGGTGGTCAGTGGTTAAAAGAAGTTTGCGATTTGAACAGAAACGAAATCAACTTTGCATGGGGCTTCGATTGTGTGCCTGAAGAAAATAGTTTGTTGCTAAAATATGGTGATGTGATTGTTGAGATTCCTTCTATCAATCTTGTATTTTATAAACCAAAGGAATTGCTGGGTGAAAGGGTGTATGCACGTTTTGGTGACGAGTTCCCAATTCGTTTTGATTTTTTAGATACGATGGATGGAGGTAATTTAAGCTTACAGGTACATCCATTAACAGAATATATACAAGAAAAATTCGGCATGCATTATACGCAGGATGAAAGTTATTACATGCTCGATGCAAAAGAGGGCGCCTTTGTTTATTTGGGTTTGCGTGAAGATGTAAAACCGGAAGCAATGATTAAAGAATTAAAAGAAGCGCAGGAAACAGGAATATTTGATGCAGAAAAACATGTAGCAAAATGGCTCATCAAAAAACATGACCATGTTTCCATACCCGCAGGCACTGTACATTGCAGTGGCGCAAATAGTGTGGTGCTTGAAATAAGTGCAACACCTTATATCTTTACTTTCAAGCTTTGGGATTGGGGAAGATTAGGATTAGATGGAAAGCCACGGCCTATTAATATTGAGCATGGAGAAAAAGTAATTCAATGGAATCGCACAGCATCATGGATTAAAAAGCATGCATTAAATCTCGTTGAAACAATACATGAAGAAGATGGCATTCGTGAAGAGCGCACAGGATTAAATGAAATGGAATTTATTGAAACACGCAGACACTGGTTCACGAAAAAAGTTTTGCATAACACAAACGGCATCGTAAATGTTCTTAATCTTGTTGAAGGGCGTGAAGTGATAGTTGAGAGCCCGACAAATTCGTTTGAACCTTATGTAGTGCATTATGCAGAAACATTTATTGTGCCTGCGGCAGCAGGCGAATATACTATTCGTCCTTATGGAGAATCTGAAGGAAAAGAATGCGGAACGATTAAGGCAGCCCCCTAAATTCCCCTTCGGGGGACTTTGGAGCGTTTAAATTTTGAGCTATTGAATAATTATAAGAAAGGTTTTGCTTTTTGTTGAAAAGAATTTGTAGTGCTGAAATGTTAGCATACCACATGATTGTAATTTGCTGAGGTGGAAAAATAAATAACAAACGAATTGCCATACAATGAACACAACTAAAATCGCATCACAAACAAACACTGCAGCATTTATTTTAAAAGTAGCCATAGTAGCATCACTTGGTGGTTTGCTATTTGGTTACGACACCGCTGTAATTGCAGGCGTTATCGGAAACCTGCAAATTAAATTTCATTTATCATCCGCCATGAAGGGTACGGCAGCAAGCAGCGCCATTTGGGGATGCGTTGTGGGTGCAATGTTTGCAGGTGTGCTTAGCGATAAGTTCGGCAGAAAAAAAATATTGATTGTAACAGCCATTTTATTTTTTGTTTCGGCGCTGGCAGCATCATTCGCAAACAATCTTACCCAATTTATTTTAGCAAGATTAATTGGCGGTTTAGGCATTGGCGCTGCATCCATGCTTTCACCTTTATACATTTCTGAAATTGCTCCTGCAAAAAATCGCGGCACACTGGTAACATTATATCAGCTCGCAATTGTAATCGGTATCAATCTCATTTATTTTGTAAACTTAAAAATTGCATCGTATGGCGACCAAACATGGAATGTGGAACATGGATGGCGCTACATGCTTGCCTCCGGAATGTTGCCGGCATTTTTATTTTTCGTGTTGATGTTCCTTGTTCCTGAAAGTCCGCGCTGGCTTACAAAAAATGGCCGGCCAAATGAGGCGTTACAAATTCTAAAAAAAGTAAATGGAAACGAACAGGCGCAAAGTGTATTAAACGAAATACAGGATGCGCTGCAACATGAAACAGGAACCATCAAAGAGTTATTCGACCCCGGCCTGCGCATGGCAATGATTGTAGGCATTGTACTTGCACTCTTCTCACAAATCACCGGCATCAATGCTATCATTTATTATGCTCCGGAAATTTTTAAAAGCGCTGGCTTTGGCGCTGAGTCTGCATTACTGCAAACGGTTCTTCTCGGCATTACAAACACCGTTTTCACTTTCGTTGCCATCTGGCTTATTGACAAAGCAGGTCGTAAAATACTTTTGCTGTGGGGTGTAGCAGGAATGGTGTTCTCACTGCTTGCAATCGGTTTGTGTTACAAATATAATTTCATACACGGGCCATGGCTGCTCATTTTTATTATCACATATCTTGCTTCATTCGCATCGTCGCTCGGTCCCATTCCATGGGTAATTATCTCAGAAATTTTTCCAACAAAAACACGCGGCATTGCCATGTCATTCGCAACAGTAGTGTTATGGATTGGCGTTGTACTAATCACTCAGTTAACACCTGTGATGCTCAATAGTCTTGGCCCCGACAAAAATCTTAGTGGCGCTTACACCTTTTGGCTTTTCATGGTGAATGCTGTAATACTATTCTTTTTTACATGGAAAGTGATTCCCGAAACAAAGCAGCGAACGCTGGAAGAAATTGAACAAAGCTGGAAAAAGACCTAACAGGTTTTAAAAACCTGTTAGGTCTGCAAGCCGTGTCAATCTAACCTGACAGGTTCTTGAACCTGTAAGGTTTGTTACTCTAATTACTCTCTTTTAATTGATGGAAAGAAAGTTGATACTAAGCAAATGGTAATTACAAAGTAGGTTAAAAAATTATATTCAAAAAAACCTCACAAGTCTTTTAAAACTGTGAGGTTTTTTTTATCTTAGCAGGTCTTTTTTCAGTATTGCCTTTCTGTAAACTCCAAAATACCTTATTAAAAACCAGCTTAATATTTTTTTTAATCATTTAAAAACTTTCAAATGAAA
>JBBRBB010000018.1:0-89774 GCA_038206235.1 Chitinophagales bacterium
CAATTCAACAATTCAACAATTCAACAATTCAACAATTCAACAATTCAACAATTCAACAATTCAACAATTCAACAATTCAACAATTCAACAATTCAACAATTCAACAATTCAACAATTCAACAATTCAACAATTCAATTCAACAATTCAACAATTCAACAATTCAACAATTCAACAATCATCAATGCACTCTCCCTTTCTTCTCTATTCAAACGGCAAAGGCAAAATCTTTGAAGACACAAGTTTGTATGCCCTTGGTCGTGCTGCATGGGATGCATTTCCAATAAATACGGAAGACTGGATTGAGTTGCCCGATGGCGGTAATCTATATGAACTGCCTGCAAGAAAAGGAATTGGTATAGATGTGCAGACCGGTGAAATGCGTATTTGTAACAAGGGCTGGGCAGTAGCTGCCTTTATTCCGCCTGCATACACAGGACTTTATCTTGCAGCTTATGAAGCAGAACCCAACGCTCCGACGCTTCCTCTCTTTTGCTATACAGCCGCAGGATGGCTGAATAATAAATTTTATGTGCCGGCAATAAGAGTTGAAAAAGATATTCGGCAGGAACATGCAGGCTATAATGATAAAAAAGTGAAAGCAGGAGCTGAAGAACTTTTACAGCATTATCCGCACAATCGTTTGGTGCAGCATCTAATGCAGAATTGTTGTTTAACATATCATTGTCCTGCTGCAAGAAATTTTTCTCTTGAGCGCTGGGAATGTCCTGTGCCAACTTCACCTGCATGTAATGCAAATTGCATTGGCTGCATTTCTTTTCAGCCGCCGGAAGAACAAATTGTTTCCACACAGAACCGGCTGGAATTTAAACCAACTACTGAGGAAATAGCACAGTTCACAGTTCCGCATTTGCAGCATGCACCTTATCCCATCATAAGTTTTGGTCAGGGTTGCGAGGGCGAGCCTTTGCTTATGTGGCAAACTATAAAAGATGCAATAATAGAAATACGAAAACATACCAGTCGCGGCAGCATCAACATCAATACAAATGGCTCTATGCCTTTTGCGGTTGATGAATTGTGCAGGGCAGGACTGAACAGCATACGTGTAAGCACAAACTCAGCGCAAAAAAATATTTATACAAATTATTATCGTCCCAATAATTATGAGTTTGAAGATATTGTTGAAAGTTTGAAAGTAGTTCGCAGGCATGATGGCTGGAGCAGCATAAATTATTTTGTTTTCCCCGGCATTACTGATTCTATTCAGGAATATGAAGCTTTGCGTTTATTGATTCGTGAAACGGATTTGAAAATGATTCAATGGCGCAATTTTAATATTGACCCCGACTGGTATTTGGGAAAAGTAGGCATTACCGAAACTGCTGCAATGCTCGGCATAAAACAATTAATGGAATTAATACACGAAGAATTCCCGTCTTTAAAATTTGGTTATTTCAATCCATCCATTGAACGCATCAAAGGAAATTATGAAATTGATTTTGCGCATTGATTTTAACTTTATCAATTGCGATTCCGCTTCTGAATGAAAAATATAATCTTTCATAAAAAAATTATTTCTCTAAAATCAAAAATCAAATGGTGCATTGCAATTATTTTTCTTATTTGGTTTTTGTTTTCTCTTCCCTCTAAACTTTTTAATTCTCCAACAAGCTTCGTAATAACAGCAAGCGATGGCAACCTGCTCAATGCATCTATTGCAGCAGACGGCCAATGGCGGTTTCCATACAATGAAAATGTTCCTGAGAAATTTTCAAAATGCATTACAGCATTTGAAGACAAACGCTTTTATTATCATCCCGGCATAGACCCGGTTGCTTTGTGCCGTGCTATCATTCAAAATATAAAAAGCAACAAAGTTGTTAGTGGTGGCAGTACAATTACTATGCAGGTTATGCGACTATCACAAAAAAATGCGGATAGAAATGTTTGGAATAAATTCATTGAAACTGTTCTTGCACTGCGGCTTGAACTCACATCAAACAAAAAAGAAATACTTGCATTGTATGCAGGCAATGCACCTTTCGGAACCAATGTGGTTGGTATTGACGCTGCTGCCTGGCGATATTTTGGAAGAAGCGCAGAAACATTAAGCTGGGGCGAAATGGCTTCTCTTGCTGTGTTGCCAAATGCACCTTCGCTTGTGCATCCCGGAAGAAACAGTAACGCACTGTTACACAAAAGAAATTCATTGCTTGATAAGCTTGCTGCAAATAAAACCATTGATAAAATAACTTGTGAGCTTGCCAAATCAGAACCATTGCCCGGCAATCCAAAACCATTGCCTCAATTGGCTCCTCACTTGCTGAATAGATTTAAAAAAGAATACGCTTCAATACAACAAGCAAACCAATCTTTATCAACAAGCATACAAACAACTATCAATATCAATTTGCAAAAGCAAGTGAATAATATTTTGCTGCAACATCATGGTGAATTAATGGGTAATCAAATTAATAATGCTGCTGCAATGGTTGTTGATGTTGAGAGCGGAAACATATTATCATACATTGGAAATATTTATCAACCATCTGATCCATCGTTAGAAAGTAATGTTGATGTGCTTGCCTCTGTGCGCAGCCCTGGAAGTGCTCTTAAGCCTTTGCTCTATGCGGCTTTGCTAACTGATGGAAAAATTTTACCACGACAACTGATTCCCGATATTCCAACACAAATCGGAAGCTACACACCTCAAAATTTTGATTTGGATTATGATGGCGCCGTGCCTGCGAACAGGGCTTTATCAAGAAGCTTAAATATTCCTGCAGTGCGTATGCTGCAGCAATATAAGTATCAGCGCTTTTATGATTTACTAAAACAATGCGGCTTTAAATCATTAAATAAGCCTGCAGATTTTTATGGTATGAGTTTAATATTAGGCGGATGTGAAATATCTCCTTACGAAATGGCCGGTGTGTACAGCAGCATTGCAAGAATGTATAATCATCAAAGAGAAAATAATGGCAGGTGGA
Source organism: Chitinophagales bacterium (assembly GCA_038206235.1). Taxonomy (GTDB): domain Bacteria; phylum Bacteroidota; class Bacteroidia; order Chitinophagales; family Chitinophagaceae; genus JBBRBB01. The sequence goes on from JBBRBB010000018.1 coordinate 2,953, forward strand.
ATGATGATGATTGGTTTATGCCGAGGTATAGCAGTCAGCAGTCAGCAATCAGCAATCAGCAGTTCAAAGTTCAAAGTTTAAAGTTCAAAGTTAGAAATCGGAAATCGGAAATCAGCAGTCAGCAATCAGCAGTCAGCAGTCAGCAGTTACTAAACAGAATTAAATCGTCAGCAACGAGCAACGAGAAACGAGAAACCACAAACTATAAACTGTTCTCTTATCCCGCCCTCTGGCACACCTTCAATGCGATGAATGAAGTAATGCGTCCTGGCGAAGAAGGCTTGTGGACATTGTTTTCATCAGCACAACGCATTGCGTGGAAAACCGGCACCAGCTTCGGTTTCAGGGATGGGTGGGCAATCGGCATCACACCAAAATATTGCGTGGTGGTTTGGGTAGGCAATACAACTGGTGAAGGCAGGCCAAATCTTACAGGCATAAACACTGCTGCTCCAATTATGTTCGATATTTTTCGATTGCTGCCTTCTTCGCAATGGTTTCAATCGCCATCGTCGGGTTTTATATATATTCCTGTGTGCCACGAAAGTGGTTATAAAGCAGAAAAAGATTGTGTGCATGTTGATACAATATTAGTTTCAGAGAGCGCCGTGAATGCGCCAGTGTGCCCTTATCATCGCATCATACATCTTGATGAAACGGGAAACTATCGTGTTACTGAAAAATGTGAAATGCCATATAACATGAAGCATGTATCATGGTTTATATTACCGCCAACTATTGAATATTATTACAAACAAAATCATGCAGATTATAAAACACTGCCACCATTTAAAGATAGATGCACAATTGAAAACCTTAAAACACTTGACATAATTTATCCCGAAGAAAACGCAAAGATTTATGTGCCGCTTGAAGTAAGCGGTGAAAAAGGGAGAACAATTTTTACTGCAACTGCAAAAAATAAATCAAAACTTTTCTGGCATTTGGATGATGAATACATTACCACGACAAAAAATTTTCACCATGTTGCAGTAAATCCTGCAGAAGGCAAACATATTTTAACTGTTGTTAATGAAGATGGCGAAATGGTTACAAGGAATTTTGAAATATTAGATAAAAACAAAAACGAGTAACTTTGAAAAATAAAAAGAGTTTATGTCTGAATTGCAATTAGAAGCTTACGATGTGCTAAAACAAAATTTGGCGAAAAGGAAACGAAGCTATTGTTTAAGTATATTGATGATGAAGTAACTAAAAATGTTGTAAATGAAACAAAACATTTAGCTTTCAAAGAAGACTTAATGCTAACGAAAGAAGACTTAATAAAAGAAATTAGTATTGTTAGATCTGAAATAGGCAATGTTAGATCTGAATTAAACAAAACAATCTACATGGTAGGTCTCATTCAATTTCTTGCAATCGTTGGTTCTGTTATTGGCATTGTATCTTTTATGCTGAAATAAACTTGCTATCTCAAAAAAAGCATCTCTCTATATTTCGGCAAACTCCAGTTTTCATCACTTACCAATAGTTCAAGCTTGTCTGCGGCGTAACGAATATCATCAAAAAAAACTTCTTTTACCTTATCGCAGTAAGCTATCGCCTTTTCACGGGTATCTTCAATGTTATTAGTTACTTTACGGGCTTCAACCATTTCACAAACTTTTTTATAAACGTTTTGTATATGCTCTGATATTTCCTGCAACAATTGCAACTGGCTGGCGTAAGCATTTTCTGGTAACCCTGCATCTTTTAAACCTTTTACATTTTCAAGTAAAGTATTTTGATAATCTATTGCTGAAGGAATAATGTGGCTTAAAGCCAGGTCACCCATAATTCGTGCTTCTATCTGAACCTTCTTTATATATTTTTCCAATTCAATTTCATAACGGGCTTCCAATTCGGCTTCCGTAAATACATTATTGTTTTTAAACAAATGCTTTGCTTTTTTTGTAACCATTGCATCTAAGGCCAAGGGAGTTGTTTTTACATTTGGAAGACCTCTTTTCTTCGCTTCCTTTTGCCATTCTTCGCTATAGCCATCTCCCTCAAACAAAACTTTCTTGCTCTCTACTACTGATTTTTGAATTACATGCATAATGGCAATTTCTTTCTTTTCACCTTTTTCTATAAGAGCATCCACTTCGCTTTTAAAATTTTTCAATGTTTCGGCAAGTATTGCGCTTAATGTAATCATTGCATTAGCACAGTTTGCTGAAGAGCCAACGGCACGAAACTCAAACTTATTTCCTGTAAACGCAAAGGGTGAAGTGCGGTTGCGGTCAGTATTGTCAAGCAAAAGCTCAGGAATGCTTCTGTGCAAATCAAGCTTAAGAATAGCCTCATCCTGCTCATCGAATTTTTCACCTACTCTTTGCTCAATATCATTTAAAACCTTTGTAAGAAATTCGCCAATAAATACAGAAATAATCGCAGGAGGCGCTTCATTAGCACCCAAACGAAAATCATTTCCTGCAGATGCAATTGATGCTCTTAATAAGTCTGAATAATCATGAACCGCTTTTATTGTATTTACAAAAAAGGTAAGAAACATTAGATTCGTCTTAGGTGTTTTACCCGGAGCCAAAAGATTTATCCCGGTATCTGTTGCCATGCTCCAGTTATTGTGCTTGCCGCTTCCATTTATTCCTGCAAATGGCTTTTCATGAAGCAATACACGCAGGTTGTGCCTGCGTGCTACTCTATCCATAACATCCATCATTAAAATGTTATGGTCAACTCCCAGATTTACATCTTCAAAAATGGGAGCGCATTCAAATTGAGCAGGTGCAACTTCATTATGGCGGGTACGCAAGGGTATTCCTAATTTATAACATTCAGCTTCGTAATCTCTCATGTAGGCATAAACCCGTTCAGGAATACTTCCAAAGTAATGGTCTTCTAACTGCTGGCCTTTGGCAGGCCCGGCGCCAAATACTGTTCTTCCGCATTGAACCAGATCTGGCCGGGCGGTTGCAAGGCCTTCATCAATCACAAAATATTCCTGTTCCCACCCTAAAGTGGAAGTAACCTTAGTAATATTTTTATCAAAATAATTGCAAACATCTACCGCTGCTTTGTTTAAAGTTTCGAGAGCTTTAAGGAGCGGCGCTTTGTAATCGAGAGACTCGCCTGTATAAGAAACAAATATGGTAGGAATGCATAAAGTTCTGCCGCTGTCAATATCCATTATAAAGGCTGGGGAAGAAGGGTCCCATGCCGTATAACCTCTTGCCTCGAAAGTTGCACGAAGTCCTCCGCTTGGGAAAGAGGAAGCATCCGGCTCCTGTTGAATAAGAGCACCTCCATCAAATTCTTCTAAGTTGCTGCCATCACTTTTTATGGTAAAAAAAGAATCATGCTTTTCTGCAGTTAAACCTGTTAGTGGTTGAAACCAATGCGTAAAATGAGTTACACCTTTACTTTCTGCCCAGGCTCGAATTCCATTGGCAATCTGATTAGCAACAGCACGGTCAACTTTTTTGCTTCCTTTTATACTTGCAACAAGACTTTTATATGCCTCATCACTTAAATATTCCCGTGCTTTTTTCAGCGTGAAAACATTTTCGCCGAAAATACCTGTTATTTTAGACGAACCTGTAACATGAGGTTTGTGAGCATCAGTGCTTAGATTATTTATAGCCAAAAATCTTAAAGACATAATTATTTTTTTTGATGAAGCAAAGAAAGGGAAATGATTTATAAAAGCAAATTATTATAGAAAAATGTGGAAAAATTATTAATTAGATGAAGATTTTAATACAAACACGTCAATAAGCCAAGTCAAAATTAAATTATTGAGTTTTTTTTAAAACATGTATCTTTTTTTAATATGATAGATTGGAGTAGGATTTTCCCAAATTTATTTCTTAAATCTCAATTTAAAAAAACTCATTAAAGGGGCAAATAATAAGGGTAATACAAAAGCCCGGTAACGAACAATTGCGCCTGTAAGTGTAACCGTATAACCGGAAAGAAATAAAAGACTAATGGCAAAGCAGTAACAAAAAATAATAATTCCTGAAAAAATATTTAAACGTTCTATATTATTATTATTTTTTTTGTTTTTGAAAACCCCTTGAAAAAAAATAAAAATCAAAATACTCCATAATAAAATATTTTCAGCAATGGCTGGTAAATAAGCGAAATTTTGAATTTCATTTATGTGTGGACGAAAGAATGCAATATCAACCGCAAAAGGAAAGTATTTAATAAATGAGATGAATGCAGGCTCCAAAGCGGGTAATGATAATTGTGAATTTCCTCCCAACTCTTTAAACTCATTTTGCCTTTCAATAATGTATCCCGGAAAGTTGAGGTTTGAGCTAAGAAACGGAGCAAGAAAAAAAGCGGCTATGCAAACTGAATAAACTGCAGTAATTATTATAAATCTTTTTTCCGGATACACATCGCACAAATAGCATACAAGCAGAGCAGGTATTAAAAGAATTATGAGATAATTACGCAGAGCAAAAAGAAGCAACAGGCATATTGCTATTTTAAAAAGAAGAAGCACATTTACTTTTTTGTGCGCAGCATCCTGCGGGTCTTCAAATACATAATTGAAATAATAAATAAGCATTGCAAATGCGGTGAAAATAATTCCATCTTTATGGGCGCCGCTATACCAGAATAAAAATGAAGGGATGCAAAAGACTGCAGCGATTAATAATATTTTGTTTGCATCAATTTTTTTTGAGAGCAACCTGTAAAAAGCAACCGGACCAAAAAAGAAAATGAAATTGAAGAAGATGATATTAGCCCAATAATTTTTACCCGTAAAAACATTGAATACAGCAATAAGTTTTATTATCACATTCGATTTAAGGTCGTTCCAGTAAGAATTTTTTCCGCTGAAAATATTTCCGCTTTGCTCATATCCATAATGAAAAAGATCTTTTACAAAACCTAATGGGTCACGAAGCAACCAATCTGTTTCTTTACAACCTTCATTGAAAAAAAACCAGGTGTCGCTTGTTGCATTGTATTGAGGTAAGCTGTAAAACCATCCATAAACAACCCCTGCGAAAACTTTCAAAACAAATAATGCAATCAACCATATTTTACTTAAGCCTGATGCGGTAAAAAATTTTATTCTTATAACTATCCACAAAAACAGAAATAAATAAAATATAAAAATTAAAATTGTCAAATAAAATAAGGTTTTTTGGAAAGATAGGGACGATTCAAGATAATGCAAAACTTACACTATGCAGTCATAAATTAAAAATTTTTAAGATTCCAAAATCATTATCCTTTTACATATGTACAGTTTTTAAATTAGAATGTTTTATTAATAGTCTGTTTCGGTTTGCACATGAGAAAAAAAAGAGGCTGCTTTACTGCAACCTCTTTTTTTGTAAGCAAAAAAATTTTATTGAATCAATACCGGTAATACCTGCCTGTCGTTGCCATTTGTTACAACAAGCATACACATGCCTTTAACTCCCGCACGAATATTAAAGGTGGTATTCGATACACCGCCGGAATGGCTATATATTTGAGAGCCAACCTTCTTGCCATTCATAGCAAAGAGTTCAAGAGTGTATTGGGCAAAGCTTTCATTAACAATATTAAGATTGATGGAATTTTTTACGGGATTGCCCATCAGCTTCACGCTTCTCCTGATTACTTTTTCCACGTTGATAACATTGCTGTAAGCAAACTTGCCATCATTATCAACAATTTTCAGGCGATAATAATTTTGGGCGTTAACTACAGTATTATCTGTGTAGCTGTAGATGCTCCCTGAGGCATTATTTTTTGCAGCGATACTTGCTATGTTATTCCACTTTATTCTGTCGTTGCTTTTTTCTACTTCAAATTCTTTGGTATTAATTTCAGTGGCAGTAGCCCATGTTAAATTAACTGACTGATTTTTTAAAACTCCGTTAAAAGAGTTAAGCACCACAGGCATAACGCCATTATATGCCAGCGGATTGGAAGTAGAACTATATGGATTCCATCCCTGTGCAAAACCAGCCATGGGATCGCCAACAGCCTCATCAGATCTGTAGGCTGTATTACTTATATATGTAGCCATAAATTTAAAAGTAATGTCAGTTGTAAGACCAAGATCACTTATTGGAATTTGTACGGTATATGTACTTGCATTTTTATCAGTAGAATTTGTAAGAAATACACTATCTACCAAAAGATGCTCAGTGTTCTGAAGCAAAACTAATATAGCTGAGTCTCCATTACCCGGCTGAAAAGCTAAAGCAAAATCAGGCTCGAAACCGCTGGTGAAATTAAAAGTTGCACGCCCTCTGCCTGCTGCGGGGTCGTACCCGGAGATAGCTACCCGTAATGTGGTTAAAGCATCCATAAAGCCATCTGTTGTAGCGAATCCGCCAGCCTGCGAGTCAAAATAAATTACTAATGCATCATTAAATCCGTTTGCGCCACCTCTGTTAAAAGTGATTGTAAGAGATGTGTCATCATTTGTAATATCCAGGCTACCTGTACCAACAGGGCCTCCGAAGCCGGTATTTCCATTTCCCGGATAGTTTGTAGCTAAGGCGCTAAAAGAAAAAAACATCGCAGCAGAAATGAATGTGTAAATTTTTTTCATATTTTGTAATTTTAATTAGGTAAAAAAATTCAAGTGTTTAATTCTTACACAAATTAGCAATATTTCTGAAATGTTATTCTTTTGTCTTCTTTTTTTTTCGTCGAAAAATAAACCTCTTCATCATTACCATTACCTTTACCTCTCAAAAAATTGTACGAAGTTCTATGCATTGTTTAACAATTTCAAAAATGCTTACAATAGCAAATCTTTCAGAAGCACATAGCACAGAATAATTTCCTTCGATGAATGTTACTCTCGAAACCGCACTTCAGCTTCGTCTTACCGATGAAGAATTCGAACTCATAAAACAAAAGCTTGGACGCACTCCAAACTTCACAGAGCTCTGTGCCTTTAGCGGCATGTGGAGCGAACACTGCAGCTATAAAAATTCAATCAAATGGCTGAAAACATTGCCCCGAAGCGGAGGCAGAATGCTTGTTGACGCAGGAGAAGAGAATGCAGGATTGATGGATTTGGGCAATGGATATGGAGTAGTATTCAAGATTGAAAGTCATAATCATCCCAGTGCGATTGAACCTTTCCAGGGCGCAGCCACTGGTGTTGGCGGAATTCAGCGTGATATTTTTACTATGGGTGCAAGACCCATTGCTTCATTAAATAGTTTGCGTTTTGGAAATCTCAGCGATAAAAAAACACAGCGTTTATTGGCAGGTGTGGTTCACGGCATTGGTCATTATGGAAATTGTTTTGGTGTGCCTACTGTTGGCGGCGAAACTTATTTTGAAGAATGCTACCATACCAATCCTTTGGTAAATGCAATGAGTGTTGGAATTGTGAAGATTGATAAAACTATCAGCGCTACGGCGAAAGGTGTTGGCAATCCTGTTTTTATTGTGGGCAGTGCAACAGGGAAAGATGGTATTGGCGGTGCAAGCTTTGCCTCAGCAAACATTACAGAAGAGAGTGCAGAAGATTTACCGGCTGTACAAATTGGCGACCCTTTCCAGGAAAAAAAATTATTAGAAGCGTGTCTTGAAGTGATTGAAACCGGCGTCGTTATTGGCATGCAGGATATGGGAGCTGCCGGTATTATTTGTTCCACTTCAGAGATGAGTGCGAAGGGTGGTGTGGGAATGCATATTGATTTGGATAAAATTCCAACACGGCATTCAAACCCCGCCAGAGGCGGGGCAGGCATGAAACCATGGGAATTGCTTTTAAGTGAAAGTCAGGAAAGAATGCTTTTAGTTGTTGAAAAAGGGAAAGAAAAACCTGTATTAAAAATATTTGAGAAGTGGGATTTGCCCTGTAATGAAATAGGTTCTGTTACGGATGATGGCTTGCTGAAATTTTATATGCACGGCGAATTAGAAGCAGAGATTCCTGCTCATGAATTAGTGCTGGGAGGCGGGGCTCCGCAATACACGAGAGAATACAAAGAGCCGGAATACATGAAAAAAATAAAGAAGTTTGATTTGAATGATTATAAAGATGTGAATGATGATGAACTGAAAACTATTGCAGAAAAATTAATTCAGCTTCCCAACATTGCTAATAAAGGATGGATAACTGTTCAGTACGATAGCACTGTTGGCGCAGCAAATGTAAACACCAATGCACCTTCAGACGCATCAATTGTTTTAGCAAAGGGCACTAACAAGGCATTAGCATTAACGGTTGATTGCAACAGCCGTTATGTTTTTGCAAATCCATATACAGGTGCTATGCTCGCTGTTGCAGAGGCGGCACGCAATATTGTTTGCAGCGGCGGCGAGCCAATTGGAATAACCAACTGTTTAAACTTTGGTAATCCTTATGATGCTGAAGTATATTATCAGTTTGTAAAAGCAGTTGAAGGTATGGGTGAAGCGTGCAGAAAATTCAATACTCCGGTAACCGGCGGCAATGTAAGTTTTTATAATCAGAACACTGAGGGGCCGGTTTATCCAACGCCTGTAATTGGAATGGTTGGCGTAATTGATAATCTTGATAACAGGATGACATTAGATTTTAAAAAAGCCGGTGATACAATTATTTTAATCGGCGAGCAAAAAAATGATATTGCTTCTTCAGAATATTTGCATAAAATACTTGGTGTTGAATATTCACCTGCACCCTATTTTAATTTGGATGAAGAATATGCAGTACAAAAATTTGTGGCATCCCTCATCAAAGAAAAATTAATAAAAAGTGCACACGATATAAATGAAGGCGGTTTGATTGTTTGTTTGCTGGAAAAAGGCTTCAACCGCAATTTAGGATTTGATGTTTCAAAAGCCCCCTCCACCGGAGGGGATTTAGGGGAGGCTGCTTTTTGGTTTGGCGAAGCTCAGGGAAGAATAGTAGTAACCTGCGATAAACATAATATTGAAAACCTAAAGCATAAGGCCGCCGTGAATAATATTCCATTTACAATTTTAGGAACAGTAACAGATGCAGAAGTGAGCGTGAATAATATAAAATGGGAAAGCATTATCAATTGGAAAGAAAAGTACGATACAGCGATTGAAAAAATTATTGGTTAATTTTGAGGAAAATATTTCGTATGCTAACTATTAATAAAAAAATAAGAATAACATCTGACAATACAAAGGTTGAGTTTGATTTGCAAAACCAATTACCTGAAGGAGAATATGAAGTGCAATTAGTTATCAATGACAAAACACAAGAAAATGAAAATAATTACAATTTAGAAACTTGGTGGAAAAATGGGGTAAAGCTAGATAAGTTTTATAGTTTTAGAAGAGAAGATTTGTATAGCGATGACGGAAGATAAAAAAATAATAGTTGATACTAACATACTCATTTACCTGAGTAATGACGTCCCAAAGGGTACAGTTAAAGCAGTCAAAAAAATAAAAGAATTAAGATCAGGAAAATTTAAGCTTTTTACTTCTGAACAAGTAATTCGTGAATTTATTGTAACGCAATCTAACCTTCAAAAAATCCAGGGAGAAATTAATTTTCCTAAACTTTTATCAGATATACAATATATTTTCAAAAATTTCATAATTCCTTATCCTACTCAAATATCTTTATCAAAGTTGATTACTTATGTTTCAACTTATCAAATCACAGGCAAACGAATCCATGATGCTAACATCATAGCAGGGGCATCGGCAAATAACATCTCTTCAATTTTCACCAATAATTTTTCTGATTTTTCCTTTGCACTTAATGGAGGCTTCGAAATGAGATAATTTATCTAAACGTTCATCACAACGCAGGTATTAGTATGGAAGAAAAAAATAATAGTGGCATACAAACCTCCCCTTTAGAGCCTGTCCCGAATTCATTTCGGGAGGCTGGGGGTATTGTCATCACCGGCGCTGCAGGCTTCATTGGCAGCTGCATGGTGCAATACCTAAATGAACACGGATTCAAAAATCTTATTTTAGCTGATAAGTTTATTCATGATGAAAAAGAAAAAAACTGGAAGAAAAAAAAGTATCAATTTTTAGTTGACAGAGAAATGCTTTTTGAATGGTTAAATGAAAACAAACCCCCAATTGATTTTGTAATCCATCTTGGCGCAAGAACAGATACCACAGAATTTGATACTAACATTCTCACCGAATTAAATGTTGAATATTCGCAGGATGTTTGGAACTACTGTACTGCAAACAATATTCCTTTGATTTATGCATCTTCTGCTGCAACTTATGGAGCAGGAGAAGTTGGATATGATGATGACCCTGAATTCATCAAAGATTTGCAGCCATTAAATCCTTATGGCATCAGCAAAAACGAATTTGACAAGTGGGCGTTGCAGCAAATAAATCATCCGCCATTCTGGGCGGGTTTAAAGTTCTTCAATGTGTATGGTCCAAATGAATATCACAAAGGGCGCATGGCGAGTGTAATTTTTCATTCCTTCAATCAGATAAAAAAAGATGGAATAGTAAGGCTGTTTAAAAGTCATCGCGACGATTTTAAAGATGGCGAACAATTGCGTGATTTTATTTATGTAAAAGATGTGATGAAAGTTATTTACTGGATGATAACCAAACACCAAACGCCAAACGAGAAACGAGAAACAAGAAACGAGAAACGAGAAACGAGAAACGAGAAACTGCCTTCCGGTATTTACAACCTCGGCACCGGCAAAGCCAGAACGTTTATTGATTTGGTAAACACCACTTTCGCTGCACTTAATATGCAACCGAAAATTGTATTCATTGATATGCCTGAAGACATTCGTGATAAATATCAATACCACACAGAAGCGGCAATGTATAAGCTTCATAAGGCGGGCTATACAGATTCTTTTTATTTTCTTGAAGAAGGCGTAGATGATTATGTTCGTAATTATTTGAGTGCCGGAAAGATTTGGTAAATTTGTCCGAAGGACTCCTTTGGAGAAAAAAATATTTTATGGAAATAAAAGAATTGAAAGCAAAAGTGATTGAAGAAATTCAGAATGTGGATAGCGCTGACATTCTTGAAGAAGTATTATTTATTCTTGACAAAAAAAATAATCATCCTTATATTGATATTCTCAAATGGAAAGGAAAAATTTTTAGCGAAAATGATAACCTTCTAAAACGCTTAAGTTAATGTTTTCTCTCAGGCAGATTTTATTAGTTCATGCAGAGTTAATTGAAAAATATGGCGGGTTACAGGGAGTACGAGATAGAGATAGTCTCGAAAGCGCTTTAAATCGGCCTTTCCAATTTTTTGCCGATGTTGAATTATATCCTTCACCTCATCACAAAGCAGCAGCTATACTTCAAAGCATTATTATTAATCATCCGTTTGTTGATGGCAACAAGAGAACAGCTTTTTATCTTGCTTCAGTGCTACTATTAGATTCTAATTTAGAATTTACTGCAACAGAAGATGAGAAGTATGATTTCCTAATTGATATTGCAAAAGGCGAAATGGAATTTGACTCAATTGTTGAATGGCTGATAGAGCATACAAAATCTTAAACCATGAATAAAAAAATCGCCATCATCGGCGGCGGAAATTTAGGAACTGCAATTGCCGAAGGCCTAATAAGCAGCGGCTTTGTTCTGCCTGAACATATCATCATCACAAAAAGAAATATTACAACACTAAAATCTCTTGAAGAAAAAGGTGTGATGATTAGTGACAACAATATGGAAGCAATTCAATTTGCAGACTGGATAATACTTTCTGTAAAACCTTTTCAGATAAAAGAAATTTTATTGCAATTAAAACCGCATCTTAATTCTGAGCGTCATGCGTTGGTAAGTGTAATGACGGGAATATGGATAAAAGACATACAGGAAATTTTAGGCGAACAATTCACTCTATTCCGCGCCATGCCAAATACTGCTATTGCCATTCAACAAAGCATTACTTGTATTTGCAAACACAATGCAACAGATAAACAGGTACAGTATGTAACAGATTTATTTAACCAATTAGGCACAACCGTTTTCATAGAAGAAAAATTGATGGATGCAGCAACCGTGCTCGGTGCATGTGGCACAGCGTATGCCATGCGATATATACGAGCAAACATCCAGGGCGGAATTGAAATTGGTTTTGATGCTAAAACTGCATCGCTTATTGCTGCGCAAACCGTAAAAGGCGCAGCTGAATTATTGCTGCAAAGACACACGCATCCCGAACAGGAAATAGATAAAGTAACAACTCCAAAAGGCTGTACCATTGCGGGTTTGAACGAAATGGAGCATCAGGGCTTTAGTTCATCTTTAATAAAAGGTGTGGTAACGAGCTATAAAAAAATTGTAAACGACATGTAAGTTTTTGAAGTCATTAATCATCATTAATAAAGAATTTTATTGTTCATTATCATCCATTCCTCAAACATCTTCTTCGCTTCGTCTGAACAAACACATTCCATCTTAATTTTTCTTTGCTCAAGAGGTAAAGCTATTTCCTCATAAATAAACAAATCATCAAAACCTATATCAGCAGCATCACTTCTCGTATTGGCATAATAAACTTTTGACGGACGTGCCCAATAGATAGCGCTCATGCACATGGGGCATGGCTCGCAGGAAGTATATATTTCACATCCGCTCAATTGAAACGATTGAAGGTTTTTACAAGCATCGCGTATGGCAACAATTTCAGCATGAGCAGTAGGGTCGTTGGTAGAAACAACGCTGTTACAGCCGCGACCAACAATTTCATTATCTTTTACTATAACACATCCGAAAGGACCGCCGCAGCCATTACGCATTCCTTCAATTCCAATTCGCATTGCTTCCTGCATAAATTTTTCTTTATCCATTTACATACATTTTTCAACCCGAAAATACCAATTGTATTTTTGCGCCTTATAATTTTTCATGATAGATTATAAAGTAAGCTCATTACTACATTTCTCTTACTCTTTTTTAATTGCTCAAGAAAAATTTTGGTATAGACTAAAATGATTAGTATTTTGCGGCTAAATGAATTAGCTATGAGCTTTGCCGGAAAAAACTTTCGCTATTTACGCAAGCTTCGCGGATGGACACAGGAGGAGTTTGCAAGAAAATTAAAAATCAAGCGCTCTCTCATCGGCGCTTATGAGGAAGAGCGTGCAGAGCCACGCCTCGAAGTATTGCAAAGTGTTTGCAGCATCTACAAATTAAGCCTCGATGAACTTTTATTGCAAGACCTCGCCGCTGCAAAAAAACCAATTTCATATCTCGAAAAACGCAGGCAGCTAAAATTATTTGGTGAAACGAATGAAATTCAGTTTGTTCCTGTAAAAGCTGCTGCTGGATATTTGGCAGGCTACGCTGAACCTGAATTTATTGATGAGCTGAATACTTTCACTTTGCCCATGCTTGCCCCGGGAAATTACCGTGCCTTTGAAATTGTAGGAGACAGTATGCTGCCTACACCAAGCGGCAGCGTAATAGTGGGAGAAAAAATAGAATCGTTTGACGATGCAAAAAACAACAACTCGTATATTATTGTAACGAAAAAAGAAGGTATAGTTTACAAGCGTGTGATGCGTAGCAATCGTTATAAAAACAAATTGAGCCTTATTAGCGATAATCCTCATTACGAGCCTTATAATGTAAACATGGAAGACGTAATTGAAATGTGGAAGGCACAGATGATAATTACTAAAGCCAATACACAACAGCGATGGGATGTAAACCAGTTGGCAGGGCTTGTATCAAATCTGCAGCAACAGGTGAGCAGCCTTAAGAAGAAATATAATTAGGGCCTGTTAATTTTATTAACAGCCTTTCCTTTTTATCTCACCAATTTGCCTTTCGTCAAAAGTTTTGGTTTACACATCTCAATCCCTTTTAAATTTGTTGTAAACCAATTCTGCATGTTTCGCAAGATTGCCTTTACTGTTTTTATCTGCACATTATTCAGCACTGTGTTTTCTCAAACTCAAACTCAAAGCAAAACATTGCATGCAGTAAAAGCACAGCAACCACCAAAGCTCGATGGAAAATTAGATGATGCAGTTTGGCAAAATGTTCCCATAGCTACGGATTTTACTGAAAATTTTCCTGACTTCGGGAAACCCTGCCTGCACCGCACAGAAGTAAAAGTTATTTATACAGATGAATCTATTTATGTAGGCGCTTACCTGTACGATACGCTAAGTCTTATAAGAAAGCAACTAACGCAAAGAGACAAAGAACGATTTCAGGATGTAGATAATTTCAGTGTAACTTTCGATACCTATAAAGACAAGCAAAATGCTTTTCAATTTTTGGCTACGGTAGAAAATGTTCAGAGTGATGTTCGCATTTCTGCTGCTGCCAATGGAGGCAATGGAGACGGACCTGCAGGCTTCGATTATAACTGGGATGCTGTTTGGGATAGCAGAATTTCTATAGTGAGTGATGGCTGGATTGCGGAAATAAAAATTCCTTATTCTGCCATTCGTTTTTCTGAAAAAGATGTGCAGGACTGGGGCGTCAATTTTGGCCGGTTTATGCGCCGCACCAATCAACAGTTTTATTGGAATCCTGTTGACCCTAAAATTGATGGCTTCGTAAATCAATCGGGTACGCTTGAAGGTCTTGAAAATTTACAGCCACCCCTGCGTTTATCTTTTCTGCCATACATTTCACTTGGCTATCAAACAGTACCAACCAATAGCGGCACCATCAACAACTTTCTTTACAACGGAGGCATGGATGTAAAATACGGCATCAATGAAAGTTTTACAATGGATATGACTTTGATACCGGATTTCGGACAGGTGCAAAGTGATAATGTAGTATTAAACCTTAGTCCTTTTGAACAACACTTCACGGAGAACAGACCTTTTTTTACTGAAGGAACTGAACTCTTCAACAAAGCCGGCATCTTTTATTCGAGACGTGTGGGAAGCACTCCCACTGGCTATTATAATGTATTGCAGCTTGCAAGCGACAGTGGCTATTCCATCATAAAAAATCCTTCGCTCACGCAATTATATAATGCTACAAAATTTTCAGGGCGAACCAAACACAATTTAGGTATAGGAATATTCAATGCGGTTACTGCGCCCATGTATGCCACGCTTGATAAGAAGAATGGAGAAACCATCAAAATACAGACAGAGCCATTAGCGAATTACAACATTGTGGTGCTTGATCAGTCATTAAAAAATCGTTCTTACATTACATTCACCAACACAAATGTTATTCGCAATGGAAATGCAAGAGATGCAAATGTTGGCGCGGTAAATTTTTCTTTGTTTGATAAAAAGAACACTTACAATTTTCAACTGAATGGTAAATACAGCACAATAAAAGGCGATGATCCGCATGATGGTTTTGCAACCTTTACTTCTTTTAGTAAAGTTAGCGGCACATGGCAATGGGGAGTTTATAATAACATCGAATCAAAAAATTATGACCCCAATGATTTGGGATTTCTTCGTTCGCCAAATGAATTTAAAAATGGAGCATTCATTACATATAACCAGTTTAAGCCAAGCAAAACTTTTAATTTTAGAAATTATAATCTTAATGTAGAGCAGATTAATCTGCTGCAGCCTTTTTCTTACCAGGAAACACATGTAAGCGCAAATTTTCTGCATGTTTTCAAAAACTTCTGGGATATAACTTTGATTGCTGAAAGCTCTCCTGCATGGAGCAACGATTATTTTGAACTGCGCACACCCGGAAGAGTTTTAAAGCGACTGCCGTTTACATTTTTGGGCTTAGCAGGGAGCACAGACAGCCGCAAAAAATTATTCGTAAATTATTTTTTAGGATTTGCAGATTTTTCTCCGCAACCGAATGACCCCTTTTATCTCACCCGTCTTGGTGCACGGTATCGCTTCAGCCCGAAGTTTAGTTTGGATTTAGAAGAAGAGCGTCAGGATGATAAAGGAAACTTTGGCTGGGCAACATTCGATTCAGCAGGCGAACCCATTTTAGGTCTCAGGCGAGTTATTCAATACACCAATACACTCAACGCAATTTATAATTTTAAAGCACGAATGGGTTTAACTGTACGTGCAAGGCATTACTGGAGCAAAGTGCATTACTACCAGTTTTACGATGTACAGCAGGATGGATATTTTACCAAAAGAGATTTTATACCCGGACTTGAGGAAAATTTTAATTTATTTAATCTCGATATGTTTTTTACATGGGACTTTCGCTTAGGCAGCCGTCTGATTATTGCATGGAAAAATGCTTTAGGTCCCGATGCAAATATTGATGGAATCACTTACACAAAATATGGTAACAATTTCAGGCAAATATTTACCGTGCCGCACAGCAATGAATTCTCAATAAAGTTTGTGTACTATATAGATTATTTGCAGCTGAAGAAAAAGAAAACATAAAGCCGTTTCTCGTTTCTCGTTTATCGTTCCACATTGTACTGACTTTCCTGAACATTGAACTTTGAACTGCCAACCACAAACTACAAACCACAAACACAAACTAAAATAGTGTTTGTATTCCATGCAGCACTTTAAACTCATGTTGCAGCAGCCATTTTTTTCTCCACAATCCACCTGAGTAACCAATCAAACTTTTATCACTCCCTATTATACGATGACAAGGAACAATAATGCAAATTTTATTTTTTCCGTTTGTTGAAGCCGCAGCTCTTATTGCTTTTACATCACCGATGCGTTGCGCAAGCTCAAGATAAGAAATAGTTTTGCCATAAGGTATTTGTACTAATTCTCCCCAAACCTTTTGCTGAAACTCTGTTCCTGATTGATAAACCGGAATGTCAAAACTATTACGCTTTCCATTAAAAAATTCAATCAGTTCTTCTGTGCATTGGTGCATTACTTCAGTAATTCCAGGCTCGCCATGAGTAACCTGTTCGGGATTATCAATAAAGAGCAACTCTGAAATATAATTTTCTGTGCCCCCAATTTTTAATAATCCGACCGGGCTTTGATAATATGTGTAGTACAGGTTACGCAAGTTATTTTTAAAACATGGTCTGACCTCCGGCCTCCGTGCAATAACGGTCAGACGGCTCTAAACCGTCAGACCGATAACATGGTCTGACTTTCGCCTTGCGAACAGGCTGCCCCGGGTCTGACCATTTGAATTGCGATAACGGTCAGACGCGGCTCTAAACCGTCAGACCGATATTTAAAATCCATTACCCAATCTTCCCTCCATTTTGCACTTCTCTTTCAGGCTGCAATAAAATTACCTCATTATTTTCATCATATACGCCAAGCACAAGACACTCACTGAAAAAATTGGCAATTTGCTTTACAGGAAAATTTACAACTGCTATCACTTGTTTATTCAACAACGCTTCCTTTGAATAGTGATGTATTATTTGTGCCGATGATTTTTTTATTCCAAGCTCGCCAAAATCAATTGTAAGTTGAAAGGAAGGTTTTCTTGCCTGTGGAAAATCATTCACCTCAATCACAGTACCGCAGCGAATATCAATCTTTTCAAAATCTTGCCATGTAATCATTTTTCAAGTTTTATTTTTACATAAAGTTAGTAATGAATATTTCCTCTGTCTTCTGTTTTGAATCTGCTTATTCATCGTGCCAAAGTCCCCCACCGGGGGATTTAGGGGGCTTTTTAAAATTTATAGTGCAATTTGCATTACATAATTTTATCAAACATTAAAATTAAAAAATATGAAACGAAATGCAACCGCCGTTTGGAACGGTTCCGGGAAAGAAGGCAATGGAACATTATCTACCCAAAGCGGCGTATTGAAAGATACTCAATACTCTTACAAATCACGGTTTGAAAATGGCACCGGCACTAACCCCGAAGAATTGATTGCCGCTGCACATGCAGGATGCTTCACCATGAAGTTGAGCTTTGCATTAGGAGAAGCGGGTTTTACGCCTGAGAAGGTGGAAACAACATCGCAGGTAAATTTTGAGAACGGTGCTGTTACTGAATCGCATCTTATTTTAAAAGCAAAAGTTCCGGGCATTGATAAACAAAAATTTGAAGAATGTGCAAAAGATGCAAAAGAAAACTGCCCTATTAGCAAACTGCTGAATACAAATATTACACTTGAATCTACACTCGAATAACTATGCCTGTCAATATAAAAAGAGCTGGTGTTGAGGATGCCGCCATTATAGCGCCGCTGTTTGATGCCTACAGAATTTTTTATGGGCAAGCCAGTGATGTAGCAGCAGCAGAAAAATTTATAAAGGAAAGATTGCTGAGCAATGAATCAGTAATCTTTCTTGCCTTTGAAGACAAAGAAGCGATTGCATTTACTCAGCTATATCCAATTTTTACATCTGTAGGAATGCAGAGGGCCTGGCTGCTGAATGATTTATTTGTATATGAAAATGCAAGAGGAAAAGGCATTGCGATGATGCTGCTTGAATCTGCAAAACAGCATGGAAGAAGCACGAACAGCAAATGGCTGATGCTGCAAACACATCATGATAATTACATTGCTCATGCATTGTATCAAAGAAACGGATGGATAAAAGAGAATGATGTGATTTATTTAATCAATGTGTAACTCTTTTAATTAACGGTGTCTGACGGCTACAAGCCGTCTGACCGTTATGGCTTTTGTGATTTCTTACCTGAATCTTTCACTCACCACTAAATCTTTGCTGCCTGCAGTGTAAACATAAAAACCTTCTCCGCTTTTTACTCCTAACTTTCCTGCAACTACCATATTTACCAAAAGCGGACAGGGTGCATATTTTGTATTTCCAAAACCATTATGCAAAACATTCAAAATGCTAAGGCAAACGTCAAGACCAATAAAATCAGCTAACTGCAATGGTCCCATTGGATGTGCCATACCGAGTTTCATGATTGTATCTATTTCTTCAACACCGGCTATGCCTTCATACAAACTATAAATGGCTTCGTTGAGCATTGGCATTAATATTTTATTTGCGATGAAGCCCGGATAATCATTTACTACGCAGGGAACTTTTCCTAATCTCTTACTTAATTCAACAATAGTTTCTGTAACTTCTTTTTTTGTTGCATAACCATTGATTATTTCTACCAGCTTCATTACAGGAACCGGATTCATAAAGTGCATACCGATTACCTGCGGCGGACGTTTTGTCGCTGCAGCAATTTTGGTAATCGAAATGGATGATGTGTTAGTTGCTAAAATTGCATTCCGCGGTGCAGCTTCGTCAATTTGTTTAAAGATGCTAAGTTTCAGTTCTATGTTTTCTGTTGCTGCTTCTACAACAAGCTCAGCGTTCTTTACTCCGTCTGCAAGGTTTGTGATGGGAGTGATATTATTTAATGCATGCTGTTTTTGTTCTTCCGTAACTGCGCCTTTGCTTATTTGCCTGTCGAAGTTTTTTGTGATTGTAACAATTGCTTTTTTTAACTGGTCTGCACTAACATCAATAAGATTTACGGTGAAGCCATTTTGTGCAAACACATGCGCTATTCCATTGCCCATTGTGCCGGCGCCGATTACTGCCACTGTCTGAAGCATGATTTTTTTGGATTAAAAATTATCAGGAAAATTAAATAGCGGTGCAAGATAATTTGTTTTCGCTATGTGCGTTTCAGCTATATGTTATTGCCCGAAACAAAAACCAAATCTCTTGAGCATATTCAGGAAGAATTAGGAATTGGGTAACGATTAGAAATTATTTCCCCTGAATTATTATGAATAACTTCTGAATATGCACTACATTCATTCCCGCTTTGTATTAGCGTAAGTAATATTACATCCATTTGCGTATAAAACATGGCACATTAAATTTCAAACTCATCTCCTCACTTATTAAAAAACCATTTATGAAAAAAATTTTTTATCTCATTGTTTGCATCGCTTTTGCAATTGCATCATGCAAAAAAAATTCAGAGCAGGAATATAGTAATGCGAATGCGAATCGCAACCAAAGCCAACTAATTAGCACGGCCGTGATAAACGCTTTCATTCGTGAAGAAATATACAAAAGCGGGGAATTCAATTGGGCTAAAGCTTCTGATGAAATGCTGTGGAGCGCTGTAATACACAGCGGCGACCATATAGTTTCTGTTGGCTATAAGCCCGCTGATGAAGAAAATGTTGAGAAGAGACTGACCGAAATAAATATCAGTTCAAAAAAATGGCTCACAGTAAAGCAGCAGGTATTACAGATTATTTTTAATGAAGAAAAAAAACAAAGACACAATCTTAAAATAGAAAATCTTGAAGTATGGAAAGAAAAAGTTTTACCTGTGATGGATGTAACCATTGAAAATATAAACACTATAAAATTATTGCGGCAAAGCAAATTGATAAGATACGCAGAGCCGATGGGATACGACCCTGAAAAATTTGAAAACAACGACAAGGTTTTAATTGGCGGCAGTGGCTGTGGCGGTTATGTGGGAGATAATAATTTAATTGAGGGAAGCGATTACACTGTTGTTGCACCCAGCGCAAAAGTTTCCTGGAATTATAGTTATCATGGCATTCAAAATGCATGGACAAGAACTACGGGCACCGGAATAAAAGTAATGGTAATTGATTCCGGGGTTAGTGATGACCAGGATAATCTTGGCAGTGAATTTAATCAGGGCTATTCTTTAGGACGCACTATTCAAAAAATAGTAACGTTGCCACGCTCAAATTCGGTTAATGATAACTGCGGGCATGGCACAGCGATGGCGGGTGAAATTGCTGCGCCCCGGTGTGTTGACGGTAATTCATGCGGTGTTGCTTACAATTGTAATCTTGTTACCTGTCATGCTTCAGAAGATGTAT
The DNA here is from genome assembly GCA_038206235.1 of Chitinophagales bacterium. Classification (GTDB taxonomy): domain Bacteria; phylum Bacteroidota; class Bacteroidia; order Chitinophagales; family Chitinophagaceae; genus JBBRBB01. Next base: position 23,549 of record JBBRBB010000018.1, read on the forward strand.
ATCTCGATGAAAGCCGCGAAGTAAAAGGCGTAAGCGATGCCTACACGTATGCAGCTAACGACAGCACTATAAAAATTACCAGCGAGAGTACAGGACGTATTACTACTGCATCTCAAATAAGAGATGCCATTCTATATGCTTACGGAAAAGGCAAGCTTATGTTTTGCGCAGGCGGAACTTCTTTTAGCTGGAGCGCCTGGTGGTGGGGCGTAATTTTTCCTGCTTCTATATCCGAAGTAAATGCGATTACCGGGATTAAAGACTATGAGGATAGAGTTGTTGCCTGCGATGATTGCCATAAAGGACCAGAGATAGATTTTGTAATTGTGATGGAAAAAAGAAGAGGTGGCTTACATGCTCTCTCAACTGCTACGAGTGGTGATGTGCCTACTACGGTGGGTGGTTCTTCTATTGCAACTGCTACCTCTGCAGGCATTGCAGCCCTTGTGTGGAGCAGGTTTCCAACTTTTACACGTGACGAGGTATTAAATAAATTAATTACAACAGCAAGCGAATATCCCAACCAGCGTTATTATTTTGGATGGGGAAAATTGAATGCAGATTTGGCAACGCAATAAGTTTGCAGTATGCAGTTTACAGTTTGCAGTTTACAGTTTTTCATAAAATATAAATCAGGGAAAAATTTTTTTAGACCCGAATAGTGAAAAAATAATTGGCACAGTTATTCGACAAAGAAAAAAAACAATTTTTATGAAAAACTTTTCTTTGGCCATGCTGGCTGTTTTTTTATTTTTAATGAGTTCCTGTATAAAAGAATCTTCCCATTCATCAACCGCATCTTCAAATAAATCATCAGCAGAAAAGCTGAATGGTGCAAATGCCTGCAATGCAACATTGGCTGATGCTGAGAACATTCAAATCTTTCCAAACAACAACGCATGGAATATAAATATTTCCACTGCGCCGGTTGATTCTTACAGCGATCAAATCATTGCAAACTTTTCTTCTTCAGCATTGAAGGCAGATTTTGGCAGCGGCCTTTGGCAGGGTGCGCCCATCGGCATTCCTTATGTAGTGGTTTGCGGCTTACAGCAAAAATACAATGTAGATTTTCGTGCCGATGGTGATGATGGAGATTATGGTGATGAAAGCGACCCAGGTCCGTATGCAATTCCTTTAACGGCGCCAATCGAAGGCAATGGTGTTGGCGATGCGCATGTAATTTCCGTTGATAAAGACAATGGCATTTTATATGAATTATACAATGCCAATACAAGCGGCAATCATTGGGAAGCCTCATCAGGCGCTATCTATGATTTAAACAGCAACAAGCTGCGACCAAAAGGATGGACAAGCGCCGATGCAGCAGGCTTGCCTATCTTCCCGGGATTAGTGCGTTATGAAGAAATATTAAAGGGTGAGATTGACCATGCCATTCGCTTTACATTACAAAGCTCAAACGTAACGCCAAATTATTATGTGTTCAATGCACGGCATGGCGTAAACAGCAGTGGCGGAAAGTATTCATTACCCTTTGGTGCAAGAATGCGCCTGAAATCAAATTACAATATCAGCTCCTTCTCTCCCGCCAACCGCATCATATTAACGGCAATGAAAAATTATGGAATTGTGCTCGCAGATATTGGCAGCAATATGTACATAAGCGGCGCACCTGATGCCAGGTGGAATAACGATGACCTGCATGATTTGGGAAGAGTTACCGCATCTGATTTTGAAGTGGCCTGGTTTAAGCATAAAAATTAAATGGCAGAGCAGGTTTCATTTTACATCAATGTTATTTGCTAATGCATAAACAACAGTATCTGCACTTTCATCAACTGATATTCTCACAAAATTATTTCTCTCTAAAAGTTTTATTGATTTTAAATTATTCGGGCTAAGCTCTGCTTTTATTGAACGAAGCTGCATATTTTCAAATCCATATTTAATAATCACAGGAATTACTTCCTGCATTATTCCCCGTCCCTGATGTTGAGGAAGCAACTCATAACCTATCTCTGCTTTTGAATCCTCTTTGGAAATTTTCCATAAACAAATTGTTCCCATCAGCTTATTATTATTTTTTAAAGTAATTACCCAGAGAATACATTCACTATTAGCTATGCCATCATGTATCTTATTAATAAATTGGCGGGCATCATCAATTGAACTGGCTTTCGGTCTGTCAAGAAATTGATTCACGTTTTCGTCTGAGCGAAGTGCAAATATTTCATTCTCATCTTTCATGGCAAGCTTGCGCAAAATAAAATGCTCGGTTGACAAATTTGGAAATGGTATAATGGTGATTGCATTCATGATTTGCTATACAATCTTCTTCTGTAAAAGAATTTAAAAAGTAAATAATCATTCTTAAGCTTGAAGTTATTTATTTTTTATTTTTGAAATTGCGCGACAATTTAAAAACATTATCCCTTTCCTTTGCATCACCAATAAAAAATATAATTATGAACTTAATTCCAATGTTATTAAAAGAGCTTGACCAGGAAGCTGCAACAACACGCAAAATATTGCAAAGAGTACCTAACGACAAATACGACTCGAAGCCCCATGAAAAAAGCATGCCCATACGAAGGCTGGCTACACATATAGCTGAATTGCCTACCTGGATTACCATGACGCTTACAACCAATGAGCTTGATTTTGCAAATAACCCTTACCAGCCCACAACTATAAACAATACCGTTGAACTGATGGATCATTTTGAAAAATCTTTAGCAGACGGTAAAGCACATTTACAAAAAGTAACCGAAGAACAATTATCAGAAAACTGGACCTTGCGCAATGGCGACACAATATATTCTACCAACACGAAAGCAGAAGTGCTGCGAATGACGTATTGCCAAATTGTTCACCACCGTGCACAGTTAGGCGTTTATCTTCGTTTGCTCGATGTGCCCATACCCGGCAGCTACGGACCCAGTGCTGATGAAAATAATTTCTGATAACATCACAGGAGGGTTGCATTTTTTTTGGGATGCAGCCATCCTCATTTATTACCATCATCAATGCGTCACCAATTTTTTGCTTTCTCACAATTATTTCGGTCAGACGGAGACGGCTCTAAGCCGTGAGACCGTTAAACCTTATTTCACTCTGTGCCACTTACTTTGACCTTGCCAATTATTTATTTATCTTTAAATATTCGTACACTTAATTAAACTTGCTAAGAATTCTTAATGAAATTTTTTTTTGAAAACAATCATCAACCAAAAAACTAACACATGAAAACTTTAATTTTTTTATTGCTGACATCCACAATATCATTAAGCTCAATTGCGCAAGATGAGCTCTCAGAAGGCGTAATCCTGCTTTTTAAAAACGTAAAAACCAAATTAACTGATGCTGAAAAAAATGAAATATATACAGCGCTTGGATTTATGCTCACAAAAGATAAAACAAAATTTGTTGATAAAACTGATAAAGACAATGACTTTCCTTACGATGTAAGCGTGTATCCCACAGACCTGAACAAAGATGGCAAAGAAGAAATTTTTGTTTTATTAGGCAATTCCGCTCTTTTCGGAATGGCAGGCGCCACTACAGACCTTTTTATAAAAGACGCAACAGGAAAATATATTTTAAATTCACTCGATGGTATGCTTCCTCTTGCATTGACTACTGCAAACCTCGGTTACCCTGATTTATTGCCCGGCGTTCCCGGCATGGAATTACCGGAATGGCGATGGAATGGAAAGCAATATAAATTTTACAAGAATATTCCCGATAGTGCTGCACAAAAAATGAAGACGACCAACATTGAAGACCTTAGTAAGGCTTATACAAAAACAATAAAATAATTGCCGGCGTTTTTTATTCTTTAATTTTTTGATGTTTGGTTTCTATGTGATTTCTTTGGCGGCTTAACTATCTTTTCATTCTTTTCATTCTTTGCAGCTTTATCTTCCCGCAATCCCATGAACACCGGATGACGAAGAATTCCTCCTTTCGTTTTTTCTGAATATTTTATTTCGCAAACCCGTTCAGGCCTTACCCATGTTGCAGGCATATTGGTTTTAGGTTTTGTTTTGAAAGCATAGTCTTTAGTGATTAGCGGCTGCAGTTTATTGAAAACATATTTCAGTGATTCATCACCGAAGCCGGTGCCCGTATGACCAATGTATTTTAATTCGCTTCCTTTATACTTACCGAGAATAAGTGCGCCAAACAGTTTGCGGCCGTTACGGGGTCGGGTGAATCCGCAAACGATTGCTTCTAACTGCAGGTTGTTTTTAATTTTTAACCAGTTCTTTGTTCTGAAATTTATGGTATAAGCGCTGTCAGCTTTTTTTGCTATGATACCTTCCAGATTTTGTTCTAAAGCAAGCTTGAAAAATGCTTCACCCTCTTCAGCAATATGGTCGCTGAATTTTAATATGTCATTATCTTTCGGAATCAGGTTTTGTAAAATGATTTTTCGTTCTATGAGAGGTAACTCCATTAAATCTTTTGCATCGTACCATACAATATCAAACAAATAATAAACAAGCTTTGCAGGCTCACCGGTTTTGCGAACGTTCTGCAGTCTTTGAAAATCGGGGAAACCTTTTTCATTCACAGCAACAATTTCGCCATCGAGCACTGCATTTATTTTCAATTGTTCAAGCGCCTCTGCAACAGGCTTAAAAATTTTATTGTAAGAGAGAAGATTTCTTGAAAGTATTTCCACCTTCCCTTTTTTAAGAAATGAAACTGCACGGTAGCCATCCCATTTAATTTCATAAATCCAGTTAGCATTGCTGAAAGGCTTGTCAACCACCGTTGCAAGCATGGGTTTAAAGGGTTCAGGGAAAGGAGCTTTTTTTGCTTTTGCAAGATATTCTTTTATTAACTCATCATTATTATTTGAAGTAGTTACTGCAATATTTGCAGTGACTACTTCTTTAGGGCTTTTTTTTTTACCTGCTGATGCAGTTGCTTTTGGTGTAGCTTTCTTTTTTATTTTTGCTGCACGGTTGCTATGCCAAACACTTTTGCTTTTTGTTGCAACTTCTTCAACTGTAAGATTTGATTTTACTGATTGAGCTTTTTCTGTTATATCATTTTGTGAAGCATATTTATCTCTGTGTTTCATAAGAAGCCATGAATTTTCATGGTATCCTGAAGTCTTTACCAGCCCAAAACTTCCTTTCAGTTTTTTTCCATGTAAGATTATTTTAAGAGCGCCCTGATGCAGTTGGTGCAGCAAACTCTTCTCCTGTTTCTTTTTATCTGTTGATGTTCCTTCTTCTGGCTCATAAGTTCCTTCATCCCAAACAATCACAGTGCCTGCGCCGTAATTGCCTTCGGGGATTATTCCTTCAAAAGTTCTGTAATCGTAAGGATGGTCCTCAACCATCATAGCAAGCCGCTTAACATCGGGGTCAAGAGAAGGACCTTTCGGCACCGCCCAGCTTTTTAAAACGCCATCCATCTCTAAGCGAAAATCATAATGCAGGTGAGAAGCTGCATGTTTTTGTACAACGAAATGCAGCTTGGCAGCATGGGCATTACCGCCGGTGGGTTCAGGCGTATCATCGAAATGCCTTTTTCTTTTATATTCGGTTAAAGCCATAAGATTAAATTCAATTGGAGAAAAATTTAAAAAATCATGCCGCAATGTAAACAATATTTAGAAAGCTAATTCCTTAGAGCAGTTAATCATACATGTTACTTTTGTTTTTCAATAATAAAAAAATGGCGAACATTGGGGTGAAAGCGGAAGAAACCCAAGACCGGTGAATGTTGACTGCGTACTGAATATTCAACAACGATGTGAAATAAGAACCGTAAAATTTTTCTTCAGAAATGGGCCGGGCTCCAGCAAAAAGAAAACAGACAGCATGCTCAATGGAAGAACTTATTATGAGATGCCTTTAGCAGAACAATTAGAGGAATTGGATTTTGTCTTCCTTGAAAATCAAAAATGAGATTTTCGATTTTCAATGATAATGTTTAGCTTTACAGTGTGATTGAAAGAAGGCTGCATAAAGAAATCATTTCATTGCTAAAGCAATTTCCTGCAGTGGCAATACTCGGCGCAAGACAGGTTGGCAAAACTACACTTGCCAAACAAATAGCTGCTGCACAGAAAAGACCGGTCATTTATTTAGACCTCGAAAACCCATTGGATGTCCGTCGTCTTGCAGATCCTTACACATTTCTTACAGATAACAAAGACAAATGTATTGTGATTGATGAAGTGCAAACCATTCCTTCATTATTTGCTGTGCTGCGTTCTGTGATAGATAAAGACAGGCGTAATGGCAGGTTTATTTTATTGGGCAGCGCTTCACCGCAGTTGGTGAAAGGGGTCTCAGAATCACTGGCGGGAAGAATTACATATCGCGAACTCACTCCCATTAGTTTTACTGAGTTGCCCCATAAAATAAGCCGTTATAAGCACTGGCTCCGCGGTGGCTTTCCAACACCATTGCTTGCAGGAAACGAAAGAGTAGCCACAGAATGGATGAACAGCTTTGTGAGAAGTTATGCAGAAAGAGATTTAAACACTTTGTTTGGTGTTGCCCTCACCAGCAACATCATTAGTCGCTTATTGAGTATGCTGGCTCATGTAAATGGTACAGTATGGAATGCAGAAATGATGGCACGCTCATTAGGTATTACAGCACCAACTATAAACCGGTATGTTGATTTTCTGGAAGGAGCATTTTTGGTGCATCGCTTACCCGCTTTTTTTATTAATACCCGTAAGCGTTTGGTAAAGGCGCCGAAAGTTTATATAAGAGACAGCGGCTTGCTGCATAAACTAAGCAATGTTCAAAACATGCATGAGCTAAAGGGACATCCTGTTGTTGGTTCTTCATGGGAAGGCTACGTAGCAGAGCAGGTGCAACAATTGAAACCAACCGGAACAGATTTGTATTACTACCGCACACAAACCGGCGCTGAATATGATATGGTGATTGCAAAAGGTATTCATCCTGTTGCCTGCATAGAAGTAAAGCTTAGCAATGCCCCAACTATCAGTAAAGGGAATATGCAAAGTATTGCGGACTTAAAAACCAAAAAGAATTTTGTGGTGGTGCCTGATGCGGATGAATACAAGACAAAAGAAGGGATTATTATCTGTAATATACAAACTTTTCTTATAAAATATCTGTTGAAGCTAAAATAATCATCCCTTGAAAATCAAAAATTGTATTTTTGATTTTCAGGGATAAAGCTCCAGAAGTTTATTGGCTATTCTTCCAAAATACTATCCCTCTGCTAAGTTCATACATGGTTGATTTATTTTTTGTATGCAAAATTAATTCACCAGGTGGCAGAATGTGCATTAAACATTTTTCGTTTAGGAATATGCAGGAGGTTTTGTATTTTGCTGTATAAAATTTTCACTTATGAAGGAAGAACCTGAACATCTGAATGAAGATGAAAAACTGAAAGCTGAAAATGATTTTATGAAAATGAAAATCATGCTCGAGCATGGCGCACAATTTCATTCGGGAAATACTGATGGAGAATTGCCTGCTGAAATTGAAAGTGAATTTTTGAAAAATATTATTGAATTTGAAAAACAGTTTGAACAACACAAAACGATGAGTGTGTATGATAAGCTTGGTAAGCCGCAGCAATTTAAGCCTGCGAATGAAATAAGAGATGATGAAATAGAAAAGGCATGGCAAAATTTATTAGCATACATGAATGAACATGGCATTGATCTTTCTGCCTGCAGCCCGAAAGTTACAGCACGGGAGCTATATCGTTTTACAACGGAAGAATTATTTAAGCAGGAAACAGATGATATGGATATGCCGGGATGGACGACCAATTTTATTTACGATGAGTTTTATCCCGACCATGAATATGAGAACACAAGAACTGCTGTGGATGATTGTATAAAACCCATTTTAGAGAAAGAACCTTTTGAATGGATGCATCATTTCGGAAAAGAAAATATAAGGCTGAATAATCATTACCCTTTAATGCAGGATGATTTTAAAACCATTATTAACCGTTTTAAAGATGCTTATGACGAGATTGAGTTGAGTGATATTAATACCGATTGCTGTGATATGGCCGATACCTTATGCAATGTAGCAGGAACTTACTCGGCAAAAGGCAAACTTGAAAATGAAACAATACAATGGAGCGGAAAATGGCTGGTTGCGTTTGATCTTGATGAAGAATTTGGTTATTGGTATATCAACAATGTGCAGATAGAAAATATTATGCTTTAAATTCTATTCCTTTACACAATTGATTTTACTGCTATTTCATTGCATGTAAAAAACTTATCAAAAAAATATTTCATCTAATTTACTTCCTATTCTTCTCTTACTCCAACTTTACTAACGTTCTTACTGCGTTCTTTGCTTTGATTTGTTTGCAATAACAATTCAGTTTTAAAATGAATTAAAAAAATAATGACACTAATATGGAAATTTGAAGGCAATAAATATTGGGTATGTATTATTGTTGTACTGAATTGCAGTAATAACAATTTATTTTTGCTTTAAAGAATAAAAAATGAAACATCTAAAAATCCCTGAAGGTTATCAAACAGTAATGCCTTACCTGATTGTAAAAGGCGCTGCTGATTTTTTAAAATTCACTCAGCATGTTTTTGGCGCCACTGAGAAATTGAAAAAAATGAGAGATGAAAATCTTATCATGCATGCAGAGATTATGATTGGCACCAGCACCATTATGTTTGCCGATAGTACAGAACAATTTAGACCAAGACCGGCAGGTATGTTTATCTATGTTGATGATGCAGATGAAACTTATAAAAAAGCATTGAGCGAAGGAGCAACGAACATAATGGAACCGGCAGACCAAAGCTACGGCAGAAGTTGCGGCATTAGAGATGCTTTTGGAAATGAGTGGTGGATAACGTCTGCTTGATATTATGAACAGAAAACCTGTGAAATTTAAGACCCTCACAGGTTTTATTTTTTTATTCTTTTATAAATTGATAAGTATTGCTGTTGTTATCTTCTTCTACTTTTAAATAATATGTTCCCTGTTTTAATTTACTAACATTAAAATCATAGCTCTCAGCATTTACAGTTGACTTCTTTATTATACTTCCCTGTGAGTTAACGATAGTAAGTGTTGTGGTGTTTGAAGATTTTAAGCCGCTTACATGCAACACATCTTTTACAGGATTGGGATACATAGTGAAAGCTGAAATATTATCTGTTTCACTTATCACATCTGAATAAGCAACACTGCCATCGTTATCTACTGCTTTTATGCGGTAGAAGTTTCTCGTTTGTTTCTCGTTTGATGTTTGCGAAAGAGCATAGCTATACGTTTCGGATTTCGCATTTCCAATTTCGCCTGTCCCGCCAAAGGCGGGAGATTTATTAATTCTTGCAATTTCTGTAAAGTTTGCTGTAGCATTATTACTGCGCTCAATGCTGTAATAAGCTGTGTTATTATTAGGTTGCAAATCCTGCCAGTTAAGAATGTGATGCTTTATCCATCTCTTGATACGGGTAATTAATGGCAACTTCACTGGGTCTCCAAAGTAGCGGGCAAGGGCAAAATATAACCCAGTTGAATAACTTGAAGAATTACCTGCTAATACAAATTTTCCATTTGTAGTTTGTGCCATTGAATACGCCTGGTCATAAGAGTCTTGTACGTTTATATCATCGAAGTTTGTAATAGTAATACCATTGTCTCCAAAAGAACTATCCAATGTTCCATTTGAATTATATCTTTCAGTTAAAAACTCTAAACCATCACCGAAAATATTAATAGATACATTTCCGCAAATAGTTATTTTGTTGTCAAATATAATTAAATCATAAGCTATTGAGATTAGACCTTCAATTTCAGTTGTTGCTATGCCATTTACCCCAAAGCTTGAATCTATGCTGCCATCTGCATTATACCTGGCAATGGCAACAGAATGTTTAAATAAGCTTCCCTGGTTGCCAATTCCTACAATTTTGTCATCGGATTGAATATCAATTTTCCCCATATTATAATCATTCTTGCCGAATTCACTGTAGTGGATACCATTTTTTCCAAAGCTTTCATCCCGGCTGCCATCGGGTAGAAGCCTGAAAAGAGTGGGCTTTGAATCGCCGGATGTCGCAGTTCCCAGGGAAAAACCAACCACAATTTTTCCATCTTTTTGTAAACCAAGATAACCACCACCCACAGAAAAGAAAAATTCGTCAACAAGAATCCGCCCATTTTCCCCAAAACTATTATCCGGATTTCCATTTCTATCATACCGTAAAACAAACAAAGCATCATCTGTACTTTCAATATCAGGGGTATACGTTCCTCCAATTAAAATTGCACCATCAGGTTGTAATATCATGCTTACCGGAATCAGGGATGTTTGAATATTTCCATTTGCAAAGACATAAGTTGCTTCACCATTTTTTCCAAAGGTTGTGTCTTTAATGCCATTACTGAGAAACCTGTTAATACATACGCATTGAGCATAAGGATTAGCAACAGAGTAACCCCAACCTTCAGCAAGAATTTTTCCATCGGGCAAAGCCAATACCGTGAAGCTTTCCCTGAAATAGCATTCATCACCCCCGTCAATTAAAGCAATCCCACTGTCTCCAAATGTTTCATCAATGGTGCCATCTTCATTTAATCGTATCAGTGTACTATTAATAATGCCTAAAATCTTATTGTCTTGTTGTGCAGCAACATCTTTACAATCTGTAAGAGATGTTACTAACATTTTACCATTTGTGCCGAAAGTGCTGTCAAGCATGCCAGGCTGGGCGTTAGCCTGCAGGGTTCCCGTCTGAGCATAAGCCATTAAGGAAATAAATAATGCGATAAATGTTATATTCTTTTTCATATAAAAAGTTTTATTTGATTAATGATATTTTAATTGCAACTTATGCCGGGAGGGTCCGGGTTTGGGCAATTTGTATTTGGAAGATTGCATTTTATACGAGTATTTACACAGTCAACAAACAATTTATTATTATTTTGATTTAACAGAGCAGAATAAAAAACGGGATGTGTATCTTTATTAAGTACAGCCTGAAAAAAACACATTCCCCTTTGTGCAATATAGGCATATATTTCATCAACAGTTTGAACATTAGGTAAGCCAAAGTTATCAGTAATATCATTTACGCCATGGTGCATGGAAGTGTCAACATACAGTTCTGTGTAAACTCCAACACTTTTTAAAAAGCAAAACATGTCTTTCGAACCAAAACGCCATGATTGCGGTGCATTTGGAGGTAGATAGGGGAGAGTAAAAGTCTGAGGAGGGTCTGGCAAACAACGTGTTTCAGGGTTTATTTCTATTTCTTCATTTGGATGTAATGGGTCTGGCATTGATGTCGTTCCTGGTTGGGGATAAAAAACAGGCCTGTCTGCAAAATAAACTACGGCATCCTGATAACCATGAAAAGATATCATGGGAATTTTGGAAGCTGCCGGAAAATAATCTTGCGGTGTGGTTTTTTTATCTTTAGGAATGAAGCCGTTTCCCCAACAATTCAAGATTGCCTTAATCTTTGTTTGATACTCCATAGAAGGGTCACCGTAATAATAATTTTGGTCAACAGGTCCCAAATAATTATGTGCACCTGCATCAATAGCATCTATCATGGGCTGAGGGTCGGCTGTACCTGGATATGTAGGATAGTATGCAGCATTTATTGACATTAATGCCCCAGCACTATTGCCAGCAAGAAAGATATTATTTTCATCAAACTTATACACTTGCCCATCCCGGTTTCTTTGTATGATACTTCTAATAGCGCCTCTTATATCCTGAAAAGCACGATAGTAACATAAAGCTTGCTGTGCTGTTGTATAAAGTGTTGTTCCCGGATATGTGCCACCCAGGTAATTAAAAATACCTGAATCTGCAATTACTCTTCCTCTTCTGTATTCAATAGAAAAAACTATAAATCCAGACTGCACAAATTGCCGGCACATGAAATCAGTCTTGTCGTCCGCATTATTACTGCATTCCTTAAACCCGCCACCATGGGTATAAATCATGGCAGGCGGTAATTGTGTACAAGTGTAGAGTGTTGGATAATAAGCAGGATCAGGATAGTAAACAAAATATTTTAATGCTGAACGGTCGCCTACACATGTATTACCAGGCTCGCAACCTGCCGCTTCTTCCAAATTATACGACACGTCTTTGTATTCTTTATCAGGATCAACATAAGGGTCTTTAGCATAAGAAAGAGCGTTGGTTCCATCCAATACAATGAATTGTGTAAAATGAGGAGGAGCAGTTAAATCAAGATTGCATTTGTACGGAAGAAATGCTTCTTCTGCACAATCTGTGCATTCTATGATTTTATCCTTCGCACCACCTGAAAAAAAATCAGCCCTTGATAAAATGGGCATTGCCAGCATTCCACCTGCAGCCAGCGCGGTTTGTTTTACAAAATCCCTTCGGGAAGGGGCGCCTTTTTTTTTGTTCATTATTCATACCAGTATTTTTATTGTGAAGATTTCATTTCTAAAGATATAAAAACTTTTTTTGATAATTTCAAAATTAAATTTGGTGAAGTTGATTAATATGAGCAGGGATGAGAGATAGAGAGATTCCTCACTATATTCGGATGATGACAAGTCGATGCTGCAGGGCAGAAAGCTCCAATTTATTTCGATAATCATTTAATGCAACCAAAAGCATAATATTACCAATATAGCTTGGTACCAAAAAACTAATTATCCAGCTTCAGCACTGCTAAAAAAGCTTCCTGCGGTATTTCTACATTCCCTATTTGCCGCATTCTTTTTTTGCCCTCTTTTTGTTTCTCGAGTAATTTTCTTTTGCGGGTGATATCGCCGCCATAGCATTTGGCAGTAACATCTTTGCGCATAGCGCTTATTGTTTCACGGGCAATAATTTTTGCGCCGATAGCGGCTTGTATCGCAATCTGGAATTGTTGGCGGGGTAACAACTCTTTTAATTTCTCGCACAACTTTCTTCCCAATTCCTGTGCACGGCTGCGATGTATGAGTGCGCTAAGAGCATCAACCTTATCGTTGTTTAAAAGAATATCCATCTTTACAATATCGGCTTCACGATAACCAATGGGTGAATAATCAAAAGAAGCATAACCGCGGGTTTGACTTTTCAGCTTATCATAAAAATCAAAGACGATTTCTGTTAATGGCATTTCAAAAATAAGTTCCACTCTTGTTGTAGTGAGATAATGCTGGTTAATAAGTATGCCGCGTTTGCCCAAACACAAAGTGATAATATTTCCAATGTATTCAGGCAATGTAATTATTTGCGCTTTGATGAAGGGCTCTTCAATTCTCTCAAGCCTTGTAGGGTCAGGCATTTCAGCGGGATTGTTCACCGTTAATTTTTCACCTCTTGATGTATAGGCGATAAAGCTTACGTTAGGTACGGTTGTAATTACGGTTTGATTAAACTCACGTTCAAGCCGCTCCTGTATTATCTCCATGTGCAGCAGGCCAAGAAAGCCGCAGCGAAATCCGAAACCTAATGCCTGCGAAGTTTCCAACTCAAAAGAAAGTGCAGCATCGTTCAATTGCAACTTCTCCATGCAATCACGCATCTCTTCAAATTCATCTGTATTAATGGGAAATATTCCTGCGAAGACCATCGGCTTTACTTCTTCAAATCCCTTAATCATTTCGCCAGGATTGTTTGCAAGTGTAATGGTATCACCTACTTTAACTTCTTTTGCATTTTTTATTCCGGTAATAATATATCCCACGTCGCCGCATTTTACTTCGGGCTTTGGTGTCATGGTTAATTTTAAAACGCCCACCTCATCAGCAAAATATTCCATGCCCGTTGATACAAATTGAATCTTATCCCCCTTCTTAATTTTCCCATTTAATATTCTGTAATAAACAATGATGCCACGAAAACTGTTGAACACACTATCGAATATTAAAGCCTGCAGCGGCGCATCTTCACTGCCTGCCGGTGCAGGAATTTTTTCAATAATGGCTGTTAATATTTCTTCAATTCCAATTCCTGTTTTTGCACTGGCTAATAAAATTTCATCTTCTTTGCAGCCAACGAGTTCAATTATCTGGTCTTTCACTTCGGGTATCATAGCGCCATCCATATCAATCTTATTTATCACCGGAATTATGTGTAAATCATTATCCATTGCGAGATATAAGTTGCTGATGGTTTGCGCCTGTATGCCCTGTGTGGCATCAACCAAAAGCAAAGCGCCTTCACAGGCAGTGAGTGCACGGCTTACTTCATAGCTAAAATCAACATGACCGGGAGTATCAATCAAATTGAGTATATATTCTTCATCTTTATACTGATAGTTTATTTGAATTGCATGGCTTTTTATGGTGATGCCTTTTTCTCGTTCCAGGTCCATATCATCGAGCACCTGGTTCATCATATCACGCTCACCTATTGTATGTGTAAATTCGAGCAAGCGGTCTGCCAATGTACTTTTTCCATGGTCAATATGCGCAATGATGCAAAAATTCCGTATATTTTTCATAACCCGGCAAAGATAATCACTGCGCAATGCTGCGCCATCACAATATGTGAATTGGGCTTTTTCTAAATGCAATGATATTGAGCATAGCAGTTTTCATGTTCTTTTTATTTCTGAACAAATGCAGAGGGCACTAAAAAGTAAAACAAAGAAATTTTTCTTATATAAAGCCTTTGTATATTCGTGATTCAAAAAACTGAAGTAAAATTTTTAATTTCTTAATATTTGAGCAATATTTTTTTGCAAGAGTTACTTATCTTCAACATCACAATTTCTTTGAATTTTTTATTTATAGGATTAACCCCCAAAACGCCATTTGAAATGGAAAATGTTCTTAGTATTATCCGTGTATTGATGCCTTTTTTTCATGGACTGGCTGCCTTCGGGCTTATATTGAAAATCATATTAATGCTTGGGTTCAGAAACTTTGACCTTCCTTATTTCATGCTAAGCTATTTCAGATTTTATGGAAGAAGTGATTTTCAAATGGCGGAAAATAAGCAACGCAGACTGTATGTAAGGCTAAACAATCTTGTAAATTACTACACCTACGTGTGGGCATTTCTTTGCCTGATATGCCTGTTGGCTTTTGGCAGCTTGTATTAATAGTAATCAGAAATCAGTCTCGTTCGTTTTTATCAGTTGATGATAAAGCGCAATAAATTGTTTTGCGATTGCGGAGAAATTGTATTTTTCAATTGCAGTGTCTGAAATATATTGAGCCTGATATTTTGTTCTGTTATCCATTAATTCTGTCAACGCCTTTTTCAAAGCATCTATATCTTCACTTTGCACTAACAATCCATTGGATTTATTTATCGCTTCGGCTATGCCCCCAACATTGGAAGATACTAAAGAAAGCCCGCAACACAATGCTTCTGCAATTACACAGGGAAAATTTTCGTGCTTGCTGAAGAACACAAAAGCATCTGCGTTTTGCATTTGCTTCGCAACTTTTTTATAAGGTATTTCGCCGGTGAATTTTATTTTGTTTGATAGCTCAAGGGATGATACCAGTTCTGTAAGATAAGCGTGTACGGGTCCTCCGCAAATAACCAGTTCCCAATTATTCCGTTTTTGAGATAACCGGTGAAATGCATGAATGATGCCTTCGGGATTTTTCAAGGGAAAAAGCGTTGATACATGCAGCCATCTGAAAATTTTATTTTTTTCTTTTGGCTGATAATTAAAATATTTTGTGTTTACCACATTGGGTATAGTGATGACTTCCTTTAAACCAAACATTTGCTTTATAACATTTCCGAGGGTTGCTGAAACATTTGTGACGAAAGCTGCATCTCTAAAAATTTTTTTTGTGTGGTAACGAAAGAATAGGGTGCGATTGTAAAAATTATCCTTTGCCTCTTTTAGGTAAAGAGATGAATGTTCAGAAACTATGTAAGGTATTTTCCATTGCTTTGATATTTTGCGGGCAACTATACCGGCTTTTATAGGCACATGCACATGCAGTAAAAGCGGTTTGCCATTTTGCTTTACATATTGCTTTAAAACTTTTTCATAATAGCGCAAATACCGAGAGTTGTAAAGCAATTTATCTAACCAGCTTATTCCCATTTTTTTATAAGAAAAATAATGAATGATTTCTTTCAAATTCCCATTTTCATTTACTTTTACTTTATCTTTTGCTTTCGTATCTTTTCCCAACTGCACAACATGAATTACAGTGATAGGCATTAATTCTGCTACAGCCTTTGCATGGCGCTGAATAAAATCTCCAACTACAGGTTCATATTCATTGGGATACCAGCTTGCCAGCCAAATCACTTTGCTCATACTATGTTTTATCTTTTGTAAGCATGGAGAATAACCAGTTATAATCTGTTTTTTTCCATCTCAAAAATTCAATCCAGCTTATGGAATAATCTTTATAAAACTGCATCATTGAATAGGCAAGATTTACAGTATAGCTTATAGTGCTGATTGCGGCTGCTGCTGCTATTCCGTAAAACGGAACAAAAATAAAATCACCTGTTATCATTACAATTAATGCAAGTATAGCTCCTCTTACATTTACCTGTACATTTCCCTTTCCTGAAAAATAAGCAGAAAGTAAAGCCAATACTGATATAGAAAATATACCCGGGATAAGAAGCAGCATAGGTGCTTGCATTTTATTAAAGCTTTCACCGAAAACAAGTATGAAAAAACTTTTCCCAAAAAAAGCAACGAATAAAAAAATGGTGAGGTATAACTGCGAGAATAACCTTGCAATTATCTGTATAGATTTATTCATTTCTTCTCTGGCGACACCACTTGCTGTACGCGGAAAAACAACACTGGCAACGATTTGCGGAACAACCAGCATCATTTGCCCCAGCTTAGAAACCTGTATATAATTACCTAAATCAGCAGCCGTGCAAACCGGGCTGGCATTTACAAACAAATAATCAATACGGTAAACAAGAAAAAAAATAACGTTGGCTGCAAGGGCAGTAATTGAATATCTGAAAAAAGCTCCGGTTTCAACACGGGTAGGAAAACCAAAAGAAGATGTATTTCTATTTTTAAAAAGGTATGAGAGAAATACCACTATGCCCTGTACAAGAAATACAGCAAAAAAATAGTAAATAATTTTTTCGGCTTCTGCTGCTGATGGCGCTTTCTCTTTTCCAGGTATAAAAAAAATGAAAAGAAAATTTACAAGTGAAATAAGAAAATTAGGAAGAACAAAATTATCCTGCGTATAAAATAAAGCCGTAGTATAATTCATCAGCGACATGCCTGCTACATAACAAAACGCATAAATACAGTAAGGCTTTAAAAGTGAATCTGGATAAGGGCTGTCAAAAACAAAAAACAGGTAAACAAGTGCAATCATCACAATGCCTGAAATAAGACTCCATGAAACTATAATGCCGGTTAATTTATTTCGCTCAATGATTTGCCCGGATGCAAAATAAATAATGCCGGCATCAAATGAGAGACTAAGCACCACCTGCATAAAAGAAAAAATGATAGTAATAAAGTACAGGTTTCCCGTACCAGCGGCTTGCAAATAACGTGAGAGAAATATATTTACAAGAAGCAGCGAAAAAAAATATAATCCACGCCAGAAAATACTTTGAAGTAACAGTCTTTTAAAGTTCATGCAATCTGCATTAGTATCATCACACTTATTGTAAACTATTGATGATGGTGATAAATTCATCAGCAATTAGCGAAGCGCCGCCAACTAAGCCGCCATCCACATCTGCCTGCAAAAACAATTCTTTTGCATTAGATGCCTTAATGCTGCCACCATACAGAATACTGATATTTTCTGAAACAACACTTTCATATTTAGATTTAAAAATGTTTCTTATATGTGCATGCATTTGCTGCGCCTGCTCACTCGTTGCCGTTTTGCCTGTTCCTATTGCCCATATTGGTTCATAGGCTATGATGAGCTTTTGTATTTGCTGTGCAGATAAATGAAACAAAGACTCCTGCAATTGTTTTTCTGTATAGTCATTTTGTTTACCGGCTTCACGAATGTGTAAAGGTTCGCCGCAACAAAAAATGGGAGTGATATTAAATTCAAGACATATATTCACTTTCTCGGCAAGCAATTGATTGCCTTCATTAAAATATTCCCGCCGTTCAGAATGCCCTAATATTACATGACTGATGCTTAGCGATTGCAGCATTTCAACAGAAACCTCACCGGTATAAGCACCGGATTTTTTACTATAACAATTTTGCGCAGCAACATATACCTGTTTTTTACCATTCAGCTTTTGCTGCGCCATTGCAAGGTAAGGCGAAGGCACAGCAAATATTATTTCATGATTTTCTTTTAAATTAAAAGAAGTGGCCATCACATCATCTAAAAGTTTTTCAGCATTTGCGATGGTTAAATTCATTTTCCAATTGGCTGCAGCAATTTGTTTTCTCATGATATTATTTTTTTGTTGCATAAACCTCACAGGTTTAAAAAACCTGTGAGGTTTTAATTTCTGTTTTGCCCGAAGCTTGCTCAAAGATATATTTCAAAATATCCCTTTCAGCATCTGTTACACTTTGCTGTTTCATTTCTTTCCAGCGCTGAATATCCTCGATTGCTTTATCAAATTCATAAAGACAAATGGCTTTTGTGCCCCAGTTAAAATCAGGAATTCGCTTCGGCAATAATCCTTCGCCAAAAACATTGCAGCAAACACCAATAACAGTTCCCGTATTAAGTGAAGAGTTGATAGCCGTTCTGCTATAATCACCCATTATCATTCCGCACTTCATTCCTGCGTCAATAAAATTTTTATTTACTTCATCCCATATAAAAATATTCTTTCCTGTATTTTTTACATTGCTGTTGCTGGTGCCTGCACCAAGATTACACCATTCACCAATAACACTATCTCCCAAATAACCATCATGCGCTTTATTGCTGTAAGCCTGCATCACAACATTTTTTATTTCTCCGCCTGCAGTGCAATATGGACCCAAAGTAGTTGTGCCATAAATTTTAGCTCCCATCTTTAAAACACTTCCTTCGCACATTGCAAAAGGCCCGCGTATTAAACAGCCTTCCATAATGGTTGTATTCCTTCCAATATATACAGGCCCTGCTGAAGCATTGATGATTGTAAAATTTATATCAGCACCATCTTCAATAAAAATATTTTCTTCGCCAATAAGTTTATTACTATCATTTAATTGCTGAGATGTTCTGTTCTTTGTTATAGCTGCAAAATCTTTCCGCAACATTTCATCATTCCAGTGAAATAGTTGCCAGGGATATTCCAGACGGTTTGTATCTGCAACATCAATAATGGTCTCAAAATATTGCAAGGCATTCTCCGCAGAAAATGACGAAGCAGGCATTTGCAATCTTCCGGCGATAAGTCCCTTCGCATCGGCGATTGCAACACCATTTTCGAGGGAAAAAATTTTATCGGTCAATTCATCATCAGCAAATACTGCTGCATCAATCCATAAAAGTTCATCCTGCGGAATAAATTTATATAAGCCACACAAATATTGCGCAGTGTGAATAAACACAGCGACTTTTGTTTTTGTTTCCCATCTATCCTTCATCGTAAATATGCCGCAACGCAAATCAGCCATGGCTTTGGTGCGGCTGAGCGGATATAAGCTCTCCCTGTTACTATTATCAAACAAAACGATTGCCATATTATTTTACACGTTGTAAAGATATTTATTCAAACTTCTTTCCAAAGAAAATTGAATGTTGGCATTATTTTTATTTGAATTGTAGCCGGAAATTATTTGCCGGTAATAAACAGGAATATCAGATGAATAAAGTGTTCCTCATTTTCAAACGAATAATATTTTATATACTTATAGCCGCTGCATCTACCCATTGCAAAAGTGGATTAGATAAAACCAATGCCGGGGATTCTGCTTATAAACACGATTTTACTTTCAATCCATTACCGCAAAATAAAGCTGCGGAATATACTCAGGCAATAAAAAAATTTTACGATTCAAGTCTTGCATCTAAAGGATTTAATGGTGCAATTCTCGTAGCCAAAAACGGAGAAATATTGTTTGAAGATTATAAAGGTTATATTGATTTTGAAACAAAAGACACCATTACATCAACAACATCGTTTCATCTTGCTTCCATTTCAAAAACCTTTACAGGCATGGCGATTTTAAAATTATGGGAGCAGCATAAAATATCGTTGGATGATTCGCTGCAAAAATTTTTTCCGCAATTGCCTTATCCTGGCATTACCATAAGAATGCTTCTCTCACACAGAAGCGGACTGCCAAATTATTTATATTTTGCTGATACAATCTGGAACGATAAACAAAAAAAATTCAATAACGAAGATGTGCTTAACACAATGGTAAAACATCAGCCACCTTTAATTGATACACCCGGCACACATTTTAATTACAGCAATACAAATTTTGTTTTGCTTGCCCTCATCATTGAAAAAATTTCAGGGCAGCCGTTTCCGCAATACATGAAAGAAAATGTATTCAGGCCTCTTAGTATGCTACACACCTATATTTTTGCACCGGCTGATACCTTGCATTATATTCCTACCTATTCCGTAACAAAGCCATTTCCGCTGGATCAATTCGATTGCACATTCGGAGATAAAAATGTTTATAGCACTGCGAGAGATTTATTGCTTTGGGATAAAGCTTTATACCAGCACACTTTTGTTTCAAAACAAACTTTAGATACAGCTTTCACGCCGTTAAGCAACGAAAAACCATCTATGCATAATTACGGGCTTGCCTGGAGATTGTTTATCAGCAATGGCGATACACTCATCTATCACAATGGAAGATGGCATGGCAGCAATACTGCATTTGCAAGGCTTGTACAAGATACAGCCACTATTATTGTATTGAGCAATAAGCAAAACAGAAATGTGTACGATGCAAAAGAAATGGGTTATATATTCAGCGGCAGAAATTTTTTGGGTGGGCTGAAAGAATAATTTTTTTGTTAAGTCCCCGTCAGCAGGGATTTAGGGGTTTTTTCACGTAATTTTATTACGCTAATGAAATTACTTTCTGCACAGCAAATTCATGAGTGGGATGCTTACACTATAGAGCATGAAGCGGTTGCTTCTATTGAACTAATGGAACGTGCAGCAGGCAAATGCACCGATTTTATTATTGACAAAAATCTTCTTCAAAATTCTTTCAAAATTTTTTGCGGCAAGGGAAATAATGGCGGAGACGGATTGGCAATAGCAAGACAATTAATTAATGCACGCTCTTCTGTAACCGTTTATATCCTTGAATTTGGCGCAAGGGGCACTGATGATTTTCAAATAAATTTAAGCAGGCTGCATGAACTAACTACCAATATACATTTTTTACAGTCATCAGAATTTTTTCCTGCAATTGATAAGAAAGATATTGTGATTGATGCGTTATTTGGTTCAGGATTAAACAGGCAATTAAAAGATTTGAGCGCTGATATAGTTAACTACATAAATCAATTTGATGCACTAACCATTTCCATTGATGTTCCCAGCGGAATGTTTATTGACAAAAGTTCAAAGAACAATCCTGTCGTTAAATCAAATTACACACTCACGTTTCAGTCGCTCAAGCTATGTTTTCTTGTTGCCGAAAATGCAGAATATTTTGGTGAAGTAAAAGTTCTTGATATTGGATTGCATTCGGAATTTCTTGATACAATTCAATCCTCCTTTCAACTTACTAGCTCATCAGCCATTCGACAAATTTATCAGCCAAGAAAATTGTTTGCGCATAAAGGAAATTTTGGTCATGCACTTCTCGTTGCAGGAAATAAAAGAAAAACAGGCGCCGCTATTCTTGCTGCGAAAGCTTGCTTAAGAAGCGGCGCAGGTTTGGTAACACTGAATATACCGGAACCATTTTTGAATGCTGTACATGCAGCCATTCCCGAAGCTATGTGTCAATTAAGAGAACATGAAATTCAGCTTTCAAATATTTCAGCGCTTGGTATAGGACCAGGAATTGGAACAGAAGAATCATCAGCAAAATTGCTATCGCATATACTTGAAAATTTTAAAAAGCCAACCGTATTAGATGCCGATGCGTTAAACATCATTTCACAACACACTGATTGGGTACATAAAATTAATTCATCATCCATCATTACACCACACCCAAAAGAATTTGAAAGATTGTTTAGTAAAAGCAATGATGATTTTGAACGAATTCATCTTGCTTTAGAGTTATCAAAAAAATATCTCTTTGTTATTATATTAAAAGGCCATTACACACTCATTGCAGTAAATGGTGAAGGATGGTTTAATACAACCGGCAATGCGGGTATGGCCAAAGGGGGAACCGGTGATGTGCTTACAGGAATACTTACTGCTTTGCTTGCACAACAATATCTTCCAAAAGATGCAGCCTTGCTAGGTGTTTATCTTCACGGGCTTGCCGCTGATATTGCATTGCAGCAGCAATCCCCGGAAACCATGCTGGCAAGTGATATTATTGAAAATCTTGGCGGCGCATTTTATGAGCTGATAACAATTAATCGCTGATGTATCCCGATACGAATACGATTTTAAAGCCTGAACAAGCAGGTATTGATTTTCACTCCATTTAATTTATTACCCCAAAGCAATTTCAATATGAATATTAAAACGGTTACTGTAAAATGTAAAGAACATTGGGGTTTCACAAAAAGAAATAAGACATTCAACATTGTTGTTTTTACATTCAATCACAAAAGTTCCGCAGAGGACAAGCCCCTCTTAGATTCTCTCATCAAAAAAGGAATAGCCCTTGCTGAAAAAGTAAACCCGGGTGCTGCAAACAATGCAGGGAAAAGAAGAGAGTTTGAAAGAATCAAAAACAATTGCATTGCAGGTGCAATTGCTGAATATTGCTGGAAGCAATATCTAAATGACAATGGACTTGTAATTAGAGTAAATGAAACACCGTATGCAGAGGCAACTAACCAAATAGATTTAAGGATAACCAAAGTCAATAAATCAATTGAGGTAAGATCATCATTTCCGAGAAACGGAGTTCCTTTTGCTTTGTGTCATCCTAAGAGAGAATTTGATGTTATTGGTCCTTATGCCAACGAATACAAGCCGGGAGAGATTAAGAAGGATTTTTATGTAAGAACTTTGTTTCATTTAAAAAAAATCAGCGGGTTTAAAAATGCAAGTGGTGTAATGATTCCAATGATTGAGAAAATCATTGAGAAGATATACCAAGATGGTTTTGAAGTTTTTCTTACAAGTGGAGCAGATTGGGCAATGATGTGTAATGATAAAATTGCCAAAAACAAAAATTTTATTCCGGAAGATGAAATATCAATAGACAGATTGCAAACAGCATCTATTTATAGAGTTGTTCCATTTAGTAACGCTTTGGATACTGCAGAAATATACGGGATAATCAAAAGTATCTGAAAACAGGAAACTTCCATTTTACAAAAATCAACCTTATCACGCCCTCATCCCCCAGCAACTTCTCAATCTCCCCTACACTTAAATTTTTCAGCCGTCCGTTTAAAACAGGCAAAGGTTTTTTTCTAATTACCTGCATGAGATTTTTGGGAAAATCATCTTCAGGTTTATCGGGTTCTCATTTAAACAAGTCATTCGGTGAGCAGCGCAAAAGCGGGCACAGAGTTTCTATATGCTGCACAACTATCCGTTCTTTTTTTCCCGATAAATACCAAATTACTTCATCACATTTGAAACATATTCTGCCACTTCCCCACCCTTTGCTGCCGAAATCTTTTCGAGTGCCGGTTTAATAACAGGGTCAACATAACCCCAGTACTGTTCAGGTACAGCTTTTCTAAAAGATATCACCATATCAATTCCTTTTTTAATTTTTTCTGTGTCATTCAGCTTAGCAAGATAATTGCAAAACAATTCCGTTGCCGGCAGTTTATCCTCGTTAGGCGGCTTTTTACTGTAAGCATTTGCAATTAAATCATAATCTGCCTGTGAGCCATTTTCTACAATAGCCCTTGTAACTACTTCTTCTAATTTTCTTTTTGCATCACCGCTATATTTTTTACTGCGTATATAAGCGTTTGCCGTGTCGAGATTATTTAATCCTTCCAAGGCAGCACCGGCAACGCTGTAAGAAGAATCGGTTACATATTTTTCAAACAAAGGCTTGTACTGTGCATCTTTGGTTTGGGCCAAGAGTTCAAGCGCTTTGGCTTTTGTTTTTCTGTTTGGCTCAGTATTTACCATTGCTGCAACTTGTTTCAAAATAAAAGCATCTGCAGAAAGAACAGAATCACCTATTAATAAATCTAATGTGCGTGAACGAATACCTGCAAACTTATCATTCAATCCCATGCTCAATTCTTTCAGATGCTCTTTTGCAAAATAATTCAGCGCCTCTCTCCTATCCATATACAATGGCGCATATTTTATTTGTACAAGAAAATTTTCTTTTGTTTTATTATCCGTCTTTGCACATAATAAAACTTTATCGGCATCAAAGTTTATAAGGTCGGGATGTTGTGTGTAATTAAAGGTGAAGGAATCAATTCTGTTTTGCACCCACACATTATATCTTTTTTTAGAGGCGCCATTGTAAATATCAATTGCAATGGGAAGCTTAAAAGTTTGAATAGTTGAATCCTGTTTTTGCTGAACAATTACTGTGGCTTTGCCTGCAGCGTCATCATATTTATAACTGATGTCTAAAACCGGATGTCCGCTGCCATAATACCATTGATTCCAGAACCAGTTTAAATCCTGCCCTGTTACGCTTTCGAATGCTAAACGCATTTGCTGCGCTTCGCCGGTTTTAAATTTATTGTCGGTTAAATATTTGTTTAGCGATTTAAAGAAGGCATCATCGCCCACATAATTGCGAAGCATGTGTAGTATGCGTCCGCCTTTCGGATAGCTTACCTGATCAAATACATCTTCTTTATCTCCATAGTAAAATCTCACAAGCGTTTTATCTTCATTGCCGCTGTTTATATATCCATTCAATCCATTTACATTTTCTTCATCGCCTGCATCTTTTCCATATTTATATTCTTCCCATAAAGTTTGACTGTAATCGGCCATGCTCTCGTTTACAGTAATGTTGCTCCAGCTTTCACATGTAACTAAATCGCCAAACCATTGATGAAAAAGTTCGTGTGCAATCACGGTTTCCCAGCTATTGCCATCAAGCAACTGGCGTGCATTCTGATATGCGTATTCACCATGCAAAGTAGATGTTGTGTTTTCCATAGCGCCGCTTACATAATCCCTTCCTACGATTTGAGAATATTTTGGCCACGCGTAATCAACTCCTAATTTATCAGAATAAAATTTTATCATTTCAGGCGTTAAGCCAAAAATTTTTCTTGCAACGGGCGCATATTCTTTTTCTACATAGTAGCTCACTTCTTTGCCTTTGTAACTATCTTTTATTACAGAGTAATCTCCCACTCCCATAAAAAATAAATAGGGCGCATGAGGTAAATCCATTTTCCAAGTGTCTGTGCGTGTGCCATCTGAATTCTTTTTCTGGCTTACCAGTAAACCATTTGAAAGGGTAACATATTTTGCAGGAACCGTCATAGAAATTTCATCTGTTGATTTTTGATTGGGCTTATCTATTGTTGGCATCCACACACTGTTCGATTCTGTTTCTCCCTGTGTCCATATTTGAGTAGGCTTATCTTTATCCTCTTCTTTTGGGTTAATAAAATATAATCCCTTTGCATCTGTAATTGCAGCGCTTCCATTTGCTTTGTATTCATTGGGCTTTGCAGTATAATCAATATAAATGGTGTAGTTCTCATTTGCTTTGTAGCTTCTGTCTAATTTTATTTTCAGGGTAAGACTATCGTAGCTATACTGCAATGTTTTTTTAGAACCGTTTGAAAACATTGCCACCTGGTTTATGTTCATGCCTTTTGCATCGAGAGAAAGAGAATCGGTGGGATAAAAATGCGGATGCAGCGTAAGCCACTCTTTTCCGTACATGTAAGATTTATCGTAATCGAATCTTACATCTAATTTGGTATTAACGATGTCATTAATTTTTGTTGCCTCAGCACGATAGATTTTTTTCCATGCATCATCACCGGTTTTTACTGTAACATCTTGTGCATAGCCCGAACCGAAAATAAAAAGGCTAAGAATAGCTGCATATTTTTTCATTGTAAAAAAATTTATCGCCAAAAATAAATGTTTGTGCACAAGTGTTGATAAAGAATATATAAATGGTTAAAATGGTATAATAATGGCAGCAGCAGCGTGCAACATAACTATGGTATTGTAGTAGATTTGCAATACTATTTTGTTTTGAGTAATGATGATTTGTAAAATGCAAACGATTTTATATCCTTAAATTTTAATTAAACAAATGAAGACGCCTCCCAAAATTTTAATACCCCTTGTCTGTTTATTATTGTTAGCTAATGCTGAAGCTATGGCACAGCAGCATCATTTTATTTATATTCAGAGTGATGAGCAACAGCCATTTTATGTAATGCTGAAAACAAAAGTATTTAGCTCATCAGAGACGGGCTATCTTATTATCCCAAAATTGACTGATGGCAAATATGAATTTAAGCTTGGCTTTCCTTTAAATAAATATCCTGAACAATCATTTACTTGCAAGGTTGATAATAAGGATGCAGGGTATTCGCTTAAAAATTTTGATTCGAAGGGATGGGGATTGGCCGACCTTGAAACCTCAGCTATTTTAATGGCAGGTGCAGACTCGGCGGTTGCTGTAAATAATTCCGCTTTTGGAGATATGCTGTCAGAAGTAGTAGATGATTCCGCGCTTGCACAAAAAAATACAATTGTGCCACATGATGCAAATACAAATACCTATGATTCGCAAGTGAATAATAAAAGTGAAGCATCAAAAAATGAGGAAGAGGATAAAAATATTTCTGCCCCGGTATTCAATGCTGGCATAGCGAAGCAGCCTGTTAAATTATCGCAGCAAACAGGTATAGAAGGTACTGAGCTTGTTTTTGTGGATAAAAATGAAATAGGGAATGATACCATTCGTATTTTAATTCCTTCAACCAATATAAATAATGAAAATGTGAGTTCCCGTGAAGATGCAGCAGCAGATTCTAATACAAATGATGCAGTAAAAGAAGAAAATACAAGTGATAAAAATGAGGCAACAGATGCACGTACTCAGAATGAAGCTTTAGAAAATGATACAACTGAAATTAAAAAACAAATTGATAATCCATTTTATAAAAAAGAAGAGACTGCTGAAAACAAAACTTCTGAAAACGCAATAACAAACAATACAGATGCTGATGTTATAAAAAAAGAAGAAGCAATATCAAACCAAAGCAATTTGTTTAAAGAAGATTGCAGGGCGATGATATCTGATGACGACCTCGATAAAATGAAGCGGAAAATGTTTTCTCAAAAAACTGATGATAAAATGGTTGAGGCAGCAGGAAAATTTTTAGCAGGAAGATGCTTAAATACAGAGCAGGTTAAAGCTTTAAGTGTTTTGTTTATGAGTGATGAAGGTCGCTATAATTTGTTTGATGCTATGTATAAATATGTTTTTGATTATGGAAAATACAGCACGCTTGAAAGCCAGATAGTAGACCCGTATTATAAAAAACGCTTCATGGCATTGCTTCGAAATTAAATAGAAAGCATCAATCAATTTATGCCGCGCTATTTTCTTGAACTCTCTTACAAAGGAATTAATTATAGTGGTTTTCAAATTCAGAAAAATGCCAATACAATACAGGCTGAAGCAGAGAAAGCTTTATCAATATTATATCAAACAAAATTTTCACTTTCAGCCTCTTCCAGAACCGATGCAGGCGTACATGCTTTGCAAAACTTTTTTCACTTCGATTCGGATATTGAAATTGAAAAAAAAATTTTATACAATCTCAATGCTTTGCTGCCTGGCGATATAGCTGCCAAAAATATTTACCGCGTCAGCGATAAAGCGCATTGCCGTTTTGATGCAATATTAAGAGCCTATAAATATTATATCTGTCAAACCAAAAACCCTTTTCTTAAAGACAGAGCATATTATTATCCTTATCCCATCAACATAGATTTTCTTACTCAACTGGCCGATACTGTTTGCGGGTACACAGATTTTACTTCTTTCTCTAAAAAAAGAACGGCGGTAAAGACTTTTCAGTGCAGCATTAAATCTTCAAAATGGTATTGGGAAAATGAATGCCTTATATATTCCGTGGAAGCAAACAGGTTTTTGCGCGGCATGGTGAGAGCGCTTACAGGCACTATGCTTCGTACCGCTAAAGCAAAAGAAAGTATCCATTCTTTTAAAAAAATAGTTGAATCACTCGATTGTAAAAAAGCAGATTTTTCACCACCGGCACATGGATTATTTCTTACCAATATAATTTTTAAAGAAGGCATCTTAAATTTTAATTCTACATAGCAATTCACTATCCTTATTTATAATTTTTCATTAAAGCATTTGGTTTAAAGAATACTCAAAAAAGATTTTTTGACTTTTGGTAAAAGTTTTTAATTACTTTTAATCTTTCTCTGCAAAAGAGAAAAAAACAATATCCAATTTCCTAATCTAGAAAAACCATTTCTATGAAAGCCAGTCAATCTGTGCTGCACAAAGCACTATTGATTTTTGCTTTAAGCGCAATATCCCTCATTACACATGCACAGCTTAATGCAGATTTCACTTCCACTATACAAAGTGGTTGCCCGCCATTAGTAGTTTCATTTCAGGACCAATCTACCGGAGATTCATTAAGCTGGAAATGGGATTTAGGCAATGGCGTTACATCCACGTACCAAAATCCTATCACTACTTATTTCGACCCCGGGAAATATACCGTAAAGCTTACCGTGAAAAATGACGCCGGCGGTTCAGACTCTGTTATTAAAACATCTTATATAATTGTTTATGAAAATCCGCAGGCAGCATTTAGTGTTTCTAAAACAACAGGCTGCTTTCCTCTCGAAATAAACTTTTATAATGAGTCTAAAGCAGGCATGGGTAATACCATAACAAATTACACATGGGATTTTGGTGATGGTGTAATTTCAACAGATGCATCTCCTGTGCACACGTATATTATTCCGGGCCTATTTGATGTTACTTTAAGTATAAAAAACAATGTTGGCTGCTCAAACACTGTTACTAAAAGCGATCTCATATCAATTAGTACAGGAGTAATAGCAGATTTTGAAATTACCTCTCTTGATGTTTGCACATCACCCGCAAGTGTCAGCTTTAAAAATAAAAGCTCAGGGGTGGGAGTAATTGATTACACTTGGGATTTTGGCGATGGCTCTACCTCAACTTCTTTTTCTCCTGTACATAAATATAAAGACCCGGGAACCTATACGGTAGTGCTTACTTCTCATATATCTGCCGGATGTACCGATACAGCTTCTAAACAAATTACAATTGATTTTCCAAACTCATCATTTACCACTTCAAACAGTCTTTGTGCTAACCAACAGCAGCAATTTACAAATACATCTGTGCCACAACCGGTTTCTGTAATATGGTATTTTGGTGATAAAACAACATCAACAGAATTAAATCCGGAAAAAATATATAATAAACCCGGCACTTATATGGTGAAGCTTGTAAACACTTTTTCAATCACTTGCAAAGATTCCGTTACTAATACAGTAACCGTGCTTTCAGGGCCTTCAGCTTCATTCAACACAAATGATACAGCCAATTGTACAGGGCCCTTTAATGTTCAGTTTACAAACACATCAACAGGAGCAGCTACAGCTTATGTATGGAATTTTGGTGATGGTACCACATCACCGGCTGCAAACCCTCTGCATACTTATACCACAACAGGCAGCTTTACAGTTACACTAAAAGCCATTAATGCCAATGGATGCGAAGATGTGTTTACAAAACCAAATTATATAGTTATTCAACCTGTAAAAATAAACGATTTTAAAAACCTTCCTGATAGCGGCTGCGTGCCCTTTACCATAAACACCTCTGCCGTTTTTAATGTACCGGCAAAGATTAAAAAATATACATGGGATTTTGGCGACGGAGCTACTTCAAACGCTGCAAACCCAACACACACCTATACTGCAGAAGGGTTTTTCAATGTTAAGCTCACCATAGTAACAGATGATGGATGCACCGATAGTTATATAAAATATAATGCAGTGTCTGCAGGGCACAAACCCAATGCAGATTTTGCAGCAACCCCCACTACAATTTGTGCCACTGATACGGTTCACGTAATAAATACCTCAACCAACGGACCTATACATTTTTTGCAGTGGGATTGGGGCCCTGTTCTCGATGCTTCAACAGCTTCAGTTTACACAGTAACACCCGTTGATACCGGCTATAGAAGTATTAATTTGGTTGTTTGGAATTATGGATGCGCCGATACTGCACATAAAGACAGCGTTTTTTATGTAAAGCCACCTTTTGCAAAAATAGATTTTACTACTAATTGCAATAATAAATTACTTGTAAAATATAATGACAGCTCCATAGCCGATATAACTCACAAATGGGAGTTTGGTGATGGAAAAACAGACACTGCAAAAAACCCTGCACATACATATAGTACGGCAGGCACTTACAATGTAAAATTGATTGCCACCAATGGTGGCTGCACCGATTCAGCCTTTACATCTGTGCGATTAATTAATGAGAATGGAGGAAGCATTTTATTATCTGATTCAGTATTTTGCCGGGGTTCAAAAGTGTTTTTTAATATTACAGGTGTAAATGTTTCTAATATAAGAAATACAACCTGGAATTTCGGTAATGGAGTTACTTCAACGGTTAGCGGCACAAACACAAATTATATTTATGACACAGCGGGAAGTTTTAGAATAACCGCTGTAATGACTGATTTGAATGGCTGCACGTATACACTGCAAATTCCCAATTTAATTACAGTATATGGGCCTTTGGCCGCATTTTATACAAAAACACCGGGCATTTGTCCAAATGGTACTGTAGATTTCACAGACAATTCTACAAACGATGGAATTCATCCTATAAAAAAATGGGCATGGGATTATGGAGATGGTACAACTCAAAATTATAATGGTGCGCCCTTCTCGCATACTTACAATGATACAGGCGTATATATAGTAAAGCTTTCTGTTACAGATACGTATGGCTGCACCGATTCTTTGAAAAGAATTGATTACATAAATGTAACACATCCCTACGTTTCATTTAGCATGCCCGATTCAGTAGTTTGCCCCGGCAAGCAAGTTTCATTTCAAAATAATTCGTCGGGCGCTCAACTGCAATATACCTGGAATTTCGGAGATGGCTCGCAATCGAACGCCCCAAATCCTTCTTATACGTATTCAACGCCCGGTGTATATACGCCTGTATTATTTGCAACTGATAAAAACGAGTGCGTAGATTCTTTTTCGCTAAGGCCTATTACAGTAGCTACCCCCAAAGCCAAATTTAATATGAGTGATTCTTCTTCAACCTGCCCGCCATTAACTGTAAATTTTACAAACAAGTCTTCTAACTATGCTTCACTGCTTTGGAATTTTGGAGATGGCAGCACATCAAATATTGATGCACCTGCACACATTTACACTTACCCCGGCATATATCCCGCAAAACTTTTAGTTACAGGAAATGGCGGCTGTGCAGATTCATTAATTAAAAATATAACTATCAAGGGGCCCACAGGCAATATGACTTATACCTTAACCACCTGCTATCCTAACAAAGTGGTCTTTGTTGCATCCGCACAAAATACAGTAAAATACACATGGGATTTTGGAGATGGGGCTACCATAATAACCAGTACAGACAAAGCCTTTCATTTGTATGATACAGGACGTTATCTGCCAAAAATGATATTGTCTGATTCTATCGGTTGCAATGTTTTAATTAAAGGAACAGATACCCTGAACGTATTTGACGTAAAAGCAAGGGCTACTTCATCTACCAATCTGATATGTGATTCGGGCAGCGTAACCTTTACCGATGCATCAGAATCGAACGATATAATTAAAGACCACATCTGGATTTTTGAGGATAGTACAAGTTTAAATCAACCCGTTGCAGCACATAGCTATACAACATCAGGTAGCTATACTACGCAGCTTGTTTCTATAACACAGTTTGGTTGCATAGATACTTTGACAATTACAAACGCAGTCATCGTATCAAAGAGTCCAGCCATAAGTATACAGGGAGATACAGCGGCATGTGCTGGCGCAAATGTTTCATTTAATGGCATCAATACTTCCGATACATCAGCACTAAACTGGAGCTGGAATTTTGGTAATGGCAGCACGGCAACAACACAAAATGCGAATACAGTTTATATTAAAGGAGGCATCTATTTAATAAATCTTATAGCAGCAAACAATAATGGTTGTGCAGACAGCATAAGCAGTTCTATTAAGATTAATCCTCCTCCTGCAGTGTATGCAGGAAAAGATACCACAGTATGCCAATCATCTCCTTATATAATAACAGCTTCAGGCGCCAGCACGTATACATGGATAAGCGGAGAAAATATAGGTTGCATAGATTGCGCTTCCACACAAATAACGCCGGCAAATTCAGGCAGCTACATAGTGCAGGGCAAAGATGCAATTGGTTGTTCAGCTACAGACTCTGTGTACATAAGGGTAATTAAGCCAAGCCAAATTTCAGCTTCGGGCAGCGATACCGTTTGCGTAGGACAAACTGTACAACTCAGTGCAGGCGGGGCACAATCTTATCAATGGATACCTTCCGTTTACTTAGATAATTCAAATGCTGCAACGCCGGTTTATACTGCGGCAAAAGACACTTCGATTATCTATAATGTAATTGGTTATAGTGAAAAGAAATGTTTTTCTGATACAACTTCTATAACAATAAAATCTTATCCGGTTCCGCAAATGCAGATAATGGATGATAAGATAACATTAAGTGCAGGCAACTCTGTGCGGCTGCAAACAAATAATTCACCAGACATAACAGAATGGAGATGGGAACCCCCGCAGGGATTAGATAATCCAACCGCTGCAAGCCCGTTGGCCTCACCCTTTCAAACTACAACCTATAATTGCCTGGCGGTAAATGGGGGCGGTTGCGCTGCCCGTACCCAGGCCGTTATAAGTGTTGTTTGTGGTGGCTCAAACATATTTGTACCGAATACATTTAGTCCCAACAACGATGGAATGAACGACCAGTTTTATGCAAGAGGTACAGGTTTATTTGCAGTAAAAACATTTAGAATATTTAATCGCTGGGGGCAGCTTGTTTTTGAAAAGCTTGGCACTTCTGCAAATAATGCGGCAGATGGATGGAATGGAATGTTCAATAACCTGCAAGCTACTGCAGATGTATATATATATATGATGGAGATAGTATGCCAGAATAATGCAGTGATACCCATAAAAGGAAATATTACTTTAATACGATAAAATAAAAATAGTAGTGAAAAGAATTTTAATAATACCGCTTAGCTTTTTAAAGACCGTTGCTAACCATGATGAAAGCGGATTTTTAAAATTGTCCCTGCATCTTGAGGGAGGTGCAGGGCGTCTTTTCACTCTTTTAAAATACTCTCTACCGCACAGATATTGATTAAGGCGCTTTAGTTTTTGAGGTTATGATACTCTTTTGCTTCAGCAGGCAATCGAGGTTTTTTTTGACATAGGATGGATTTAATGGGAAACTGCCCCGCACCTTTTTAGGAATGGGGCACCTTTTTTTAATTTTTTAATAACGGCTTTGAAAAAATGTATTTGATTTTTAAGCTTATTGCACCCCCATTTTTCTTGAAAACAAAACTGAAGGAACAAAAAAACATTGCATTGAAATTCCAGCATAATTATTGTAGTTTTACGGGGCAAAACCAAATGAGTACCGCACTCAGATTTTGAACATTTAATTTAAACCTTATGAAAAAGATTATCCTTTCGTCAGTAACTATTTTGCTTTTATTCTCTTGTGAAAAAAGATTAGACAAACCGGGAGATCCCGATACTTCTTCTTCTGCATTTCGAACAACCGGTACAAATATCCACTTAACTTCATTTTCTACCGGCTACACTGCACCGATAGATGTAACCAATGCCGGAGATAACAGGATGTTTGTTGCTGAGCAAGGCGGCAAAATATTTGTTTGCGATGCTGCCGGCGTTAAAAGAAACACACCTTATCTTGATATATCAGATAAAATAATGAGTAGCAGTTTTACCGGGCTTCTGTCATTTTGCTTCAGCCCGAACTATAAAACAAATGGATATTTTTATGTGTATTATGTAGATAATTCGTACGATGTAATTATAGAGAGATATAAAGTTTCAGCAACCGATTCAAACAAAGCTAATAAAAGCAGTGCACTTACCATACTTCGCATTGATTACCCTGTTAATACTGAAATTACCGGGTGTGTAAGGTATGGGAAAGATGGT
The DNA here is from genome assembly GCA_038206235.1 of Chitinophagales bacterium. Classification (GTDB taxonomy): domain Bacteria; phylum Bacteroidota; class Bacteroidia; order Chitinophagales; family Chitinophagaceae; genus JBBRBB01. Next base: position 57,747 of record JBBRBB010000018.1, read on the forward strand.
TATTTGTACATTGGCACTGCCGATGGTTCTTCAGGTGATGGCACTGATAGCAAAGCACAAAATCATTCCAGTCTTTTAGGTAAAATGTTGAGAATAGATGTAAACAATAGCTCAGCTTCTAATCCTTATGATATACCTGCCGATAATCCATTTGTAGGTTTTGCCGGTTATTCGCCAGAAATATATGCTTTAGGATTTAGAGTACCCTGGAGATTTAGCTTCGATGCAGTAACCGGTTCCTTATGCTTAGGAGATGTAGGCCAGGCTACCGAGGAAGAATTAGATATAATTAAAAAGGGTAAAAATTATGGGTGGCCCTGCTATGAAGGAACATATCCTTATAGCACTACCAATTGCACTGACAATTATGTTTTCCCTTCTTACGAATATTCTCATGCAACTGGCTGCTGTGTAATTGGGGGATATGTTTACAGGGGCTCTGCAACGAAAGGCTATGGAAAATATATTTTCTGTGATTGGTGTACAGGGCAGTTTACATCTTTATTTATGCAAAATGGCAACATTGTGAGTACACCTGTTATGCAGGAAAATGCTACGTCTTATGTAAGCTTTGGAGAAGATTATTACCATGAGTTATATACAGTAAACCAGGCAGGCAATACTATTTATAAATTAATTTTCGCAAATTAATTATCACCTTAAATAGTTGTATGAAGAGGCTGTCTCAAAAGTTGAGTCAGCCTTTTTTATATATGGTATGCTTCTCATAAAAATTGATTTATGTAAGATGTTCTCAAAACTTTCAGTTTATTTAAAAACACACTCTCACAGGATTACGGATAATTAAAAATTTACCGGATTAAACTGGAAAAATATTCTCTTTTACTTCATTTGCTTAAAAAAAATTTCTGCAATTTTTTTTTTCAATAAAAATATGGTAATTTTCATGCTTTAGTTGTTTTGCATTTAAGCTCCGTACAACCTTTTGTTTGATGAAAAAGACCAAACTATATCTGCGTTTCCTGTGGATGTTGAGTGCCTTTTTCTTAAACAAAAACGGGATGGCGCAGTTAAACGCAAACTTTACCGCTTCTGTACAACAGGGATGTTCTCCTCTTGTAGTGCAATTTACTGATCTGTCAACAGGTAATCCTACCCAATGGAATTGGGACCTTGGTAATGGCGCTACTTCTATATTTCAAAACCCGGGAGCAATTTATGTGGTGCCGGGCTCATACACCGTAATACTTACAGTAACAAATGCGGGCGGACAATCTACAATTACAAAAACGAATTACATTGTTGTATATTCTAACCCGCAGATTGATTTTAGCGCCTCACCCACAGAAGGGTGTGCACCTTTACCCGTTCAGTTTAAAGATAAAACCATAGCTGGCAGTGGTGTGGTAAATAGCTGGCTGTGGGACTTTGGAGATGGAAATAATTCCACCGTGCAAAACCCATTGCACACCTATACACTTTCCGATACATTCGATGTTTCATTGTTAGTAACCAACAGTGCAGGCTGCAAGGCATCTTTACTAAAACCGGCAATAGTTAAAATAAATGGAACTGTTGCTGCTGACTTTACCTATACTTATGCAAATGGTTGCAACATGCCGGTGATAATTGATTTTTCCAATGAATCTTCCTCAACTGAAGCTCTTACCTATCAATGGACTTTTGGTGATGGTGGCAGAAGCACACAACAAAATCCATCGCATACATTTAGTAGCTCCGGCAGCTATAATGTTACCCTTATTGCAACAAATACAAGCGGCTGTTCTGATACTGCTGAGCAAATAGTAGCCATAGGAGCTGCACAGGCCAACTTTACCATTTCGGGAGATTCGTGTGTGGGTGAGCCACTCCTTTTTAAAGATAGCTCATCACTAACGCCACTGCTTGTAACCTGGAATTTTGGAGATGGAACTCTTGATACCGGATTTCAACGAAAACATATTTATACTGCGCCTGGTGTATATAAAGTATCTATGACGGCCAACTTTGGAAACTGCGTAAGCACCATACAGAAAACTGTAACCATTGCAAACAAGCCAACCGCTGATTTTAGTGCAGGAAAACACTCTTCGTGCCAGGTGCCCTTTACAGTACAATTCACGAATAATTCCACCGGCGCAGATTCTTATATATGGAAGTTTGGAGATACTGCAATTTCAACACAAGTGAATCCATCGCATACCTATCAGCAGGCAGGCCAGTACAGCGTTAGATTAATAGCATTTAATTCAAACGGCTGTACCGATACTCTTATAAAAGATGGTTTTGTAAATTTAGGTCCTCCTCAAATTTTAGGCATTGATAATTTACCGGCATCAGGATGCGCTCCGTTATCAGTAAAGTTTAAACCAAACATTTATTCACCGGAATCTATTGTATTATATCAATGGACTTTTGGAGATGGCTCTGCATCTTCAAATTCATCGCCCCTTCATATTTATAGTAATACGGGTGCTTATGATGTTTCTCTTATCGTTACAACTCAAAGCGGCTGCGCAGATACTTTGCGCATTGACAGTGCTGTTTTAGTGGGGACACCACCGGCAGCAAATTTTGATGCAACACCAAGAGATGCCTGCGCTTTTACACCTATTCAGTTTACTGATCTTTCAACAGGTACAATTACAAGCTGGCAGTGGGATTTTGGAGATGGCGGCATTTCATTTGACCAAAATCCTATTCATGTTTATGGTGATACAGGTTATTTCACCGTGCAACTGATAGTAGCAAATAACGGTTGTGCAGATACAATTACATTTATAGATTATATACATACAAACCCACCTGTTGCAAAGTTTACTTTTAAAAATTCCTGCAGTAATCCTTATGATATACGCTTTATAGATAATTCAATAGACGCACTAACATGGCATTGGGACTTTGGAGACGGAGATACATCAAGCCTGCAAAATCCATCACATACTTACGCTGCAACCGGCTTGTATACTGTAATGCTTACGGTAACAAACGGCTCCTGTTCTTACACTACAAGCACTATAGTTCCTGTTTCAGATAATAACATTTTGTACAATTATCTGCCTGCCAATTTCTGTAAATACGATTCAGTAACTTTTATAGCAACTAATTTTGATTCAACAAAAACAATATTTTTTAACTGGAATTTTGGTGATGGAAATGAATCGGGGTTTGGAAGTAATTACGATACTATTCAGCATTCATATAAATCTGCAGGCACATTTACACCCTTTTTAATATCGCTGGATTCATTAGGTTGTATTGATACAGTTTATGATAACAGCATTCAGGTAATTATTTATGGACCTACAGCCCGCTTTACAAATTTGCCCGGTGCATGTGTAAATAGTTCTTTAATCTTTTCAGACAGTTCTTATACTGACAATGTACATCCGATTGTACAATGGATATGGGAATATGGAGATAGTGCTGCTGATACTTTAGCAACAGGTCCTTTCAATCACATATATACAACTGCTGGAACTTACGATGTGCAATTAACCATTTTTGATAATAACGGATGTAAAGATTCCATTCTTAAAAATCAGGCAGTTATTATTACAGACCCTGTTGCTTATTTTTCTGTATCAAATCCAGTAAGCTGCTCTGGCTCCCCTGTACAGTTTTTAGATTCATCACAGGGTTTATCGTTAAATTATTTGTGGGATTTTGGTGACGGAACTACAGCCACCGATTCACTTCCCTCTCATCTCTATTCTTCAACCGGAAATTATTCCGTTGGCCTTAAAATTACAGATCAGTTCGGATGCACAGATACAGTAAGTAAACAAGCCATTATTACTATTGTAAATCCATTGGCAGATTTTACACTCACAGACAGTGTGTTTTTCTGCCCCCCTGTAAGTATTCAGCCCAATAATTTATCACAAAACTTTTCTTCTCTTTTATGGAATTTTGGTGATGGAAACACTTCTGCAGAATTATCACCTTTGCATGTATATACTCTTCCGGGCAATTATACTTTAACGCTCATTGCACAGGGATATGGAACTTGCTATGACACCGTTTCAAAATATATTATATTGCAGGGACCAAAAGCGAATTTTACTTATTCTCCCTTGTCGGGATGCAATCCTCTTACAACAATATTCAACATAACTACCACAGGCTCTGTGCAAAACCTTTGGGATTTTGGAAATGGACTTACCCTTGTAAACAATGATACTACTATTACGTACACTTATACCACACCCGGTACGTATTTGCCCAAGCTTATTGTTACAGATGCTGCAGGTTGCGCTATATCGTTTGTAAATGCGGATACTATTACGGTGTATGGCGTGCAACCAGAATTTGTATGGATGCAGCAAAACAATGGCTGCGATTCTGTATTAATTAATTTTTCAGATTCTTCAATAACAGCTTTCGATAAAATAAATACGTACAACTGGAATTTTGGAGACAGCACTTATTCATCTCTGGAAGATCCCTATCACTATTATAAAAAGTCAGGTGCATATATTGTTGACTTAACCATTTCAACAATAAAGGGATGTACGGCTACCTATACGGACACTTTAGATATTCAAATACATATTTCGCCTGATATAGCAGCAACCATTCCTGATTCTGCCTGTGTATTATCTCCTGTAAGCTTCGAAGCAAATAACATTGAAAACCCGCCAGGCAAAATTCAATGGCTATGGCTTTTAGGTAATGGTGATAGTTCCATAATTCAGAACACGGATTACACCTATACAACTCCCGGAAATTATCTTGTGAGCTTGTATGCTACAAATGAATTTGGGTGCCAGGATTTTGTTCAGCAATCTTTAACTATTATGCCATTGCCGCCAATTGATGCAGGTATTGACTCTGTTATATGCCGCGGGCAATCCATTACACTTTTACCTTCAGGCGCTGATTCTTATGCATGGATATATGATGCATCTTTAAGCTGTACTTATTGTACAAACACCATAGCCACTCCGGATTCTGCAAAAACATATTTTGTTACGGGTAATAGTGCATTTGGCTGTAAGGCCACTGATTCTATTTTAATAGAGGTAAAGCAACCTGCAAATATTTTTGTTACAGGTCCTGATTCTGTTTGTTACGGAAATTCAGTTCAGCTTTCCGCAACAGGCGCTGAACTATTTACCTGGCAACCTTCAACAGGTGTTTCAGATCCGCAAAAGGGCGCCACTGTTGTAACGCCATTATCTACTACCACTTATTCAGTTATTGGCACAGATACGAAAGGCTGCTTTCATGATACGGCACAGTTTACAGTTCATGTAGTTCCATACCCCGAAGTTAATATAGCTGAAAGCTTAGTAAGTATTTCTATTGGCTCAGGTTATCAAATAACAACAACTGGATCTTCTGATATAGTGCAATGGACATGGTCTCCGCCAAATGGGTTGTCATGTTTTAATTGTCCTCAACCTTATGCACAGCCTCAAAATACCACTGCTTATCAGGTAACTGTAGCTAACTCCAAAGGCTGTGTTTCTATTGACAGAATAAAAATCGAGGTGTTTTGCAATAAGGAGAATTTTTATATTCCAAATACATTTTCTCCTAATGGTGATAATATGAATGATTATTTTTATCCGAGGGGAACCGGTTTATTTACAATTAAATCATTTAGAATATTCAACCGGTGGGGACAGATAGTATATGAAAAAGTAAACTTCTCTCCGAACGATGCAGCTTCAGGATGGGATGGAAAATATGATGGTGCAGTTTTAAAGCCCGATGTTTTTGTATATGTTATAGAATTAGTTTGCGGCAATGGGTTTGTAATATCAACAAAGGGAAATGTTACTTTACTAAGATGAAGAGTAAAAAAAATCATTAAAAAAAATATATTTTTCAAATGAAACTCCCTATCTTTAGTTACCAATATATCCAATTATGAAAAACTTTACATTTTTTAGCACGCTTTTATTTGTATGTTTCATGCAAAAAGCTTCCGCTCAGGACCCGCATTTCTCCCAATTTTTTGAAGCGCCTCTTTTAAGAAACCCATCATTAGCAGGTTTATTTGCAGGTGATGTAAGAGTTCAGGCTGTGTACCGCAATCAATGGGGAAGTGTAACGATTCCTTATCAAACCACTTCCATAAATGCAGAATACAAACAGCCGCTTGGCAGGGGCAATGATTTTATTACAACAGGTTTCCAGGTTTTATACGATAAGGCGGGAACTACTAATTTTACTACTACCAATATTTTACCCGCAGTTAATTATCATAAATCACTCAACGGAGAAAAAAGCAAATACCTTTCGATGGGTATTATGGGTGGGTATGTGCAAAGACGTATAGATCGTTCTAAAATAACTACAAACAACCAGTTCGATGGGCAAGGCTATAATCCTTCTCTTGCTGATGGTGAAACGCTTACACAATTCAGTTATCATTACTGGGATGGGAGCGTAGGCTTATCTTTTAATTCTTCGATTGGCGGCAGCGAAACAAATAATTATTTTGTTGGCGTAGCCTATCATCATTTTAATAGACCTATCAATTCATTTTATGTGAATCCGCCGGTAGAATTAAGCCCAAAATGGGTAGCATCCGGGGGTGTGCGATTTTCACTTACAGAGATATCTTATATAACCCTGCAAAGTGATTATAGTAAACAGGGAGACTATTCTGAGGTGGTAGGCGGAGCTACTTTTTCACGCAAGTTTGGCGGGGAAGATTATGATGAGCCGCTTTATACTCTACACTTTGGGGGCTACCTGAGATGGAAAGATGCATTTATTCCGGTTTTAAAATTAGATTACAATCCTTTTGCCATAGCTGTTAGTTATGATGCAAATATTTCTCAATTAAAAACAGCGAGTCAGGGAAGAGGAGGCTTCGAAATATCCATTACTTATGCAGGATTTCTCGACCGTAACAACACAACAAAGAATGCAGTGCTATGTCCAAAATTTTAATTATTGGAATCAATTTTATTGTGCAGTACCGTAAATATTAAGAAAATTTTATTTTACTTTTTTGTAATTAAGGATTTTTAAACTAATTTTACTTTGATGATTAAAATTTTATTTCATAAAAAAATATCACTGACAAGAAAATTTATACTCACTGCATGTTTTTTAATATGCGGATGGTTTGTATATGCTGATGGAGTTAATGATTCATATTTCGATACTCAGGTGAAGATGGTAAAATGCTATCCTAATCCCGCTATCTCATTTATAAATTTGGAAGTCCCCGGTAATTTTGTTGCAAAGAACTACAGTCTGCAGATATATAGTTTTTCCGGGAAAAAAATGTTTGAAAAAGATATTACCAACGCTAAAGTAACTGTAAACTTCTCTAATGATTTTTACCGGGGCGTTTATATTTACCACCTGCACGATAAAGCGGGAAAGATAATTGAAACAGGAAAGTTTCAGGTGGTGAGATAAGGCTTACCGTTTTTATAATCCTCCTACCTCTTTACTTTTATATTTTTTTTCAGCAATTTTAAAAAAAGTTTGCGAAATAAAATTAGATTCTAAGGTCATAAGGCTAAAGAGTATCTTATTATTTTTCTGATGGATGAATAAGATAAACAAAAAGATTGACGCAAAAAATGTGTATCAAAAAAAAATAATTTTGAAAACTTCACAACATTACAACTAACCAAAATTACAATTAGGTAAAACAAAATAAAATAAAAAGCGCCTTTTTTTTAAGACGCTTTTCTAATTTTATGATTGATGATTTTTATGCGTAAGGTAATGGTGTTCCGGTTTGCCGCATTTGCTCCATTAACGGGGAATATGTATTAACCCTTTTTTTAGAAGAAATATATTGCGGATATATCCACTGAATGCAACATGCCATTACAAAGCATAGGTTATACCAAATGGCAGTTTCCCATATCCGGCTTACAAAAAGAGCCGACACCATTAATATAAGATAACTTACAGATGGCGCTGCGAGTATAAGCATATTCCGGCTCAAAGCATATTTAAAGAGCCGGTAACTCCATTTTAAAACCGCCAAAAGAAAAGTAATATAAAATAGTAAACCAACTAATCCATACTCTACAGCCATTTCAAGATAGCTGTTGTGCATTACTTTATCATCAATGCCTGCGGGGGCATATTTTGCAACTGCCCCAATAGAAGCAGACTCATCGCCGCCCATTCCTAAAATCGGGTTTCTCTCCAATGCTTTTACTCCTGCATCCCAGTAATACCAGCGGTTACCGCCACCCTCTACCTCGGTCATATAAATGGCTCTTTGTATGGTTGGTGAACTAAGAGATAAATAAATGGCTAAAACTGCAACTATAGTAACGCCCAGCACAATAAGAAATTGATAATCTAACCGCCTGTTTTTTAAATTAACATAAAGACCCACGCAACTTACCAACGCAAAACAAAGTAAGCCATTTCTGGAGCCCATTTGCATAATCATAATAAACATTAATACAAGAGATATGAAAGCCAAAATTTTATTCCATATATATTCTTTTCTGGAGAAAAAAGTGATATACATAAAAATACCGAGAGAAGATAGCTGCGAAGTAAAAGCGCCGTGGTGGGCATCACCCATTTGAAGAGTACCACCGCTGGCCGACGCTGCTGCACCACTTTGCATACGTCCGTATACCAATAAGTATACACCCAAACATGTAACGATGAAAGGCGCCATTTTTCTTGAGAACTCCAGTGTTCTTATCAACATGGCTTTGGGATAATTAATAAGCACCTTAAGGTAAATAAAGAAGAATGTTATTTTGAAAATCTTAACTACAGATTTTACTATAGGCTTCCACGTGGGCGCTCCAGCAAGCCCTTTATAATTATCAGTAGTATGCTGGTAATACACAAAACAACCGAGTATAATAAAAAAACCAAAGAGCACATAAAAGACAACAAACCGGTAGGGCACTATTTTGCTTTTTAATCTTAGCACATCAAAAAGCAAAAGAGGAGCCACGGAGGCAAGGGCTATAGATTCTGCGAAAGTATCCGTGTCAACTACATCTGTAATAAAGGCCCCCTGTGCTAATGGAATAGCCATAAACACAGGGAAGAAATAAGCCCTGTCGTAAGCAATAAGCGGCAAAGTTATAATCACTAAAGGGGTAGCTGTGGTTAATACAAGTGAAATCCATAATGCAAGGGAGAAAAGGGCAACAGTGAACCAAAAGGTTACGTCTTTTAGTTTTATGGTTACTCTGTTAGTTTGCAGTGCGCCATTAATTGGAAGCATATTAAAAAATTTAAGTTAGTTTATAATCAATAATACGTAAATTTTTTTTTCAGGATATAGCACAAAGATATTTAAAACTGCAAAACAAGAAAGGGCTTAACTAAAATTTGCATTCTCATCACTTTCAGATAGCTCAAATTCTTTTTCATCATTCAATTGTTCAGATGATTTTTTTCTTCCTTTTTTCTTTTTGAGCATTTCTACAATATCTTCCTGTATATATTCAATGTCGTTACCAAGTAAACGGGGTTTTCTTAAAAAAGCATACCCTGCTACCAGGCTAATTAAAGAGCTTACAATAATAAAGCTGGTGAGTTCATTTTTTAGAATAATATTAATGAGATAATATAATCCGTAGCAAGGTAAAATCCAGCAAACAGCAACTATCAGCCCTGAATAAAAGGGTTTAAAAACTAATTGCTTCCATGCATCGGGGAATATTCTTTTTTTAATAACGAGCATCATTTGAATATATGATAAAACGGTTGAAGCAAAAATCCCCCACCCTATTCCCACAAGCCCCTTCCATAAAAATCCCAGGTAAATAAAAATGCAAACCGCTATGGAGTTTATAATTTTTCTGTATAAGTTTACTCGTATTAATCCATGCACACGCATTAAGGTATCGCCAAGGCTGGCGCCCATGCGCATGGGCAGATTTAAAAAACATATTTGCATAAGCAAAACAGCATCGAGCCATTTATTTCCCAAAAGAATCAAAACGATGGGCTTGCTGAAAAGAATAAGAAATAAAGTTAAGGGAACCATTATCGTATTCATAACAGATAAGGTACGTTCAAACACATTGTATACGCCTTTATAACCACCCATTTTCTTTACCATTGCAGGCATCATTACCCGCTGCACGGTATCGTACAAAAATCGCTGGGGGATATTCATAATGCGATACGTTCTGTCGAAAATTCCAAGCAAAGCTCTGCTTACAAGCTTTCCTACTTCGAGCACAATTCCAAAATTGGCTATATAATTATTTACACGTATTAGTGTTAAGCCGCTGCCGTAGCCCACCATATCTTTCCAGTGCTTCTTTGTAAAGCCAGCTTTTATTGGCACCGGCTCATAATAAACGAATAGCAAAAATTTTGCGCTGAAATAAAATAGCTGTGAATAAACCAAAGACATATAGTTCATTCCTGTAAGCGCTAATAAAATACCGAAAATATTGGAAAGAAGTAAAAAGACGCCATCACCCAAAAAAATTTTTTTGAACCTGAAATTTTTTTGAAGCAGGTTGAGAGATGCGGATGACATTGCACCAAAAATAAAAACAGTGGCAAAAATTCTAAGTGAACTGTTTAAGCCCGGCTCATCGTACAAAACAGCTATATATGGCGATGCTATAAAGAGAATTACATATAGTATCACAGATATAAGCAAGCCTGAATAAAAAGCTGCATTTACATGTTGCTTATCATGCTCCCTTTTTTGCAGCAAGGCATCTCCCATTCCGCCATCGCCCAAAATATTACCAATATTCATGAATGAATTTAAGATGGCAAAAATTCCAAGCTGAACTTTTGCATTGGGCAGTATGCGTGCCATAACAGCGTAATAAGCAAACTGCGAAAAAGTTTTAACGGCCGCATTTAATATTTGCCAAACACCGGATTGAACTACCTGCTTTTTCTTAACCATTTTGCAATGCCGCTTTATTAAATGTTTGAGCGTATAACCTGTTTCAACAGCACAGGGAATTACAACGTTTTATAAAATATGAAGTGAGCAGGGATAGCCCGCTCACTTACTATTTATTCAATTCATTATGATACAAAGAAATTAAACAATTGCAGAGGTTGTTTTTCTTTTCTTTTTTGAGGAGCCAAACAGCTTTTTAAAGAATCCGCTTTTACCATTATCATAATACCCATAGCCATATTTATATCCATAGCTATATCCATATCCGTAACCATATCCATAACCCGGAATTGATTTTACATCATTAAATATTATATCAATTTTTTTGAATTTACGGTCGTTACTGAGACCTTGTATCAAATCAATTTGTTTTTTAAATGTGAATCGCTGTCTCACAACATATAAAACTATATCAGCGTATTTACCAATCAAAAGAGCATCAGTAACTAATCCAACAGGTGAGCAGTCAACAACAACATAATCGAAGTCGTTTCGAACTTCAGTAAATAGCTGATGAACCCTGTCGTGAGTGAGAAGCTCTGCGGGGTTTGGAGGTAAGGAACCTGAACCCACTACCATGCAATTAGGATGTATTCCCGATGGTTTTATAATATCTCTAAGCCTGATATCAGAAACTATATAGTTTGAAAATCCAACTGAATTATCTATACCCAGGGCTGAAGTAATTCTTGGTTTGCGCAAATCCATTTCCATTAAAAGAACTTTTTTGCCTGAAATAGCAAGCGCACAGGCAAGGTTCATTGCTATGAATGATTTCCCCTCGCCACCCATGCTCGATGTTGTCATGATTACTTTTTCTGATGGATTGGGTAACAAAAACTGGAGGTTGGTACGAAGTGTTCTGAATTGCTCGGCTACCTCAGTTCTTGAATCTTGTGAAACAACCACTGGCTGACCCGATTTGCTATGACTTATTTCTGCAACAATAGGTACATTAGTTGCCTTTCCAATATCTTCTGAGGTGAGTGTTTTTGTATTTAGTAATTCCTTCATGAAAATTACAACTGATGGAACAACTAAAGCCAGAAATATAGCTGCGGCAACAATGATGATAATATTTGGGAAATAAGGCACAGGGCCACGCTCTGGCTGGTCAATGATTCTTACGGGACCTATGTTGTTTGATTTGGAAACTGCTGTTTGCTCTTTTGTTTGCAGTAAATATAAATAAAGTTGCTGCATTACATCTTGCTTTCTTGTGAAGTCGAGATATTGCCGCTCTTGTGTGGGCACCGATTTCATTGCACCCTGCATTTGGCTTGTTCTTTTTTCTAAGTCGGTTTTTTGCAGAGCAATACCGCTTTTATATGTTTGCATCATGGTAAGCAAATCTCCGCGTAACTGTGATAGCTGTATATCAAGAGATTTTATGGCGGGGTTTGCCTCTGTGGTATTCTGCAGCATGGTTTGCCGCTGCAGTTGCATGGAATTATATTTTTCCAGAGTGTTTACAAAAGCTGGGTCTTGAATGGGTGCTGTGGTGGGCATAATGCGGGAACTGTTTCTGTTATCTTGAAGATAATTTTCCAAGTCTTCAACCACTTTCATTTCAACCTGCTTTTCGGCCAGGCTTTGTGTAATGGTAGTAGTGCTGGATAAAATTGCTTTGGCATCTTCGGATAAATCAGTAAGGTTGTTCGCTTTTTTAAATCCTTCAATGCCGCGGTCAATAGTACTAAGATCGGAAGATACACCACCAAGCCTGCTGTTTATAAATGCTATGGTGCTATCGGCTACTTTATTTCTTTCAGAAATATCTGCGCTAATATATAAATCAATTAAATGCCTCAGCACTTCTTCATGCTTGGCGGGTGTGGGACCATCAAGTTCGATGTCTATTATATTTACAAATTCATTTGTGGTAATGGCTTCTATATCACTAAGATATTTGTTAAGCGCAGCGCCATAAGTTGTAACAATCAATCCCAACTCATGCTTTGGGTTGGTTTCAATAATGGCAGGATTTTGCTGAAGCACCCAGGTGCCGTATTTGAATTTCAAGGTATCGCCCCATGTTGCTGTGAAGGCGCTGTCTGAATCCTCATCCTTAAATTTCACTTTATTCTTATCAATTCTAATATCATATTCAATAGGATTGGGCAGAAGGTCTACAATTGATACTATTTTTATAGAGAATGGAGACTGTTTATAATATGTTTCTTCATACCTGTAGGGGCCTTGTCCCATATACATTACATTTAATTGCAAATCCTTAACGGTTCGTTCTACCAAAGTACGGGAATGAATTATTTCAAGCTCATTGCTTATGGTATTTGGCACAGAGTATAAGCCTAAATCGTTAAGAAGACTTCCTTCACTTAAACCGGTAAGTCCCTTTCCCTGCGAAGTATAGCCATTAACTAAAACCCTTGCAGTAACTGCATATCTTGGAGAGGTATAAATCATAATTAAAATGCCAAGCCCTAAAAACAAAATGATTGATAATAAATACCAATACCAGTTTCCTATAACTTTTGCTACCAGGAATTTTATGTCAACATCCTGATGGGGAGTTACACCATTTGCACTATACTCATTTCTGTAATCTTGCATAAACTAAGTGTTTATAGAAATAAAAAATTAAATAATATTAAAGTAATTATCTTATCAATCTTGCTACTATTATAACCATTAATGAAAGTGCACTGCCTATGATAGCAATATCTCTTGTGCGATAAGCGCTGGCACTGGCCACTCTTTCTGCCGATGGTTCCACATATATAACATCATTGGGATGAAGATTGAAGTAAGGTGAAGCTATGGTTTTGCTGCTATCAAGATTAAGGCGCACTATTTCTTTTTGCCCGGCATCATTTGTTCTTATCAGCATTACATTGTCTTTTCTTCCATAAAGCGTTATATCTCCTGCCAATCCGAGTGCATCTATTACGGTTGGATTTTCATTCGGAACTAAAAAGGTTGTGGGATTTTTTACTTCTCCCAAAACTGTTATTTTAAAATTAGAAAAACGAACATTTACAACCGGGTCTTTAAAATAGACTGAAATTTTTTGTGTTATCAGATCTCTTGCATCTGTTGTAGTTAAATCTTTTACCAGTACATCTCCTACATAAGGTAAATGAATAAACCCGCGTTTATCAACTAGGTAACCGGCTATTGCGGCCTGACTAAGATTACCTCCTCCTACGGTATTAGTAACAGCACCCGAGTTAACCGGAAGATTCCCCTGATTCAAAACTATGTTAGCAGTGGGGTCAAGCGTTTGTATGGTGATATTAATAACATCATCAGGATGAATAGCGGGCGCATCTGTGGAGGCGGGAGTAATTGTTTTTGAAGTTAATGTGTCTGGCAAATCTTTAAAATAAGCAATTCTTTCTGTTTTGCACGAAAAAAAATTCAGGAGAACAATAAAACTGACAGTGTAAAAAAATACCCGGCGATAAACTTTTTGAAACATTCTTATTTAATTTTATTTTTTTTTTAGGCACGCAAAAATAGTTGAGTAGCCTATACTCTCCAAATTAAAAATTGTTGGCTTCTATTGAGAAATTATTCTTGTTTTTCAAGGCAGAACGCATTGTACATGTATATACGTGAGGTTATTAAAATGGTTGCCTTGTATTAAAAACTAAAAGTTTTATGAATTATTTTGCTTATTAATGGTGCTCATTTAGGGGAGAAACAACTGTACTATCAGTTTTTTGTAAGCTATATTATTTACTTTTTTTGCCTTAAAAAAATTTTTATGTTTTATTAATGTTCTTTATTCTCATTCGGGCACTACTATCTTATTGTTTGTTCTGTTTACATCTGCCATTAATTCGCTTGGGTCTATTTCAATAGATTTTATTTCGCTTACATTTTGAGATATTTCCATTACGTATTCAGGATTTACCCATTTCCATTCCGGATGTGTTATTCTTGAAATAGTATTCTCTGCTGGTTTTTCTCCGTACATTAAGTTCATGGGAATGTAATGCAATTCTTTTGTTCCATTTTTAAATGTGATTAATACATCTGCAGGCATGGGCATGTATCCAAGTCGTTTTAAAACTATTTTAGTTTTACCTTCATTTGTGTTCACATCTCCAATTGCATAATCAATAGTTTTGGCTGAATAAATCCAGTATTCTTTATACCACTGCAATTCTATGCCACTAACTTTTTCTGCTACACGAATAAAATCATTGGGGTTGGGATGTTTAAACTTCCACTCATTATAATATTCAAGCAAAATTTTGTCAAGCGTTTTATTGCCAACAATATAACCTAATTGCGCCATGAACACTGCGCCTTTTGAATAAGCATCCAGCGAGTAGGCATAGTTGGTATTATAATGATCTGCATGTGTGCTCATAGGTTCTTCTTTGCCACTTTTAGCTAAAGTATAATAGCCGGCATAATCATCAGCATAAGCAAAGCCTGTATCATTCCTTAACCATGCACTCACTCTTGATTCTGCATACGTGGTAAAGCCTTCATCCATCCAGGCATATAAGCTCTCATTTGTGCCAAGCATTCCCTGGTACCAGCTATGGAGCCATTCATGAATTGCTGCGCCAATGCTTGCACTTTTAAGTAATGTTGCCATAGGATATTCCATGCCCCCGTCGCCGCCTTGTATGAATGAATAATTTTTATAAGGATATGCTCCAAACGTTTTCGCCATGTATGGATAAATTTTCACCATTGCTTCAGCCACTTGCTGCCATTTCCTTTGCAATGAATCTACTTTTTTATAAACAACATAAAGCAGGGGGCCATTTACGATTTGTTTTTTAATCATGGTATAAGCGGGGTCTGCTGCCCAAACAAAATCATGCACGTTCTTTGCTGAAAATTTCCATGTTAATGTTGGTGAGTTTGTGGTTTTTATTTTTACTCCATCCGCTTCATATCCAAATCCAATATCATTTGCATTTTGTAATGTTCCCGTAGCCGCAAGCAGGTAAGATTTATCTATAGTGATATTCACATCATAGTCTCCCCACACGCCATAAAATTCTCTTGCTATGTAAGGATTTGCATTCCATCCCTGGTAATCATATTCAACCATTTTAGGATACCACTGGCTCATACTATAGCGAATACCTTCTGCATTATCTCTGCCGCTTCTGCGAATTTGAATTGGAACCTGTGCATCGAAACCAACTTCCATGCTTGATTTGGCATGAGGTAAAATGGGTTTGGTTAATTTTACTTCAAGAATGGTTTCATGCTCGATTAATGTTTGCGGCGTTCCATTCATCTTTATATATTTCACTCTTTGATAACCCATTTCATCGGGCTTCAGTTTGCTTATACGGTCACGAACTCTCGAATCCCAATCTAAAATGGGTTCGCCATTTTTATCAGTAAACAACACAGTCTTGCCAAGTTCCCGGCTTCTTACATCCATCATGCTGCCGGGCTGAAAAGCATTCCAGTATAAATGAAAAAATAAACGGGTTAATGTATCGGGAGAATTATTCCAGTATTCAATTTTTTCGGTACCATTAAAAATGTTGGTTTGCACATTCATATCAACGGAGATGTTGTAAGCGATGCGTTGCTGCCACCTGTCTGGCTGAGCAAATAAACTATTGAATAATAGAAAAAAAATAATAACACCAATCGTGCTTTTCATCTTTTTATTTTTTTGGGAACAAGCTATAGAATTTCTATTAAACATTATTCCCCTCAAGAGAGTATAGAAGATTTGAATTAATAGCTTCGTAGAAGCGCAACGTTAGTAAAATAAAGAGTTTGAATTGAATTAAGCCTCGTAGAGGCGACACAAACAGCAAATTAATATTTCGCTCCTGCGGAGAGCTCGTTAAAAAACTGTCTAAAACTTTTATCTACTAAACGTTTTACCTCGCCTAAGGCGAGGCTGTAAATAAACTTAACACCTACACGTTAAGTTCATTTTTGAACATAGTCCATATCATTTTTTAAAAGTTTTCCATTAGCATCGAATATCAATTTTCTTTTTTCCAAACTTTTATTTACATCAATTGAATATTGCAAAGGCTCACCGAAACGCTGATGTTCTGTAATTATATTTCTTTCCCAGTTATTGTATTTGCTTTTCTCAAAACTATTTTGCACAGTTGCGGGCATATCTTTGAAATTGATAACTCTTTCTGTGCAAAGCCATTCTCCTGTTGCTTTAAAATCGGCGCACATTTTGGCTCCGTTCAAAGTAAACTCGGCATGAAAAGAAGAAGATTTATCTTTCCAGGAAATATTTTCTGCATGAGGATAACGGGTTTTCTGTGCTTCAGTAACTTCAGAAGGAATTTTTTTAATTTGTGCAAAGAGTGAAGTAAAAATAAAACAGGTGAATAAAAGAAATAAAATATTTTTTGTCATTTTGCAGCATTTATTACAGAGGTGCAAGGTGTAACATATATTGCTTAAACAAATTATAATTACAACTTCTTTAAGGTTAGGAATCTTTTCCCGCCACTACAATTACAATCTCACCCCTTACATTTTTTTGAGAAAAGTGTTCGCAAACTTCGTGTAAACTTCCCCGAATATTTTCTTCAAACAACTTTGTTAACTCTCTGCTTATACTGCACTTTCTTTCAGCCCCAAAGTATTCAATAAAATCTTTCAGCGTTTTTACAAGCCGCACAGGACTTTCATAAAATACAATTGTTCTTTCTTCATCGTTTAATTTTGTAAGCAAGCTATGCCTGCCTTTTTTTATAGGTAAAAAGCCCTCGAATGCAAAACGGTTAATTGGCAGTCCACTATTTATGAGTGCGGGCACAAATGCAGTGGCGCCGGGCAAACATTCAACTTTAATATTGTTTTTTATACATTCTCTAACTAACAAAAATGCGGGGTCTGAAATGCCCGGTGTGCCTGCATCTGTTATTAATGCTATTGTTTTTCCATCAGCTAATTGTTCAACAATATGGGCAAGTATTTTGTGTTCGTTATGTTGATGATAAGGTGAGAGAGGCTTATGAATATTGTAATGTTGTAATAATTTAGATGAGGTTCTTGTGTCTTCACATAAGATAACATCAACTGATTGCAGAATTTCGATTGTTCTTAGAGTGATGTCTTTTAAGTTGCCGAGAGGAGTAGGAACAAGATAGAGAACCCCCAACCCCTGAAGGGGAGTTTTGAAACTTTGATTAGAAATATTATTCATGCATTATACAATCAGAATAAGTATGAAAAATATCAGGTATTTTATTACTTCCCTTTAGAGATTGAGGGTTTCAACTTCATAAAATTCCATAACAGGATTTGCAAGCAATTTT
The DNA here is from genome assembly GCA_038206235.1 of Chitinophagales bacterium. Classification (GTDB taxonomy): domain Bacteria; phylum Bacteroidota; class Bacteroidia; order Chitinophagales; family Chitinophagaceae; genus JBBRBB01. The sequence goes on from JBBRBB010000018.1 coordinate 75,798, forward strand.
TTACAAGCCTCATCCGCAATTTGTTTGGCTTCATCTTCCGATGCAGCTTCAATTTGCAGGGTGATATGTTTTCCCGCACGAACATCCTGCACGCCATTCAATCCTAAATTCTGCATTCCGCTTTGTATGGCTTTTCCCTGCGGGTCAAGCAGGTCTTTTAATAACATCACTTTTATCTGAACATTAAAAATCATTGCTCCGGCTGTTTAACAAGCAAAGATAAAAGAACGTAAGCAAGAAATGTTATTGGCACTGCAAGCCATCCAAATAATAATGCACTGCTTACAGCTATAAGAACAAGTATAATAAAAGGCGTTACTTGCTTTATGCTAATGCTTTTAAATTTCAACGCCATCATTGGCAAGGTTGATAGCATAAGATAACACACAATGAATATCACTCCATATAAAAACCATTTGTTCAGTAACAGCGTTGTGAACCAGGCAATATTTCCATACCAAAAAATTAATGGGAAAGATGCAATTAATAAACCAACCGCAGGCGTTGGCACACCTTTAAAACCGAAGCTTTGTTCTTTATCAACATTAAACCTTGCCAGGCGATATGCAGCCGCACAGGGAATAATGAATGCAGGCAGCAACCAAACAACATTTATATCTAATCCATTTTCCTGCTGCGCATAAGACAATCGCAAAAACTGATATACAATCATTCCCGGCGCTGCACCAAAGCTTACCACATCTGCCAATGAATCTAATTGTTTGCCCATTTCAGAAGTGGCTTTAAAAAGTCGTGCAACAAAACCATCCAAAAAATCAACAACAGCAGCAAGCCCTATAAACAATGATGCCATGCACATTTTCTCAGGTATGCTGATGTATTGCGTCCCGGTATCATTAACATCGGGCACCAAAAAATTATTGGCGTTATTATATAAAGGGATTAGCCCGGGCTGCAAAACATATAAAATCGCTATACATCCAAAAAATAAATTAAGCAGCGTGAAAATATTGGGAATATGCTTCATTTAATTTATCTGTTTGCCATTCCAATTGTCAATCAAAAATTTCATTTCAATAAATCTTGTAAATCAATTCAACAGGTTTACTGTGTTGCTAATTTGTAGTTACTACTGCCAACTACCAACTACCAACTCCCTACCCTACTCCCAACTCCCCTACTGCTACTGCTACTGCCTCATCGCCCTCTCAATCTCATCTGCCGTTATTGGAATATTTTTCATTAAATCCACATTGCCCTCGTTTGTAATCCAAACATTATTTTCTATACGAATACCGAGCTTTTCTTTTTGAATATAAATTCCCGGTTCAACTGTTAGTAACATTCCCGGTTTTAATCCTTCTGATTTTGTGCCAAGGTCATGCACATCCACACCCAAATGATGCGATATACCATGATAAAGATATTTTCGGTATGCCCTGTTTTCCTTGTCTTCATTTTTTACATCTTCTTTTTTCAGCAGGCCAAGCTTTATAAATTGTTTGGTTGCCTCATCACCAACCTTTTCATGATAGTCAAGAATTACAGTGCCCGGCTTTAATAAGCTCTTTGCAAATCTGTGCAGGTGCAAACATGCATTGTAAACATCTCGCTGTCTTTTACTAAACTTTCCATTTACTGGAACAGTGCGTGTAAGATCAGCAGCATAACCGGCATAGTTAGCGCCAAAATCCATCAGCAGCAGTTCTCCGTTTTTACATTCTCCATTATTAAAAACATAATGTAATGTTCTGGCTCTATCGCCGCTTGCAATAATACTTCCATAAGCTTCACCTTTACTGCGGTTACTTAGAAACTCATGTGTTATCTCTGCTTCAATTTCATATTCCATTATGCCGGGCTTAATAAACTTCAATAATCTTCTGAAAGCTTTTTCTGTAATATCACAGGCCTGTTGCACTACTTCAATTTCATATTCTGTTTTTACAGCACGCAGTTGCTTCATAATTTTTGCAGCACGTTCGTAGCGGTGTAATGGATAGCGTTGCTTCATTTGTGCAGCAAAGCGATAATCTCTTGTTTCAACCAAGCTTGCTTTTCTGTCGTTTTCATTTGTGTTTAAATAAATAATATCTGCCAGATGAATCCATGTTTGCAGCAAAGGTTCCAAATTATCGAGCCATACAACGGTTTCAATTCCCGATAATTCTTTTGCCTCTTTTTCTCTTAATCTTCTTCCATCCCATTTTTCTTTTTGCTCATTAGGGCGAATCAATACCAGCACTTCACGATATTTTTTATCAGGATTATCAGGAAAGAAAATAACCATAGTATCTTCCTGCTCTATGCCGCAAAGCCAGTACAGGTCGCTGTTTTGCTGAAACCGGTATAATGAATCTGCATTGCTTGGCATTTCATCATTGCTGTTAAAAATGGCGATGCTGTTTGGGCGCATTTCTTTTACGAACCGATTACGGTTCTCTGTAAAAAGTTGGGGATTCAATGGCAAATGTTTCATACAATATAATTAAGGTGAAGCTGCAATATAATTAGAAACCCCCAACCCTCCATAGGAGTCCTTCGGACCTAAAGGGGAGTTTTTGCTGTTCGCATTCTTTTTGCACTTCGATTTTGAACATTTACTTTTACCACATCTAAATAAACTACTATGGCATACAACTTACTCGCAGGAAAAAAGGGAATTATATTCGGCGCCCTCGATGAAAAATCTATTGCATGGAAAACTGCATTGCGCTGCCATGAAGAAGGTGCGCAACTCATACTCACCAATGCACCGATTGCTATGCGTATGGGAGAAATAAATAAATTGGCAGAAAAAGTTCAGGCGCCTGTTGTTGCAGCAGATGTTACAAACATGGACGACCTTAAAAAACTTTTTGAAGAAAGCATGAAGCATTTTAATGGTGGCGTTGATTTTGTATTGCACTCCATCGGCATGAGTTTGAATGTTCGCAAGGGTAAACATTATACTGAAATTGATTATGGCTTTAACCAGAAAACACTTGATATATCTGCCATTAGTTTACATCGTGTGCTGCGTACCGCATGGGATATGGATGCGCTAAACGAATGGGGCAGCGTGGTTGCACTCACGTATATAGCAGCGCAAAGAGTATTTCCTGATTATAATGAAATGGCTGATGCAAAAGCATTGCTCGAAAGTGTTGCACGCAGCTTTGGCTATCATTATGGTGTGCGCAAAAAAGTAAGAGTAAACACCGTTTCTCAATCACCTACCCGTACAACTGCAGGCAGTGGTGTAAAAGGTTTTGATGCATTTATTTCTTATGCTGAAAAAATGAGCCCTTTGGGAAATGCTGCTGCAGAAGATTGCGCTGCTTACTGTGCCTGCTTATTCAGCGACCTTACAAGATATGTTACGATGCAGAATTTATTTCATGATGGGGGATTTAGTTTTACGGGAGTTACGCAGGCGGTGGTTGAGCAGATGTCTGAACGGTGATTTATGGGATTTATAGGATTAGAAGGAAATTGTGAACAGCAAAAATAAAGTTGGAAGTAAGTTTATTTTTGAGATGAGTTTAAAAGCTGAATAAAGAATAGAACACACAATCACATATACAATCCTGCAAATGCGGTAGCATACAAGCCGATTAAAAGTTTACGGGTAAAACGGCTTAGAGCATTAGCCTGCTTTTTCAAAATTGAATATTCTTATTCGTCAAAAAAATAAACGATGAAAAAAGAATTAATTGCAGAACTGTTTGCAAAATTTGAACAGGCCTGTTATGATTACAAAGGCATTGAATGCTGGAGCGCAAGAGAATTACAACCAATTTTGGGCTATGCAAGATGGGAAAACTTTGCCAACGCAATTGACAAAGCCAAAAGAGCTTGCGAAAATGCTGGTGAAAAATTAAATGATCATTTTCGTGATTTCACGAAAATGATAGACTTAGCCAAAGGTGCTCAACGAGAAATAGAGGATATTGCTTTAACCCGTTATGCCTGTTACCTGATTGCACAAAATGGCGATACCTCCAAACAGACAATTGCTTTTGCGCAAACTTATTTTGCCGTACAAACCCGTAAGCAGGAAATTATTGAACAACGCTTATTAGATATTGCAAGAGTAACAGCAAGGGAAAAACTGTCAAGGTCTGAAAAGAAATTATCAGGAATTATTTATGAACGGGGTGTAGATGAAAAAGGTTTTGCCATCATTCGCTCAAAAGGAGACCAAGCTTTGTTTGGCGGTTTTAGCACCAACGATATGAAACGAAAATTAGACGTGCCCGCCAACCGGCCCTTAGCCGATTTTTTGCCAACGCTTACCATAAAGGCCAAGGACTTTGCAACAGAACTCACCAGCCATAACGTAATTGAAAAAGATTTAAAAGGTGGTACGGCTATCAGCAAAGAGCATGTAGATAATAATCTCGCTGTACGTAAAATACTTAAAGAACGTGGCGTGCAGCCGGAGCAATTACCAGCCGCCGAAGACATAAAGAAAGTGCAGCGCAAGTTGGAGAGTGAGAAGAAGAAGGCAGGGAAAAGTTTGAAGAAAGGGAAAGAATAAAGGTAAGTCGTTGTATGGCTTGCTTACATATGCGTTGCATTATTTTTTCCAGTCGTAACTAAGTTTCTCGTCTTTACATCCGCATCTTATTCTATTTTTTACATTGTCTAAATATTTGGTCGAGATAAACTTGTCGCAATCCTTGCAATAAAATAGTTTGATAAATTTGCCTATGTCTTCCCACATGAGTTCAAAGTCCTCGATGCTTGCTTGAAAATCATTGTCATGTGAAGTTGTGTTTCCAATAAACATTGGCATTCCTTTGATTCTGGGAATGTCTGTAGCTGCTTTGAGTTCTATGCTTTTACTTGTTATCTTGCTTTGAATGGAATCCAAAAGTTCCGGAGCCATTCTTTTTTCATTAATGTCATTGTATTTGAAAGAAACATTTGCTTCAATATTCACTGCGATTTCTTTCAAAACTTTTTCGGTGTAGATGCGAATATCGTTTCCGAGTCCATCTGTATTCTTATCGTCTAACTTTTTTCTTATTCTTTCTTTACTGTCGATTGTTGCTTTGTCAATACCTATACCTTTTTCTGGTGTCCATGTTATTTGCTGAATATACCAACCTTTGCTTTTTACATCGCTTGAAACAAGTTCGAAAAAGTCTTTTTCATGAGTTAAAAGAATGATTTGATAATCGTTGAACTTATCAACTAAAAGTTTTGCAAATCTTGCTCTGTGACTTCTGTCAAAACTTGAAATCACATCATCTAAAATAAAAAAATAATTTTCTTTATTGAATGCTTTTACCGAAGCAAGAAAAAATGAAAGTCCAAGACAATTAATATGGCTTTCGCTTAAATATGCCCTTGGTTGTTTTTGAGTTTTGTCATAGAATTTATACTCGATTGTTATTCCAATCAAATCTCCATTATTGTCTTTGAGACAATCCAATTTTATTTCTTCAACTTTCTCATTAGGATTCATTGAAGTGTAATAATCGTTTATATCATTTGAAAATGTTAGGAGAAAAACAGTTAAGGCTTCCTCTTGTCGTTTGATAAAATCAGCGAAAAGGTTTTCAAATGTGTGTTGTTGATTCGTTAGAAAGTCTTGCTTCTTTTCAATCTTACGATATTCCTTATAAGCTAAGCTGGCTTGCAAAAGTTTGGAATAAATAACAAGTTTGGTATTTTGCTTTTGACTTTCGGAAAGCTCTTTTGCTTTTTGTCTTGCTGCATCTATAGTAGTTTTAATTTTTGTATTATCGAAAGAGAAACTGTCTGGCTGCACAATAGATTCTTTTGCAAGCAATTCTTTTTTCAATTCTGCTGCTATACTGTTAAGCGTTAATTTGATATTCTCAATTTTTTTAAGAGGTTCTTCATTTTCCTTTTCCTTCAGATTTTTTTCCTTAAGCAAGCCATCAATCGTAGCAGTGTTTGATTTTACAAACTCTTTCAGATTTTCATTTTGTTGTTGTAGTTTATTTTTTTCTTCTTGAAGTTCTTCTAATTCCTGAATGCGTTCATTAAGTTCAGTAATTAGTTCCAGCTTATTTTTTCCCTGAAGGCAAAGAGGACAAAAATCATCTTTCATTACATCATCTTTCAAAACAGTTACTCCTTCATTAAGTAAACCGAGAAGTTTTAGTTTACTAAACTTCTCAGCATCTTTCCTCAGTTCGGAATAAGCATTAAAGTATGAACTATAATCTTTAAGAAGTTGGTCAATATTCCCGTAAAATTCGGTTAATGCTTCAAGGATTTTAGTTTGGAATCCTATTGCTTCAACTATTTTTAAATCATCCTTGCTTTCGATTTGCTTTAAAACTTGTGCGACATCTTTAAAGGATTTGACAGTAACGTTTAGAGCTAAAGGTTTAATTATTTCGTTAGCAGCTTTGAAGAATTGTTCCGGTTTGTAAGCGTTTGCTCCTAAGTTTTCAAGTATAATTGATTGTTGTGCTCCTTTTTTGTTGTTGAAATTTTCAGCGTTGATTGTTCTTTTAAATCTCCCTGCATTCTTTTTCAATAAGTCTCGAAAATTTCCAACTTCACTAAATCCAATTATGGCTTGCAGGGTGTCAAGCTTTTCTTTTTTGCTTGCAATAATGAAAAGAACTAAATCACTATATCTAAGAATTAAATTTTCAGTTAGAGATTTTTCTAAGTAAGTTTCATATTCTTGACTTTTATTAGATGATGAACCCGATAAGTCTCCCTTGACAATTTTTATACAGTCAAGTTTTGGATTTGTATAGCATATTTCAATTGACGAATTATCTTTTTCTTCAATAAAAACATTTCTCAAAGCATCTTTCCCTTTCTTCCTTCCGATTTCTTCATTGGAAAGATGTTGTATCTGGTCATAATAGAGCCATTCCAATGCATCGGTTAACGAACTTTTCCCTGAGCCGTTATCCCCGTAAATCAAAATAGATTTTCCATTGAGATTCAAACCGAATTTTTCACGAATCCCTCTGATGCCTTTTAAGGTTAAGGCTTTAATTTTCGTTTTCATTCTTTTCAATTTTGTCCAGCTCTTTCTGCAATATGTCGTCAAGAGCATTTTGAATGTTTGTATCTGTTAACTTGTTTTTGCTATAAAGAGATACAAGAACATCAACAGTTGTCTTGTCGGCATTTTCTACATTGTAGATTTCTGAGAAGAATTCATCAATTACTTCTTTGCCGCTTTTAATGTTATTATTCATAATTATTTTTTTATTTAGTCGTAATATGACCAGTCAATAATGAAATTTGCATTTAAGGTTTTGCTTAATACTTCAAATCCACTCTTATTATTGCAGATAGGATAGACACCGTATTTTTCCACAAAGTCAAGAATAAAATATGCTTCAAGATTCTCAATTCTAAAATCCCAAAATTTTCTCACCATTTCAAAATGAATAAAAGTAAAAAACAATTGTTGAACTTTACGATAGTTTGCTAAGCCTACATTTTTTGATTTACCGTCGAAATGTCCGGTCAACCTACTTCCTATGCTGTTAGTTTTCTTCTCACTCATTCCGATATAAAGTAACCTTGATTTTTTAAAAGGATATTGAATTTGTGTCTGTTTTGTAAAAATGAAATAAAGTCCTACTGACCCTGTCAGCGGTTGTATGTTTTTTATTTCAAAAATCTTTGGTTCGTCAAAGTATATTTGGAATGTGCTAATCATTGTAGCTGTCTTTGTACGTTAGGGCAAAAGTAAATGTGGTGCATACAAAATTAAAATTATTCAATTAATGCACCTCTTTTGCTTTTACTGAAGCGTATGCTGTGCTATCCTTTAGTGCCTGTTGGTCTATAGTTGCACTGTCGCCATATTTCGAAAACTAAATATAAAAATCTATTGGAAACACAGACTATTTGGAATAAGTAATAAAACCTTATAATTCGAAAACGGAGCTTTAAAAAAGCGTGGCAACAGGCGATGCCCGCCTGTACCGAACGCTGGCACTCAAAAAAATTATTTTACATAGGTACGTTCGGGCGGGCCATACAACTCAAAAGCGACTACCCCAAAAAAATTCAATTCATTCGTAGTTTTAAAATAAAAAACCGCTGCTAAAAAACAACGGTTCAATAATTTTTACTCCCTGCTTACTGCTCACTATTTACTGCTTACCTCCCTCAATACTCATCTTCATTAAACATAAAATCTTCCTGGCTGGGATAATCTGGCCATATATCTTCAATGCTCTCATATATCTCGCCTTCATCTTCCAGTTCCTGCAGATTTTCAACCACCTCAAGCGGTGCGCCGCTGCGTATGGAATAATCTATCAACTCGTCTTTGGAGGCAGGCCATGGAGCCTCTTCCAGGTAGCTCGCTAATTCTAAAGTCCAAAACATAGCCTCTTAAATTTTGCGCAAATGTAAGTGTTGTAACGAGAAAACCAAATGCTCATTGTAGCAGGCACAAATAATTTTTTGCAAAATGAAAAGGAGCACAGTTTCTATTTGCTTTGTGCTTAGGTTTGTAAATACTCATTTAACTGTACATGCTAAGAGCTGTGAACATTCATAAAAGCTATGGACAACTGCACGTATTGAAAGGTGTAGATATTACAGTTAACAAAGGAGAAATCGTTTCGATAGCAGGTTCTTCGGGCGCCGGTAAAAGCACGCTGCTGCATATTTTAGGAACACTCGATTCGCCTGATACAGGTGAAATTTTTTTGAATGATACACCCATGCATACACTGAAAGGAAAAAAGCTGGCTGCATTTCGCAATAAACATATTGGTTTTGTATTTCAGTTTCATCACTTGCTGCCTGAGTTTACTGCACTGGAAAATGTTTGCATTCCTGCATGGATTGCCGGCCGCAGAAAAAAAGATGCAGAAGAAGATGCGGCACAACTGCTGAAAATATTAGGACTTGGTGAACGGCTTGAAAATAAGCCGCAGGCATTAAGCGGCGGAGAGCAGCAGCGTGTGGCTGTAGCAAGAGCTTTGATAAATAAACCCGATATTGTTTTTGCTGATGAACCTACAGGCAATCTCGACAGCGCTAATGCAAAAGAGCTTCATCAATTATTTTTTGAGCTGCGAAAAAAATTCAATCAAACTTTTTTAATTGTTACACACAATGAAGAGCTGGCACAAATGAGCGACAGGGAATTACACATGAAAGATGGAAGGATTGTTTAGGTACTAAGGTATTGAGGTATTGAGGTATTGAGGTATTGAGGTATTGGGTGACATTACTAATACAAATTCCTATTTTAAAACCGATTTTCTTTTCTACCTTAATACCCATTACCCAATACCCACTACTTTTACCTCAAATTCAAGCTATGCTGAAAGTTGGCGTCTTTGGTGTTGGGCATTTAGGAAAATTTCATCTGAATAACTGGAAAGAAATTGAAGGAGTTCAGTTGATTGGATTCTTTGACCCCGATGATAAAACCGCAAAAGAAGTTTCTGAAAAATATGAATTGAAAAGATTTACCACAGCCACCTCGCTAATAAATAAAGTTGATGCCGTTGATATTGTTGCCCCAACTAATTTTCATTTTGAGTTGTGCGAAATGGCTGTGCGCAAAGGAAAGCATGTGTTTGTGGAAAAGCCGATGGCAAACACGCTTGAGCGGGGAAAGCATTTGATAAGCATGGTAAAAGAAGCTAACATAAAATTCCAGGTAGGACATGTAGAAAGATTTAATCCTGCATATCTTGCCGTGCAGCATCTTGATTTAAAGCCGATGTTTATTGAAGTGCACCGCCTTGCACAATTTAATCCCCGCGGCACAGAAGTAAGTGTGATTTTCGATTTAATGATACATGATATTGATATTATTTTAAGCATGGTTAAAAGCGATGTAAAACAGATTAATGCCAGTGGCGTTGCTGTGATAACCGATACGCCGGATATTGCGAATGTGCGTATCGAATTTCATAACGGATGTGTTGCCAATTTAACCAGCAGCCGCATCAGCATGAAGAAGATGCGCAAAATGCGGTTGTTTCAGAAAGATGCTTATATAGGAATTGATTTTTTGGAAAAGAAAACAGAGGTGATTCGGCTAAAGCAACCTTCAGATAAAAATGTATTTTCATTTGACATCGAAACACCTAACGGCAAAAAAACACTTGCCATTGCAACACCAAACGTGAAGCCTGTAAACGCTATAAGAGAAGAGCTGAAAGCATTTGTATCATCAATTATAAATAATGAACCAACGGTTATTAATGAAATTGATGGTTATCTTGCTATGGAAGTAGCACATCACATTTTGGAAAAAATCAGCAATACAAATATTTTGAGTTGATATTATTATCATGCAGCGATTCAAACCCTTACATATCGCCTGGTATATTTTTGCAGATGCTTTATCTTCTGTAATTACGTGGACGATGGTAGCACTTCAGAGAAAAATATTGCTACATCAGGAGCCTTCAACACTTGGCGGATTATTAACGCAGGATTATTTTTTTAAGCAGTCATTATTATTAAATACTTTTTTCTGGATAATATTATATGCCATAGCAGGTTCTTACAACACATCTTTATACAAAAAATCAAGACTTAATGAGATCACAACTACCTGCATTGAAACACTTATTGGCTCACTCATTTTGCTTTTCATTCTTTTTCTTAACGATAGCGAAGAGCATTATACTTATTTTTATTACGTTTTCTTTACACTGATTTTTTTACAAACAGTTCTTACTTACACAGGCAGGCTTATATTACTATCTGTTGCCCGAAAACATATTGCTCAAAAAAAGATATTTTTCAACTCACTTATCATTGGCAATAACCAGAAATCGCAGGAGGCTTTTAAAGAGCTTAATAAAAATTATGAAACATCGGGGCATAGAATGCTTGGCTTTCTTGCATTGGATAAAATTTCAGGAAATGGTCTTGCTAAATCATTGCCATGCCTGGGCTACATTGATGATATGGAAACTATCATCAGGCAAAAAAACATACAGGAGGTAATTATAGCATTGGAAAAAACAGACCATGCATTGATGAACAAAGTTATCAGCATACTCACCGGGCACAATGTTGAAATAAAGCTGGTTCCTGAAACTTTGGAAATACTTTCAGGCTCTGTAAAAGTAAAAGATGTTCCCGGCGCCGTATTAATTGATATTGATACAGGCCCTATGCCCGCATGGCAAAGTAATATGAAGCGCCTGCTTGATGTTTTATTTTCATTCATCTCTCTTCTGCTGTTTAGTCCTCTGTTATTATTCGTTGCGGTAAGAACAGGGATGTCATCGCCCGGCCCCATCATTTTTACACAGGAAAGAATAGGCTGCAAGGGCAGAAAATTCATGATTCATAAGTTCAGGTCCATGTATCAGGATGCGGAAAAGAACGGGCCTGCCTTGTCTTCTGATGATGATATAAGAATAACTACATGGGGTAAAATAATGCGTAAATGGCGGCTGGATGAACTGCCCCAACTATGGAATATATTAAAAGGTGAAATGAGCTTTGTAGGCCCGCGACCCGAAAGAAAATTTTATATTGACCAGATACATAAACAAACACCATTCTTTCGTTACCTGCTGAAAGTGAAGCCGGGACTCACTTCCTGGGGAATGGTGCAATTTGGCTATGCATCGAATGTGAATGAGATGATAGAAAGAATGAAGTATGATTTGGTGTATGTTGAAAATGTTTCGCTGCTGCTTGACCTGAAAATAATTTTATATACGCTTACAACGATTATGCATGGGAAAGGGAAATGAGGAGAATTAAACCTCACAGGTCTTGAAGATTCATTTGAATAAATGAAGAATCTTATGCTGTACATATATCTTGGATGTCATCCTCCCCCGCAGTAAAAAATTTACTGCTTTAATTTCTTTTCAATAGTTTCTTATTTATTCAACGTAAAAATCAATTTTATGAAAAAAATTCTCTTTCTTATTACAGCATGCATATTATCTGTATCGCTTCTTTGCACAATCACCGCCTTCTTTGCACAACCCCCGCCGCCCAATACTGATTTTCGTGGCGTTTGGTTTTACACCGCTCTACCAACTGATACAAACAAGCTAAAAGCCGATCTTGATACAATTTTAGCCAAAGGTATTGCATTAAAAGGAGTGCAAATTGCTGTTCCCTGGTGGAGGGTGCAAGAAAATGCTCCTGCGCAACTCCCTTGCGATACCTGCGATCATCATTCTGATCTTAATAGTTATAAATGGGCTGATAAGCTCGATGCTTTTCTGAAGATTATTGCTGCAGAAACCTCAACATCGGCTTACTTGTTTACACATCCCAGGATGCACCGATTGGAGAAGCGAATGTGGCTCCTCATGTTCAAGAGGGAAAAAAACTCTAAATCTAACACGTCCTAATTGGCTATCAAATCCAGACACAACTTCCATGACTCGTGGCGGATGGGTTCACTGGTTTCTTACAGATAACAGTGGTAAATATTTATATCCTGATTATTTTGGAAGGAAGGATACGGGTGTAATAATACCGGGACTAAGCAGGTACGAGAGTTTTTGGCAACAGTTGCTTCGTGATTTATTCAACCATATCATCAAAGACAATGTTTCTTATAAAAACAAATTGCTCTTCTTTCAGTCATGCGAAGGAAAATCTGGCGATGCTGAACCGTATGTGGAGCAGGGTTGCTTCTCTGATACTGCATACGCTATTACTGATAAAGACTGGAGCGATAGAAAAAAGATATGGTGGAGTACAATGAACAGCCAGATTTCGGGCATCAAATCTTATTTGCCCAACCTGCACTTTATGGTTAATACCGGCGTTACAGACAGGTTTTATGGGTTAAAAGGAAATAATAACATTGACCTCGATAGTGATTGTGTTAAGGTTGATACTTCTATATTCCCGGTTGCCGGCAGCCTCTTCGCCTATGCAAATAATATGAACCCTCGTCCATGGCGAAAAGCAACGGGTATGGGACATTGGTATCAGCAAAACTTTGAACCAAAAATGAAAGGAGCATGTGATGATGTAAAGATTAATTTTCCTGATGTTCTCATAAGAGATGAATTAGATTTTCCCGGCAGCACTATTATATTAGACCCGTACATACTCTTCGCTATTGCAGCAAGCGCCCTGCACAGCGGGCTTGATATGTGGATGATAGATTTCGGCAAGCTGCTCGACGCCTCACCGGGCGGAATAATTGACCCAAAAATTCTGGAAGGAGTAAATTTCTTCAGCAGGTATGTGAACAGCTACAGACCGCCGGGCGCGCCTGCAAGTGGTGATACCGCCACTTCTGCATTTTGTGTTTTGCGCAAGGGGCTTGATGCAAGCGCAGATGATTATACGGAGTGTTCGCCGCCTGCAGATTTAATACATGGCTACATAAAAACCTGTAATAATGCCAATACATGCAATGGTAGTGGAATTACCCGCACAGGATGTATAGCAACAACCGGTGACCGTAATATTAGGGGCGCCTATACACAACCCGTTAGTGAAGCAGACACCTGCAGAAAAAACCCACTCGATTCAGTTGGCAGGTGGGTGGCGCAGGGCAGCCCGTTTAACCAGTTTGATAATTCAAGTAAATATGACGTTGGATGGCGGATATTTCCTGACGAGTACAGAATAAATCTAAGACTTCAGGACCGTGATAAGCCGCACTCCCGCACATACTGGAACCAGAAGCAGGATACATCGTTGGGAAAAAGCACACAGGGGCGCTTTGAAAGAGATGTGGGAAATTCAACAGACTCAACTGCGAGAAGGCTCCATTTTATTGTAAGCCATGTGGCCTTTGCAACAGGAACATGCATAAAAATGATTATCCATTTCTTTAATCCGCCGGATAATGCCAGTTGCAGCTGGCAGTGGAATGTGAATTACAAAACTTCTACTGGCAATAAAGTTTATAAGGTTTATGAAAGCGCCCATACAGGCACATACAGTAAGTGGGATACAGCACAAATAAGCATCACTAATCCACGATTCGACAGCAGCCAGGATGCCTCAGACTTTTACATTGAAAATGTTACAGCAGGTTGCACGCAACGGCTCATGTTTTCAACAATTGAATTTTTTCAAAAGCCATGTGGAGGCGAGCCA